>SVFK01000003.1 GCA_015056915.1 Lachnospiraceae bacterium
TAATCGGTCGAAGGCTTAACCAGAAGGTCGGGAGTTATTCCAGAGAGAAGCGAAGGTCGAAGGACCGAAAGCTTAACGGAAGTCTTGAAGATAGATATTCAGTGTTCGGTTTTGAAGGTATAATACCAATAGTTTAATATAAGTTGTTTATTCAAAGAGTAGAGTTTCTACTCTTTTTTTGTATTAGTACAACCGGAAACTATTTACAAGCTTGCGGAATGATATGACCTGCGTTATGATTAGAGTAAGCAGGAGGCGACGAAAATGAAGATAGCTGCAATACATATTCAAAATTTTAAGTCAATCAGAGATATGCATATTAAAAATATCGAAAATGCGCTTATTCTGGTCGGACAGAATAATACCGGTAAAAGTACGGTTTTGGATGCTATTCGTGCAGCTGGTGGCGATTATCATATAAAACCGGATGATTTTGGAGAGGATCATGCCAATGTTGAAATATCCGTTTCCTTGGAGTTTGAGCAAGAAGATTTAGAGCAGATGCACAAGAGGGGAATGGTGAGCAGATATCGCAAGAAGGATGCATGGCTACAGGATTTTTATAAAAAGCTACCTTCATTTCATGATGGTATTCTGACTTTCACCATGATTGCCAATCGTGACGGAAAAGTAAGATATGATGACGGTTATAAAAAGGATAATCGTTATGTGAAGGAAATATTTCCACGTATCTATTATATTGATACGGAGAGGAGTCTGGAGCAGCTACAAAAGGATTTGTTGTTATTACAGGAAAAAGAGCTGTTACAGCGAATGAGGGCCGGAAGCTGTATGTTTAGTTCCGCCAAAAAATGTAATTATTGTTTTTCTTGTATCGGTCTGATTGAAAAGAAAAAGCCGGAGGAAATGGATGTATTTGAGACCGCTAAGCTTTTGGATTATAAGCTGTACCATTTAAATCTGGATGAATTTGCACAAAAGGTCAATAAGAGCTTTCATAAGAATGGCGGACAGGATGAAATTATCTATTCCATGAACCGTGATGTGGAAAAAATGCTGCAGGTTACTACTGAAATAAGTCATCCTTCCGGAAATCTGACGCGACCCATTGAACAAATGAGCAAAGGTATGCGTTGCATGTATTTGTTTTCTTTGTTGGAAGCATATACAGAAATCGAGGAAAGTCTTCCCAGTATTATTATGATAGAGGACCCGGAGATTTTTCTTCATCCGAGATTGCAAAGGGTATCAGGAGAGATTCTTTATCGTCTGTCACGCAAGAATCAGGTGATTTTTTCCACACATTCACCTAATTTATTGCCGAATTTTAACAGCAAACAGATACGACAGGTAGTGCTTGATTCGGAAGGCTATTCTACAGTGAAGCAAAAGACTGACATCAGTGTAATTTTGGATGATTTGGGATATACGGCAAATGATTTGATGAATGTAAACTTCGTCTTTATTGTAGAGGGCAAGCAGGATAAGAGTCGCCTGCCTCTTCTTTTAAAGAAATATTATTCGGAGACCTATGATGAGCACGGGAAATTGTCGCGGATTGCAATCATTACCACTAACAGCTGTACCAATATAAAAACATATGCCAATCTGAAATATATGAACCAGATATATATTAAGGATCAGTTTCTTATGGTGCGGGATAGCGATGGTAAGGATCCGATAGAATTGGGGCGGCAGCTTTGCAAATACTATGAAGAGCGCAACTTGGAGGATTTGGATAAGTTACCAAGAGTCCGTCCGGAAAATGTATTAATTTTAAAATATTATTCCTTTGAAAATTATTTTTTGAATCCTAAAATAATGGCGAAGCTTGGAATTATTCCTACTGAAGAGGATTTTTATCGTATATTTTTGAAAAAGTGGAAGGAATATCTGCATCGCATCAAGAGTGGTAAGCATCTGAAACAGGTGATAGGACAGGATTTAAAGACAGAACAGGATGTCAAACAATATATGGAAGAGATTAAAATATATATGCGAGGACATAATCTGTTTGATATTTTCTATGGAAAATACAGAGAACGTGAAATGGAATTGTTAAATAAATACATTGAATTGGCTCCAAGAGAGGATTTTGCAGACATTTTAGATGCTATGGAGCAATTTGTATATTTTGAAAGCAAAAAATAGTTTCTTTTTTTGAAAAATATGATATAATAGTTTCATACTAGAGAAGGACCATTCGATATCATTAGAGATAGAGAATCGGGGAAAAAGTGCGAGGTGGAAATATGGATACAAAGATTTTACTTGAAAATGGAACAAACGAGTTAGAAATTCTTGAATTCTCATTAGCCGGTAATTCGTATGGAATTAATGTTGCTAAGATTAGAGAAATTATTCCTTATCAGGCAGTTACGCCCGTTCCTAATTCTCATCCCAGTATAGAGGGCATTTTTATGCCGCGTGATACTATGATTACTGCCATCGATTTAATGAATTGCTTGGGACGTGGAGAGGCTGAAAAGAAAGGTTTATTTATCGTAACAAACTTTAATAAGCTTGATATAGCTTTCCATGTTGAAGTGGTAATCGGTATTCACAGAGTATCATGGAAGGATATTATTAAACCTGATGCAACGATTTCCAATACAGATGAGAGTGTTGCTACCGGTATTATTAAGAAGAATGATAAGTTGATTATTATCTTGGATTTTGAAAAGATTGTTTCCGATATCAATCCTGAGACCGGTTTAAAGGTTTCTGAATTGAACGAGCTTGGTCCCAGAACCAGAAGCACCGTGCCTATTTTGATTGCTGAGGATTCTCCTTTGTTGAACAAGCTGATTGTAGATTCCTTGAAGATTGCCGGATATGATAATTTGATACATACAGAGAATGGTCAGAAAGCATATGATGTTATTACACAGTGCAAGAATGACGGTACTCTTGACCAACATGTACGTTGTATCATTACCGATATTGAGATGCCGGAGATGGATGGACACAGATTAACTAAGCTCGTAAAGAGTGACGAGGCTACTGCTCATATTCCGATTGTTATTTTCTCCTCCTTAGTAAATGATGAGATGAAGAAAAAGGGTGCGGCGCTTGGTGCTGATGCGCAGTTGTCTAAACCGGAGATCGGAAATCTGGTAAGAATTGTAGACGGTTTGGTTAAAGAAAGACATTTGGACAATTAGAAATAAGAAAAGGCTGGGATGCTTCCCAGCTTTTTCATTATGCCCGCAAAATCGATATTTAGAAAGGGCTATGAAAGGATTTTGAGATGATGGAAGAAATATTGTCAGCAATAGAAGAGGCTGATTTGGTATTGGTTGGTCTTGGAGAGGAATTTGATGAAATAGGTATGGATAAAACAGACCGTGGCTATATTGCTGCCAGAAATTATTTGGAGGAAAATGAAAATGGCTGGATGTTGCCCCAGCTTGATGAAATATATCGCAGAAGGAATAACATTACTGGAGAAAGTGTTCTTGAAGAAGGCTTAAACAATCTCGCAAAGATACTTGCCGATAAAAATTATTTTGTGGTTTCGACAGCGATGAATGAGAGAATTAGTGCTGTTGAATGGAAGGATAATCGTCTTGTTATGACTTGCGGTGGGACAGGTATGAAGCAATGCCCGGAAGGTTGCGGAGCAGGACTGCACAAAATAACAGAGGCTGAGGAACAGGCACTTGTAGATTATTTAAGCAGATTACAGGAGTGTTTACAGAATCCGGACTGCAAGCAGAAGAATATTGATAGCTTGCCTCAAATAGGCGTTTGTCCCGATTGTGGAAAAGCATTACAGCTTAATAATATATATGCCGGACAATACGATGAAAATGGTTATTTACCTCAATGGCAATTATATACCAAGTGGTTGCAGGGAACCTTAAACAAGAATTTAGTAATCTTGGAGCTTGGTGTTGGAATGAAATTTCCTTCGGTAATACGCTGGCCATTTGAAAAGATTGCTTTTTTTAACAATAAAGCGCATATATACAGAGTCAACGAGAAGCTTTATCAATTAACAGAGGAATTAAAGGGAAAGGGGACTGCAATTCCCAAGAATTCCATTGATTGGTTGCGTAGCCTATGTTAAACTATAAACAAATGTGAACATACTGTTGAATTTATAAAATGCCAAAGGAAGTGAGGAGTAACAATGCCTTCACAAGAAGAATACTTAGATCAATTATTGCAGAATTTAACAAAGGATCAAGGAGATGAAAGTTCTGTATCTTTGTCTGAAGAAAGCGAAGATAGTGATGTTGACGTTGAAGCAATTCTGCAGTCTGTAATAGAGACACATGATACGGATATGGATGGATTGCAGTCTTTGGAGGCAGATGCAGCAGATAAGTCTGTTGTAGAGGATGAGTCTGCTTTTGCCATGGATATATTGGAAGAAGAATTGCCGATAGAGGAATTGCCGACAGAGGAACCTGTGTCGGATGATTTATTGGGTAATATGGCGACATCGGTAGATGATATTGCTGAAATGAGTGAAGAGGATATTGAACGTTTGTTGGAAGCCAGCCAAAGAGAGGCGGCTACTTCGACGGAACAAAGTGAAGCTGTTTTCAGTGATTTCGATGATGTTGGGTTGTCGGAGCTGTTGAATGATAGTGAGGATGCTGATCTTAAGGAAATACAGGAGCTTTTACAAAAATCAGACAATAATGAAATTATCGATGACTCAGTAGAAGACGATGATTTGGGCACAGCACAGCATAATAAGGTTGAAGAGCGAAGACAGCAAAAGGCAGCCAAAAAGGAAGCGAAAAAGGCTGCAAAGGAAGCGCGTAAGGCGGCAAAGGAAGCGGCGAAGGAAGCTCGTAAAGCTACAAAAGAAGCTAAAGAAGCGGAAAAAGCAGAAAAGAACGCTTTGAAAATGCAGGAGCAGGATGTCAATGAAGAGGACACAAGTGAACAGGTAGCCTTTGAGCAGACCGCTGAGAATGATTTGTCAGATTTGGAAGCTGTTTTATCTGGAATTGATATGGCGGAAGAATCTCAGGTTGATTCAGGTGGTTTATCGGTTGAGGATGAATTGTTAAAGGAGCTTGACTCCTTTGATTTCTTAAGCGATTCTATGGTGTCGGATAATGATTTGGAGGTGGTTGATTCTGCCAGTGCTGATTCCCTCGCACAAATTGTGGAAGGAAACACTGCCAAGAAAGAAAAGAAAGGACTTTTTGCAAGGCTTTTAGAATTCATTAATGAAGAGGATGAAGATGAGCCTGAAAATGAAAATATACTACTTTCCGATGAAAATGAGTCTATCTTAAGAGAAATGGATAAGGAAAAGAAGAAGGGAAAGAAAGGCAAGAAGACCAAGAAAAACGCAGGAAAAGGCGACGAGAAGAAATCTGACGGCAATGCTGAAAATGATGAAGAAGAAATACGAGAGGTTAAAAAGCCTAAAAAGGAGAAAAAACCTAAGAAGGAAAAGCTACCGAAAGAGGTGAGCTTTGAGCCTAAAGGAAAAAAGATTCCTCTAAAGCATATTCTTCTGGTGTCCGTGGTATGTCTTTCTATTGGAGCAGCCATTCTTCTGTTTGTGAAGGTCGTGGGTGATTATAGTGCGAAGCAGGAGGCCAAAAGAGCCTTTTATGCAGGCGACTATCAGACCTGCTATCAAAGTCTGTTTGGTAAGGAATTGAACGAAAGCGAGCAGGTAATGTATAGCAAATCCGAAAGTATTCTCACGATTAGAATATGGATGAAAGAGTATGAATTGTTGGCGGGAGAGGGTCAGGAGGTAAAGGCCTTGGACAGTCTGTTGCAGGCAGTATATGATTATCCCACCTTATATGATTATTCGGTACAGTGGAATGCCAATGCAGAGGTTGAAGCGGTATATAATCAGTTCCTGACAATTCTATCCGAAAAATATCATCTGACAGAGGAGCAGGCAAAGGAAATTACCAACAATCCTGACGATATTGAATATACCAGAATGGTTATGGCCATTGCAAAGGGTGAAGGCTTTGGGTCATGGAATGAGCCTGAGGTAAAAGAAGAAGTGGTACAACCGGAGGTGCTTCAGGACCTGCTGCCTGAGGAAGAGGAAATGGGTGATTCTCAGTTTGTAGATAACCAAAACGAATAGTGCGACATACACATGTGTCGTGAGAGTCAATAAGAATGACAGAGCGGAGAGACATAAAATGATTGCAATTATTGATTATGATGCGGGTAATATAAAGAGTGTGGAAAAAGCAATACTTTCGCTGGGGGAAGAGGTTGTAATCACAAGAGATGCCGATGTAATTCTCGCGGCTGACGGAGTGATTTTACCGGGTGTGGGAGCCTTTGGCGATGCTATGGAGAAGCTGCAAGCATATCAGCTTGTAGATGTGATTCATAAATGCGTGGAACAGAACACACCTTTTCTGGGAATCTGTCTGGGTTTACAGCTTTTGTTTGAAAGCAGTGAGGAGAGTCCCGGCGTGAAAGGACTTCACGTTCTTGATGGCAAAATATTGCGTATTCCCGAATCAACAGGACTTAAGATTCCTCATATTGGTTGGAATGATTTGAGTTATCCGAATAAAAGCCGACTGTTTGAAGGGATTTCGGAGCATTCCTATGTGTATTTTGTTCATTCTTATTATTTGAAGGCAGAGGATGAAGGAATTGTGGCTGCGGCTACAGAATATGGTACGCATATTCATGCTTCCGTAGAAAAGGGAAATGTATTTGCCTGCCAGTTTCACCCGGAAAAGAGCTCGGAGGTAGGGCTTAAGATATTACAGAATTTTATTAATATTACCAAGAAAGACACCTGTGGAGGACATTAGAATGCATACAAAAAGAATAATTCCCTGTCTGGATATTAAGGATGGTAGAGTCGTAAAGGGTGTCAATTTTGTGAATTTAAGAGACGCGGGAGCACCTGCAGAGGTTGCAGAAGCTTATGACAAGGCTGGGGCAGATGAAGTGGTTTTTCTGGATATTAATGCATCAGCAGACAGTCGCGCGACACAGCTGGAATGGGTGCGTGAGGTGGCAAGCCGCTTATTTGTACCCTTCACGGTAGGTGGAGGTATCCGTACTGTTGATGATTTCAAGGCAATTTTGCGTGAAGGTGCCGATAAAATATCAATTAATTCGGCAGCGATTATGAATCCGCAGCTAATAAGTGATGCAGCAGATAAGTTTGGCAGTCAGTGTGTTGTGGTTGCCATCGATGCGAAGAGACGGGAAGACGGCAGCGGTTGGAATATTTATAAAAACGGCGGTCGTGTAGATATGGGAATGGATGCCGTGGAGTGGGCAATCAAGGCAGAAAAGTTGGGTGCCGGTGAAATCTTACTAACAAGTATGGATTGTGATGGTGCCAAAACAGGCTATGATATTGCTCTGACAAAGGCTGTGGCAGAGAGTGTCAGTATTCCGGTGATTGCCTCCGGTGGCGCAGGCAAGCTGGAGCATTTTCATGAGGCTTTGGTAGATGCAAAGGCAGAGGCGGTATTGGCGGCTTCCCTGTTCCATTATAAAGAATTGGAGATTAGAGAAGTGAAGGAATATCTCCGCGATAAAGGTGTAAGTGTAAGACTATAGAAATATCATACACCATTGTTTTATGGGAAGAAGGATTTGGACAAATGAGCATGATTGCAAATGACTGGCTGACAGAGCTTGGAAATGAGTTTAAGAAGCCATATTATAAAACCTTATATGAATTTGTAAGGCAGGAGTATAATACGACACAGGTGTTTCCGCCTTCCGAAGACATTTTTACGGCATTTCATTTAACACCCTTAAGTGAGGTAAAGGTGGTAATCATTGGGCAAGATCCTTATCACAATGTGGGACAGGCACATGGACTTTGTTTTTCAGTGAAACCGGATGTGGATATTCCGCCATCACTGGTGAATATTTATCAGGAATTACATGATGATGTGGGCTGTGCTATTCCTAATAACGGTTATCTGGTGAAATGGGCCAAGCAGGGAGTGCTGATGTTAAATACCGTACTTACGGTGCGTGCCCATATGGCCAATTCGCATCGGGGAAAAGGCTGGGAGGAATTTACTGATGCCGCAATTCGAGCATTAAATAAGCAGGACAGGCCTATTGTGTTTGTTTTATGGGGACGTCCGGCACAGATGAAAAAGAGCATGCTGAACAATCCCAACCATTTGATTCTGGAGGCACCACATCCCAGTCCGTTATCAGCCTATAGGGGCTTCTTTGGAAGCAAGCCATTTAGTAAAGTGAATGATTTTTTGCAGTCACATGAGATGGCGCCAATCGACTGGCAGATTGAAAATGTGTAGCGGACAGTCTAAATACAATAAATATAGAAAGGTCTCTTTGGGCAGTGATGGAAGAAACTGTTTTAGCAGAAAAACTTATACTTTTCGGACTCGGAAGACAGGAGGCATGTGTATATTTGTGCCTGTTGAAGCATGGTGAGATGACCGGCTATGAGGTTGCCAAGCAGACGGGGATATCAAGGTCGAATGTGTATAATGCCCTTTCGTCTTTGGTGGAGCATGGTGGTGCTTATGTGGTGGAGGGCAGCACGACACATTATACGCCGGTAAGCATGGAGGAATTTTGTGATAACCGCATCAACCATTTAGGAGAAGTGCGAGAGTATCTGTTGCGTAATTGTCCCAAGCCTGCATTAAATACGGAAGGATACATTACCATAGAAAGTTATGAACACATAAAGGACAAAATCCGTCACATGCTATCTACTGCAACCAGGAGAGTATATTTTTCGGCCGCAGATACCTTTCTGGCTGAGTGGAAAAAGGAAATAGACAGCCTGATAAAGAGGGGAATCAAGGTGGTGTTGATTTCAGATAAGCCGATACAGGGCTTGCAGGGTAACTATGTTTTTTATCAAAGTATTCCTGCGGATGTAGAGTGGGAGGATAAAGCAAAACAGGTGCGATTGATTATTGATTCGGCCTATGTTTTAACCGGAGAGGTGGATAGGAACCACAATGACACCTGCTTGTACAGTGCGCAAAGAAATCTTGTGAATGTATTTAAAGAAGCAATGAGTAATGAAATTAAGCTGATAGAGTTAGCTCAACGAAGCTGAAAGCTTGTATGTAAGGAGTAAAGAATGAAATATCCAAAAAGCTTACCTCAAAACGGAACTATCGGGTTTGTGGCGCCTTCCTTCGGCTGTAATATTGAACCCTATTATACAGCATTTGGAAATGCACAGAAAACCTTCCGGGAATTAGGATACAAGCTGGATTTGGGTCCCAACTGTTATTGCGGAGAAGGCATAGGTATCAGCAACACCCCGGAAAAATGTGCAGAAGAGCTGATGGAATATTATTGCAGTGAACAAAACGATGTACTGATTTCCTGTGGTGGCGGTGAATTGATGTGCGAGGTGCTTCGATATGTTGATTTTGAAAGGTTGAAGATGGCAGCACCTAAATGGTATATGGGTTATTCTGATAATACGAATATGACCTATCTGCTTGCGACCATTTGTGATGTGGCATCAGTGTATGGACCTTGCGCCGCAGCCTTTGGTATGGAACCATGGCATCAGTCGATAAAGGATGCTTTTGGCATATTGACCGGAGGAGTCAATAATATTTCCGGTTATCCCCTCTGGGAAAGGGAATCCTTAAAGAGTGAGGAAATGCCGTTAGTACCTTACAATGTAACAGAGCAGAAGGTGCTGCAAAGCTATATGGGCAGAGATTCTGTAAAATGGGCGACTGTCAGCAGTGCCATCAGCTTTCAGGGCAGGCTTTTAGGAGGCTGCATGGATTGTCTTGTGAATCTGTTGGGCACTCGTTTTGATAAAACACTTGATTATTTGGAAAAGTATAAGGGTGATGGCTTTATTTGGTTTTTGGAAGCCTGCGATATGAATGTTTTTTCTATTCGCCGTGCTATGTGGCAGATGGAAGAGGCTGGCTGGTTTCAGTATGTCAAAGGCTTTTTGATCGGACGTCCGTTGTGCTTTGGACAGGAAATGATTGGACTGGATGCTTATGAGGCAGTGCTGGAGGTGGCAGGCAGAAAAGGTGTTCCGGTTATCATGGATGTGGATTTGGGTCACCTTCCCCCTATGATGCCTCTGGTAGTCGGCAGTCTGGCAAATGTCAGTGTTCAAGAGAATGATATCAAGATTCAAATGGAATATTGCTAATAGTATAAAAAATTAGAAAAATTACTTGTCAAGTGAAGCTATCTGTGATAAAATCAATTTTGTTGTAAAGATAGTTTTACACATGCCGGCGTGTCGGAATGGCAGACGAGGCAGACTCAAAATCTGTTGTGGGCAACCACGTGCGGGTTCAAGTCCCGCTGCCGGCAGTGAAACCTTGTAAATCATTGTATTTGCAAGGTTTTTTTATGTTTAAAATATTTTAGAAAATGTTTATAATGCTAGCCTTTTTCTTCAAGATGTTGTATAGTAATTATGTATGTGTAAATTATATTGGCAATGCAATAACTTGTGAAAGGTATTGCTTTTGGGACAGGGTGGCAATTATGGATTGCAAGGAATTTGAGAAGCTGATTCCGCTTTTTATAGAGCGGAAGCTTGATTTTAGGTTGTTAAAACGATTTGGTCAGCATATGGAAAATTGTCCCGATTGTAAGGAAGAGCTGGTCATTCAATTTCTGGTACGGGAAGGTATGCAACGACTGGAGGAGGGCGATGCCTTCGACCTACAGTATGAGCTTGAGCAGCGTCTGGAGGAAGCTGAGAGAAAGGTCAAATTCCACTATCGGTTTCTGAAACTGGGAGAAATTCTGGAAATCCTTTTAGTTATAATGATAATGCTTTTAATCGTATGGCTGATAATCTAGGAAAGAGTTATTGGTCAGTAAAGGTAGTTGTGCAAAATAAGCAGGAAAATGGGATAATATGAGTCAGAAATTAGTTTTAATCGATGGACACAGTATTTTAAACAGAGCATTTTACGGAGTACCCAATCTGAGTAATGCAGAAGGGCTGCACACCAATGCGATATATGGCTTTCTGAATATTCTTTTTAAGATTTTGGAGGAAGAGAAACCGGACTATCTGGCGGTTGCTTTTGATGTACACGCCCCCACCTTTCGTCATAAGCTGTATGATGCTTATAAGGGCACCAGAAAGCCCATGCCGCAGGAGCTTCGCGAGCAGATACCGGTGATGAAGGAAGTGCTGAAAGCCATGCAGGTGGTGATTATGGAGCAGGCAGGGCTGGAAGCGGACGATATTCTTGGAACATTGGCTAAAAAGGCTGAAAAGCAGGGGCTTGAGGTCGCTTTGGTTTCGGGAGACAGGGATTTGTTGCAGATTGCTACCGACCATATTAAAATCAGAATCCCCAAGACGAAAATGGGCAGAACTGAAATAGAAGATTATTATGAGAAGGATGTTCTTGCCGCATATGAGGTAACACCCACTCAATTTATTGAGCTGAAGGCTTTGATGGGCGATACAGCTGATAATATCCCCGGCGTACCTAAGGTTGGTGAGAAAACGGCTCGGGCGTTAATGGTGGAATATGGTTCCTTGGACAATATTTATGCACATGTAGAAGAGATTCCGAAGAAAAGTATTCGCGAATCGCTTATGGAGAATCGCAATCTGGCAGATTTGAGTAAGATACTTGCAACCATCAAGACAGATTGTGAGGTTGAACTGGATTATGAGGCGGCAAAAGCAGAAGGCTATTATAATCCGGAGGCTTACGCTATATTTAAGCGGCTTGAATTTAAAAATATATTGAATCGCTTTGACAAGGAGCAGATATCCGGGGATAATACCGTGATCGAATCCTTTCAGAACATGGATAATATAGATGCATTTCTGGCAGTGTTAAAGAGAGCAGAAAAGCTTCCAGAGGCAGGACTTCTTATCATGCGGGAGAAGGGTAAGCTATTAGGCGTAGCAGTTTCTCTGTCGGAGAAGGAAACGTTTTTTTATGCATTGAAGCAGAAGAGTGTGCCGATGGGACAGCTTTCCTTGTTTGACGAGCCCACAGAGGCATGCGAGGACGAGGCAGCGATTATTACAGAGGCGTTGCGTGAGTTATCTGTCCAAACAGCCATTAAGACCTTTGATATTAAGCACCAATATGATTATCTGGCACAGGATAATACAGAGCACTATTTTGATGTTTTGATTGCGGCATATTTGCTGAATCCCTTGAAAAATGATTATGATTTAGAGGCGATTGCAGCGGAGCATTTGGGGATGATGATACCCGGTAAGGCTGAAATCTTTGGCAAAATGGGCATGGAAGAGGCTTTGGAAAAAGCACCTGATAAATGCAGAGAATACTATTGCTACGGTGCTTATATTGCGAGAGCAGCTGCAGAGATATTGAATAAGAAGCTGGAAGCTGTAGGAATGGACAGCTTAATGAATACCGTGGAAATGCCATTGTCATTGGTATTATATGACATGGAAAGGACAGGTATTGCAGTCAGACGCGAGGAGCTTAAGTCATACGGTGATGCGTTGGTGGCAAGGATTCAGGAATTGGAGACCTCCATTCATAAACAGGCAGGTGTGGATTTTAATATCAATTCACCCAAGCAGCTGGGAGAGGTATTATTTGAGACCATGCAGCTGCCCGGTGGTAAAAAGACAAAGACAGGTTATTCTACGGCAGCGGATGTGTTGGAAAAGTTGTCCGAGGAATATCCGATTGTCAAGGATATTTTGGAATATCGGGGGCTTACCAAGCTGAAATCAACCTACGCGGACGGATTGGCCAATTATATTAGTGAAGACGGCAGGATTCACACCAATTTGAATCAGACTATAACAGCAACAGGACGTATCAGTTCCACGGAGCCTAATTTACAGAATATTCCCATGCGAATGGAGTTGGGCAGACGTATTCGAAAAGTATTTGTGCCAAAGGAAGATTATCTTTTGATGGATGCGGATTATTCACAAATAGAATTGCGTGTTTTGGCACATATGTCCGGTGATGAGCAGCTAATTGAGGCGTATCGAATGGATGAGGATATCCATAGAATTACAGCATCCAAGGTGTTTCACACTCCTTTTGAGGAAGTGACGGATTTACAGCGTAGAAATGCTAAAGCTGTAAACTTCGGCATTGTGTACGGTATCAGCTCCTTTGGTTTAAGTCAGGATTTGAGCATCAGCCGCAAGGAAGCGGCGGCATATATTGAACAATATTTTGCAACCTATCCGAAGGTGAAGGAATTCTTGGATAAGCTGGTGGAGGATGCCAAGGCACAGGGCTATGTGACGACAATGTTTCAGCGTAGACGTCCCATACCGGAGCTTTCCTCGTCGAATTTCATGCAACGAGCTTTTGGAGAGAGAGTGGCCATGAATTCTCCTATTCAGGGTACGGCGGCTGATATTATTAAGATTGCCATGATTAAGGTGTGGAGAGCACTTCGTGAGGCGAAGCTTCGCTCCCAACTGATTTTGCAGGTGCATGACGAGCTTTTAATAGAAACACATCGGGACGAGGTGGATGTAGTTCGTAGGCTTTTAGAGGAAAATATGAAAGCTGCGGCAGATTTGGCTGTTAGCCTTGAGGTGGACTTACACACGGGAGAAAACTGGTATGAGGCAAAGTAAGGAATTGCTTTTTATAGGGATTACCGGTGGTATCGGTGCCGGCAAATCGGAAATATTGCAATATATCCGCAAGCATTATAAGTGTGAAATATATCTGGCGGATGAGGTGGCACATCTGGTGAAGAAAGCTCATACCCCATGCTTTTTGCGACTGGTGGAGCTTTTGGGCAATGATGTAGTAGGTGCAGACGGCGAGATTGACAAGACGGTAATGGCAACCAAAATATTTGCTGATGAGCAGGTGTTGGAGAAGGTCAATGAAATCGTGCATCCTGCAGTCAGGGAGTATCTTATGGATAAGCTCGAAGCTGCACAAGGGAATCCGGACATTGAGCTTTTCTTTGTTGAAGCGGCACTTTTAATTGAAGCGGGTTATGGACCGCTTGTGGATGAAATGTGGTACATTTATGCTGATGAACAAGTACGGGCAGAACGTCTGCGAAGGTCGAGAGGCTACAGTGATGAGAAAATTGCGCAGATAATGAAAAGTCAGCTGTCTGAGGATGAATTTCGTAAGGAAGCGGATTTTGTAATAGATAATAGTGGAGCACTTATGGAAAGCTATCAACAAATTGATAAGAAACTGGAGGCTTTTACATGGCAGGAGTAAGAGAGAGTCAGGGACAATTAGTTTTTGGTTTGGATATTGGAACCAGAAGTATTGTAGGAACCGTAGGTTATCTGAATAATGGCAGGTTTCGAGTGTTGGCACAGTATGCCAAAGAGCATGAGACCAGAGCGATGATTGATGGACAGATTCACGATATCGGTAAGGTAGGGGAAACAATCAGTCAGGTAAAGCGTAGGTTGGAGGAGGATTTGAATGTAAATCTCAATGATGTATGTATTGCTGCCGCAGGCCGTGTGTTGCGTACTGTTACCACATCTGCTGAGGTAAGCTATGAAAATGATAAAGAAATTACAGAAGAGGATATTTTGTCCTTATCTACGTTGGGTATTGAAAAAGCATATGAGGAATTTCAGATAAGCAACGATTCGGAGATGAAATTTTATTGTGTTGGTTATACCCCGATGCGTTATTATTTGAATGGCTATCCCATGAGTAATCTGGAAGGACACAAGGCAAAAACAATAGGTGTTGACCTGATTGCCACATTTTTGCCGGATGATGTAGTAGATGGTCTGTATAAGGCAGTGGAGCTGGCTGATTTGCATGTAACAAATGTGACGTTGGAGCCTATTGCAGCTATTCAGGTGGCTATCCCTGAGAAATTCCGAATGCTGAACATGGCACTGGTGGATGTAGGAGCAGGAACCAGTGATATTTCTATTACAAAGGATGGCACCATCACAGCATATGGTATGATTCCTGTGGCAGGTGACAGCCTGACGGAATTAATTGTGCAGCATTGTCTGGTGGATTTTGAGACTGCAGAGCACATAAAGCGAAGCTGTGGTGTGCAGGAGGTGGTGGAATATCAGGATATTATGGGGCTGCCGCAGATGATTCCTTCTAAAGAGATATTGGAATTAGTGGATGCTTCCGTGACTAATATGACTAAGCAGGTGGCTGATTGTATCAAGGAATTGAACGGTGATAAGGCGGTAAGTGCTGTGTTTGTTGTAGGTGGAGGCGGTATGATTCCGGGCTATACAGACAAGTTGGCGGAGCATCTGGGTATTGTTAAGGAGCGTGTGGCAATTCGTGGACAAGAGGTTATGCAGTCCATTGAATTTGATATGAAGGATGCCAGAAAGGATGCCATGATGGTAACTCCTATCGGTATCTGTTTAAGCTATTATGAACAAAGCAATAATTTTATCTTTGTTGTATTCAACAAGGAACGTGTTAAGCTGTATGATAATGGAAAGCTGACTGTAACAGATGCGGCAATGCAGATGCAATTTCCGAATGAGGACTTGTTCCCCAAGAGAGGAAAAGCACTTTTGTTTAGTGTAAATGGCAAAAGTCGTATGATGCGTGGTACGCCGGGAGAGGCGTGTGTTATTATGGTAAACGGTGACCCGGCAGATATGTACACACAGATACATAACGGTGATAGGATTACGGTTACACCGTCGACAGCAGGGGAGCCTGCTTCCTTAGAGCTTGGCAAGTTACCTGAGTTATCAGAATATCTGCATATTTATGTAAATGGACAAAAAATCGATTTGCCTAAAACGGCAAAGGTAAACGGAATTAGTCAAAATGAGTTTTACCAGATCCAAGAAGGTGATGATATTGAGATTACCAATTCCTATACCATACGTGAGGTCGCAGTATTCCTTGATGTGCCTCTTGGTGAAGTGATTCGTGTCAATGATATGCCGGCTCAGGCAGATACTAAGGTGTATGAGAATTTTACTGTCAGCTGGGATATGAGTGAGGAAACGGAAGCTGATGAGGACGAAGAATGGAATTATATAACTGATGATGAAGCAGAGTATGAGGAAGCTGTGACAGAAGAACCGGAGCAGGATGTGTCAGATGAAGAATCCTGGGAGGAAGAGACAAAGGAGAAGGCGAAAGAAGAAACGGGTGTCGGGACAGTAAAAGAGACTGTAGGACGTGATGTCAAATTTACCCGCAGTATGATGGTCATTGTTAATCATTTACCGATTACCTTGCAGGGTAAAGCCAATTATGTATTTGTAGATGTATTTGATTATATTGATTTTGATTTAAGTGCGTCCAGAGGCAGAGGCATTGTTACCCAGATAAACGGAAGACAGGCAGAGTATATGGAGAGCTTGAAGGATGGCGATGTAATCGATATTTACTGGAAGGAATTAAATAAATAAGAAGAATGTCTCGAAGGCTTTAAAATGGAAATGGGAAGAGAGATAGACAGAGTATGAGATTATGTAGTATAGCAAGCGGAAGCAGTGGGAATTGCATTTATGTGGGCTCGGAAGCGACTCACCTGCTTGTGGATGTGGGAATCAGCGGAAAGCGTACAGAAAGTGGATTGAACAGTCTGGGGCTGACCGGGAATGATTTGGACGGTATTCTGATTACCCATGAGCATGCAGACCATATCAGTGGTCTGGGAGTGATGGCACGAAAATACGGCGTGCCGATTTACGGCACGCCGGGCACTATAGAAGCGATTCGAAACACAGCAAGTATCGGTAAGATTGACGATTCGCTGTTTCATGAGGTTAGAGAGGACGTAAAGCTGACCATTAAGGATTTGACAGTGAATCCTATGAAAATATCCCATGATGCGGCTTGGCCTGTAGCATATCGTATCGGCTATGGTAACCGCAGGATAGGTATTTGTACAGACCTTGGTGTGTATAATGATTATACCGTAGAATGTCTAAAGGGAATGGACGCGGTATTGATAGAAGCCAATCATGATGTAAATATGCTGCAGGTAGGTCCTTATCCCTATTATCTGAAGCAGCGTATTTTGGGAGACAGAGGTCATCTTTCTAATGAAAATTCAGGGAGGCTGTTAAGTCGTATCCTGCATGATAAGCTGCAAACAATTATTTTGGGGCATCTCAGCAAGGAAAACAATCTGCCGGAATTGGCTTATGAGGCGGTTCGCATGGAAATCACGTTGGGAGAGAATCCATACAACGCCAATGATTTTCGGATGATGGTTGCTAATCGTAGCGACCTGTCACCGGTGATAAATATTGCATAGAAAAAGGTTGCCTGTGGGCAGAACGGAGGAGAAATGAAAAAGACAATTATAACTGTAGTGGGTAAAGATACAGTAGGTATTATTGCAAAGGTATGTACCTATCTTGCAGATAACGGAATCAATATTTTAGATATTTCCCAGACGATTGTACAGGGATATTTTAATATGATGATGATAGTGGATACCAATAATATGAATAAGCAATTTGGCGATATGGCTGATGAACTTGCGGCATTGGGAGAGGCAATCGGTGTGGTTATTAAGTGTCAGAAGGAAGAGATTTTTGACAAGATGCACCGTATCTAAAGCAATGCGAGTAAGGTGATAGACAGCGGATATACAAGGTATATGCGGATAAAAGCAGACAGATAGGAGCCGACATGATTAATCTATATGAAGTAACAGAAACAAATAAAATGATTGAGAAGGAAAATCTGGATGTTCGAACCATTACACTGGGCATCAGTCTATTGGATTGTATTGATTCGGATTTGCAGAAGCTTAATGATAAGATTTATGCTAAAATATATGAGGCAGCCAAGGATTTGGTAAAAACAGGTGAGATTATTTCCCGTGAATTTGGGATTCCCATTGTAAATAAGCGTATTTCAGTAACGCCTATCGCGTTAATTGGCGGCGCGGCATGTAAGACAGTAGAAGATTTTGCCAGTATTGCTAAGACACTTGATAAGGTAGCTCATGAGGTGGGAGTGAACTTTATCGGTGGCTACTCTGCGTTGGTAAGCAAGGGTATGACAGCTGCAGACGAATTGCTGATTCGCTCCATTCCGTTAGCGTTATCTACTACGGAAAGAGTGTGCAGCTCCGTGAATTTAGGTTCTACCAAGACAGGTATTAATATGGATGCCGTGAAGCTGATGGGCGAAATGATTATACAGACGGCTGAGTATACCAAGGAGGATGATTCCTTAGGCTGTGCCAAATTAGTAGTATTTTGTAATGCGCCGGATGACAATCCTTTTATGGCAGGTGCGTTTCATGGTGTAACAGAGGCGGATAAAATCATTAATGTTGGTGTCAGTGGACCGGGAGTGGTAAAGACTGCCTTGGAAAAGGTGCGTGGAGAGAATTTTGAGGTGCTTTGTGAGACCATAAAGAAGACTGCGTTTAAGGTGACCCGTGTAGGTCAGCTGGTAGCACAGGAAGCTTCCAAGATGCTGAATGTTCCCTTTGGTATTGTGGATTTGTCTCTTGCCCCCACACCTGCAATCGGTGATAGTGTGGCTGATATCTTATGTGAAATCGGACTGGAGTATGCAGGTGCACCCGGTACAACAGCAGCACTGGCTCTGTTAAATGATCAGGTAAAAAAGGGTGGTGTCATGGCATCGTCCTATGTAGGTGGCTTGAGTGGTGCCTTTATTCCCGTAAGCGAGGATCAGGGCATGATTGATGCAGTGGTAGCAGGCGCCCTTACACTGGAGAAATTGGAAGCGATGACCTGTGTCTGTTCCGTAGGCTTAGATATGATAGCGATTCCCGGAGATACTAAAGCCACTACCATTTCCGGTATTATTGCAGATGAAATGGCAATCGGCATGGTGAACCAGAAGACCACAGCAGTGCGTATCATTCCTGTTATTGGTAAGGGTGTCGGTGAGACTGTGGAATTCGGCGGACTGTTGGGTTATGCACCTATTATGCCTGTAAATCCTTTTTCCTGCGATGCTTTTGTGAATCGTGGCGGCAGAATCCCTGCACCCATTCATAGCTTTAAGAATTAATATTTTGTAAGAAATAATAAATGCACTCTGTGAATTGGTTCGTTGACCAGGCTACAGAGTGCATTTTTGCATTTCTTTTTTAAAGAATTACAATAGGAGTCCGATATTCATTTGCCATGGGCAGACCTGATTTTAAGGCTATGGTGCTTTCATATAAATCAGTTCGAAGAATATCCTGCTGCAGCATTTCAAGGCTTTCGGCAGACAGTACCTTTTGTGCATCAGCAAGCTTGGTGATTAGCGGAATAGAGGAGTGCTCCCCTATGGCAGTGAGCAACGGTGTGGATTCCTTTCTGAAGCCAAGGACACGTGCATAGGGAATATAATCCATTGCGCGGTATTGCTCCATGACATCCGTTTTCATATCCAGCAAAATATGTAACAGGCACCGACTGATGCGAGTGTACGTCATATCCTTGCTTTTTAATAAATCACAGAAGCTTTTGAAACCGTTATATTGATACAGATTCTTTCGAATACGATCGGATAGCTCGGAAGATACATCCAAATATTGAGT
This sequence comes from Lachnospiraceae bacterium, assembly GCA_015056915.1. Taxonomy (GTDB): domain Bacteria; phylum Bacillota; class Clostridia; order Lachnospirales; family Lachnospiraceae; genus Acetatifactor. The sequence goes on from SVFK01000003.1 coordinate 19,372, forward strand.
GAATCCGTTTTCGGCTTCTCTTAATAATTTATAATGCAAAATAGCAGAAAAATCATCGCTGTAAAGGAAACTTTTGCTTTCCAGGCAGGCTGATAAAATGTTGTGGGCACTTTCCGGCATATGATCCTGTAAATATTCCGTATCAGTTCTGGACAAAATAGCATGTCTGATAGCAAGTGCAGAGCTTTGCTTCTGTCCTAAGCGCCTGTCGTGATAGTCATTGCCCACGCGGATAGTGGTAAAAGGTACAATAGAGCTGTTTCGGCGACGGAGTGCCTTCATATATTCGATTCCCAATATATTATTGGGAGAGGAAAGCACATCCTTGTGTACACTGAGGCTGGTGTCATACTGTAAAAGTGCAGAGGTTCTGGCAGTGGGATAGGAGAGTCCCTGACGCAGATTCTCCCGTAATGCTTCACTGAAATGCTCCGGCTCTGTCAGCAGGATGTCTGCGATTTGCTGTAGAACAGCCAGATTACCGCATTCGCTTCCAAAACACAGATGAGTTACCACACCTAATTTATCCAATAAAGATACTGCGCCTGTGGCGAAATATTCTGCGCTGGAAATGGCATAATAAGAGGGGAGCTCCAATACAAGATCTGCACCGTTGCGAAGTGCCATTTCAGTTCTTTTGTATTTGTTAATCAAGGCAGGAGCACCGCGTTGCACAAAATCACCGCTCATGGCAATGATTGTATAATCAGCACCGGTAAATGCTTTGGCATCATTCATTTGATGATGGTGTCCATTGTGAAAAGGATTGTATTCAGCTATAATACCATTTACTTTCATGAAACACCTCCTTTTATGAAGAATTTAAAACGTAATATCGTTTGACAGTACTGAAAAACTATGTGAAAAAAATAACAGACCATGTAAGCGTTTACATTCCCATTAATATAGGGTTTGAGAATGAATTAACAGGTGCTTTTTGTATTTGAAAATATACAATGAAACGCATATTATGCCTTGTTTCTTGTTCTTATATTTAGTATAATATAAATAATAAATTTTGTTAAGTTAAAACGATAATTTTTACTGGTAAATGTTATTTTGAAAGTCCAAATGCCAATGTATTGAACAAGATAGAATAGAATGCAAAGTTGTGTCGGAAAGGAGACGGGAGATGTCATATATAGACTTGATTAAGGAGAGAGCAAGACTTGACAAGAAGACAATCGTTTTACCGGAATCAAATGATAAAAGAACCTTAATAGCTGCAGCCAAGATTGTAGAAGAAGGCGTTGCAGATATTATTATGATAGGTAACGAAGAGAAGATTATGGACGGTGCCGGTTGGTTGGAGGTAGACCTTTCCGCTGTAACTGTAATCAATCCCGCAACGGCACCGAAATTAGATGAATACGTGAATATATTATATGAAACCAGAAAATCAAAGGGTATGACACCTGAAAAGGCAAGGGAGATTCTGCTAAATGATTATCTTACCTTTGGTATTGTAATGGTAAAGGCAAATGATGCGGACGGTATGGTGGCAGGTGCCAATCATTCCACTGCTGATACCTTGAGACCTGCATTGCAGATTTTAAAGACTGCTCCCGGTGTCAAACTGGTTTCTGCGTTTTTTGTTATGGATACAGTATTTAAGGATCAAGGAGAAGACGGCACCTTTATTTTTGCGGATTGTGGTTTAAATCAGGACCCGACAGCAGAAGAACTGGCAGCTATTGCAGAATCTTCTGCAAGAAGCTTTAAAGCATTGGTTGGTCCTAAGCCGGTTATTGCTATGCTGAGTCATTCCACCAAAGGCAGTGCAAAGCATGCACTGGTTGATAAGGTGACGGAAGCTACTCGTATCGCTCATGAGCAATATCCGCATCTGACACTAGACGGTGAGTTGCAACCGGATGCTGCATTGGTTCCCGGTGTTGCCAAGTCAAAGGCTCCCGGCAGTACGGTAGGAGGTAGAGCCAATGTGCTGATTTTCCCTAATCTGGATGCAGGAAACATTGGTTATAAGCTGGTACAGAGACTTGGCGGAGCCGAAGCATATGGACCTATGCTTCAAGGTATTTCCAAGCCTGTTAATGATTTGTCTCGTGGATGCTCCTGGGAAGATATTGTTGGTGTTGTGGCTTTGACCGCAGTACAAGCACAATTAGTATAAAGAGCATCTTGTATTTTAAGGCACAGGAAAGGATGATTCGGACATGAATATTTTAGTTATTAATTGTGGTAGCTCTTCTTTAAAATTCCAGCTAATTAACTCTGATACGGAGCAATGTATTGCAAAAGGACTCTGTGAGAGAATCGGCATAGAAGGCAGTATGCTGACATATACTCCGGAGGGTGGGGAAAAGGAGAAGACAGTAACCCCCATGCCTGACCATACCGAAGCGATTCGTCTGGTGCTTGAAGCCCTGACCAACCCGAAGACAGGTGTTGTTAAGGATTTGAATGAAATTGATGCAGTAGGACATCGTATTGTACATGGTGGTGAGAAGTTTGCTGATTCGGTTATTTTGACGGATGAAGTAATGGCTGCCATTGAAGAGTGTAATGAGCTTGCTCCCTTGCACAATCCTGCCAATATAATTGGTGTGAATGCCTGTAAGGTGCTGATGCCCAATACCCCTATGGTGGGTGTGTTTGATACCGCATTTCATCAGACGATGCCGGAGGAGGCATATATGTACGGGCTTCCTTACGAGTATTATCAAAAATACAAAATCAGAAGATATGGTTTTCACGGAACCAGTCATTCTTATGTGTCTAAAAAGGCAGCTGAGGTGCTGGGTAAGAAATACGAGGATTTAAAGATTATCGTATGTCACTTAGGAAACGGTGCAAGTGTCTCGGCAGTAAAGAATGGTAAATGTATTGATACCTCCATGGGTCTGACACCCTTGGAAGGCTTGATTATGGGAACACGTTCCGGTGATATTGATCCGGCCATCATTGAGTTTATTGCTCATAAGGAGAATAAAAGCATTGATGAAGTGATGACTATTCTCAACAAGAAATCCGGTGTGTTGGGACTGTCAGATAATCTGTCCTCAGATTTTCGTGATTTGGAGGATGGTCTGCATCAGGGCAATGAAAATGCAATTCGTACCATGAAGACTTTTTGCTATCGCGTTGCAAAATATATTGGTTCCTATGTGGCGGCAATGAACGGCGTGGATGTAATCTGCTTTACTGCAGGAGTAGGTGAGAATGGTCCCATTGTTCGCAATATGGTATGTGAGTATCTTGGTTATCTTGGTATTGAGCTTGACCAGGAATTAAATAACAAGCGTGGACTTGATATAGCCATTACGACACCTGACAGTAAGACTACAGTAATGGTTATCCCTACTAATGAAGAGCTTGCAATCGCAAGAGAAACCTTGCGTTTTGTAATATAATTTAAAACAATGTAAAATTAGGAGGTAATTATGGCAATGAATGTAATTGTTGGACAATCAGGAGGACCTACCGCAGTAATCAATTCCAGTCTTGCGGGTGTATTTAAAACAGCAAAGGAATTAGGTGCTGATAAGGTTTATGGAATGAGATATGGTATTCAGGGATTTCTTGAGAAAAATATCATTGACATGGAAGAGAAAATCAAAACAGAGATGGATTTGGAACTGTTAAAGAGAACCCCTTCCGCGTTTTTAGGCTCTTGTAGATTTAAACTGCCTGCTATCAGCGCAGACAAAGCTATTTACGAAAAAATCTTCGAGATTCTGAAGGAATATGAAATCGGTGCATTCTTCTACATCGGTGGTAATGACTCTATGGATACCATCAAGCAGCTTTCTGATTATGCAGAGATTATCAAGAGCGACATTCGTTTTATCGGTGTACCTAAGACCATTGATAATGATTTAGCAATGACAGATCACACCCCCGGTTTCGGTAGTGCTGCAAAATATATTGTTTCTGTAACCAAGGAATTGATTCGCGATAGTCTTGTATATGACATGAAGAACGTAACTATTGTTGAAATCATGGGACGTAATGCAGGTTGGCTGACCGGAGCTGTTGGCTTGGCAAAATGCGAAGACTGCGAAGGTGTAGATTTGATTTACCTTCCTGAGGTAACCTTTGATATTGATGCTTTCCTTGCAAAAGTAAAAGCATTGACCGAGAAGAAGAAAGCTATCGTAGTAGCTGTATCTGAAGGTATCAAAACAGCTGATGACAAGTATGTGTTTGAGCACGCAAGTCATACAGAATTTGTAGATTCCTTTGGTCATAAGCAGGTAAGCGGTACTGCAAGATACCTCGCAACACTTGTAAGTGAAGAATTGGGCATCAAGGCTCGTTCTATCGAATTTTCTACCTTGCAGAGATGTGCTTCTCATCTGGCTACCCTTGTGGATATTACAGAAGCATATCAGGTTGGCGGTTCTGCAGTTAAGGCAGCTTTTGAAGGTAATACCGGTATGATGGTATTGCTGAAGCGTATCTCCAATGATCCTTACATTTGCGTAACTGATTTGTATGATGTACATAAAATTGCTAATGTTGAGAAAAAGGTTCCGTTAGAGTGGATTACTGAGGAGGGTACCAATGTAAGTTCCGAGCTTTTGGATTATATCAGACCTCTGATTCAGTCTGAATTACCTCCTTACATGGTAGCTGGTCATCCCAGACATCTTGTTGTGGATATGATTTAATAAAAAGACCTTGATTAAGGCTCCGAACTTTTGTTGAGGTTCGGAGCCTTTCTTAATAAGATGCCACATTCCTTTGTATTGTCAGAGAGGAGGAATTATATGAGCCGCCAATCTAATACCAATAAATTGATTTTGTTTTTAGTAATAGCTATTTTTGTTGTAATGCTGACTGCTCTTATTGTGATGTTCACAAAAGAACCGTATCATGAGAGTGATGAGGTAGAGAGCAGTGAATTGGTAGAAAGTACTGTGTCGGAAGAAAGAAATACCCTAACGGCATTGTCCATGGGACAAATTTATGAAATAGATCTAAATGGTGACGGTGTAGCAGAGACCTTTTGTATGGAGATACAGGGAGGTCGGACCCTGACTGTAGATGGCATAACATTTGAGGAAGCATATTTTGAAGAAATATCAGGTTATCTGGATAGTCCGGATGTTGCAACCTTTTATCTTTTTGATATAGATGTGAGTGATGGTTATAAGGAAATCGGTCTATATGATGACGGTCCCAGTGGTGACCCCAAAACAAGCTTGTATCGCTATGAGAATAGAAGGCTTGTGTATATCGGAAGCTTTGCGGATTGTCCTGTGGCATGGAGCAATCTTACTTTTTCAGAGGCTGATAAGGAACAGGATGCATCAGAGTATTCATTTGCAATTGAGGTGCCGGGTGATGGTACTGTTCGAGGCAGCATGCGGTATGATGTAATACAGACGGATTGGGTAACCAATGCAGTGTGGGAGCTTACAGATGCAACGCTGCTACAGGCAAAGCTGCAGATTCAAGAACAGAGTGTCTATGAATTCAGCTTTTGGCAGGAATTAAGAGACAATCCTGATACTTATATCTGTCAGCCGGAGACGGCAGTGGAGATTTGGTTGTATTCCGATAGGGATGTTTCATCGGAAGCATTAGTGATTCCGGCAGGTGAAAAGGTTTGGTTTGTACGATATTATCCCGAAGAATGTTGGTTGGAAATACAGTATGATATAGATAAGGAAGAAGATAGGAAAACAGGCTATATCAAGCTGAAGGATAAGGGAGATTTTGATGTGATTCTTCCAAACGGTAATTTTGTGAAATGGGATTTGTTTTCCAATTTGAATATGGCAGATTAATAAAGTGAATATCTGGTAAAAAAATAAGGAATTTTTCAAAAAAGTTTTGTTGACAAAACAGTATGATATATGTATAATAAATCAGTGTGTGAAATTAACCACTGCAGAATGTTTTCTGCAAAACATATTGCATAGGAGTTGCTATGTTAGTAAATTTATCTGATGTATTAACATCTGAAGGTAAAGTGGAGACTACCACAGTACCCCTTGAAATGATAAGCTTTAAAAGTCGTATGGGAGATTTTTCCATTACAGAGAAATCCCCGGTTGCATTTACTTTTACCAATATTGGTATGGACAAGGCAAAGATAGAGGGACGGCTGGAGCTTACATTTGATACAAGGTGTGACAGATGCCTTACAGAAGTACCTACAACGCTGATGATACAGTTTGATAGGATTGTTGCTTCGCCCGATGCTTTAACAGAAGATGAAGAAGATGACGACCTGAATTTTATGGAAGGTTATCAGTTAAATGTAGAGACTTTTGTGTACAATGAGATTTTGGTAAACTGGCCAGCAAAGATTCTTTGTCAGGAAGAATGCAAGGGTGTATGCCCGGTATGCGGACAGAATCTTAATAGAAAAGAGTGCGGATGCGATACCTTCGTTCCGGACCCGCGAATGGCAGCAATCAAAGATATCTTCAACGCGAATAAGGAGGTGTAACGATGTCTATTTGTCCTAAGAATAAATCTTCCAAAGGTAGAAGAGATAAGAGAAGAGCAAACTGGAAAATGAGCGCTCCTACATTGGTAAAGTGCAGCAAATGTGGCGCACTGATGATGCCTCACAGAGTTTGTAAGGCTTGCGGTTCTTACAACAAGAAGCAGGTTGTAAGCGTTGATTAATTATATTTCAACAGGGAATTAGAGCTTTTTCTATAAGTAGAAAAAGCTCTTTCTTTTTGCGTTATGGAAAAATCTTCTTTTTATTCTATTTACAGGATTCTTTGTAGAAAATAGCTTGATTTTTATAATGCTGTTTAGTATAGTAAAATAAGGTGTGAAAAATAGGATAAAATAGTTGGAAGGAAAGCAACAAAATGGCGGAAATGGTAAACGTAGCAGTAGATGCTATGGGCGGAGATAATGCCCCCGGTGAAATTGTTAAGGGTGCTATCGAGGCTATCAATGAAGATAAGAGGGTCAAGGTCTTTTTGGTAGGACGGGAGCCTGTTATCACAGAAGAGTTAAAGAAGTATACATATGATCCGGCACAATTAGAAATTGTGCATGCTGAGGAGATTATTGAAACTGCTGAGCCACCTGTAATGGCCATCCGTAAAAAGAAAGATTCTTCTATCGTAAGATCCATGTACATGGTAAAGGAAGGAACCTGTGATGCACTTGTGTCTGCTGGAAGTACCGGAGCGGTGTTGGTTGGAGGACAGGTGATTGTAGGTCGTATCAAAGGAGTGGAAAGACCACCTCTTGCACCGTTGATTCCTACAGAGAAGGGTGTAAGCCTTCTGCTTGACTGCGGAGCCAATGTAGATGCACGTTCCTCACATCTGGTACAATTTGCCAAGATGGGAAGTGTATACATGGAAAGTGTTATGGGTGTCAAGAATCCTAAGGTGGGCATCGTGAATATCGGTGCAGAGGAGGAGAAAGGTAATGCCCTTGTGAAAGAAACATTTCCTCTTTTGAAGAATTGCCCTGAGATTAATTTTATCGGCAGTGTAGAGGCGAGAGATATTCCGCTGGGTGAAGTGGATGTTATTGTCTGTGAGGCCTTTGTCGGCAATGTTATTTTAAAAATGTATGAGGGTGTTGGAGCGGCTTTGATTAAGAAGGTCAAAAGCGGCATGATGACCTCACTCAGAAGTAAAATCGGTGCATTGCTTGTGAAGCCTGCGCTGAAGAAAACCTTAAAATCCTTTGATACAGAGGAATACGGCGGAGCACCGCTTCTTGGTCTTAATGGGTTAGTGGTAAAGACTCATGGAAGCAGCAAAGCCATTGAGATTAAGAATTCTATCCTGCAATGCATTGCATTTAAGGAGCAGAAGATAAATGAAAAGATTAAAGAAAAAATAATTTTAGAAGATTAAGAAAGAAGGAACTGATATGGAATTTGAAAAATTAAAAAAAGTTATTGCAGAAGTACTGAATGTTGACCCTGATGAAATCACCATGGACACTACCTTCATGGATGACCTTGGAGCAGACTCCTTAGATGTATTTCAGATTATTATGGGAATCGAAGAAGAATTTGATATTGAGATTCCTGCTGAGAAAGCAGAAAAGATTACCAAAGTCGAGGAAGCAGTGGAATTGATTAAGAGTGCTGTAAACTAAATCCTGATTGCTAAAGTATTCCTGAATCCTGGTATTCGGGAATACTTGTTTTATGGCGGAATACGCAGAGTATCTATTTTGCCGTGAATAAACAGAAAGGATATAAGGATGTTGGAAGGATATACCTTGCAGATGTTGGAGGAGCGGATAGGGTATTGTTTTCATAACATCGCATTGTTAAAACAGGCGATGACCCACAGCTCTTTTACCAACGAGCAGAGAATTAATAAAGCTAAGCATTATGAACGTCTTGAATTTTTGGGAGATGCCGTGTTAGAGCTTGTTTCCAGTGAATTCCTTTTTATGGAACACAAGGATATGCCGGAGGGGGAATTGACCAAAATGCGTGCTGCCATGGTGTGTGAACCATCGTTGGCATTTTGTGCCCGTGATTTGGAATTGGGGCAATTTATGCGCTTGGGCAAAGGAGAAGAAAGCACCGGCGGCAGACATCGTGACAGTATTATTTCCGATGCAATGGAGGCATTAATCGGAGCAATTTATCTGGACGGTGGCATGGATGCAGCCAAGGTGTTTATTGACAGATTTATACTCTCAGATCTTGAAGACAAGCAGTTGTTTTATGACAGCAAAAGTAATCTTCAGGAATTGATACAGGGTAAATTGAAAAAAGAATTTCATTATGAACTTTTGGAAGAAAGCGGACCGGAGCATGATAAGGTTTTTGAAGTAGAGGTGTTCATGGAGAAGGAAAGCTTAGGAAAGGGCTCTGGCAGAACCAAAAAGGCAGCGGAACAACAGGCTGCTTATAAGGCGTTACTGCTTTTGAGGGATAAAGGATATGTATTTAAAAAGTATTGAGGTGCAAGGCTTTAAGTCATTTGCAAATAAAATTGTATTCCAATTCCATAATGGTATTACCGGTATCGTCGGACCGAACGGAAGCGGAAAAAGTAATGTGGCGGATGCAGTGCGTTGGGTGCTTGGTGAACAGAGAATCAAGCAGTTGCGTGGTTCTAGCATGCAGGATGTCATTTTCTCGGGTACAGAGACCAGAAAACCATTGAGCTATGCCTATGTGGCTATCACATTGGATAATTCGGATCATCAGCTGGCGATTGATTACGATGAGGTAACTATTGCCAGAAGAATCTACCGTTCCGGAGAAAGTGAATATCTGATTAACGGCACAATCTGCAGATTGAAGGATGTAAATGAGCTTTTCTATGATACCGGTATCGGTAAGGAAGGCTATTCTATCATCGGACAGGGTCAGATTGATAAAATCTTAAGTGGTAAACCGGAGGAGCGCAGAGAGCTTTTTGATGAAGCAGCCGGTATTGTGAAGTTTAAGCGCCGCAAGGCTGCAGCACAGCATAAGCTGGAAAATGAAAAGCAGAATCTGGTTCGTGTCAGTGATATTTTGTCTGAATTGGAGAAGCAGGTAGGTCCTTTGGAGAAACAGTCCGAGGTTGCCAAAATATATTTGAAGAAAAAAGAAGAATTAAAAACCCTTGATATTAATGTTTTTCTGTTGGAAAATAAGCGTATTAGAGAGCAGCTTACTTCCGTGGAAGAAAAGTATACGATTGCCGGCAATGAATTGACAGAGACTACCGGTAAATATGAGCAGATAAAGGAAGAATATGAACGCATTCAGGAGGAAATCGAAAGTCTGGATGCGGCTATTGAGCTGGCAAGGAACAGTGTTACGGATACAGGACTTTTGCGCGGTAAGCTGGAGGGTGAAATCAATGTATTAAAGGAGCAGATTAATTCTGCCAAGGGCAATGAGACACACCTGAATAACCGTCGCAACACCCTGCAGGAGGAAATTGCTGAAAGAGAAGCAGAGAAGATTAGTATTCTGGCAGAGAAGCAGGATACAGATGCGCAGGTACAGGAATTAACCGCTACTGCACAACAGGTAAAGCAGAAGCTTGAGGAGATACAGAATAAGATTGCTGAATTGAATAACAGTATCGAAGCAGGCAAAAATACCATTATTGATGAGTTGAATCAGAGAGCTGCTATCAAATCTAAAATGGGACGTTTTGATACCATGATTGAGCAGATTAATATTCGCAAGGCAGAGTTGAATTCCCGATTACTTCGTGCAAAATCAGACGAAGCAGCAAGAGAAGAGACCATAAAGAAGCTGGAGGAGGCTTTTGCGGCTGTAACTGAAGAGTTGCGTGTGATGAATGAAAAAGAGGCGGCAACGGAGCTGGCACTGGGAGATATCCGCGAAACCTTAATCGGCATGGATGCCAAACTGCGCCAGAAACAGACCACATATCATCAGGAGAAGTCCAAGCTGGAGGCTTTAACCAATCTGACAGAACGCTATGAAGGTTATGGCGGTAGTGTCAAGAAGGTTATGGAACAAAAGGAAAAGAATTCCGGCATTATCGGTGTTGTTGCGGATATTATTAAGGTGGATGAGAAGTACGAGACGGCTATTGAGACAGCGTTGGGAGGCAATATTCAGAACATTGTTACCGATGATGAAAATACCGCGAAGAAGATGATTGAATATCTGAAGGTCAATCGTCTGGGTCGAGCTACCTTTTTACCGCTGACAAGTATTACGAATCCTCAGGAGTTTAAGAATCCGGAGGCTTTGAAGGAAAAAGGCGTTATCGGTATGGCAGATGAGCTGGTGCATATCGAGGAGAAATACCGCAATGTGGCAAGAGCTATGCTTGGACGTATTATGGTAGTTGACAATGTGGACAACGCAGTAAAGATTGCCCGCAAATTCGATTACGGTATCAGAATGGTTACTCTTGAGGGAGAGCTGTTAGTACCCGGCGGTGCTATTAGTGGTGGTGCTTTTAAGAACAACAGTAATTTGTTGGGACGTCGAAGAGAAATCGACGAATTGGACAAATCAGTAAAGAAGCTTCTTGAGCAAATAGATGAGATAAACGCTCAGATTGAAGAGACCAAGAGCAAGCGTAATAAAATGCGCATGGAATTGGAGGGTATCAAAACTGATATTCAGCGCAAATCAATCGAGCAGAATACGGCAAGACTGAATATCAGTCAGGCCAGAGAGCGTATGCAGGAAGAAAATGAAGGTGTTCAGTCACTTAAGCTGGAAGAACAGGAGATTGAAGGCAAAATCTTTGAGATTAATAATGACAAAGAGAGTATTCAGCGAGAGTTATCCGAAAGCGAGGCGTTGGAGAAACGGACACAGGAGCAGATTGTGGATTACCAAAAGGAGCTTGAGGAATGTCGCCTGACAGAAACGGAGGCGGCTTCGCAGGTAAATGAATGGGATGTGAAGGTAGAGAAGATGTTGCAGACACAGACCTTCAAACAAGCAAATGTGGATCGTATTAACGGAGAAATTGAACGCTCCATGACCGAATTAGATGAAATTCTGCAGGCACTGGCTGAAAATGCAGAGGAAGTGGAGCGCAAGAAACAGAATATTCTTGAAATCGAAGGAACGATTGTAGCTTCTCACGAAGCACAGACAGAATCAGAGCAGAAGCTGAAAGCAGATGTAATGCGTAAGGAAGAGCTTAGTGCAAAACAGAAGAATTTCTTCACGAGTCGCGAGGAACTTTCCGAGAAGATGAATGCTCTCGATAAGGAAGTATATCGTCTGAATGCCCAGAAGGAGCGATTGGAAGAAAATATTGAAGCGCAGATTAATTACATGTGGGATGAATACGAAATCACCTTAAGTGATGCTGCACATTTGCGAGATGAGAGCATGACAGAGTTGTCTGCCATGAAGAGAGATGTTTCTTCCCTGAAGGAGCAGATAAAGAAGCTGGGAGATGTAAATGTCAATGCCATTGAAGATTACAAGAATCTCATGGAAAGATTTACTTTTATGAAGACGCAGCATGATGATCTGATAGAGGCAGAGAAGACACTGGAGGGCATTATTGAAGAGCTTGACAGTGCTATGAGGAAGCAATTTGCCGAGAAATTTGCGGAAATCAGCAGAGAGTTTGACAAAGTATTTAAGGAGCTTTTCGGTGGTGGAAAGGGTACGCTGGAGCTTATGGAGGACGAGGATATTCTGGAAGCGGGAATCCGTATTATTGCCCAGCCGCCCGGAAAGAAGCTGCAGAATATGATGCAGCTGTCCGGTGGAGAGAAATCCTTATCAGCAATTTCGTTGCTGTTTGCTATTCAGAACCTGAAGCCCTCACCCTTCTGTCTGCTTGATGAGATTGAAGCGGCTTTAGATGATTCCAACGTGGGTCGCTTTGCAAAATACTTACATAAGCTGACCAAAAACACGCAGTTTATTGTAATTACCCACAGAAGGGGTACCATGGAGCAGGTAGACAGACTCTACGGTATTACCATGCAGGAAAAGGGTGTATCTACTTTGGTAAGTGTCAATTTGATTGACAAGGAGTTGGATGATTAGTTAGGTGATAGGAGTATGATATGAGCGAGGAAAAGAGAGGCTTTTTTGCCCGATTAAAGGCAGGACTTACCAAGACGAGAGATAATATAGTACATGGTATCGATTCTGTGTTCAGCGGATTCTCAGCGATTGATGAAGACTTCTATGAGGAATTGGAAGAGATTCTTATCATGGGAGATATTGGCGTAAATGCCACAACAGCTATAGTGGAACGCCTGAAAGCACAGGTAAGGGAGCAGCATCTTAAGGAGCCATATCAGTGCAAGCAGCTTTTGATTGAAAGCATTAAGGAACAGATGCTGGTGGATGAGACTGCTTATGATTTTGAAAATCAGCAATCTGTTATTATGGTTATCGGTGTCAATGGTGTGGGCAAGACCACATCCGTGGGTAAGCTTGCAGGCAAGCTGAAGGATAACGGCAAAAAGGTATTGATTGCAGCCGCAGACACCTTTCGTGCAGCTGCAGGTGAGCAGCTTGCGGAATGGGCAAGACGTGCGGATGTGCCTATGATAGGCGGCAACGAAGGTGCAGACCCGGCAAGTGTTGTATTTGATGCCGTTAATGCAGCCAAGGCTCGTGGTGTGGATGTTCTTTTAATTGATACGGCAGGCAGACTTCATAACAAGAAGAATTTGATGGAAGAGCTGCGTAAGATGAATCGAATCATCGATAAGGAATTTCCTAATGTGCATAGAGAAAATCTGATTGTTTTGGATGGTACTACCGGACAGAATGCACTGGTGCAGGCAAGAGAATTTGGTGATGTGGCCAATCTTACCGGTATTGTATTGACCAAGATGGATGGTACTGCCAAAGGCGGTATAGCCGTGGCAATTCAGTCTGAATTAAATGTACCGGTGAAATATATCGGTGTAGGTGAGACCATTGAGGATTTACAAAAATTTGATTCAGATGAATTTGTAAATGCATTGTTTGATGTAAAAGCCAATGAAGATGACATGATATAGGCGGATGGGAGCAGAAATGGAAGAGATGATGTTGACTTTGGAGAAATTTGAAGAGGCCAGTGAGGTTGTTAAAAAGGTGACTTCGGAGACGAAGCTGATTTACAGTGATTATTTCAGTGCACAGACCGGTAATCGCGTATATTTAAAGCCGGAAAACATGCAGTTTACCGGTGCATATAAGCTGAGAGGCGCTTATTATAAAATGAGCACTTTGACAGCTGAGGAGCGAGCTAAGGGACTGATTACCGCATCAGCAGGTAATCATGCCCAGGGTGTTGCTTATGCTGCAAAGTGCTATGGTGCCAAAGCAACAATCGTAATGCCGACGACCACTCCCCTGATAAAGGTGAACCGTACCAGAAGCTATGGTGCAGAGGTGGTGCTCTATGGTGATGTATATGATGAAGCTTGTGCAAAGGCTTATGAGCTGGCGGATGAAAAAGGTTATACCTTTATCCATCCCTTTGATGATTTGACGGTCGCTACCGGTCAGGGAACCATTGCGATGGAAATCTTCAAGGAACTTCCCCTTGTTGATTACATATTAGTCCCCATTGGCGGCGGCGGACTGGCAACAGGTGTTTCCACACTTGCCAAGCTGTTAAATCCTAAGATTAAGGTGATTGGTGTAGAGCCTGCAGGTGCTAATTGTATGCAGGAATCTATAAAGGCCGGCAAGATTGTTACCCTTCCCGGTGTGAATACTATTGCGGACGGTACGGCAGTAAAAACTCCCGGAAGCAAGCTGTTCCCTTATATTCAGGAAAATATAGATGATATTATTGCCGTGGAGGATGAGGAACTGGTAGTGTCCTTCCTTGACATGGTAGAAAACCATAAAATGGTAGTGGAGAATTCAGGACTTTTAACGGTGGCTGCCTTAAAACAGCTGAAGGTTAAGGATAAAAGAGTGGTGTCTATTTTAAGCGGAGGCAATATGGATGTCATTACCATGTCCTCTGTGGTACAGCAGGGATTGATTTTCAGGGACAGAATTTTTACCGTATCTGTGCTGTTGCCTGATAAGCCCGGTGAGTTGTGCAAGGTATCCGGTATTATTGCCGGAATCAGCGGTAATGTCATTAAGCTGGAGCATAATCAGTTTGTTTCTATCAATCGCAGTACGGCTGTTGAACTGCGTATTACCCTGGAGGCCTTTGGCACAGAGCATAAGCATCAGATTATGGATGCACTTGAGAAGGAAGGCTATATGCCTAAATTGGTGCGTACCAATATATAATGAATTGAAAAGAAGTGATATCTCACTGATAAAATCCGCATAATAAAATATGCGGATTTTTGTTATATAAGAAGATAATGATGAGGATATTTTTCTACTTATATGAGAAAATATAATTAAATTCCGGTATTAATGCATTTATCAAAAGAGTGACGGTAAGGGAGAACATTATGGCAACAAATACAGAGAAAAGAAGAGAAGTTAAATATTTCGAAAAAAAATCATTAAAGAGACGTATCCGGGATTATGTTGTGATCACGGTATCAGCCTTCATCTATGCGGTGGCAATCAGCCTTTTTTTGGATCCTAATTCTCTGGCACCCGGTGGTGTGACGGGTATTGCGATAATCTTGAATCGAGTAACGGAGGTTGAAACAGGTACATTGATATTTCTTATCAATATTCCCATTATTATTCTGGGAGTGTGGAAATTCGGTATACGATTCATATTATCAACTATGTATTGTACAGTGTTGATTTCGTTCTTTACCAATCTGTTGACACCCTTCGGAGCGGTTACCACAGATCCGTTTCTTGCTACGCTTGCAGGAAGTGGGTTGATGGCGGTGGCACTGGGCTGGGTATTTAAGACTGGTTCCACATCGGGAGGAACGGATGTTATCATCAAGGTCTTACGTCTCAAATTCCCTTATTTAAAGACGGGCTCCCTTTTTTTGCTGACTGATACAATTATTGTTACAGCCTCTGCATTTGTCTTTCGTAACATTGACAGAGCTCTGTATGCCGGAATGGTAGTGTTTATTACCTCGGTTTTGTTGGATTTGGTTCTGTATGGTCGGGATGGAGCTAAGCTGATTTATATTATCAGTGACCGTTCAGAGTCAATTACCAAGCGTATTTTAGAGGAATTGGATATAGGTGTCACTTATGTTCAGGGAACAGGTGCTTACAGCGGAAAAGATAAAAATGTAATTATGTGTGTTATCAGAAAACAACTGGCATATAAAGCAGAAGAGATTGTCAAAGAAGAAGATCCGCTGGCATTTATGATTGTAACCAGTGCTAATGAAATATACGGAGAAGGTTATAAGAGTTATTTTAGCGAAAAATTGTAAAGATGTTACTTATGTTTATTGTAAATTGAAGTGTTTTATTTGAATTTAAAGCTTACAGAGCATAATTAACAAAGAAATAAAAAAGTTATAAAAAAACACATACATTTTCACAAAAAGAAATTGACAGATTGATATATCTGTTTGTAAAATGTTTTTGGAGTTAAGGTTGGGTGAATAAAAAAATTGTTGAATTTGCATAAAAGAGGAGGTGCAAAATATTTATTTGCTTAACTGGGGTAATTGTTAATTTATTTAGGAGGGTTAAGAATGAAACAATTTATGAAACGATTCACAAAGCGTTTCGCAATGGTACTGGCAACAGTGCTTGTTATTACAGGATTTCCGTTGATAGATGAATTGCCTGTAAATGCTGCAAATTATGACAGCAATCTGGTTACATCTTATGATTTATCTTCGGCATCCGGGGTGACTAACACAAATGTAAGTTTTACATATGATTCCGATGCAGGTGCTACAGTAGCGAAATTTAGCGGAAGCGGACATAGCACAAGTTATTTAAAGTTACCGAATAGTGCTTTTTCTTCGGTAAAAGCTTCAACAGGTATGACTATTTCTCTTTGGTTTAAGGCTGATTCTTCCACATCAGAATGGTCAAGATTGTTTGATTTAGGTTATTCTGATTATGGTAGTTCAATGCCGTATATGTTCCTGACACCGTCCATGCAGTTTTCCTATAATTCACATAATGGAAGCTGGTTGGGCACTGTAACTACATGTGATATAACGGGAAATACGACTCCTACATCCGGCGCTTGGAATCATGCGGTTGTTTCTTTGTCATCATCAAAGATTAAGCTTTTCCTGAATGGAAATCTGGTTGGAGAAGCTAACAATGACAATAGTGCGATTTTGAATAACATATCCCAGTTTTATGGTTTGGATTTGGGACGTTCTAAATATATGGCAGATTCTGATTATGTAGGATATATGAAAGATTTCAGAGTATATAATACTGCATTGTCTGATTCTGATGTCAGCGATTTATATGTGAATGGTGGCGGTTCCGGAAGTGGTTCTGCTGGTGGTTCTACTGGTGGTTCCGGTAGCGCATCATGGTCTCTTATTGATATGAATGCAGCTGATAACAGTGATTCTTCCATTAGTTTCCCTTCAAAGCCTACGGCTTATTCTTATGATAATAATGGAAGACAAAATGTGCATGATCCCAGTTTAATTAAGGTGGGCAATTATTATTATATGTATTCCACCGGTATTGTTACAACAGATGTAGAAATCAGACGTTCCACTGATTTAATTAACTGGACTTATGTGGGAGCTGCAGGTTTGATGCCGGCAAATCCATCGGTATCCTCTTATATAAGCTCTAATTTATGGGCACCTGAAGTAATCAAGTATGGAAATGAGTATAGAATGTACTATTCCTGTTCCGGTTTGAATGGCGGTAATTCCTGTATTGCGTTGGCTACCGCAACCAATCCGGCAGGTCCCTTTACGCATAAGGGAATTGTAGTATCTTCAACTACATCAGAATGGATTGCCGGTGGCGTTAATGCGATTGATGCCAATATTGTATATGATACTTCCGGTAATATGTACATGGTATGGGGCTCTTTCTTTGGTGGTATTAAGATTGCACAGATGGATGCCTCCACAGGATATTTGAAGTCAACAAACGGAACCATTATTGCAAAGCGCTCCAGTTCATTTGATAATGGAGCATGTGAAGGTCCTTTTGTATTTTATAACGAAGATACCGGTTATTATTATCTCGTAGTTTCCTACGGCAATCTGCTTAATGTAGACGGCGGTGGCGGCGGCTACAGCATGCGCGTGGGACGAAGCAAGAGTATTACCGGTCCTTACTATGATTACAATGGAATTGCTATGACGGATACTTCGGTAACAGATGCTCAGGTCGGTTATAAGCTGGCAACAAATTATAAGTTTAATACCGGCTCCGGTTGGATGGCTATCGGCGGCAACTCTGTTTATGAAGAAAACGGTAAATGGTATTGCGTTGCCCATGCAAGAGTAAACGGAGAAAGGGACAGTGTATTTGTTAACATTCGTCAGATGTTCTGGTCAGAGGATGGATGGCCTCTTTGTAACCCTTCTCTGTATGCAGGTGAAAGAGAGCAGAAAGTAGCTGTTGATTATGTGCCCGGTAAATATGAGAGAATCGAATTTTCTTATACAAAAGAAGGTGCAGCAAATACAGCTTCTTCGATGTATCTGTATCCTGATTATACCGCATCGGTGAAAGGTACCAGTGGTACATGGTCCTATTCGGGTACTAATACTGTTACAGTAAAATTTGGAAATACCACAGAAGAATATAAGATAGTTCCTTCCTGGGATTGGGAAAATAATAAAGCAACCTATTTCATCATGGGCATTAACCAGGATAACGGTCTGCAGAGATGGGGAAAGAAGGTTGGTTATTATGTAATGGAGTCAGGTAATACCGGCTCAGACAATACCGGCTCAGACAATACCGGCTCAGACAATACCGGCTCAGACAATACCGGCTCAGACAATACCGGCTCAGACAATACCGGTTCAGGCAATACCGGTTCAGGCAATACCGGCTCAGGTAATACCGATTCAGGTAATACCGGTTCAGGTAATACAGGCTCCGGTTCGACATCAAGTTCATCACTTGAAGGAGTATACTATATCAAGAATGTTAATTCCGGATTATATCTTGATGTTGCCAACGGAAGCTCAGATAATAATGCAAATATTCAGCAGTGGTCATACAATGGTTATGATGCGCAGAAGTTTAAGCTTGTTTCTGATGGAAATGATTATTACCATATTCTTACGGGAGCTTCAGGATATACTAAATGTGTGGACGTATCTGGAGGCAAGGCTGCGGATGGAACCAATATACTTCAGTACACATACAAAGGAAGTACTAATCAGCAGTTTAAGATTGAGCTTCAATCAGATGGAACATATGCTATTCTTACAAGAGCAAGTAACTGTACAGGTGGCTTAGATGTATATGATTGGAGCACAGAAGCAGGTGGAAATGTTAACCAGTGGAATTTCTGGGGTGGTGCATGTCAGAAATGGATTCTTGAACCTGCAAATTAATAGATAAATGGTTAAATAATATTTTAACCTGAAGACATTGGTTCTTTGTCAATAGTGGGGTGACATTTGTAAGAATGTCGCCCCATTACTACGTTTAGAGGCATTTGAATGATTATAGAATTTATAAGAAGTTTTTTGATACGAAATTTTTAAGGGTGTAAAGAAAAAATACTTGACAGTCATAAAACTCTATAGTATGATACACAAGGTGCATAAATATGGAGAAAATATTTGAACAGAATCTTTTATATGATTTTTACGGGGAGTTATTAACTCCACATCAACAGCATATTTACGAGGATGCCGTGTATAATGATATGTCCTTGAGCGAAATCGCCGAGGAACAGGGAATCAGCAGACAGGGTGTTCACGATTTGATAAAGCGCTGCGATAAGATATTGCAGAATTATGAGAGTAAGCTGCATCTGGTAGAACGATTCATGGGTGCAAAAGAGAAGATTCGTGAGATTGAAACGTTGACACAGGTGACTAAACTGTCTGATGCAAATGCTGAAGTTGACAGAGAAAGGGCAGAAGTGTCGGAAATGGACATTGATGTCCGCATGCAGCGCATCAGAGAGTTGGCAGGCGAGCTTATGAAGGAATGGTAGGAGAGGCAAATGGCATTTGAAAGTTTGACGGACAAACTACAAAATGTATTCAAAAATTTAAGAAGCAAGGGTCGTTTAACTGAAGAAGATGTTAAAGCTGCATTAAAGGAAGTTAAGATGGCGCTTCTTGAGGCGGATGTCAACTTCAAGGTAGTCAAACAATTTGTTAAGGCAGTAGAAGAGAGAGCTATCGGTCAGGACGTGATGAACGGACTGAATCCCGGGCAGATGGTAATTAAAATCGTAAATGAAGAAATGATTGCCCTTATGGGAAGTGAGACCACCGAGATAGCAATGCAGCCCGGTAAAGCGATTACCGTTATTTTGATGGCAGGTCTTCAGGGTGCAGGTAAAACTACCGCTACGGCTAAGATTGCCGGTAAATTGAAATTGAAAGGCAAAAAGTCTCTGTTGGTAGCCTGTGATATTTACAGACCCGCAGCTATCGAACAGTTACAGATAAATGGTAAGAAGCAGGAGGTTGACGTATTCTCCATGGGTACGGACCATGCACCTGCCCAAATCGCAAAGGAAGCTCTTTCCTATGCAGAAAAAAACGGTCACAATGTGGTGATTCTGGATACAGCGGGTCGTCTGCATGTGGATGAAGATATGATGAAGGAGCTTCAGGAGGTTAAGGAAGCTGTTACCGTTCATCAGACACTTCTGGTTGTGGATGCCATGACCGGTCAGGATGCTGTGAATGTGGCGAAGGAATTTGATGAAAAAATCGGTGTTGACGGTGTTGTTCTTACCAAGATGGACGGTGATACCCGAGGTGGTGCGGCACTTTCCATTAAGGCTGTAACAGGTAAGCCGATTTTGTATGTTGGTATGGGTGAAAAGCTCTCTGATATGGAGCAATTCTATCCTGATCGTATGGCAAGCCGTATCCTTGGAATGGGTGATGTACTCACCTTGATTGACAAGGCACAGGCAAGTATTGATATTGATGAAGACAAAGGTCGTGAAATGGCCGGTCGCATGAAGAAGGGTAAATTTGATTTTGAAGATTACCTGGAAAGCATGAAGCAAATGCGTAATATGGGTGGTTTGTCCAGTATTCTCGGTATGCTTCCCGGTATGGGGATTAAGGCGGGAGAGCTGGAATCCATGATAGATGAAAAGCAGCTGAAGCATATGGAAGCAATCGTTCTTTCTATGACCAAGGAGGAAAGACGTAATCCCAAGCTGTTGAATCCCAGAAGAAAGCATCGAATTGCCAAGGGCGCAGGTGTAGATATTGCGGTAGTAAACCGTTTTATCAAGCAGTTTGAGCAGAGTCAGAAAATGATGAAGCAATTTGGCGGCGGCAAGAAGGGGCGCGGCATGTTTGGCGGCTTTCCCGGAGGTATGGGTGGAGGAAGATTTCCCTTCTAAGAAGGCTACAAGGCCTAATTAATCAGTAGATATGGACTTTGACTGAATACAGTAGGTAAGTTCTTATCATAGAAAACAGACCGCATCATAATCGAGAGGTCATACAAATTAAATCACATTAACACATATGGAGGAAAAAACAATGGCAGTTAAAATCAGATTAAGAAGAATGGGACAGAAGAAGGCACCTTTTTACAGAATCATCGTAGCTGATTCTCGTTCTCCCAGAGACGGTAGATTTATTGAGGAAATCGGAACCTATGATCCTAACACCGATCCTAGTACCTTCAAGATTGACGAGGAGTTGGCTAAGAAATGGTTAGCTAACGGAGCACAGCCCACTGAGCAGGTTGCAAAACTTTTCAAGGTAGCAGGAATTGAAAAATAGTAATCTAATCTTTGGAGGTGGATTATGAAGGAATTAGTTGAAGTGATCGCAAAGGCACTTGTTGATAATCCGGATGAAGTAGTTGTTACTGAGAAAACAGAAGGCAAGACCATCGTAGTTGAGCTTCATGTAGCCGCATCTGATATGGGTAAGGTAATCGGTAAGCAGGGAAGAATTGCAAAGGCAATCCGTTCCGTTGTAAAGGCAGCATCATCCAAAGATAATACAAGAGTTGACGTTGAAATTATTTAACTGAAAATGGCGGAGAAACATGCGAAGGCGTGTTTCTCCATTTGCGTTTTGAAAGGGATAGGTCCGTATGGAAGATATTTTTCAGGTGGGCGTGATAACAACAACCCACGGTGTTCGTGGAGAAGTAAAGGTATATCCAACCACAGATGATGCCAAGAGATTTAAAAGGCTTAAGGAAGTAATATTAGATACCGGTAAAGAACATATTACCCTGGAGATTGAAGGTGTAAAATTCTTCAAGCAGTTTGTAATTCTGAAATTTAAGGGGTTTGATAATATAAATGACATAGAAAAGTATCGTCAGAAGAGTCTCTATGTCACCAGAAGGAATGCGGTACGTTTAAGTCGCGACGAGTATTTTATTGCAGATTTGATTGGTCTGCAGGTGCAAAATGAGGACGAAGAGGTCATCGGTGTCCTAAAGGATGTAATGGAAACCGGAGCCAATGATGTCTACGTTATTAACTTAAATGACGGCAGAGAATTGCTGTTGCCGGCTATTAAGCAGTGTGTGCTAAAGGTTGATGTTGAAGGTGGCATGATGCAGATACACATATTGGAAGGATTATTGGACTAATCAGGGGGGATTGCAGCCAAATGAAATTCCATGTTTTGACGTTGTTTCCGGAAATGGTGATGCAGGGATTAAATACCAGTATCATTGGTAGGGCACTAGAAAATAAATTAATTGATATAAATGCTGTAAATATCCGTGATTATACGCAGGATAAGCATGGTAAGGTAGATGATTATACCTACGGCGGCGGTGCAGGTATGCTGATGCAGGCACAGCCTGTTTTTGATGCATGGCAAGCTGTCTGTGGGGAAAAGAAGGTTCGTACCATTTATGTGACACCTCAGGGAAAGCCTTTTAGTCAGGCGGAGGCTTTAGATTTGGCGAAGGAGAAGGAATTGGTATTTCTTTGCGGGCATTACGAGGGAATTGATGAGCGTGTGTTGGAGGAAGTGGTGACAGACTACATTTCTATCGGAGATTATGTGCTGACCGGTGGAGAATTGCCTGCCATGGTTATGATTGATGCGATTTCACGTCTGGTGCCGGGGGTATTAAATAATGATGCTTCCGCACATACAGAATCCTTTCACAATGATTTACTGGAGTATCCACAGTATTCCAGACCGGAGGAATGGCATGGCAAGAGAGTGCCGCAGGTGCTTTTGTCTGGCAATCATACCAAAATAAATGAGTGGAGACTGGAGCACTCCAAGGAGAGAACCAAGCGAGTGAGACCGGATTTATATGAAAAGTACTTACAAAAGGAATCGCTGATAAAATCTCTCGCTAAGAACAAAAGAAGCAATATCCATATGATGGAGAGTCTTTCCAGAGGAAGGGCAGAGATTATCTATGCGAAGGGTAAAGATATTTTGTTATATGACCGAGCTTGTCAGGTGTGTATGTTATCAGCAGAATCACCGGAATCGGGAGAAGTACTGATACAGAAAGTCCCTTCAGGCACTTCTCTGGCAGTAACCTCGCAGGAATTCTTAAATGAGATGCTTGTGGAGTGTTTAGGATTTCAGATTTATCATGAATGCTATCAGGCATGCTATACCAAGAGAGAACCACTGCCTGTCAAAAACAAGGATATCAGAGTGCTGACGATGGATTCTTATGAGTATGTATTGCAAAATTATCACACAGAAGCTACGGATTATATCAGAGAGCGAATACAGTCAAAATACTTGTATGGAGCATATCGTGATGAGCAGCTGGTGGGTTTTGTAGGTGAGCATGATGATGGCAGTATGGGAATGCTTTTTGTGGAGGAGGCATATCGCGGACAGGGAATCGGTACAAGCTTAGAGGCCTATTTGATAAATCGTCAGCGGGAAGCAGGATATATTCCTTATGCTCACATTATAAAAGGGAATGCCTCATCTATGCGATTACAGGAGCGTTTAGGGCTGTATATGTCCAAGGATACGGTTTGGTGGGTCGGAAAATAAGGAAAATTTGGATAAAAACATGAGAAAAGCCCAAAAAGTACTTGCATTTATAAATACAGTATGATAATATTTGAATGTTGTGAAAACGAGATGGTCCTCTGTTACAAAGTGTATTAAGAACATCCATTTTATGAAGGAGGCTCACGATGAGTAATATTAGCATTATCAAAGAAATTGAAGCAGAACAGTTAAAAGCAAGCGTAGATGAATTCGCAGTTGGTGATACCGTTAAGGTTTACGGTAAGATCAAAGAGGGTAACCGTGAAAGAATTCAGGTTTTTGAAGGCGTTGTAATTAAGAGACAGGGCGGAAGCAACAGAGAGACCTTTACCGTAAGAAAGACCTCTAACGGTGTTGGTGTTGAAAAGACCTGGCCTTTACATTCTCCTAACGTAGAGAAGATTGAAGTTGTTAGAAGAGGTAAGGTAAGACGTGCAAAACTGAATTACTTAAGAGATCGTGTTGGTAAGAAGGCAAAGGTTAAAGAGTTAGTAAAATAAATTAGCCAAAGCCTTGTATGTTACGAGACGAATCAAAAGGACAATTACTTGTGTAGTTGTCCTTTTCTATTTGCACAAATTATGTTATACTATTTTTGTATGTGTTTTTAGAAGGAACGCAACAAGGGTGAATGTCAGAAAAGGAAGAAAATATGGCGCGCAACAGAGGGCTCAGTTTTTATAGGAGAAAGAAAAAAATAAATTCAGCCATTATCCGGGAAATATTCAGTTGGATTTTCGGTATTGGAGTGTCTGTGTTTCTGGCGGCTGTACTGGTATTCTTTTTGGGAATGTCGACCAATGTAGTGGGAGTATCCATGGAGCCCACATTATATAATGGGCAGCAAGTTTTTATTAATCGCTTTTCCTATGTTCTTTCTTCTCCTCAGAGGGGGCATGTGGTGATATTTTTGCCAAACGGCAATGAGAACGCCCACTATTATGTAAAAAGAGTGGTTGGTGTTCCCGGTGACTATGTGCAGATTATGGATGGTGTACTGTATGTAAACGGAATGGAAAGTGAGTGGAACACAGATAAGATATTAGATTCTGGCATTGCGGAGGCGGGAATTACCTTGGCAAGCGGTGAGTATTTCTGTGTGGGTGACAATATTAACAATAGCGAAGACAGTCGCTCAGCCAATATTGGTCCTGTCAATGAAGGCGATATAATAGGCAAGGCGTGGTTCCATATGAGCGCTGGCGATGACGGTATCGGTTTTGTAAAATAGAGTGTTATTTAGAATTAAAATATGTGGAATGGAAGGAACAGAACATGAATTATCAATGGTATCCCGGTCATATGACGAAGGCAAAGCGTATGATGCAGGAGAACATCAAGCTGATAGATTTGATTATTGAATTGGTGGATGCACGCATTCCTTTGAGTAGCCGTAATCCGGATATAGACGAGTTGGGAAAAGGAAAAGCACGAATTGTGTTGTTAAATAAGTCTGATTTGGCAGACCCCATATATAATAAGCAGTGGTTTT
This sequence comes from Lachnospiraceae bacterium, assembly GCA_015056915.1. Lineage (GTDB taxonomy): Bacteria > Bacillota > Clostridia > Lachnospirales > Lachnospiraceae > Acetatifactor. Next base: position 44,255 of record SVFK01000003.1, read on the forward strand.
CTTACTTTACAGAGCAGGGAGCCAGTGTTTTGGAGATTAATTCCAAGAGCGGTGCGGGTATAAAGGCCATACAGGGGCTTGTGCAGGAGGCTTGTAAGGAGAAAATCGAAAGAGACCGCAAGCGTGGTATTGTGAATCGTCCCATTCGGGCGATGGTGGTGGGTATTCCCAATGTGGGCAAGTCCACTTTTATCAATTCCTTTGCAGGAAAGGCTTGCACCAAGACGGGCAACAAGCCCGGTGTTACCAAAGGAAAGCAATGGATTCGACTGAATAAGAATTTGGAATTGCTTGATACCCCCGGTATTCTATGGCCCAAATTTGAGGATCAGCAGGTGGGAATGAAATTAGCATTCATCGGTTCCATGAATGATGAAATTATTATTATGGACGAGCTTGCCTGTGACCTGCTTCGCACCTTAAAGGAATTGTATCCCAAAGCGATTAGTGACAGATATGAAGTCACTTTACGTGAGAAGGATATAGAGGTTCTTTCGGATATTGCAGAGAGCAGAAAGTGTTATACCAAAGGCGATGTGCTTGATTTGAATAAGGCAGCTGCAATCGTAATAGATGATTTTCGAAGCGGAAGACTCGGAAGGATTACTTTGGAAAGACCTTAAGGAGACATGTTATGAATAAAGTGTTGAAGGAACTTTTGAATACCGGTATCTATTTGTTGGTTGTGCTGGGGCTCACATATTTGCTAATAACCTTTGTGGGACAAAGAACTGAGGTAGAGGGCGCTTCTATGGAGCCCACCCTATATGATGGTGACAATCTAATTGTGGATAAGCTGACTTACCAGTTTGAAGATCCACAGCGCTTTGATATTATTGTATTTCCCTTTCAATATCAGGAGAATACTTATTACATTAAGAGAATTATCGGGTTGCCCGGTGAGACGGTACGCATTGATGATGCGGGAAATATCTATATTACCGATGAGAGTGGGGAGCGGCGATTAGAAGAAAACTATGGCAAGGAGATTATCAGCCCGGAACACATCGGTATAGCAGGAGAGCCTATTATACTGGGTGATGATGAATATTTTGTGATGGGTGACAATCGCAATAACAGTAGTGATAGTCGCACGGAAATTGTAGGTAATATTCATCGTGATAATATTGTTGGTCGGGCATGGGTACGAATCTGGCCTTTTGAAAGCTTTGGTGTGTTAAAGCATCAGTAAGGAGCGAATTTATGAAAAGTACAAAAGAGATAAAAGAACTGTTTCAGGCAGCTTGCATAGATAAGCTGCCTGAATTAATAAAGGAATACGAGGTAGATGAGAGAGCCGGCATCCAAAAAATTGTTATATCGGCACAGAAGCGATTACAGGCTTATGAAAAAGAGTTGCAACGTACAGAGCAGTTGAAAAGCTATGAAAAGCAGTATGCTAAGTATCGTTACATCTGCGGTATTGATGAGGTGGGCAGAGGACCCCTTGCGGGACCTGTGGTGGCAGGTGCGGTAATATTGCCGAAGGATTGTGATATTTTATATATTAATGATTCTAAGCAGCTCTCCGAAAAAAAGAGAGAAGAGCTTTATGATATTATTATGAAAGAGGCAGTGGCATGTGCAGTGGGCTATGCTACGCCGGAGAGAATTGATAAAATCAATATTTTGCAGGCTACCTATGAGGCGATGCGGGAAGCGATTGGAAAGCTGACACCATCACCGGATATTTTGTTAAATGATGCGGTAACCATTCCCGGGGTGTCTATCAGACAGATTCCCATTATCAAGGGAGATGCCAAAAGTATTTCCATTGGAGCTGCAAGCATTATTGCCAAGGTGACCAGAGACAGATTGATGGTAGAGTATGATAAGGTGTTTCCGGAATATGATTTTGCCGGAAATAAAGGGTATGGTAGTGCTACACATATAGAGGCACTGAAAAAATATGGTCCTACCCCTATTCACAGAAGAAGCTTTATTAAAAATTTTGTATAGAAATACATTGGATTTAGAATGGATGATATGGAACTGATAACTGACGATAGGAAAGGAGTATGAACGGATGAAGCTGACAGAACTGTTTACAGGTGAAAAGCAGATAGCGGATACATCGGGCAAACATCAGACGGGAGCCGTTCAGAACACCTCTATGATGAAGCGTCAAATTCACGCTTTGGTTCCGGGGCAGACTATTCAAGGTGAGCTGATAGCGCGAAATGGCAGTGAAGTGCAGATAAGGCTCTCAGAGGATATGGTTATTAAGGCTCGTTTAGAGCAAAATATGAATCTGGAAGTGGGTAAAACCATCACCTTTGAAGTAAAAAATAATGGGCAATCATTGCTTTTAAGTCCGCTTTATGCCAATATGGCAACAGATGCCAATGTATTAAAGGCATTGGATATGGCATCTCTTCCCGTGACACAAAGTACAGTTGAGATGACAGAGCAAATGATGCAGGCGGGGCTTTCCATTGATCGCAATTCCCTTCAACAGGTATTCCGGGAAAGCAATATGTTTGCCAATACCGATATAAAGGATATTGTGGATTTGCACAAGTTGTCCATGCCGGTGAATGAAAGTAACTTGTCCCAGCTGTCTTCTTATAAAAATCTTACGCATCAATTAGTGACAGGACTGAATAATTGTCTGGAGGTATTACCTGATACAGTACAGAATTTGCTATACACCGGTGATGTGGCGGGAGCAGAGCAGTTGTATCAGGAACTGTTACATATAGTGGGTGATACTGCACAGGAAGCAGGTAACACGACAGCATATGGTAATACACAGCTACAGACTGTGGAAGCACAGAGGACACAGATGCCGATTGGCGAAGGGCAACATCCTGCCTTAATGCAGACAGCAGACGGACAGCTAATGGTACTTATACCACCCGCAGAGGGACAGGGACAAGTGCTTGCGTTCCCCGGAGACGGACAATTACTTGAGGCATTATTACATCCTGAAAACCGGCTATTGCTACAACAGCTTGCCAAGGGGGACAACAGCCAACTATTGCAGGCGCTTTCCGGTGGAGATAATGTGCAACTACTGCAGGTACTGACACAAGGTGCTGAAAATACGGTAACACAGGGTGAATACAGTCAGCTCATACAAAATCAGGAGGGGCTTACCCGGCTGATGCAGGCATTGTCGCAGGGCGGAAACAGACAGGCTATGCAGAGTCTGCTTCAAAATAATAGTGGAAATCTATTGCAAATGATTGCGCACGCATCAAATCATACAATCGGCGCACAGCTTTCGCCGTTGGGAGGATTTTTGAAAAACAGTGTGCAAAACATGTGGACTCTGACAACGGAAGAGGTTGCAGAACCGAAACAGGTGGAGGCTTTTTACAACAGGTTGGACAAGCATTTGAAGAGCCTGACACAGGTACTTGAAAATGTCAATCAGACAGGTTCAGAGGCTTACCGTGCTACCGCTAATCTGTCTCAGAATCTTGACTTTTTACAGCAGCTGAATCAGGCATATACCTTTATACAATTCCCCCTTCGTTTGCAGCAGGGAGAGAATGCCCATGGAGAGCTTTTTGTGTACACCAATAAAAAGCATCTGGCAGCAAAGGATGGACAAATTAGTGCATTGTTACATTTGGATATGGAGCATCTTGGGCCGGTAGATGTATATGTTGCAATGCAAAGCGAAAAGGTGAACACCAGATTTTATGTGCAGGATGATGAGATGCTTGATTTCTTATCAGAGCATATGGACATCCTTACGGAGCGTTTAAATGCAAGAGGGTATCAATGTAACTGCGAAATGCAGGTAAGAGAAACAGCGGAAGAACAGCCAAAAGGCACGATTCATGAGATATTGCAGGCAGAGCATTTTGTTTCCGTTGCACAGTATGCCTTTGATGTGAGGACATAGTATGAAGGAAGAAAAGAAAATCAAACAGGCCATAGCGCTGGAATATAATCCGGAAGAGGATGCACCGAAGGTCATTGCCAGCGGGCGTGGTCTTCTGGCAGAGAAAATTATTGAAAAGGCCAAGGAAAGCGATGTTCCTATACACCGTGATGATAAGCTCGCGGACACCTTGTCCAGACTGGAAATCGGCGATGCCATACCGCCGGAGCTGTACGAGGTAGTGGCAGAGATTCTCGTCTTTGTGGATTCGATGGATAAATTAAAATCAAAGCTGAAGCATTAGACCTACAGCTACAAAATGCAGAAGCTGTAGACAATATGGGGAAAGGCAGGAAAAGGGGAAGTGAACACAAGGCAGAAGGGTGCCGACAAGGAACAACTGGCAGTAGATTACCTGACGAAGCAGGGGATGCGTATTGTGGAACGCAATTTCCGTGGAAAACAGGGAGAAATAGATATTATCGGCTATCATAATCAGTATTTGGTGTTTGTGGAGGTGAAATACCGCAGTAGTGAGGTAAAGGGCAGTGCCCTTGCAGCTGTGGATGCAAGGAAACAGCGACAGATATGTAAGGTGGCCGATTATTACCGCTATTTGCACAGGCTTGGTGAGAATACCATGGTGCGATATGATGTAATTGCCATACAGGGGGAGTGCATACAATGGATTCAGAATGCATTTTGGCATATCTATAGTCGCGGATGAAAGGATGAATATGTATCAGCTGGAAAGAGCATTTCGCAGGAGCGGAGCAGTATTACGACAGAATCAGTGCGGAGAAATAGAATATCTTACCTTTCCTTTATTGGAAGAGACCGGATGCGTAGAGCATCTGTTCAGCACCAGACTGGGCGGTGTCAGTAAGGGAGAATTTGCGAGCATGAACCTTAGCTTTCAGAGGGGAGATGCCCCGGAATGTGTACTTGAAAATTACAGGCGCATTGCATCGATTCTGAAGGTGTCGCTTGAGGATATGGTAACCTCTAAGCAAACCCACACTACCAATATCAAGTTAATAACAAAAGAAGATAAGGGTAAGGGAGTTATAAAACCCCTTGATTATGATGATATAGATGGATTGATTACGCAGGAAGAAGGCATTGTACTGGTGACCTCCTATGCGGATTGTGTACCATTGTATTTTGTGGATCCCATAAAGCGTGCTATTGGGCTTGCCCACTCCGGCTGGAGGGGAACCGTACAGCAGATGGGGGCATGTATGGTAAGAGCCATGGAAGAACAATTCGGAAGCAAGCCGGAGGATATCAGAGCAGCAATCGGACCTTCCATATGTCAGGATTGTTATGAGGTCAGTGAAGATGTTGCACAGGCCTTTCGGGAAAGTCTTGCGGGTATGGAGGATATTGTACAGGAGATTTGTGACAGTGGTTGTTACAAGGACACCAAGCCTTTCTGTAAGGTGTTGGAGGACGGACGGGAACCCGGCAAATATCAGCTGGATTTGTGGCTTGCCAATCTGATTATTTTGAGAAAAGCAGGTATTCCTCTGAAGCAGATAGCCGTTACGGATATTTGCACCTGTCACAACCCGGACTATCTTTTTTCTCACAGAGCAAGCAAGGGGAAAAGAGGAGCCTTGGAAGCGTTTTTAATGTTAAGGGAATCTTAATAAAAATCTTATGGAACACTTAAATAATATTTGGTTAAATCATAAGTATATGGCAATAAAGCCGATGGTTGAGTATTTATTATAAGGGTAAGCGTATTTTTACAAAGGAATGACGGAGGGAACAATTATGACAAATATTCTAGTATGTGATGACGATAAGGAAATAGTTGATGCGATAGAAATCTATCTGAGTCAGGACGGATATCAGATATTTAAGGCTTATGACGGACAACAGGCCATTCAGATTCTGGATAAGGAAGATATTCATCTGCTCATTATGGACATTATGATGCCCAAGCTTGACGGTATCCGTGCCACCTTGAAAATCAGAGAGTACAGCAGTATTCCGATTATTATTTTGTCAGCCAAGTCAGAGGACACAGACAAGATACTGGGGTTGAATATCGGCGCAGATGATTATATTTGTAAGCCCTTTAACCCTTTGGAATTACAGGCTCGTGTTAAATCGAACCTGCGCAGATATACATCACTGGGAAGTCTGAATAATGAGAGCAAATCCATCTATCAGGTCGGAGGGCTAGTGCTGAATGATGATACCAAGCAGGTTACGGTAGATGATGAATTGGTGAAGATGACTCCCATTGAATATAATATTTTACTTCTTTTGATGAAGAATCAGGGAAGAGTATTTTCCATTAATCAGATTTATGAAAGCATTTGGAATGAGGATGCCATAGGTGCTGATAACACGGTGGCGGTACACATTCGCCATATCCGTGAGAAAATCGAAATTAATCCCAAGGAGCCACGTTATCTTAAAGTGGTGTGGGGTGTGGGATATAAAATTGATAAGGAACAGTAGATTAGAGGAAGGGTATGCGGTTTATGAGAAAACCAACATATAAACGTCTGGGACTTGGTTTTTTACAACATCTGGTTGCCATGTTTATCATGGTGGCAATAGCCGGGATTTTATTTAACTCCTATATTGCGATAGATTCCATGGATGGCAATAAGGTGTACTGGCTGTCTCCTTTAGATACGGAGCCGGAGTTTGAAGATTCAGCAGTTTTTCGTGATATTTTTGAGACAGCGGTTTCGGATATTACAAGATTGGTAATTATCAAAGGTCAGGTGGAGACAGACGGAGTATTTGATTCACACAAGGCGATAGACATAACAAAGTTTGCGAATCGGAAGGGAAATGGAAACGGCTGTAAGGTTACAGCGAAATATGAATTAGAGGATTTGATAAAATGGGGAAAATACGGTATAGAGTATACCAATCGCTCCATGAGTATGTCAGACTTTGTAAATTATTTCGGAACAGCTACTGCTTCGGTAAATTATGCGCTGGATGAAAGCGGACAGCTCTATTTTGCCGGCTTTTATGATGCGGCTTTTTGGCCAACGATTTCCTATGATGCTGTTAATTATCAGAGTCAGGAGGCGATTGCCGCAAGGGCAAGGACTCTTGAAGAAACTGCACTGATAGAGGCACAGATGCAGAAGTATACCATTGAGCAGTTAGAGGATATGGCCTTTTCTTTTATTATGGCGGAAACAACAGAGGATATTTCCTTGACAAGAGAAGAAGACGGCAGTCTCACGGTGTATTTTCCGATTGTTAATGGCAGATATTCTACTGTAGATGGTGAAAACCAATTAATTGCTTATGCCGGTAACTGGGTGGATTACGTGAAGCTTCAGAGCAATCTTGAAGAAGCGATTACCAATCTTTCTGCAAATTATGAAATGTATCAGAATTGCAATCCTCTGTATCTGGAGGATAAGAGCAACCTTAAATATGTCGTTCGTATGCTGACGGAAGATGGTGTAAAAACCTATACAAATGTTTCAGAGATGGAAGCAGCAGAGGAGAGTGCTATCACAGATTATTTTTCTGAGTATAGACGATATCTGATTTATTATCCTGACAGCTTGGAATTCACAGGAAACACCAGCATGACGGAGGAGGAAATCTACAGCTATTTAAGCGAATATGAATATGCATATCCTGAGACAACACATATCTGGATTGGCGTGGATACCAATTACCCCATAGCAGGCGATGCCTTTTATAATGCCAATGCTGTATTTCAGAGAATCGTTCCCAATATTGGGTTTATTCTAATTTTCTGTGTGATTATGGGCTTGGCCTGGCTGATGCTGAATATATACCTTACGGTAACGGCAGGTGTGGTCTATGATGAGCATAATGAGATGGTGCATTATCTGAATGGATTTGATCGTATCTGGACAGAGGTTATGCTTCTGGTCAGTGCAGGTTGCGCATTTGTTGCTTATTTAGGATATAAGGAGCTTTTAGCAATTGCCGATATGGTATATGCAAGCCATTCGGAAATATTGGGGGCCAACATCACTAGTGTGCAGGAATATGGTTCCTTTGCCGCATATGGTTTCCTGTTTAGTATGACCTTTAGTATCATATGGTATAGCTTTGTAAGAAGAATTAAGAACCGTAATCTGTGGAGAGACAGTTTTGTTCACTGGCTGTTAGAACATATTAGAAGAGGGATATACTTTGTTTTATCGCACAGAAATACAGCTGTCAGTACCTTGATTCCGTATAATTTGTTTATACTGGTTAATCTGGTAGGAATCTTTTTGATTTTTAAGAATCAAAAAAACGGTATATGGGGACTGCTTCTGATAGTTGGAATCATTTTGTTTGATGGTATTATCGGAGTGTTGCTTTTTAAGCATAAAGCAGAGCAGCTTGATATAGTAGACGGAATCAAAAGAATCCGTGATGGTGAAGTGGATTATAAGCTGGAGGTTGAGACCCTGCATGGTGATAACCGTGAGATGGCAGATGCGGTAAATAATATTGGTGAGGGTATTCGTAAAGCTGTTAATACCAGTATGAAGGATGAACAGATGAAAACGGATTTGATTACCAATGTATCTCATGATATTAAGACCCCATTGACCTCCATTATTAATTATGTGGATTTGTTGAAACGACTGGATATTGAGGAGGAGCCGGCAAAGAGTTATATTGGGATATTGGATAGCAAATCTCAGAGATTGAAGCAGCTGGCGGACGATTTGGTGGAGGCATCCAAAATTTCTTCCGGAAATATTGAGTTGAATATGGAGAAGCTGAATCTCACAGAGCTGATGAATCAGGCAATTGGTGAATTTGTTGACAGGCTGGAAGAAAAGAAGCTGACAGTTGTGTTTGACGGAGGAACGACGCCGGCTATTATTTATGCAGATAGTCGCAGAATGTGGCGAGTTATTGAAAATCTGTTTCATAATGTGTGCAAATATGCCATGGAAGGTACGCGTGTGTATGTTGACATGACAGTTGCAGAAGGAAAAATAGAAATGTCCATGAAAAACATTTCAGACCGTCAGATGAATATTCAGGCAGATGACCTGACGGAGCGTTTTATCCGCGGAGATGCCTCCAGAACCACAGAAGGAAGCGGTTTGGGATTGTTTATAGCCAAGAGCTTTACCAAGGTGCAGGGCGGAGTATTTACTATTTATCTGGACGGAGATTTGTTTAAGGTGACATTGTGTTTCCCGGAATATGTAGAGCCCCTTGTGCAGGTGGAAGAGGAGCCGAACGTGGAATAATAGAGTATAGTGTGATGAAAGATAAAGGTGTGTTTTTATGAAAACACACCTTTATTTTGAAATGATTTTATTAAATTGTTTTTCAATTAAAAAGTGAGATAAGGTCCCTGTGATTATTGCAATAAACAAAAATATCCACATGCATTCTCTTGAAATAAAGTTCACACCACTTTGTACATTGTTGATAAATATCAATAGGGCTACCAATAGCGGCATTTGCCAGATAAATGAATTAAATGCAATTTGAGCTGCTGTTTGATAGATTTTATGCGATAACAGCTTGCTTACAATAGGAGTTTTAAAAACCATTATGATTGCTGGAAATAATATAAAAGTTGAAATATAATGCATTCCGTTTGCAACGAGATTGTTGTGGAAGATGATTAAAACAAGGATTAATGCTATAATCACCAATGAAACAATGGTCTCTCGTTTGGTTGTATTTCTTTCAAAACAATAGGTGGCTAACAAGACACCGGTAAAAAATGCACAATATCCTCGAGCCGTATATTCATTCAAAAAGGGAAAATGCCAGCCATATGAATTTATGGCTATTCCGATAAAAACAAATGATAGATAAAAATAACGTCCCGAAATATGAAATTTTTTGCTAAGAAAGGTAGTGAAGTAGAAAATAAGATAGCATAGTAATAATACTGATACATACCATACCGGATAATTCACATATATGTTATTACGAAATACCCATCCCTCTTGAAAACCTAGTGCAGCAACGATAGTTTCCCAGAGATTAGATGAATGCATAAACCAGGCGGCCCCCACTGTCCTGATATGAACCAAGACTAGAAACTGATAAACAAATGCAGCTATTGCTACAAGGGGAATCAGCCTGATATATCGCGATAGATAATAATCTTTGAAGGATATTCCTTGTCGAATCTTTTCTATGTATGGATACATAAAATAACCGGACAGAATAAAGAAAAGTTCTACCATATATCCAAAATTATAAATTCCACCATAAAAATTTATGCCACTTTCAAAAGAACCACTTATGTATTGTTGATAGTGATGAAATAATACAAATATTGTGGCACAAACTTTAAGGAAGTCTAATGAATATTGACGTTTCTTCATGAGAATAAAATTCCCTTCTAACTTTATGTTTAGTGGATGGCAACACATGTTTTTATACAAAATCAATATCCATTTTAGTGCGATTGTTATATGCATCCAAAATACTGTGGATTTTGTCGGTGGTTGCCATAACATTGGAAAGCGATACGTCATGATTCATAAAATCGATAATGGAAGCTATGAATTTGCTCATGTCTGCTTCTATAAAGTAAGGCTTGGAATGAATCTCAGGAGGTAGATAGGTTAAATCAGTGGTAACTACCTTATCGAAATCTCCCTGCTCATAGGCTTTATCAAATGCAGCCAGCCCATCTGTAAATAGTCCGAAGGTGCAGCAGATAAATACGCGCCTTGCGTTCATCTTCTTTAATTGTCTTGCAGTGTCCAGCATACTTCCGCCGGAGGAAATCATATCGTCGATGATGATGACGTCCTTGCCATCAATATTATCACCTAAGAATTCGTGTGCAACAATGGGGTTTTTGCCGTTGACGATAGTGGAATAGTCACGACGTTTGTAGAACATACCCGTATCCACACCCAATACAGTTGCAAAATAAATAGCACGGTCAAGGGCACCCTCATCAGGACTGATGACAATTAAATGCTCCTTATCTACCAACAAATCTTCCTCAGAATTCAGCAATGCTTTGATAAACTGATAGGGTGGTGTAAAATTGTCAAAACCGCTTAAGGGTGTTGAATTCTGCACTCTGGGGTCATGGGCATCAAAGGTAATAAAATTATTTACGCCCATGTCACGAAGCTCTTCCAAAGCGTAAGCGCAATCTAAGGATTCGCGACCGTTTCTTTTGTGTTGTCTGCCTTCGTAGAGAAAGGGCATAATAACATTGATGCGGTGTGCTTTGCCTTCACAGGCAGCGATAACACGCTTCAAATCCTGATAATGATCATCGGGAGACATGTGATTGATATAGCCATTCATATTGTAGGTAATACTGTGATTACATACGTCAACAAGAATAAAAAGATCCTTGCCACGGATACTTTCGCGAAATCTTGCCTTTGCTTCACCGCTTCCAAAGCGGGGGATTTCCACCTCTACAAGATAATTTTTCTCGATATACCCATGAAAAGCAGGGTCGCTCTTAACTTTATCGTTGTTAATGCTCTTGCGGAATTCTACCATATAATCGTTGATACTTTCTCCCATTTTCTTGCAAGAGGGAAGCGCAACAATTTTTAAAGGTGCTACCGGCATTGAATTTTCAAGTTCACGTAAATTAGGCATGAGGTTCCTCCGATTTTGCTCAAAGGAGCTTTAATATATGTTGGAAAAAATTGTCTAACCAACAATTAATTTATAACATTATGCTAGTGACACGTCAAGGAATTTCTTGTAGAATGAGAAGAGGAGAAAGGAACGGAAAGGTATATTATGCAGAACAAGAAGATTCATATAATTAAATCGGTAAAGCCGGACAGTATTGCATGGGAAATGGGTATTGAAGCCGGAGACAAGCTACTGGAAATTGATCATACTAAGATAGAGGATATTTTTGACTATCAGTTTCTCGTGCAGGATACCTATATTGAGGTGCTTGTGGAGAAAGCAAATGGGGAGCAGTGGCTTCTGGAGGTAGATAAGGAATTTGATGAGGACCTGGGAATTGAGTTTGAAAACGGCTTGATGGATGAATATCGTCATTGTCATAACAATTGTATTTTTTGCTTTATTGACCAAATGCCCAAGGGAATGCGCGAGACCTTGTACTTTAAGGATGATGACTCCAGACTGTCCTTTTTACAGGGCAATTATGTGACACTTACCAATATGTCTGAGCATGATATTGACAGAATCTGCAAATATCATCTTGCACCCATTAATATATCCTTCCAGACAATGAATCCCGAGCTACGCTGTAAAATGTTGAATAATCGTTTTGCCGGAGAAGCTTTAAAAAAGGTTGATACGCTCTATGAGGCAGGCATTACCATGAATGGACAGATAGTACTCTGCAAGGATGTCAATGACGGTAAAGAATTGGAATTCAGTATTCAGGAGTTGAAGAAATATCTACCGATACTGGAGAGTGTATCTGTAGTACCGGTGGGACTTTCCAAGTATCGTGAGGGACTGTATCCGTTAGAGCCCTTCACCAAAGAGGATGCCTGTGAAGTGATTGATTTGATTGAAAAATATCAGCAGGAATGCTATGAAAAATATGGCCTGCATTTTATTCATGCCAGCGATGAGTGGTATATTTTGGCCGAGCGCGAGTTGCCGGAGGCGGATAGATATGATGGGTATTTGCAGCTGGAAAACGGTGTGGGAATGCTCCGACTGATGCTGGATGAATTCCATGAGGCTCTTGCATTGAGAAAGGAAAACAGTGCATTGTCGGATGCAACTCAAAATACGCAGTGTGAAGAGGTGTCCATGATAACAGGTTATCTTGCTTATCCTTATATTAAAAGGATGACGGAAGAGATGGAGGAAAGGTATCCTGGTCTGAAAATTCATCTGTATGCGATTCGCAATGATTTCTTTGGACAAAGGATAACGGTATCGGGACTTCTTACCGGGCAGGATATTCTGGCACAGCTTAAGGGGAAAACACTGGGAAAAGTACTTTTTATGCCGGAGAATGTATTGCGTAGCGGTGAAGAGGTGTTTTTGGACGATTATACGCTGACAGAATTGGAAAAAGCTTTACAAGTTCCCATTAATATTGTAAAATCAAGCGGATATGACTTTGTTAATGCACTGGTAAAAGAACAGGAGGAAGTATGGCAAAGAGAAAATCCAAGCCGATAGTGGCAGTGGTTGGCAGACCCAATGTGGGTAAATCAACGCTGTTTAATGCGTTGGCAGGTGAAAATATATCTATTGTAAAGGATACTCCGGGTATTACAAGAGACCGTATATACACGGATATCACATGGTTGGACAAGAGCTTTACCTTGATTGATACCGGCGGTATTGAACCGGATAGTAAGGATATTATTTTATCCCAGATGAGAGCACAAGCAGAGATTGCAATGGAGACTGCAGATGTGATTATTTTCCTTGTGGATGTTAAGCAGGGACTTGTGGATGCAGACTCTAAGGTGGCTGATATGCTACGCCGCTCTAAGAAGCCGGTAGTGCTTGTGGTAAATAAAGTAGACAGCTTTGAAAAATACATGGCGGATGTATATGAATTTTATAATCTGGGTATCGGCGACCCGCATCCGATTTCAGCAGTAAACCGCTTGGGTCTGGGTGATATGCTGGAGGAGGTGGTTTCCTACTTTGAGGATGCTACCGATGAAGAGGAAGAAGATGAACGTACCAGAGTTGCGATTGTAGGCAAGCCCAATGTGGGTAAGTCTTCTCTGATTAACAAGCTATTAGGCGAGAATCGTCTGATTGTATCCGATATAGCAGGTACTACCAGAGATGCGGTTGATACAGAGATTACCTATAATGGCAAGGAGTATGTATTTATTGATACTGCAGGATTACGCCGCAAAAACAAAATCAAAGAGGACTTGGAGCGCTACATGATTGTGCGGACTGTCAGTGCTGTAGAGCGTGCAGAAGTAGTTGTGCTGATGATTGATGCGGTGGAGGGCGTTACCGAGCAGGATGCCAAGATTGCAGGAATTGCCCACGACAGAGGTAAAGCAGTTATCATAGTAGTTAACAAATGGGATGCGGTAGAAAAGGATGACAAGACCATCTACCGTTTTACGGAAAAGGTTCGCGATACCCTTGCATATATGCCCTATGCTGAGATACTTTTTGTGTCAGCATTGACGGGACAGCGCCTGCCGAAGCTTTTTGAAACCATTGATATGGTAAGTGAAAATCATGCGATGCGCGTGTCCACTGGTGTACTGAATGAAATTATGTCTGAGGCCGTTGCTATGCAGCAGCCACCCTCGGATAAGGGCAAGAGACTACGTCTTTACTATATTACACAGGTATCGGTTAAGCCGCCTACCTTTGTTATTTTCGTAAATGATAAGGAATTGATGCACTTTTCTTATACGAGATATATTGAAAATCAGATTCGTGAGACCTTTGGTTTTAAAGGTACTCCGTTGCGGTTTATCATTAGAGAACGAAAGGAAAAAGAACAATAATGGAACGCGTTATTTGTTTAGTAATCGGTTATGTGTTCGGTCTGTTTCAGACGGCATATTTTTATGGAAAGGCACACGGAATTGATATTCGTCAGCACGGAAGCGGCAATTCCGGCACCACAAATGCGTTGCGCGTGCTCGGAACCAAGGCCGGTCTGATTGTATTTGCCGGTGATTGCTTAAAGTGTATTTTGGCAGTTGTAGTTGCAAGATTACTTTTTGGAGAAAGCCATGCAGATATGATATATCTGCTCTGTCTGTATACCGGAGCAGGTGCTGTATTGGGACATAATTTTCCTTTTTATATGGGCTTTAAGGGCGGAAAAGGAATTGCAGCCACTGCCGGAATGATTTTATCATTTCATCCATATTTTATTGTAATGGGTGTTATTGCTTTCTTTGGTGCGTTCCTGTTGACTCATTATGTGTCTCTGGGGTCTTTGCTAGTATATGCAGGTTTTATGATTGAAATGGTAATCTGCGGTCAGTTGGGAGTATTTGGAGAAATGACACAGGCACAGCTGTGGGAGATGTATGCAGTTGCAGCCTTACTGACGATTATGGCATACTGGAAGCATAGAGAAAATATTGTCAGACTCGCAAAGGGTGAGGAGAGAAAGACCTATTTGTTTAAGAAAAACAAGGTGGATTAATTGGAGGATATTATGGCAAATGTAAGTATTCTGGGCGGGGGTACCTGGGGAATTGCTTTGGCGGTATTATTGCATCATAATGGGCATAAGGTGACCGTTTGGTCTGCACTTGAAAAGGAAGTAGAGATGCTGCAGAGCACTCACGAGCATAAGATGCTTCCCGGTGTAAAGCTGCCGGAGGATATGGTATTTACTACGGATGATAGGACGGCGGTAGAAGGTAAGGATATGTTGATAATGGCGGTTGCCAGTGCCTTTACCAGAAGAACGGCCAATCGTTTTAGCAAGCTGATTGTACCCGGACAGAAAATTGTGAATGTAGCAAAGGGTATTGAAGAGAATACCCTGATGACCTTGTCTGAGATTATAGAGGAGGAAATTCCGCAGGCTGATGTGGCGGTATTGTCCGGTCCCACACATGCCGAGGAGGTAAGCCGTGGTATTCCTACCACGATTGTTGTTGGTGCCAAGAGCAGAAAAACAGCAGAATATATTCAGACATTGTTTATGAATGAGGTGTTCCGTGTCTATGTCAGCCCGGATATATTGGGTATTGAATTGGGCGGCTCCTTGAAAAATGTAGTGGCTTTGGCGGCAGGTATTGCAGATGGTCTGGGGTATGGCGATAATACTAAGGCAGCACTGATTACCAGAGGTATCACTGAGATTGCCAGACTTGGTACTGCCATGGGTGGCAAATTCGAAACCTTCTGTGGTCTTACCGGTATCGGTGATTTGATTGTAACCTGTGCAAGTATGCATTCCCGCAATCGTCGTGCCGGAATATTAATCGGGCAGGGACGTACCTGTGAGGAAGCAATGAAAGAGGTGCAAATGGTAGTAGAGGGCGTGTATTCTGCTAAGGCGGCTATGCAGCTTTCTAAAAAATATAATGTTCAACTGCCCATTATTGAACAGGTCAATGCAGTATTGTTTGAGGGCAAAAGTGCCGATCAGGCAGTAAAAGACTTAATGGTGCGCGACAAGAAAATCGAAGTACCAGAAATGGGATGGGAGAGAGAATAAGATAATTTCATAAAGTCAAACTGTTTTCTCCTTATGTTAATTCCCTCGCACCTGGGAACAACGGTCGCCGGGACAAAATGCGGAGTGTCAAATGTGGTGTTTCTGCCAGATGCATCCTTTGGAGTCGGGTTTGTGTCTTTTCACCTGAACACGCTCCCCGCGATTGGTCCGCTTCGGGAGTATAGGGATATGTTGCGAAACAAATGATGGAATTTCTAAATGTGCTTACTTTGGAATTTTCGATTGTTCGTGCTTTTTATGAGCTGGGACAAAAATAGAGACATGTGCGCGGTGGGCGGAAAGACGAGTAAAAAATCTCGCTTTCCGCCCACCGCGCACATGTCTCTATTTTTGTTCAAGACCATAAAAACACGAACCTTATTCCAAAGTTACGCACATAAGAAATTCACACATTTGGTTTCGGACAACATATCCCTATACTCCCGAAGCGGACCAATCTGCGGTAGGAGTGTGTTCTGTTGAAAAAACACGAAATTATGTAATTATCGGATAGCAGCTACAATGTCAGCCGCTATTTGAGGCTTGTTCATGGTGTAGATGTGGATGCCGTCTGCCTTATTGGCCTGCAAATCCATAATCTGGCGAATGGCATAATCAATGCCGGCCTTACGCATGTCTTCGGGATTCTCGCCGTAAGTGGCGATGATGTCCGCAAAGGCTTTGGGAATACTGGAGCCTGATAGAGAAATCGTGGTTCCCAACTGCTTGGCAGAGGTAATCGGCATGATACCTGCACAAATAGGAATGGTAATGCCGACCTTGTCGGCTCTTTCGCAGAAATCGTAGAATAAGTCATTATCAAAGAAAAGCTGCGTAATGAAAAATTCTGCTCCCGCATCCTGTTTTTGTTTTAAATATTCTAAATCGGATTTTTTGCTGAAGGCTTCAAAATGCTTTTCTGGATAGCATGCACCGGCTATGCTCAAATCTGTATTTTCCTTCAAAAAAGTTATCATGTCGTTGGCATGGGCGAAATCACGAGACTCGTATTGTTCGTCATCCATATCCTTGGGACGGTCACCGCGCAAGGCCAGAACATGCTTCACATTGGCAGCCTTCAAATCGTTATATACCTGCAGTAATGCTTCTTTTTTGCAACCTACACAGGTCATATGTGCCAGTGCATCAATATGTAAGGTGTTCTGTATATAGGAGGCAATGTCTACCGTTTTCTTGGAACGGCTTCCGCCGGCGCCATAGGTGACACTGATAAAGTCGGGTGAAAGCTTTCCTAATGCATCCATAACCTCAAAGGCTGCATCAAATTCGCCGTCCTTTTTGGGTGGAAATACTTCAAAAGAAAGTGTTTGCTTCTGGTGTAATGTTTCTGTAATCATGCTATTTCCTTTCAAACATCAGGGCTTTTTTATGGATTGCCTTGATTTTATTTTAGGAATATCGTAACATAACAATATGGATATTTCAAGGAAAAGTACCACAGAATGATGCGAAAAGAGCATGTGGCAGAGAATGGAGGAAATATGGGAAGTCAGGGATTTCAAGGAACAACGGATTATGTGGCAAGCGAGCAACTGATGGCAAGTGTTAATATTGCTATTGCTTTGCAAAAACCGCTATTGATAAAGGGAGAGCCGGGCACCGGTAAGACCATGCTTGCAGAAGCTGTTGCCAAAGCACTTGGCAAAAAGCTGATTATCTGGAATATTAAATCCACCACCAAGGCGCAGGAGGGATTATATGTGTATGACACAATCCAGCGTCTTTATGACGGACAATTCGGCGAAGAGGGAGTAGACGACATTGCCAGATATATTAAGCTTGGTAAGCTGGGAGAAGCCTTTGACAGTGATGAACAGGTGGTGCTGTTGATTGATGAGATTGATAAGGCTGATTTGGAATTCCCCAACGATTTGTTATGGGAATTGGATCAGATGGAATTCTACATTAACGAAACTAAGCGTACCGTTAAGGCAAAACACAGACCTATTGTTATCATTACCTCCAATGCAGAGAAGGAGCTGCCGGATGCATTCTTGCGCCGTTGTATTTTCCATTACATTGATTTCCCTAACGAGGAATTGATGGAAGAGATTGTAAGGGTACATTTCCCTGATGTGGAGGAGAAGCTGTTAAAGGATGCTATGGAGGTATTTTATAATATCCGTGCTATTCGCGATATTCGTAAGAAACCCAGTACCTCGGAATTGATAGATTGGATTAATGCATTGCAGATTGGCGGTATACCTACGGATAAGATTAAGAGTACACTGCCTTTTATCGGTGTTGTAGTCAAAAAGGATGAGGACCTTGAAACTGTCAGACAGTCTCCGCTGTAAAATCCTGCGGTGAATGACAGTATATGATTGTTATGATGTGATAGCGGTAACAGAATGTGAGGCTTTATGTTTATAAAATTTTTTAATCGGCTACGGGCGATGGGGCTACGTGTCACACTTGGCGAATGGCTGACTCTGCAGGAGGCGCTTGACAAGGGTTTGTGCGGTAGTTCTCTTACGCAATTTTACTATGTGGCACGAATGATTTTGGTGAAAAGTGAAACAGACTTTGATAAATTTGATATGGCTTTTGAAGAGTGCTTTAAGGCGGCGCAGCATGAGACAGAAGTGGGAGCGGAAATGCTTCGCTGGCTGGATAAGTCGGACATGATGGAGCTTGCTCATGAGGAGGCAAGAAATCATCTGAATCAGATGGAGGACCTTCAAATTGACAAGGAAGATGTGGAAGAAAAGTTTAAGCAACGTCTGAAGGATCAGGATAGTGAGCATAATGGCGGAAGCTTTTGGATTGGCACTATGGGTAAGACCTCCTTCGGTAATATGGGCGGCAATGTAGGTGGTGTCCGCGTAGGCGGACAGACCGGCTATCAATCTGCATTTTCTGTGGTAGGTGCCCGAAAATACAGGGATTTCAGAGATGACAGAGTGTTGGATAACAGGCAGTTTCAGATGGCATTCCGAAAGCTACGTCAGTTTTCCAGCAGATTAGATATTCCGGAAACGGAGCTTGATATTAACGGTACTGTGGATAAAACCTGTAACAATGGCGGCTGTCTCCAGATTGTGATGCAGAAGCCCAGAAAAAATGCAGTAAAGCTACTGCTTTTAATGGACTCCGGCGGAACAATGATTCCCTTTAGCTCCCTGCTTAATGATTTGTTTCAGGCAGTACACAAATCCAACCACTATAAGGATGTGAAAACCTATTATTTCCATAACTGTATTTACAGTAAGCTTTATAAAACACCGGAATGTGAAAACGGTGACTGGATAGATACGGATTGGATGTTCCGCAACGTGGACAGCGATTATAAGGTAATTATTGTGGGGGATGCGGCTATGGCACCGGAGGAATTGTATTCCACCACAGGCAATTACAGAGGACCAAACGGAGGCTTGTCCGGTTATGAATGGCTACAGCTGATTAAGCGCAAATACAAGAAGGTGGTTTGGCTGAATCCCAAAATGGCACCGGGAAGAGCCCCCTGGCGTGAAGCAGAGACAGCTATCAAAGAAATGTTTCCCATGTACAAGCTGACCGTGGATGGTCTGAATCAGGCAATGGTGAAGCTGATGGTGAACAAATAATAGCTGATATTCTGCGGAATAATTGTTGACAAAAACTATTTTCTTGGTTAGAATTAGCTCATTAACAGATAAAAGCGAAGAAGAGAACAAGTAATAGCAGGTGAAACTGACAGAAAGTTGCCGGTTGATGAGAGGCGCAAGGGAAGCCTTCTATGAATACATCTCGGAGCTGCGTACCGAATGAAGTAGGCTACGACGGATTGGGCAGTCGTTATTCTGTCACGGCATTGTAAGATGCCTACGAAGGCAGTGTTTGCGAGAACACTGTGAAGAATGGTGGTAACACGAGCGTAAGCTTCGTCCTTTCAAATGGGACGGAGCTTTTTTATATGATGCAGAGGCATGATAAAAATAGGAAAGAAAAGAGGATAAGACAATGACAATTTTTGATGAATTGAAGGCAAGAGGTCTTCTTGCACAGCTGACAGATGAAGAAGAAATCAAGGAACTGATTAACAATGGTAAGGCTACCTTCTATATCGGTTTTGACCCTACTGCAGACAGTCTTCATGTAGGACATTTTATGGCGCTTTGCTTAATGAAAAGATTACAGATGGCAGGTAACAAGCCTATCGCATTAATCGGTGGCGGTACAGCAATGATTGGTGACCCTTCGGGAAGAAGCGACATGCGTACCAT
The DNA here is from genome assembly GCA_015056915.1 of Lachnospiraceae bacterium. Lineage (GTDB taxonomy): Bacteria > Bacillota > Clostridia > Lachnospirales > Lachnospiraceae > Acetatifactor. Next base: position 64,407 of record SVFK01000003.1, read on the forward strand.
GATGACCAAGGAAACCATTGCTCACAATGTGGAGTGCTTCAAACAGCAGATGAGCAAATTTATTGATTTTTCCGAGGATAAAGCACTTTTAGTAAATAATGCGGACTGGCTGCTTGATTTAAATTACGTGGAAGTATTGCGCGAGGTTGGTGCACATTTCTCTGTTAACAGAATGCTTACCGCTGAGTGCTACAAGCAGCGTATGGAGAAAGGCTTAAGCTTCCTTGAGTTTAATTACATGATTATGCAGAGCTACGATTTCTACCGTTTATTCCAGGAGTATGGCTGCAATATGCAGTTTGGCGGAGATGACCAATGGAGTAACATGCTGGGCGGTACAGAGTTGATTCGTCGTAAGCTGGGCAAGGATGCTTATGCAATGACCATTACCCTGCTTTTGAATTCAGAAGGCAAGAAGATGGGTAAAACCCAGAAGGGAGCAGTATGGCTTGATCCTAACAAGACTTCTCCCTTTGATTTCTACCAGTACTGGAGAAATGTTGCAGATGCAGATGTTTTAAAGTGTATCCGCATGTTGACGTTTCTTCCTCTTGAACAGATTGATGAGATGGACGGCTGGGAAGGCAGTCAGTTAAATCAGGCAAAGGAAATCCTTGCATTTGAGCTTACCAAGCTGGTTCACGGCGAGGAGGAAGCAAGTAAGGCACAGGAGAGTGCAAGAGCATTGTTTACCGGTGGTAATGCGACAGAAATGCCTACCTTTGAGCTTGCTGCAGAAGATTTTCTGGATGGACAGATTGATATTCTGGGTGTACTGGCCAAGTCCGGTCTTACGTCATCCCGTTCTGAGGCAAGACGTGCTGTGGAACAGGGTGGTGTAACCGTAGAAGGTGAGAAGGTTACAGATATCAAGACTGTATACACCCCGGAGCGCTTTGTCGGAGAAGGTCTTGTTGTGAAGAGAGGTAAGAAAAACTTTAAGCGTATTGTAATGAAGTAAATTTTTACTTTTTAGATACAAAGGAGGGGGCATATGTTTTGTAATCAATGTGGAAAAGAGATTGATGAGGGTGCAAGATTTTGCAATCATTGTGGTGCGAGTCTGGAGAAAATAGTTGTGGAACAGGCTCCGAAGAAAAAACGCAAGGTTTGGCCGGTTATAGGAAGTATTCTCATAGTGATTGTTCTATTGACCGGAGGGGTCAGCGCTTGGGTTTATAATCGTCCTATCAATAAAATCAGTCGTGCTTTTACAGCAGGAAATGTAGATGCGGCAGTTGCCTTGTACAATGATGTGGAATCGGAAGGTGAAGTTAAACAGGTTGTTAATATGGCCTGTGAATATGCTGCTTTAATAAAGGAATCTTATCTGAATGAAGAGGATGATGTAGATTATCGCATTACCTGTAATACTCTGGACAAATTGGATGTGGGAATTACGCAGGGGAATAAGGAACTTGCAGAAATGCGAGAGCTTGTTGATTGTGTAGAGGCATCCTGCACTAATTACAGGGATGCTCAGGAACAGGAAACGGAAGGCGATTTTATTAAGGCGCTGGAGCTTTATTCGGCTGTGTCTGAAGAGGATGAGCAGTACTATGCTAAAGCACGGCAGGCGATGGAAACTGTTAGTGATATAATCCGCACCAATGCTTTGGATAAGATAAAAGATTATGCCAAGAATAAAGCTTATGATGATGCCTTGCAGGAAATAGATTCAACATTAGAGATTCTTATTGATGATGAAGTCCTTTTGGCTGAAAAAGATGCGTTAGAGACAGAAATCATTAATGATTTTGTCAACAGTGCAGAAGCAGCTGTGAACGAAAAGCGATACACAGATGCTTTCGATATTATTAATGCTGCATTACAGAAATATCCTGATAATGATGCGATTATGGCTGTCAGGTCGGACATTCCTGATGAGGCATATTTGATTGGAACATGGGAGTGGACTTGTAATTTGGGCGATTACGTGGACTATTTTTATGAGGAATATGGTTATGAAGGAGAGGATATGGATTTGGAGATGACTCTTATCATGACTTTTTCGGAAGATGGAACAGTTACGATGACATTTGACAGGGATGACGTCATTGATGCCTGTTTTGACCTTTTTTATGAATATACCTATTTTGTACTTGAGGAAGAAGGTATCAGTAGAGAAGAGGCAGACCTGGTTATTGAGTATGTATACGGGATGACCACTGAGGAATATGTCTATATGATGTGCCAGATGGCATTTGATGAAATCGAAAAGGAAATAAGTTATTCAGGAAATTATAAGGTAGAGGGGAATAAGCTGTATACAGATGCTATGGAGTATTATGAAGTGTTTACAGTGTCCGGAGATACTCTGACACTGGATTTGCCGGGAGAGTATGCAGGTATGGAAATAATACCGGGATATTCTTATCCTATAGTATGGCATCGGGCAAACAGCCTAATGAAAGCAGAAGGCAGTATATAAAAATATATCATCAAGGATTCTTTTGAGTCGATATGTCATAAACCGCAGGGATACCTCATACATATTACTAAGTATGGAAAGGGGTAAACCTGCGGTTCATTATATATAAATTGCGGTTTATGAGAAGATATGGATAATAAGAAAGAATATGATTTGTACAATGATATACAAAAACGCACGAATGGTGAAATATACATAGGCGTGTTAGGGCCGGTAAGAACAGGGAAATCCACTTTTATCAAACGTTTCATGGATGAGATGGTATTGCCGAACATGGAGGATGAGCATGCAAAAGCCCGTGCCAAGGATGAATTGCCTCAGAGTGCCGGTGGAAGAACCATTACCACAACAGAGCCGAAATTTATTCCCAACGAGGCTGCGAAGGTTGCTTTGGGTGATGATGTTGAAGTGAATGTACGACTGATTGATTGTGTGGGATATATGGTAGATGGTGCAGTGGGTCACCTGGAAGCGGATGAGGAACGAATGGTGAAGACCCCTTGGTTTGATTATGAGATCCCTTTTACGCAGGCGGCAGAAATCGGAACTGACAAGGTTATGAACGACCATTCCACAATCGGTTTAGTAATCACCACGGACGGAAGTATCGGTGATATTCCCAGAGAAAATTATCTGGAAGCGGAAGAAAAGACTATTCTGGCACTGAAAAAGCTGCGTAAGCCATTTCTGGTATTGGTAAACAGTCAGAAGCCTTATTCTGAAGAAGCAGGCCGTGTGGCAGAGGATATTCGACAGAAGTATGGAGTCTCTGCAATGACAGTAAATTGTGAACAATTAAAAAGAGATGATATTAATAAGATTCTAGAGAATATTTTATATGAATTTCCACTTACGGCCATTGAGTTTTATATGCCTAAATGGGTGGAGATGCTGCCAAATGACAATCGAATGAAGCAGGATATTATCGAGAAAGTCAGAGATATTATGTCAGGCTATGACAGAGTGAGAGATGTACTGGAATGCCCCATTCAGATTACCAGTGAATATGTAAAACGCTGCAAGGCAGATGCAATCCGTTTGTATGATGGTGTTATTTGCGTGATGCTTGATGTAGATGAAGCGTATTATTACGAGATGCTTACGGAAATGGTGGGAGAAAGCATTGCTGACGAGTATCAGCTGATACATAAATTGAAGGAATTTGCTGCCATGAAAAAGGAATATGCACGCGTGTTGAATGCTGTTAATGCAGTGCGTATGAAGGGGTATGGTGTAGTTACACCCGACAAGGAAGAAATTGTTTTAGACAGACCGGAGCTTATCAGACATGGCAACAAATTTGGTGTAAAAATCAAGGCAGTCAGCCCTTCCATTCACATGATTCGTGCCAATATTGAGACGGAGATTGCACCTATTGTAGGAACACAGGAGCAGGCAGACGACCTGATTCGATATATTAATCAGGCAGATATGGAGCAGGGAATCTGGAATACCAATATTTTCGGAAAGACGGTGGAACAGCTTGTCAATGACGGAATTGTGACTAAGGTGGCAGCTATTGGTGATGAAAGCCAGATAAAGCTGCAGGATACCATGCAGAAAATCGTAAACGACAGCAATGGCGGCATGGTATGCATAATTATCTGATGAAGGGTGAAAATAGAAATGAAAAATGGGCGCGCAATTCGCTGATTGCGTGCTCTTTTCGTTGCTTTTTTTTGCATTATTTTGTATAATTATTTTGTTGTTTCTGAATGAAACGGATAATGTCGAAAATTGTATGATAATAGTTGTCTGTGTCTTAGTGAGAGACATAGTGAAAAGAGGTTATGATGAATCAGATCTATGAAAAGCTGTTAAAGTGCTATGAATGTGTAAGAAAGCAAACTGATTTTGTACCGAAGGTGGCAATTATATTGGGGTCCGGTCTTGGCGATTATGCGGAGCAGATTGATGTAAAGCTGATATTACCTTATTCGGAGATAGAGGGCTTCCCAGTGTCAACAGTCCCCGGGCATGCCGGTCAATTTATATTTGGATACATTGGTGATGTACCGGTGGTATGCATGAAGGGAAGAGTACATTTTTATGAAGGCTATGATATTTCGGATGTAGTGCTTCCCATTCGCTTAATGAAGCTTTTGGGAGCAGATATTCTTTTCCTTACCAATGCGGCAGGTGGAGTAAATACATCCTTTCATGCCGGCGATTTAATGCTGATAAAGGATCACATTGCAGTATTTGCACCCAATCCTTTGATAGGACCGAATATAGATGAATTGGGAACTCGTTTTCCCGATATGAGTGCTGTGTATGACAAGAATTTACAACAGATAATTCGTGATACGGCAAAGGAAAATAATATTTATTTGCAGGAGGGAATTTATACCCAATTAACAGGTCCGTCCTTTGAATCCCCCGCGGAGATTCGTATGCTGCGCGTGTTGGGCAGTGATGCGGTAGGTATGAGTACTGTGGTGGAAGCGATTGCCGCTAATCACATGGGCATGAAAATCTGCGGTATTTCCTGTATCTGTAATCTGGCGGCAGGAATGACTGATAATCCGTTAAGTCATGAGGAAGTGCAGGCGGCGGCAGATGCGGCTGCGCCCTGCTTTAAGAAGCTGGTAACAGAGTCTGTTAAGAAATTCGCTAAGTTGAAGTAATTGTGATAATAAGGCTGTAACAGGCTACCTATCACACCATGTGAAAGGCAGGAAGGCAGGATGAAAGCTTTGAATGAAAAGGAAATAAAAGCACTGGTAATGGCTTCTCTGGATGCACGGAGTCTGGCATATACACCTTATTCTCATTATAAGGTAGGGGCGGCCCTGTTGACCAGGGAAGGCAGAATCCTTCAGGGCGGCAATATTGAGAATGCTTCCTACGGCGCTACAAACTGCGCTGAGCGTACTGTTTTTTTCAAGGCAATCAGTGAAGGTGAGCGAGATTTTGCAGCTATTGCCATTGCAGGTGGTATGGAAGGCGAGGAGCCTACGGACTATGCTTATCCCTGTGGTATCTGCAGACAGGTTATCAAAGAATTCTGCAGGGATGATTTTCAGATTATTGTGGTAAAGAATGCCAAAGAGTATCAATTATACACCTTGGAAGATTTATTACCACATGGTTTTGGAGGGGAATCGATTCGATGAATATTCGATTGTATAATGCCAGAATACTCACCATGGAGAAAAACAGAGATATTTTTTCTGGTGAAATATGGATAAAGAATGGCAGGATTGTGTATGTGGCCGAACAGGCAGAAATCAATTCTGAATGGAACAAACAGGAATTTCCCAGAATTGAATGGGATATTGAGTTGGACTGCAGGGACAATCTGCTGATGCCCGGTTTTAAAAATGCCCACACCCATTCTGCCATGACAGCTTTACGCTCCTATGCGGATGATGTACCTCTGGAAAGATGGCTGAATGAAAAGGTATTTCCCATGGAAGCCAAGCTAAACGGAGAGGATATCTATGAATTGACAAAGCTGGCAATTTTGGAGTATCTGACTTCGGGTATCACCTCTGTTTTTGATATGTATTTGACTCCTGATACTGTTGCAGAGGCGTGTCTTGATACCGGTATGCGCTGTGTATTGGTGAGTGGCGTGAATAATTTTGTGTCTTCGCCCGAACAGATGGAGCAGGAATACTTGCGGTGGAATAAGAAGCATTCGCTGATAAGTTATCAGCTGGGATTTCATGCAGAATATACCTGCTCAAAGGAGCTTTTATACATGCTTTCTCAGCTGGCTCATAAGTATCGTGCACCAATGTACACCCATCTGGCAGAGACTGCCAAGGAAGTAGAAGAGTGTAAGGCAAGATATGGCATGACACCGGCAGTCTTTTTGGACTCATTGGGAATGTTTGAATTTGGTGGAGGCGGTTTTCACTGTGTACATATGACAAACGAAGATATGGATGTATTTCGTAAACGTCGTATGCATGTGATTACCAATCCGGGCTCCAATACCAAGCTGGCAAGTGGTATTGCACCGATTGCGGAATATGAGAGAAGAAAAATTCCTGTTGCCATTGGTACGGATGGTCCTGCAAGTAATAATTGTCTGGATATGTTTAGGGAGATGTTTCTGGTGTCAGGTCTCAGCAAACTCCGCGAGAATGATGCAGCAAGCCTTGATGCCATGAGGGTTCTTCGTATGGCCACCGTGCATGGTGCCAAGGCTATGCATCTGAATAAGGCAGATGTGCTTGCCAATGGTAAATATGCGGATATTATTATGATTGATTTGCATCAGCCTAATATGCAGCCGATTCACAATATCCCTAAGAATCTGGTATACAGCGGAAGCAAGTCCAATGTGATAATGACTATGATCAATGGTAAAATCCTATATTATAAGGGAGAATTTAATGTGGGAGAAGACCCGGAGACAATTTATACAAAGTGTGATAAAATAGTAAAGCGTATGTTATCTGAGTGAAGGGCTCAGACATCATAAAAAGGATTTTCTAAACTAAACTTAGGAGGGAAAAATATGTTAGAGAAAATCTTCAAACTGAAAGAGAACAACACCTCGGTGAAGACCGAAATTATTGCCGGTCTCACTACATTCATGACGATGGCTTACATCATCGCCCTGAATCCCAACCTGCTGACAGGCTTTGGTGAAAACGGACAGGAGCTCTGGAACGGTGTATTCATGGCAACCTGTATCGCTTCTGCAGTAGGTATGTTTGCAATGGCTTTCTTAGCAAATAAGCCTTTTGCAATGGCACCCGGTATGGGCTTAAACAGCTTCTTTGCAGTTGTTGTAGCCAATATTGTTAGTATTACCGGTTTAAGCTATCTGGAATCCTTCCAGGCAGCGCTCTGCATTATTTTAATTGAAGGTATTGTATTTATCGTACTTTCTGTACTGAATGTTCGTGAAAAGATCGTAAATGCAATTCCTCTTGGTGTTCGCCTGGGTATTGCACCTGCTATCGGTTTGATGCTGATGAACATCGGTATCGGTTCCAATGCCGGCGTATATTCCGAAACCGGCGGACCTTTCTTTGCAATGAGAGATTTCTTTGGTGCTATGACTCCCGGTCTGGCAAAGACGAATATGGGCTCCGGTTACTCTGCTATGGTTCTGACCGTTGTTACCATGTTTATCGGTCTCTTTGTAATTGTAATTCTTGCGCAGAAGGGTGTAAAAGCAGCCGTTATTCTGGGTATGCTTGTTGCCAGTGTTGTTTACTGGGCAGGACAGATGATTTTCCTTGGCACCAACCCTTTTGCTAATCTGGCTACCGCATCCTTTGTTCCGCCTTTTAAGGATATGGCAGAGACTACCTTGTTTAAGTTTAACTTCCAGGGCTTTGTTGAAGTTGGCTGGTTTACCGCAATTACTCTGGTAGTTACCTTCTGCATTATTGATATGTTTGATACCATCGGTACTTTGGTAGGTACAGCAAGCCGTGCAGGCATGCTTGATAAGGAAGGCAATATGCCTAAGATGAAGGAAGCTTTGTTATCTGATGCAATTGGTACTGTAGTAGGTTCAGCAACCGGTACTTCCACAGTTACTACCTTTGTTGAGTCTGCATCCGGTGTAGAAGCAGGCGGACGCACAGGCTTGACGGCACTTGTTACCGGTATAATCTTCCTCGCATGTACCTTTATCGCACCTATCGCAGCAATTATTCCTGCAGCAGCTACCTCAGCAGCACTGATTTATGTCGGTGTATTGATGCTTACCGGTCTTAAGAATATTGATTTTACTGACATTACTCAGGTAGTACCTGTAGCTTTAATGTTGATTGGAATGCCTGTTTCCGGTTCTATCGGACATGCAATCGGTCTCGGTCTGATTTCTTATACCGTGATTAAGCTGTTCACCGGTAAGGGTAAGGAAGTATCCGTACTTACCTATGTATTATCAGTAATCTTCTTGGTTAAGTTCTTCCTTGCTGTATAAGTTATATAGACATAGTATAGGACTTGATTAGATTCAAAATATTTGGGCGGGCATTTTTACAACAAATGCCTGCCCTGTATTACTTATATTGGTGTAAAGGAAATGTAGTATGGAAATTATTATGTTTTTGGCAGCAATGCTGTTATTTCTATTTGTAATCTATGGGCATGAAGCATATAAAGCAAAAAAGAGAGAACAACAATTTATAGAGTCTCTTTATCAGGATTATGGAAAACTTCCTGACAAGGAATATTCACCGGAACGTTATGTTCGCATTGCAAGCTATTATAAAAATCATATCGAGGATGGTCAGATTGATGATATTACTTGGAATGATTTGAATATGGATGATATTTTCAAACGAATAAACTATACTTTTTCCGCATCCGGGGAAGAGTATTTATATTATACATTACGAAATATAAATAGAAGTAAGCAGGAGCTTATACATCTGGAAGAGGTGGTAAAATTTTTTGAAGAACACCCGGATGAAAGGGTTAAAATACAATTTTTAATGAGCAGGCTGGGACATACAGGAAAATATTCCTTGTATGACTATCTGGACAATCTGGACTATCTTGGAGAACGTTCAAGCCGTAAGCATATTCTTATGGATTTACTGTATATTCCGTTACTGTTACTAATGCCTTTTCGCTTTTCTTTGGCTATGATGGGGATTATAGTATTGATTATTTATAATATGGTATCTTATTTCAAAGAAAAGGGTGAAATTGAGCCATATATAATCAGCTTTGCATATATTATGCGCCTTATTGATACAGCCAAGAAAATGACTGCTGTAGCCGTACCGACATGCAGTAATGAATGGCAGGAGATAAAGCAGTGTGTCAGGGTCCTGGACGGAATGAAAAGAGGCTCCTTCTGGGTGTTTACTACAGGAAAAAACGCAACGTCAGGTAATCCTCTCGACATGATTCTGGATTATCTAAAGATGATTTTTCATGTGGATTTGATAAAGTTTAATAAAATGTTGTCACAGCTTCAGCTTCATCTAAAGGATATAGATTCGCTGATTACTCTTGTAGGGTATGTGGAGAGTGCGATTGCCATTGGGGCATTGAGGGCATCCTTAGAGGAGTATAGTGTGCCGGAGCTGTTAGAGACGGAAACAAAAGATATTCTCAGTATCAAGGATGCATACCATTTGTTAATAGAGAATCCGGTTAAGAACAATATTACTACGGATAGGGGGGTATTACTGACCGGCTCCAATGCATCCGGCAAATCCACCTTTTTAAAAACGGTAGCACTCAATGCTATTTTGGCGCAAACCATCCACACCTGTACTGCTTCGGAATACAGGGCACCTTTCTTTGCCATTTATTCCTCCATGTCTCTGCGTGACAGTATTGACAGCGGAGAAAGCTACTACATTGTAGAAATTAAGGCCTTGAAGAGAATCTTGGATGCAGCAGAGCAGTCGGACAGAAGGGTACTTTGTTTTGTGGATGAAGTACTCCGCGGCACCAATACAGTGGAGCGAATTGCTGCTTCCACACAGATTCTGCTGAGTCTTGCAGCAGATAATATCTTGTGCTTTGCAGCAACACATGATATTGAAATGACGGAGCTGTTAAAGGATTTTTATGAGAATTATCATTTTGAAGAGGATATACGTGAGGGGGATGTGTTCTTTAATTATAGGCTGATGCAGGGGAAGGCAGTTACCAGAAATGCAATCAAATTATTGGAAATAATGGGGTATGATGCTGCCATTATAGAAAAAGCAACAGTACAGGCTCAAAGGTTTGTGACAACAGGTAATTGGGAGCCGGTATAGGCTTGACGCAGGGGAGAAATCATTGTTATACTATATGGCATAAATCATTATAATTTGTAGAGGATTGTCCGGATTATGCTATCCGGCAGAAGGAGAGGTTTATTATGGCAGTAAGTTTTGTAAATGCTTTTTTGTCCTATTTATTATTACTTCTTATTATTGTTGTTTTGGCAGGTGTGGCTATTACTATCGGAATTACGCTGCGCAAGAAAAAGAATGCCAAAGGCGCGGCTCAGGATATGACACAGGATTCTGCGCAGGCAGAATAACCTATGTAAGGAAATGGCTATGAGTAAATTCACAACAATACTTTGGGATGTGGACGGTACGTTGTTAGATTTTCTGTATTCCCAGCGGCATGCCATTACCAAGTGTTTTCATACTATCGGCAGAGAGATTACGGATGAGATGATTGCTCGCTATTCTCAGATTAATGATATGTTTTGGAAACGACTGGAGTTAGGTGAAATCACTAAGGCAGAGCTTCTGCCCGGACGTTTTGTGCAGCTGTTTGAGGAATATGGGATTCATGGTGTGGATGTGGAAGCCTTTCGTCAAGAATATCAGAAGGAATTGGGTAATGTTTATTGCTATATTGATGATTCTCTGAATATATGCAAGTCATTATCCGGCAAGGTGAAGCAGTATGTGGTTACCAATGGCGTTACCTCTACGCAACAGAATAAGCTGAAGCTTGCCGGTTTCAGCGATGTGATGGAGGAGCTGTTTATTTCTGAGCAGATAGGTGCACCCAAGCCACATAAGGAGTATTTTGATTATTGTCTGGCTCATATAGAAGAGCAGGATAAAAGCAAAATACTATTAGTGGGAGACAGCTTGAGCAGTGATATTAAGGGGGGTGTTCTTGCTGGAATCCCCACCTGTTGGTACAGACCCGAAGGAACGGTGAATCCTTCCGAATACATTCCCGATTATGAGATTAGCAATTTGCATCAGATATATGATGTTTTAGAAATTGATGGATATCTTGTTACTTCGCAGAAAGGGTCGTAGTTATTATGGCAAAATCACAGGGACAAAAGCTGAAGCTTTTGTATATTATCAAAATACTGGAAGAGAATACGGACGAAAATCATGTTATGAGCACGGCTGAGTTGATTGAACGACTTGCGGCAAATGGTATTTCTGCTGAGCGTAAAAGTATCTATGATGATATAGAAAAGCTTGTGGATTTCGGATATGATATCATATCTGTTCACAGCAGATTAGGTGGCGGATATTATCTGGCGGGCAGAGAATTTGAGCTGCCGGAGTTAAAGCTTTTGGTGGATGCAGTCCAATCCTCTCGATTTATTACGACCAGAAAATCAAGAGAATTAATTAAGAAACTGGAGCAGAAAGCAGGCAGATATGATGCCGGTAAGCTACAGCGCCAGGTCTATGTGGCAGGGCGGATTAAAACAGAAAACGAGAGTATTTATTACAGTATCGATAATATCCATAGAGCAATTCAGGAAAACTGTCGGATTCGATTTACATATATGGACTGGAACCTGAAAAAGCAACTTGTTCCCAGAGCTGACGGAGTAAAAGAGGTAAGCCCTTGGGCGCTTATCTGGCGTGATGAAAATTATTATCTTGCTGCATTTGACAGCGAGGATAAAATTATTAAGCACTATCGTGTGGACAAGATGGGCAAGGTGGAGCTTATTAATGAGAAACGAGAGGGCGTGGAGCAGTTTTCTGCCATAGATTTAACCACTTATACCAATCAGACCTTCGGGATGTTTGGCGGTAAGGAGGAAATCGTTACGTTGCAGCTGCCCAACCGCCTGATTGGAGTGGTATTGGACCGTTTCGGCAGGGAGGCGGATATTCGTCCTATGGAGGATGAAACCTTTCGTGTCAGAGCAAAGGTGGCGGTCAGCGGACAATTTTACGGATGGATTGCAGGAATCGGCAAGGAGGTCGTAATCGTAAGTCCTGTTTCTGTAAAGGAAGCATATCGTAGTTGGTTGAATGATATTTTAGAAGATAAAGCATAAGAAATAGATTTCTAATCCAAAATAAAAGAAAAGCCGGAGAAAACATAATATACGGCGGAGGAAAGAAGGCTTTAATATGAATATTCGTCCTGCAAAGAGGATGGAAAATTTTGAAGAAGGAATTTTTCAAGTATTAAATGAAAAGAAGAAGGAAGTGGAGAGTACCGGCAGAAAAGTGTACAATTTTTCTGTAGGAACACCGGATTTTAAGCCGGCACAACATATTATGGATGCAGTGGTCGAAGCGGCATCCCAACCGGAAAATTACAAGTACGCCTTGGCAGATTTGCCGGAGCTTACACAGGCGGTGATTCATCGATATCAGACCCGTTATCAGGTGGCAATTAAGCCGGAAGAGATAATGAGTGTTTACGGTTCTCAGGAAGGAATTGCACATATAGGTCTTTCTCTCATTGATGAGGGTGATATTGTGTTAGTACCGGACCCGGGATATCCGATTTTTGCAATCGGTCCGGCATTGGCAGGGGCTAAGCTTGCCACATATGAATTGAAGGAAGAGAACGATTATCTGCCGGATTTGGATGCAATCGGTAAGCAATATGGTCATAAGGCCAAGCTTATGATTGTCTCTTATCCCTTAAATCCCGTGTGTAAGACAGCGCCGGATTCCTTTTATGAAAAGCTGATTCCCTGGGCAGAAGAAAATGAAATTATTATTATTCATGACAATGCCTATTCGGATATTATCTATGACAATAAAGTGGGACGTTCTATTTTATCCTTTGAGGGTGCTAAGAACGTTGCGGTAGAATTTTATTCCTTATCCAAGTCCTACAATTATACGGGCGCCAGAATGGGCTTTCTGGTTGGCAATGAAAAGATAGTGCAGAATTTTAAGAAACTTCGTTCTCAGATTGATTACGGAACCTTTTTGCCGGTGCAATACGGTGCTATTGCAGCACTGAACGGACCCGATGACATGATAAAGGAGCAGTGTAAGGAATATGAGGCCAGAAGAAATGCACTTTGTGACGGCTTTACTGCTTTGGGTTGGAAATTTGAAAGAAGTCAGGGCACTATGTTTGCGTGGGCCAAGATACCGGAGGGCTTTTCGGATGATGTTGACTTTGTAATGACAATGCTGGATAAGACCGGCGTGCTTTGTACACCGGGAAGCAGCTTTGGTGAATTGGGCAAGGGTCATGTTCGTTTTGCGCTGGTGCTTCCGGTAGAAATCATAGAGGAGGCTTTGGAGGGAGTACGATTAAGCAGGCTTCTGGAAAGCTGATTTTGCGTAATGGATAGTGCAATACATTATCAAATTTTTCTGTTCGATGTATATAAAAATTATAGTCAAGTAAAATATATGAAAAAGGTATCTAAATTTTAGATACCTTTTTTGGTTATTTTTAAAAGGTATGTTACGTTGACAATTATTATTTTTTTTCTTATACTTGTTAGTAGTTAGCACAAGATGTTGCTCTTTTGAAAGAAATAACACCATATATGGTGTTGGAGAGCAGTGAATAAATAAGTTGTATTAAATGAAGGGATGAAGGAACATGAGTAGTAATTTTGAGCAGAAAAGTAAGGATACTGTCAATTACGGCGCTGATTATAAGCCGGCGAGAGAGGTATATGTTGTCAAGAAGGACGGCAGCAAGGAGGCTTTTAATGTTCAGAAGGTTATTAGTGCAGTAGGGAAAAGTGCCTACAGAGCGCTGACTAAATTTACTGACGAAGAAAAGAGACATATTTGCCAGTATGTAATAGATAAGGTAAATGAACTGGAAACGGACGAGGTCCCTATTCCTATTATGCATAATATTGTAGAGAGTGCGTTGGAGCAGGTGAAGCCTGTTGTGGCAAAGAGTTATCGCGATTATCGTAATTATAAGCAGGATTTTGTGCGTATGCTGGATGATGTATACAAAAAGAGTCAGTCCATCATGTACATTGGAGATAAGGAGAATGCCAATACGGACTCTGCGTTGGTATCCACCAAGAGAAGTTTGATTTTTAATCAGCTGAACAAGGAGTTGTACCAGAAATTCTTTATGACCACGGAAGAGATTCAGGCATGTAGAGACGGTTACATTTATGTACATGATATGTCCGCCAGAAGAGATACCATGAACTGCTGTCTTTTTGATGTGCAGAATGTACTGACCGGCGGCTTCGAAATGGGTAATATCTGGTATAATGAGCCCAAATCTCTGGACGTGGCATTCGATGTTATCGGTGATATTGTACTTAGTGCTGCCAGCCAGCAGTATGGTGGATTTACTGTACCCAGTGTAGATCTGATTTTGGAGCCTTACGCGGAGAAGTCCTATCAGCGCAATATTGCTAAGTATACCAAGCTGGGCATTGATAAGGAGACTGCGGAGGCAGAGGCCTATGCAGACGTTGTGCGTGAGTTTGAACAGGGCTTCCAGGGTTGGGAGTATAAGTTTAATACGGTAGCCAGCAGCCGTGGTGATTATCCCTTTATTACGGTTACCGCAGGTACGGGAACCGGCAGATTTGCCAAGCTGGGCACTATTTGTATGTTGAATGTGAGAAGAAGAGGACAGGGTAAGAAGGAATGCAAGAAGCCTGTGCTTTTCCCTAAAATTGTATTTTTATATGATGAGAATCTTCATGGTCCGGGAATGCCTTTAGAGGATGTATTCGAGGCGGGTGTCAGATGCTCTGCCAAGACCATGTATCCCGATTGGTTAAGCCTTACCGGAAAGGGCTACGTGGCAAGCATGTATAAGCAGTACGGAAGAATTATCTCTCCTATGGGCTGCCGTGCATTTCTGTCTCCCTGGTATGAAAGAGGCGGTATGCATCCTGCGGATGATTCTGACAAGCCTATCTTTGTGGGACGTTTTAACATTGGTGCGGTATCTCTGCATTTGCCCATGATTTTAGCAAAGGCAAGAAAGGAAAGCCGTGATTTCTATGAAGTGCTGGATTACTATTTGAATCTGATTCGTCAGCTTCATATCAGAACCTATGCATATCTCGGTGAAATGCGTGCATCTACCAATCCTCTTGCTTATTGTGAGGGTGGTTTCTTGGGCGGCAATCTTAAGCTGACTGACAAGATTAAACCTTTGCTCAAGGCGGCAACGGCAAGCTTTGGTATTACGGCTCTGAACGAATTGCAGGAATTATATAACGGTAAATCACTGGTAGAGGATGGTGCTTTCGCAGTAGAGGTACTGGAGCATATTAATCAGAAGGTAAATGAATTTAAAGAAGAGGATGGCAATTTATATGCTATCTATGGTACTCCCGCTGAAAACCTTTGCGGTCTTCAGGTGAAACAGTTCCGTAAGAAATACGGCATTGTAGAAGGGGTATCAGACAGAGAGTATGTAAGCAACAGCTTCCACTGTCATGTTTCGGAGGATATTACGCCTATTGAGAAGCAGGATTTGGAGGATCGTTTCTGGGATTTGAGCAATGGCGGTAAGATTCAGTATGTAAAATATCCCATTGATTATAATATTGAGGCAGTGAAAGCATTGATTCATCGCGCTATGGATATGGGCTTCTATGAAGGCGTTAATCTGTCATTGGCTTACTGTGATGACTGCGGACATCAGGAGCTGGAAATGGACGTATGCCCGAAGTGCGGAAGCAGCAATTTGACTAAGATTGACAGAATGAATGGTTATCTGTCCTATTCTCGCGTGCATGGGGATACCAGATTGAATGACGCAAAAATGGCGGAAATTGCGGAAAGGAAATCTATGTAATGAGATATCATAATATAACAAAAGATGATATGTTGAATGGGGATGGTCTGCGAGTAGTACTCTGGTTGGCAGGCTGTAATCATTGCTGCAAGGGCTGCCAAAATCCTGTCACATGGGATCCGGACGGTGGACTTCCTTTTGACGATGCAGCAAAACAGGAAATATTTGAACAATTAGATAAAAGCTATATCGCAGGAATCACCTTTTCGGGCGGGGACCCGCTTCATCCGGCCAATCGTCTGGACGTGCGGAATTTCATGGCAGAGATTAAGGAAAAATATCCCAGTAAAACCATATGGTTATATACCGGGGATAGTTGGGAGCATATTAAGCATTATCCTATGATGCAGTATGTGGATGTGGTTGTTGATGGTGAATTCGTGTTGGAGGAGAGAGATGTGAAGCTCTTGTGGAAGGGCAGCAAGAATCAGAGGGTTATTGATGTAAAAAGGACTCTGGAACAGCATGATCCCACGATACCTGTGCTTCATTGCTCCGATTATGAATAGTTGCATGTAGCATAGTTACATAAAATCTGTTAATAGAAGAGGTCTGACTATATGAAAAGAATTGCACAATTTATGAAGGTGAGCCCTGACAATTTTTTGCAGGCAATGAAGGATGATTTTCCCCAGTATACGGATGCTGATATTATGGATATGTATGAGTCTCTGGAATTGCCAAAGCGTGCTACTAAGGGAAGTGCAGGTTATGATTTTTTTGCACCCTTTGCCTTTTCCCTGCCCCCCGGGACTACAATTAAGATTCCCACCGGAATCAGAGCCAAAATGGAAGAAGACTGGGTATTAAAGCTGTATCCCAGAAGTGGTCTTGGTTTTAAGTTTCGCTTACAGATGAATAATACAGTGGGTATTATTGACAGTGACTATTTCTATTCTGACAATGAAGGTCATATTTTTGTGAAGCTTACCAATGATTCCAATGAAGGTAAAACGGTGGATGTAACAGCCGGTACAGGAATTGTACAGGGTATCTTCCTTGAGTATGGTATTACTGTGGATGATGCTGCTGAAGGTGTTCGTAACGGTGGCTTCGGAAGCACCACAAAATAGAATGTTACATAGCATTTAAGCAATGCTTTATAAGTATGTATAGGAAGCTCTCTTTTCGGGGACATTAAGTATTACACTTAAATGACCGGAAGGGGAGTTTTGTTTTGGAAGAAAAAAAGAATGTTATCTTTGAATCTCTTTATCAAAATATAAATCACATGAATACCTTGCTGGATGTGCAGCACAATTTTGACATTATTTATCGAGTTATCAATTTCGGCGGCACAGAAGCTTGCATGTATCTGATAGACGGCTTCTGCAAGGACGATATTGTACAAAAGCTGTTACAGTATTTTATGGATATGACACCGGATGAGATGCCTGCGGATGCCCATGCTTTATCCAAACATGATATTCCCTATGTAGAGGTAGATATTAATAATAAATGGGATGCAATTACCCATGCTTTATTATCGGGGGTATTTGTACTGTTTGTAGAAGGGTATACACAGGCCCTTTTAATTGATGCACGAACATATCCTGCCAGAAGTGTGGCTGAGCCGGAGAAGGATAAGGTACTCCGTGGCTCTAAGGATGGTTTTGTGGAAACCATTGTATTCAATACTGCGCTGATTAGGCGTAGAATCCGCAGTACTGATTTGCATATGGAGATCATGAATGCAGGAAAGAGTTCGAGGACAGATGTGGTCCTTTGTTATATGAAGGAGAGAGTAGATACTAACTATCTGGAGCAGGTAAAGCGAAAAATTCAAAATATTAATGTAGATGCACTTACCATGAATCAGGAAAGTCTGGCAGAATGTCTTTATCAGAGGAAGTGGTATAATCCTTTTCCCAAATTCAAGTATACGGAAAGACCGGATACGGCAGCTGCACAGGTGTTGGAGGGCAATATAGTAATATTGGTAGATAATTCTCCGTCGGCAATGATAACACCAACCACTATTTTTGATGTGGTGGAGGAGGCGGATGATTACTATTTTCCACCTATTACCGGCACATATCTGCGTATTACCCGCTTCCTGATTGCGCTGATGACTTATCTGGTAACGCCCACATTTTTATTGTTGGTGAATCGACCGGAGTGGGTGCCTGAGAGTTTTTCCTTTATTTTGTTGAAGGAATCCCCTAATATTCCACTTTTTTTACAATTTTTATTGCTGGAGCTGGCAATAGATGGCTTGCGGCTTGCGGCAGTCAATACGCCGAATATGTTAAGCACTCCCTTAAGTGTTCTGGCGGCACTGGTTTTGGGTGAATTCTCTGTTAATAGCGGCTGGTTTTCCAGTGAGGTTATGCTATATATGGCATTTGTGGCCATTGCAAATTATACACAGGCCAATTACGAGTTGGGCTATGCCTTGAAATTCCTGCGTATATTGAATCTGTTTCTGACACAGCTATTTGGTCTGGGTGGATATGTCAGCGGTATTGTCATTGCCATATTAGCCGTTGTTTGCAACAAAACAGTATCTAATACCAGTTATATTTATCCCTTATTTCCCTTTGATAGGGATAAGTTGAAAAACAGACTGGTCAGAAGACGATTGCCGGGAGCAATGAATAAGAAGGAAGCAAAACAGTAAAATATTTTGTATAAAATGAAATATATGATTGAAAATGATACGCCTCGGTGCTATAATGAATATTGTGATTGCAACAAGTGGTTTTAAAAACCACTTCATAATGACTAAGGAGGAAAATCATGTTTAAAATTGTAACGGACAGCGCAGCTGATTTACCTATAGAATATTTAAAGGAACATGATATAAGCTGTATTAATCTCAGTTATATTGTGGATGGGGAAACCTACGGACATGGTAAGGAAATTCCCAGCAAGGAATATTATGATATGATGAGAAATGGTAAAATGCCTACCACCTCTCAGGTGAATCCGGAAGAGGCTAAAGAGCATTTTGCGGAATGTGTCAAAGAAAATAAAGAGATTTTATGTATTGCGTTTTCTTCGGGATTAAGCGGTACCTACAATAGTATGCGTATTGCAGCGGAAGAAATCATGGAAGAACAGCCTGACTGCAAGATTGTGGTAATTGATACACTGGCGGCATCTCTCGGAGAGGGATTATTGGTGCATAAGGCAGTGGTTATGCGTGATGCGGGAAAGAGCTTGGAAGAGGTGGCTGCATGGTTAAATGACAGACGGTTGAATATGGTACATGTATTTACCGTGGATGATTTGTTCCATTTGCATCGCGGTGGACGCGTCAGCAAGGCAACTGCAGTTGTGGGAACCCTTGCAGGAATAAAACCTATTTTACATGTAGATGATGAAGGACATTTGATTAAAATTGGTACAGCCAGAGGTCGCAAGAAATCTCTACAGGCACTTGTGAATTGTATGGAAGAAAAGACGAAAGATTACTCTGAGAAAAATGATGTTGTATTTATTTCTCATGGAGATGATTTGGAAGCGGCAGAGTATGTTCGTGATTTAATCAAAGAACGCTTAGGCATTGAGGAATTTATGATTAATTCTATCGGTCCTACCATTGGTGCACATTCAGGTCCGGGAACTATAGCTTTATTCTTCCTCGGTGAGTCAAGATAAAAACAATAAATATGATAGAAAGGGTGTTGGAAAATTCTCCGACACCCTATTTTTGTGACACACTTTTAGTGTCACCTCATACTATATTATTAACAATAGCAACTATATATGAAAGGAAATCATATGCAGAATTATTCATTTGACGAACATTTTGACAAATATCCGATTGCTATGGCGTATGTACCATGGCAGCATTTTGAAAAAATGTATGATGATTTAGATAAAGCATATAAAAACGGCACGATTTTTCCGGAATTGAACAAACCTTTCACGGGAAGGAGATGTGTATAATGAGTCAGAAAGAACAGATGCTGAATGATATCGGAACCCTTGACTTTGTGTTGGTGGAATTGACGTTATATCTGGACACACATCCTTTTGATCGCAATGCTATGGAGTATTTTAATCACTATAGCAGAATTAAGAACCAGATGGAGAAGGAATTTTCACAGAAATTCTTTCCTCTTACCAAGAATTTGGCAGAAAGTAATAAAGAATGGCGCTGGGGCATGGCACCCCTGCCTTGGGAAGGGGTGTGCAATTAATGTGGTGTTATGAGAAAAGATTACAGTTTCCTGTTAAAATTAAAGAGCCCAATGCGAAGCTTGCACAGGTGATTATCTCTCAGTTTGGCGGACCGGACGGTGAATTGGCAGCGAGCATGCGTTATTTGTCACAGCGTTATTCTATGCCATACAGAGAGGTGGCAGGACTCTTGACGGACATCGGCACAGAAGAACTGGCTCACTTGGAAATGGTAGGCTCCATTGTTCATCAGTTGACACGAAATCTTTCCATGGAAGAGATTAAAGAATCCGGCTTTGACAAGTATTATGTGGATCATACCGTCGGAGTATGGCCTCAGGCTGCAGGCGGTATTCCCTTTAATGCATGTGAATTCCAGGTAAAGGGTGATATTATTACCGATTTAGTAGAAGATATGGCGGCAGAGCAGAAGGCCAGAACTACCTATGACAATATTCTTCGTCTGATAAAAGACCCTGATGTATGTGAGCCCATCAAATTCCTGCGTCAGCGCGAAATTGTGCATTTCCAGCGATTTGGTGAAGCTTTGCGAATTGCTCAGGATAAATTAAATGCTAAGAATTTCTATGCATTTAATCCGGGCTTTGATATGTGTGAGAGTTGTGAAGATTGTTAACAATAAGAAATCAGGAAAAGGTCAGATAATCTCATCTGACCTTTTTTATGTTCCGAAAGATTGCTATAGTTGTTTTCTGTTTTTAATAACCAGTAAGCATATCACCATGCAAATCGGGAACACAAGAGCAGATAATATACCAATGTTCAAATTATCATGAAAGGCACCGGATATGAGTCCTACAAAGGTAGGACCACCGGAGCAACCAAGGTCGCCGGCAAGAGCAAGGAGTGCAAAAAGTAATGTGCCTCCACGCTTTAAAGAAGCTGCGGCAATACTGAAGGCACCGGGCCAAAGGATTCCCACAGAAAAACCACATAGCCCACAACCCAGAAGACTTAATGCCGGAGTAGGAGCAAGCGCTATTAACAGATAGGAGCCGATACACAGCAGTGTGCTTAACAGCATGGCTTTTTTTAAATTGATTTTATCACCGTATTTTCCGTAAATCAGACGGGAACTGCCCATGAGAACGGCAAAAAACATAGGTCCTGTCAAGTCGCCGATGGTCTTTGATACCTGCAAGCCTCTTTCTGCAAAGGTGGATGCCCATTGGCTCACTGCCTGTTCGCTTGCTCCGGCACAAATCATAATCATCAGCATCAGCCAGAAAATCGGTTTTTTCATAAGCTCAGGAAGGGTATAGCCCACTTCATCCTCGGATAGTAGGGAGTAAATGGGTGCATTCCAAAGCATAAAAATATTAAAAAGTGGTATCAATGCCCAGATAAGAGACATAATTTTCCAATGCTCAGTTCCTGCAAAGTGGAAGAACAGTGTTGAGAGTAATACCACAGCCACATGTCCCCAGCAGTAAAAGGAATGTAAAAGACTCATGGTCTTTTCTTTGTTGTCGGTGGGCAAGGCTTCTACAATGGGACTGACAAGCACCTCCAACAGACCACCGCCTACAGCGTAGATAATTACGGAAATCAGTAAGCCCACAAAGGGTGAGGGCATAATATCAGGCAGAAAGGTCAGACAGATAAAGCCAACCACTGCAAATACATGCGCCAACAGAAAGGAGACCTTGTAACCGATTTTATCGATAAAGCCTGCGGATATAGAGTCAACAAGTAATTGAATGGCAAAATTAAATGTAATCAGCATTGTAATATGGGAAAGTGATATCCCGTATGTATCGTGAAAGGTAAGAAAAAGTAACGGAATAAAGTTATTGACAATGGCCTGTACAATATAGCCGATAAAGCCGGCATAGAGTGTTCTTTTATAATTGGGTTGGGTAGTTGACATATGAAAAATCCCTTCTGTAAAAAATGTAAGAAAACATCAAATAACAGCATATCATAATTTTGTGACAAATGTATAGTACTGATTTGACTGTGAGCAAGAAAATTCTAAGAATACAAGGGGTATCAGACATAAAATGCCGCCCGTGCTGATATATTTAGTTGAAAGCGTAGGAGGTTTTCTTGCTTTGGACAAAATCGTTTCTTTGATACATAAGGCAAATGAACTGGTGTGGGGTCCCGGAATGCTTGTTTTTCTTCTGGGAACAGGGGTATATCTCATGGTGCGACTGCATTTTCTGCCCTTAAAAAATCTGAAATATGCATTGTTGTGTACCATTGGACAAGAACATCGTATGGATGCACAAAAGAAAGGGAAGAAGGGAGAGAATCAGGGAGAACAACAGGAGGGGATGGTAGACAAGAAAGGAGTATCCTCCTTTTCTTCCTTAACTACAGAACTGGCGGCTACTATCGGCACGGGTAATATCGTGGGAGTGGCTACGGCAATGGTGTTGGGCGGACCGGGTGCGCTATTTTGGATGCTGGTATCCAGCTTTATCGGCATGGCCACCAAGCTGACAGAAAGCATGCTTGCCGTCAAATATCGCAGTATAAATGAGCGTGGGGAGCCGGTGGGTGGACCTATGTATACCCTGCGGAATGCATTTCCAAGCAAACGACTTGGAAGGCTGTTGGGGACACTTTTTGCAGTTTTTGCTATAATGGCATCCTTTGGAATGGGGAATATGACACAGTCTAATTCTATCGCGGAGGCACTTTATGTGTCCTTTGGAGTACCTCATGCCAAGACAGGTCTTGTTGTAACGATTATTACTATTTTGGTGGTACTGGGAGGTATCAAGAGCATTGCGAAGGTTACTCAGGTGGTGGTGCCCTTTATGGGAATATTTTATTTGTTGGGAACTCTGCTTGTTATTATCACTCATATAGAAAATGTTCCTCGTGGTATTGCTCAAATTGTAGCAATGGCCTTTTGCCCGGAGGCGGTAGCCGGTGGATTGATGGGAAATATTGCGGTTTCTGCAAAGGATGCTCTGCGCTGGGGCGTGTCCAGAGGGGTGTTTTCCAATGAAGCAGGCTTGGGAGCTGCCGGAATCAGTGCCGCCGCGGCAGATACAAAGGATTATGTAAAACAGGGCTATATCAGTATGACGGGAGTATTTATTGATACGATTGTGATATGCTCCATAACCGGACTTGCGCTTGCTGCATCAGGAGTGCTGGGAAGTGTTGATGTCAATGGTGAATTGATTATGGGAACGGCACTGACCATTGCTGCATTCCGCTCTACCTTTGGGGAATGGGGGGCTGTTTTCTTAAGTATCTGCATTACGCTGTTTGCCTTTGCCACAATAGTAGGTTGGGCATATCAGGGAGAAAAGGCATTTGAATTCCTTGCCAAGAAAACAAAATATTGCATTTATTATCGTTTTTGTTATGCCTTGGTGGCATTTCTGGGTGCTATATGTTCTCTGGAGGTGGTGTGGGAATTCTCGGATGTATGTAATGCGCTGATGGTAGTACCGAATCTGATATGTGTATTGATGTTATCAGGTGAGGCTTGTAGAGAAATTAAAAGCTACAGATAGTTAAATTAGGACATTTTGGGAGTTGAGCAATAAAACAAGTCATGATATGATAGAAAACGGAGGCGATATCATGACAAAGACGATTGAAAATTTTTTGAGATATGTAAAGGTAGATACTCAGTCCAGTGAAGAATCGACTACAACACCCAGTACCATGAAGCAGCATAATCTTGCTGAGATGCTGGTGAAGGAATTGGAGGCAATTGGCGCAATAGAGATTACCTATGATAAGGAACACTGTTATGTGTATGCAACAATTCCTGCAACTGCAGGCTATGAGGAGGGCCCTGTACTTGGCTTTATTGCCCATATGGACACATCCCCGGCAGTAACGGATACCAATGTGCAGCCACGCATTGTTGAAGCGTATGACGGTGGCGATATTGTATTGAATGTAAAGGAAAAGATTATAATGCGTGTTGCAGATTTTCCGGAGCTTGCAAAATATAAAGGTCAGGATCTGATAGTGACGGACGGCACTACGCTTTTGGGAGCAGATGATAAAGCCGGCATTGCGGAAATCATGGCAATGGCAGAGTATCTTCTTACCAACCCTGATAGTAAGCATGGTAAAATCCGCATTGGCTTCACCCCGGATGAAGAGGTGGGATGCGGTGCAGATTATTTTGACGTAGCCTTGTTCGGAGCGGATTATGCCTATACGGTAGATGGCGGGGCGCTGGGTGAACTGGAATATGAAAATTTTAATGCGGCAGGTGCCAAGCTGCATGTATACGGTCGTAGTGTGCATCCCGGTTCTGCAAAGGGCAAGATGAAAAATGCTATTTTGATTGCGCAGGAATTTCAAAGCCTGCTGCCGGTATTTGAGAACCCTATGTATACTGAAAAGTACGAAGGCTTCTTCCATTTGGACAGCATTCAGGGTAATGTAGAAGAGGTGCTTGCGGATTATATTATCCGTGATCATGACAAGGAACTGTTTGCTCAGAAAAAGGAAGTTTTTTTACAGACGGCAGAATTTTTGAATCAAAAATACGGTGAAGGAACTGTAGTGGTGGATATGGCAGATTCCTATTACAACATGCGTGAGGTACTGGAGCCTCATATGCATCTGGTGGACAATGCATCTGAAGCGATGCAGGAGCTTGGCATTGAGCCGATTATTTCTCCTATCCGTGGTGGTACGGACGGAGCAAGACTTTCCTTTATGGGGCTCCCCTGTCCGAATCTGTGTACCGGCGGCGAGAATTATCATGGTAGATATGAATATGCCTGTGTACAGTCCATGGAGAAGGTAACAGAGCTGTTGATTAAGCTGACAGAGAAATATGCCGGACGATAAGGGGAAGCTATGAACAATAATAGAAATATTCAAAATGATGTAAATTTGGCAGAGGTTGATTTGAACCATTCCATTCCCGAGGAAGAAACAAAACGTCAGTATTATTTTATGGCAAAGGCGGCAAGGTATGTGGCAGAATTGGAGCAAAAGCTGGGACATAAGCCAACCTGCTGTGTTACCACCTTCGGCTGTCAGATGAATGCCCGTGATTCCGAGAAGCTGGTAGGTATTCTGGAAAAGGTGGGCTATGAGCTGATTGAGGACGAAAACGCAGATTTTGTTATTTACAACACCTGTACAGTCCGTGACAATGCTAATCAGAGAGTGTATGGCAGACTTGGAGTGCTGAATGGCTTTAAACGTAAGAAGCCCCATATGAAGATTGCGCTTTGCGGCTGTATGATGCAGGAGCCTACTGTAATCGAAAAAATCAAGACAAGCTATCGTTTTGTAGATTTGATATTTGGTACGCATAATATTTTTAAATTCGCAGAGCTGTTGGTGGCAACCTTTGAAAATGAGGGGCTTGTAATTGATATCTGGAAGGATACGGATCAGATTGTAGAGGACTTGCCGATAGAAAGGAAATATCCCTTCAAATCCGGTATTAACATTATGTTTGGCTGCAACAATTTCTGTAGCTATTGCATTGTTCCGTATGTGAGAGGCAGGGAGAGAAGCCGCGCACCCAAGGATATTATTCGTGAAATTGAGCGACTGGTAGCAGACGGCGTGGTGGAAATTATGCTTCTTGGACAAAATGTGAATTCCTACGGAAAGAATCTGAAAGAACCAATCAGCTTTGCGCAGTTATTGCAGGAGATTGAGAAGATAGAGGGCTTACAGCGTATTCGTTTTATGACCTCTCATCCCAAGGATTTATCGGAGGAATTGATTCAGGTAATGAAGCATTCAAAGAAAATCTGCCGTCACCTGCATTTACCACTGCAGTCCGGTTCTACCAGAATATTGACGTCAATGAATCGTCGTTATACGAAGGAACAGTATGTGGAATTGGCAGAGCGTATTCGTACGGAGATTCCGGACATAGCCATTACTACGGATATTATTGTGGGATTCCCGGGAGAAACGGCGGAGGATGTGGAAGAAACCATTGACGTGATTCGCAGAGTTAAATATGACAATGCGTTTACTTTTATTTATTCCAAACGCACCGGGACCCCGGCGGCAGCTATGGACAATCAAGTGCCTGAAGCGCAGGTAAAGGTTGGATTTGATAAAGTATTGAAGACGGTACAGGATACTGCCAGAGAGCAGGTGTCGCGTTACCAGGGACAAATCATGGATGCGCTTGTGGAAGAGGTAAATGAAAACGATAATAGTCTGGTAACAGGTCGTCTTTCCAATAATACCCTGGTACATTTCCCGGGAGATGCTTCTTTGGTAGGAAAGATTGTAAATGTGTCACTGGATGAATGTCACGGCTTTTATTATATGGGGCATATGGTATAACTGTATGAAAATCCTGTATTTTAGATAAAAAATTTGTCAAAATATCCCTTGAAAAGCTGAATAAAAAGGACTATAGTAAGATTCGCATGATAGGAATATGCTATTATGCGAATTTTCTTTTGAGAGGATTATACATATGGATAAATTAAAACCAAAGCTATTTTCGGTGATGAAAACTTATACGAAGGAGCAGCTGATTAAGGATATCATTGCCGGTATTATTGTTGCAATTATCGCATTACCCTTATCAATTGCTTTGGCACTTGCCTCCGGTGTGACTCCCGAGAAGGGTATTTATACTGCTATTATGGCAGGCTTTGTAATTTCCTTCCTTGGTGGCAGTAGGGTGCAGATTGCAGGCCCCACGGCGGCATTTGCGACCATAGTGGCAGGAATTGTGGCGCAGAACGGTATGGAGGGATTGATTCTTGCTACCTTGATGGCGGGCATTTTTCTGATTTTGATGGGCGTACTGCGTTTGGGAAATCTGATTAAATTCATTCCTTACACCATTACCACCGGTTTTACATCAGGTATTGCCGTTACGATATTTGTAGGGCAGATTAAGGATTTTCTGGGATTGAATGTTGTGACAGAAGAGCCCTTGATTGAGACTATGGAGAAGTTAAAGGCTGTAATCGACTTTATCGGCACCACCAACTGGCAGGCTGTTGTTGTAGGTGCAGTTTGTATGGTGATTCTGATTGGATGGCCTTATCTTCCCGGTTTCTTTAAAAAGATTCCACCATCTCTGATTGCAGTGTTGGCGGGAATCGGCATGGTAAAGGGGCTGAATATGGAGGTCAACACCATAGGAGATTTGTATGAGATTTCCAATGAATTGCCTAAGTTTTCCTTGCCTGCGTTTAGCATAGATACGGTACAGGCAGTTTTACCGGATGCTTTTACCATAGCAATTTTGGCTGCTATAGAATCCCTGTTATCCTGTGTGGTTGCGGATAGTATGGTGAACAGCAGACATCGTTCTAATATGGAATTGATTGCACAGGGTGCAGGAAATATTACTTCTGCATTATTTGGTGGCATTCCGGCTACAGGTGCGATTGCAAGAACGGCAGCCAATGTCAAAAATGGCGGACGTACTCCTATCGCAGGTATGGTACATGCAGTAACCCTGCTTTTGATTCTGGTAGTATTGATGCCGTATGCAGCATTGATTCCCATGCCTACCATAGCAGCTATTTTGTTTATGGTGGCTTATAATATGTCTGAATGGCGTAAGTTTGTAAAGCTTTGTAAAACGGCACCCAAGAGTGATATTATTGTACTGGTGACTACCTTTGTCTTAACTGTTTTGTTTGATTTAGTTGTGGCTATTGAAGTGGGAATTCTGCTTGCGGCCATTCTGTTTATGAAGCGCATGAGCGATGTGACCGAGGTGGAAGGCTGGAAATACATTGATGATGAGGATGATGTTGACAGTGTGAGTCTTCGTGAGGTGCCTAAGAATACTATGGTTTATGAGGTCAGTGGTCCCTTATTCTTTGGTGCGGCCGATAAGATTTTAAAAATCACTCTGAATGAGAAGATGAATTGTCTGTTGTTGCGAATGAGAAGTGTGAGTGCTCTTGATGCCACGGCAATGCACAATTTTGAACAGTTATATGCGGACTGCCAAAAGAAACAGATTCATTTAATATTCTCCCATGTGAATGAACAGCCAATGAGTGTGATGCAAAAGAGCGGCTTTGTGGATATGGTGGGAAGTGAGAATTTCTGTCCACATATTGATGATGCATTAAAACGAGCACAAGATTTACAATAACAATATTTTGTGGTATGATATTAGCGGATACGCAAATTTTTGTGTGTCCGCTTTCTTTCGTTTACATAATGAATAGTATTACAGGTGATACGCGCGTAAAAGCGTGGCAATATTCTTATAGAACAGGGGTAGTAAAAAGTGGCAGATATTAATGTGGCGGATTTGACGCCGATGATGCAGCAATATATGGAAACCAAGCAGCAATATAAGGACTGCATTCTTTTCTATCGACTGGGCGATTTTTATGAAATGTTTTTTGAGGATGCGCTTACAGTTACAAAGGAATTAGATATTACCTTGACAGGTAAGTCCTGTGGCCTGGAAGAACGTGCACCTATGTGTGGAGTACCATATCATGCGGTTGAAGGGTACTTGACCAGACTGGTCAACAAAGGCTATAAGGTGGCTATCTGCGAACAGGTTGAGGACCCTAAGCTCGCCAAGGGCTTGGTAAAGCGCGAGGTGGTACGAATTGTTACTCCGGGTACCAATCTGAATATGCAGTCTTTGGAGGATTCCAAAAATAATTATTTGATGTGTATTACTTATACCCCTACCAAAATCGGTATTTCCGTGGCGGATGTCACTACAGGAGATTATTATGTTACAGAAGTCGAGGATATCAGAAAATTATTAGATGAGCTGATGAAATATGAGCCTTCGGAAATTATCTGTAATGATGCTTTATTGGTGAGTGGAATGGACATCAAGGATTTGCAAGGCCGATTACATATTTCTGTTAATGCGTTGGATGCGCATATGTTTGATGATGAGGGTTGCAAAAAGACCTTAATGCGACATTTCAAGGTAAATACCCTGATTGGACTTGGGATTGAAGAATTTCCCACAGGCATGATTGCAGCGGGAGCATTATTACAGTATCTATATGAAACACAGAAGACGGAGCTCGAGCATTTCACGCATATATCACCCTATTTAACAAGCAAATATATGCTGCTTGACAGTTCTACCAGACGAAATCTGGAGTTAACGGAGACCCTGCGCGAGAAGCAGAAGCGGGGATCTTTGTTATGGGTATTAGATAAAACCAAGACGGCAATGGGAGCCAGAATGCTCAGGAGTTTTATTGAACAGCCCCTGATTGATAAGCATGATATGGAGAAGCGTCTGGATGCTATTGAGGAATTGAATCGTGACAGTGTATCCAGAGACGAAATCAGAGAATATTTAAATCCCGTATATGACTTGGAACGTTTGCTCAGTAAGGTGACCTATAAGACTGCTAACCCAAGAGATATGATAGCTTTTCGTAATTCCCTTGAGATGCTGCCTCATATTAAAACAGTGTTGAAGAGCTTTTCTAAGGAGGAGCTTAGTAAGATTCAAGAAGAAATTGATGGACTTGAAGATATTTATCAGTTGATTTTGAATGCCATTATAGAGGAACCGCCGATTACAATCAGAGAAGGCGGTATGATTCAGGATGGCTTTGATGAGACCATCGATATGCTGCGCAATGCAAAACGTGACGGCAAGCAGTGGCTGGCCGAGTTGGAGGAGCAGGACAGAGAACGCACAGGTATTAAGAATCTTAAGATTAAATATAACAAGGTGTTTGGTTACTATTTTGAAGTGACCAATTCCTATAAGGACATGGTTCCGGAGGATTATATCCGCAAACAAACGCTAGCCAATGCAGAGCGTTACACTACTCCCAGACTGAAGGAATTAGAGGATACCATTTTAAATGCGGAGGACAAGCTCCAGACCTTGGAGTATGATTTGTTCTGCAAAATACGTGATTCCATTGCTATGGAAATTGAACGTATCCAAAGAACAGCAAAGGCAATCGCAAGACTGGACGTGTTTGCATCCCTGTCTCTGGTGTCGGAACGCAATCATTATGTAAGACCAAGGCTCAATGAAAAAGGGCTTATTGATATTAAGGATGGACGTCATCCCGTAGTGGAGAAAATGATAACCAATGATTTGTTCATTGCCAATGACACCTATCTGGATAATGGCAGTCATTGTATCAGTGTCATTACAGGACCTAATATGGCCGGTAAATCTACCTATATGCGTCAAAGTGCATTAATTGTTCTGATGGCACAGATTGGCTGTTTTGTGCCGGCAAAGAGTGCCAATATCGGTATTGTGGACCGAATATTTACCCGAGTGGGTGCATCGGATGATTTGGCAAGTGGACAGTCCACCTTTATGGTTGAGATGAATGAAGTGGCCAATATCCTACGAAATGCCACCGCTAACAGCCTGTTGATTTTGGATGAAATCGGCAGAGGTACTTCTACCTTTGACGGCTTAAGCATTGCATGGGCGGTGATTGAGCATATCAGTAACAGAAAGATTCTGGGAGCCAAAACATTATTTGCAACCCATTATCATGAGTTGACAGAATTGGAAGGCAAGATGAATAATGTAAACAATTATTGCATTGCGGTAAAGGAATGCGGTGATGACATTGTCTTCCTGCGTAAAATTGTAAAGGGCGGTGCAGATAAGAGCTACGGTATTCAGGTGGCAAAGCTTGCCGGAGTGCCGGATATGGTAATTGATCGTGCTAAGGAAATCGTAGAACAGCTTACCGACAATGACATTATTGAGAAGGTGCAGAGTATTGCTGTAGATACCAAAGGTGATGTGAAGACCAAAAAACAGCAACAATATGATGAGGTGGATATGGCACAAATGTCATTTTTTGATACTGTAACTGACGAGGATGTCTTAAAAGAATTAATGGAGGTGGAGGTTACCACCCTGACTCCTCTGGATGCTTTAAATACCTTGTATCGCTTGCAAAACAAGTTAAAAAACCGCTGGAACGGGTAATTAGCAACACAATGAAAGGAAAAAGAAGTGCAGATACATATTCTTGATTCTGAAACAATTGATAAAATAGCTGCCGGTGAGGTAGTAGAGCGACCGGCCAGCGTAGTGAAGGAACTGGTGGAAAATTCTATTGATGCAGGTGCAACCTCCATTACCGTGGAGGCAAAGGACGGAGGTGTCGAATTTATCCGTGTCACCGATAATGGTGCCGGAATAGACAGAGAACAGCTTAGAACGGCCTTTCTTCGTCATGCCACCAGTAAGATTGATAATGCGGAGGATTTGATTAGAATATCCAGTCTGGGCTTTCGTGGGGAGGCTTTATCCAGTATTGCTGCAGTGTCCAAAACAGAGGTGATTACCAAGCAAAGAAATCAGCTCACGGGTACAAGAATAATATTAGAGGGTGCTGTAGAAAAGAGCTTTGAGGAGATTGGTGCGCCGGACGGAACCACCTTTATTGTACGGAACCTTTTTTTTAATACGCCGGTACGCAGGAAGTTTTTGAAGCAGCCCGCAACGGAGGGCAGCTATATTACAGACTTGATGGAGCATCTTGCGCTGTCAAGACCGGATATTTCCTTCAAATTTGTTCTGGGGAATCAAACACGCTTCCATACATCAGGAAACGGTGATTTGCGAGAAGTGATTTATCGCATTTACGGACGTGAAATTGCTGCTTCCCTAGTACCCATTCAGAAGGAAGAAAAGGGTATTCGCATAGAGGGATATCTGGGTAAGCCGGTCCTTGTGCGTTCCAATCGTAATTTTGAAATTTATTATATCAATGGTCGTTTTATCAAAAGTACTGTTGTGGCAAAGGCTATTGAAGAGGGCTATAAAGAATATCTGATGCAGCATAAGTTTCCGTTGTGTGTGCTACATATTACCATGGATGCGGAAGCTGTTGACGTCAATGTGCACCCCACGAAAATGGATGTACGTTTTAGCGATACCGTAAGCTTTTGCAATCTGCTTGCGGGCGCGGTACGTGAATCCCTGAGGATGAGAGAAATGATTCCGGTTGCTGCGTTGGGAGATGAAAAGGAAGAGCGGCAAGCAGAGAAAGAAATGATACAGGCATCCCAGAAGGTGCGTACACCGGAGCCCTTTGAGTATAAAAGGGAGGCACGTTATCAGGTAATGGAAGCTTCAAAATATGAGGCAGAAAAGCCTAAAATGCAGGATTTTATGCAAAATCCTGTCTGGAGCAGAGTTTTGAGTGAAGACAAAATGTCGGAAAATCTTGATTCTGAAGGAAAAATATCACAAAATAGCACATTTTTATATGAAAACACAAGAAAAATCGAGACGGAAGAGGAAGCTTTTTTTGTTGAAGCCAAAGATTGTGAGGCAGAAGAAATACAACCTGAAGCAGAAACAGAAATTTCTGAAAATACGCAGGAGGATATAACACCGATAGAAGATTCGGAATCTCGGGGAGCTCAGATGAATCTGTTTGAGGAAAGGTTACTTTCTGTGGACAATCGTTCCCGCTATCACATTATCGGTCAGGTATTTGATACCTATTGGCTGGTACAATTTGAGGATAAGCTGTTTATTATTGATCAGCATGCTGCCCATGAAAAGGTGAAATATGAGCGCCTGATGAAGCAGTATCAGGAGAAAAATGTGGTATCACAGACCTTAATGCCTCCAATTATTGTAAGTCTGTCGGGGCAAGAGGAAAGCGTATATCAGGAATATGAAGCTGTTTTTGCTGAGCTGGGCTTTGAAATAGAATCCTTTGGCGGCAGTGAATATGCATTGCGCAGCGTGCCGGTGGATTTGTATGGCTGTAGTGAAAAGGAAATGTTTTTGGAGGTGCTGGATGAATTGGCAGAAGGCATGACCAGAAGCGGGTTTAAAGTGGTTGAAGAAAAAATTGCCTCCATGTCCTGTAAAGCGGCAGTCAAGGGGAATAACAGATTAAGCCGTCAGGAAGCGGAAATGCTGATTGATGAGCTGTTAACCTTGGACAATCCCTATAATTGCCCACACGGAAGACCGACTATTATATCCATGACCAAGCAGGAATTAGAAAAGAAGTTTAAGCGTATTTTATAATTTTTATTAATAATAAACCCGAAAGGAGAGGTGTGTATGGAAAGAAAGCCCCTGATAGTTCTTACGGGACCAACAGCTGTAGGCAAGACAAAGCTTTCCATAGCTCTTGCCAAGCGGGTGAACGGAGAGATTGTTTCTGCCGATTCCATGCAGGTATATAAATACATGGATATTGGCTCTGCCAAAATCACGCAGGAGGAGATGGAGGGTGTTCCCCATCATCTAATTGATGTGCTGGAGCCATGGGAGGATTTTAATGTTGTCATTTTCAAACAAAAATGTGATGCATGTTTGAAGGAAATCTATGACAGAGGACATATTCCCATTCTGACAGGTGGTACAGGCTTTTACATTCAGGCAGTGCTCAAAAACATTGATTTTACTGAAAATGAAGAGGATACTGCCTACAGGAAGGAATTGGAGGAACTGGCATCGGAAAAGGGAGCAGAGTATTTGCATGAGATGCTTGCCAAGGTTGATCCTGCGTCAGCGGAGGCGATTCATGCCAATAATATTAAGCGGTGCATTAGAGCATTGGAATATTATAAGCTCACAGGACAACGGATTTCCGACCATAATGAGCAGGAGAAGCAAAAGAAGAGCGATTATAATTCTTGTTATTTTGTGTTAAATGATGACAGAGAAAAGCTTTATGCCAGAATTGAGGACCGCATTGATGAAATGCTGGCGAACGGACTGGTGGAGGAAGTTGCAAGGTTAAAGCAAATGGGCTGCAGGCGCGGTATGGTATCCATGCAGGGGCTTGGTTATAAAGAGATTCTGGATTATCTGGACGGTCAGATGAGCTTGGAGGAGGCAATTTATCTTCTAAAGCGCGATACCCGTCATTTTGCGAAACGCCAGCTGACATGGTTTCGCAGGGAGCAGGAGGTAATCTGGATTGAGAAAAAAGCCTATGCTTATCAGGATGACAGAATACTGAATTTTATGGTAGACAAGCTGCAAACGCAGGGAATTATATGAGGAGAACAGCAATGAACGATACAAAAAATATGTACCTCGCTATGGGGATTAGCAAAGAGGTATATGAATATGGAAATGTGATTTTGGACAATTTAAAAGAGCGTTTTGCCGTGATTGATGCCAATGCGGAATATAATCAGTTGAAGGTATTAAAAGCTATGCAGGATAATCAGGTCAGTGAAGCCTGCCTGTTGGGCACTACCGGTTATGGCTACAATGATTTGGGCAGAGATACCTTAGAAGCGGTATATGCCAAGGTGTTTCATACGGAGGATGCGCTGGTTCGTCCCCAGATTACCTGTGGAACTCACGCGCTTGCCCTTGCGCTGATGAGTAATCTGCGCCCCGGAGATGAATTGCTTTCACCGGTAGGTAAACCCTATGATACCCTGGAGGAGGTAATCGGAATCCGCCCTACTAAGGGTTCCTTATCCGAGTATGGAATCAGCTATAAGCAGGTGGATTTGCTGCCGGATGGTGCCTTTGATTACGAAAATATCAGAAAAAGTATCAATGAGAAAACAAAGCTGGTAACCATACAGCGTTCTAAAGGGTATCAGACTCGTCCTACACTTTCGGTGGCAAGAATCGGTGAGCTGATTTCCTTTATCAAGGGTATCAAGCCGGATGTTATCTGTATGGTGGACAACTGCTACGGAGAATTTGTGGAAACCATAGAACCCTCTGACGTGGGTGCAGACATGGTGGTAGGCTCTTTGATTAAGAATCCCGGTGGTGGTCTGGCTCCTATTGGCGGATATATTGCCGGCAAAAAAGAATGTGTTGATAATGCGGCATATCGGCTGACCTCTCCGGGTCTGGGCAAGGAGGTTGGTGCATCCTTAGGGATACTCACCAGCTTCTATCAAGGCTTTTTCCTTGCGCCCACGGTGACAGCAGGTGCCCTTAAGGGATCAATCTTTGCAGCAAATATATATGAAAAACTTGGATTTGCGGTAGTGCCTAATGGAGTGGAGAGTCGCCATGATATTATTCAGGCGGTAACCTTCGGTACACCTGAGGGAGTAATAGCCTTTTGTGAGGGTATTCAGGCCGCAGCACCTGTGGACAGCCAGTTTACACCGGAGCCGTGGGATATGCCCGGTTATGATGCTAAGGTAATTATGGCGGCAGGAGCATTCGTGTCCGGTTCTTCCATTGAGCTGTCAGCGGACGGACCCATTAAACCGCCTTATGCAGTTTATTTTCAGGGGGGATTGACCTGGCAACACGCCAAATTCGGCATCTTAAAATCCTTACAATCTCTTGTTGATAAAGGATTAGTACCAATATCTGATATAATAGCTGCTACAGAGTTGTTGAGATGAAAAAAATGTAGAATATACGCAAAATAAAATCTATGAATTTTGTGTACAGTTTTCAGTTTTTGTGATACTATTAAAAGATGTATGGGAGATTGCTTCGTTGGGCAGAAGCTGTCTGACAGTACAAAAGAAAGTAGGGATATACGTTGAAGAAAATAAACTGGATTTTAGTTGTTTTAGTGCTGGTTGGCTTTGTAATCGGCAGGTTTATCGGCACCTTTTTTGACGGCACTTTTTTAAATTATGGGCAGACCTTTGGGCTAAGCTCACCGATTGAATTGAACATGGGATTTGTGATTCTGACCTTTGGCTTACAGTTTCATATTACAATTTCCAGTGTCATAGGAGTTATCATTGCATTTGTGGTGTATCGTTTTATCAGATAAGCGCCAAAGCTAAATGGATTCTTGGTTGTGCGTCGGAGAAGGCAGAAGGAGACGCAATATGAACAAGAACGACATGCCCTATGAGAAGTTTCTGCGTTTTGGACCGGAGGGACTGACGGAAAGCGAGCTACTTGCCATTATTTTACGGACAGGCACTAAGGACAGCAGCGCTCTGCAGCTGGCCGAGCAGGTACTGGCACTTGCCAAATACCCCAGAGAAGGACTTTTGGGGCTGTATGACATTCGGCTTGAGGAATTGATGGAGATTAAAGGCATCGGTCCGGTAAAGGCGGTAAAGCTGAAGGCACTGACGGAGTTGTCCATGCGTATCAGCTGTGCCACGGCCGAAAAAGGACTTGTTTTCACCAAATCCGGTACGGTAGCAGCATATTACATGGAAAGGTTACGGCATAGAAGCACAGAATGCGTGATTTTATTGTGTTTAGACACAAAAGGACAGCTGATTTGTGAGAAAAAGCTTGCTGATGGCAGTGCCAGAATGGCAGTTATTTCTCCCAGAGAGGTGTTCTTGGAGGCATTACAGAGTAAGGCAGTTAATATTATTTTGATACACAATCACCCAAGCGGCGATCCGACACCCAGCATGGCCGACAGGGAATTGACTTGCAATGTTAAGGAAATGGGAGAAAAATTGGACATTCCGTTGTTAGACCACATTATTATTGGTGATAACAGGTATACTAGCTTTAGAGAAATGTCTATTTTGTAAAAGAATGATAGAAAAATAAGTTACAGTAGAAAGGATGACAGCGACGTGGCAAATAATGCATTTGGTATTGATTTGGGTACCAACAATATTAAAATTTACAGTAGAAATGATGACAATATCATGGTAGAGAAAAATATGATTGCCATAGAGAATAAGAATACACTTTTCGCCTATGGTGACTCTGCTTTTGAAATGTATGAGAAAGCACCCAGTAATATTCATATTTCTTACCCATTGGCCAATGGTGTTATTGCAGATATTAAGAATATGGAGACACTGGTGAAATATTTTGTGACAGATTTGCAAAATGGCAACAGTAAGCCGGCTGATTTCTATATAGCGGTGCCCACTGATGTGACAGAGGTGGAAAAGAGAGCTTTTTATGATCTGGTAAAGGATGCCGGTGTAAAAGCTAAGAAAATCATGGTGGTTGAAAAGGCTGTTGCAGACGGTCTGGGACTTGACATTGATGTAAAGAATTCTCAGGGTGTTCTGGTGGTAAATGTCGGCTATGAAACTACGGAGATTTCTATTTTGTCGCTGGGCGGTATCGTGCTCAGCCGTCTCATTAAGGTTGGCGGTGTAAAATTTGACGAAGCAATCCGTGCGGCAGTACGAAGAGAATTTAGTCTTATTATTGGTGGTAAGACGGCGGAAACCGTAAAGATTGCCCTGAAGGAATTAGAGGAAGAGGGCAGAGGAGCGGTTGTTTACGGCCGTGATATTGTCACAGGTCTTCCTGTGGAAAGAGAGATTCCCACTAAGCTGGTAGTGGAAAGCCTGGAAGAGCATTTTAATACTATTATTGACAATGTAAAAGTGATTTTGGAGAGAACACCTCCCGAGCTGGCGGCAGATATTTATCGTCACGGCATTTATTTGACCGGTGGTGCATCTCAAGTAAGTCATCTCACAGAGAGACTTGCAACGGGAACCGGTCTTAAGGTAAATGTCTCCGAGAATCCGGTAACCAGTGTTGCCATGGGACTTTCAAAAATCATCAAAGACGACAACTATAAAACTGTAGCTTATGCAATCGAAGGGATGAGTAAATGAGCCCAATTATAAAAAGAAAAGGGGAGAGGTTTACTTTACCGAGTAAATATCTCCTTTTTATTTTAACATTTATATGTACAGTAATGATGTTGGTTACTTTTGGCACCAATGTCTTTAACCGACCCTTTAACAGAGTGGTGGGATATGTGATTGTGCCCTTTCAGCAGGGAATCGGTAAGATGGGGGAGTGGTTGTCCAATCGTTCCGAGGAATTGGTACAGATTCGTACCCTTCTGGATGAAAATCAAGCGCTGAAGGAACAGGTGGCAGCCCTTACGGAAGAGAACATTCTGTTGCAACAGGATAAATATGAGCTGAATAAACTGCGCGAGCTGGTGGAGCTTGATGAGCAGTATGGAGAATATCACAAGTTGGGTGCACGCATTATCAGTCGTGATTCCGGTAATTGGTATTCTTCCTTTATCATCGACAAGGGCTCCAATGATGGTCTGGCAGATGATATGAATGTAATTGCGGAGGGTGGTTTGGTAGGAAGAATCACCTCTGTCGGTCCCAATTGGTCCCGTGTTACTTCTATTATCTCCGATAACAGTAATGTAAGTGCCATGACACTTGCAACAGAGGATAATCTGATTGTATCGGGAGATTTGCAGCTGATGGCTGAAGGGGTAATTACCTTCAGTAAATTGGTGGATAGCCGTAATGTGGTGGTAGAGGGAGATAAGATTGTTACCTCTAATATCAGTGACAAATATCTGCCCAATATTTTGATTGGTTATGTTCATACGATAAATCGTGATGCCAATAATCTGACCAAGTCGGGATACATAACACCGGCAGTGGATTTTGAGCATCTGGGCGAGGTGCTGGTAATAACAGATAAGAAGCAACAGGTGATTGAAGAGGAACACTAACCGGAAAGGGAGGCCAATTTGCTTAGAAAATTCATTGTGGCAATTTTTATTATTGTATGCTTTGTGCTACAGTGCAGTGTATTTGGCGCTATTGCCTTTGCAGGCATCATACCGAATCTGATGATTATTTTAACATCCTCCTTTGGTTTTATGAGGGGTGAAAAGGAAGGCTTGATTATCGGTTTCTTCTGTGGCCTGTTATGCGATATTTTCTTTGGGGATTTTTTGGGTTTTTACGCATTAGTGTTAATGTACATAGGTTTCGTAAACGGTAAATTCAGCCGTATTTTTTATCCGGAGGATATTAAATTACCCTTGGCACTCATTGTCGTAAGCGATATTTCTTACGGCGTTTTGTGCTATTGTCTATTGTTTTTGTTAAGGGGACGTCTTAATTTCCCTTATTATTTTTCCAGTGTTATTTTGCCGGAAGCAATTTACACCATTGTTATTACAATGTTTTTGTATCCCATTATTTTAAAGGTGAATCAAAAGCTGGAATTGAAGGAAAAGAGGAGAGCACAGAAATTTGTTTGATGAATTAAGAGACCGTATTATTAATATCATAACAAGCAGACTGACCGTGTTGACGCTCGTTTTCTGTGTTTTGGCAGGTATGCTGATATACAGATGCTTCAATTTGCAGGTTGTCCGCGGTGAGGAGTATCTCAATGATTTTATTCTGCAGACAGAGAAATCAAGAGATATTGCAAGTACAAGAGGGCGTATTTTGGACAGAAACGGTAATGTGCTTGCTTATAATGAACTTGCATATTCTGTTAAAATTGAGGATGTTTTTGAATCCAATAAGCAGAAAAACGCCAATTTGAACGATGTGATTTATCGCTTGATTCAAATGATTGAGAATTGCGGCGATGACGTAATTTCTGATTTTAAAATATATATCAACGAAGATGGGGATTTTACTTTTTCAGCAGAAGGGACAAGCCATTTGCGCTTTCTGGCGGATATGTATGATCATACGACCATAGATAAGCTGTCTGAGGAGGAAAAAGCCTCCACGCCATTGGAGGTAATGCAGCATCTGAGTAAGAATCAAGGAAAAGGCTTTTGCTTTGCTATTGGTGATTATGAGATAGAAGGAGATTCCAAGAGCGAATTTATTCCCGGGAAAGGCTATACAAATGAGGAATGGCTGAAAATGGTCACTATTCGTTATGCTATGAGCCTTACATCCTTCCGAAAATATATTGGTACAACTGTTGCGACCAATGTCAGTGAAGAAACGGTTGCCGTTATCATGGAAAATTCCGACCAGCTGGAAGGCGTATCGATTGTGGAGGATACCGTAAGGCGCTATGTAGATAGCAAATATTTTGCACATGTGCTGGGATATACGGGTAAAATTTCTTCAGAGGAGCTTACCAGTCTCAATGAGCAAGTTGTTGCGCAGGGAGGCAGTGCAGATACCTACAGTATTAATGATGTGGTAGGAAAGAGTGGTCTGGAAGCCTATATGGAGACCACCTTGCAGGGAACCAAGGGTACGGAAAAGGTAATTGTAAACAATACCGGTAAAGTAATGACGATTTTGGAAAGAGAAGAAGCTGTTCCGGGAGAAGATGTGTATGCCTCCATAGATGCTGAGCTGACTAAAGCAGTATATAATATTGTGGAGCAAAAGCT
Source organism: Lachnospiraceae bacterium (assembly GCA_015056915.1). Taxonomy (GTDB): domain Bacteria; phylum Bacillota; class Clostridia; order Lachnospirales; family Lachnospiraceae; genus Acetatifactor. The sequence goes on from SVFK01000003.1 coordinate 104,328, forward strand.
TGCGGGTCTTGTGTCCAGTAAAATTATTAACACCAAGGAATATAACAAGCCGGAAAACGGAGACAGCTCCGATATATTGATTCCCATATATGATGTATATTTTGCCGTTATCAATAACAGTATTGTGGATATCAAGCACTTTTATGCTGAGGATGCCAGCGAGACGGAAAAGGAAGTTTATAATGCATATTTGGATTATAAGCAAGCTGTTTATGATACAATAACCTATGAATTGACAGAAGGACATACCCCTTACAATAAGCTTTCCAAGGAATATCAGGTATATCAGAGCAATATTGTGCAGCTGTTAAAAAATCAGGGCGTTATTATGACTGAGGTTCTGGACAAGAATGATGCTACACAGATTGCCTGGGCAGAGGAAGAGGTTATCAGTCTTTCTGAGTATTTAAAGTATTGTATTTCTATGAACTGGATAGATGTCAGCAAGCTTGCACTGGATGACAAGTATTCTGATTCCACGGAAATCTACAACAAGCTGCTTGATTATATTATCAAGATGATGGATAAGAATACAGAATTTCAGAAGCGCTTTTATAAATATATGCTTTTAAATAATAAGATCACCGGCAAACAAATCTGCATGCTGCTTTGTGAGCAGGAGGCGGTAACTGTATCCATTGAAGATGAAGAGGCTTTATATAACGGTAGCATTACAGCATATCAGTTTATGAAGAATCGAATTGATAATATTGATATTACACCGGCACAGCTGGCTCTTGACCCCTGTAATGCTTCAGTGGTTATCACGGATGTGAATACGGGACAGGTACTTGCTATGGTGTCATACCCCGGCTATGATAATAACAAAATGGCCAATTCCATTGATGCGGAATATTATGCCAAGCTGAATGCTGACAAGTCCAATCCATGGCTGAATTATGCGACACAGTCGGCATTGGCTCCCGGTTCTACATTTAAAATGGTGTCTGCTACCGCAGGTTTGATGGAAGGTGTTATCAGCCTTGGGCATAAAACAACCTGTATCGGAACCTTTACGGAAATAACGCCTTCACCACGATGTTGGAAAATATCAGGACATGGCAGTGAAAATGTAATTTCCGCGATCAGGGATTCCTGTAACTATTTCTTTTATGATGTGGGTTACAAGTTGTCTACAAGAACAGGTATTTATAGTGAAGAGGCGGGTCTAAATACTTTTTACAAATATGCGGATATGTATGGTTTGACAGAGAAATCCGGAGTTGAGATTGCTGAGGAAGCGCCGCACTTTTCAGATATGGACCCGGTTCGTTCCGCGATTGGTCAGGGTACGAATACCTATACAACAGTCGGACTGGCCCGATATATAACAACCATTGCAAACAATGGGACATGCTATGATTTAACATTGCTTGATAAGGTTGCAGATTCTGACGGCAATGTTTTAAAGCAGTATGAGGCGGAAATCCGCAATACGATAGAATTGCCGGATGAATATTGGAATGCGATACATCTCGGTATGCGGCAGGTAGTACAAAATAAGTCCTACTTTAGTAATCTGGCTGTTAATGTAGCGGGTAAAACCGGTACTGCAGAGCAGACAGCGTCAAGACCTAACCATGCGTTGTTTGTGTGCTATGCGCCTTATGAAAGTCCTGAGATTGCAGTGGCAACGCGCATTCCATTCGGATATTCCTCCGATTATGCTGCCCAGACTACACGAGATATTATCAAGTATTATTATGGACTTGCTGAAGAGGAAGAATTGATTACTGGTACAGCAGATGAACCTGATGCCGGCATTTCAGATGAAATGTAAGTAAAGCATATAATGGAAATTGATATAAAATGTACGATAATAAGACAAGGAGAGTGCGCAGATGAAGGATGCGGTTTTAATCAAAAGCTTTCAAAATGGTATTACTTTAATATTAAATGAGGAATCGTCCTTTGAAACCATACTGGAAGAAATTGCTTATAAGTTTTCAGAGGCACGCAAATTCTTCGGGAAAGCCAGTATGGCGCTCTCTATAGAGGGGAAACCGCTTACGGATGCAGAGGAAATCTGTGTCTTGGAAGCGATTAAGAAAAATAGTGATTTGCGTATTGTATGTATTGTTGGGCATGATGAGGATACTGACAAGAAATATATCAAGGCCCTGCAGCATATGGAAAAAAAGCTGACCGGAGGAGATGAAGGACAGTTTTATAAGGGTACGCTGAAGAACAGAGAGGTTATAGAAACCGAAAACAGCATCATAATTCTGGGTGATGTATATCCCGGTAGTGCGGTGATTTCCACTAAAAATATTATTATTCTGGGTGGACTTTACGGCGAAGCTTATGCCGGAGGAAATGGGCAGAGTGATGCCTTTGTTGTGGCGCTTGAAATGGAGCCGGAAAGATTAAAAATCGGCGATTTCAAATATAAAACCAATACAAAACAGTCAAAATGGGGCATTCGCCCAAAGGTACAACCGAAAATTGCACATGTAAAAAACGATAAGATAGTGTTTGAACCGCTTACAAAAGATTTACTGAGTTCCTTCTAAAAGGCTACTCGGGCGACGACAGTATAGGTACCGAATGGTACGGAAAGGTAAGGTTGCTATCATGGAAAATAATGTTTCCACGGAGAAGAAAAACTCCGAAGTAATTGTCGTCACTTCAGGTAAAGGCGGTGTGGGCAAGACCACCACATCAGCAAATGTAGGAACAGGTCTGGCAAAATTGGGCAAAAAGGTATGTCTGATTGACACAGATATCGGCTTGCGCAATCTGGATGTTGTTATGGGGCTTGAAAACAGGATTGTCTATAATCTGGTGGATGTTGTGGAGGGCAACTGTCGCATAAAGCAAGCCTTGATACGCGACAAGCGTCATCCGGGACTGTATTTGATGCCTTCGGCACAGACAAGGGATAAATCAGCAGTTTCTCCCGGACAGATGATCAAGGTGATTTCTCACCTTAGGGAACAGTTTGATTATATTATATTAGATTGTCCCGCCGGTATTGAACAGGGCTTTCAGAATGCTATTGCAGGTGCTGACAGAGCTCTTGTAGTCACAACTCCGGAGGTCTCGGCCATCCGTGATGCCGATCGTATTATCGGTCTTTTGGAGGCCAATAATTTTAAACAGATTGATTTGGTGATTAATCGTTTGCGGATGGACATGGTGAAAAGAGGAGATATGATGTCTGCCTCTGACGTAGTGGATATATTGGCAATTCCCTTAATCGGTATTATTCCTGATGATGAAAATGTTGTAATTTCCACTAATCAGGGAGAGCCGCTTGTAGGCAATGATACTTTTGCCGGACAGGCATATGCCAATGTAGTACTACGTGTAATGGGAAAGGAAGTGCCTTTCCTGAATTTTGAGAAAGGAATTTCATTCTGGACCAAGGTAACCGGTATTTTCAAAAAAGCATAAGGGGGAGTTGGATATGAAGCGTTTTTTTCGTAGAAAAAGCTCCTGCCAAATTGCCAAGGACAGACTGAAAATTCTGCTGATTTCAGATAGAGTCAACTGCTCGCCGGAAATGATGGAGCTTATAAAGGCTGATATTACAAAGGTGATATCAAAGTACATGAAGATAGATGCTGAAAATATGGATATTCAGATAAATGCAAAGGGAAACAAGGGTGGTCGGAATAAAACACCGATTTTGTATGCCAATATTCCTATTCTGGATTTACATAAGTCAGTGTGACGGATAGGTCCTTAAGATAGCATGGATGCTTGTGACCTATACAGGAAAGGGTATTATGTTTAAACGTTTTAGGCTACGTGATTATGATTTTAAATTAGTAATAATGGTACTTGCACTTGCAAGTATCGGTGTTTTAGCCATCGGCAGTGCGGAAGCATCACTCCAAACAAAGCAGTTGTTTGGAGTGATTGCCGGTGCTGTTCTTATGATTGGATTATCTTTCTTTAATTATTCCTTTTATTTAAAGCTGAATTGGCTGATGTATTTTGCCAATCTCGGGCTGCTACTTCTTGTTCTTTTGACAGGTGAAGAGGGCGGTGGTGCACAGCGTTGGTTGAAAATCGGAGGACTGCAATTTCAACCCTCTGAAACTGCGAAAATATTATTGATTTTATTCTTTGCACAGTATATTATGAAATATAAGGAGAAGTTAAATACCGTCCGTATTATCGGTAGCTGTATTGTACTGATGCTGATACCTTGGGCGCTTGTTTATAAACAGCCGGATTTGTCTACCAGTATCGTTTTGATTGTTATCTTCTGTGTCATTATGTTTGCCGGAGGAATAAGCTATAAGCTGATACTGGGGGTTCTGCTAGTGGTGATTCCGGCGGTTGCTATCGTCATATCTTTGGCGTTACAGCCGGATAACGGCATTCTGGAGGACTATCAGCGCAACCGTATTCTTGCGTTTATATATCCGGAGGAATATGCCAGTGCAGAAGCATATCAGCAGCTAAATTCGGTAATGGCTATCGGCTCTGGGCAGCTTGACGGCAAGGGTTACATGAACAATGAAATTACTTCTGTGAAGAACGGTAATTTCATATCGGAGGCACAGACGGATTTTGTTTTTGCGGTAATAGGCGAGGAATTTGGATTTAAAGGTTGCGTTGTTGTGATTGTCCTGTTGTTTGCCATTGCGTTGGAGTGTATTGCCGTTGCGCGAAAGGCGAAAGATGTCGCCGGGCGGATTATAGCGGCTTCTGTTGGAGGGCAGATTGCCTTTCAGGGCTTCTTTAATATGGGGGTTGCGACCTTTATATTGCCCAATACCGGTTTGCCGCTTCCTTTTGTAAGCTATGGTCTTACATCACTAATGAGCCTTTTTATCGGGATAGGGGTTGTCCTAAATATCAGGCTTCAAGCAAAGAGAAATTAGATAAAACAAAACTATGATTAGTTTGGGGAGAGGATGAAAGTCTATGAATATTGCGCTAATTGCACATGATGCCAAGAAAAAGTTAATGCAGAATTTTTGTATCGCTTATAGAGGAATCTTAAGTAAAAATGACCTTTTTGCAACCGGCACTACGGGTAGATTGATTGAGGAAGTAACTAATTTAAATGTCCATAAGTTTCTTGCCGGTCACCTTGGTGGTGAACAGCAGATGGGCGCACAGATTGAGCATAATCAGATGGATCTTGTGATTTTTTTGAGAGACCCCTTAAGCCCCAAATCTCATGAGCCGGATGTTAATAATGTAGTCAGATTATGCGATATTCACAATATTCCGCTGGCAACTAATCTTGCAAGCGCGGAGCTGTTGATTAAATCTCTGGACAGAGGAGATTTAGAGTGGCGTGAAATGTACAAATAAGAGGTTTTCGATGTACAAAGGTGGAAAAAATACAGTGAAAAGATTTGCAATATGCCTTGCCGTAGTAATGGCTGTTATGAGCTTTACAGGTTGTGGCAGATTGGAATATAGCATGCCGTACAGCACAGATCTTGCGGTGAGCGCTTATAATGTGGTTACCAAACAGTACACCGAGAGACTGGAGCCTTTTGCAACAGATTTGTGTGTGGTAACTGAAAATATTACAAATGATGCAAATGTGGATATGTCACAGGCAACAGCAGCTATTTTATTTGATCTCAACGAAAGAGAAGTAATGTATGCCAAGAATGCTCATGAGAGATTGCATCCGGCAAGTCTTACAAAGGTGATGACTGCCCTTATTGCGATTAAGAATGCTCCTTTGGATAAGGTTCTTACTGCCACTGATGCGGTCACTATCACGGAGTCAGGTGCCCAACTGTGCGGATTGAAAAGCGGAGATACCATGACACTGGATCAGGCATTACATATATTACTGATGTATTCTGCCAATGATGTTGCAATGCTTATCGCGGAAAATATCGGTGGTACAACAGAGCATTTCATGGAAATGATGAATGAAGAAGCCAAACGCCTGGGGGCTACCAATACCAATTTTTGTAATCCTCATGGTCTGACACAGGATGGACATTATACAACAGCTTATGATTTGTATTTGATTTTTAACGAAGCGGTAAAATATGATTCCTTCAATGAAATTATACATATGACAAGCTATCAGACGGTTTATTATGATCGCAATGGGAATCCGAAGGAATTGGAATTTGAGACAAGCAATTTGTTTTTGCGTGGGCACTACCAGTCGCCGGACAATGTTACGGTAATTGGCGGCAAAACAGGTACCACCAATGCGGCAGGACATTGTCTGATGTTGCTTTCTAAGGATACAAATGGGTCACCTTATGTTTCTGTTATACTGTGTTCTGAGGCCAGAGATATTCTGTATACAGAAATGACAGATTTGTTAGACGAAATAAACAATTAAAGGTTGTTTTTTGACATAAGATACACTATAATAGAAATAGAGAAAAATTTCTACTCATTAATTTACAATAGGAGGGTTTACCAATGGTTCAGTTAATTGTAGGCAAGAAGGGCAAGGGCAAGACAAAACAGTTATTGGATAAAGTGAATAATGAGGTAAAAAACATTTCAGGTAACATTGTGTATCTCGATAAGAGTACCAAGCATATGTATGAACTGAATAATAAAGTTAGATTGATCGATGTATCTCAGTATCCCATTGAGAACAACAGTGAATTCTTAGGATTTATTTGCGGCATTATTTCGCAGGATCATGATTTGCAGCAGATGTATTTTGACAGCTTCTTAAAAATTGCTTCATTGGAAGATGGTGATCTTACTGCAAGTGTAGCAAAGCTTGAGACTATCAGTGATTCCTTTAATGTAGATTTTATCTTAAGTGTATCTCTTGATGAAGCAGAGCTTCCGGAGAGCTTGAAGGATAAGATTATTATTTCTCTTTAATACTTAAAAAGACTATTTGTTCCGGCTATGGAACATAACATACTAACTTATGAGAAGCCTCGGATGCGAACCGGGGCTTTTCATTGGTGAATGGTCATCTTTTGATGAAATAATGTTTGGAGGCTTGCGTTTTGGCTCGAAAAAAGAAAAAGGTAAAAAAGTACAGAAAACCTCTAAATCTTAATATTGGTATGCTGATTTTCGGAGCAGTATTTATCTATGTCATTATTTGTGTAATTGCGTATTTTCAGTCAAGCCATATTGTGCGTTATGAAGTACAGGAAGGCTCGCTTGCTACCAACAATATTTACCGAGGCATTGTAATACGTGATGAATCCGTGATAACGGCTGAAACGGCCGGATATGTCAATTATTTTGCACGAGAAGGCGAAAGAGTTGCCAAGGATGACTTGGTTTATATTATAGATGAAACGGGTCGCTTAAATGAGGAGCTGGCAGACAGCAGCCTGGGAGAGAATTCCTTAAGTGACAGAGAGCTTGCGGAATTTCGTAATGAGATTGTAAATTTTATGCATGGGTATGACAGTAGTCATTTTGAAACCACCTATGATTTTAAATATTCCTTAAAGAATACGGTGTTAAAGCTTGCCAATGCCAATATGCTTCAGAATATTAACAATTCGGATACTACTACAGGAATTGCTAATATTGTGAATTATTGTTATGCGCCCATTACCGGAATTGTTTCTTATTGGACGGACGGTTATGAGGCTTTAACTGCCGATGCAGTGACAGAGGCTGTGTTTGACGAGAAGAATTACGAGAAGAATCAATTTATCGGTAATGAATTGCGTGCGGCAGGCGATTCGGTATACAAGCTTTCCACAAATGAAAACTGGTCCCTCGTGATAGCCATTGATGCGCAGCGTGGTGCGGAAATGGAGGAGGAAGGTTATGTAAAGGTACGCTTCTTAAAGAACCAGTATGAATCCTGGGGCAAGACACGACTTTTGAATAACAGTGATGGAAAGACTTATTTGGAAATCTCTTTCACCAATTCCATGGTTACCTTTGTTTCTGACCGTTTTCTTGATGTGGAATTGATCATTAATGATGAAACAGGTCTGAAGATTCCCAATTCATCGATTGTAGAAAAAGAGTTTTTCTTAATTGATGATGAATTTGTAAGTGTTGGAGGCAGTCAGGGCGGTTATGGAGTAATTCGTCAATGCTATCTGGAGGATGGTACTATTTCCAGCGAATATGTGGAAGCAGATGTCTATAGCTATGATGAGACGGAAGGTGTTTATTATATGGATACCTCCGTTCTGAATGCAGGTGATATTCTGTATAAACAGGACAGTCAGGACACCTATACCGTCAGCAAACGTGCAACCCTGATTGGTGTTTACAATATGAATAAGGGTTATGCTGATTTTAAGCAGATTAATATTTTATATCAGAATGACGAGTATTCTATTGTAAAGGCAAACACCACATATGGCTTGAATGTGTACGATTATATTGTACTGGATGCTGCAAGTGTCAGTGATGACCAGTTTATTAACGAGGCCAAGAAGACAACGGAATAGAATATTATATGTAGAATGTAGGAAACAGCATTTTGTGGTGGAGGAACGCATTATGATACAGCAAAATATGCGACAGGTGGAAGCGGCAATCACATCTGCCTGTGAGAAATCCAAACGTAACAGCAATGATGTAACCCTGATTGCCGTCAGTAAAACAAAGCCCGTTTCGGCATTGTGGGAGGCATATCATGCAGGCGCAAGGGATTTTGGGGAAAACAAGGTTCAGGAGCTTATAGATAAGATTCCGCAGCTCCCCTCGGATATCCGTTGGCATATGATAGGGCATTTACAGCGCAATAAAGTAAAATATATTGTAGACAAGGTATATTTGATTCATAGTGTTGACAGCCTCCGGCTTGCTGAGGAAATCAGTAAAGAGGCTCAAAAAAAGAAGGTTGAGGTTAATATCCTTGTAGAGGTAAATGTAGCCGAAGAGGAAAGCAAGTTTGGAACTACTACAGAGGATACGCTGTTGCTGATACAGGAAATTGCCAAATTGCCGGCGGTTCATATCAAGGGCTTAATGACAATCGCTCCCTTTGTGGAGAATCAAGAAGAAAATAGACAATATTTTCGTAAATTAAGGCAATTGTCTGTTGACATAAGGCAGAAAAACATTGATAATGTTTCTATGAATATACTTTCAATGGGGATGACCGGTGATTATACGGTTGCTATTGAAGAAGGTGCCACCTATGTGAGAGTAGGAACCGGTATCTTCGGTGAACGTGATTATAGTATATAATCATTTAAAAAAGGAGAGCAGTATAAATGGCTATCATGGACAAGTTTTTGAATTTTATGAAATTGAATGATGAAGATGATGATTTGTATGATAATGACGATTATCTGGATGACGAAGAGGATGTAGAGCCCATACCCAAGAAATTTACCAAAAGCAAGGCTGTTAATGAAGAGGAGTATGAGGAAAAGCCTCCCAAGAAAACCACGGTACAGCCTAAAGTTACTCCAATCAGAACCGTATCTGCGCGTAAGCCTCTCGGAAACGGTATGGAGGTATGTGTTATTAAGCCTACTTCCGTAGAGACGGATGGAAGAGAGATTACAGATACCCTTTTGGCAAACAGAACTGTAGTATTGAATCTGGAAGGGCTTGATATGGATGTGGCACAGAGAATTATTGATTTCACATCCGGTTCCTGCTATGCAATATCCGGTAATCTCCAGAAGATTTCACATTATATCTTTATTGTAACCCCTGCCAGTGTGGATATCTCCGGTGATTTGCAGGATGTTTTTAATGATGCCTTTGATTTACCCATAAACAACGGATTATAAGGTTTTGTAAACTTCCCGTTATCTATTTGCGGGAAGTTTTTTTGCTTAATTTTATAGAAAAGAGGAAATATATGGCACAGAGATTACCTGTATTAATGAATAAAAAGCCCTGTTATGACATTGTATTTGCCAAGGATTTTGAAGGGCTTATGGAAGAATTGACAGAATTAGGCGTGGAAGGTAAGCGCCTGTGTATTGTTACAGACTCCAATGTAGATAAGCTTTATGGAGAAGAAGTGAAGCATTTACTGGAGGGAAAATGCCTGAAGGTGGCAAAATATGTATTTTCTGCAGGCGAAGAAAATAAGACTCTTGATACGGTCAGAGAATTATATAAATATTTGATTCAGGAAGGTTTTGACCGCAAGGATATGCTGCTGGCATTGGGCGGCGGTGTGGTTGGTGATTTGACCGGCTATGCGGCTGCAACTTATTTGCGTGGTATTGATTACATACAGCTTCCGACGACCCTGTTGGCACAGACAGACAGCTCTATCGGCGGCAAGACAGGTGTGGATTTTGACGGCTACAAAAACATGGTGGGAGCCTTTAAAATGCCTCGACTGGTATATATGAATATGTCTGTGTTGCGCTCCTTAGATGACAGACAGTTTTTCTCCGGTTTTGCAGAGGTTATGAAGCATGGTATTATTAAGGATGCCATATTTTACGAATGGCTGATTGAAAACATGTATGAAATCTGCGAGCGAGATTTGGATGTGCTGGAAGAAATGCTGATGCGAAGCTGTATGGTGAAAAAGCTTGTTGTTGAAAAGGATCCTACCGAGCAGGGAGACAGAGCTCTGTTGAATCTTGGACATACTATCGGACATGCCATTGAAAAGGCAAAGAATTTTGAATTATATCACGGTGAATGTGTGGCTCTGGGTATTGTGGCGGCAGCCTATATTTCTTGGAAAAAGGAATTGCTTGCCATGGAAGAATACTATGAAATAAGAGATATGTTTGTCCCCTTTTATCTGCCTATTAGCGTAGATAATATCAATCCACAGGAGATTCTTTCACTCACTAAGTCCGATAAGAAGATGGAAGCCGGCACAATAAAATTTGTACTGCTCAAGAAAATCGGCAAGGCTGTGATTGATAAATCTGTTACAGATGAAGAAATTCTGGCTGCAATCGATGAAATTAATTTTAATGAAGAGGATGCTTATGAATAAGAAAGAAGTAAAAAGAGGGAAAATGCTGATAATAGATGCTTTAGTTGCCGCAGTTTTGCTTGCCTTTGATCAATTTACCAAATATCTTGCAATCGTGCATTTAAAGGGACAACCGGCATATGTGTTAATTGATGGTGTGTTGGAATTGCAATATCTGGAAAACCGCGGTTCTGCTTTTGGTATGTTGCAAAATCAAAAGTTTTTCATCCTTTTTGTCAGTATTATTTTTATGATTATATTACTTCTGTTTTTGTTTAAATTGCCGGAACAGAAGAAGTTTTGTGTGATTCACATCCTTATTGCCTCTATTATTGCAGGAGGCTTAGGCAATATGATAGACCGATTCCGCTTTGATTATGTGGTGGATTTCATTTCTTTTATTTTGATAAACTACCCGATATTTAATGTGGCAGATATTTATGTTGTGGTTGCGACAATCGGACTGTTTATATTATTTTTGTTCGTATTTAAGGAAAAGGATTTGGAATTTTTGAATTTTAAACAAAACCGTTATCGTGAGATGAAGTAAGTCCCCTTAGAAAGGAATCTCAATGGAAAATTTCCGGTTTCAAATAGCTGAAGATATGGAAGATGAGAGAATCGATAAGTGTGTCAGTCTGCTTATCGATTCTTTGTCGCGCTCTTTTATTCAGAAGATGATTAAGGAAGAACGTGTTTTGGTAAATGGTAAGCCTGTAAAGGGCAGTTATCGGGTTAAGACGGATGATGAAGTGGCTTTTGAATTGCCGGAGTCTGTGGAGCCTGACATAGAGCCCGAAAATATTCCCCTTGACATTTTGTATGAAGATAAGGATGTCATTGTAGTGAATAAGCCTAAGGGAATGGTGGTACATCCGGCGGCGGGACACTACAGTCAGACACTTGTAAATGCTCTGATGTATCATTGTGGCAAGGATTTGTCCGGTATTAACGGTGTCATGCGCCCGGGTATTGTGCATCGGATTGACAGGGATACTACCGGCTCCCTGATTGTATGTAAAAATGATAAGGCGCACAGAGAGATAGCAGAGCAATTAAAGGAGCATTCCGTTAATCGAAGGTATCATGCCATTTGTCATGGCGTGATAAAGGAGGATGAGGGTATCATTGATAAACCCATCGGCAGACATCCTCAGGAGCGTAAAAAGATGGCCGTAAATGAAAAGAACGGAAAAAGTGCAGTGACCCATTATCGGGTTTTACAACGTTTTCGCCAATATACTTATATAGAATGTCAGTTGGAAACCGGTAGAACCCATCAAATCAGAGTACACATGGCAAGCATTGGTCATCCGATTTTGGGGGATGAGGTTTATTCCAACAGAAAAACTCCCTTTAAATTACAAGGACAGACTCTTCACGCCAAGACACTGGGATTTGTTCATCCTGTTTCTGAGGAATATATTGAAACGGATGCGCCGCTGCCGGAGTATTTTCAACATCTCTTACAAATATTAGATTGATACAATTTGTCTATTTTGTCTAAAATTTGCAGATTATTTATTGAATTTCTTGCAAAAATGACGTATAATATAAATGATAAATTTTAAAAGTATAACGAAAGTGGGTGGATGTATGAATACTATTATTACAATTGGACGTCAGTTTGGTTCTGCCGGACGTGAAATAGGGGAAAAGGTTGCAGAATATTTTGGTATTAAATGCTACGATAAGGAGCTTTTAAGTCGTGCTGCGAAGGAAAGTGGCTTCTGCGAAGAAATGATTCAAAATCATGATGAGAGACCTACGAATTCCTTTCTGTATAATCTGGTAATGGATACTTATTCCTTTGGCTACAATGCATCATCCTTTGTTGATATGCCCATCAGTCACAAGGTGTTTTTGGCACAGTTTGATACCATCAAGAAAATTGCAGATGAAGGTCCTTGTGTTATTGTAGGACGTTGTGCTGATTATGCGCTTGCTGATTACAAGAATTGTGTACATCTTTTCATTTATGGTGATGAAGATGTAAAAACAAAGAGAATCATGCAAAAATATGATTTGCCGGAAGGTAAAGCAAGAGAAATGATTAGCAAGAAGGATAAGCAGCGCCAAAGCTATTATAATTATTATTCTTCTAAGAAATGGGGACGCGCAGACAGCTATGACCTGTGCATCAACAGCAGTGTTCTGGGTGTAGAAGGTACTGTTAAGCTTATTACTCAGTATGTAGAAGATTTTGAGAAGAGAAACATGGAATAATTTAGGAGAAGGTATATGGCATACTTTAATTCAGGGGTAGTTATTGTCGATAATCAATTAAAGATTATAAAGGGTGCCAAAGGTTTTTTTGCATTAATTATGTAGGAGAATTCCATGACCCTTGAACAAAGTATATACAAGGATGATTTTGCCGGTGTAAAGGAAGTGTGCGAAAAGGTATGGAATACCGGAGAGAAAATGTATGTGACATACCGGGTTTTTCGCAGGGATGAAACAACTCACTGGGTAATAGCATCTATTGATAAAACATGGTTAGCCGGTGAAGCCGTGCTCGAATTGAATCTCCAGTCAGTTGATGACTTGGAACAGGAGCTGGCAAGCATGCAGGAAAGCATCAGTGAGTACGGCAGCTACATGGGTATTTTGGATGAAATCTTCTTTAAATATGATATTGAAACAGATGATTTATGCCTTTTTATGGGAGGTAATAATCAAAAGGTTGTAGTTTATAATGGCAGCTTGGACAGTTAGGAAGATAGCCTTGAAGACAAGGGGGCTTTTTCCGACGAAAAGTATAGGGATGCTTTTACTAACCTTTGTCAGGATTTACAACAGGGCTCCAGACATTTTTCTCATGAAATTGTATTGCCACATCTGGTTCGAGGGGAAGAAAAGGAGATTTATCTTTTTAAGGGGCGTTCGGTTGTAATTGACTCCGGTAAAAATCTGGCGCTTGGCTGTGTATATACCATTACCAAGAATTCAAGGCGGCGCAAGACCAGAATGGGCGCCGATGCATTTCGTGATGAATTAACCGGGCTTTTAAGTAAACAAACAATTACAGAATATATCCGCAATGCAATGTCTGTCAAAGCAGAATACACATGTTATCTGTGTGTGCTGGATATTGATAATTTTAAGTATGTAAACGATAATTATGGTCACCTGTTCGGAGATGAGGTTATTGTAACGGTTGCGGATATTCTGAAAGAAGCGGTAGGCGAGCGTGGTGTGGTAGGACGTATCGGCGGTGATGAAATGCTGCTTTTCCTTGAGAATATAGCAGATCGTGCAGATTTGAAAAGTATCCTGCGCACAGTACGCAGTAATGTGGAATGGGCATATAAAGATGTTAAGGAGGATTTGAACCTCAGCTGTTCCATAGGTGCTGCAGCATGGCCTGCAGATGCCGGTGATTATGATACGCTTTTTAAAATTGCAGATAAGATGCTTTATCGTGCTAAGGAAAATGGCAAGAATCGCTATATCATATACACTCCGGAGCTCCATGGCGATGTATTAAATGCTGAAGACGTGACTGCTTATGAGGTACAGCAAAGTAAATCGGTCGGTGCCGGAAATAAAGAGCAATTTTTGATGGACTTTACGGAATATTTTATGTTCCGAAATATATGGAATATTCAGATAGCTTTGGAAGAGACCGGAAAAGCCTTTGATTTAAAAGAGGTAAATATATTTTTTGATGAACCGGCATATTCACCAATGCATTGGAGAGCAGATGGAAAACCGGTAGAAACAAAGTTTTTGTCTTATGGAGGCACAACTCAATTCAGACAGCTTTTTACTGAAAACAATCTTGCTGTAATTAATCATATCAGTAATATGCAATATACTTGTCCCGAGGTATATCGTGAATTGAAGGAAATGCAAGTGACTGCAGCTTTGATTTATCGTATGGATAATGGTGTGCCCGGGTATATTACTTTTTATAAGGAGGAGCCGACCTCAAGATTATGGCCCGAATCTGATAAAGCATATTTGAATTTGATTGGTAAAATGTTTGCCTTGTTTATCAGCGGAAGATAAGCAAGGCAACTTGCTTGTATAATGCAGTGATTTTTTGGTAAAAAGGTATTGACATTTAAAGGCACCTCATGCTATTATACTACGGTATGCCGCATAACTAGGTATAAGTGTGTTCTTTTTTAAGAAAACCACCAAAGTTAGCGAGTAAATGAATGGTTACATTCATGAATAGGAGGTGCCTTAATTATGTACGCAATTATTGCAACAGGTGGAAAACAGTACAAGGTTTCCGAAGGTGATATCATCAAGGTTGAGAAGCTGAATGGTGAAGCCGGTAATACTGTTACTTTTGATCAGGTAATCGCAGTAAGCGACGATACCCTCAAGGTTGGTGCAGATGTTGCTAATGCAACCGTATCCGCAACCGTTATGGAGCAGGGTAAGGGTAAGAAGGTTATTGTATACAAATACAAGAGAAAAACCGGATACCACAAAAAGAATGGTCATAGACAAGCATACACTAAGGTTAAGATTGACAAGATTAATGCATAATCATTATGACTACTATTATTATTCGTAAAGACAATAACAACGCATACAAAGGCTTTATTTGTATGGGACATGCAGAATATGCCAGGAAGAGGTTGTTTGGTAAATCGCCGGATATATTGTGTTCGGCAATATCTGTACTGGTAATCAGTACTATTAATTCTCTGGAAGAGCTTGCAGGCGAGAAGCTTTCGGTTGCTTCGAATGAGGAGACAGGTTTTATCAAATGTGATTTTGAAGGCATTCTGCAGGAAAAGTCCATATTTCTGATGGATTCCATGGTATTTTCCCTTGAGAATCTGAGTAAGAAGTACGGTGAACAGTATTTGCAAGTAAAATTCGAGGAGGTGTAGACCATGTTTAATTTGAACCTTCAATTTTTCGCTCATAAAAAGGGAGTTGGTTCTACCAAGAACGGTAGAGATTCCGAGGCTAAGAGATTAGGTGCGAAGAGAGCTGACGGCCAGTTTGTTAAGGCTGGTAATATTCTGTACAGACAGCGCGGAACCAAGATTCATCCCGGTGTTAACGTAGGTATCGGCGGCGATGATACTTTGTTTGCTTTAGTTGACGGTGTTCTTCGTTTCGAAAGAAAAGGAAGAGACAAGAAGCAGGCTTCCGTATATCCTGTAGAGAAATAATAAGAGTTACGCAGGGCTTCAAACAAATCAATGTTTGAAGCCCTTTTAGTCCTATCAATATTAATTAGGTGAAGGCAGAAAGGAGAACCGGTATGTTTGCTGATAGAGCCAAAATATACGTAAGAAGCGGCAAGGGTGGTGACGGACATGTTTCTTTTCGACGTGAAAAATATGTGCCCAACGGCGGCCCTGATGGCGGCGATGGCGGACACGGCGGCGATGTAATCTTCGAGGTAGATGAAGGCTTGAATACTCTGATAGATTTCAGGCATATCCGTAAGTACAAGGCGGAGGACGGACAAGAGGGCGGTAAAAGAAATTGTCGTGGCAAAAACGGTAATGATATTGTGATTAAAGTGCCCGAAGGAACCGTTATTAAGGAAGCAGAGAGCGGTCAGGTAATTACTGATATGTCGGGAGAGAATAAGAGAGTGGTGCTCCTGAAAGGCGGACGTGGCGGAAACGGTAACCAGCATTATGCTACCAGTACCATGCAGGCGCCTAAATACGCCCAACCCGGACAGCCTGCCATTGAGCTGGAGTTGATGCTGGAGCTTAAGGTTATTGCAGATGTAGGTCTGGTAGGATTTCCCAATGTTGGAAAATCCACCTTTTTATCACGTGTAACCAATGCAAAGCCTAAAATTGCCAATTATCATTTTACTACGTTGAATCCTAATCTTGGTGTGGTTGATTTGGAGGGCACGAAGGGTTTTGTAATTGCAGATATTCCCGGACTTATAGAAGGTGCATCGGAGGGTGTTGGTCTGGGACATGAATTTTTACGTCATATTGAGCGTACCAAGGTAATTATTCATATTGTGGATGCCGCAGGTACGGAAGGTCGAGATCCCATTGAGGATATTTATGCAATTAATAAGGAGCTGGAAGCCTACAATCCCGATATTGCAAAGCGTCCGCAGGTCATTGCGGCTAACAAAATTGATGCAATGTATACGGAAGAGGGCGAAGAAAGTGCCATTGATGCCATTAAGAAGGAATTTGAGCCCAAGGGAATTGCTGTATATCCTATTTCTGCAGTATCCGGCGAGGGTCTGAAGGAGCTTCTGTATCATGTGAATGAAATGCTGGAAAGCATCGGAGAAGAGCTAATCTTATTTGAACAGGAATATTTTCCCGAGCGTAAGACCGGCTATTCCAATGAGCCTTATACTGTTATCTATGATGAGGAAGAGGACGAATATGTGGTGGAAGGTCCCAGAATCGAGAAGATGCTGGGTTATACGAATCTGGAAAGCGAAAAAGGCTTTGCATTCTTCCAGAATTTCTTAAAGGACACCGGTATTTTGGACGAGCTGGAGGCACTTGGTATTCAGGAGGGAGATACCGTCAGAATGTATGGACTCTCCTTTGATTATTATAAGTAAGAATTCAAATAAAAAGGAGTATACTATGACAAGCAAGCAGAGAGCATATTTAAAGAGTCTTGCAAGTAATCTTGACCCGATTTTTCATGTGGGAAAGTCCAGTCTCACACCGGAGCTTACAGCAGCTATTGGTGAAGCCTTTAACAACAATGAGCTGATTAAGGTTGCTGTGCTGAAGAATTGTATGGATGATCCCAGAATTATTGCAGAAGCTGTTGCCGAGAGAACACATTCTCAGGTAGTTCAGGTAATTGGTAAGAAAATTGTTTTGTACAAGCCCAATAAGGACAAGCCCAAGATTGAATTACCTAAATAATCTGCAGTGTGTTTGAAAAGAGACAGTGTTAATGCAGGTATGGAGGGCAATATGAGAAAAATAGGTATTATGGGAGGCACCTTTAATCCTATCCATATGGGACATCTTCTTTTGGCGCAGTGGGCTTTGGACGAAGTCAAGCTGGATGAAGTATGGGTTATGCCAACAGGCGTTTCTTATCTGAAAGCAGGTCGGGATGTTACGGCGCCGGAGGACAGATATCATATGGCATGTCTGGCTGTACAAAATAACGAAAAGTTTCGTTGCTGTGATATGGAAATCAAACGGGAAGGCTATACCTACAGCTATGAAACGATGATAGAGCTTCATGACAGGTATCCTCAGGATCATTTTTACTTTATTTTTGGAGCGGACTGTCTTTTTTCTATTGAAAATTGGAAATGTCCGGAACAGATTTTTGCCAACTGTACTGTGCTTGCCGCAGTGCGGGGAGACATGGACACAGAAGCCATGCAAAGCAAAATAGAAGAGCTGAAGCAAAAGTATCATGCAGATATTATGCTTCTTCCTTTTATGCAGTTGGAAATTTCTTCTACGGATATCAGAGAACGTATCAATATGGGAAAAAGTGTACGTTATCTTGTCCCGGATGATGTTATTGCATATATAGAAGAAAAAGGATTGTATCAAAATGAAGTCAAATGATTTAAGAAAAATCCGGAAAGCGTTGAAGAAAACGTTAGATGTGAAACGTTTTGAGCATACTGTTGGAGTGGAGTACACTGCTGCAGCACTTGCAATGAGGTATGGCGGTGACATAAAAAATGCCCAGCTGGCAGGTCTTTTACATGATTGTGCCAAATGTCTTTCAAATGATAAGCTGTTGTCCCTTTGCGAAAAGCATAATATCAGTATTAATGAAATCGAGAGGAAGAATCCTTTCTTACTGCATGCCAAGGTTGGCAGCTTTTTTGCGATGGAGGAATATAAGGTATATGAGGCGGATGTAATAAATGCAATCTTAAATCATACAACGGGAAGACCGGGTATGAGCTTGCTGGAAAAAATTATTTTTATTGCCGATTATATTGAACCCGGAAGAAAGCATGCACCTAACCTAAAGGAGATACGAGAAACTGCGTTTATTGACTTGGACAAGGCTTTGCTTATGATATTAAAGGATACGCTGGAATATTTGAAAGACTCCGGTGCAGAGTGTGACCCCATGACAGAAAAGACTTATCTGTATTATTTTGAGGAAAGCAGACAGTAGGAAGGATAGAAGCGAGGTATTAGATATGAATGAGAAATCACTTATGATGGCAAAACTTGCCATAGAAGCCTTAGAAGATAAAAAAGCAGAGGATATTAAAGTTATCGACATCAGCGAGGTGTCTGTCATTGCAGATTATTTTATTATTGCAGGCGGAAGTAACCCCAGCCAGATTCAGGCGCTTTGCGATAATGTGGACGAAAAACTGGGTAAAGCCGGCTTCCCTGCAAAGCAGACAGAAGGCTATGATGCAGCAAATTGGGTGTTGCTTGATTTTGGTGACATTATTGTGCATATTTTTGACAAAGAAAACCGTCTTCTTTATGATTTGGAGCGCATCTGGCGTGACGGTAAGCAGCTTGATTTGGAAGAATTAGCATAAAAATTAGCATAAAAATTAGCACAAAAATTAGCATAAGAAAAAGAGCTTTTAGGTATTCGTTAGTATCAGATACCTCAAAGCTCTTTCTTCTTGTGGCCAAGCTATTCCTCTCTGTCGCCCAGACGCATATAAAAAGTCAAAAGGTATAAGCCACAGAGACCCACGAGAACATAAACAATACGGGACAACCATGACATATCACCGAAGATAAAAGCTACAAGGTCAAAACGGAACAGACCGATTAACCCCCAGTTTACAGCTCCGATAATAGCAATCGTAAGTGCTGTACAATCTAAAAATTTATTTCCCATATGAAAACCTTACCTTTCTGCAACCGGCAACTGTACCATAAAATTTAAGCTATGATACACTATTTGGTATGCGGTAATAGAATGCCCAGAAAATAAATCAAATATGTGCACGGTTTATATTTTTTTGAAATTTTATTGACAAAAAATCCAGAAGCGTGTATCATTCATATTAAATTGCGTTGTATCTTTGTATACAATTACAAAATGTTATCATTAGGATAACAAAAAGGAGGAAATGTTATTATGAAGAAACTCAAAAAGTTAGTTAGCATTGTTGTAGCTTCTGCTATGGTATTAGCTATGGCTGGCTGTGGCGCATCTGATGCAGGTAACACTGCAGGTGGAGATACCTTCAAGATTGGTGGTATCGGACCTACTACCGGTGCAGCAGCAATCTATGGTATGGCTGTTCAGAATGCAGCTCAGCTTGCAGTTGAAGAAATCAATGCAGCAGGTGGTGTAAACGGTTATCAGTTAGAGCTGAATTTCCAGGATGACGAGCATGATGCAGAGAAGTCTGTAAATGCATACAACAATTTAAAGGACTGGGGCGCACAGATTATTTTAGGTTCTGTTACCAGTGCTCCTTGTATTGCAGTAGTAGAAAAGACCAAAGAGGATAATATGTTCCAGATTACTCCTTCCGGTACTGCTGTAGAATGTGTACAGTATGATAATGCTTTCCGTGTATGCTTCTCTGATCCTACACAGGGTGTTATTGCAGCTCAGTACATTAAGGAAAAAGCTTTAGGTACTAAGATTGCAATTATCTATGACAGCTCCGATACTTATTCTACCGGTATTTACGAAGCTTTCGCAGGTGAAGCAGCAAATCAGTCTCTGGAAATCGTTTCTACAGAAGCATTTACCGCAGACAGCAATAAGGACTTCTCCGTTCAGCTTCAGAAGGCTAAGGATGCAGGTGCAGATTTAGTATTTTTACCTATTTACTACAGTGAATCTGCTCTGATTCTTTCTCAGGCTGCTCAGATGGCTTATGCACCTACCTTCTTCAGTGTAGACGGTATGGACGGTATCTTAAGTGTAGATAACTTCGATGCTTCCTTAGCAGAGGGTTCTATTTTCTTAAGCCCCTTCACAAGCACTGTAAATGCAAAGGCAGAGACCTTCAGTGCAGCATACGAAGCAAAATTTGGCGAGATTCCTAACCAGTTTGCAGCAGATTCCTATGATGCAGTTTATATTATTAAGCAGGCTCTTGAAGCAAAGAATGCTACTCCTGATATGACTGTAAGTGATTTGTGTGAAGCTCTTAAGAGTGCAATGGTAGAAATCAACTTCAGCGGTACAACCGGTGACAGCATCACTTGGAGTGCTGACGGTGAGCCTACCAAAGCGCCTATTGCAATCAAGATTGTTAATGGTGAATATACTGTACTGTAATAGTACGATTGAAAAGGGTTGCCTTTCCGGCAACCCTTTTTTATTGATTTCAGTTGTTTTGCTTGCGTCATAATAATGTGTCGTGGTATAATACTGAAAGTGTTTATTTTGTATTATCGGTTTATGATGGAGGTAATTATGAGCTTTATCACGTATTTGATTAACGGCATCAGCCTTGGCAGTATTTATGCGCTGATTGCACTTGGATATACTATGGTATACGGTATTGCTAAGATGCTGAATTTTGCACACGGTGATGTTATTATGGTGGGAGCGTTTACTGTATATACCTTGTGCAGTATCTTAGGACTTCCCCCTGTAGTCGGTGTGCTGATTGCAGTTGCATTCTGTACAGCGTTAGGTATGGGAATAGAAAAGATGGCTTATAAGCCTCTAAGAAAGGCATCATCGCCCTTGGCGGTACTGATTACGGCAATCGGTGTCAGCTATCTGTTACAGAATCTGGCATTGCTTATTTTTGGTGCTAATACCAAGTCCTTTACTTCTGTGATTTCCATGGAGCCGATAAAGCTGGCTGACGGACAGATTAGTATCTCCGGTGAGACGATTGTTACAATTATTGTATGTATCTTAATTATCATTGGATTAATGTTGTTTATTAATAAGACCAAAATGGGACAGGCAATGTTAGCGGTAGCAGAAGATAAAGGTGCCGCACAGCTTATGGGTATTAACGTGGACGGCACAATTGCACTTACCTTTGCTATCGGTTCTGCATTGGCGGCAGTTGCAGGTGTGTTGCTCTGTTCAGCTTATCCGTCTCTGACCCCATATACAGGCTCCATGCCCGGTATCAAAGCCTTTGTTGCAGCGGTATTTGGTGGTATCGGTTCCATTCCCGGTGCGTTTATCGGTGGTATTCTTCTTGGTATTATTGAAATATTCGGCAAAGCTTATATTTCCTCACAGCTTTCGGATGCGATTGTATTTGCAGTGTTGATTATCGTATTGCTGGTGAAGCCCACAGGACTTCTCGGTAAAAATATTCAGGAGAAGGTATAGGTGGTGCAGCATATGGAAAAGAAGAATAAATTACAATTTAGTAAAACCTTTAAAAGCAACTGCATTACATATGGTATTGTAATTGTAGCATTCCTTATTGTGCAGATATTACTGAGTGCAGGTCTTGTAAGCAACCTGTTGAAGGGACTTTTAGTACCTTTATGTTCTTATGCTATTTTGGCAGTTTCCTTGAATCTGACCGTAGGTATCTTGGGTGAATTGAGTCTGGGTCATGCCGGATTTATGTGTGTGGGCGCATTTACAAGTGCATTTTTCTCAAAATGTTTTATGGATACACTCCCTACACTGGTTCGTTTTCCTTTGGCAATTTTAGTGGGCGCGGTTTGTGCCGGCTTTTTTGGACTTTTAATTGGTATCCCGGTATTGAGATTAAAGGGAGATTATCTGGCGATTGTTACTCTTGCATTCGGTGAAATTATTAAAAATATTATCAATATTCTTTTTATTGGCAAGGACAGCAAGGGCTTTCATTTCTCAACCACAAGTGCCATTGATCTGAATCTGGAAGAGGATGGTCAGGTGCTGATTAAGGGTGCACAGGGTATTACCGGTACACCGAATGATTCCAGCTTTATTATCGGTATTGTGCTTTTATTGATTACACTGTTTGTTGTTCTCAACTTGATTCATTCCAGAGCCGGCAGAGCAATTATGGCAATTCGTGATAATACAATTGCTGCAGAGTCGGTTGGTATTAATATTACTAAATATAAGCTGATGGCATTTTCCATATCAGCTGCACTTGCAGGTGTTGCAGGTGTGCTTTATGCGCACAATCTGTCTACCCTCATTGCATTGCCCAAGAATTTTGGCTACAACCAATCTATTATGATTCTGGTATTCGTTGTACTTGGTGGTATTGGCAATATCAGAGGCTCTGTAATTGCTGCAGTAGTTTTAACCCTGTTGCCGGAATTGCTTCGTGGTCTTAACGATTATCGTATGTTGATTTATGCAGTTGTCTTAATCGCAATGATGCTGTTTAACTGGGCACCGAAATGTATTGAGTGGAGAGAAAAGATGCTCCATAAAATTAAAAAGAATAAAAAGACCACAAAGGAGGCTGAATAATTATGGCATTATTAGAAGCAAATAAGTTAAGCATATCCTTTGGTGGATTAAGAGCAGTAGATGATTTTAATATTAAAGTGGAAAAGGGATGTCTGTATGGCTTGATCGGCCCCAACGGTGCCGGTAAGACCACAGTATTTAATCTACTTACAGGTGTTTATAAGCCTAATGAAGGTATTATTACTCTGGATGGTGAGAATATTACCGGCAAGAAGACAATAGAGATTAATCAGGCGGGTATTGCAAGAACCTTCCAGAATATCAGATTATTTAAGGACTTGACTGTTGCAGAAAATGTAAAGGTAGGTCTTCACAATCATTTGAAATATAGCACGTTAGCAGGTATCCTTCGTCTTCCTAAGTTTCGAAAGGTGGAAAAGGAGATGACCGAGCAGGCGATGGAGCTTTTGAAGGTATTTGATCTGGACAGTGAAGCAGATACCTTGGCTGCAAATTTACCCTATGGTAAACAGCGTAAGCTTGAAATTGCCCGCGCATTAGCCACCAGACCGAAGCTTTTACTGTTGGATGAACCGGCTGCAGGAATGAATCCCAACGAGACACAGGAGTTAATGGATACCATTCGCTTTGTTAGAGATAATTTTGATATGACTATCCTGTTAATTGAGCATGATATGAAGCTTGTCAGTGGTATCTGCGAGGAGCTTACTGTGCTTAATTTTGGTCGTGTGCTTTGTCAGGGTAAAACAAGTGATGTGTTAAATAACCCCGAAGTTATTAAGGCTTATTTAGGTGAGTAGGAGGGCGTGTCATGGCAATGTTAGAAGTAAATGATATAAAAGTATACTATGGCATGATCCAGGCCATCAAGGGCGTGTCCTTTCACGTAGATGAAGGAGAGGTTATTGCGCTTATTGGTGCCAACGGTGCCGGCAAAACCACCATTCTTCATACTGTGTCGGGATTGCTTACTCCCAAGGAGGGTACAGTGACCTTTGAAGGTACGGACATTGTAAAAATCCCCGGACATAAAATCGTATCCATGGGTATGGCTCATGTACCGGAGGGTAGACGTGTTTTTGCACAGCTTTCTGTATTGCAGAATTTGAAGATGGGAGCTTATACACGTAAGGATAAATCAGAGATTGATGAAACATTGAAGACGGTTTTCAAACGTTTCCCACGTTTGGAAGAGCGTCAGAATCAGCTTGCAGGCACATTGAGTGGTGGTGAGCAACAGATGCTTGCCATGGGCCGTGCGTTAATGTCTCATCCCAAGATTATTCTGATGGATGAACCGTCCATGGGCTTGTCGCCTATTTTTGTAAATGAAATTTTTGATATTATTCAGGAGGTAAGCAAAAGCGGTACTACAGTGCTTTTGGTAGAGCAGAATGCCAAGAAAGCCCTTTCCATTGCAGATCGCGCCTATGTGTTAGAGACCGGTAATATTGTACTGGAAGGTAAAGCCAGCGAGCTTCTGAATGATGATTCCATCAAAAAAGCATATTTAGGTGAATAATAACGGAGGTGAATCTATGAATAATGTAGTGATTACAATAGCAAGACAGTACGGAAGCGGCGGAAGAACTGTCGGTGAGATGCTTGCTAACCGCATGGGAATTCATTTCTATGACAAGGAGCTGGCAAAGCTTGCCAGCGAAGAAAGCGGTATTAATGAAGCTTTGTTTGTCAACACAGATGAGAAGGTAAAGGGACTTTTTCGTCTGGGAAAAGGCGCTTATACAGGAGATTTAATTTCTCCGAAAAGCGATGATTTTACTTCCGAAGAAAATCTTTTTAATTATCAGGCAAAGGTGATTCGTGATTTGGCAGCAAGTAAGTCCTGCGTTATCATGGGACGTTGTGCTGATTACATATTGAAGGATTGCGAAAATGTTCTTAGCGTATTTGTGCATGCACCCAAGGATTTCTGCATGGAGCAGGCGGCAAAGAAGCAGAGTATGAGTGAGAAAGAATTGGAACGCTTTATTGCCAAAACAGATAAGCACAGAGCAGACTATTATAAATATCACACCGGAAGAGAATGGACGGATGCAAGAAATTATGATTTGTGCCTGGACAGCTCCAAGCTTGGTTTTGAAAGATGTGTGGAAGAAATTATTGCTTATATGAATGTGCGTTTTAAATAGGTCTTTACCATAATGATTAAGGTATAAAAAGGTACACTGCCACAATTGCCGCAAGCACTTTCGGCGATTGAGGTCAGTGTACCTTTTTGCTATCTCCAAAAACGGAATACACCGAATACTGTACCAAGAATCTGACAGTCGTCCACAATAATAGGGTCCATGCTGTCATTCTCCGGCTGAAGACGAATATGATCTCTTTCCTTATAAAAGGTCTTAACTGTTGCGGAATCATCAATCAGTGCTACAACAATATCACCGTTGCGGGCGGTATTGGAGGCGTTGACAAATACGCGGTCACCGTTAAAGATACCGGCATTAATCATGGAATCACCACGAACATTCAAAATAAAGGACTCACCCTTTGGTACAATGTCTGCGGGAACAGGGAAATAATCCTGAATATTTTCTTCTGCCAAAATGGGCTGACCTGCAGCTACATTACCGATAATAGGTAGACTGACCATTTCCGTGCGAACCATCTGGAAGCTGTCATCACATATTTCAATGGCTCGGGGCTTAGTAGGGTCTCTGCGGATATATCCGTTCTTTTCCAAGGTTTCCAAGTGTGAGTGAACAGAAGATGTGGACTTCAAATTTACAGTCTCGCAAATCTCACGAACGGTAGGCGGATAGCCCTTCTTTAAAATCTCGTCTTTGATATACTCCAGAATCTCCTGCTGTTTGGAAGAAATCTTACCATAACCCATATTTTATACCTCCGTAAATATGTATCTGTTGTATTAAAATGGCTAAGTTACTTGTTTTTCTAATTATAACATAAGAAAAATAAAAAAGCAAACATATATTCCAAAAATATGTTCGATTTTAGTATTGACAAAAGAAAATACGTTCGATATAATACAAACATAAGAACAAATGTTTGCGAACAAATTTTCTGTTGTATGGGAAAGTACAATATTTGTTGTTTATAAAAGAATTAATTTAAGAGAACTGATTTTTGAAATAGGAGTGTAAGGATATGAAGGTACAGAAGAGTATTTATGAGATGAGTGACAGAGAGCTTCGAGCATATAAGAGAAGATTACGCAGACAGCGTGAAATTAGACGTAGATGTATGATGATTGTCATGACATTTTGTCTGATTGTGGTATGTGCAATTTCCTATCATTCCATTCAGTCCAATGCAAGTACAAACAGTGAGGATGTGAATTTTAAATATTACACAAGTATCACAGTTAAATACGGTGAATCGCTTTGGGACATTGCTGATGAGTATATTGATTATGAAGAATATAAGAATAAGAATGAATATATTGCAGAAGTACAGAGCATTAATCATTTAGAAGATACAGATGATATCAGATACGGTCAGATTTTGATAATCCCTTATTTTTCTAGTGAATTTGTGAAATAGTATAAGAACAGGACAGGGGAATATATTTGGGACCGGAAAGCTATTCTTCCCAGTCCCTTTTTTCTCTTAAATGAACAGCGTTTGCAGCCTGGCGGCGGCGTGCATCCTCCAATGCGGCATAGTGTTTTCTTGTAGTATTTACATCTTTATGTCCCAATACATCCGCAACCAGGTATATATCGCCGGTTTCCTGATATAATGTTGTACCATAGGTGCTTCGTAGCTTATGAGGTGTTATTTTTTTCAAGCTGGTTACGCGAGAGGTATATTTTTTAACTAAATTTTCCACGGAGCGCACAGCCATTCTTCTATTTTGCAAAGAAAGGAAGAGTGCATTTTCATGGCCCTCTGCAGGAATAATTCGTTCACGCTCCTCCAAATAGTCTAACAGTGCAATTTCTACTTCTTCGCCAAAGTATATGATTGCTTCATAGCCACCTTTTCGACGGATTTTGATTCCACCCACATCAAAATTTACATCTGTAATATCAAGTCCCACACATTCTGACACACGGATTCCTGTTCCCAGCAAAAGTGTAAGAAGTGCCACATCACGAATTTTTGTTTTCTTGTGATATTCCATTTCCTTCTTGGTAAGCTTACTGCCTGCCTCCACCTGATCCAGTAAAATAGCTACTTCATTGGGCTCCAGACGGATAATTTCTTTTTCATGGCGTTTGGGAAGTGGGACCAATGCGGCCGGATTGCTGGAAATCATTTCATTTTGGAAAAAGTAATTGTAAAAGCTTCTAAGGGATGCGAGCTTTCTTGCTTTTCCTCGTTCATCATTTGTGATTTCTTTGCCCTCCTTTTGATAGAGGGAGAGGTATTCCAAGTATTCTTCAATATCCATTCGGGACAGCTGCTCAAGAATAGACATAGGGAATTCTGTTATTTCTATTTTGGAGCAGATACTGTTTGTCTCATGCAAAAATTCAAAGAAGAGTCTTATATCGTATGCATAGGCAAGTCTGGTTCTGGTAGACGTATATTCCTCGATGCCACGAAAGAATATCTTGCAAAAGGGTGGAAGAGTACTCATAATTCCACGAAGCTTTATAATATTATTTTTGTTTTGATTATCATGATAGTTATCTGATTTCATTACTGCCAAAGTATTCCGACCAACCTTTCAAATTACCGTTTTGTATTGCCGTAAACATCCTTGCTTTTACTCCCGGCGTTTCAAGATTTATTTCCCTGAGTAAATTTTTAATATATTCTCGCTTGGTATTGCCATCTGCAGGGCAGGGGCTTTTGACTACAGGAACATTATATTTATTGATGAATCCGATTACATCGACCTCATTCATATACATTAAGGGTCTGATAACTGTCAAATCCATTCTGTCCAGATAGGTTACCGGAGCAAAGGTATGAAAGCGCCCTTCAAAAATAAGTGACATCAGCATAGTTTCTACCACATCATCCTTATGATGAGCATAGGCCACCTTGTTGCAACCGTTTTCTTTAATTGCAGTATTTAATGCGCCCTTACGCATCTTGGCACATAAGGAGCAAGGATTGCTTTCCTTGCGCTCCTCAAAGATAATTTGTGCGATATCCGTCTTGACGATGGTATATTCTACTTCTAACTCTTCGCACAATGCCTTTATTTTGTCCAAATTCAAGTTTTGGAAGCCAAGGTCTACCGTAACTGCATGAATATCAAAATGCGTGGGATAAAAGCGTCTAAGACCGCTTAAGGCATATAGCAGAGTAAGACTATCCTTTCCGCCGGATATTCCGATTGCAATTTTATCATTTTCCTCTATCATATTATAATCGTCTATCGCCTTACGGACGTAACTGTATACCTGTTGTAGCTTCATATGTCTCCATTCGTTTTTGATTTTACAGTTTATTAATATAGGGGAGGTCAGGGCATGGGGGGGAACAGCCGCAAACAATTATGCCCATTGTAAGCGGCGGCTCCCCATGCTCCAACATCCCAACTATATTTTATCGTGTTTAAAGTCCGGAAACAATAGTTAATAAATTATATTTTTTAGAAATATGTTCATACTTATATTGTAATATTTTCCATTATAAGAAAAACAGGAGGTAGATATGGCAGTGGAATTTAAAAACAGCGAGACAAAGGATAATCTGATGAGAGCATTTGCAGGAGAGAGTCAGGCGAGAAATCGTTATACTTTTGCGGCTTCCCAGGCGAAGAAAAACGGTTTGCATATTATCAGTGCAATCTTTGGTTTTACGGCATCGCAGGAGAAGGAACATGCGGAAATCTTCTACAATCATTTAAAGGAAATGGCCGGAGAGACGATTTTTATTGACGGAGGTTATCCTGTTGACATCAGTGAGGATGTAAGTGAGCTGCTTCGAAAGGCACAGCACAATGAATATGAAGAACATGAACCGATTTACAAGACCTTTGGAGAAAAAGCAATGGAAGAGGGCTTTAAAAAAATTGCTGCTTCCTTTTTACAGATTGCAGAAATCGAAAAGACTCATGGCGACCGTTTCGGTAAATATGCAAAGCTTTTGGAAGAGGGAAAGCTTTTTGTATCAGATGTTGAAGTGGAATGGATGTGTTTAAACTGCGGTTATGTATACAAAGGAAAAGAAGCACCTAAGAAGTGCCCTGTATGCGAACACAATCAGGGATATTTTATCCGTTTGGAGCTTATGCTTTTGTAATATTTTATGAAAGCTTTACTTGTGGTATGGGAGGATTAAGTGTATTATATTAGTAACAACACAAAAGAGAGGGTTGCGGTATGAAATTTAAGTTAAATAATAAATATATCAGATGGGGCGTGACGGCTTTTTTGGTTGTTGCTGCCAGTATCTGTTTCTATTATTTGATGTTTCACGGTGAAAAACTGAAAGCCGGCATTAGCTTGGCGACACAGGTGTTGATGCCTGTTGTATTTGGTTTTATTACAGCTTACCTATTAACTCCGGTATTAAATTATGTGGAACAGCATTTTTTGATTCCGCTATGCGATAAATTCAATATAAAGGAATCTAAGAAGAGAGGCTCTGTTATAAGGGCTATCGGTATTCTTGTGACCGTCTTTTTGTTTGTTGCAATTATCTGTATTTTAATATCGATGTTGCTTTCGGAAATAGTTCCGAGTATTGCCAATATTGTTTCTAATTTTGACAGCTATATTAATAATATTACAAAATGGCTTAATAATATCCTGGAAGACAATCCTGAAATGGGTAATTATGTTATCAGACTCATTAATACCTATTCGGAAGAATTGGAATTCTGGATAAACAATACATTGCTGGCTACCACAAGCGAAGTCATTAAACAGGTGTCCTTGAGTGTTATCAATGTATTAGCTTTATTGTGGGATTTTATTATCGGTGTGGTTATTGCAATATATGTATTAATCAGTAAGGAAAAATTCACCGGACAAGCTAAGAAGATTGCATATGCCGTTTTTGAGCGTGATACAGCCAACGCTGTAATTCGCAATTTTCGCTTTACCCATAAGACTTTTATCGGTTTTGTCAGTGGAAAAATATTGGATTCTATTATTATCGGTATATTATGCTTTATCGGAACCACTATGCTTAACACTCCGTATGCGGTCCTTGTCAGCGTGGTTATCGGTGTAACCAATGTGATTCCCTTTTTTGGACCTTTCCTTGGCGCAATACCTTGTACTATACTGATTTTTGTTGTTGATCCCATGCATCCGTTAAATGTCTTGTATTTTGTTATATTTATCCTTGCTTTGCAGCAGTTTGACGGCAATATTCTAGGTCCGAGAATATTGGGTGGTTCTACCGGAATTACAGGTTTTTGGGTTATTTTTTCCATTACAGTGTTTGGTGGGTTGTTCGGTGTGATCGGAATGATTATCGGAGTGCCCATATTTGCTGTTATTTATGCGGCAATTAAATCCTTAGTTAATGCTTCCTTGCAGAAGAAAACAATGCCGAGCGAAATAGAATTATACATTAATCTAGGCTCTGTGGATGATGATGGTTTTCATGAGTATGTTCCGGATTATAAGAAGAACAAGATACGTTCTCGAAAGAATAAGAAGAAAGCTTCCGCAGCTGAGACGGAGGATAAAAAGTAATGCGTTTTGTAATTCAAAGAGTAAAACAGGCGGAAGTGGTTGTAGAAGACAGGTGTATCGGTAAGATTAATCACGGTTTCCTTGTATTGATTGGCATTAATAATGAAGATAACAGACAAATTGCAGATAAAATGGTTAAAAAATTGATTGGTCTACGCATTTTTGAAGACGAAAACGGCAAAACCAATCTTGATTTAAAGTCAGTAAACGGTGAGTTGCTTCTTGTATCGCAATTTACATTATACGCTGATTGCAAAAAAGGAAATCGCCCGTCCTTTATAAGAGCCGGCGAACCACAAATGGCGCAAGAATTATATCAATATATAATAGAATTATGCAAACAAGAAATTGATGTAGTCGAAACAGGTAGTTTTGGTGCAGATATGAAGGTTTCCTTGCTAAATGACGGTCCATTTACCGTAATTCTTGATTCTGATGAAATAATGTAAACGCAGGTCCAACTCTTCGTTAAACTGTTTTTCTTGCGAATAGTCGAGCGCAGCGGTCACTATTTGCAAAAATGGAGTTTAACGAATGAGTTGCTATAAGACATATATAATCAAAACATTATCAGATATAGTACTATAATTAACCAAACTATCTGGAAAGCGGGAGAGTACGGAACCCACAGAACCGCCGCCCAGATATTCAATTTCACCATTCAGCCTTCTTCTGATAGACACGTGAGTATACTCCAACAGATTGAGAGACAGCAAGACCCAACGCACTGACTTATTATTCTTCATCACGAATTTCCACCCCCTGCGAATCAATAGCAATATTATTGTCTACAGTCCATTTTCGAGACTTGAGATATTCACGCATTACCAACGTTGCAGAATCACAGAGAACACGAAACCACTCAAATTTATTACTACGTGCCCAATTAAGAAGGACCGCATAAGAAGTGATATTATTATCTTCGCAAAATTCTATCATATCACCTATAGCTTCATACTTATCAATAGCAAGACCAATAATGCTATGATAATCGGCGCCGGATAAAGCACGTACTTCATTTGTTGAATATTGATGCTTATCAGGATTATCTAAATGGCACAAATAGCGAGCATAGGAACGTATTACCTTAACAACCTCTATACCTACTCCACCTATCATATCAAATACTTCTTTGGCTTGTTCGACAGTTTTAACACCGTCAAACATGATAAGAACATGATAATGCGCCTTTTTAATTTCACCGTCAGGGTTTACATCATCATCATGTAACGGAGAAATAAAAGCAGGCACAAGCTGCTCTGCAAGTATATTCATCCAATTATCAGGAGCTGACTCAGGATATACAACAGTAGCGTAATTTCTGGTACGCTTATCTTTAGTTTTAACACTCATAATATATCTCCTTTTGTACATTGAACAATGAACACATGGGGGGGAGTCGTAGTGCCCCCCCATGGGAAACCGCAGTTTCCCAATTAATCGAACCAACACTAAACCGCTCAAGCGCGCCTTGTGGGGCGCAAGATGCTTTCGTTACTCATTACAAGTTGCTTAATCGACCAAGAACAAGGGCAACAAGGACATAGCGAACGAAAAAAGGCGATACGGCAAGTCACACTATCTGGACTTAGTCACGCATCAGCGGGGCGGGGTGCGCTCCGCTTGCCACCCACACCCACGCCTACCGCATTTTTTTATGCCTGCGCCGATAACGTCTATTCGTTGTGACGGAGTCCACGTCAGGATTCATTTGTCCGCGCATTGTCAAAATTTCTTCCTCAGTCATCATATCACCGGCATCCACGGCCTTTTTAAGCTGTTCCACAGTCGCAAGCGTATCATATGCATCATAATCCTTATTCTTGATAAAGAACCCGGTGCGCCGATACGGCTGCAATATGGTAGGGTTCGGTGCATACTCCATTTCATCAGCATCATAATAGTTAAGCACCATAAACCGCCACACTTTATTACAAGAAATACAAGTCTGCGATACGGAACGGAGCAGCGCATCAACAAGCTTAAATTTCTGACTGGTATATACGATAGACATATGAAAGTGTCTACTGGTTTCCATGGTATTCAGAAAATCTGCATCAATATTAGTCTTGAAGCTCCGGCTGTTAAGCTGACTGGAAGCTTCATCAAGCAGAACAAGCACAACAGTACGAGTGTCATTTTCAAAATCATTCTTTTTATTCTTCCAAGCGCAACATACAATCTGGCTTAAAGACTCCAAAGGCTCATAAGGCACCCGGTTTAGATGCACGTTAGAAATAATATGTATTTTCTGCGTGACAAACTTTTTCTTACCTCTATCCCATACTTTACGATTGTTATACCGCTTGAATATGGAACATACATAATGTGTCACAGACAAAGTCTTACCACGTCCAAAATGCGCTTGATAGCAATTAAGAAGCCCAGCATTATATTCATCATACTTGTGATGCTTAAAATATTGAATCGTGTCAGCTATGCCATAGTACAGCGTTGCAAATGGATGAATGACAGCCAGACGGAAAGTGACAGAAACGAACAGCAAATAAGGAAAGCCTATTGCAACAGCTAAAAATAATAATATATTCATCGCTTAACTCCTTTCGCAATGCCACCAAGAAGCATCATAAGACCGTCAAATATAATCACAAATACAATGAGCCTGCACAATACTTCTGGCGTGAATGTCTCAGAACCGTTAGTCAGAAATAAAATTAAATCATTCATGCTTCAGTAACCTCCTAACTCCACTGGAAATTTTTTGTTCACAAAAAATAAAGATAATCAAAAAGGCAATCAGTGCAAGATTATAATTAATGGAATCCAGAGATTCCATAATAGCCGTAGTATCGGCAGCCGTTGTATATGCGCCAAAATCACCACCTGAAACACTGTCACCAGAAGAAACAGTGTCAGCTGCAGCTGCAGCCATTAAATCGTTACCAGATACACTCATCTAAACAATCCCCCTATAAGCAGACAAATTAAACCGACAAAGCACAAAAACAATATGACACCTTCAAAAGTAATGACAATACCGTCAAAGGATAAAGGTGTTTGCAATATTTCAACAAGAGCATTAATTGCAGTTTTCAAAGCTAACATGACTACCTCCCCATAAAACGCAAAATAACAATAGCACCAATACCAAGACCCATAAGAGCAGTACACCACCAAGGCAAAAACGAAAAGCAAGTAGATATATAGCTTGGAATCGCTCCCAAAGCACCAAAGAAAGAATCAAGCGTACTTTTAAAGCTGTTTAGTGATGCATCCATGTTAAGCCCGGCAAATTCATCTACAGCACCATAGATGATATTGCCGTCAGTATCTACAGAGCCCTCGATTTCATCTTTAATATGTATCTGTCCAAGAGAATCTAATTCCACAGTACCGGAAACAATTTTACCGTCACTATTGACACCGTTATTAATTGTAGCGTGTCCGTCCTGATAAGTATAAGAGCACCATTGCCCGGTAGAACCGTCAGCAGCATAGAAGCGCACATAATAAGTTGTGGCAGCTTGTCCGGATTTCTTAACTTGTGTTAGCAATGGTACGTCAGAGGTTGCATCAATCACATGATATGCAAGATATTCCTTATCGTGCCCCATTAATGTCCACTTGTAGGACGGTAAATGTTTAGTCGCAGGATATTCAACGGACCACTCCTCAAAAGCAGTAACCAAGTCTTGCTCTACATTTACTCCATAATCTTCGTATATGTTAATTTTAGACTTATTAATAGCAAAATCTGTATGGTCTGCAATATTATAATAATTCTCTTTATATACCCATGAATTATCCGGGACTAGCATCCACATGTCAGCACTGGTTCCCATACCACCACCAGTAGGAAAAGTATAATCACCAATCGTAGTGGAAGATTGCCCTTGCAAAGCAAATTTGACGCCATATAGACGGTTGTACATGATAACATCAACATAATATTCACCGATATTATCAACGGTAAATCCATTATGTGATACATTGCTTAGTACCGGAACCGGGATAGAAGCATCAATTAAATCTGCAGTAAAGTCGTGTTCATTACCGTAATTATCAAACTTATTAATACAACCGCTAGTATCGCCACTTCTTAAATAATTTCCCAATGTATCAATGCTAGAAAATATCTTGGCACCACTCACAGACCATTTGTCATCTTGAACATTAACATAATGACTTGAAATAAACCCTTGACCCTCAATATTTCCTTGCAATACGCGCTCCAATGTAAATTCTTGAATATTAATATCACCCATTTTGACTTCAGTAACCGTATCATCAGTATTGACTAAAGTGCGAGTACCACTAGTCGGTATTCTAAAATTATCTTTACCAATACAAATGAAACAAACGTAATCATTATTATACAAATATCCTAATACTTCATACTCACCAGTATAAGTAAATGAATAATCCCATATTTGCTGTTTTGGGTTAGAAAGTAAATCCACATCAGACTTAACATATACAACAGAAGTTACTTCCTCGGCTGCATGAATTGTAATGGAGCAGGATAGTATCATCACAATGGCAGCCAATATACAATATTTAATTTTGCTCATTTTCACACCACCTTAAAGTAAAATAGCAGGGCTTTAGAACCCTGCTATAAGAGAGAAAGGAAACTACTGGAATCAATTAGCGTTTGCGTACCATGTGTACAATGCCGGAAACAAGACCCACTACAGAACCAATAATACCAATCGTAATAAAGATACCAAGAGGGGGAGTAGTAATAATACTCAATACCTCTTTTGCGCTATTGATAATAAACGTAACTACGCTATCATCTAAAACAGAGGAGCTACCATCTGTCAGTAACGCTAAAGCGTTAGTAATTGCAACACCAATCTTAAACATGTAAATCACCTCCTATTAATCAATATTTTTATATCTTACAAATGAACCAGTGGAATCATAATAACCGTCACCGTTTTGAACTTCTACAGAGTATAAGTCAAAATATTCATCAGTGCCATATTCCTCACATACAACCAAATGACCGTCATTTGCAAAATAACCACCTATATATTTATCATGATACCATTCACCAGGTTTTCCAATAATCATAACATTCACCTCTTAGATAAGTTATTTATTGATATAAATCATATCAACCTTGCCATAACGGTTGTATCCAAAGGTGACATTATCACCAAGCTTTACTGCAGTAGCAGTAGCATAGCAATCTTTGCGACTATCTACATACACTTTGTCAGTTGCAACACCTTCGACACCGGGACGCTCCTGGGACACAAATAAGTTAACCCCATTAAAATCATTACCGTCAATTTTGAAGCTTACATTCTTTTGAATACCAATTACTTTCATGTTCATTTCTCCTTTTCATATTCAGTTAAAATTTGTTATAATAAAAAATAATGTGTTTGCCAGAAACTAGCAAATATTCTCACAAAAATAAAATAGCACATATGTGACAACATGTAAATTGACATATGTGACAATATGTTACATGCATAATTTGTTGATATGTGACAATATGTGCAGAAAGGAGAATGCGCATGAGTGACTTTAATCAGCAGAAATATATACAACAATACCAAAAAGAAAATTATGACCGTTGTATATTCAATGTTCCAAAAGGACAAAAAGAAATCATAAGAAAACATATGCAAAATAAAGGATATTCTAGTTTAAGTGCATATGTATATGATTTGATAAAAGCAGATATGAAGGCATAAAATACCATGCGCAAAACCATAAATAACGAATTAGTGAAATTAGACAAATAAAACAACAGCTAGAAGCTTCATGAAGCAGTGATCTAAAGCTGAAATGGAGAATCTATTGTTAAATTTAGACAAAAAAGAGGACTCCCGGTAAAAAACCGAAAGTCCCACTTAACTCTTCGTTAAACTATGGTTTTGCGCATAGTTGGACCTGTCTCTCTCAAGTTATTTATTCCCATTTTTAAGAATTTTTCCAGAATATATCTTATTTCAACATATTTCTGTTTTCATTACTTTGGTATTTTTCCATAAAGAAAAGTCTGGAACTAAAATCATGAAATTGTCTCTCTGTGCCATGATAATCATTCATAGCAAATGCATGTGTTAATTTTACACCTGCATGCATTAATGCATCTCCGTATGCAACAGAATTTTCGGATTCATTATAAAAATGATATACATAATCAGAATGGAGTCCTTTAGCTCGGTAATATTCATAGGATACATTGGGAATTACCAAGGTTTGATAAAGCATGCCTACTGCTCTCGATTTATCCTCTGCAACACAGGTCCATTCCATAACATTACCGGAATTGTTCTTAAGGGTGCTAAAAATATCCGACTGTGCATCACAGAAACTTCTTCCGCGATAAAAGCTACCAAATTGCAGCACAGGGCGCCATTTTTTATAAAGGGCAATCTGCTCCTTTATTAATGTAAATTCTTCGACGCTCATATCGCAAAAATTACATTCATAGCCAAATACTCCAAAAGCCGCTACTGAAAAGCGTGTTTCCAGAGGTACACTTCGAAAGGTCTGGTGATTCGGACACGCTGAAACATGTGCACTGATGGTGGACAGGGGGTAACCGTAGCTGTATCCGTTTTGAATTTCCGCACGACAAACAGCATCTGTATTATCACTTGCCCAAATCTGCGGAAAATAGCTCAAAATGCCTAAATCAAAGCGATTTCCACCGGAGGAACAGCCTTCAAACAGTATTTTAGGAAAACGTTTGGTCAATTCCTTCATGCAACGATATAAACCAAGTACATAGCGATGTGCTGTCTCGCCCTGTCTGTCTGCAGGTAAATATTGGGAAAAATAATCCGAAAAATTACGATTCATATCCCATTTTATGTAAGAAATGTCGCATGAAGAAAAAACATTGCTCATACTTTCAATGATATAATCCTGCACTTTCGGATTTGTCAAATCAAGAATACGTTGGTTTCTGCCTTCGGAATGTGGTTTTCCCGGAATTTCCAGTGTCCACTCAGGATGCTTCTGATAAAGCTTGCTGTTAACACTTACCATTTCAGGCTCAACCCAAATGCCAAAATTCAGTCCTAAGGCTTTAATTTTATCGCACAATCCGCGCAAACCATTAGGAAGCTTCTGGGGATTGTATTCCCAATCGCCTAAGGACGAGGTGTCATCATTTCGTTTGCCAAACCAACCGTCATCCATGACGAAAAGCTCGACTCCGGCATCCTTTCCTGCTTTAGCAAGCTTTAACAGTTTATCCTCGTTAATGTCAAAATAGGAAGCCTCCCAGCTGTTTAAGAGCACAGGACGTTCTTTCTTCTTCCATTCGCCCCTTATAATATGCTCCTGCACAAAAGCATGCATATGTGAGCTTATGCCATTAAAGCCGTGATGGGAAAATGTCATAACTGCTTCCGGTGCTTCAAAGCACTCTCCTGCTCCTAACAGGTAGCAGAAGGACTGGGGATTAATACCGCTTACAAGTCTTGTTTTTCCATAGGAGCTAACCTCTAAAGCTTCATAATGATTGCCACTGTATATGAGATTAAAACCATAGCATTCTCCTGCATCTTCTGTGGTATGGACACCGCCCAGCATGATAAAGGGATTGGCTTTGTTGGAGGATGTTCCGGTAAAAGACGCATTTACGAACTTGCCGGAAGAAAGAATATGTGTATTTTTCTTCATTTCTCTTCCCCAACTGCCTGTAAAATGTGTAAGCACATAATCGCAGGTATTGAAATCCAGTTGCATACTCATCAAACGTAATAGCTTGACTTCGTCTTTCCCATGATTCCACAGCTTTGCGCTTCTGGTAATAACATCACAAGCCTCAAACACATAATAATAGATTTCAAGTGTCAGGTTATATTGTTTGTCGCAAAGTGTAATACAAAGCTGCTCTACCTTTCCACTGTCATCATAGGAACCAGGCAGGGTTACAAATTCTTCTTTTCCGGAGGTAATTTCATATTTTTCAAATAGAAAATCGGAGGTGCGGCTTCCATCTGCATGAAGCACCTCAATAAAAGGCTCTCGCATGTCGCTTTTGCCGTTAGAGGACATTTCCAGGCAGACATCATCCAAGCAAAGATTTCTGTGCAAATCATCATATGCGCAGGAAGCGGCAGGTGCATAGGCAGGCATCTTGGCAAGAATATTATCGGTCTTATGACTCTCCGTTCCTATTTCATGAGAATCATGATACATTTTCATTCTACGCCCATAATATAAATGCTCCAGATGTCCTGTTTCCATTATCCTAAAAGCATAGGTGGTATTGGAAGTGTGTAATTCAAACATTCCACTATTTTCTCGAATCATGGCAGTATTCCTCCTTATTTAAGCCATATCATTCCAATGCGCTATTGTAATTTTTTATTCCGGTTGTAATATAATCAAGGGATTATCCGAGTGATTCATCATATCACGTACACCGGTAATGGTTTTAATGGCCATATCACGCACTACTTTTTCTGTATAAAATGCTGTATGGGGCGACAAAATTACATTAGGAAAAGAGCGAAGCATTGCCATATGGCGGTTTTCGATAGAATCCCCCATTCTGTTTATGTAATACAGACCGTCTTCTTGCTCCAGCACATCAAGGGCGGCATGACCGATTTTGCCGGCTTCAATGGCACTGATTAATGCTTCCGTATCGATTAAGCTGCCTCTTGCAGTATTAATAATGATTACATCATCCTTCATTTTGGCAAAGGCTTCTGCATTTAACATGTGATAATTATCAGCTGTTGCCGGAGCATGGAGGGTAATGATGTCGCTTAGGGAATAAAGCTCATCCAAGGATACATATTCTGCCATACTCTCACATTCCTTGTTGGGATACAAGTCATAGGCAAGAATACGACAACCAAAGGTCGATAAATGCTTAATTACGGTTCTTCCAATCTGACCTGTACCAATAATTCCTACCGTACAATCACAGATATCTCTGCCCATTTTGCCCTTTAAAGTATAATCCTGTATCTTGGAGCGCTCTATGATGTGACAGATTCTTCTGCAACACATAAGCATCAGCATAATCGCATAATCTGCTACTGTTTCCGGCGCATAGGACACATGGCATACACCCATACCAAGCTCCTTTGCCTTGTCTAAATCAATATGATCCACCCCTATGGAGCGGGTAGCTATGTAGCGTACTCCTACATTGTAAAAGCGTTCCAGCATATCAGCATTTAGGTTGCAGGGAGTGGCACTGATAGCATCAAAGCCTCTGGCAAGCTCCACATTATCAGGAGAAGGATATGCCGTAGAATATGCGTACTCGCAGTTATATGCCGTGGAATATTGGTCAAAAAAAGCCTTTTCATCGAATTCTCGCAATGCATAAGTAAAAATCTTCATCGATATGTCTCCTTAGTTCTGTGTAAAAAAATAAGCTGCAAGCTGTGCTCTGGAGCTGAAAGGTTCTGTTTCCAACAGTCTGCTTACTTCTTCTTTGCTGTAAAAGGCAGCATCAATCTGCTCGTTGTCAGAAGAATGATCGGCCAATTCTCCTTCTGCCTCCACTAACGCAATATAAGTCGTGGTATCGGATATTGCCACTGCTGCATAGGAGGGCGGAAGAATCTTTTTGATGTGTTTTACTCTTAATCCGGTTTCCTCGTAAAGCTCTCTGACAATACAGTCTGTAACAGACTCTCCCTCCTCAAGCATACCGGCACAGAGGTTATAAATCCTTTGGTTAACACCCATGCGAAATTCATGTAGCAGCAACAGCTTATCATCCATTGTAGCAATAATAGATACTCCGCTGGGGGCACCGCCTACATCCTCAATGCTTTTCAATTCTCTTCTGCTGACAATTTCATATATTTTTTCTTTGCCGGCTTTATTCTGATAGGTGATTTCATAATTTTTCAGGTATTTGCCGTCCTTTACCTTTTCAAATCTCAAAAACTGCAAGCTTTATGTCTCCTTTAAAATTGCTCTCTTACTGTCTTATGGCTCTTCTTGCGGGTAATTTCAACAAGTCCCAGAGGAGTCATGTCAACTACTGTTACTCTTTGTTTATCTATACGGACAGCAGCTTTTAATTGTTCCAGCAATGCAAGCTGCTGTTCCTTTGATTCCATGTTGATAAAATCCACTATAATAATACCGGACAGATTGCGAAGACGCAGCTGTAAGGCTACTTCCTGTGCAGCTTCCTGGTTGATTGTAAAGAAGGTTTCAGCATTGCTCTTCTTAGCCTCGTATTTGCCTGAATTTACGTCAATTACTGTCAAGGCTTCTGTAGGCTCGATAACAAGATAACCGCCGGATTTGAGCCAAATACGCGTGTTTAAAGCGGTATCCAGTTTGGTCTCCAGCGAATAAAGCTTACTTAATGAAAAATTTGTATCCTCATACAGGCGTACAGAATGACTGGAAAGCTTTTTCTCGCAATAATTTCTTAGTTGCTGATATAATGTGGCATCATCCGTTAGGATTTCCTCATATTCATAATTGTATACCAGATGCTCCAATACTGTTACAAAACCGGCAGGAGGTTCCACAAGGCAGGAAAAACAGGTCCTGTGGCATGCTGTCTGTAATAAGCTGCTCCAATTGGTCTTTAGCTGTGTCCATGCCTCTGACAACGCCTCCGGTGTAAGCTCTTTTGAAAGAGTCCTGACTACCAGACCGGTTGAAATGTCAGGAAGCTTTGCTTCACTGCCTTCGGTGTCCGTCAGCTTACATAAATGGTCGTTTTTCATAATATGATTGTGCTCCAGCCAGTCAGCTATCCGGTGTTTTTGCTCCTTAGACAGCTTGGAGGAGTAGCCGATGCGACTATCTCCCAGACTGAGAGCAAAGGCATCATTTGCAAGGGAAATTTTTGTGGTAACAGAGGCTTGCTTGTTTTTCTGGGCATCACGGGTTACCTGCACCAGCACCTCATCCCCTTCCAGTAATCTGCCATCAGCTGTTCTGTTTACCAAAAAGGCTGTAGAAGCCTCTTTTAAAGGCAGAAAACAGATTTCACCATCAGCAATTTCCACAAAACAGGCTTCAATATTTTTAACGATATTTTTGACCTTGGCAATATAAATGGCACCGATTTTACCGGAAGCTTCTTCCAATACCTGTACAGCCTTCAGACGATCTTCCTGTATGAAAAAAGCACACATGCGACCACGCAGCATGGTAAAAAGCAGCTTCCCTTTTTGGGTATTATTTAGATTTTTTTCAGCCTCGGTTGGAAATGATTTATTGGTTGCAATCCTTCGACTCATAGTTTTCTTTTCCTATATCACAGATGCCGATATGATCAAGGGACACCAGCTTACGGCTGCCATCCTTTCCGATATCGGTAAAGGTATCCTCTCGTGTTACTAGTAAAGCATTTTCAAGCAGTGTTTCATTTTGCTGTGCAAATAAAGCTTCCACTATCTGAATCGGTTTGATATTGCCTGCACTGGAGGCATCTACAAGCATATGAAAAGCGTTCTCCTGCCAGCAAATTTCATAGATGCCGGGCTTTAAGTCTACCTGACGACTTCCCTTCTTGCTCTCTTTGGTATACCAGATCTCTTCTGTGGACAGAAATGCCTCCAGAGCTGATGCTACTTCAAAATGAGGACCTCTACCCTCACGAAAGCGTACCGTATAGGAGGCAGCTGCTACGCTGGCCATAGCATTACCGGCTTCCTCCGGTAATATCTTTACAGATACAATTTCAATACCGGGTGCGCTTACTGCATTCAGTCGGTTCCTTACATCCTCGCAGGAAATTAAGGAATGCACCTCTATATCCATATATTCACCATTGCTCTCTAAGCCCACTCCTAAGGGGGCGGCAAAGGACATGATTTGGTGAGGGCTGAACCCTTGCGTATAAGCTACATCAAGCTGGGCACGACGGATTGCCTTCTGAAAGAAACGCATAACATCCAGATGTCCGATAAAACGAATAGGACCATATTTTCTAAATTTAATTCTTAATTTCATAATTACTTTCCTTTTCTGAGAATTCCTCAATAGCGTTATTCATTTCTGAGAATTCATTAATGGATTTATTTAATAGGAATTTTAATTGCGCGGTTCCGTACAGATACCGCCACCAAAACGATTGGCACCGCAGCCCTGACACTTTAGCTTACAGTTTTCGGAAATTTCTTCCCTTTGCGCTTTTTGCCATTCCCTTATCAGGAATTCCTTAGTGACTCCACAGTCAATAAAATCCCAGGGAAGAATTTCTTCCACAGACCGCTCTCTATTTGCATAAAATGCCACGGATAATCCGCATTCTTCAAAGGCCTCCATCCACTTCTCATTGTCAAAATATTCGCTCCATGCATCATAGAAGCAGCCCTTTTCATATACCTTCAAAAGCACCTGAGACAATCTTCTGTCGCCTCTGGCAAGAACTCCTTCCAACACACTGGCATCCGCTTCGTGCCAGTTATATTTGATGCTCTTTTGATTTAACTGCTCAGTAATTGCCTTTTTAGTCTGATATGCCTTGTCCAGAAATTCCTCCTTGGTACACTGTGCTGCCCATTGGAAGGGGGTAAATGGCTTCGGCACAAAGAAGGAGGTACTGGTCACAATCTGTACTTTACCGTTGACACGCTTTTCCTTGGGAACCACATCAAAGAAGGTTGCTGCAATTTTGTTGGAAAGCTCTGCAATGCCTCTGATATCCTCTTCCGTTTCAGTGGGAAGACCCAGCATGAAATATAATTTTACTCTTGTCCAACCGCCTTCAAAGGCAAGCGCGGAGCCTTGTGAAATGACTTCTTCGGTCAATCCCTTATTAATAACATTTCGAAGTCTCTGACTACCCGCCTCAGGAGCAAAGGTCAGACTTGATTTCTTCACATCCTGCACCTTGCTCATTACATCCAGTGAAAAAGCATCAATACGCAGGGAAGGCAGGGAAATATTAATATGCTTTCTGCTGCATTCTTCTATCAGAAAATCAATGAGTTCAGGAAGTTTGCTGTAATCACTGGAGCTTAAGGAGCTTAAGGATATTTCTTCGTGTCCCGTCTTGTTCAACATTTCCACAGCGTATTGCTTTAATGTGTCTACATCCCTTTCTCGTACCGGACGATATAACTGACCGGCCTGACAGAAGCGGCAGCCTCTGATACAGCCACGCTGAATCTCCAGTACTACACGGTCCTGTGTCACCTTGATATAGGGAACCACAGGCTTCATGGGATAATAGGTATTCGTAACATCCATAACGATTTCCTTGGTGATAGATACCGGGATTCCCTTTTCAGTAGGGCGAAAGGCTTTAATAGTTCCATCCTCATGGTAAGTGGTCTCATAGAAGGAAGGCACATACATTCCCGGAATTCTTGCAGCCCGTCTTAAAAATTCTACACGACCCACCTCCATAGCCTTACATTCCTTATATAAATTCAATAATGTCTGATACTGTGTTTCGCCTTCACCGATATAGAAAATATCAAAAAAATCTGCAATAGGCTCCGGATTGTAAGCACAGGGACCGCCACCGATTACGATAGGACAATCTTCTCCGCGCTCCTTTGCAAGTAGAGGGATCTGTGCCAAATCCAGAATCTGCAAAATATTGGTGTAACACATTTCATACTGAATGGTAATCCCTAAGAAATCAAAGTCTTTGATAGGGTCCTGAGATTCCAAAGCAAATAGAGGAATCTGTTCCTTGCGCATGATTGCATCCAAATCAACCCAGGGAGAATATAAACGTTCACACCATACGTCCTCCATGGAATTGAACATATCATAAAGGATCTGAATCCCTAAATGTGACATTCCTATTTCATAAACATCAGGAAAGCACATGGCAAAGCGGACATTCACCTTGGATTTGTCCTTCATCACTGCATTAACCTCGTTACCAATGTAACGTGCAGGCTTTTCTATTTTCATTAAAATATCATCTGATAAAGCTAATTGGTTGTTCATAACGACACATC
Organism: Lachnospiraceae bacterium; assembly: GCA_015056915.1. Taxonomy (GTDB): domain Bacteria; phylum Bacillota; class Clostridia; order Lachnospirales; family Lachnospiraceae; genus Acetatifactor. Next base: position 148,832 of record SVFK01000003.1, read on the forward strand.
TCCTTCATACGTTTCACATCCTTGCCGGTGCATTCTTCCGTGGAATATCTGGCCTTCTCATATATTTCAGCAAAAGGTGAAGCATTCATCTCCTGCTCCATTTCCTTTGCTGTATATAATTGTAACCTACGCACCGGCTTGCAGGCAGAGGTTCTCTTCTTATAAATTCGACGAATGCGTTCTCTCGCATCCGGAAAATGAAAGATATCACGAGAATTGTGGTGCTTTTTTGTCTTACCTGTCTCCTGACATTTTTCACGCACATCAGATACTCCTGTATATTCATGATTCCATGTTTTACCATTCTTACTCATCACGTATTTAATGTGGGCAATCAGTTTGCATAATCCCTTCCATACAAGATAGGAAAGAGCAATGATGATTCCGATGACAGCGATTACTTCCAGTATCTGCCAAATAAGCGCCGGCTCTCCGGCTTCCGTGGGCACCATTCCCTCACTGCCTGAATACGTCTCTTCCATAACTATTTCAGGCAACTCGGAATCTGACTTGGGAAACAGACTGAATATAAAGCTCAAAATCGTATAAACAACCTGTCGAAGCATACGTAATATGCCTTTTAACCATGCATACTGGGAGGTGAGCAAAAGGATAAAGGCTGTCAAAACGGAGTAAATAATTGCAAGTCCCAGACCGGAATAAAAAATTTCTCTTTCAGGAAGCACACCTGTGCTGCTTGCATTTACCACCAAAAATTTTGTATATTCTATCAGATATGAATATATAAAATATAGCGCCAACACAACAATCATTGGAATAATATAATAGCTGTCCCATGCAGTATTTCCAAGATAATGCTGCAGAAATAAAGTAACTGCAAAAACACCTACAGCCAAGGGCATCGGAATGACATTACTCTCTGTAACTTCCTGCATTTTCAGACGGATGGAGTATATTACAAACACGACTGCCATTGTAAACACCGCAAAACGATTTACACTGTTGCTTAGTGTCTGAAACAGGGGCAAAGGAATATTACTTCCCCCTAAAGCGAGCAGACCAAATGCGCATAGGACTGCCAGATGAATCATAATAAACGAAAGAAAACGTTTAGCCTTACATCTTGCGATATACAAGACAGGGAACATGATTCCACACAATATCCACAATGTCAGACTGGTTCGTATCGGCGGTGTTAAATCACTTAGAAGCATTACCAGCGCCAAAGCAAGAGGATAACCTATTAAATTATTCATATATGTCACAAGAAGCTCCTGTAACACAAGGATACGGGTTGATTTCATAATCTATATCTCTCTCAAATGTAAAAAGCGGGTTCTATTCTGCAGAAAACCGGGAATTTCCGGGTTCTTATTCTCATTTGTAGGGTAAAATATCATATAATCATTGCCGGCAGTATGATACTGTTCTAGAAGCTTTGCAAATGGCGGATAAATATTGGGAGTTACAAAGCAGGTCATGGTTCCCTTTGCTTCCTCTGTCACACGTCTCGCAAAACAGCTGTTAAAATCCACAACAGGACTGTCGGTATCTACTCTTGCCAAAGCACAGTTAATTGCTTCCATTTGTCCGTTACCTGCACTGGCTTCCACCATCATAGGCAGATGATTAATCACATCCACACCATTGCCATAGCAGGCAACCATAATTCCCTGACTTAAAAAATACCGACACAGGCCTGCGGCAATCTGTATGGAAGCCTCTACGCACTCTTCCTTCTTTAACAGATTGTCATCCTCCAGATTCATAAAAATACGGATGGCCTTTAAAGAGGTATAATTCTTCTGATTTACTTTAAAATCACCCGTTTTGGCGCTAGCCTTCCAATTAATGCTACGCATATCATCTGTGGGCTGATATTCCCTGATGCCACGGTATTCGAAGGGGTCCTTCAGCAGATGCCGCTTGGTTAATACTTCTCCGTTCAGCTGCTGCAGCGAAAGTGAGAATTCTTCGCTGCAATAGGGCTTGGGATATACATAAAGTGTCGTGTGTACAGGAAGTGTTTCCACAAAAAGAGAGGTCATAAACAAGTCAGATGCCACCATATCCATGGAATCAATGGTATAATACCCTCTCTTGCTGCCTGTAAAGGTTAAGGTTCTTGTGATTTTCTCGCCGCCATTTATCTGAAACACATCATTACGATAATACTGGTCGGTAGTACGGGAACCTTTTGTATCCTCAAATTTTAAATGTCTGCTGGTCTGGAATTTTACCTTCAGCATAGAAATCGGAAGACGTTTTCGATTTTCAATAATTTCCTTCAGTTGTCCCTCCTGCCCTTGAAAAATACTGTTGGTTGCAAAGGTAATATCTGCAGTAAGCTGCTTATTCCAAAGCTTTTTATAGATATATTTTTGCAAAACAAACAGGAAAAAGGCAATCAGACCGATTCCGATTAATTGTATCATTCTTCAAAGTCCTCTGTTGGAACTGGTGTGTTTTCCAAAATTCGCATCATTAACTGGGTGGCACTGTCACTGCTTTTATCATAGCCATAACCCAACACAAGACGATGTGCAAGCACCGGCACAGCCACTGCTTTTACATCATCAGGTATAACATAGGCTCTGCCTTGTAAATAAGCATAAGCTTTTACACAGCGTAGTAATGCAAGACTTCCTCTGGGGCTGGCTCCCATAAGAATCCCTTCCGCTTTTCTGGTGGCTGCAATGATTTCAACCATATATTCGCGAACGCAGGGATGTACAAATATCTGCTCGGCTTCTCTTTTGGCCGCCAGCAATTCCTCCAGTGTAAGAGCTTTGTCAAGCTCTAAAAGAGGCTCTTTTACCATGTAACGGTCTAAAATAGCGAGCTCCTCTTCCTTGGTGGGCAAGCCCATGGACAGCTTCATCATAAAACGATCCATCTGAGCCTCCGGCAGAGGAAATACACCGGCCGATTCCACAGGATTCTGGGTGGCTATTACAAAAAAAGGATTCCCCGGTGTGTAAGACACACCGTCTATGGTTACCTGGCGCTCCTCCATACATTCCAAAAGTCCGGCCTGTGTTCTGGGAGTCGCTCTGTTAATCTCATCAGCAAGAAGAATATTGGTAAATACAGGTCCTTTTCGAAGCACAAATTCATTCCTCTGACGGTCAAATACATTAATACCCGTAATATCACCCGGAAGCAGATCCGGTGTAAACTGAATGCGATTATATTCAGCATCCAGTGACCTTGCAAGTGTCTTTGCAAGCTTGGTTTTACCGGTTCCGGGCACATCCTCAAGCAAAACATGTCCGTCGGCAATCAATGCAGTCAACATTAATTTGGTCACCTGTTCCTTGCCAATAATAACCTTAGCAATATTTTGAAGTATCTTTTCTGAAATATTTCTACCCTTATGCTCCATGCTATTTCCCTTTCTGTTCAAAAAAGCTTTTGCCATAAATGTACACTCACAGAACTCTATAAGGCTCATTATAACATATTATTGTTCTACACTAAAGCATTTCTTAGGGGAATTATATTTTCAGACAATCCATTCTAAATGTGTGATTGTATTCATATCGTATAATAAATGCTTACAGGAGTTTTGCTTATGAATGATTCTACTCAATACCTATACCGACAAAATGTCTCTAAGGAGAAAGAACGGGTGTTAAGCGATGACACCTTCAAAATCAGATTAGCCATTGCCGGGTTATTGGTTCTTTTGGTTATTTTGCTTGATAAAAGCGGTAATACCTTTGTCGGGATCTCAACAGAACGCCTATATCAGGCAATAGCAGTAGATTATGGAGCGGTTGTAGCGACTTTGGCAGAAAACCTATTGATACAGGAGAATGAGAATGCACAAAATATGCAATAAAAAATCTCTGTAAAGTGTGCTATACTCTACAGAGATTTGGATTGCAAAAATATTCTTAAGTCGTTTTTAGCGATTGGCTAATTCGGTGGTGATTTCCTCCCATGTAACGTCCTTTTCCGCCATCAACACCATCATGTGATAAAGGAAATCGCTAATCTCATATTTTATCTCATTTGCATTGGGATTCTTGGCAGCAATTACTATTTCCGTTGCCTCCTCACCCAGCTTTTTCAAGATTTTATCGATACCCTTATCAAACAGATAATTGGTATAGGAGCCTTCCTTGGGATGTATTTTCCTGTCTTTGATTACATCAAATACTTCCTCAAATACCTGTAAGGGATTAGCGCTCTCTTCATAATCCTTCTTGGTGATTTCCTGGAAGAAACAGCTCTTGGCACCTGTATGGCAGGCTGCTCCCACCTGAGATACCTTTGCCAAAATGGTGTCCATATCGCAATCGGCGGTCAGACTCTTGACATACTGATAATGACCGCTGGTGTCACCCTTTAACCATAATTCATTACGGCTTCTGCTGTAGTAGGTCATTTTGCCAAGCTTTAAGGTCTGATTGTAGGCCTCTTCATTCATATAAGCCACCATCAGTACCTCCATGGTGCGATAATCCTGTACCACCACGGGAACCATGCCATCATTGTTTAATTTAAAATCAGACCATTTATAGGCTGCCTGAAAGGACTCTACCGGAATATTATTTTCCTTACAGAATTCTTTTAAGGTAACAATTTCTTTTACATTGTCATTTATGGTATTGCCTGTGACACCACATACATTTTCATAGGCAAAAATCTCCATCAGCTTATTCAGAGCAATCTGATTAATCTGTACGAAAAAGGGAAGCTGTGTTACATCCATGCTTTCACGAATCTGATGGGGATTCATAAGTAACAGTCCGGATATGTATTTGCCAACAATTTCTGCATTTTCCTGAATCACCGCAGGGTCATTATAGGACATCAGTATTTTGTCCTTGCCGAATTTTAAGGATACTTCTTCGGTAATTGCAATATTACTTTCCTTTTCGTAGTCAAGAATTGCTTTTTTACAGCCGGCATAAAGGAGCTTCTTAACATCCTCCATCCGCTTTATGTTGCCGGCACCGATTACATCCACCTCTGCCACTTCGCATATTTCCTTGATGATATCAAGTGCTGCATCGTGCTCGGCATCTCCTTCTGACATATCGAAAACAATCAGCTCATCCGCATTATTTTCACAATAATACTTTACAAGGCGGATAGGGTCGGTATCCACAATGGTAGTATCCGTCAAGCCTCTGACTGCATGCTCCTGATATAAATAAATACAGGGTACAAATCTTTTTATCTGCATATATATTCTCCGTTTGTAGTTAGTTTATTTTATGCACTTTGGGATGCTTACAGACTTCCCTTGGTGCTTAAAACATCCGTGATTCGGGGATCCTGTGCGGTAGCCATATCGAGTGCCTTTGCAAAGGCCTTAAATATAGCTTCAGCCATATGATGATTGTTGTGTCCCGCAAGTAGCTTAATATGCAGGTTCATACCTGCACTATAGGACACTGCATAGAAAAACTCTCTGATTAATTCCGTATCCAATTCTCCGATTGTGGGCACTGTAAATTCGCACTCAAAATTCAAATAAGGTCTGCCACACAAATCAACAGCACAAAGTGCCAGTGCATCATCCATGGGCAGTATAAAATAACCATAGCGTTTCATGCCCTTTTTGTCACCGATTGCCTGTTTAATGGCATCACCTAATACAATACCTGCATCTTCTACCGTGTGATGTCCGTCTACCTTCAAATCGCCTTCCACGTTGCAATCCAGGTCAAAAAAACCATGCTTTGCAAAGCCCTCCAGCATATGATCAAAAAAACCGATGCCGGTGTTGATATTTGATTGTCCCAAGCCGTCCAGCTTTAAGCAAAGGGTAATATCCGTTTCTCTTGTTTTACGATTTACAGTTGCTTTACGTTCCATGCTGTTCACCTCATTCAAATCTTACTTTAATACTATTTGCGTGTGCGGTCAATCCTTCACTTTCTGCAAAGGTTTCAATCTTGGTATGTACCTTCTCAAGTGCCTCTCTGGAATATGAAATAATACTGGTCTTTTTGATAAAATCATCCACATTTACAGGGGAGAAAAACTTTGCAGTACCGTTTGTAGGTAAAATGTGATTAGGACCTGCAAAATAGTCACCTAAGGGCTCGGAGGAATACTCTCCCATAAAAATAGCTCCGGCATTGCGAATTCTTGTCATGGTATCAAAGGGATTCCTGGTAAGAATCTCAAGGTGCTCCGATGCAATCTCATTGGCGGCATCAATGGCATCCTGCATACTCTCTGCCAATAATATATATCCATAATTATCCAATGACTTCTGCATAATCTCCGGTCTGGAAAGTACTTTTATAAAACCATCCACCTCTTCTGATACCTTTTCGGCAAGCTCCTTAGAGGTGGTAATCAGAATCGCACTTGCAAGCTCATCATGCTCTGCCTGAGACAGTAAATCTGCCGCCACATAACGTGGATTGGCTGTTTCATCCGCAAGGACAAGAATCTCACTGGGACCGGCAATGGAATCAATGCTTACATAGCCATATACCGCTTTCTTGGCAAGGGCAACGAAAATATTACCCGGACCGGTGATTTTATCTACCTTAGGAATGGATTCGGTACCGAATGCCAGTGCAGCAATCGCCTGTGCCCCCCCCACCTTATAAATAGTGTCCACACCTGCAATATCAGCAGCAACCAGAGTGCCCGGATTCACCTTTCCGTCAGCTCCGGGAGGTGTTGTCATAATAATCTCACCCACTCCAGCCACCTTTGCAGGAATTACATTCATCAAAACGCTGGAAGGATAAGCCGCCTTACCGCCGGGTACATATACGCCTGCTTTGGCAATGGGGGTCATTTTCATTCCCACAATCGTACCGTCCGGTTGGGCATCAAACCAACTGTTACGAAGCTGTTTCATGTGGAAGGTGCGAATATTTTCAGCCGCTTCTCTAATCACGGCGATTAACTGTGCATCCATCTGTGTGTAGGCCTCTTCGATTTCAGCCCGGGTCACTCGGATATTCTCAGAAGTCAACTGAAACTTATCGAATTTTAAGGTATAATCAAACACTGCCTGATCCCGCTCTGTTCGGATACGATCAATAATTTCATTGACGGTTGCCTCATATTGTGAGTAATTATTAGGGCTTCTCTTTAACAAATCATCTAAAATGCTCTGCTTGGTAGCATCATTTAATTCAATAATTCTCATATGGATTCCAAGCTACGCATCACTGCGCAGTTACCTTTCTCTTATATTTCTTATTTTGCTTCCGCCAGCTTGTTTCGAATGGCGCGCACCAGCTCCTTAATACGCTCCGCTTCCATCTGCATACTCACCGGATTGACAATCATACGTGCGGAAAGGGGGCAGATTTCTTCCAGTACCTCCAGTCCGTTTTCCCGCAGGGTAGAGCCTGTTTCCACAATATCCACAATCACATCTGACAGCTCTACAAGAGGACCCAGCTCCACAGAGCCGTTCAATTTGATAATATCCACTGTCTGATGCTTCTTGTTATAGAAATAATCCTTGGCAATATTGGGATATTTGCTTGCCACACGAATACGCTCATGATGCTGCAACAGTTCCATGGCAGATAAGGGTCCGCAGACACACATGCGACACTTACCAAAGCCCAAATCCAGCACCTCGTACACATTACGGTTCTCTTCCAAAATGGTATCCTTACCTACCACACCAATATCAGCAGCACCATATTCCACATAAGTGGGTACATCCGGTCCCTTTGACAGGAAAAAACGCAGCTTTAACTCTTCATTTACAAAAATAAGCTTTCTGGTATCCTTATCCTTCATTTCCTCGCAGGTAATACCAATCTGCTCGAAAAGCTCCAGGGTTTTCTTTGCCAGTCTTCCTTTTCCCAGAGCAAAGGTTAAATATCTGTCATCACTCATTCTAACTATCTCCTCAAATTCATTAATTAGGTATCAGCTCTACAGAAATTCCCTGACTGCGAAGAGCTTTGGTCTCCTTCAGCTTCTCTGCAAAATCCTGATTGTCCCCTGCTTTATAAACAATAGTTTGTTTATTCTCAACTACTGCAAGCTCTACCTTCTGTCTGGACAATGCTTCCATAATATCATCTACCACAATTACAAAACCGATTGCAGAAGCTTCCTTACCAAACTGGTGCAACAGATTGTCATAACGACCGCCCTTAACCACGGCGTCTCCCACACCATAGGTGTATGCCTTAAAAATCACACCTGTATAATAATGGTATTTGCTGAGCATACCCAAATCAAAGGATACATATTCCTCCACACCATATAACTTTAAGACATCATAAAGCTTTTCCAAATGTGCAATGGCAGCCAGCGAACGGGGATTTTTTACCATCGCCTTGGCTTCTTTTAAGGATTCTCTGGTTTCAAACATATCTGCAAGCTTTAACAAAATACTATGATATGGTTCTGCCACCTTACGCTCTGCCAACAGCTCCTGCGCCGCAAAATAATTTTTGCCGGATATGCAGCTGCGAAGCTCCAACTCCGTATCTTCATCCAGACCGGCCTCTTCACACAGTCCTTTAAAATAATCCACCTCACCGATGCTTATCTGAAAACGTGTAAGCCCCGTGTTTTTCAAGGCTTCGATTACCAGACTGATCATTTCAGCATCCGCTTCCACGCCGGGAGCATTAATCAGCTCCGCGCCCATCTGTGTTACTTCCTTTAATTTGCCCTGCAAATTGGTGGTATTGGTAAAGGTATTGCCGTTGTAACTGAAACGGATGGGAACAAGCTCCTCCAGAAAATATTTAGCAGCACATCTTGCAATGGACGGCGTAAAATCGGGACGAAGCACTAAGGTATTGCCCTCCTTATCAAAGAACTTATAAAGCTCCTTGCTTGGAGTGGTACCGATTTCCTTTGAAAAAACATCAAAATATTCAAAGGTTGGTGTCTGAATATCCTCATAACCGTAGCTTTTAATAATTTCATGCAGTTTCTTCTCTATATAAAGCTTTCTGGCATATTCTTTTCCGTATATATCCCGAACTCCCTCGGGGGTATGTAATAATCTTTTACTCATATAGGACCTCTCTTATCACACATATTGATAGTTATAATTAAATATTTTATGCTTGCTTTAATGTATTAACGTGCTACTTGGTTAGCACATGAAACTATTAGAAGTATATCGAATGATTCTTTATCTGTCAAGCTATTCTTCTCTATCTTCCAAATCCTTTTTTAAAATATCCAGATACGGCACAAGAATACCATGCTTCTTGGGAAGCACATATTCCGGATTTAACTCTTCAAAACGAAAACTTTTCCTGCCGCCATCTTTGGCTCTATCCCAGAAAAAACGCAACATCTCATAGGGTAAATAATAGAGAATATCCTTATTGCTGTAGAAAATGAGAAAGAAGGCAATTCCCCCCTGTTCCTCAAATCTGCGCATAAATTCCACCTGATGCTCATGAATATTTTGCAGAGAAAAGGTGTCTTGCGCACATTCCTTAGCATCAAAGCAGACAGGAATCCCTTGCACTACACCAATATAATCCACGGTACTCTTCTGGTCAAAATATGCCAGCGTAATCTGCCTCTGTTCCTTATCCATTTTGATAGGTGTAATGGGTGTAGGAACCTTTTGGATTAAGGCAAGCCCGTTATCGGCGTATTTTTCGTTAGTTCTGTTAATCATTTCCTCCAGAGTGGAGCCTCTTAAGCCTCTGGAATTCCAGGTTGCCATAGCCGGCACCTCCTTGTTTATCAATGCGAGAAGTATATCGTTAGGCTAATTAAGTCTCAAATCCGTTTTAATCTGTTGAAATAAATTCGGAAGGGGCGCAATGATTTCCCTACCGTTTAAAGCTTTCAACACCCCGTTTTCTCCTTCGGGGAAGACTATCTTGTAGGCATGTAAAAGCTGTGCTTCCAAGCGATATTTGTGTTTGAAGGCATCATTAATCCTGCGTACCCCATATTTATAATCTCCGATCAGAGCATGTCCTGTACTTGCCAAATGGGCACGAATCTGATGAGTACGTCCGGTAATCAGTTCTACCTCCAATAAAGTGTATTCTGTCGTTGTAGCCAGCGGATGATATGCTGTTTTAATGGGAACAGCATCCGTCCCCTTGCCTTTGTCAGGCACTTCCTTTAACAGTGTCACTTTGTTGGTTGTAGAATCTTTGTATAAGTATCCCTCCAAAAGCTTATCTTCCTTCAATGTACCGATGCAGATGGTCTGATAAAACTTCTGTATGGTGCGTTCCTTAATGACACGACTCAGTGCCTGTAAGCCTTCTAATGATTTCCCACACAATACGATTCCACTGGTGTTGCGGTCCAGCCTGTTGCAGACCGAAGGTCGGAAGGCATGTAATTCTTTGCTCATAAGTGCCTTGGTAGACAATAAATATCCTATCAGCCATTCATTTAAGGATATATCCTTAGCAGCCGCCTTCTGGGTCAATATTCCAGCCGGCTTATTTATTACAAGGATATGTGCATCCTCATATAATACTTCGATTCCCTTTAACGTTTGATAGGCTGTTTCGTATTGTGATATAGTGCTTCTATCCACCTGACCGGTCATATTGGAGCGTGCGTGCGTACTGTCTACACCGGAAAATTTGGCAAAGGTCGCCTCTGAAAAGAAAAAGCGGACCTCATCTCCCACAGCCAACATTTCCTTCCCCTCTGCCTTTTTACCATTTAGGGTTATGTTCTTCTTGCGCAGCATTTTATACAAAAAGCCGCTTCCGGCTTCGGGCAAATATTTTTTTAAAAATTTATCCAGGCGTTGTCCGGCCTGATTATTGCCGATAGTTACCGAATGCATGGGATTCTCCTATAACGATATATTCTTAATGGTAGCAATGATTCCTTCTGTAATAGCCTGTTCCTCAGGCAGCGCCTTCATTTGTTCCAAGCGCTCGGTATACTTTCTGATATTTGTAAATACCTTGATGGTGGTATCCTTAAAATTATCCTTTTTCAGCATAGAATCTAAATGCTTATAAAATGCCTGTTCATCAAATTTATCACTTTTCGTATAACCGCACAGAGTATTGCCTCTGACAGTAACATGATGCAGATTGAAATTCTTATCATAGGAGGTGAACACTACATCAAACATTCCCTCAAGAGTCTCGTTGTGCGCTTCTATACAGTCGGCATCTTCTGCCGAACAGCCCTTAAAGCGTAAAAACATAATCATATCCACCGTACTTTTACAAGCTGGAAGACACCCAAAAACAGCCACTACCGTCAGTAAATTTTCCCGACTGCCGGTATGAATCCAACCGGCCACAAACAAGCTGATAGATATTGCAAAATACAGAATGGTGCGCAGGATCTCATAGCGTTTCTGCGTATTCAAATAATTGCGTTGACCTTTATAATTGTAAGTGGAAAACATTCGTATCAGTTTCATATTTTTTCTCTTTTCTTCAAAAATGTCATCATTTGTAAAAACATATCATGCGGAAGTATCTTGGTGCTTACTTCAAACAGCTGCATGGGAAGGCTACATACGGACATCGTACGCTTGTGGTAGGAATCGCGTAAAGCCTTTGCCACTACTCTGTCAGCCTTCACCATAGTATACTTCTTAACAACAAGTGTCGTACCATTTTTCTCTGCAATATCAAAGAACGGGGTATCTACCGGACCGGGGCAGACACTTGTCACATAGATTCCATGCTCTCGTAATTCCTCCCCTAAGGCTCTTGAGAAGCTCAAAACATAGGATTTGGTCGCCGCATATACTGCAAAATCAGTCTGTGGTAAAAACGCTGCACTGGATGCCATCTGAATAATGCGGCTTCCACGTCGCATATAAGGAATCAGGCGGTGGGTAATATTGGTAAGTGCCTCACAATTCAAGTGAACCATTCCAAGCATCCCCTCTCTGTCCTGATTTTGAAAGGCACCCATCAAGCCGTAACCGGCACAGTTAATCAGCATACGAACAACTGCCTTATTCTCCTGAAGGGTATCCTCCAAACGCTCTAACTGAGCATCCTTTGTAATATCCATGGAAAGAATGCGTGTCTTGTGCTGCAGCCTGTCTGCAACTATATTTAATTTCTCACGATTGCGGGCAATCAGCCAAAATTCATCAATATTAGTAAAATATTCATCCAACTGATAGGCAAATTCCTCGCCGATACCGGAGGATGCACCGGTGATAATGATTACATTCATGTGGTCTGTTCCTTTCTATGCTTTTTTCTTGTGCACATTTCGAATGGTCTTCTTTTTGTGCATCTTTCCAGTTGAAGCATTGGAACCGGGAGCTTTACGTCCTCCGTAGGATTTATGTTCTCTGGAGGCTCTGCGTTCTCCTGCAAGCTTTCTGGGACGAATCAGACATTTTTTATCAAATCCGATCAAATCCGTACGTCCTGCCGTTGTCAATGCTTCATATACCAAATCATAATTCTTGGGATTGCGGTATTGTATCAGAGCTCGCTGCATGGCTTTCTCATGCGGATTGCGGCAGACATACACAGGCTTCATATCTCTGGGGTCCAGACCGGTATAGTACATTACGGTGGACATGGTAGAGGGTGTGGGATAAAAATCCTGAACCTGCTCCGGCATATAGCCCAGATCTCGCAAATATTCTGCCAGCTCAATAGCTTCCTTCAAGGTAGAACCGGGGTGCGAAGACATCAGATACGGCACTAAAAACTGATTCTTACCAAGCTGTGCATTTAATTTTTTATATTTCGCCACAAAACGCTCATACACTGCATTTTCAGGCTTGCCCAAACGCTGTAGCACCACATCGGATATATGCTCCGGTGCTACCTTTAGCTGTCCGCTGACATGATGCTCGACCAATTCTCTGAAAAAGGTGTCATCAGGATCTGCCAACAGATAATCAAATCGGATACCGGAACGGATAAACACCTTTTTGACACCGGGTAAGGCCCGCAGCTTCCTAAGCAGGGCTAAATAATCCGAGTGGTCCGCTTTCATATTAGGACAGGGCTTTGGAAATAAGCATTGCCTGTTTTTACATACGCCCTTCGTCATCTGCTTTTGGCAGGAGGGCTGGCGAAAATTCGCCGTAGGTCCGCCGACATCATGGATATAGCCCTTAAAATCGGGTTCCTTTGTCAATAGCTGAGCTTCTTTGATAATAGAATCATGACTTCTGACCTGAATCGTTCGCCCCTGATGAAAGGTTAATGCACAAAAGCTACAGCCTCCAAAACAGCCACGATTACTGATTAAGGAATATTTTATTTCTGAAATCGCCGGAATACCGCCTTTTTCCTCATAGGAGGGGTGATAGGTTCGCATATAAGGTAAATCATACACGGCATCCATTTCCTCTGTAGAAAGAGGTGGTTGCGGCGGATTCTGTACCACAAACACATTGTTGGGATATGGCTCCACCAGTGGCTTGCCGGTGCAAAAATCGGTATTGGCATACTGAACGGCAAAGCTCTCAGCGTATTTGCGCTTTTCAATCTTCATCTCCTCGTAGGAAGGAAGGGTTGCTGCCTGATAGATTCCTGAAATATCCTTTGTTTTGTATACAGTTCCTTTTATAAAGGTTATGTCCTTTACTGCAATACCGGCTGCCAGTGCATCTGCTATTTCCACGATGGACTTTTCACCCATTCCGTAGGAAATCAAGTCTGCCTGACTATCCAAAAGGATAGAGCGCTTGAAGGAATCTGTCCAATAATCGTAATGCGCCATTCTCCGCAGGCTGGCTTCTATTCCACCGATAATAATAGGGATATCCCGGTAATTTTTGCGAATCAGATTACCATAAACTACCGTTGCATGGTCCGGGCGCTTTCCCATCTCTCCACCGGGGGAATATGCATCTGTACTACGCCTTTTCTTAGATACAGAATAGTGGTTTACGCAGCTGTCCATATTTCCTGCGGAAACCAGAAAACCCAGACGTGGACGACCAAGAATGGTTACACTCTTATCATCCTTCCAGTCCGGCTGTGAGATAATCCCTACACTGTAGCCATGAGCCTCCAGAATACGACTGATAATAGCATGTCCGAAGGAAGGATGATCCACATAAGCATCACCAATGATATATACAAAGTCAAGCTGTTCTATTCCCCTCTCCCTCATATCTGCCGGAGAAATGGGTAAAAAAGAATGTTGCGACATAAATGCTCCTTTAAAAATCAAAATAATCTTCTATATAGTAATCTGCAAGCTCTTGCTTCGCTTCTCGATCATGGATAGAATATGCATCTTCTACGGCACAGACCTCCATGCCGGCATTTTTGCCTGCCATAATACCCGGAATAATATCTTCAAACACCAGACATTTGGCCGGTTCCACCTGAAGTGTTTGCGCCACCGCCAGATAAATATCCGGGGCGGGCTTCCCGTGTGCTACATCACAGCCGGTCATAATGCAGGAAAAGAAATCATGTAAGTTGTGTACTGCTGCAATATTTTCTACGAGCTCTCTGGAATTGCTGGTAGCAATGCCAAGCTTGATACCACGCTCCCTGCAGACTGCAAGGAATTCCGGAATTCCGGGCTTTAAAGGGACCTCATTTAAGTATTTATCCCAAGCCATTTCATTCCAGTCCTTTTTCATCTGTTCGATGGAGTCCGGTATCTGAAAGTTTTCTTTAAAATAAACAGCCGTCTCGCTAAAGCTCATGCCTTCGATTTGCGCCTGCAAATTCTCCGGTAGAGGAATACCAAAACGTCCCAAATATTCAATATCGATTTCCCGCCACATCCACATGGAATCCACCAGCGAGCCGTCTAAGTCAAAAATAACCGCTTCCTTGTCCTGTAGCATTTGTTTCTTCATGTATCAGTTCCACCTCCTGTGGTGTCAATTCTCTGCTTTCTCCCGGTGCAAGCTTTTCATCTAAAGTAAGTGCACCAAAGCTGATTCTCTTAAGGTGAGTCACCTCATTATCTACTGCCTTAAGCATGCGTTTCACCTGATGAAAACGACCTTCCTGTATAGTCAGTAATATATGATAATCATCCTGTACCTGAACCATGGCAGGGGCAGTAGGCTTCTCATCACCAATATCCACACCTATTTCCAGTTTGTTTATCGCCTCTTCTGAAAGCTTCTCTTTAATAGTTACCAGATAGGTCTTGTTTACATGTTTTTTGGGAGAAAGCATATCGTGTGCCATTTCTCCGTCGTTCGTCAGTAAAAGCAGGCCTTCCGTATCCTTGTCCAGTCTTCCCACCGGAAACAAATCAGCTTTTCTGGGAGAATCAATGATATCCACCACTGTTTTAGCTGTATTATCCTGTGTGGCAGACACTACTCCCTGTGGCTTATTCAGCATATAGTAAACATATCTTTGATATTGCAGGGTGTTTCCACGAAAGGTAATGATATCCTTCGTCTCATCCACCTTTTGCTCCGGTTTTGTGGCAAGCTCTCCATTCACCTTGATCAGCTTCTGACGAATATAGGTTTTTACCTGACTGCGCGAACCAATATTTAATTCAGACAAATATTTATCAAGACGCATGACTACCTCGTTCTATTTCTAATTTCCATTTGCATTTCATATATTTTAAAGACAAAAATAAGGTGTGTGAAGATTATCAAAATAATATATACCTTAAGCTTTCTTATTCTTACCTTTTGTATTTTAACACATTCTGAGTTAAGTCTCTACTATGCATTTATGGGTTTGGAGTTATGGTTTGAGAAAATGATACCGACACTCCTTCCCTTTATGATTATCTCGGGAATCATGATACGCCTGCAGCTTACGGAAAGCTTTACCAGCCTTGCGTATCCTGTGATAAGACCCTTGTTTCATGTGTCCCGCAATGCTGCATATGCTATACTCATGGGATATTTATGTGGTTTCCCAATGGGTGCTAAAACCATAGCTGACCTCTATTCCCGAAATATGATTACGAGACGAGAGGCAGAATTCCTATTGGCCTTCTGCAATAATATCGGTCCGGTATATTTTATCGGTTTTGTTATTCCGCTGCTTCAAAGACAGCTATTAGTGCCATACCTTATAGGAATGTATGGGATACCGTTATTATATGGACTTATCTTACGCTATACCTTTTACCGTGATATTTCAATTAAATCAACCTTATCAGAGTCTGTAAAGATAGCCCCAAATTCTTCCTTGCTCACTGTCATTGATGAGTCTATTATCTCCTCAATACAAAGTATCCTGAGTCTTGGAGGATATATGATTCTCTTTAATCTGTTGAATCTGCTTCCACATGTTTTTCTAGGAAAGCAACCGCTGATACTGGCCCCTTTGTTTGAAATCAGCGGCGGATTAAATTTATTACAGCATCATGCGCCTCTGTATACGCTTCTGCTGCTTCCCTTTGGCGGATTGTCCTGTATTGCCCAGACTAATAGTTGTATCAAGAATACAGACCTTTCCATCGCGGATTATACCTTTCACAAAATCCTGTTACTGTTCCTTACCGCACTATATTATTTATTGTGGTTTTGTTTCTTCAGAGCCTCTTTCATGCGCTGACGTCTGCGCTTAAGGCGTCTACGGTAGCTGATTGTCTGCGAAATCAATACAATGCCAAACAGAAGCACCACAAATACCAGGCAGATTTTCAAAAAGTCAAGAATGCTAACCGCATCTTCCTTCTCAGTAATCTCTCCGATACCTGCAGGCACAAAGGTGGTGGTTCCGATAGTGTGACGGTCACGTTCCACAATTGTGGAATTCTCTTCCGGTAAAGTCTCCTCAATCTCCGGTTCGCCGTAATGGAAGGTTTGCAAAAATGGAATAGCATTACTTTCTGTGTACAAATCAGCCAGATTGTATGCCCTGACTATAATCTCCGGTGTTGTACCTGATTCTGCCTGAACAAACAGGCTGAAAGTATCAGCATATGTTTCCTCTAACACATCTAATTGCGGCCATGGTTTCAGGGGAGAGTAGATAGTGCCCCCATCCATGCTGTAAGTATAATATAGCAATGGACTGTCATAATCGGCTGCAGTTATCTGTATCTCTATCTCTCCGGTATCATAATCTGCATTTACCATTTCAATCATGCATACGTCCGGTGAGGTCTCATCTCGCAGGGTGCTCTGTACGCGACTGTGCTCATCAGCAGAAGGTAATTGCTCCTGTTCCTGACTGTAATCAATGCCAAGGCTACTGCTGGACAAACCAAAATACTTTGCAACGGCTCTGGCATCAGCCTGACCAAAGGCAATCCAATCCTCTTGCGTATCACAAAAAGGAATATCTCTTTCTTCATCCACATGACAATGCTCAATGATAACTGCCGGCACGTTTCTTTCCACGGACTCTCTGATAATTCCATAATAATCCAAGCCATTATCGTTCAGTCTGGTCTTGATTCCCCGTAAAAAGAGCCCCCTCTCTTCCATTTCCAGCATCTGCATATGACCAAACTGATAACCGTAGGCATTGTAAGGCGGCTGATTAGATATCCATACCTCCGAGCCGAACAAGGTGTGATGCTCTGAGGCATTATAATGAATGCTAAACATAAAATCTGCATCTACGCTCTCTGCAAATACAGCGCGTTCTTCTAAAGACATATCCCTGTCATCATTTCTTGTCATATATACTTCTACATTATCGAATTGTATCAATTCATCATACATGGCCTGCGCACTGATTAAGGTCATGATTTTCTCAGGATATTCACCGGCTATGGTCCCTTCATTTGCACCGCCATGTCCCGGATCAATAACAATAACCAGCTTATCCCCTACATCCTGAATTCGGGGAGCCGCCTGTGCCACAGAAGCTGTGCATAGCCATAAAAGCACCAATAGTGTCATACATATGACAACTCTTACTGCCTTGATTCGATTTATTGTATGATGCATTTCTTGTAATCTATATACCATTTACATTCCCTATTCGCACTATTTTCTTATAACAAGAACCAGCTTTCATATGAAAACTGGTCCCCCGGATATTTTTGTTTTATTAGAGTATCAATCAATATCATCTGAATTATCGTCTTCATCTGCCACGCCGGTTACTTCATCCTCTAAATCTTCAGGGTGAAGCTC
The DNA here is from genome assembly GCA_015056915.1 of Lachnospiraceae bacterium. Lineage (GTDB taxonomy): Bacteria > Bacillota > Clostridia > Lachnospirales > Lachnospiraceae > Acetatifactor. The sequence continues at coordinate 166,731 of SVFK01000003.1, forward strand.
ATTGCGATTGGATTGAATAATATCCCGATACTGGTTCAAGGAACCAATCAGGCTATCATAATTGCTCACAGCAGATTGTGTTGAAGAGGTAATAATATTTTCAAGATGAGACAAAACATCGTCCATATACTGCATTGCGGCTGCTCGCAGACTGTTGGCTTCAATAGTAGCATTATCCAATATCTCCTGAGCCTGTCTGCTTGCCATGGTAACCACTTCATTGGCTTGAGCATATGCCTGCTGCATAATCTCATGCTCGTTAATCAGCTCATTGGTATGGATGGTCGCCTCATTAATCAAGGCTTCTGCCTTTTCGCGAGCATCATTTAAAATAGCTTCTTTATTGCTGATAATCTTCTGATAACGCTTGATTTCATCAGGAGTCTTCATACGAAGCTCACGTAAAAGCTCATCAATTTCGTCCTTATTAACGATAATCTCCGTATTAGACATAAATTTGGGCTTACAGCTCTCAATATACTCTTCAATTTCATCAATTAACTGTTCTATTCTGCTGCTCATAATATCTCCTTATGCTTGACGTTTCAGATTGATCTTCTCACGAACCAAAGCTTCCACAAAATCAGGTACGCACTGACTGATATCACCATCAAAATTGGCAATCTCCTTTACACTTGAGGAACTCAGATATGCATATTCTAAGCTTGTAGTTAAAAACACCGTGTCCAACTCACCATTAGACAATTTGCTGTTAATCTGTGCCATTTGCAGCTCGTACTCAAAATCAGTGATTGCTCGCAAGCCTCTGACAGCCACATGAATATCATTCTGAGCTGCATAATTAATCAGTAAACCGCTAAAGCTATCCACCTGAACATTCGGAAGATCTTTTGTTGCTTCTTTTAGTATCTTAACACGTTCCTCCACAGAAAACAACGGTGTCTTTTCTTTATTATTAAGAACACTTACAATTAATACATCAAAAATCTCCGAAGCACGTCTGATAATATCCAGATGTCCGTAAGTGACCGGGTCAAAACTACCGGGATATACTGCTTTTTTCATAATCTTCTCCATATCAAATTATTTTTTACGGATAAATACATGTTTGTTGGTTTTATATTTCTTTTCCTTCTGAATTGCAAAACCCAAATCGTCCAAATAGGTAAAATCTGTATCAAGAGAAGACTCCACGATAATTAAAGTATCTTCTGATACATATTTCGCAGAATGTAGTTGTTCCAATACTCGCCGCTCATGTTCCTGTCCATAAGGCGGATCCATAAAAATCACATCTGCCTGTGTTTCATAAATACCGGACAGACCTGCACACGCATCCTGCTTTAATACTATAGCACGGTCTGTGAATTTCGTAAATGCCAGATTTTCCTCAATACACGCAACTGCCTTAGGTGCATTCTCAATAAAATATGCTTTTCTGGCACCGCGGCTTAAGGCTTCAATTCCGATTCCGCCGCTTCCACTGAAAACATCCACAAATACGCAATCGGGAATATAAGCCTGCAGCATATTGAACAGTGTTTCCTTAATACGATCTGTTGTAGGTCTGGTATCTTTCCCCTCTGGGGTCTTTAGTGGAAGACTTCTTGCCGTACCTGCAATTACTCTCATAGAATATTCCTTTCTGCTATCACATGTAATCTATACACGGATTTTTGTTCCCTTGGTGTCACGTTTGCCGGGTTTTAAATTGTTTAACACAACCTTTTTCTCTTTGTACTCTATTACAGATTCTACTGCATTTCTGGTGTAATATACCTGTTCAATGCTGTCCTTATCGCCAAGCTTCATACCACGGACCCCAATGGCGCCTTTTTTCTTTTCGGGAATCTCCTCAATCGGGAATCTTAAGAAATAGCCTTCCTTGGACTGTAACACAATATTCCTTTGTTCCCTGATAGAGGTAACACTTACTACCCGGTCTTCCTCTGCAAGCTTGGTGGCTGCAACTGTACGCTTTGCAACATCAAATTCACCACCATCCACAATCTTCATCATGGACTGTGCGGTGACAAAGATAACCTGACACAGATTCAATTCTGTCTGACTGGTGATGTATACGATTTCTTCCTTTTCCTGACTAAAATTACTTACATTATCAATAGGTACGCCCTTGTCACGAAATTTGCCAAAGGGCAAATCAAGGACTTTGATAGTATGAAGCTGTCCCATATTGGTAAACAGGCATACCCTTCCTGTGTTCTTACAGGTAAATACATATTTATTCTCTGCATCAGCAGCTTCTTTATTTCTCTCATAGGTGGACATATCAATGGTCTTGGCATAACCGAATCGATCCATCAGGAATACCACTTCCATCTCTTCCATTTCTTTTTCTTTATACACAGCCTCCTGACCGTTTTCAATAACAGTCTTTCGGGGATGAGCATATTCCTTACGGAAGCTTTCCAACTCATTCATAATTACCTGTGCCATGGAGTCTCTTCTTTCCAGAATATCCTCATAGCGATAAATATTGGCCATGGTTTCCTCATGCTCATTGATTAAAGCTTCTATTTCGAGACCAATCAGCTTGTATAAACGCATTTCCAGAATGGCATTGGCTTGTCTCTCCGTAAAGCAAAGCTGCGTTGCCATGATTTTGGACTCCTTAGAGCGGAATTTAATGCCGTCAATTTTACCCTCAACCAAGCATGCCTTTGCCATGGCTCGATCCTTGGAACCGCGCAGAATCTCAATAATCAGATCAATTACATTACAAGCTTTAATCAGACCCTCCTGTACCTCCTTGCGCTCCATTTCCTTGGCAAGCAGATTCGTATATTTTCTGGTGGCTACTTGGAACTGAAAATCAACATTTGCCTTAATGATTTGCTTCAGGCTCATGGTCTCCGGTCTGCCATCAGCAATCGCCAACATATTTACGCCAAAGGTATCCTCTAAACGAGTCTTTTTGTAAAGCATATTTACAAAATTCTCCGGGTCAGCATCCTTGCGCAATTCTATTACGATACGGATGCCTTCTTTGGAGGACTGATTGGAAATATCAACAATATCCTGTGTCTTTTTAGTCTCTGCCAGAGCCGCAACATCGGAAAGAAACTTTGAAATATTAGCACCAATCATGGTATAAGGAATTTCAGTAATCACAACATTGGTTTTACCGCCCTTGGCCTTTTCAAATTCCACCTTACCGCGAATCTTAATCTTACCCATACCGGTTTCATAGATATCCAACAATTCATCCTTGTTGATAACAATACCGCCCGTAGGGAAGTCCGGTCCCTTTAAATAACGCATCAGCTCACGATTGGTTATATTTTCATCCAGCATATATGCTTTAGTTGCATCAATAACCTCTCCCAGATTATGCGGCGGAATACTGGTTGCCATACCTACCGCAATACCCTCGGAGCCGTTTACCAACAGATTAGGAATCTTAACCGGCAATACGGAAGGCTCCTTCTCCGTCTCATCAAAGTTCGGCACAAAATCCACTACATCCTTATCCAAATCGGCAAGAAATGCTTCCTGCGTGATTTTCTGCAGTCTTGCCTCGGTATAACGCATTGCCGCGGCACCGTCACCCTCGATATTACCAAAGTTACCATGTCCGTCTATCAGCGGAAGCCCCTTCTTGAAATCCTGACTCATCACCACCAGCGCTTCATAAATGGAGCTGTCACCATGGGGATGATACTTACCCATGGTATCACCTACGATACGGGCACTCTTGCGGTATGGCTTATCATATCGGATTCCCAGCTCATGCATATCATAAAGGGTACGCCTCTGTACCGGCTTCAAACCATCCCTTACATCAGGAAGTGCTCTCGCCACAATAACACTCATGGCATAATCTATGTAAGACTTCTGCATCTCCTCCGAATATTCTGTTCTTATGATTCTGTCGTTGTTCATAGTAACCCTCATTTTATTTCATATATCTGTTCGTTAAATATCCAGCTCTGCATCTGTGGCATGATTGTAGATGAATGCCTTACGGGGAGGCACGTCTGTTCCCATTAGCATTTCCGTTACTTCAGAGGCCATTCTTGCATCCTCTATTTCCACACGCTTTAGCATACGTGTTTCAGGATCAAGTGTTGTTTCCCACAGCTGTTGGGCATCCATTTCACCAAGACCTTTATAGCGCTGCAGCGTAAAGGGCCCCTTGTGGTTCTTGCGGTATCTCTCCAATGCCTTATCATCATACAAATATTCTTCCGCACCCTTGGAGGGCATCGCTTTATATAAAGGCGGCATTGCAATATATACATGTCCTTCGAAAATCAAATCCGGCATAAAGCGGTAGAATAAAGTGAGCAATAAGGTGGAAATATGGGCTCCATCCACGTCCGCATCTGCCATAATAATAATCTTGTCATAACGAAGCTTGGAAATATCAAAATCATTGCCATATCCTTCTGAAAAACCGCATCCAAATGCATTAATCATAGTCTTGATCTCTGCATTCGCCAGAATCTTATCAATACTTGCCTTCTCTACGTTCAAAATCTTACCACGGATAGGCAGAATCGCCTGAAACATTCTGTTGCGGGCAGTTTTGGCACTACCACCTGCAGAATCACCCTCTACAATGAAAATTTCACATTTAAAGGGGTCTCTGGATTCACAGTTTGCCAGTTTTCCATTGGAATCAAAGGAAAATTTCTGCTTGGTAAGCATATTAGTTCTGGCTTTCTCTTCTGTCTTACGGATTTTAGCAGCCTTTTCCGCACACCCGATAATATTCTTTAAGGTTTCAAGATTACGGTCAAAGAAATGCACGATTTCATCACCTGTCACCTTACTCACAACCTTTGCCGCATCCTGATTATCAAGCTTCGTCTTGGTCTGACCTTCAAATCTGGGGTCCGGATGCTTGATGGATACTACTGCAGTCATACCGTTTCGTACATCAGCACCTGTAAAATTGGCATCCTTTTCCTTTAAAATATTAAGTTCTCTGGAATAGGTGTTAATTACATTTGTAAACATGGTTTTAAAGCCGGTAAGATGCGTACCGCCTTCGGAATTATATATATTATTACAAAAGCCCAGAACATTCTCATGGAATTCGTTCACATACTGGAAAGCAACCTCGACAGAAATGCCTTCATTCTCTCCACTGAAGTAAATAACATCATGAATGGTTTCCTTGGACTTATTCATATCCTTGATAAAGCCTACAATTCCCTCAGGCTCATGAAAAACAACCTGCTCCGGCTCTTCCTTGCGCTTGTCCTCGAAAATAATAGTAAGCGCAGGGTTCAAATAAGCTGTTTCATGGAGACGACTTTTGACATCATCCTCCTTGAAACGTGTTTTATCAAAAATCGTATCATCCGGCAAAAAGCTGATACAGGTTCCGGTCTCCTTTGTCTTACCTACCACGGGAAGCAAACCATCTACCAAATCAACCACCGGATTACCACGTTCATATTTATCCTCATAGATAAAACCACCACTTTTGACTCTGACGGTCAATCTGGTAGACAAGGCATTCACAACAGAGGAACCCACACCATGGAGACCGCCACTTGTCTTATAGGCTGTATTGTCAAATTTACCGCCTGCGTGAAGTGTGGTAAAAACAAGGCGTTCTGCACTGATTCCCTTTTCGTGCATGCCGACAGGGATGCCTCGACCGTTATCACTAACAGTAGCCGAACCATCCGCCTCAAGCGTTACCGTAATGGTATCACAAAAGCCTGCCAAATGTTCATCTACGGAATTATCAACAATTTCGTAAATCAAATGATTTAAACCTTTGGTAGATACACTTCCGATATACATTCCGGGACGTTTTCTGACTGCCTCCAACCCCTCTAGCACTGTAATGCTGGATGCATCATAATTATTTGCCTTTGCCATATAGAAAATTACTCCTTGTTCCAAGCCTCAAATATGGTCTATTATATCATATATTTTGTGATGATGAAAGTGAAAAATACCATATATATGCAAAAACGGAACTTTTACAAGCTCCGTTTCATAATAATAGTCATAAATTATACAGAAATCTTCTTGGTAAATGCCACAGCTAACGCCCCCGGACCGATATGACATGCCACGCTCAAAGAAAGAGGGTCCATATGAATCTCATAATCAGGGAAAGCCTCCTGTACTTCTGTCTTAAAAGACTCAGCGGCTTCCTTGTCATGGGTATACGCTATCTGTAGCCAAATCCCCTTTTCGTCTGTCATGCCGCCAAAACGATTGTTAATGTCATTGCGGAGAGCATTAATCATCATACTTTTACCCTGTCCAGAGGTTCTTGCCTTGGCAAATGCATCCAACTTCTCTCCCTGAATCGTAAGAACCGGCTTTAAACGAAGCATACTACCGATTGCCGCAGCGGCAGGTGTGATTCTGCCTCCCTTTTTTAAATAATATAAGGTGTCAAGCATAATATAGATACTACTGTTAAACTTATCTGCCTCCAGAAAATCCTTGATTTCTCTGGCATTCATACCCTTTTGAACTAAAAGCTTAGCATCCAATGCAGACTGACGCTGGGTAACGGAAATACGCTGATTATTAACCACCTGAACCTTACCGTCATAATCCTGTGCAAAAATCAATGCGCTCTGGCAGGAACCTGACAAACCACTGCTCATGGGAATATGCACAATTTCATCATATTCCTCTAAAAGCTCATCCCAAAGCTTCATTATCGCTTCCGGAGAAGGCTGACTGGTCGAAATATCAGCACCGGACTCCAACAGCTCATAAAACTGCTCCTGGGTCAAATTAATATCTTCAAAATAGGTTTCGTTGTTAATCATAAAAGGCATGGGAACAACAGATATACCAAGCTCCTTTGCCTGTGTCTGTGTGATACCACTATTACTGTCTGTTACAACTGCAATTTTTGCCATAGCATCCTCTCATTTCTATCTTGATAAACGTTTTGTGCCATATCCTTTAAACAAGATTATTGTACTGATATATATGCAGAAAGTCAATCATTTTTAGCTTGTATATTTTGGAGATTACAGAGTGCGCCCCAACTCCTCCTGCCACACTGACAGCTGCTGTAATTGTCTCCTAATACCTTCATTTTCCGATTTTTCTAAGCCGGAATCCTCCACCAGTAATTGTTCTACCGCCTCTGCGGCCTGTTGTAATATCGTCGCATCGGTGTAAATATCTCCCACACGAAAAGCAAACTCACCACTTTGGCGTATCCCAAACATGTCTCCCGGTCCGCGTAGCTTTAAATCCTCAGATGCAATAAAAAATCCGTCATTAGACTTATTTAAAATCTGTAAGCGCTCCATAGTCTCCTTATTTTCCTTGGAGCTTATAAAAATACAATAGCTCTGATGCTCTCCTCTGCCCACACGACCACGCAGCTGATGAAGCTGTGCCAGACCAAAGCGCTCTGCATTTTCTACCATCATTACTGTAGAATTGGGAACATTGATACCCACTTCAATAACCGTTGTTGATACAAGCACATCTATATTATGTGCCGCAAACTCTTCCATTATTTTATTTTTGTCAGCAGGACGAAGCTTGCCGTGAAGATAGGCAATCTGAATGCTTGCCGGAAGAGCTGCTCGCAATTTCTCTGTGTATTCCACCACATTTTCAACATCCTCCAGCTCGCCTTCCTCTACCTGTGGACAGATAACATATGCCTGTCGTCCCTGCGCCACCTCTTTTGCAATAAATTCATATGCTTTATCTCGATAAGAGGTGTTAACTACACAATTTTTGATAGGCAAACGATTGGCCGGTAATTCATCAATCACGGAAATATGCAAATCTCCATAGAGAATAATCGCCAGAGTTCTGGGAATCGGGGTGGCACTCATAACCAGAACATGAGGATTTTCTCCCTTTTCCACTAATGTTTCTCGTTGCCTCACACCAAAACGATGCTGTTCATCTGTCACAACTAAAGCTAAAGCTTGGTATTTCACCTTGTCCTGAATCAACGCATGGGTTCCGATAATCAGATTAGCTTCGCCGGTAGCAATTTTTTCATATACTTCACGTTTTTCTTTGGCAGTCATGGAGCCTACTAAAAGCACTGGTTTAAAAATCAAGTGAAACTTGCGGGTATACTCCATAATACTTTCATAATGTTGTACGGCAAGCACTTCTGTGGGTGCCATCAACGCTCCCTGATAACCATTTGCCGCACACATTAAAAGCGCAAGGATTGCGATAATTGTCTTGCCGGAGCCAACATCACCCTGAATCAGACGATTCATACAGCCAGCACTTCCCATATCGTCCCGTATCTCCTGCCACACCTTTTTCTGTGCTTTTGTCAGGGAAAATGGAATCTGCTCCACAAAACGCACTGTGTCGGCAGTTTCAAACATGGGATAGCCGTTCTCCATCTGTACAGTCATGTCTTTGTTTTTGCGAAGCAATAATAAAAATCCAAAAAACTCATCAAAAACAAGACGTTTGCGTGCGGTCAGCATCTCCTCATAAGTGACAGGAAAATGCGTGGCATGTAGCGCCTCCTTATAGGGCAATAGACCATATTTTTGCATAATTTCAGGAGGATAATACTCCTTATCAAAGGCATAAAAGGTAAGCGCCTGTTTCATTGCCTTCTGTACTGCCTGATTGGTAAGTCCTTTGGTTAGGGCGTATCTGGGACGTAGGCGATTGGTCTGTTTCTGGTACTCTTCAAGAGAGAACAGCTTAGGCTGCTCCATAATCATAGTCGCACCGCGACTCTGTACAAGGCCTCGAAACAAGTAATAGCCGCCCGGCATCAGTACCTTCTTCAAAAAAGGCATGTTAAAAAACGTCAGCTGCATAGCTCCGCTGTCGTCTCTAACATTTACATTTAATATTACAAGATTGCGAATCTTTTTCTGATTGGGAATGCCTAATACCCTTGCATAAACGGCACAGACTTCTCCTATCTTGGCCTCAGCAATCGATACAGGCTCCTCATATATTTCGTAATCTCTGGGATAATGAGCAAGCAAATCCCCTACATTGTTAATATTCAGCTTTTGAAACAGCTTGGCCGTCTTTTCGCCGACACCTTTTATCTCTGTTACAGGAGTATAGCGATTCATATCAATTCTCCTAACGCTCATGGAGCAAAAAAGGAGACAGTATCCTGCCTCCTTGCTACCTCTACTCTACAGAAAGAACATAATAATAAATAGGTTGACCGCCATACTGCAATTCTACATCACAGGACGGATATGCCTTTTCCACATCCTCACGAAGAGCTTCTGCATCTGCCTCATCCACATCACAACCGTAATAAATACTGATCAGTTCAGAGGAATCATCTACCAGCTTAGAAATCATTTCCTCGGTGATATTTACCATGCTTTCTCCGACAGAAAGAATGCCACTGTCGCCGATACCCATATAATCACCCTTTTTGATTTCCTTATCATCAATCACAGTATCTCTGACTGCATAAGTTACCTGACCTGTTTTTACATTGCCGATTTCGCTCATCATTGTTGCTTCATTTTCCTCAACGGAAAGCTCCGGCACGTAATTGATGACTGCAGTGATACCCTGCGGAATGGTCTTTGTAGGAATTACCAGCAAATCCTTGTCTGTCATCAGCTCTGATGCCTGATTGGCAGCCAAAATGATATTTTTGTTATTCGGCAGGATAAAGATAGTCTTGGCATTTACCTTATCCACCGCATCTAAAATATCTGCTGTACTGGGATTCATGGTCTGACCACCTTCAATAATATAGTCAACACCCAGGCTGGTAAAGATCTCATTAATACCTTCACCGACTGATACTGCAATGAATCCAACCTCTTTTGCAGGAGCAGCTTCATTTACAGGTGTTTCTGGTGTGTCATCGATAACCTCAGCACCCTTTTCAGACATTTTAAAAAGCTTTTCCTGATGCTCCAGACGCATATTATCAATCTTCATATTGGATAATGCACCATACTTCAATGCCCTCTGGATAGCCAGACCGGGATCATTGGTATGTACATGTACCTTTACTACGTCATCATCAGCAACACATACAATAGAATCACCGATGGATTCAAGGAATGCCTTGAAATCCATTTCCGTCTTGATATTAAAAGTCTTATTTAAAAGAATAATAAATTCTGTACAGTAACCAAACTTAATATCAGCCTCTGCCTGCACATCATAGGAGGATTTCATGGTCATACCGGAAGAAGTCTGTGCCGGCTCAACCGTCAAATCAATTTCCTTTCCAAGAAATGCATCAAATGCGCCGCATAATACTTCTACAAGGCCCTGTCCGCCGGAATCCACAACGCCAGCCTGCTTTAATACGGGAAGCATTTCCGGGGTCTGGCTCAATACATATTTGGCATGTTCAATAACAGCTCCTATAAATTCCTCCAGATCTTCTACACCTTCATCTGCAAGCTCATGCGCTTTTTCTGCAGCGCCCTTTGCTACGGTAAGGATGGTGCCCTCCTTGGGCTTCATTACTGCCTTATATGCAGTTTCTACTGCTTTATCCATTGCATCTGCCAAAATAGGAACATTCACTTCTGTCTCTTCCTTGATTCCTTTCGTAAAGCCACGGAATAACTGAGAAAGAATAACTCCTGAATTACCTCTGGCTCCGCGCAGAGAACCGCTTGAGATTGCCTTACAGAGACTTTCCATATTCAGGGAATCTCCAAGAGCTGAAACCTCTCTTGCGGCAGACATAATCGTCATAGTCATATTAGTACCGGTATCTCCGTCGGGAACCGGGAAAACATTTAATTCATTAATCCATTCTTTTTTATGCTCTAAATTCTTCGCACCGGCTAAGAACATCTTGGAAAGCATCTTAGCATCGATTGTTTGTAAGCTCACGGTAAATCCTCCTTAATTAATCAATCACTCTTACACCTTCAACAAAGATGTTAATTTTATCAATCTTAATACCGGTAAACTCTTCCACCTTGTATTTTACATTGCTAATCAGATTATCGGTAACTGCAATAATGCTGACACCATACGCTACAATCACATGGAAATCCAAAACCAGTTTATTATTATCGCTAATAGACACTTCAATACCTCTTGTAATACTATCCATCTTTAACAGACGAACAAGACCATCCTTAACATTTACACCTGCCATACCTACAATACCGAAGCATTCTACAGCAACACTGCCCGCATATTGTGCTATAACCTCGTTGTCAATGACAATATTACCTAAATGGGTATTCATAGAAGAACCTTTCATATAGAACCTCCTTATATAAATAACTGTTGTGAATCCTTTTCCTTCAATAGTCATCCACAAGCACTATGAGTATTTTTTACTCATTTAGACATATATAATGTATTTTAACAGCTTTCTAACAAAAAAGAAACAACAAAATAAAAAAAATAAATATTTTTTACTTGCTTTTATTTTACTTTTCTGTTAATATAACAATGTTGTGAGTTAATCACATTTTATTTTTTTTGCAAAAACCATGTAAATTAAGCGTAAAAACGCAGATGTTGAGGAGGTGTCAAAATGGCTAAATGTGATATTTGTGGTAAAGGCGTTCATTTCGGCAACAACGTAAGCCATTCTCATAGAAGAAGCAACGCAATCTGGAAATCTAACGTTAAGAGCATTAAATGTAAGGTGAACGGCGGCGCAAAGAAGTTGCATGTTTGCACCAGCTGCTTAAAATCTGGTAAAGTTGAAAGAGCTTAATTTATTTTAACATATTAGATTTTAAAAATTTTGGGTAGGAATCTTAATTCCTACCCTTTTTTTGTGTATCTTATCTTCTGTTTTATCTTTTGATTACCACTCTTCTTTTCTGCGCCTTACAAATTCTCTATTAATCTGCTGTGCCAGCTCTTCATCCCCAAACAGATTGTCCGGATGAAAGATTTTCACCAAATCACGATAACGTTTTCTCAGTGCCAGCGGATTATTCACACTGCGAAATAAAACCTCTGCCACATCATTGACCGATATATCCTTTGGTACCTCCTGTTGTCTGGCAATTTCCTCACGCAGAAAGCGTTTTTCTCTTTCAAAGCTTCTGCGTTCCTCTTCCAGCTTTCTAAAGCCATCCTGTAAAATAGCCATTTTCTTTTCAAAAAAGAGATTCTCTTCCTTTAACCGTTTTCTTTCCAATACGGTACGCCGATTCAAGGTATCCATTTCATCACGAAATTTTACGCGTTCCCTTATAAACTTGTCCCTAGACTGAATGAATTCCGAGCGCTCATTTTCCAAGCGCATATTCTCTTGGAAAAGCCAAAGCTTTGCATTTCTAAGTTCATCTACTTTTTCAGCCTTGATTATCCTTTCCCAATCAATCATACGGCAACCTCTTAATCATCATAGAAGCAGTTATAGCCTGCAAATAATAAAAGTGCTATAATGAACAATCCCGCCAGACGGTTGTGTATGAAAAGCATAAGCAACATGCCGATTGCTATGAAAAAGATGATCAACCCCATCATTTTTCTCATACATTCCTGCGAAAAATATCTTTCTCACTCTAATATATGCAGAAACTCTTTCATTGTGTCCTATAAGCTTAAAGTGTTACTGAATCGTCAGAATCATCCTCCGGAAAAGCAATATCTACCACCTCTGCATCTGACATTTCTCCCTCCTTGGGCTTAGAAATACGATCCACAATATCAGGTATCATATCAAGCAGCTTGGTCACAGTATCCTGATTTTTAATATTTACCAGCTTAGTAGTGCCGTTCTTGATGACAAGCACTGCACTGGGTGTCATCTTTCCACCAAGACCGCCCGCACCGGAAGCGGAGCTCTTCTGTCCGTTATTGCCTGCACCTGCAGCCACACCAAAGGTAACATCCACTAAGGGCAAAATAATCGTATCGCCAACCTTGGTAGCCTCTCCCACAACCGTTTTGGTAGAGAGAACATTGTTCATACCGCTAAGCAAAGAATCTACTACTCCCTGAAACTGATTTTCCTTATCTGTCATAATAATCTCCCATCCTGCGTGCATATACTACGCAAACATAAATTTATATTGTATGTGTCTTTATTCTGTGAAACAGCAATCTCAGCCGCTTATCCAATACCACCATCAACGTGTGTACGAGCAGTTGAAATATCGTAATATGTCCTGCCGCATACACTTCACCCTCCAGAATAGCCTGTGTAAAATCAGGTGTAACATTGATATGCTTCCCCAACCAGGCAGAAAGCATACCGTATGCACCAAATGCATATCCTGTCGTATCCGGCGAACCGGTTCCAAAAAGTATAGTACCTTTTAATTTTCTGGGGCGAATATTTTTCAGAATGCGTCCCAGACGAAACCAAGCATGTCGCAACAGGCCTACAGTTTGCTCATCCTGTAAAAGTGCTTTATAAAAGGCGATATTTTCCACAATATGCTTTATTTTATCATATATTTTCAAAATTGTGTACTTTATCTTCTCGTATTTGGCTAAAATCTTCTCTTTTATGCTCATTTTAATCTGCTTTTGAGCCACTTCTTCTGCTTCACCTGTAAATTCCTCATTTTCTGTTATAGCCGAAGGCTTCTCTTCACCAGAAGAATTCTTTATGGAAGCAGTCTCCTCCGGGATGATCGAAGGCTTTTCCTTAAGCTCTTCCTTTTCAGTTGACGGTCTGGAAGAATCAAATAATGTAAACCACAAAAGCTTTACTGTTATATTTCCCGGCTCCGGATATATGAAACGGATTCGCAAAAGCCCAAATAACCAATTTGCCTTCACCCATGCGCTCATTTCATCTGAATTCTTTTTGCCAAATGCCCGATAAGTAACCGGGAAGAATAACACAAGCAAAAGCGCCACAATAAAAACAATGAGAAGAATAAGAATCACAATCCCTATTATGGACAATATTTTAAGGATAATATCTAGCATGACAAATACTCCCTCAATCTACAATCTCCTCTTTCCTCTAGACATTCCTGTACTATTTGCTCCACCAGCAGCAAGGCCTCCTCATAATTGGCAGCAATACCAATTACCAGAAAAACAGTTTCCCTGTAAAACGTTTGTATCAGCTGCTTTGCATCTAATATTTCCAGTTGATCGTGAGGATTAATCGCAGGAACAATCAAATATACATTGGCAAGAAGGGGCTTCTTTTCCAATTTCTTCTTTAGCTTATCCAGTTTCATCTCTGTAATGCTTTCACCCAGATATAATCTGTCATGAAATGTGATTTTTTTAACCATATTTGATGTTCCTTGTAATTTTTGCTCATTTAAAATAGTATAACATAGTTTTAAGCCAAAAACAATTTTTCACAAAAAGATTATTGTTGACATTTTTTTTGATTATTTTATACTAAAATTAGTGAGGCTTAGGAGGAAATTATATTGAAAATCATAACAAGAATGGAATTAAAGCCCGGCATGATAATTGGGGAAGATATTGTAGAGCAAGGACGTGTTTTGTATCCTGCCGGCACAAAAATCGATCAGCATATTATTGAAATGCTTATTCGCTATTCTGTTTTGTGTATCACAGTAATGGAAGAGGTTGATTTTGCCACCACACATTATGAACGCATCCGTTTTGATAAAAATTTCAAAGCCTTTGAACAGGAATATGCCACGCTCCTTCTTTATTACAAATCCATAATGAATGAATTACTCTTAAGCGACAGAAAACCGGATGACAGCATTTTGATTGCTATTTACAATAAGCTCTCCTCTTACATCCCTTCTGGTGCCGTTTTACTTGATTACCTGTACAATATGATGCCCAATGAGGACGAGCTGACCTTTACGCAATGCCTTAATTCAGCCCTTTTAGCAGGCGCTTTTGCAGACTGGCTGTCTATGAGTGAGGAAGACAAAAACACATTAATATTATGTGGCTTTTATTATGACATCGGCAAATTCAGGTTTCCTTATGATTTGCTATGGAAACCCGGCAAGCTTTCAGAAGAGGAATTTAACACAATCAAATCACATCCGCTTCTGGGCTATTCCATTATCCGTAATCATGCAATCAGTGAGCATGTAAAAAATGCAGTTATGATGCATCATGAGCGCTTGGATGGCAGTGGGTATCCTTACCAAATGTCCGGTAATAAAATTGATGTTTTTGCACGCTATATTGCCATTATCGATACCTATATTGCTATGGCATCACCCAGAGCCTATCGTAATGCATTTACTCCGCTGCAGATTTTAAATAATTTTGAAAGTAATCTCGAGAAGTATGACACTGAATTGTTAATGCCTCTGATGAAGCGCATTGCTGATGCCCAGATTGGTTCAAAGGTACAGCTCAATGACGAATCTGTTTGGGAAGTACTTATTATACATACTCATAAATTTTCAAGACCAATTCTTCGCAACAGCAATAATGAAATTCTCGATCTGTTAGAGCAACCTGAATTTCATATTGTAAAAAATGTATAATGTATAAAACGAAACAATGAATGGGGAAACCGGAAACACTAAAAGTATTTCCGGTTTCCCCATTCATTGTTTCGTTTTAATTCCAAGTATACATTGTAGGCTTTTTCCAATATTTGCTTCTCGTTAGCAAATCTAAGCAAATGATAGGCCTCATGATATTTATAGAAGCCGGAATCTACAAAGTACTCTTCTTTTTGTGGTTTGCTGTAATAACTGTCAGCCATCATCAAATACCAGTGAACCTCTTTCTCCACTGTATCCTCAGGAACGTTAAAGGAATACTCGCTTTTACCGATGTATTTGATAATAGTTGCTTTCGCACCTGACTCTTCAAGGACCTCGCGCAGTGCTGTATCTTGATATTCCTCACCCTGCTCTACCGTGCCCTTGGGAAGAACCCAGCCTTCGTATTTATTCTTGTAATTTTTGTACAAGAGCAAAATCTTCCCACGAAAAATTACCACACCACCACAGCTCGTTGCCTCTATCATTGCAAAACCTCCTGACTGGTGTGTCATGATTGACTACATTTAGTATAGTCTAATTATCAAGGATGTGCAACTCTTATTTTTCTCTAAAATACGCATCAAATATACGTCTGGCAATAGGTACTGCATAGTCTCCACCGGAACCGGCACCTTCCACGATAATGGTAACTGCAACCTCCGGGTTCTCAGCCGGAGCAAAACCGGTAAACCATGCATGACTGTCACCCTTCACATTATTGTATTCTGCCGACCCCGTCTTTCCTGCCGCTGTATAACTTAATCCGTCCAGCTTGGTTGCCGTACCGTCTTCTACTACAGCTGTCATCAGCTCTCTCAGAACAGCTGATTCATCCTCTGTAATCAATCTGCCGTAGCTGCTTGCTTTAAAGCTTTTAACGATACTTCCTTCATCATTTTCGACATGGTCTATTACATAGGGCTTCATTAAAACACCATCATTAGCAATAGCACAGGTAATCATGTTCAAATGAATGGGTGTAATCTGCGTTTTTCCTTGGCCGATAGAGGTCTGCATCATTTCATCTGTAGACAATTCTTCCGATACTTCCACAGAGCTCTTGGCATAAGTTAATGTCAAAGGTAATTCCTTGCTAAACAGCAGGTCCTCCAGTGTCTGAGCAAAGGCATCTCTGTCAAGCCCCATACCAATATTAGCAAAGGACGAGTTACAGGACTTCGCAAAGGAACGTTCAAAGTCTATAGCACCATGATTGGCACCATGATAACAGTTGATTCTGCTATCCTCCTTGGCATAAAAGCCATTACAGCTATAACGATAATTCTCATAGGTCTCCGGATTCTGCCGGATATATTCCAAGGCTGTTATGATTTTAAAGGTTGAACCGGGAGGATATAAACCCTGCATGGCACGATTTACTAATATCGAGCTGGAGTCACTTTCCACCAACTCATCCCATATATCCTGAATCTCATTAGGGTCAAAATTAGGATGTGACACAAGAGCAAGTATTTTACCAGTCTTAACCTCCGTCACAACAATGGCACCTTTGTAAATATCAAGCTGCTCATCTGCCACCTCCTGTATCTGCACGTCAAGGGTAGTATATACATTGTCGCCGGGATTTTTAATCTCCGCCATGTCATTTGCCACCTTGTTGGAAAGGGAGGTATTGGTATTAATAAGATAATAATTGGCAAGTGCCTCCACTCCCATTCTCCCTTGCGTGGAATAACCTACAATATGTGAAAAAAGATTCTCAAATGGATAGATACGTGTCTCATTCTGCGCTTCGTCCAAGACAGTCTCAGCCAGCACTTCTCCGTCGCGAGACAATATACTTCCGCGATAATTTCTGGACAGAAGAATCTCCTGTCTTGAATTATAACTGTTATTTATCATATCCTGTTCACTGGTTGCAACAAAATGCCCCAGATAGACCAGCATTCCCAGAAAAAGGATTACGAAAAATGAGGCAGTAAGCTTAATCTCAAGCTGATTGGAGCGTACCTTGCGTTTTCTATCCATGTTGCTATTTCGCTTCTTATTCATTGTCTGACTGCTCTGCTCTATTGCTTTGCTGTTTTGTATTTCTGACAACTCGCCTCTCTCCTTCCTCCTGTAATCTGATGTAAATTCCCTGAATAATAAAGAACATAATCATAGTAGTCATTACCGAGCTTCCGCCATAGCTGATAAATGGCAACGTCACTCCTGTAAGAGGTATAAACTTGATACCACCGCCTACAGTCAGGAATATTTGAAAAATATACATGATACCGATTCCGTATACAATCATCTGATAAAAACGATCCCTGATACACAGTGCAATCTGCATCATCATCAAAAAACAGCTGACACAGATTAATATGAGGCTGATTCCGAATATTACACCCAATTCCTCACATATCGAGGAGAAAATAAAATCAGCATCCACATAGGGAATCGCTGTAGGATTGCCTTGCAACAGTCCCATGCCAAACCAGCTTCCGCTTCCTACCGCGAACAGCGACTGCGTAATCTGATAACCTTGATTGTCTATGTAGCTCCATGGGTCCTGCCATGCAAGAACACGTATCCGCACATGGTCAAATAATTGATAAGCGATATATGCTGCTCCGCTTCCTCCAACCACACCGGCAAGCAGATACCAATAATTTCTGGTGGCCACAAAAACAACAAACACAAAGCCGATAAAGAAAACCAAGGCACTTCCCAAATCCTTGGACACTACCAGTACAATCACATGGATTCCGGCAATCACCGTTGCCATTAACACTCTGAGAAAAGAGGTCTTTTCCCATAATGCACCTGCCAGGAAAAAGACAAATATTATTTTCACAAATTCTGAGGGTTGGAATGTCACACCACCCAGCGAAAATGAAATTTTAGAACCGTGAGTTACTTCTCCCAGTATCAAAACGGTACTTAACATAGCGATGCCAAGCAGAGCATACAGCCATGTAATCTTTTTGAAGAAATGAATTCTGCCGATTAAATAAGGCACCAACAAAGAAATGATCAGCGAGACTAAAACAATCACATATTGCTTAATTGCCTTGCTAAAGGACAATCGTGCTATCATACACAGACCAATCCCCAAAAGCATACACATATTGTTTAACAAAAAACGATTTGCCTTCTCGTATATCATGGATACCATGGTAAGAGTCGCAAATAAGAATATCAATATAAAAGCAAAGAATAACAAATACTGAATATCTTCACCTGACAGAGAAAGATTTAAAAAGCATAAAATTTGTACGATTACCATTAAGATTGTTTGAACTACATGTACGCCTCTTCTCTGTCGTTCTTCACGATAGCGAAATGCATAAAAACAGGTAATGGTATAAAGCACCATAAATATATTAATAAAATATTTGGATAATTCGATTATATATTCCTGCATAAGTGTAAATCCATCTCCTATTCCACCCCACGCTTTTCGTGCCCGGTGGTATATTCATCAAAAGGCAGCTTTTTGACATCTGCCGCATTACCATTTTCAAATAGATTTATAAAATAATCAAGTACTAATTTGGTTTCTTTTCTGTTTTCGACGGTAAAATCAAGACGCATATCTACAGTGCTCATCCATTTTGACCATTCCCCATGCAAAGAAAGAGGTACACTGTTATAAATAATATTCATGCAGTGTTCACAATTCCTGACCACTGGAAACGCCTTGTGATAGCGGTCAATCAAGTGTAACGCCGCATTCTCCGAAGCAGTGCCTTTCTGGCATCCCTCCATAGTGTTAGTCACACAATTTGCCGTAACCATCATCGGTATTCTTCCGTAAAAAATCTTTTCACCGGTAATATCATCCCTAATAATGTTACGCTGCTCTATAGCTTTTAATTCAAAGGGTATACAATATCCCGCAATATCCTTTGACCACTCTTCAAGTGTACGACAATTCCAGATATAAAATCCTGCATCCGTAAAAATCTTACCCTGATACCGGTTGGTCTTCAAATAGCCCATTCCCTCCACATTTCGCACTTGAAATCCTTTTATTTTATCTGCATGCTTTTCTGCAATTTGCAACATTTTATGCAAAAAGACTTGATCTCTCTTGCGTAGAATATGCGGTAATGCAATGATACCTTCAAAATCAGCCTCAAACAGGTCTAAAACAGGCTCTTTGGATGAAATAAGCAAATCTCCCTCCAAATAGATTCTGGACAGCTTATGAACCTTAGCAAAAGCAACCACTTCCTGCAGTTGTTCCAGTGTACGCACAGAAATCGCAAGACCAGAAGGTGTACCTTTCCCGCGCTTCACCATTTTGTCACATGTAATGTCAATGGCTTTCGCAGGCATCAAGCTTGCGGTACGATGTACCGTGAGTCCATACTCACGAATTATCATATCTTCTAACTGCAGCACAGCCTCTCGGCGCAATTCATTCATTGCTTTTAAGGGGTAAAATGCCTGCTCATCCAACATAATGTCTATCTGCTCAGCTTCAAAAATAGTATCTCCAAGCTTACCTAACTGTTGTCTTATATTTTTAGCTGTAACAGGCTGCTTTTGGGCAGTCTGGACTATATCACCCGTCACAGTAACAGACAATCCCTCTGACATTATGGTGACAGAAGCACTTTCTCCCACCTGAAACACTCCATAAATTGCAAGCTTCCACTTCGGTGCATGCTCCAGATAGGTGCTTCGTATATGTGTCAGTAACGCTTCATCGCTGCCGCTGTAGGAGGGCTGTGTAAGTGTCACCATATCCTTACCATTGTGTTTATAATAATAGCCATCCTGTCTTTCACTTCGAATATAAAGTCTTGAAAGAATCTGTAAATCCTCATCTGACACCTGAAAGGGCTTCTGTGGCGCGTCATAATAATGATCAATATATTTGCGATAAATCGCCGTAACTCCCGCTGCATATTCCGGCTTTTTCATACGTCCTTCAATTTTGAAGGAATCAATTCCGGCTTCTATCAGCTCAGGAATATGCTCAATGGTACACATATCCTTCAGACTTAAAGGATAGCATTCCTTTGAGGTCTGGCAATTACTTTTTACCTGATAGGGAAGTCGACAGGGCTGCGCACATCTTCCACGGTTGCCGCTTCTTCCCCCTAAAATACTGCTAAAAAGACATTGTCCGGAATAACAATAGCACATGGCACCATGAATAAACGTTTCTATTTCCAGACCGGTGGTCTCTTTCATTTCAATAATTTCTGCAAGACTCAGCTCTCTTGCCGGAACAATACGACAAGCCCCCATTTCCTTTAAAAGAGCTGCACCATATTGTCCTGTAACAGTCATTTGGGTACTGACATGAAGCTCCAACTCAGGAAATTTCTCTTTTATGAATGCAAATACACCGATATCCTGAACAATCACACCGTCCAAGCCGGCTTCATAAAAGGGATGCAAATATTCATAAATTTCCGAAAACTCATTTTCCTTCACCAGAGTATTAACTGTCAGATATACTCTTCTGCCAAAAAGATGTGCATATCTGATACAGGATACCAGTTCTTCCTCTGTAAAGTTGTCTGCATATGCTCTGGCACCAAACCGGCATCCACCAAGATAAACCGCATCTGCTCCGGCATGAATTGCGCCCATGAAGGCTTCTTTATTGCCGGCCGGCGCAAGAAGTTCAACTTTGTTATTCTGCATCATACTTCCTCTTTGCCGCATCTGATTACGACCTCATTCCTACTTCTTCCCAAAGATACAAATAGCTGTCCATATATACGGACAGCTTTTGTTTATTTATCCTTTAACTCTGTTTCTAAACGAACAATCCTTTTGGCATTCTCATTCAGTTCAGACTGAAGCTCCTTTGACTGCTTTTCACAATTCTCCAGCTTAATCTGTGCTGATATCAATTCATGCTTCAAATCATACAGCTCTTTCTCTTTCTCCTGCAGTTTCTCTTCTAAAGCGTTTATCTGCTGCTTTGCTTTAAAATAATCATCTGCAATGTTGAGCTGCAAAAGCACACTCTGCTTGTCAAGAGGCTGTCTACGGAAGCTGTCAACCTTACTGTACTCGTTTACCTTGTTATTAATGTAGGAGGCTACCTTCTGTAAATACTCTTCACTCTCATAGCCGCTCAATGTTAAAACCTTACCGCCGATAATAACCTCTGTATCAATCTTGGATGACATCATGACTACACCTCATTATTGTGAAAATCTATGTTCTGGAATACAAAATATGTCAAAAACCGCAAAACCTAACACAAAGATAATTATATATCATATTGTCGATACAAGCAAGCATTTTCGAAAATACAGCCCTTTATTGCAACTATCTATTGCAATATCTGTAATCCCAAATGGCGGTAAGCGTATTCCGTCACCACTCGACCTCTTGGGGTTCGATTAATAAAGCCATTTTTTATCAGATACGGTTCATATACATCCTCTATCGTTCCCGAATCCTCACCGATAGCAGCTGCCAACGTATCCAGACCCACCGGACCTCCGTCAAATTTCTGAATCATGGTAAATAGCATATTTCTGTCAATGTGATCCAGTCCCATCTTATCTACATCCATCAAATCAAGGGCTGTTTGTGCCACCTCTTCTGTGATAATGCCATCATATTTTACCTGTGCAAAATCCCGGACACGCTTTAATATACGGTTAGCCAGTCTGGGAGTACCTCTACTTCTTCTGGCCATTTCACGAGCACCGTTAGCTTCGATTTCCACATTCAGTACTCTTGCAGAATGCATAATAATCTGTTGTAATTCCTCCACAGTATAAAATTCTAAATGATGTATCATTCCGAAACGGTCCCGTAAGGGTGCTGTCAATAGACCGGCTCTGGTCGTAGCACCCACCAGTGTAAACTTAGGCAAATCAAGCCTCACAGAGCGCGCACTGGAGCCTTTTCCTATCATAATATCAATACAATAATCCTCCATGACCGGATACAGCACCTCTTCCACCTGACGGTTCAATCTGTGAATCTCATCCACAAAAAGAAGATCACCCTCCTCCAGATTATTAAGTATCGCTGCCATCTCTCCCGGTTTCTCTATTGCAGGACCGCTTGTCACCTTAAGATGGACTCCCATCTCATTGGCAATAATGCCTGCAAGCGTTGTTTTACCCAGTCCCGGCGGTCCATAGAACAAAACATGATCCAATGCATCCCCACGCTGTTTTGCCGCTTCAATATAGACCTTAAGATTCTCCTTTATCTTAGATTGACCGATGTAGTCATTTAAGGTCTGAGGTCTTAAGGAGCCTTCGATTTTTATATCTTCTTCAGTTATATTTGTCTCAATCATTCTCTTGGCCATAACAGTATTCCTATCCTATGTTGTCTCTAAAACATTTTCTTAAGTGCAGCCTTTAACACTGCACCGGCATCCATATTTTCAATCCCTTCAATAGAATTGATTGCCTTTAAGCTCTCTGCCTGTCCGTAACCAAGGGAAACAAGTGCCGCCAAGGCTTCCTGCTTCTGTGCACTGTCTGCGTTCATATGTCCTGCCGCCGTCACTGCAATTTCCTTGCTAATCATGGTATCATCAATGGTAATCTTGTCCTTCAACTCCAATATTAACCGTTGTGCCGTCCTCGCACCAATACCCGGAGCCTTGGAAATAGCCTTGGTATCACCGGACATAATGGCAAATCTCAAAGAATCCGCATCCATCACTGAAAGAAGCGCCAATCCGCCCTTGGGACCGATACCGCTTACCGTAATACACAGCTTAAACATTGCCAGCTCTTCCCGGGACAAAAAGCCATATAAAAGAAAGGCATCCTCTTTTACATAGGTGTAGGTATATAGCCGCACCATCTCGCCCGTTCCTGCAAGTCTTGCTGCCGTATCAGCAGAAATTCTCACATTATAACCGATACCCCCCACATCTATAACCACATTATCTTCTGTAATATCTTCAATTATACCGTTCACGTAAGCTATCATTCTCTTGTCTCCATATGTTTTCAAGCTAATATAAAATTATGCCGAGACAAAAGATTATACCGTCGTCAGCATAAGATATCAATATATTAAAAACTAATCCTATAATTCACTTATTATTTTAGCACAATCGAACATATGTTTCAACTATATTTTCTATTTCTTTTCAATAATCTAGTATATACCACAAAAAAACAAAGCAGGTGCACTGCAAAGGTCAAAGCCCAGCTAATGGGATAAGAAATATATAAGGTCTTCAGACTACGGTATTGCTGGAATATGGTATAAATCCACACTACGCGGAACAGGCAGGCACCTGTCAGGGATACCAGCATTGGCATAATCGAATATCCCATGCCACGAAGAGAGCCTACAATGACATCCATCATACCGCAGAGGCAATAGGTTGTACAGATAATGCTAAGACGCAACACACCAAATGCAATCACCTCAGCATCTGTAGAATACAGCTGTAACAGTATATCTGACAGTAAAAAGGTGGCATTGCCCATAACAAGACCTACCAACAGCACAAGGCTTTCGCAGATAAAGAGTATTTTTCCGATACGCTTATAGTTTTGGGCACCATAATTCTGTCCTGTAAAGCTGATAGCGGTCTGATGAAATGCATTCATGGCGGTATAGACAAAGCCCTCCACATTGGAAGCCGCCGTATTGCCTGCCATGGCAACAGAGCCAAAGGAATTGACCGAGGACTGAATCAACACATTAGAAATAGAAAACAGTGCGCCCTGCAGACCGGCAGGAATACCGATTTGAACCATCTTCCACAGCTTATCCGGTATGATTCTAAGCTCCTTCAGGTTCAGTCTGTAATCACTGTCCGTTTTTATCAGACAACGCAGAACTAGCACAGCTGATACTGCCTGAGATATCACCGTAGCCGCTGCAACACCGGCTACACCCATGGAAAATACAATCACAAACAGAAGATTTAAGACAACATTTATCACTCCTGCAATTAACAGGTAATATAAGGGTCTCTTGGTATCTCCCACCGCTCTTAAAATAGCCGCGCCAAAGTTGTACGCCATCATCACCGGCATACCCACAAAATAAATCCTCATATAGAGAACAGAATGATTGATAACATCCTCCGGTGTTCCCATTAAACGAAGCGCCGGACCTGCCAACACCACACCTAATACCACTAGAAAACAACCGCATATAATCGAGGTCATAATCGCAGTATGCACCATGTCCGACAATTCCTTTTTCTGTCCGGCCCCGTAAAATCTCGCCACCAGAACATTAGCTCCCACTGACAGACCGATAAATACATTCACCAACAGATTGATTAAGGAACTGGTAGAGCCTACTGCCGCCAAGGCTTCACTTCCTGCAAATTGTCCTACTACAATAATATCTGCTGCATTAAAAAGCAGCTGTAAAACACCCGACAGCATTAGCGGAAAATAGAAAATCATTATTTTCTTTAAAAGTGGACCATTGCACATATCTATTTCATATTTTTTACTACTTGCCTCTTCCATATCGTTATCCTCACACATAATATCTGCTTTCCTATCAGGAAACAATATATTCTCCATATCTGTCAAAAAGTATACCACAAAAGAGACTCACAATCTGCTTGTGAGCCTCCCCAACGTTTATTTGTTATTGATATAATTAATCAAGCCTTCTGCTGCAATAATCTTCTGCATAAATTCAGGGAATGCCTGACCCTGGAATGTGGTTCCCTTGGTTACATTGGTAATAATACCGGTATTGAAGTCGATTTCCACTTCATCCCCTGCATCAATTCCTTTGGAAGCCTCGGGACACTCAATAATAGGAAGTCCGATATTGATTGCATTGCGATAGAATATTCTGGCAAAGGTTTCTGCAATGACACAGCTGACTCCGGCAGCCTTGATTGCGATAGGAGCATGCTCTCTGGAGGAGCCGCAGCCAAAATTCTTTTCAGCCACAATAATATCACCTTTTTGTACCTTATTAACAAAGTCCTTATCAATATCTTCCATGCAGTGGGTTGCCAGCTCGGCAGGGTCTGAAGAATTCAGATATCTTGCAGGAATAATTACATCAGTATCTACATTATCACCGTATTTAAAAACAATACCTTTTGCGTTGTTCATATTTTCTCCAATCCGCACTTAAGTGCATTCCTATTCTTATTTCTTCCTACAATTCGCAGGGACAGGAAATCTTACCTGTAATTGCGCTGGCAGCCGCAACAGCAGGACTTGCCAGATAGATTTCAGAATTTACATGTCCCATACGTCCGACGAAGTTGCGGTTGGTGGTAGATACACATCTCTCACCCTCAGCAAGGATACCCATATAGCCGCCAAGACAAGGACCACAGGTAGGTGTGCTGACTACTGCACCGGCTTCAATAAATATCTTCAACAAGCCCTCTTCCATTGCCTGCATGTAAATTGCTTGTGTAGCCGGAATTACGATACAACGCATTCCCTTTGCCACATGTCTGTCCTTTAATACCTCTGCAGCGATTCTAAGGTCGTCCAGACGTCCGTTGGTACAGGAACCGATAACCACCTGATCAATTACAATGTCATCCATCTCGTGGATTTCATCAATGGTATGCGTATTTTCAGGAAGATGCGGGAATGAAACCGTAGGTCGAAGGGTACTTAAGTCAATGGTATACTCCTCATCATACACAGCATCCTCATCTGCTTCATATATTGTAAATTCACGTGAAGAATGCTCCTTCATATAAGCAATGGCGAGGTCATCCACCGGAAAAATACCGTTCTTACCACCTGCTTCAATGGCCATGTTGGCAATGGTAAAACGATCATCCATGGTAAGGTTGGCAATGCCCTCTCCCACGAATTCCATGGATTTGTAAAGTGCGCCATCCACACCAATCATACCAATAATATGTAAAATAACATCCTTACCGCTTACCCACTTTGCGGGCTTGCCCACAATATTAAAGCGGATTGCGGAGGGCACCTTAAACCATGCCTTACCGGTAGCCATTCCTGCGGCCATATCCGTACTGCCCACGCCGGTAGAAAATGCACCAAGAGCACCATAGGTACAGGTATGAGAGTCAGCGCCGATAATAACATCACCTGCAACAGTCAGACCTTTTTCAGGAAGCAGTGCATGCTCAATACCCATCTCTCCCACTTCAAAATAGTTGGTAATCTCATTACGTCTTGCAAACTCTCTCACACATTTACAGTGTTCTGCAGACTTAATATCCTTATTCGGTACAAAATGATCGGGCACAAGGGCAATCTTATCCTTATCAAATACACCCGACACCTTCATTTTTTCCATTTCTTTAATTGCTACCGGACTGGTAATATCATTACCCAGCACCAGATCCAGATTAGCTTCTATCAACTGACCTGCTTCCACCTTCTCAAGACCGGCAGCAGCAGCCAGAATCTTCTGTGTCATTGTCATTCCCATATTGCTTTCCTCCAAATGAGTAATCTTAAGGTCTGGCTTTTTATAAAACCACACCTTTTGATATCATACCACAGAACAGGCAAATAGGAAATAGAGTTTTTTCAATTTGTGCCTGATGACAGTAAATTATTCACCGGGATTCTGCCATACGGCAATATACCTTATCATAGTCAACACAGATATATAAAAAGAGCAGACACGCGAAATACGCATATCTGCTCTATTATTTAAGTTATTGCTTATTCTGTAACAGCTTAGCAAAATGATGAATGGATTAGTTGTTGATCAGCTTATCCTCTTCATTGTTCCAGCTGTAAAGCTTACGGATTTCCTCACCAACCTGCTCAGCGGGATGCTCAGCACCAAGCTTTCTCATAGCCTTGAAGTGAACCTGCTTGCCTGCATCGGACATATCCAGTAAGAAATCCTTTGCAAAGGTACCGTCCTGAATATCGGAAAGAACCTTCTTCATAGCCTTCTTGGTATCCTCAGTAATAATCTTAGGTCCGGTGATATAATCGCCGTACTCTGCTGTGTTAGAGATAGAATATCTCATGCCTGCAAAGCCGCTCTGATAAATCAGGTCTACAATCAGCTTCATCTCATGAATACACTCAAAGTATGCATTTCTAGGGTCATAGCCTGCCTCAACTAAGGTCTCAAAGCCTGCCTGCATCAATGCACAAACACCACCACAAAGAACAGCCTGCTCACCGAAGAGGTCTGTCTCAGTCTCGGTACGGAAATTGGTCTCCAGAACGCCTGCTCTTGCACCACCGATACCAAGTGCATAAGCCAGTGCCAAATCCTGTGCCTTACCGGTAGCATCCTGATGTACGGCAATCAGAGAAGGAACACCCTTGCCTGCCTGATATTCACTACGAACGGTATGTCCGGGTCCCTTAGGAGCAATCATGGTAACGTCTACATTCTTAGGAGGTACGATACATCCGAAATGAATGTTAAAGCCATGAGCAAACATTAACATGTTACCTTCTTCCAGATTGGGTTCAATGTCATTTTTGTAAAGGTCTGCCTGCTTTTCATCATTAATCAGAATCATAATAATGTCAGCGCGCTTTGCAGCTTCTGCTGCTGTGTATACTTCAAAGCCCTGTGCTTCAGCCTTTGCCCAGGATCTGGAACCCTCATACAGACCGATAATAACGTTACAACCGGAATCCTTCAGATTCAATGCATGAGCATGACCCTGACTACCATATCCGATAATAGCAATGGTCTTACCCTCTAATAAAGAAAGATTACAGTCTTCCTGATAAAAAATTTTTGCCATTTGATTTTCCTCCATCTTGTTCCTAAAAATTTATAACTGATAGGGTGAACCCCTAAAGCTAACATATTGATTACATCTATACTTTTTATGATTCTATGTAGGTTACATTTTCCATACCACGTCCCAGACCGGCAATACCGGTTCTGGCAAGCTCCATTATCTCATGACCTTCAAGCAGACCGATAAAAGCATCAATCTTGCCCTGGTCGCCGGTCAACTCCACAATTAAACTGTCAGCAGATACATCAATAATTTTGGCACGGAAGATATCTGCTACCGAAATAATGCTCTGTCGCTCCTTAGCAGAAGCCTTAACCTTAATCAGTACAAGCTCCCTGTACACACTTTCCTCAGGCTTCAATTCCTTAATATTACGCACATCCACAAGCTTGGCCACCTGCTTCTCAATCTGCTCAAGAATCTCATCATCACCGGATGTTACAATAGTGATTCTGGTATATCTGGGGTCAGCAGTCACACCTGCGGTAATACTCTCGATATTATAGCTTCGTCTGGAAAACAGACCTGAAATACGACTAAGCACTCCGGCTGTATTATCTACCAATAACTGAAATACTTTCTTCTGCATATCTGTATATTCCTCTCATTACATCAATAATGCTTACTAATTATTAAATATAGCAAGGAAATCACGGAATGTCAACACAAAACGCTTTAGTTCTTTAAAGTTTTACTACATTATTGCATTAATTGTCATTTTCCTTACACTTTGAAAGCGCCAGGGTTCCTGTTCTTGCCACCTCAACAATACTGATGGATTGCAGCATATGAATCATCAACTGAATTCTTTCCGGGGTGTCACATATCTGAATCATCATAAAATGCTTGGACATATCCACTATCTGCGCCTTCATAATATCGCAAAGCTCCATCACATCCCTGCGATTATTTTTGTTATACTTAAGCTTTAACAGCATCAGTTCTCTGGTAATACACTGGGATTCCGCAAAGGTTTTAACCTTGATAACATCCAGCTTCTTATTCAGCTGCTTTTCAATCTGTTCAATCGTACGTTCATCACCACTGCTTACCACCGTCATACATGACACATCCGGGTCATCCGTCTCGCCTACCGCAAGACTGTCAATATTAAAGCATCTTCTTGAGAAAAGTCCCGCCACCTTGCAAAGTACACCGGAACGGTTTTCCACAAGTACAGAATATATTCTTTTTTTCATTCTTCCATTCATCCTTTCCGAGGTCTGCCTATTCCTATACCAAATCCATAGGGTCAATCAGGCATTCCAACAGCATACTTTCATCATTCTTCAAGAATGCATCAATGGTCTCGTCCGCTTGCTTCATATCCGTAAGACGTAGGAACGGTAAATCATAGGCCGCTGCCAGTTTCTCCAAATCCGGGCTGCCGGACAAATCCACTACCGAATAATTATCCTTATAGGTAAAATGCTGATACTGGCGCACCATTCCCAAATAATTGTTTTTCAGAACAATAATTTTCACGGGAATGTTGTGCTGTCGCATAGTTGCAAGCTCCATCATGGACATCTGGAAGGAACCGTCACCACACACAGCCACCACCTGTCTGTCAGGTGCTGCAAGCTTGGCACCCATAGCTGCCGGAATGGAATAACCCATAGTACCCATACCACCGGAGGTCAAGAATCTTCCTTCCTTTACCACATGATAGCCGCAGGACCATATCTGGTTCTGTCCCACATCTGCCACATAGATACCGTTGTCCTGCATCTTATCGGATAATCGGGTAATAAAGGCCGCAGGGTCTACAAAATCAGGATTGGGAGTACGCTTTTTTTCCATCGTGGAGCGATACTCACAAAGCATCTCCAACCACTCGGAATAATCACTGTCCAATTCTTCCTTTGACAAATCTTCAAAAATATGCTTTGCATCGCCTACTAACGGTATGGTAGGACCTGCATTTTTGCCAATTTCTGCAGGATCTACATCCATATGTACAAGCACCTTGCCCTTGGTAATCAAATCCGGCTGACTGACAGCACGGTCTGCCACTCGCGCTCCCACCATAATCAATAAATCAGATTCATTCATGGCTCTGTTGGCATAAGCTTTACCATTATTTCCCACCATGCCGAAATACATCGGATGTCTGGTGGGCATGACACCGATACCCATCATAGTAGATACCACCGGAATATTGTATTTTTCAGAGAAAGCGCGAAGCTCCTCCTCTGCCTCACTCAACAGCACACCGCCACCGGCACAGATAATGGGACGTTTTGCCTTTTCAAGCTCGCGCATTACCTTCTTTACCTGAGCTGTATTTCCCTTTACGGTAGGCTTGTAGGTGCGCAAATGTACCTCTTCCGGATACTTAAATTTATTAATGGTTGCATTCTGAATATCAATAGGTATATCAATCAAAACAGGACCCTTACGTCCGGTATTGGCAATATGAAAGGCCTCCTTGAATACCCGGGGAATATCATTTACATCCTTAATCAGATAGCTGTATTTTACAAAGGACTCCACCGCCCCGGTAATATCCGCCTCCTGAAATACATCACTTCCCAACAATTCACTGTTCACCTGACCTGTAATACAAATCAAAGGTATACTGTCAGCAAATGCAGTTGCGATACCTGTAATTACATTGGTGGCACCGGGACCTGAGGTCACCGCACACACTCCGGGCTTGCCTGTAATTCGCGCCACACCGCTTGCTGCATGGGCAGCATTCTGCTCGGTACGAATCAAAATGGTTCGAATATCAGATTCCAGTATACTGTTATAAAAAGGGCAAATTGCAACTCCGGGATAACCAAATACCGTTTCTACACCTTCTGCCTCTAAACATTTAATGATGGCATCTGCTCCAATCATATCTTACTCCTCCTAATGTATCATTCTTTTGGCCAGCTTCACTGCATCTGCAGCATCCTTCGCATAACCGTCTGCGCCGATTTCAGCCGCGTATTCCTCAGTTATAACCGCTCCG
>SVFK01000013.1 GCA_015056915.1 Lachnospiraceae bacterium
TAAGGAGAGTATGAAGATGGTTAGAAAAGAATCTAGACAGGCAGTTCGTGTTAAAAAGCACATGAAAATTCGTAACCGCTTCAGCGGCACTGCTGAAAGACCTCGTCTTGCAGTGTTCAGAAGCAATAATCATATGTATGCTCAAATTATCGACGATACAGTTGGCAACACTTTAGCATCTGCATCCACTCTTGAGAAAGAGATTAAGGCAGAGCTGGAAAAGACCAATAACGTTGATGCAGCAGCATATTTGGGAACTGTAATTGCTAAGAGAGCAATTGAAAAAGGTATCAAGGAAGTTGTTTTTGATAGAGGCGGCTTTATATACCAGGGTAAAATCGCAGCATTAGCTGATGCAGCCAGAGAAGCTGGCTTGGAATTCTAGGAAAGGAAGAGGAGTACACCATGAAACATACAATCATAGATGCAAGCCAGTTAGAATTAACTGATAAGGTTGTTACCATCAAGCGTGTAACCAAAACCGTTAAGGGTGGTCGTAATATGCGTTTCACCGCACTTGTAGTAGTAGGTGACGGTAACGGTCATGTAGGCGCTGGACTTGGTAAGGCTGTTGAAATTCCCGAAGCTATCCGTAAGGGAAAGGAAGATGCTGTAAAGCATCTTGTAAAGATTGCGCTGGATGAGAACAATTCCGTTACACATGACTTCATTGGTAAGTATGGTTCTGCAAGCGTTCTGTTAAAGAAGGCTCCTGAAGGTACCGGTATCATCGCTGGTGGTCCTGCTCGTGTGGTTTGTGAGCTTGCAGGTATCAAGAATATCCGTACAAAGTCTTTAGGCTCCAACAACAAGCAGAATGTTGTTCTGGCAACCATTACCGGTTTAAGTCAGCTGAAGGCTCCCGAAGAAGTAGCAAAGAACCGCGGCAAATCTGTTGAAGAGGTTTTAGCTTAAGGAAAGGAGAACAACAATGGCAGATAAGAAATTAAAGATCACTTTGGTAAAGTCCGTTATCGGTGCTGTACCGAAGAATAGAGCAACTGTTGAATCTATGGGCCTTCGTAAAATCGGCAAGTCCATAATACTTCCTGATAATGAAGCTACAAGAGGACAGATTCGTCAGATTAGCCACTTAATTAAAGTTGAAGAAGTTTAACAAAAAGGAGGTGTTAGGAATGGAATTATCCAATTTAAGACCTGCAGAAGGTTCCAAACACAGTGATAATTTTAGAAAAGGCCGTGGTCACGGTTCAGGAAATGGTAAGACTGCTGGTAAGGGTCACAAGGGACAGAAGGCTCGTTCTGGAGCTCCCAGACCTGGTTTTGAAGGTGGTCAGATGCCTTTATACAGACGTATTCCTAAGAGAGGTTTCACCAACAGAAATACTAAGGAAATCGTTGCAATTAATGTAAGTGCTCTGGAATGCTTTGATAACGGTACAACCGTTGATGTTAATGCATTAATCGAGGCTGGTATCGTTAAGAATCCCAGAGATGGTGTTAAGATACTCGGAAACGGAGAACTTACCAAAAAGCTTGATGTTAAGGTAGACGCATTCAGTGCATCTGCAAAGGAAAAAATCGAAGCTCTTGGTGGAACTGCTGAGGTGATGTAATGTTTACAACGCTGAAAAACGCATTTAAAATTAAAGAAATCAGACAGAAAATACTCTTTACACTGGCAATGTTAGTTGTGATTCGTATCGGATCACAGCTTCCCGTGCCGGGAGTAAACACAGCCTATTTTGCTCAATGGTTTGCGGCTCAGGCAGGTGGTGCGTTCAGTTTCTTTGATGCGATTACCGGTGGTTCTTTCGCGAGCATGGCTATTTTAGCATTAGGTATTAATCCTTATATTACTTCATCCATTATTATGCAGCTGCTCACCATTGCAATTCCCAAGCTTGAGGAAATGCAGAAGGATGGTGAGGACGGCAGAAAGAAGATTGCATCTATCACCAGATATGTGACAGTTGCACTTGCCTTGATTCAGGCAACTGCTATGGCTGTAGGTTTTGGAAATCAGGGATATTTGATTGAATACAATGCAATGAGTGTAATTACTGCGGTTGCTGCACTTACTGCAGGTAGTGCATTCCTGATGTGGATTGGTGAAAGAATTACGGAAAAGGGTGTTGGAAATGGTATTTCCATTGTGTTGGTAATCAATATTATTTCCAGACTGCCTCAAGATTTGAGCAATTTATTTGACCAGTTTGTAATTGGTAAGGCGCCGGCAACAGCAATTCTTGCAGCGGTAATCATTATTGCAATTATTGTTGCAATGGTAGTACTTGTTATCATCTTAAACGGTGGTGTTCGTAAGATTCCGGTGCAGTATGCAAAGAAGGTTCAGGGTAGAAAGATGGTTGGCGGACAGACCTCCAACATCCCCATGAAGGTTAATACCTCCGGTGTTATCCCTGTTATCTTTGCTTCCTCCCTGTTGCAGTTTCCTATTATCATCAGCTCCTTTGTAGGATATCAGGGTACGGGTGTATGGAGTGAAATATTAAAGGGCTTGAATTCCCAGTATTGGTGTAATCCCAGCATGCCGATTTATTCCATCGGATTACTGGTATACATTTTACTGATTGTGTTCTTTGCATATTTCTATACTTCCATTACCTTCAATCCTTTGATGATTGCTGATAATATGAAGAAGCAGGGCGGATTCATCCCCGGTATCAGACCTGGTAAGCCTACCAGTGATTACTTGAACAGGGTTCTGAACCATATTGTATTTATCGGAGCAGTTGGTTTGATTATTGTTTCAGTAATTCCTTTCATCTTTAACGGTGTGTTTGGCGCAAGCGTATCCTTTGGCGGTACAAGCCTTATCATTATCGTAAGTGTTATTTTGGAAACCATGAAACAGATTGAATCTCAGATGCTGGTTCGTAATTACAAAGGTTTCTTAGAAGATTAAGAGAAGTTTAGTACATATCCGGATGATGAAAATCATTCGGATATGTTTGTTTTTAATATTGCAAAGTGATTTTAAAAAAGTTAAAATAAAAATGTTAGGCTAAAGATAAAGGAACGGAAGAGAAGCGTTCTGTATATGGTATGGCAGAAAGCATAATGCTTTCGGAACGGAGGATATGAAATGAAGATTATTATGTTAGGCGCACCCGGTGCCGGCAAGGGTACTCAGGCTAAAATGATTGCAGAAAAGTATGGTATTCCCCATGTGTCTACAGGAGACATTTTCCGTGCAAATATTAAGAACGGAACAGAATTGGGAATGGAAGCTAAAAAATATATGGATCAAGGTATGTTGGTTCCTGATGAATTGACAGTAAAGATTCTACTGGACAGAGTGGCACAGGCGGATTGTGCAAATGGCTATGTGCTTGATGGTTTCCCGAGAACCATTCCGCAGGCTGAGGTTCTTGATAAGGCACTCTCTGAGCTGGGAGATGCGATTGATTTCGCTATTAATGTAGATGTACCTGATGAGAATATTGTAAAGAGAATGTCCGGCAGACGTGCATGTCTGGCATGTGGCGCTACATATCATATTGAGCATATTCCTCCGAAGCAGGAAGGTGTATGTGATAAATGTGCACAGGCTCTGGTGCTTCGTGATGACGATAAACCTGAGACCGTGCTGAACCGTTTGCAGGTATATCATGACCAGACCCAGCCTTTGATTGATTTTTATACCGGAAAGGGCGTTTTAAAGACCGTAGACGGTACAGTTGATATGATGGATGTATTTGCTGCAATAGTAGCAATTCTGAGCTAATATGACCAAATAGAATGGTCAGTGAGAAAGGAAGATATGTAATAAATGGCTGTGACAATCAAATCTCAACGTGAAATCGAACTGATGCGCGAATCCTGTAGACTCCTTGCGATTGTGCACAAGGAAATGGAGGAGAGTATTCGTCCAGGCATGTCTACCCTAGAGATTGATACACTTGGAGACACCTTAATTCGTAAGCTGGGATGTATTCCCAACTTCAAGAATTATAATGGGTATCCGGCAAGTGTTTGTGTATCGGTCAATGATGAGGTGGTGCATGGTATTCCCAGTAAGCATCGTATTTTGCAGGAAGGAGACATCGTAAGCTTGGATGCAGGTCTGATTTACAAGGGCTATCATTCCGATGCTGCAAGAACCCATGCTGTTGGCAATATCAGTGAGGAAGCCAGACTTTTAATAGAGCGTACTCGTGAGAGCTTTTTTGCCGGAATAAAGATGGCAAAGGCTGGAAATCATTTATATGATATTTCCAACGCTATTGATGCATATATTAAGCCCTTTGGATATGGTATTGTAAGAGATCTGGTAGGACACGGAATCGGAACAAGCCTGCATGAAGATCCGCAGGTGCCGAATTTTGCACAGCGCAGAAGAGGTTTGAAGTTACAGGCAGGTATGACACTGGCTATCGAGCCCATGATTAACATGGGAAGGGCTGATGTGGAATGGTTGGATGATGATTGGACAGTTGTTACTGAGGACGGTTCCTGGTCTGCACATTACGAGAATACCATTCTCATTACGGAGGGAGAACCGGAGATTCTGACAATGTATTAAGCTGACAGGTATTGACTGTAAGAGAACAGGATGAACCGATTGGTACTTCGAAACGGAGATAAATAAAAGTGATGGATTCTTTAATAGGAAGATTTGCGACCTCCAAGGCGGGGCATGATAAGACACAATTATATGTGATTGTGGCTGATGAAGGAGAATTTGTCAGTCTTTGCGACGGCAGATTAAAAACAATCAATAAGCCAAAGAAGAAAAGTAAAAAGCACATACAGCTGACCAATCGGACAGTGAGCAAAGCGCTGCTTCAGAAGCTTTATGATAAAGAGAGAGTGCTTGATGAAGAAATCAAGTATGAAATAAAAAATTATTAATGATTTAACAGGTTTAATATGGAGGAAATGTATGTCTAAAAGTGATGTAATCGAAATCGAAGGAACAGTAGTTGAGAAATTACCTAATACAATGTTTCGTGTGGAGCTGGAAAACGGACACCGTGTACTTGCTACCATCAGCGGTAAGCTGCGCCAGAATTTTATCCGTATTCTTCCCGGCGATAAGGTGACATTGGAATTGTCCCCTTATGATTTGACAAAAGGACGTATTATCTGGAGAGATAAATAGAAGATAGTTCGGTTTGCACTGGAATGTGAAGCAGGACAAAATAATATGCTAAAAATTTTGAAATATGTGTGTAAAATGGCTTGCAAATGGTAATTTGCTGTGCTATAATGTAAAACGGTCTTTTTTGAAAGGAGGGTTTAACATGAAAGTTAGATCATCAGTAAAACCGATTTGCGAAAAATGCAAAATCATCAAGAGAAAAGGACGCATCAGAGTAATCTGTGAGAATCCGAAACACAAACAGAGACAGGGATAATCACCACTTGATTTTATTTTAAATCAGGATGTGAGTTCTTGTTCTGTTATTATGTGCGGCTGAACCGACGTGTTTTGGATGCGTCGATTATCATAATATAGGATAGAGCTTACGGGAGATTACTTGTTGATACCAGAACAAAAAGAAAATCTAAAATTTTAGAATACAAAATTTAAGATTTTCTATGTTTTGTTCCGAGAAATGCATAAATGCATTTCTCCCTAATTGACCTAATGTCATAGGAAAGGAACTGACGTGGACTGGAAAGATCGGAGAGTGTCCGGTTGGGTGAAAGCCCCAATCAATTAGTAACTGAATATGCGTACAATTAACAGACCAAACGTACGCAAGTGCTGCAGGCTTTGTGAGCATAAGGTTTGCAGGAAGAAACCCATGACAGTTTTAATGTCAGGAAAATGGAGGAAACGTAAATGGCTCGTATCGCAGGTGTTGACTTACCTAGAGAAAAACGAATTGAGATCGGTTTGACTTATGTTTATGGAATCGGCAGACCTACCGCTACTAAGATTTTAGTAGAGGCTGGCGTAAATCCCGATACCAGAGTAAGAGACATTACCGACGAAGAAGTTAAGAAAATCACAGAAGCAATCGAAAGTCTCGGAGTAATGGTAGAAGGTGATTTGAGAAGAGAAATCGCTCTGAACATCAAGAGACTTCAGGAAATCGGATGCTATCGTGGTATTCGTCATCGTAAAGGACTTCCTGTTCGTGGTCAGAAGACAAAGACCAATGCAAGAACTCGTAAGGGTCCTAAGCGTACCGTTGCAAATAAGAAGAAATAAGACGGCGCTCTAAATTGTAACTGTAACATAGAATGTGGGCATTCATCAGAATGCGATACACTCTTAAAAATGAGAAAGTAGGTTAGTTTAAAAATGGCTAAAAAAGTTGCAACTAAAAAAGTAACAAAAAAGCGTGTTAAGAAAAACGTTGAACGCGGACAGGCACATATTCAGTCTTCTTTTAACAATACAATCGTTACATTGACAGATGCTGAAGGTAATGCTCTTAGCTGGGCAAGTGCCGGTGGTCTTGGTTTTAGAGGTTCAAGGAAATCTACTCCATATGCTGCACAGATGGCAGCAGAAACAGCTACAAAGGCTGCTTTAGTACATGGACTTAAGACCGTAGACGTATTTGTAAAGGGTCCTGGTTCAGGACGTGAAGCAGCAATCAGAGCATTGTCTGCAAGTGGTTTGGAAGTAGTAAGTATCCGTGACGTAACTCCGGTTCCTCACAACGGATGCCGTCCTCCTAAGCGTCGTCGCGTTTAGTCGAGGATACAATTGATAACATAAGGTTGGATGAAGGTATTAATAATACTGTAAACAAACATTAAAAGAAGGGAAAATAAGAAAAATGGCAGTAAATCGTGTACCCGTACTGAAAAGATGTAGATCTCTTGGCCTTGAGCCTTCCTATTTAGGATATGACAAAAAGTCTAACAGAACCAATGCAAGAGCTGGTAAGAAGGTTAGTGAATACGGTCTTCAGTTGCGTGAGAAGCAGAAAGCTAAGTTTATTTATGGTGTGTTAGAGAAGCCTTTCAGAAATTACTATGAGAAGGCTGATAGAATGAAAGGTATGACTGGTGAGAACCTGATGGTTATGCTGGAAACCAGACTTGACAGCGTAGTCTTCAGAATGGGCTTTGCAAGAACCAGAAGAGAGGCTAGACAGGTTGTTGGTCACAAGCACGTTATGGTAAACGGCAAGGTGGTTAACATTCCTTCTTACTTAATCAAAGCTGGTGACGTTATCGAAATCAGCGAAAAAGCAAAATCCTTACAGAGATATAAAGACATCGTTGAAGTAACCGGTGGAAGATTAGTACCTGAGTGGATGGATGTAGACATCGAAGGCTTAAAGGGTACCATCAAGAACCTTCCTACCAGAGAAATGATTGATGTTCCTGTAAACGAGATGCTTATCGTCGAGTTATACTCTAAATAAGCTCTATAACCTAGGCACCCTTGTGTGGTGCCTAGGAGTTTCTTTTAGAAATCGTAAAGGAGGGTATTTGCAGTGTTTGATTTTGAAAGACCTAATATTGAGGTTGCTGAGATTTCAGAAGACAAAAAGTACGGTAAATTCGTAGTTGAGCCTTTAGAAAGAGGTTATGGTATTACTTTGGGCAACTCCCTTAGAAGAATCATGCTTTCCTCTCTTCCCGGTGCTGCTGTAAGTCAGGTGAAGATTGAAGGTGTGTTGCATGAGTTCAGCTCTATCCCGGGCGTAAAGGAAGATGTTACTGAGATTATCATGAACATCAAGAGCCTTGCTATCAAGAATAGCAGCGAAACTAATGAAGCTAAGACTGCTTACATTGAGTTTGAAGGCGAAGGCGTTGTTAGAGCTTCTGATATTCAGGTTGACCAGGATATTGAGATTTTGAATCCTGATTTAGTGATTGCTACCTTGAGCGGTAAGGACACCAAGCTTTACATGGAGCTGACTATCACCAAGGGTCGTGGTTATGTAAGTGCTGACAAGAATAAGAATGAGGATTTACCGATTGGCGTTATTGCCATCGATTCAATCTATACACCTGTAGAAAGAGTTAACGTTACTGTTGAAAATACCCGTGTAGGTCAGATTACAGATTATGATAAGCTGACACTGGATGTCTTCACTAACGGAACCTTGGTTCCTGATGAAGCTGTCAGCCTTGCTGCAAAGGTACTTAGCGAGCATCTGAGCCTCTTCATTGACTTATCTGAGAATGCCAAGACCGCAGAGGTTATGGTAGAGAAGGAAGACGATGAGAAGGAAAAGGTACTTGAGATGAGTATCGATGAGTTGGAGTTGTCTGTTCGTTCCTACAACTGCTTGAAGAGGGCAGGTATCAATACTGTAGAAGAGTTAACTAACAAGACTTCCGAGGATATGATGAAAGTTCGTAATCTGGGACGTAAGTCATTAGAAGAAGTTTTGGCTAAATTGAAAGAGCTCGGTCTTCAGCTGAATCCCAGCGAAGAGTAATAATGTAGGATTTTCCATGCATGATAAATCCAAAGCGTACATGTGTGGTTCATCTCTAAATGGAACCAAAATACGGTAATTAAAAGTATGCCGGAGCATTCGGTAAGTAAGTCCAAAGAGCGTGGCCGGATGTACCATGAAATGAGAAAGGAATATAAGAAAATGGCAAAGTACAGAAAACTTGGCAGAACATCTGCACAGAGAAAAGCATTATTAAGAAATCAGGTAACTGCACTGATTAACAACGGCAAGATTGTTACTACCGAAGCTAAGGCTAAGGAAGTAAGAAAGATTGCTGAAGGTCTTATTGCATTGGCAGTTAAGGAGAAGGACAACTTCGAAATGGTTAAGGTTACCGCTAAGGTTCCTGTTAAGGACAAAGATGGTAAGAGAGTAAAGGAAGTTGTTGACGGTAAGAAGGTTACCAAGTTTGAATCTGTTGAGAAGGAAATCAAGAAGGATATGCCTTCCAGATTACATGCTAGACGTCAGATGCTCAAGGTTTTAAATCCTGTAGTGAATGTTCCCGCTGAAGCAGCAGGAAAGAAGAGAAACACCAAGGAAGTAGACCTTGTTGCTAAATTGTTTGATGAGTATGCACCTAAGTATGCAGACCGTAAGGGTGGTTACACCAGAATCGTAAAGATTGGTCAGCGTAAGGGTGATGCTGCTATGGAAGTTGTACTTGAGTTAGTTTAAGTTATAGCTACCAACTAATCAAAGGTTAAGTAAAGACAAATAAAGAAGAGGTTTGTAAATGCTTGCATTTACAAACCTCTTTTTTATTCCTGTATACTCTTTTGGAAATGCTGGTAATCCTTACAGGAGTTCCAGTTGCCTCCCCAGATGAAGCCTCGTTCCGTAAATAGCTTATAGCATAAATCATTTTCGTCAATCTTGTAGGGGAAGCTTGTATCCCGGTCTGCGTAGGTAAGAGCAGCCACAGGAGATACCTTTTCGCTGCCATCCTCTTCGTAAGTGATATAGGGATTATAAAGAGGGTTAATATCCAGTGCCAGTCCCAGTGCATGCTTGGAAAGAGATGTGGTGCCTTCCACTACACGATAGTTAAAGCATGAGGTATTGTTATCCTCCATAGAAGCAGTATCATCACCATCATATTCATCAATCAGTCGAACCTTTTCCAAGTGATATTCATTAAGATATAACTCATAAAAGATTTCCACCAGATCCTGAGCGATTGTAGCATTACATATGAGCTCCCCTTCTGCAGGATTACCGTCAAAATCGTAGTGCAAAATGTGTACATATCGTAAGTCGTCATAAGAAATCCTTAAATCATCGGCATCCGGAAAAGAAACACCTGTAATGTAACGTCGTAGGTTATCCGATAAAGGCTCATAGTAAAAAGCGTCTTCATAGGTAATTCGCTGTTCTATCATAGCTTCACCGTTGAGGGAAGCACCTACAAGTGTCGGAATTGTAGATATTGTATCTTCATTTTGCAAGTTTTCCGTCGAATTTGTCTCTGCAGCATCGGCAGAGTCGGTTTCATTCTTGTCAAAAGAGGCATCTGTGGTGCTCTTTTGATATGCTATTTCGGGATTTGATTCTGCATACTCCTGCAGGGTTATGGAATTTTTTTTGAATAAGCTTGTCAGTCCGAAGACTGCAACACATAGTAGTGCCAATATTGCCACTGCTTTTAGTATTTTGTTTCTATCAATATTCATAAGTCAAGTCCTTTATTTCTTATTTTTCCTTTCAATGTTAACATACAAGCTTATTGTTAGCATAACACGCGACAACTATTTTGTAAAATAGTAAATCTTAGTTGTAATTCCTTAACGAATCTAGTAAAATAGGAGCGGTATAGTAAAATTTTGCTTCCATTAATAGGGGGCAATTTACCGTTTTTATATAGAAAGAATGAGTGCATATGGGAATTATTAGAGCCAAGGATGTTGTTTACGAATATATCAGACGTGATGAGGATGGAAATGTAGAAGGGATTACCAAAGCAGTAGATGAGGTGTCTCTTGATATTGAACAGGGTCA
The DNA here is from genome assembly GCA_015056915.1 of Lachnospiraceae bacterium. Taxonomy (GTDB): domain Bacteria; phylum Bacillota; class Clostridia; order Lachnospirales; family Lachnospiraceae; genus Acetatifactor. Next base: position 10,368 of record SVFK01000013.1, read on the forward strand.
GTTTATTGCGATAGTGGGACATAACGGATCAGGAAAATCTACATTTGCCAAGCACATCAACGCTATATTGAATCCCACCGAGGGAACAATCTGGGTGGATGGCATGGATACGAACGAAGAAGAGAAGATATGGGACATTCGTCAGACCGCAGGCATGGTATTTCAAAATCCGGATAATCAGATTATCGGACAGGTTGTGGAAGAGGATGTTGGCTTCGGACCGGAGAATATGGGTATTCCCACCAAGGAGATATGGGAGCGTGTGGAGGAAAGTCTGCGTGCAGTAGGAATGTACCAATATCGCAAGCATTCCCCAAATAAGCTTTCCGGCGGTCAGAAGCAGAGAGTATCTATTGCCGGTGTGTTGGCGATGCATCCCAAATGTATTATTTTGGATGAGCCTACAGCTATGTTGGACCCCAATGGTCGCAAGGAGGTAATCCGTGCTGTACGTGGATTGAATCAGGTAGAGGGTGTAACCGTCATTCTGATTACACATTATATGGAAGAGATTGTTCATGCGGATAAGGTGTTTGTAATGGATCAGGGCAAGATTGCCATGGAGGGAACTCCTAAGGAGATTTTCTCACAGGTGGAGAAGCTACAGGGCTTAAGACTTGATGTGCCTCAGGTAACCATGCTGGCACATGAATTGAAAAAGCAAGGTATTCCCCTGCCGGATGGTATTCTGACTACCAAGGAGCTGATGGAGGCATTGGGCGTATAGCAGAGATAGGAGTAGAAATGTCAATTATATTAGATCATGTCAATTATATATATGGTGAAGATACTTCTCTTGAGGTAAAGGCCTTGGACGATATCTGTCTGACCATTCCGGAAGGACAGTTTATCGGTGTCATCGGTCATACCGGTTCAGGTAAGTCCACGCTGATGCAGCATCTCAACGGACTGATAAAGGCGACAGGCGGTCATATTTACTTTAATGGAGAAGATATATACGATAAGGATTTTGATATGAAAAAGCTGCGCAGTAAGGTGGGACTTGTGTTTCAGTATCCTGAGCATCAGCTTTTTGAAATCGATGTATTTTCAGATGTGTGCTTCGGTCCCAAGAATCTGGGATTGGACAAAAAGGAAGTGGAACTGCGTGCCTATGATGCATTGAGAAAGGTGGGTCTGCCGGAGGAATTTTTCTATCAATCCCCATTTGAATTGTCAGGAGGACAGAAGCGCCGTGTAGCTATAGCAGGTGTGCTGGCCATGAAGCCGGAGATATTGATTCTGGATGAGCCTACGGCGGGCTTGGACCCCATGGGCAGGGATGAGATTCTGGATCAGATTAAGCAGCTCCAGAGGGAGACCGGCATGACGATTCTTCTGGTGTCCCACAGCATGGATGATGTGGCAGAGTACGTGGATCGCATTATTGTGATGAATAAGGGGGCGGTTATGTATGATGACGAACCCAAGAAAGTATTCTCTCATTATAAGGAGTTGGAGGAAATTGGTTTGTCTGCCCCTCAGGTGACATATGTAATGCATGCATTAAAGGATAAAGGACTGGATGTAGAGGTGGATGCCATTACGATTGATGAGGCTGCAATGGACATTATCAAGGCATTGAAGAAATAACAGTCGTGACCGGTGCAAACGGCACGAACTTTAGTGAGGAAGCAATATGCTTAGAGATATTACATTAGGACAATATTATCAGGTGGAAAGTGTGATACACAGGCTCGACCCGAGAGTAAAGCTGGGCGGAACACTGCTGTACATTATTTCACTATTTTTGTTTAAGAATTTTATAGGATACCTTTTGGCTGCATTATTTCTGGGGATTGTGATTAAGCTGTCCAAGGTGCCCTTCAAATTTATGGTAAGAGGCATGAAAGCCATTTTACTGTTGTTACTGATTACGGTGGTTTTTAATTTGTTTCTGACACCGGGTACACCGCTGGTAACCATCTGGAAGCTGACGATTACCATTGAGGGTCTGAAGCTGGCTGTGTCATTGGCAATTCGTCTGACCCTTTTGATTATCGGTTCTTCTGTGATGACACTGACTACCACACCCAACAACCTGACGGATGGTATGGAAAGAATGATGCGCCCTTTAAGAATATTCAAGGTGCCGGTACATGAGGTGGCAATGATGATGTCCATTGCCCTGCGTTTTATTCCTATTCTGTTGGAGGAGACCGATAAGATTATGAAGGCGCAGATTGCCAGAGGTGCTGATTTTGAAAGCGGAAATCTGCTGAAGCGTGCTAAGGCATTGGTGCCATTGTTGGTTCCCCTTTTTATTTCCGCATTCCGCCGTGCCAATGATCTGGCCATGGCAATGGAAGCCAGATGCTATCGTGGCGGTGAGGGACGTACCAAAATGAAACCCCTCGTGTATCAAAAGAGAGATTACATCGCATATGTGTGCATTGTGGTTTATTTGATAACAAGCTTTGTTGTGGGAAGATTGCCATTTTTCACAGTTTAGAAGAAATGAAGGAGCTTCCTTTATGGAAAAGAAACGTGTTCGTCTGGTGGTGGCATATGACGGCACCAATTATCATGGGTGGCAGATACAGAGTAACGGCATCACCATTGAAAGTGAATTGAATAGATGTCTGTCTGAGCTTCTGCAGGAGCCCATAGAGGTGATCGGTGCCAGCAGGACGGATGCAGGTGTGCATGCTTTGGGCAATATTGCTGTCTTTGATACCACAAGCCGTATGCCTGCAGAAAAGATTTCCTATGCGCTGAATCAACGCCTGCCGGAGGATATTCGTATTCAAGCCTCAGAGGAAGTGGCACCCGATTGGCATCCTCGTTATTGTGAAAGCCGGAAAACCTATGAATACCGAATCTACAGGGGAGAATTCCCCATGCCGGTTAAGCGGCTGTATTCTCATTTTACCTACCGTCCACTGGACGTGGAAAGCATGCGACAAGCTGCCCACTATCTGGTGGGAGAGCATGATTTTAAGAGCTTCTGCCAGACCGGAGCTCAGGTGGAAAGTACCGTTCGCACCATATTTTCCTTAGAGGTAGAGGAGCAGGGGGCAGAACTGGTTATCAGAGTCTGTGGTAACGGCTTCTTATATAATATGGTAAGAATCATTGCAGGAACCCTGATGGAGGTTGGTCAGGGAAAACGGACTCCTGAATCCATGACGGAGATTCTTGAGCAAAAGCATCGTCAGGCAGCCGGACCTACAGCTCCCGCTAACGGACTGATGCTGATGAAGTACGAGTTTTTGAGATAAGGAAGAGATTGATGTCACTAAATTCACTTTCATTTGTATTCTTTTTACCGCTTGTGGTGGTAATATATTCTATGTTTGCACCTCAGGGAATATCCTTTTTTGTGCTACACACCATGGAATCTACCAGATTGCAGACCAATATATTAGGAAGTCTTGTATGTTTCCGTGGTATGGACAGAGGATTAGAGGATAGCAATATTGCGAATAATTTGAGAAATTTTTTGGAATAAAACTTGACATGAAGAAATTGGTATAATATAATACATGAATGTGTGACAGTGTTTCTATGCGCAGAAGCCAAAGCCCCGGCCAAGCGCTGACAGATAGAAATGAACTGGTTCTGAGGAGACTTTCAACCGTAGCCGGACATCTGCGGTCAAAGCCAGAGACAGAACAGGAAATCCGGAGCTGCTGAAACTGGTCCGGTACAAAAGTCGAAAAAGTAATATGGAGGGAACATCATGAAAACATTTATGGCAAGTCCTGCTACTATCGATAGAAAATGGTATGTAGTAGATGCTACTGATATGACTTTAGGACGTTTAGCTTCTGAAGTTGCTAAAGTTTTAAGAGGAAAGAATAAGCCTATCTTTACTCCTCATATGGATTGTGGTGACAATGTAATTGTTATCAACGCTGAGAAGATTAAAGTAACCGGTAAGAAGTTAGATCAGAAGATTTATTATCATCATTCTGACTACGTTGGTGGTATGAAAGAGACTACCTTAAGAGAAAAATTAGCGAAGAAACCTGAGCAGGTTGTAGAGCTTGCTGTTAAGGGTATGCTTCCCAAGGGACCTTTAGGAAGACAGATGTACACCAAACTTCATGTATACGCAGGACCTGAGCACAAGCATGCAGCTCAGAAGCCTGAGGTACTGACATTCTAAAGGACTGAAAGGAGGAAAATAAATCATGGCTAAAACTGAAAAGTATTACGGAACCGGTAGAAGAAAGAAATCCATCGCCAGAGTATATTTAGTACCTGGTAAGGGCGATGTTGTTATCAATAAAAGAAGCATGGACGATTATTTCGGTCTTGAGACCCTCAAGGTTATCGTTCGTCAGCCTTTAGTAGCAACCGAAACTGCTGATAAGTTTGATGTTCTCGTTAACGTTCACGGTGGCGGATACACCGGTCAGGCTGGTGCAATCAGACACGGTATCGCAAGAGCACTTCTTCAGGTAGATGGAGAATACAGACCTGTATTAAAGAAAGCTGGTTTCTTAACCAGAGACCCTCGTATGAAGGAAAGAAAGAAATACGGTCTCAAAGCAGCGAGAAGAGCACCTCAGTTCAGCAAGAGATAATACACAGAGTATCAAAAAGCCTGTATTTATGGGGGTGTACCCCATTTTACAGGCTTTATTTTTACCGTGTGAGTGCTTAAAAATCAACAGAAAATCAACAGACAAAATAAAATCAACAGCTCAACACGTATTCATGTATATAAAACATGGTTTCGTGTCGGGCTGTTTTTGTGTGTAAATATATGTATACCTATCTCCCCGATAGCAGTGCCAACAGTACCGAAAACAAATCGGATTGAATTATAATATAAAAAGTGCAACTATATAACACTAAAAGGATAATATTTTACCTTCGGGGTGGCACACAAGCCCAGTACCACGCAGTACCAAACAGTACCGAAACAGTACCACGAGCAGAAAAGCCGCACATGATCCGAAAGAATAACACGAAAAAGTGTATGTAACAATCGAGAATATACGGAGGTTTTGAGGGATCACCCCGGGGTGTGTTCAGTGTCTTACATGATGAAGCCCACCGGGGGGCATACTTGCTGGGCTGATTCTGTTCGCTGGTGCGGCGTTGGTTCGTTTGTGTTTTTCTTCTAAAAATCAACAATAAAACCGGGGAGAAATCCCCATAATAAGCGGATCAGAGCGGACAGGGTAACAGCTTCGAGAGCTACGCCGGGAGAGATTACCAGCTCCGAGAATAGCCGCAGAGAGCCCGAGAGCGTCCGACAGGAGCAACACCCAAGCCCAGCACCTAAAACCAGCCACAGAGCCCCGGAAGGGCTCACAGAGGGCAAGAGAGGACAGCGACAACACGAGCACACCAACAACCACGAGAACGCCAAACAGAGCAAAGAGAGCCACAGAGCGAGCCCCGGCGGTACATTCTCGCACCGTGTTGTATTTTGGTGTACTTTGTTGCAAATTTCTGTAAAAAATGCTTTTTGTTTTGGTAGGAAGGTGCTTGGCGGCAAGGCTTTGTATATATTCCTAAAAGCTCATACACAAAGATACAACATGATACTATACTGTACTATGTTGTACACGTATATACACGCACATACACCGAAATACTACGCTATACAGTAAGCCACAAAGAGCAACACACAAATACACTATAATACACCAAGATACACCAACATAAGAACGAAAGAAACCCCGGCGGCGTTTATACCTCCGGGGATCTGTGTCTGTTCTATTTCTCCACGCTTTCACCATCTGCAACCATGCAGTAAATAATTTCTGCAAGCCCGGCGGCTGGTTTCAATGCGTTCGGGAGCTCTGCGAGTGCTTCGGTGTTGTCCGGGTCTACTGCTGAAAGTGCTGTTAAAAGGGCTTTGAGCTGTAAAGCTGTTATTTCTAATGTGTTTTTGTTCATGGTGTTTTATCCTCCTGTTTTATGCTTGTTTCTTGTTCTTTGTTTCAGGTATGATTGCGTTTTCTAGTGCTTCATTTGCTCGGCGTTGTGCTTCCTCGTTTAAGTGGCTGTACACGTCCAGTGTTATAGATGGGGAGCTGTGCCCGAGCTTATTTGATATGCTTACCACGTCCGCACCATTGCAATACTAATTGTAGCCATTGTATGGCGTATGGCGTGGGGGTGGATTCCGGGCAAATTGTACTTTTTGCCGAACGTCCTTAAATGAGCGGTAGGGGCTTGGGGGTTCATCATTTCGCCATTGTCCTGTGTGAAGCAAAAGCCATTGTTTGGGATTCCCAACTTGAAAAATAACTTTTGCTGTTCCTTTTTCCATTCCCTCAAGACAGGGAGTGAAATATCTGTCAAAAGTATTGTTCTGCTCTTGCTGTTTTTTGGTGTGGTGATATATGTACCAGTTTCAACAGTATATTGAGCATTTCGGCAGATATGACACCGCCCTGTGTCGAAATCTATTTCAGACCATTTCAAGCCGATGATCTCGCCACGTCTACAACCCGAATCAATAGCGAACAAAATGAGGGCTTTCCACTTTAGCGGCTCTTTGTCTAAGCACTGTATAATATACCTAGTTTGCTCCTTTGTATATACCTCCTTTGTTAGATTTTGGTTTCCGGGAAACGTGAGCGGTTACTCACGTTCCCAAGTCAGATTTTTGTTTGATTTTTCGAGCTCGTCCACGAACTCGTCAATCACAAGACTGTACATTTCAGCCAGTGTGTTCACCAGTTCCGCTTTATCATCAATTTGAGCAAAAATCTCATTGATAACTTTACGCTTGGTGAATCTGTGGTTTGCGATGAACGCACCAGCAAAGAGAGTAGGTAAAACCGTAAGCGGTTTTGTGAGAACTTCCTCTGCGATGAATCCTCGTCTTTCCATTTCCTCAACAGACTGTCTTGTGAACTCGAGGACATACTGTTTGCCCCCATACACAAATTTGATACGTTTTGTCATAATGACATACCTCCTTGTTTGATATATTTGTGATTACATGACTTCACTTCCAGCCATGTATCATCACCAATGGTGTTTTAGTCCTCACTTGAGATCAATTTACTGTCAATGGCGTACTGTCTTTCGAGCTCCGACAGAAGAACTCGCTTTTGATACATAGGCATGAGAGTGTTTCCACGGTACGCATAAAGAGCGTCCATAGTGGATAAATTCCCATCACCGAATACAAATTCTATAAAAACTCGTTTGTCTTCGGTCAGATTATTTATCCATCGTTTTGTGAATCTAAATCTCGCCGCTGGTGTATCAACAGATACGTTTTCGTGTCTGACTGCCATGCGGAAGAAGTGTTCTACGACTTCCGTGTAGAAGGTTTTACCTGTTCTTTGAGCCATAGCGTTTTCTCCTTGCTTCCTGTGTTTCGATTTCTAACTTGAGGGTTTCTTTATCAACAAGCCCTACCTTGATTGCGAAATCACGTTCCAAATCAAACAGGCGGCGATGTTTGAGGAGATAACTTTCCTCCGGGTGATATGAAGATAAGCCCTCATAGCTGTTGAAGTATTCCTCGCCAAACACGAAAGTGATAAATTCTTTATCCGAATCGGACAATTTTTCAATCCAACTCGTGGTAAAATCAATCCAATTCTGTTTCAATCCTTTTCGTTGCCTGTTACTGATAACTACATGGAGACAATGCTCCACGATTCCTGTGTAAAACTGCTTAAAGTAAATCTGTCCCATCGTCAGCACCTCCTTCAATAATTTCTTTATGTGCATAAGGTAAGTAGCGTTTTTTAATATCCTCGGCACTGTAATCGTCCTCTGTGTTAGAAGTGTTATTAGGAGTAAGAATTAGCTCTTTTCTATCCACATAATCGTATTTAGCTTTATTGATAAACATCGCATAAAGTGGATTGACGTTGTTGTTCAATGCGGATTGATTCAAAACGTCAGAGCACATTTCATTGAACATTTCTAACCACTGTGCAGTTTCAGAATTTGGCTGATTGTTTCGATGATCTCGCAATGCCCTGTCAGAATATCCCAACGAGTGAGCTAATCCGATACAACTCGGTGGTGTACCTGTTTCCTCACAAGCACGTAAATAGATAATGGTTCTGCGTTTAACTTCTTCAACGTCTGCTAAAGAAACTTTCTCTTTGGTAGCAATTTCAGCTAGCCTTTTAACTTCGCAAGAAACAATAGAGCTCATTTCAGCTTTCTTGTATTCCCCGGATTCCTGTTTGTATATCTTTTTTCGACCACGACTAGAAGAAAGGTCTTTTTCTCTAGCTGTGTTCATACTCTCTGTCATTTCATCGAAGCTCTGTGCTTCGTATTTTCCTGTCGTTGACATTATTCGTTTTCCTCCTTGTCTAATGCTTCAACCCTCAACCATAAGAGACGAGGGCGTTTATCTCCAATGCGTTTTGCTTTGGTATTCTGACCTTTATCGGATTCAATCAATCCGTCAACTGCTAATTGCTGGAACAAAGCTGTTTTCCCGAGAGGGAAGTTTGCGTCCTGTGCGGCATAAAATTTTCGCACCTCGCTGTAAATGCTGTCCGGGTAGCAGTAATAGAAATAATCGTCTTTATATCCGATAGGACGAATATTGTTGAAATCTCCACCAATTTCATTGAATCGAATTTCTCCTCTGTCCTTTAATTCCTTGACTGCGTTAAGGAACAATTTTACAGGTTTTTCATCGTAGATTTTTCGATTCTGCTCTGCTGATAGCTCCATGAAAATATCCCATGCTTGTGTAATGAGAGCGGTTTCCTGTTCTTCGGTAATGGCATTGACTGAAACCAACCATTTACACATAACAGTGAATCCTATCTGTAAGTGAGCTACCGCCACAGCTAAACGACCGTGACCGCCATTTTGAGCTTTATCTCTCAACTCAAGGAACATTGTCTTAACCTTGTTTGCTAAAGTGTCCCAATTTGCTATTACAAACTGAATGTACTCACTCATGCACTCATTGAGGTGCTGGGCGTTCTGCTGAACGACTGTAAGAGCGTTCAAATCTACATCACCCGGTTTCAAATCACATGAGATTGAACGAGCGATAGCGGATTCGCCTACGTTGCTGTATGCTTCCTCTGCTGTGATAATCAGATTGCATACCGGGCGATACACTGCTTTCAAGGTACTGTTAGCATTTAATCGAGCTCTACCAGCCCTATCACCAACTGCTCGAGCAACACTTTGTTCCATTCTTTCCATCTGATCTTTGACACCCTTTGTTGTCGAAGGGATTCTATCATCGAGCAGTGTAAGTGTAGAATTAAGCAACGCCATCGCCATTTCAGCGGCATTTGGTGTATCTTTGAAACTGATAGGTGCTGATTCTGTTTCCCTAAATGTTCCGAAAAAGGAGAGGAAAACATTCGCCAGCGTGGATTTTCTCGAACCTGTTTTACCTGTGAAATACAGAATGAAGCGAGGTTCGTGTCCGAGTTCCTGTAACATCGCATTGAGCGGTGTTAAGAATGTGTAGGCAAGCCCGGCGAAAATCAGTGATTTCGGAGCTACCTTCGGTAAGTCCTGTAAAAGTGTGTCGTATCGGTTGGCATGACGTTCATTTGTAAAATGGTAGCGTTCCAGTTTACCGTCCATCTTTACGCTGTACTTGTCTGTCAACCCTTCTGCGGTTACGCTATATCCTCCATTGAGGAAAACTCGCTCACCGTCAATCACGCTATACCCGGTGTGCTGATACACCACTGAATGAGGTGCATTTTCACACTGAATCTGCATGGCTTCACTGTAATGAGATTTTGCTCCACGTCCTAAAAAGATTCTGCAAGCCGCACCGAATTTAATATTAGGTGTTTGGCTCAAGATTTCTTTTAGAGTAACAGGAGTTTTACCCCAAAAACGACCAGCTCTGCGAACGTCATACACAAGCTCCTCTACCAGTTCAATACCGTTGTCAACTGTACGTTGTTCTTGTAAAATCGGTGTGTGGTTCGCTATCGGTGTTTCGGTCTGCCCGATAACCTCCCCGGTCTCTTTGCTTAAAATAGGTTCAACATATATCAGCGTCCCATCGGGCTTCGAGATATAGCTGTCACCAATCATAAGCGATTCATCATTCTTCATTAGGCTGATCCCCTTTCTCTAGTTGTTCTATAAGCTGGGGAACATTGATAAACACCTTCGCACCGCTTTTGATATGCGGTAGCTTCCCGGCTTTCAATAGTTTCCTCAAGTAGAACTCGGATAAGCCTGTAATTTTTACGGTGTCCTTAATCGACTGATAAATAGGAAATATACCGTTACTCATTTCGCTTTTCCTCCTCTACATATTTTTGCAACTTATTCAGTTTGCTCTTTTCCCGGCTAGCTTTGACCTTATCCGGGTTTTTCCTTCGCCAATCTCGCATATAGGCGGCGTGCTCGGCTCGGATTCTTGCTTGTGCCCTTGTAAGAGCTTCTGCTTCTGTCAAGATTTCTACCTCCTTCCGATTTAGGGGCAATAAAAAAAAAATAGCGTACTGCCCCTGTGACAATGACTTCGCATAAGCGACCCATTGAACAGAGACAATACGCTATGTACTATCTACGTTATTCAATCTTTACCAAAAACTCACCCTACGGAGAAGGGAGAGAGCAACCGAATTGCTTTTACACATAAAATTTATATTCTGTTTTACAATGCCATTATAGCAAGTAGAGAGTGAATTGTAAAGAGTTAGAAAGTACACGGAAATGTGTATAAAATAATCAAAAGGGTAATAAATTATACTATTTAGATTAGCTGTCAACACTATGAGGGCAATTATTAGCACGAAAATTTTTTCAGAGAAAAATCCTTTTAGGAACTTTTCGGGAATTTTGAAAACCTCTATATTATAGGTGGCAACTCGTACAGACCAGCATTACCCATCTACACATCAAATAGTGCAAATCCGAACACCTTATTTTTCGTGAAACACTGTTTCGGATTTGTTTATCATATAAAGGACGTGGGTTAAACTGCGTCCTTTTTTGGTGCTTCGTAAGTGAGTGCCTGTCGAGAATCGCTGATACCGCTCGTAGTAGGGTCGTTCACCACACCGATGATAGCGAGAACCACAAAGAGTGCGTTCACCACATCTATGAGCTTGCTTCCGATTTCTCCGAAATCAAAAGTGTAACCGAACACGGTTGCAACAGCCTGTGCCAACAGTAGATAGCTTTTGCCGCACCAGCGGTGGAGCACCTGTGGTACTGTTTGTGGTACTAATGGTACTGGTGTGGTACTGTTGCTCTGTGCCATCAAAAAGATTGAAATTTATCCGAAAAGGATTATAATGTTATACATAGAAGATAGGAATATAATATGATTTGTATATGGTACTAATGGTACTGTAAATTGAGATATACCCCTCATATAAATTGCTTTTATATTTTTGCGGATATTTAAGCCACTACCCCGGCTATAAAGTGCTTCGCCCTATCCCCCTCCGGGGGGTGTCCCTTCGGCTGGTGTGATCGTGTAATAAATCAACAGAAAATCAACAAGCCGAGATAAAAAGCACCAAAACAAGCCCGAACAAGATACAACGAGATACACGAACACGGAAACGTGTAAATATGAAAATGTCTTGATTTATCAAGGAAAACATACAATATAATACAATGAGATACACGAAGGTACAAAGAGGGGTTCACAAAACAGCAAGAGATAATGCGCGTTTCTACAAGCGTTGCAAATACGAAAAAGAAGGATACCCCGCAAGTTTACTTGCACGGGTATCCTTCTTTTTTCGTATTTATAGCGCGACAGCGCGACATGAGCAAGACGCGAAGCGTCTGCGAATGGCAACGCGTGTGTAGTGGGGCAGCGCAAGTGGATAATGTCAAATAATTAGTAGTTGATTTTATTGAGTATAAGGGTAATAATAAATATAAAATCCAATCATAGATTTTATCAGGAGACGCAACATGAAGATACTATACGGAACAGGGAATCCGGCAAAGTTGGCTGCAATGAAACGCAGACTTAAAAAATTAGACATAGAATTAATTGGTTTAAAAGACCTGAAGGAAAAGGGGCTGAAGATTCCCGAGGTGCCGGAAAACGGGAACACTCCGCTTGAGAATGCAAGGCAGAAGGCTAAGGCGTATTATGATGCGTTTGGGATGCCGGTATTTTCATGTGATTCCGGATTGTTTTTTGATAATGTTCCGGATGATATACAGCCCGGTGTGCACGTTCGTACTGTCAAAGGGAAGTATTTGACGGATGAAGAAATGATAGCTTATTACGCAGGCTTAGCACGACAATATGGTAAGCTTGTTGCCAGATACAAGAATGCGATTTGTCTGGTGTTGGATGAAACTCATATTTATGAAGCCATGGAGCCGTCTATGGAGAGTGAAACCTTTATCATAACAGATATTCCTCACAGCACAATTAGAAAAAAAGGATTTCCGTTAGACAGTCTGTCGATTGATAGAAAGACGAATAAATACTATTATGATTTGTCGGCGGAGGAATTGGACCAGGTTGCTGTAGAAGACGGCTTTCTGGATTTTTTTTCAAAAAATATTCCGTTGGGATGCTAGATACTTACCTTAACTGTGCCGAGAGCTTTGCCTATAGGAGCACTTGTATAAAATGCAGGTATGGAGCAGTGATTGTAAAGGAGGATGCTGTTATTTCCACCGGATATAACGGTTCTCCGAGGGGCTATGAGAATTGCTGTGATATTGGGAGATGCCCGAGAATAGAGCGCGGTCTGCATCAAGGCGAAGGCTATGGAATGTGTCGGGCTGTTATGTTATGCAGAGATAACAGAATTTTCCGGGAAGCTGGAAAGTGAGATAGAGAAGATTTTTCTTATGGATGAATTGCCGACCAACTGGACCTATCCATTGATACAACCCCTGTTAATCGAAGAATATGAAAAGAGAAAGTGTAAGTAGCAAGGAGGGACGAAGGATATGCTTAATCATAAAGGGACAAAGGAAATACGTACCAAAAGACTCCTATTAAGAAAATATCGAATGACAGATTCTGAGCAAATGTTCAAGAACTATGCGAATGATGAGCGGGTAACAACATATTTAACGTGGAAAGCCTATGAGAAGGTGGAGGACATCAAACCATTTTTGGAGATGTCCATTCAGGATTATGAGAAGAATAGTACCTATCATTGGGTAATAGAGTACGAGGGTGAAGTGATAGGAAGTATCTCGGTGATGTCCGTGGATAATTTACGCAGTAATTGCGAAGTTGGTTATTGTATCGGATATGATTACTGGAATAAGGGAATTACAAGTGAAGCTCTGGCAGCAGTCCTTCAATACTTGTTTGATGAGGTAGGAATGCATCGGGTTTTAGCAAAGCACGATGTTGACAATCCGGCATCGGGAGAAGTGATGAAAAAATGCGGAATGGTCTATGAAGGAAGGTTTCGGGAGTATTATTTACGCCATGATGGTACGTATTCGGATGCGCTAGTATATGGAATCGTAAATGCTTAAAGAGAAGGAGCACGGAGCCCATGCTAATGTGCAAAAGCTTATGGACAGGAACCAGACTTATCCAGTAAAATAGAAGAAGTGTAACCTTATAACCAGCATATATTTATGAGTAGGGTGAATTATGAAAATCAGAACTAAACAAAAGAGCTTTCAAGAAGTGATGGCGATGCCGCCGATGAAGCATCGTAAGCCATTACGTCCAACAATTTTATTTCGTACCTTATTACGGCTGCTTTCGATTTTTGAATTGACAGCCACACATTTTAAATATCGTGATATTGGAATGGAGAAGCTGGGCAAGGATGAGCCTTGCTTGATTTTGATGAATCATTCCAGCTTCATAGATTTACAGATTGCTGCCACTATTTTCTTTTCCAGACGGTTTAATATCGTATGTACTTCTGATGGATTTGTGGGCAAGGAATGGCTGATGCGCTGTCTGGGATGTATTCCTACGCGCAAATTTGTATCGGATTCCGTGCTTGTACGTGACATGGTGTATGCAGTCAGAAAGCTGAAATGCTCCATACTGATGTACCCGGAGGCGAGCTATAGCTTTGACGGAACCGCTACGACCCTGCCGGAGAGTCTCGGGAAATGTGTTAAGCTTTTGGGGATTCCTGTTGTTATGGTGCGTACCTATGGTGCTTTTGCAAGACAGCCCCTCTATAATAATTTACATAGGCGCAAGGTACGTGTATCTGCGGATGTGGAATATTTGTTGTCGTCAGAGGATATTGTAAGCAAATCCGCCGACGAAATCAATGAGCTTTTAAGGGAACGCTTTTCCTTTGATAACTTTAAATGGCAGCAGGAGAATCAGATAAAGATTGCGGATAAGAACAGAGCGGAGGCGTTAAACAGAGTCCTCTACAAATGTCCTCATTGCATGCAGGAGGGCAAAATGGTAGGACAAGGCATTACCATTATCTGTGAAAGCTGTGGCAATGGTTATGAGCTTACGGAATACGGATATTTGGAGCCGCTGCAGGAAGAGGTGAAATTCACTCACATTCCAGACTGGTATCAATGGGAGAGAGAATGTGTTCGCAAGGAACTGGAAGAGGGCACCTATTATTTGGATGTGCCCGTAGAAATTTGTATTATGGCAGATACGCGTAGTATTTATAAGGTGGGAAAAGGACGTTTGACGCATTCTGTGGAAGGATTTACCCTGACAGGCTGTGACGGTCAGCTTCATTATGAGCAAAAGCCCTCTGCATCCTACAGCCTTTATTCTGATTATTATTGGTATGAGCTGGGCGATATTATTTGTATTGGTGACAACAACAGATTGTATTACTGTTTCCCGGAGGGAGAGAGTGACGTAGTGGCCAAGACGAGGCTGGCTGCGGAAGAATTGTATAAGATGAAGAAATCATAAATACTACTTGAAGGTGGAGATTATTTGATTCACTCTTTACTTTAGCGTGCTAATGTGGTAGAATACGAAAGATATTAAAAATTTTATTTTTTAGGAGGACATTATGAAAAAGAAAATTGCAATGCTTTTGAGTTTAACAATGGTTTTGGGTCTGGCAGTGACAGGCTGTGGAAGCAACCAAACTGACGGTGCAGCGATGGTGTATGCTGTTGAAGCAGGCTCTGCAGGTGAAGCAGTGGCACAGGAGAAGGGATTTGAGTACAATTCTGTAGCATCTCAGGCAGATGCTTTGATGGAAGTGGCATCCGGTACTTCTGATGCAGCTATTATTGATTTGTTAATGGCAGGAGCTATGATTGGTGAGGGCACCAGCTATCCTAATCTGACCTATACGGACAAGCTGACTACCGAGGAATATGGTGTTGGCTGTAGAAAAGGTTCTGATTTGGCATCTTACATAAATGTAGTATTTGCAGAGACCTATGCAGATGGTTCTCTGAAAGAGACTGCTACCAAGTATGGTGTGCAGGAATCTCTCGTAGAGCAGGCTGCCTGCGAATATGTTGTAGCTGCAGAAAGCGATGTGGCATATATTCAGGGTAAGGGTACTCTGATTGTAGGTATCACAGATTTTGCTCCCATGGACTACAAGGATGAAAACGGCGAATGGATTGGCTTCGATGCAGATATGGCGCGTGTAGTAGCAAATAAGCTGGGCGTAGAAGTACAGTTTGTAGAAATCGACTGGGACAACAAGATTATGGAGTTGGATTCCAAGAATATTGATGTTGTATGGAATGGTATGACTTTAACTGATGAAGTAAAGGCTGCTATGGAATGTACCAATGCTTACTGTAACAATGCACAGGTAGTGGTAGTACCTGCAGAATAAAGAGGTTTTACAAGGAGACAATTTATGTTTTGGACTGTAACACAATCCTTGCTTAACGGTCTTGCAACCACATTTCAAATATTTATAATGACTTTGGTGTTTGCACTGCCTCTGGGATTAATATTTGCATTTGCATCCATGAGCAAATGGAAGCCCTTGCGATTTCTGATGCAGATTATCGTGTGGGTAGTGCGCGGTACACCGCTGATGCTACAGCTGATTATTATTTTCTATGGACCGGGCTTGTGGCTGGGGCAGAATATTTGGAGTGGCGGAGAGTCGGGCAGACTGACTGCTACCGTTGTTGCATTTGCCTTTAATTATGCCTGCTACTTTTCGGTGATTTTCCGTGGCGGTATTGAAAGCGTACCGGCGGGACAGCGTGAAGCAGGAGAGGTTCTTGGTATGACACGTAGCCAGATTTTCTTTAAGGTTACGCTGTTGCAGATGATTAAGCGCGTAGTACCGCCCATGTCAAACGAAATCATTACCCTGGTAAAGGATACTTCACTGGCACGTATTATTGCAGCCTATGAGTTGACCTTTGCAGGATATTCCTTTATGAAATCAGACGGTTTAACATGGCCCTTGTTCTACACAGGTGTGTTCTACCTGTTGTTTGTGGGCATTTTGACACTACTGTTTAATTATATCGAGCGCAAGCTGGATTATTTCAAATAAGGAGAGGCTGACATGGCGATTTTGGAAGTGAAAAATATTGAAAAGCATTTCGGCAGCACCAAGGTACTGGAGGATGTCAGCTTTTCTCTGGAAGAGGGTAATGCGCTGGCGATTATTGGTTCCTCCGGCTCTGGAAAGACCACGCTGTTGCGTTGCTTGAATTTTCTCGAGATGCCGGATAAAGGTAGCATTACGGTGCGTGGAGAGACCTTGTTTGATGCTTCCGCACCTGCTGCGGAGTGGGAGAAGAATCTGCGCAAGAAACGCCTGCATTTTGGCATGGTATTTCAGTCCTTTAACCTGTTTCCTCAATACACGGCATTGGAAAATGTAACCTTGGCAGAGAAATTGCTTGCACAGGAAAGACCTGATTTTAAACAAAACAAAAAAGAAATCTATGATGAGATTGATAAGCATGGCTTAGAGCTTCTGGCACAAATGGGATTGTCAGAGAGGACGGGACATTATCCTCACCAGCTGTCCGGTGGACAGCAACAGCGTGTGGCGATTGCCAGAGCGTTGGCATTAAAGCCTGATATACTGTGCTTTGATGAACCCACCTCAGCACTTGACCCGGAGCTTACCGGTGAAGTGCTCAAGGTAATCCGTGGGCTGGCGGAGCAGAAGACCACCATGATTATTGTTACTCATGAAATGGCCTTTGCAAGAGATGTGGCCGATCAGATTATCTTTATGGATGAGGGTGTCATTGTGGAACAGGGTGCACCGAAGGATGTTATTGATAATCCGAAGGAGGAGCGTACCAAGCAATTCCTGACCCGATATACCCAAGGGTAACATAGAAGAATATAAGCGAAATACAAGACTGAGAGCCTCTGCTCCACAAATCAATTTGTTTGTGGAACAGGGGCTTTTTGAGAGATAGAGCTAAAGAATCATGCTAATAACAGCTAGAAGAGTGTAAAGCGATGATTCTATCTGTTATTTTAATGGAAAGTGGAGATAAAATATCAAGTTATGTCAGCTAGTAAAGCACAAAGCAATGCATCTATCTGCTAATTCAGTGAAAAATGGAGATAAAATATCAAGTTATGTCAGCTAGAAAAGCACAAAGCAATGCATCTATCTGCTAATTCAATGGAAAATAGGACTAAATTATCAAATCGCAGCGGCTAGAAGTGCGCAAAGCAACAATTATAGCTGCTTTTTTAAAAGATGTTAACAATATTAATGTTTGAGGACATGTATATATAATTTCTGTCATTGACATGTAGTCAAGCAATATTTAAAACAAAAAAATAATAAATATGTTGACAACAAGGCATGGTGGTGGTATGGTTAATTACACAAGTAATGAACCAACAAACCAAAGACAAGGCAACAAAGACAAGATAACCAACTAACAACCTAACTAAATAACCAAATGGGAAAGAAAGGAGTACAAGGATGAATGAGATTCTGACCCAGGAAAAGTCCATATATCTGCAAATCAGTGAAATGATTGAAAATGATATACTCAGGGACATTATTCTGGAAGAGGAGCGAGTGCCCAGTACCAATGAATTAGCAAAATTATATACGATTAATCCGGCGACAGCAGCTAAAGGTATCAATATACTGGTAGATTCCGGTGTTCTGTACAAGAAGCGCGGGATTGGTATGTTTGTATCTACAGGTGCCAAGGAGAAGATTATAAATCGCAGAAAAGAGCGGTTTTATGATAATTATATCAGGACATTGATTGTGGAAGCAGATAGTCTGGGGATTACAAAAGAGGAACTAATTTCTATGCTTCAAAAAGCGTAATTACAATTGTAATATCGGCAATAACGTTAAATAGTAAGCCTGAGTAGTAGGCGAAAGAGTAAAGCTATGCAGCAGAGTCAATCTATGAGGCGAAATGATAAGATGAAATAATAAGGCAAATTAGCAAGATGAAATAGCAAGGTCAAAATGTAAACAAATAAAAGAGAGTTGCTTTTGAAAAAGGAGAAAGCAACTTGAGATGGAGGGTAAAATGAGCGAGACAAAATTAGTTTGTAAGAATATTTGTAAAAATTATAAGGACAAAAAAGTACTTGAGGGGTTGGAATTGGAAATAGAAAAAGGGAAGATATATGGCTTGATTGGAAGAAACGGTGCCGGCAAGACCACACTGCTTTCGATTATGTCAGGGCAGAATCCTGCCAGTGGTGGAGCAGTAACTCTGGACGGGAAGAATGTCTGGGAGAATCCGGAGGTACTTGAGAGAATCTGTTTTTCCAGAGAGCTGAATACTATGAGTGGAAACGGAGCCAATACCATGAAGGTCAAGGAATATCTGCAGGCTGCAGCTATTTATATGCCTAATTGGGATAAAAATATGGCGGAACGCCTGATAAAGGAATTTGAATTGGATACGAAAACGAGAATACACAAGCTGTCTAAGGGTATGTTGTCTATGGTGACGATAATCGTGGCACTGGCAAGTAAAGCAGAGTTTACTTTCTTGGATGAGCCGGTTGCAGGACTGGATGTGGTTATGCGTGAGACCTTTTACAAAATTCTTCTGGAGGAATTTGCAGAAAGCGGAAGAACCTTTATCATATCCACTCATATTATCGAAGAGGCGGCAGATGTGTTTGAGGAAGTAATCATGCTGGATAAGGGAAAGATTATATTGAAAGAGGATACGCAGATGCTCTTGGACAGAGCATATCATGTCAGCGGCAAAGCAGAGGATGTGGATGCCGTAACCCACGGTAAAAAGACCTATCATACGGAAAAGCTGGGAAGAAGCAAAGGTGTCACAGTGCTTTTGGTGCAGGGAGAAAGCCTCAAAGTCAATTCCGAGGTGTCTGTACAGCCTGTGAGCTTACAGCAGATATTTGTGGCAATGTGCGGCAAGGAGGCGGAGAATTGATGAAAAGTCTTGGGCGTAATTTGAAATACTGGGTATGGAATATGGAAAAGCAGGGACTATATATGCTGTTGTGGATATTTATAATGGTAGGACTTATGACTTTTATAGAAGGTGAATACACAACAGGAGTCTTCGTCAAGACCCTGCCGCAGTACATTTTTATGATTATGTTTATATTCAATTTTACCAATTCCTTTAGTGGCGTTATAACGTATCTTCCGCTGACGGTATCTCTGGGCAGCGACAGAAAATCAAGCTATATTGCAATGCAGATAGCACTGCATCTGGTTATGTTGGAATTTATGCTGATAGGACTCATTCCTGCAATGCAGATATGGTTTAAGGAAAGCAGTGGAGAGAAGACCCTTTTGCTGATTGCCGTATTGGCATTATCCTTCTTATTAATGGGAATCGGTTCCGTAATAAGTGCGGTTTCTCTAAGATTTGGAAAAGGAGTAGGAGTGGCATTGTACCTTGTTTCGATTTTTGCGGTAATTGCTGCGATTGCTGTCGTAGTAATATTGATTGGTAACGGAATCATCTCACGCGACTTATCCTGGATACGGTCTGTGATAAAACCATGGTTAATAGTGGTATGTGTAGTCTTTGACGTGTGTATGATGTTATTATTATATCGCTGTGTTAGTAAAAGGGATCTGCAATTTGCATGATGGGAGGAGAAGAAGAGTGACAAGGTGTATTCGTACAATAAAACAGATATTTTTATCAGGCTGGACTGATATTATGACTTTTTCTATTGTGGCTGTAATCAGCGGTTTGGTCGGAATCATTATAACCTTGTGTATTTTAAGGTTTAATCAAGCTGCCGAAAGCTATGTGCAGATAGGTGCTTTACTGGCCATGTTGTTAGGACTTGCGATTTTTATTTTTGGAGAAATTTTTTCCCTGGCAAATGAGTTTAATCTTGCTGTATCCATGGGAATATGCCGTAAATATTTTCTGCCGGCAAAGTATCTGATGTTTTCAATCAATATTGTAGCAACACTAATTATTGCAATGATACTCGGTGAAATAGAAAAACGGTTGTATCCGGCAATATACCCTGACCTTGTATGTGCATTGAATGTCAATGATTTCCTGTTGCATCCAATTGCATTTGGTGGAATCATCTTTGGCGGTGCGATGCTGATATTAGTGTTTGGGGCATTAGTATTAAGATTTTCGACCAAAGTATTTTGGGTAATTTGGGCTCTTTGGATGATCTCAACTATGAGTTTTTCCAAGATTGCCTCAGCTATCAACCACGCAGAAGGTGGATTTTGGAAAGAATTGGGAGACGGCATACTTCAGCTGTTACAAAATATGTCCGCAGGACAAATTGGTCTTATTGTCTTGGGATTGACAGCACTGGGGTATGGAATTGCATATGCATTACTGCGAAAACAACGAGTAACGTTATAGAAACTTTTAAAATCTATCTGAAAATGATATATTTTAAGCAGAAGTGATATTGTAAATAGACAAAAGGGAGTTGTAGATGGATATCAATCAGATTTTGCAACAAATAGATGCATATTATCAGGAGAACCGCGGACCGGAGGCAGAGGCTTTGATGCTTGCAAGTATTGAAAAGGCTATGGCAGAGCAGAACGAGGGTGCATTGCTACAGCTGTTGAATGAACTGCTTGGATATTATCGGGAGACCAGTCAGGTGGAGCATTCTTATGCCATTGCCAAGCAGGCCATTGAGCTGGCAGAGCGGATGGGACTGCAGGATAGTCTGCATTATGCCACCACTTTACTGAATGTGGCGAATGCTTACCGCGCAGGGGGAAAGCTGGAGGAATCCCTGCACTGTTATAACAAAGTGCGGTCAATTTATAATGCGAGATTGGATGCCAATAATCTGTTGGTAGCCAGTCTGGAAAACAATATCAGTCTGCTGTATCAGGAGATGGGTGAGTATACCAAAGCGAAGAAAAGCTTGTTGGCGGCGCTGGCTATTGTCAAGGCAAAGCAGGCAGATTTTGAGGTGGCAGTGACCTATGCCAATCTGGCAAGTACCTGTCAGCTGCTGCATGAGCCGGAGGAGGCATATTCTTATGCCAATCTGGCGATAGCAGGCTTTGAGGCTTTGGGAGTGGCAGATTTTCATTATGGCGCGGCATTGTCAGCATTAGGTAATTATTATTACGGAAAATATGAATATGGGACAGCCAAGGATTATTTTGCAAAGGCCAGAAATATTATGGAGCAAAGTCTGGGTAAAAATGAGTATTATTACCGCCTGACCCAAAATATAGAAGGATGCGACAAAGCAGAAAAAGAGAAGCCGAAACATAAAATGGGTTTGGAGTTGTGCCGGGAGTATTACGAAGCCTGCGTTAAACCGATGATTGCAGGACAATTCCCGGAATATGAGGATCGGATTGCAGTCGGATTGGTGGGCGAGGGCTCAGACTGTTTTGGATGGGATGATGAGCTGTCAAGGGACCATGACTGGGGACCGGATGTATGCCTGTGGGTAACGGAGGATACGTATGCGGAAATAGGTGATGCACTGCAAGAGGCTTATGCGCAGCTTCCCAAAGAATTTCAGGGATATCAACGTTTGACGAGTGTGCAGGGAAGGGATAGAAGAGGGGTTATGACCATCACTTCTTTTTATGAAAGAATGCTCCGGGCGGGTACTTGGGAAGCAATAGACTGGCGTCAGGTAGAGGACGCATCCCTTGCAGCAGCTGTAAACGGTGAGGTGTTCCGGGATGATGAGGGCATATTTACCGATTTTCGAAAGAAACTGCAAAAAGGCTATCCGGACAGAATGTTATACCTGAAGTTAGCGGAAAGCGCTGCACGCTTTGCCCAGACCGGTCAGTATAATTACGGACGTATGAAACAGCGTGGCGATGCTTTGACGGCTCAAATAATGCTGTCAGATGCCGCCAGAGAAGCTATGAAATTGAAGCACTATCTGGAAGGCAAGTATCCGCCCCATGATAAATGGCTGCGCAAAAATATGGAAAGGCTGCCGGGTGGAAGTGAGTTGAGCGAATTGCTGGGTAGGCTGTGTGAACGAATTGCCAGTGTGCGAAATGACAGCGTGCAAATTGGTGGCGCGCAAAGTGATAATGTGCCAAGGGGCAGCACGCGATTTGCGGCACCATCAGAAATAGAAATCATAGAGCAGGTTGCCTTGCTATTGGCAAAGGAGATGTACGAAAAGAATTATATTAGCGATGTGGATTCCTACCTTGATGCACATACAGAGGAGCTTCTTAAAAAGGCAGCATGGACGGCCTTTTCGGATGAAGAACTGGTAGAGATGATTGCCAAGCTGGAATTTGAGGCATTTGATAAGGTGCAGAATGTGGGCGGGCGCGCAGATTGCCAGAATGATTGGGCAACCTTTTCCATTATGCGGAAGAGCCAGTATCTGACATGGACTCATACCATGCTGTTGCAGTATTATTATGATTTTGAACGGGAATATCAGCGAGGTCATAATCTGATAGAGGAAAAATACGGACGAATGATGGAGAGCACTGCGCCGGCAGAATATGAACAGATAAAGGACTTCTTTCCGGCAATTTCCCCTGAGAAGAAGGCTATTATAGAAGAAATTGTAAGGATTCAGGTTGGTTGGATGGAGGAATTTGCAGCCGAGTATCCGCATCTGGCATATCAGGCCAGAAGTATTCACAGCGGGGAGGACCATTTATTCAATACCTCCTATGAAACCTATCTCCGTGGAGAAGTCAGCACTTATTCAGACAAGATGCTGGAGCTTTACGGTAGGTATGTGGTGATGTATGCGAATCAGAGCAAAAATTTGACATATGATATCATGACTAACAGTGTGCATCTTTATGGCTATCCGAGCCTTGAGGAGGCCGAGAGATTCTTAAGCCTATAAAAATGCATAATTTATTCCATAGTGCAAAAAATAGCAATGACACAAACAACTATTTTGCATATTCCCTTTTATGCAAATAATGAAAAGGAGACTGTACTATGGAGGCAAACGGATTACCGGTGGAAGGATATCCACTGACACAATTACCCTTAGGCTTTGGCATGGCATTGGCAATGAACGAGGGAGCCATGCGTGGCTATGCCAGCCTTACAGAGACGGAGCGGGAGCACCTTATTATGCGCTGTAAGGATGCGCGTTCCAAGGAAGAAATGCAAAAAATCGTAGATTCACTGGTTCCAGACGAAACAGTAACCAGCATTGAAACACAACAAAAAGAGGCGGAAGGACTGTTTTGACGTTTTATTGCCAACCGCCATCAATCGTTATGATTTGACCGGTCATATAGGTGGGAGCCTGAGCCAGTTGAAGCACAAGCTGTGCAACCTCTTCAGGCTTTCCGATACGGTCAGCAGGGATGTCCGCTGTTAAATCAGCCATATCCTCTTCGGTAAAGCAGGCATTCATTGCAGTGTCAATCACTCCGCAGGCAACGGCATTGACCTGAATGTTGCTGGGAGCGAGCTCCTTGGCAAGTGCTTTGGTAAAAGCATTCATACCACCCTTGGATGCGGAATAGGCCACCTCCATGGAGGCACCCACATTGCCCCAGACAGAAGAAATGTTGATGATTCTTCCGGCATGTTCTTTTAACATCAGCGGTATGGCACACTTACTGGTATAAAAGCAGGAATCCAGATTGACTGACATAATGTGTTGCCATTCCTCTATAGACATATCTGACAGCAACCCTACATAAGAAATTCCTGCATTATTCACCAATACATCTAATCTCTCTATTTCAGAAAAAACTCGTAAGACATCCTCCGCATTACCCATATCTGCTTCTATAGCACGGCAGGATATACCATATTTCTCTGTTAGCTCCCCAGCATATTTATCCAAGGTATCTATCGAATTGCTACAGGTCAGTATCAAATCATACCCTGTCTTTGCAAAAGT
The DNA here is from genome assembly GCA_015056915.1 of Lachnospiraceae bacterium. Classification (GTDB taxonomy): domain Bacteria; phylum Bacillota; class Clostridia; order Lachnospirales; family Lachnospiraceae; genus Acetatifactor. Next base: position 34,447 of record SVFK01000013.1, read on the forward strand.
CTCGGCAATCGCCTTACCGATTCCTCTGGATGCTCCGGTAACGAGAGCAACAGTTGCACGATTCCCTGCACACATATCTTGATGATTGATGTTTCTATTTTCTCCAATCATGAATACACGCCTCCTATAGCTATTACAAAACTGTTTCTCATGCCGCCCCACCTGTTATTACTCGGCTGTCGGCGGTTAATACTGGGTTTAGTATACCACACATCCCTCTTGTCTTTCCACCCTAAAACTGATACACTGTTTTTAAAGTAAAAGTGCTCTGCGAGGACGCGCCAAGGCACTTTTTTATTTCAAAAGGTATGTAATTTTGGGAATGTGCACAAGCTAAAAGAAAAATTGCTAAAGTGTATTTCACAATGGAATGGAGGATATATGTACGATCTTATTATTATTGGTTCGGGACCGGCAGGTTTGTCTGCGGCAGTATATGGCAAAAGGGCAGGCTTACACTTGTTGGTAATAGAAGAAAAGCCCATGAGTGGAGGTCAGGTACTCAATACCTATGAGGTGGATAACTACTTGGGAATGCCGGGCATGAACGGCTTTGATATGGGAATGGAGTTTCGCAAGCATGCGGACAAATTAAATGTAGATTTTAAAGAAGCTACCGTATCATTGGTGGAGGATAAGGGTGATTATAAGCTGGTGCATGCAGGCGATGAAGTAATGGAGACCAGAAATGTGGTGTTTGCAACCGGTGCAGAGCATGCGAAGCTGGGAGTGCCAGGAGAAGAGGAATTGAGCGGTATGGGCGTGTCCTATTGTGCAACCTGTGACGGAGCCTTTTTTAAGGGAAGGACTGTTGCCGTGGTAGGCGGAGGAGATGTGGCATTGGAGGATGCCATATATCTGGCGCGTACCTGTGAAAAGGTATACCTGATTCATAGAAGAGATGAGCTTCGTGGCGCCATGATTTTGCAGGAGGAGTTAAAGGCATTGCCCAATGTGGAGATTCTTTACAATCATATTGTCACGGAGATTCAAGGTGAGGATATGGTGGAGAATCTGCAGATAAAGGATGTACAGTCCGGTGCGGAGCAAGCGCTTCCTGTGTCCGGTGTGTTTATTGCTGTAGGTATCCATCCCAACACAGAGCTGTTGAAGAATTTGGTGACCTTGGATGAGGGTGGCTATGTAACCGCAGGTGAGGATGGAACAACACAGTGTCAGGGAATTCTGGTAGCAGGAGATATCCGTAAGAAACCACTACGCCAGATTGTAACAGCGGTGGCTGACGGTGCCAATGCCGCAATCAGTGCAGCAAATTATTGTAATACTTTTTCAAAATAGAAAATGTTTTGTAATCCCTCCTTTGCCAATTTATTCCTAGTGTTGACAAAAAAAATAAATAGTGTTATATTTGTTAACAGACGTAATAAATTTGTAACAAATTAACATAAGATAAGAGTAAGATGTGTTTACATCAGATGAGATATAACTAGGATACATGTTGAGGCAAAATTGACAGGAGGATATTATGGTTCGCAATTTTTTCAGAATTGCAGCTTGCGCATTGGCGGCAGTGGTTACTGTTTCAGGTACCGGAATTACTGCTAATGCTGTAGGTGCAAATTCCGTATTACCCAGCGGTGGCGTGGATATTGCCATTACCAAGGGTGCCAAACTGGAAAATATTACGACAAACATACAAACAGATGCAATAGCGGAAGCGATGATTCAGGAAGAGCAGGCGATAGAAGAGCCGTCTGAGGAAGATATTTTCCGCAATCTGGTAATCGCACAGGTGAATGATTATGTCAATGTCAGAAGCATTCCCAGTGAAGAAGGAGATATCATCGGTAAGCTTTATGATGATTCCGTAGGTACATTTATTTCAGAAGAGAACGGTTGGTATCAGATTCAATCCGGTTCCGTGACAGGATACGTTAAGGGTGAATATTGTGTGACAGGAGAGGATGCTGTTGCACTTGCCAGAGAAGTGGGTACCAGAATTGCCAAGGTTACAACCACTACCCTGAAGGTTCGTACAGAACCCAGTTTGGAAGCATCCGTGCTTGGTTTAGTACCCATTGATGATGAACTGGTAGTGAGTGAAGAAACAGAAGGTTGGGTTGAAGTGGATATTGAAGAAGGTATCGGCTGGGTATCTGCAGATTATGTAGAGCTTTATACAGAGTTTGTGGAAGCTGAATCCAAGGAAGAGGAGGAAGCTCGTCTTGCTAAGGAGAAGGCAGAGCGTGAAAAGGCTCGCGCGGCAGCTGCTGCAAAGGTTGCTCAGACACAGAGTAGTGCTTCCAACACTACCACTTATACCGTAACAGGTGACAGTGAAATGGGTAGAGCAGTTGCAGAATACGCACTCCAGTTTGTAGGTAATCCATATGTATATGGCGGCACTAGCTTGACGAACGGTGCGGATTGCTCCGGCTTTGTTATGAGTGTATATGCCAACTTTGGTGTAAGCCTGCCTCATTCTTCAGCAGCAGACCGTAATCAGGGATATGCCGTTGATGGTCTTGCCAATGCACAGCCCGGTGACTTGATTTGTTATTCCGGTCATGTGGGAATCTACATTGGCGATGGACAGATTGTACACGCTTCCAGTGCGAAGACCGGTATTAAGGTGTCCAAGGCAGATTATAAGAAGATTCTGGCAGTTAGAAGAATTTTCTAATTTGATAATTTAATAGATGCTATTTAGAAGCCGTACATGTAAATGCATGTACGGCTTTTTAAATAATACACGTTATTGTTCTGTCATGACAAAGTGTTGTATGATGAATTGTGCAATTTGTCAAAATATTAAAATAAGGTAAAAAGTACCATTGACTTTTTGCGTCTGTACAAGTTTCACAAAAATTTCCATTATAACGAAAAAACGATAAAAAACTAATCTAATTCAATAAAAAGTTATCCACAGGAAAAACACCGTAAAATAGGACATAAAGGACTTATGCACCAAGTTATACACATTATCCACAGCTTTTTATGTAAATCAATACAAAGAAATTATGGTAACCACAGGAACAAATGTTTTGTGAAGTTGTAATAAAATTTGATTTTTGATGAAAAATGTCGATAATTGTATTGACAAGCACAATGTCAAAAATAACTAAATAATTGGTTAAATTGTTGCAAAACGCCTTCTTTATATGATATAATGCTTATACAATAAACAACTGAAAGGGATGATCAGCATGAAATTTATTATTGTAGGTAGAAACATTGAAGTAACCCCCGGATTAAGAGCCGCAGTGGAGGAGAAAATCGGCAAGCTTGACAAGTATTTTAATCCCGATACAGAAGTGCATGTAACTTTAAGTGTAGAAAAGGAACGTCAGAAGATTGAGGTAACCATTCCTGTAAAGGGAAGTATTATCCGTTCCGAACAGGTCAGCAATGATATGTATGTATCCATTGATCTGGTGGAAGAGATTATTGAAAGACAGTTAAAGAAATATAAGAATAAGATTGTAGACAAGCAGCAGGCAACAGGAGATTTTAGCCAGCTGTATGTAGAAAATGACTACATGGATGATGAAGAGATTCAGATTGTTCGTACCAAGAAATTTGACATTAAGCCTATGTATCCCGAAGATGCATGTATTCAGATGGAATTGCTTGGACATAATTTCTTTGTATTCTGTAATGCAGAGACTGATCAGGTTAATGTAGTATATAAGAGAAAGGGTGATACCTACGGTTTGATTGAACCGGAAGCATAAGTAATAGAGTAGAATTAAGGAGCATCGTTCATAACTATTAACGGTTATGGATGATGCTCTTTTTTGCATACCTTGACTGTCTGCTGTATGATGATAAATCCCTTGCTATGGAGTTATGGAATGAATGAAAGGGAGCATTCATATGCTATAAAGGAAACTTAGAAGCTGGCAGGAGTCTGTTATGTCTGTTAGAAAATGGATGCGAAAAGGGATTTTGATAGAGGCGATATTGGTGCTTGCTTTGTCAGGGATATTGCTTTGGCGCCAGCAGTCAGTGTATGGAGAAGAGGCTGTTGCCTATGTCAATGCTGCCTCTGCGGAAGATGATTACATAAAATGGGTGGATTTTACGGTTTCCTATGATGCACTTTGTAGTGCTTATGCGTGGGATGTGGATACCCATAATACGGAGCATGAAATCTGCTGGATAGAGCTTTTAGCATATACGGCAGCAAGAACCGGAGCTAACTTTGATGCAAGAGCATTGGATATTCTTGAGGAAGCTGCCGATAAGCTGTCGGAGGGTGAATGCACCATGGAGGAATTGACAGAGAATCTGGAGTACTATGCTTATTATTTAGAGGCATATACAGCTGTGCTAGGAGGCATGGTAGGTGAATATGAGGAACAGGTTGAGGATGAAAATGGCAATGTGAGTTTTCAGTCAAGATATGGTTTGAAGGCATATTTCCCCTTGGCAAGAGGCTTTGAGTATACGCATTATGATGATTTTGGAGTAAGCAGGAGCTATGGTTATAAGAGAAAGCATCTGGGACATGATATGATGGGTCAGACAGGTACGCCTATCATTGCGGTGGAATCCGGCACAATAGAGGCATTGGGTTGGAACCAATACGGTGGTTGGCGTGTGGGTATTCGCAGTCTTGATGGAAAAAGGTATTACTATTACGCGCATCTCAGGCAGAATTACCCCTTCGCGGAGCATTTGGAGGAGGGGAGTATTGTAACTGCGGGAGATGTCATCGGCTATATGGGACATACCGGCTACAGTACTACCGAAAATGTGAATAACATAGATGTTACGCATCTTCATTGGGGGCTGGAACTGATATTCAATGAAGAACGCAGAGAAGAAGGCTATGAAATCTGGATTGATATATACCCCCTGACCCGGTTTCTGGCAAAGCATACGCAAGAGGTTGTCAAGGTAGAGGGCAGTAAGGAGTGGGTGCGTACCACTGGCATACGGGATCCTCAGGTGGAGGCGTTGCGTTAGTAGGTATGCGGTTGTCTACGGTATTCGGTAGGACTCATTCCCATGTGTGCGTGAAAGCAACGACTGAAATACAGCATATCCGAATAACCCACCTTTAGACTGATTTCTCCGATGGGAAGCAAGGTGGAGCGGAGTAGCTTGCAGGCAATATTCATACGCACCCGGGTATGGTACTGTTGCATGGTCAGTTGCTTTTCTTTTTTGAATACAGCAGCCATATGTTTATAGCTTAAGAAGAATTTGTGCTCCAGGACGGCGGCGGAAAAGGGCTGTTCATAGTGTACGGTCAGATATTGGGCAATGCGGTCGGTAAGATTGAGCGGAAGCCCCTCGCCCTTGTCGTGGCTTGCAATCTCTGTAAGCAAGGTAAAGAATTGTTGATTAATATTCCACTTATGCTGTGGCTCGGTGCTATGAAAATATTCTGTAAAGCTCAGTATCTGCCTTTCCAATTCAGAGTCAGTCAAATCAGTCAGTAGCTTAGGTAATGTGACTTGAAGCGGAAGAGGGCGTGTTTCAGAAAAGACCTTCTTTTTTATTTTGTCTGAAATGCTGTCCACATAGAAATGTACATAGTGCCAGCGTGTGCCGCGGGCAATCTCCGTTCTGCCATAATGCCGGATGCCGCTCTTTAAGAAAAAGAGACTTCCGGGAGAAAGTGCATAATCGGTGTCACCCTCTGTTACGTGAATACAGCCGTCTGTTACATAAATCATAACATGAAAATCGGTAATGCGGTCTGCATGAAAAAAGGGTTCAGAAGCGGCCAGATAATCACAGGAACTTACAATGGGCATGGCAATGTTGCTTAAAAACAGCTCGTTCAAGATAATCCTCCATATAAAACAGAAAATAGTCTATGGTTAAGGGTTGTTAATACGATTATAATACATATATGAAGTGATGACAAGCTCTGCGAATAAGGAGAAGGTATTTCAGCAGAGCGTCATGAAGAAGATTAAAGGGACAGTGGAAAATTCAGTATGATTTTATTTAAGAAGGAGAGGTTACCAAAATGAAAGTACAGAAACAAATCGCGCAGAAAGCATATCACGCCAATCACAGCTTTATTGGACGTTATCAGAGACTGATTAAGCAGGAGGTTATTCCTTATCAGTATCAGGTATTGTGTGATGAGGCCGAAGGTGCTGAGAAGAGCCACGTTATTGCCAACTTTATCAATGCAGGCAAAGCGCTTCGGGGTGAGGACGTAGGCGATGGCTTCTACGGTATGGTATTTCAGGACAGCGATGCTGCAAAATGGTTGGAGGCTGCGGCTTATTCTCTGACTGTATTTCCGGATGCGCAGCTGGAGGAAACAGTTGACAAGCTGGTGGATCTGATTGCGGAAGCACAGGATGAGGACGGCTATTTAAATACCTATTTTACCATCAAGGATAAGGACAAGCGTTGGACCAATCTGTTAGAGGGACATGAGTTGTATTGCTCAGGTCATATGATGGAGGCAGCCTGTGCATATTATGAGGCTACCGGTAAGGACAAGCTGTTGAAGGTTATGTTGAAAAATGCAGCTCACATTTATAAAGTATTTGTAGAAGAAGGAAAAGAGGGTTATCCCGGACACCCGGAGATTGAGTTGGCACTGATGAGAATGTACCACCTGACCGGTGAAGATTATTGCCTTGAGCTGGCAAAGCACTTTGTCGATGTGAGAGGTGTGGACAATGAATTCTTCTTAAAGGAAGCTAAGAAACGTGATTGGAAGGTATGGGGTATGATTCCGGAGGATACGGATTATAACCAGAGCAGTGCTCCTGTGCGTGAGCAGAAGGATGCGGTGGGACACTCCGTGCGTGCGGTATATCTCTATACCGGAATGGCAGACCTTGCTTCCGAAATCGAAGAGAAGGAGCTGGAGAGGGCATGCAAGACCTTGTGGGACAGCATTACACAGCGCAGAATGTACGTGACCGGCGGTATCGGCTCTACCGGAATCGGTGAAGCATTTACTGTGGATTATGATTTGCCCGGTGATACGGCGTATTGTGAGACCTGTGCATCCATCGGCCTGATGTTCTTTGCATCCAGAATGCTGGAGAGCGAGATAAAGGGAGATTATGCTGATGTGATGGAGCGTGCCTTCTATAATACGGTGTTAGCAGGTATGCAGCTGGACGGCAAGCGTTTCTTCTATGTGAATCCTTTGGAATGTATTCCCGGTATTACGGGAAAAGCAGTAACCCATAAGCATGATTTGACAATGAGACCTAAGTGGTATGCTTGTGCATGCTGTCCGCCCAATACAGCAAGACTGATTTCCTCCTTTGGAAAATATGCTTATGGTGAGAATGCAGATACTGTATATTGTCACTTGTTTGCCGGTGGCGAAGTAAGCTTTGAGAACGGACTGAAGCTGTCCTGTGAGACAGAATATCCCTATGGCTTTACTGTAAATTATAAGGTGCTGGCAGGAAGCAGCAGACTGGCAATCCATATTCCCGGATGGAGCAAGAAATATGACGTGACAGTAAACGGCAACAGCTTTATTCAGGATTTGCAGGACGGCTACCTTTACATGGATGTGAAGGAGGGGGATGCGATTGTAATTACCCTGGACGAGAAGCCTTATTATGTATATGCATCATCTAAGATTCCTCAGTTGTCAGGCTACACTGCAGTGTGCAGAGGACCGTTGGTATACTGCTTTGAGGGTGTGGATAATGAAGAGGATGTGTTAGGACTTTCCTTAAAGCGCGGCGGCACCTTGCAGGTGGCGGATTTTGACAAAGAATTGCTCAGTGGTACTGTAAAGATTACGGCTGAGGGAGTGCGTAGAGAGGCGATGGAAGGCCTGTATAGCACAGATATTCCCAAGGAAAAAGAGTGTGATGCCATAGCAGTGCCTTATTACACATGGTGTAACCGTGGAGAGAACCAGATGCGTGTCTGGATGAATGAAGTGAGATAAATTGTTATTTTTTTGTCAAAAGGCATTGCAAAAGCACTGTTACTATGCTAAAATATGCTCAGTGAGATATGATAAAAAAATAACAATCATTCTTAATGAACTATTAACATTTTAACACTACATCATTGGAGGAAAAACAAATGGCAAAGAAAGTTGTATTAGCAGGTGCTTGCCGTACCGCAATCGGTACTATGGGCGGCAGTCTTAGTACCACTCCCGCAGCAGAGCTTGGTGCTATCGTTATTAAGGAAGCGTTAAACAGAGCAGGAGTTGCTCCTGAAGCTGTAGACCAGGTTTACATGGGTTGTGTAATCCAGGCAGGTCAGGGCCAGAACGTTGCACGTCAGGCTGCTATCAAGGCTGGTCTTCCTATTGAAGTACCCGCAGTTACCATGAACGTTGTATGTGGTTCCGGTTTGAACTGTGTTAATCAGGCGGCTCAGATGATTATGGCAGGTGATGCTGATATCGTAGTAGCAGGTGGTATGGAGAATATGTCCATGGCTCCTTATGCTATGCCTCAGGCACGTTTTGGTTACAGAATGAACAACGGTACATTAGTAGATACCATGGTAAACGATGCTCTTTGGGATGCGTTCAATGATTATCATATGATTAAGACTGCAGACAACATCTGTGAAGAGTGGGGAATTACCCGTGAAGAATTAGATGAGTTTGCATTAAAGAGTCAGCAGAAGGCAGAAGCTGCACAGGCAAACGGTGCATTTGATGCAGAAATCGTTCCTGTAATGGTTAAGAAGAAAAAGGAAATGGTTGAATTTAAGGTGGATGAGGGTCCTCGTCCCGGTTCTACCATTGAAGGTATGGCAAAGCTTCGTCCTATCAATAAGGATGGTTTTGTTACCGCAGGTAATGCTTCCGGTATCAACGACGGTGCTGCTGCAATCGTTGTTATGAGCGAAGAGAAGGCAAAAGAGCTCGGTGTTAAGCCTATGGCTACCTTTGTGGCAGGTGCTCTTGCAGGATGCCGTCCTGAGGTTATGGGTATCGGTCCTGTTTACTCTACCAAGAAGGTACTGGCAAAGACCGGTATGAAGATTGAAGACTTTGATATTATCGAAGCAAATGAAGCTTTTGCTGCACAGTCCATCGCAGTAGGCAGAGACCTTGGCATTGATGTTGATAAGCAGCTGAATCCTAATGGTGGTGCGATTGCACTGGGTCACCCTGTAGGTGCTTCCGGATGCCGTATCCTTGTTACACTGCTTCATGAGATGCAGGCAAAGGGTGCTAAGACCGGTCTTGCAACTCTGTGTATTGGTGGCGGTATGGGCTGCTCCACTATCGTTAAAATTGAAGACTAATTAAGCCCGCACACCCGTGCAGATATATTCCTGGAACAATACGCTTTTCTAGCGGTCTTATCGAGGAACGCATCTGCGCGTTTGTGCTGTTATCTGATTATGACATTTTAGTATGATGGCGGTAGAGCGTTGTGGCTGCCACATCATAAATAGAGTAAAGGAGATAGAATCATGGATTACATATTGTATGAACAGAAGGGTAGCATTGCTACTATTACTATCAATCGTGAGAAAGCTTTGAATGCTTTGAATTCTCAGGTGTTAGATGAGTTGGATGCAACTCTGGATGCTGTAAATCTTGATGAGGTACGTTGCCTTATTTTAACCGGTGCAGGACAGAAGTCCTTTGTTGCAGGAGCAGATATCGGAGAGATGAGCACCTTAACTAAGGCAGAGGGCGAAGCTTTCGGTAAGAAGGGTAACGATGTTTTCCGTAAGCTGGAGACATTCCCTATTCCTGTAATTGCTGCAATCAACGGCTTTGCACTTGGCGGCGGCTGTGAGATTTCCATGAGCTGTGATATCAGAATCTGTTCTGACAATGCAGTGTTCGGACAGCCTGAGGTAGGTCTTGGAATTACTCCCGGCTTTGGCGGAACCCAGAGACTGGCTCGTCTGGTAGGTGCCGGTATGGCAAAGCAGATGATTTACACCGCTCGCAATATCAAGGCTGATGAAGCATACAGAATCGGTCTTGTAAATGCAGTGTATACTCAGGAAGAATTACTTCCCGCAGCAGAGAAGATGGCAGCAGGTATTGCAAAGAATGCGCCTATTGCTGTTCGCAATTGCAAGAAGGCTATTAATGATGGTCTTGATGTAGATATGGATGCTGCACTTGTTATTGAAGAGAAGCTTTTCGGCGATTGCTTCGAGACAGAAGACCAGAAGTACGGCATGGCATTTTTCTTAGATAAGAATAAGGAAAAAGTAAAAGAGCCTTTCAAGAACATGTAATAAAGGTAATATTTACGACTATAAAGCGCAGCATCAGGGATGCTGCACTTTGTGTCGTTTGTTAACAATAATCAAAATATAAGGAGGAACTTTCAATGAAAGTAGGTATTATCGGTGCAGGTACCATGGGTGCCGGAATTGCACAGGCGTTTGCAATGACAGACGGTTATGAAGTTGCTTTATGTGACATCAAGCAGGAATTTGCTGATGGCGGTAAGGCAAGAATTTTGAAGAATTTGAATTTCCTGGTTAGCAAAGAGAAAATCTCCCAGGAGAAGGCTGATGAAATCGCAGCTAAGATTTCCACCGGGTTAAAAGATATTTGTGCAGATTGTGATCTCGTTATAGAGGTTGCTCCTGAAAATATGCAGATTAAGAAAACCACCTTCAAGGAGTTACAGGATATCGTTAAGCCTGAGTGTATGTTTGCTACCAACACCTCTTCTCTTTCCATTACCGAGATCGGTGCAGGCCTTGACAGACCTATGATTGGTATGCACTTCTTCAATCCTGCTGACAGAATGAAGCTGGTAGAGGTAATTGCAGGTGAGAATACTCCCGCAGAGATGGTTGAGAAGATTAAGAACATTTCAACAGAAATCGGCAAGACTCCTGTAGAAGTTAAGGAAGCTCCCGGATTTGTTGTAAACAGAATCCTGATTCCTATGATTAACGAAGCAGTAGGTATCTACGCAGAAGGTATTGCAACCGTAGCAGATATTGATGAGGCTATGAAGCTGGGTGCTTCTCATCCTATGGGACCTTTAGCTCTCGGTGATTTAGTTGGCCTGGACATCGTTCTTGCAATCATGGAGGTTCTGCAGAATGAGACTGGCGATCCTAAGTATCGTCCTCATCCCCTTCTCAGAAAGATGGTTCGTGCAGGCAAGCTTGGACGTAAGACCGGAAAAGGTTTCTATGATTATTCGAAATAAATCGAATATTATTAACATAAACAGATATAAAATGGAGGAAATATAATCATGGATTTTACTTTACGCAAAGAACATGAAATGGCACGCGCTTTATTTAAAGAGTTTGCTGAAAAAGAAGTAAAACCTCTCGCTCAGGAGGTTGATGAAACCGAAATTTTCCCTAGAGGTACAGTTGATAAAATGGCTAAGAATGGTTTCTTAGGTATTCCTGTTCCCAAGGAGTATGGCGGACAGGGCTGTGATCCTTTAACCTATGCAATGTGTGTAGAAGAGCTGTCTAAGGTATGTGGTACTACAGGCGTTATCGTTTCTGCACATACCTCTCTGTGCTGTGATCCTATTCAGACCTACGGTACTGAGGAGCAGAAGCAGAAATATTTAGTACCCCTTGCAAAGGGTGAGAAGCTGGGTGCTTTCGGTCTTACCGAGCCCGGTGCAGGTACTGATGCTCAGGGTCAGCAGACCAAGGCTGTATTAGACGGTGATGAGTATGTAATCAACGGTTCCAAGATTTTCATTACCAACGGTAAGGAAGCAGATATCTATGTTATCTTTGCTATTACCGGTGTTGATGTTGATGCAAAGGGTCGTTCCAAGAAGAGAATCAGCGCATTTATCGTAGAGAAGGGTACTCCCGGATTTACCTTCGGTACCAAAGAGAAGAAGATGGGTATCCGTGGTTCCTCTACATATGAATTAATCTTTACCGATTGCCGTATTCCTAAGGAAAATCTCCTTGGTAAGGAAGGCAAGGGCTTTGGTATTGCAATGCATACTCTGGATGGCGGACGTATCGGTATCGCTGCACAGGCACTTGGTATTGCAGAAGGTGCTTTGGAATCTACCATCGCTTATGTTCAGGAAAGAAAGCAGTTTGGTCGTCCTATCAGCGCATTCCAGAACACTCAGTTCCAACTTGCTGACATGGCTACCAAGGTTGAGGCTGCTAAGCTGTTAGTATACAAGGCTGCTATGGCTAAGGCTACTCAGAAGGTTTACTCCTTAGAGGCTGCTATGGCTAAGTTGTATGCTGCAGAGGTCGCTATGGAAGTTACCACCAAGGCAGTACAGTTACACGGTGGTTACGGTTATACCAGAGAGTACGATGTAGAGCGTATGATGCGTGATGCTAAGATTACCGAGATCTATGAAGGTACAAGCGAAGTACAAAGAATGGTAATCTCCGCGAATATTATTAAGTAAGCCGAGCTCGGATTTTGGATTGGTCAGCCCTCTGCTTGCAGAAGGGATGACAAAGACAAAAGCTGGAGTCGCGGTGCAACGCGATACCGCGACCGAGGAAACGCGAAGCGTTTTCGAGGCTAGGCTTAAAAGAGCCGAGCGGGCTTGGAAGAAGCCGAGCAAGTGTAGGCTTGAAACGACACGAATACAATATTAAAAATATAAGGAGTGAAAATACAATGAAAATCGTTGTTTGTATTAAACAGGTTCCTGATACTAAGGGCGGCGTTAAGTTCAATCCCGATGGTACTCTTGACAGAGCAGCCATGATGACTATCATGAACCCTGATGATAAAGCTGGTTTGGAAGCAGCACTTAGATTAAAAGAGCAGTATGGTGCAGAAGTTACCGTAATTACCATGGGTCTTCCTAAGGCAGAGGATGTTCTGCGTGAGGCTTTGGCTATGGGCGCTGATAAGGGTATTCTTGTTACTGACAGAGTACTTGGTGGTGCTGATACATGGGCTACCTCTCAGACTCTTGCAGGTGCAATCCGTAATCTTGAGTATGACCTTATTATTACCGGTCGTCAGGCTATCGACGGTGATACCGCACAGGTAGGTCCTCAGATTTCTGAGCATCTTGACATTCCTGTAATCTCCTATGCACAGAAGATTCAGATTGAAGGTGACAGCGTAATCGTTGAGCGTCAGTATGATGACAGATATCATGTATTAAAGGCAAAAATGCCTTGCTTGATTACTGCACTGGCAGAATTAAATGAGCCTCGTTATATGACTCCCGGCGGAATCTTTGATGCTTGTAAGGCAGAGATTACCGTATGGGGAAGAGCTGATCTGAAGGATGTAGAGGATTCCAACTTAGGTTTGAAGGGTTCACCTACTCAGATCGCAAAGGCTTCCGATAAGGTAAGAAAGGGTGCCGGTGAAAAGGTTACTCTGGATGCTTCAGAATCCGTTGATTACATTGTTGGCAAGTTAAAAGAGAAGCACGTAATCTAATGAGTATATTCATATAATTTGGAGGAAAAACAATGAACTTAGCAGAATATAAAGGCGTATATGTCTTCGCTCAGCAGGTAGACAACGTTATTAATAGTATTGCTTTCGAGTTAATCGGCAAAGGTAAAGACCTTGCTGAGGCTCTTGGCACTGAAGTAACTGCTGTATTGGTTGGTAGTGACGTAAAGGGTCTGGCAGATGAGCTGGCTGCATACGGCGCTGACAAGGTTATCGTAGTAGATGACCCTGAATTAAAAGAGTACAGAACCGAGCCTTATGCACATGCTCTGTCTTCTGTAATCGAGAAATTTAAACCTGAAATTTTCTTAGTTGGTGCAACCGCAATCGGTCGTGACCTTGGTCCTCGCGTTTCCGCAAGAATTCATACCGGTCTGACTGCAGACTGTACACAGCTTGAGATTGGTGATTTCCCTATCAATCCTGTTCCCGGTAAGGAGCAGAAGCCTAATCAGTTGCTGATGACTCGTCCTGCATTCGGTGGTAATACTATTGCAACCATTGCTTGTCCTGATTTCCGTCCTCAGATGGCTACTGTACGTCCCGGCGTTATGCAGAAGCGTGAGAAGGTTGAAGGCGCTAAGGCAGAGGTTATCGAATTCAATCCCGGCTTTACTCCTGATCACAAGTATGTAGAGATTATGGAAGTTGTTAAGGCTGTATCTGATGTTGTTGATATCATGGATGCAAAGATTCTGGTATCCGGCGGCCGTGGTGTAGGAAGTGCTGAAAACTTCAAGCTTCTGGAGGACCTTGCAGAGGTTCTTGGCGGTCAGGTTAGCTGCTCTCGTGCAGTTGTTGATGCAGGCTGGAAGGTAAAGGATCTTCAGGTAGGTCAGACCGGTAAGACCGTTCGTCCTAACCTTTACTTCGCAGTAGGTATCTCCGGTGCTATCCAGCACTTGGCAGGTATGGAAGAATCCGATATTATCATCGCTATCAATAAGGATGAGACAGCTCCTATCTTCGATGTAGCTGACTACGGTATTGTAGGCGACCTGAACAAGATTCTCCCTGCTTTAACTGAGAAGCTTAAGGCTGAGAAGGCTGCAAAATAAGTAAAGCAATATGAAATATAATGGGCTGCTTGTGCTAACAAGGGATAAGATTTCTTTCAAGAATCTTACTTGGTAGCCAAGCAGCCTTTTCCTTATGGGTAAAGTGTAAAAATGCTTTATGGTTGTCAGACTTAGTGATATAATGAAATATGCTATTTTAGTATGACTAAGGAGAAAGTAAGCAGAAAAACAATAGGAGCAAATGGTATCAAGAGAGTTGTGGTATTTCGCCACAAAAGTAAGAAAGGAAATGCTGTAAAATGAAGCGCAACGTAAGTCTGAATGAAATATCTGACGGGAGATTATATAATGTGAATGATATGGTGAAGGCAGATTGTCACGGGTGTCACGGGTGCTCTGATTGTTGTCGTGGTATGGGTAATTCTATTGTTTTGGATCCTTACGATATTTATCGTCTGACAATCGGATTGCATACAACCATGCAAGCATTGTTATCAGAGACCGTGGAGTTAAACGTAGTGGATGGCGTAATATTGCCTAATCTCAAAATGTCAGGACCGGAAGAATGCTGTAGTTTTCTGAATAAGGAAGGTCGCTGCGAGATTCATGCCTACCGTCCGGGTATTTGCAGATTGTTTCCTTTGGGACGATATTACGAGAACGGCAGTTTCAAATATTTTCTCCAGATCGGAGAATGCAGTGGGGCCAAGCCCACCAAGATAAAGGTCAGCAAGTGGATTGATACGCCTGATTTAGAGAGAAACAGAGATTTTATTACCAGATGGCATTATCTTATGAATGAGATGGAGGAATCGGTGGCATCCAATGAAGATGACACCTTCCGTAAGAATTTGAATCTGCTTGTGCTCAACATCTTTTATCTGGCACCATATGAGGAGAGAGATTTTTATCAGCAATTTGAGGAAAGATATCAGCGCTTTCGACAAATTGTATCTTAAGTAGTAGCTACAGAATTGGAGACGGCTATGAGATATCAGAGCTCCTTTACAGAAAGAATAAAATAAAAGTGTGCGAATGTTTAACATTCGCACACTTTATTAATGGTATTTATAATTCGGGAACGTACCAATTCGGATACTTCTCTGGAGGTCATGTCTTTATATTCATCATAGTATATGGGGTCTAAGAAATGTACCTGCGTAGTAACCGGCTTGAGAGAATTCAATTCAAAGGGCTTATAGGAATCAATCAAAGCAACCGGTACAATCGGACTCTGTGCCTTCATGGCACATTTAAAGGCGCCCGGCATAAATTCGTGGACATTGTTGCGGTTATGGTAATATCCGCCTTCGGGGAAAATAATGTATCTTCGTCCTGCTTTTACCTCAGCAATTACATTCAGGACAGTTTTAAATTGGGCGTTCATACTGCTCTTATCCAGACGAGTCCCCTTGAGCAGGGTGACAAACTGACTGGCAATGGGAAGCTTGGAGCGCTCAGCATCCATCATTATAGTACAAGGCTTCTGATGTGCACCGATAATACCCAGTGAATCGTATTTGCCCTGATGATTGGCGTAAATGACATAGCCGCCTTTTGGGGGGAGCTTGTCTGTGCCGTAAGCTTTGGTATGAATAAGACCATTAAATTTCATAATGGATACCATATGTCGAGCTATTTTGTATCGGTCCTGCTCGCTATACTTGGAACTGTTGTGCTCTATATAAATGACCTTTGACAGATAGTAGATAATAAAGGGCAACGATATAATACAAATATAAGTAAGTCTTAACATCAAATCATCCTTTCGTATTTACACAAATATTATAACATACAGGAAATAGAAGTGGCAAGATAGGAAACGAAAGAGAGAAAGCGGCAAAGCGGCAAAAGGTTCGATTTTAAATTGACCTATTGAAAAATAAGTAGTATAATAATTTTGTAGTATAATGTAAAGTGAATGTGGTTATGCTTTTGGGGTTGATACTGAGAATATGAGGAGTAGATTCTTCTATGGATAATGCAAATCTTGACTATTTAACAGGGTTATATACAAGACAAGGTTTATATGATTTATATGAAAGCATGGAGGTGGGAAGTCACTTTCATTTAATGTTTATGGACGTAGATAATTTTAAAAATGTCAATGACGTTTATGGACATAATGAAGGTGATAATCTTTTGCGTGCCGTGGCTCATATTTTAAGGGCAACTGCACCGGAGGCGAAAGCTATTCGTCTGGGCGGAGACGAGTTTGTGTTGATTTTTGAGAGAGAATATTCCAGAGATTACCTTTGTGCCATTGCTGATACCATCATTGCAAGGATTAAGCATAAAGAAGGCTTTTCCCATATTTCCACATCTGTATCAGCCAGTATTGGTATTTTGTATGATGAAACGGTAGGCGGCTCTTTGAATGAAACCCTGATGAAGAGTGACAAGGCAATGTATTATGCCAAAAGTCATGGAAAGAGTAGAAGAGTAGTTTTTAATGATATCGCTGAGCTTGTATCTTCTGAGATTAAGATGGAGAAGATGCAGCAGAGTGCACTTGCAAATGGTGAGATTGAACTGCGATATTTGCCGATAATCAGCTCGCAGACATCTAAATTAAAGCTTACACAGGTGCGTTTATATTGGAATATGTCTGACGGTACTATAAAATCACAGGAGGATTTTTTACCGCTCTTTGAGAGAAATGGTTTTGTCCGTCAGTTGGATGCATGGGTGTTAAACAATGTAATTACACATTTGAAGCGTTATCATGAGGTTAGTCACAGTACAACTAAAGTGGGTATACGAATTTCAAGACTTCTTCTTTTGGAAAATGATTTTGCAGAAAAAATGCAGGAAATGTTTGCGCTATCCGATATTGCACCTTTTGAAATTGAATTTGAAATAGATGAAAGTGCTTTTGTACGTGGTAGCGGAGAAATGTTTGCCACGATGGAAAAGTTAAAAAGAGCCGGATTTGGCGTGGGAATCATTGGTGTCGGTTCTGAATTCCGAAGCTTGGCATACTGGGATAAATTAAACTTTGACTCCATTATGTTTGATAAGTTGTATTTGAAGAATACACTGAGTACTTCCAGAGGTAAACAAATTGTTAAAACCTTGCTGGCAATGGGTCGTCAGTTAAAGATGCAGGTAATGGCAGACGGAATTACAGAACGTGAGGATGTACTGTATTTGAGCGGCTGTGGTTGTAATGCCATTGGAGGTGCTTATTATTCCGAACCCTTGTTGCCGGAGGATTATTTTGCTTATATACAGGATAAAATCATCCACAAGGATGAGAAGGTTGTATTTCCTTTTAAAGAAGATTTTCTTTCCGCAGACGGCAGATATGAGGGCAAGATTCGTGGTCAGAATATACAGTTTGCGGAAGGTATCAGTGAACGGTGGGGAAGTATTCTTTTCCCGGGCGGTTCTTACGGAGAGAATGTTGTGGAGCTTCCGGCTACGATTTTATCAGAATCCTCATACACGGTATGTATGTGGATAAAGCCCTTACAGAGCGTTAGCTGGGTCAGTGCCTTTTATGCCAGATATCAGGGTTGCTTTGCTGCCTTTTCGCCTTTTGTAATAGGTGGAACCAGTGCATTTCGTGTCAGTGAGGATGCGGATGTGAACGGCTTCCATGATATTTTTGTGAGACAGCTGCAGCAGGACGCATGGGGCTTCGTGTGTTTAACCTATGATGGTGCTTCTGATACCAATCGTATTTATATTAATGGTAGAAAAGCAGGTGTCAGAGTGGATTTACCTTCCCTGTCAGCATGTCGCCAGATTTTGTTGGGCGGTGATCCTTTCCAGCCATCCTTTGAGGGATATATGTCCGGCTTAACCTTCTACGGATATGTCAAATCAGAAGAAGAGATTCAGGAAATGTACCAGCAATTTTGTAAGGAACCGGGCTTCCGTGGCTCGAGAGAAAAATTCTGGTTAGAGGATGGAGCAGAATAACTGCTCCGTCTTTTTTGTTGTTGACCTATTACTATCATTTTGTTAAAATTTTACTTATGGGTGTTTTAGAAAACGAAAAAGTATTTTACGAAAGGATGAAAGAAAATGACAACATTAGTATTAGTTATTGTTGCAGCTCTTGCAGCATTAGCTTTTGCGGCATTTAACTTCACCAAGGTGAAGAAAATGGACGAAGGAACGGACAAAATGTCTGAGATTGCAGCGGCAATCAGAGTAGGTGCCAATGCATTTATTGCCTATGAGTACAAGATTATTGCAATGGTAGTAGTGATTGTTGCAATCCTTTTTGTGTTCTTGGCATGGCAGTCAGCCATCTGTTTTATTATCGGTGTGGTAATGTCAGGGCTTGCTGGCTTGGTCGGAATGAAGATTGCGACATATGCAAATGTCCGGGTATCAAATAAGGCTCGTGAGACCAAGAGCATCGGAGAGACCTTAAAGGTGGCTTTCCGTGGTGGTTCCGTAATGGGTCTTTGTGTAGGCGGCTTCGCTTTACTGGGTCTCTTTATCGTATATGTAATATTCGGTATGGGAATGGGACTTATGTCAGTAGAAGCCATTAAGAGCGGTAGCGTATTTACACAGTGTTTATCCTGCTATGCACTTGGTTGTTCTATTGTAGCTATGTTTAACCGTGTTGGTGGCGGTATTTATACAAAGGCAGCAGATATGGGTGCTGATTTGGTTGGTAAGACAGAGGCGCACATTCCGGAGGATGACCCTCGTAACCCTGCAACCATCGCTGATAATGTAGGCGATAATGTAGGTGATGTTGCCGGTCTGGGTTCTGATCTTCTGGAATCTTATGTAGGTGCTATTTCATCCGGTGTGATTCTTGCATCACATTTATTCCTGGTGTCAGCAGTCACCAGTGGTAATTTTAGTGAGGCACTTCTGGAGAAGATGTTCTACTATCCGCTGATTTTTGCAGCATGCGGTCTGATAGCATGTATTATCGGTATTGCATCCGTATTCTTAAAGAAGGGTTCCAATAATCCGCATAAGGATCTTAATTTTGCTACATTTGTGTCTGCGGGACTTACCATTGTATGTGGTTTTGCGGCGACGTATCTGTTATTTGGAGACACATCCTTGGCAGATGCACTGACCGCAGCTGGTTTCCGATTCGGTTTCCTGTCTCCATGGCTTGCAGCATCCATTGGTGTTGTCAGTGGCGTGGTGATTGGTATGATTGCTGAATACTATACAAGCTATGATTACAAGCCCACGCAGATGATTGCATATGCATCTAAGGAAGGTGCGGCACTGACCATTACACAAGGTCTTGCAGTGGGAATGAAGTCCTGTATGGCTCCGCTTATTCTGCTTGCAGTAGCTACATATGCTTCCTATGCAGTGGCAGGAATGTTCGGTATTTCTATGGCTGCCATTGGTATGCTTTCCTTTGTAAGTACCACTGTTTCTGTTGATACCTACGGTCCTATTTCTGATAATGCCGGTGGTATTGCAGAAATGTCCGAGCTGGAGCCGGAGGTTCGTGAGATTACTGACAAGCTTGACTCTGTTGGTAATACAACAGCAGCAATCGGTAAAGGTTTTGCTATTGGTTCTGCAGCATTTGCAGCGCTTTCCCTTATGGTATCTTACTTGTATTCCTTCAACGATCCTACCACTCCGCTGGAGCTGAATTTTACCAATCCATTGATTCTTGCAGGTGCAATGGTTGGTGCGGCACTGCCCTTCCTGTTCTCAGGTGTGTTAATAGAGGCCGTTGCCAAGGCTGCCCGTAAGATGGTAGAAGAAGTTAGAAGACAGTTTAAAGAGATTCCGGGTATTTTGGAAGGAAAGGCTAAGCCTGACTACAAGACCTGTATTGAGATTTCTTCACAGGGAGCTTTGAAGGAAATGAGATTCCCTGCGATTCTTTCCATTGTGTTCCCGTTAATTGCCGGTTTCCTGTGCGGACCTTGGTTCGTAGGCGGTGTATTAATCGGCGCTACGCTTTCCGCTATTATGCTTGCTATTTTTACCGGAAATGCAGGCGGCGCTTGGGATAATGCTAAGAAATACATTGAATCAGGAGCTGTAGAAGGTCAGAAAAAGGGTTCACCGGCTCATGATGCAGCAGTAGTAGGTGACACAGTAGGCGATCCTCTTAAGGATACAGTTGGTCCTTCCTTGGATATTCTGATTAAGATTATGTCTACAGTTTCCTTAGTTGCAGTGTCATTGTTTAGTAAATACAATCTCTTGGATTGGATTACCTCTATGATTAAGTAAGAATAAAAGAAGGAATAAGATACCTCGTCACAGTGGTGGCGGGGTATTTTTTCAAGTGGTATTGTACCTTCCGGAGTGGTTATGTATTGTACCTTTTGAAATGGTTATCAATTGATTGATAAGCGGAGAAGTGATATAATAAACAGAATTACGGTGACTTACGTGTAAGTCATAGGAGGATGTTATGGAAACACTGAAATTTGGATTCAAGTACTTTAGGAAAAGCATGCCCATTGCAATATTGGCAGAAATATTAAGCTTTTTAGGTATTTTCGCAGAGCTTCTGTTACCGCTTTTATCGGGGATGCTGATTGATTTTGTAATACAAAAGGGGGAAGTGACGGAAGAAAGTGGCGGGATGTTTCATTTTCTTCTGACAGGAAAATATGGTGAAGTACATACCATGCAATTATTTTTCTCTGTTGCGGTAGTCTATATCATTATGATTCTCCTGCGTATTGTGTTGATATACATACGTGACCTTTTGCAGGAGTGGGTAGGCTTAAAATTAGAAACGGAACTTCGCTATGAGACTTACGGCAAGTTGATGGAATTGGATTCTGCGACCATTACCGACTACAATTCCGGTGAGTTATTGCAGATATTAAATAGTGATACCATTATGTTTAAGGAATTGTTTGCACACAGAATTCCATACTTTGGTGATGCAATCTTTATGCTGGTTACTACATTAATCTTAATATCAGGCATTAATATTTCCTTTATTGTGATTCCTTTTATCTTGATGCCTTTTCTGGTAGTAACGGTTTTGGATTTTAAGAAGAAAGCGCGTATCAATTTTAAGAACATTCGTGAGAAAAGCTCAGCCATGAATCTGACTACCCAGGAAAATATTGCGGCAGTGCGTATTGTTCGTTCCTTTACAAATGAGGAGCTGGAAAAGCAAAAGTTTGATACGGTTAATACGAATTTCCTCAATGCCAGACTGAAGCAGATTTGGTTATCCTCCAAATTTGACCTAACCTTCAATTCCATTAAGCAGATTGCGTACATCAGTACTATCATTATCGGCGCTGTCCTTGTAATGAAGGGGTATATGACAGTAGGGCATATTCTGGCATCCTCAACCTATGTTATGAGAATTATGGATAACATCACAGGTATCAACAACCATATTTTTAACATGCAGCAGCAAACCATTGCCGGACTGGAATTGAAGAGCTTTATGGAGAGAAGCAGCAATGTGCCTGATAATAGGGAGCCCAATCTTCACTGTGACACTCCTCACATTGAATTGAAGGGTGTGTCCCTGAACATAGATGGTCAAAGTATCCTGAAGGATATTAACCTCTCCATTCCTTATGGTAAAAAGATTGGTATTGTGGGAGAAACCGGTTCAGGCAAAAGTATACTGCTGAAGACTCTGGTGCGTATTCGTGATATTACTGACGGAGAGATTACCATTGACGGGCATGATATTAAGGACTTTAGTTTAGAGAATTTGCGGAATATGTATTCCTATGTATTTCAGGATGTATTCCTCTTTTCCAATACGATAGAATCTAACATAGCCTATAGCAGACCGGATATTAATGAGCGCATGGTGACAAAGGCGGCAACCCACGCTCAGGCTGATAAGTTTATTGATGCGCTGGCTGACAGATACAAGACGATTGTAGGTGAAAGAGGCCTTGGTATCTCAGGCGGACAGAAGCAGAGAGTGTCTATTGCAAGAGCTTTTCATAAGAATGCGCCCATATTTATCTTGGACGACTCTACCAGTGCGCTGGATGTCAATACGGAGCGAATCCTGTTAAAGGATATCCATGACAATTTCTCTGAAAAAACAGTGATTATTACTGCCCACAGATTTTCTTCTGTGGTAGACTGTGACGAAATCCTTTATATGCAGGACGGCAGAATTACGGAGAGGGGAACCTTCGAAGAGCTTATGGCGCTCGGAGGCAGCTTTGCCCACGTATATAACGTCCAGCAGGAGCAGCAGGCAGAGACTATCGATGCAGATGCTCTTGCGGAAAAGGGAGGTGCAAACAATGGCTAAGCGTAACACCTTTTTTGAAGATGAACAGATTGAAAGAAAAATAGATATCAAGCAATTAGGTAGGACTGTAAAGTATATACTGCCCTATAAGAAAATACTTCTGTTAGTTACCTGTATGATGCTGACGGCAGCGGTTGTTTCCCTCCTGCCGCCAAGACTGCTTAAGCTGATTGTAGATGAAGTGGTGGTGGACCAAGACTACAGGAGACTGATTCTGATAGCTTCCGGATTAGTCTTTTTAGCAGCTATGGAGATTCTCGCTACATTTGTGCAGGCGAGAAGTATGGGCAAAATGGGACTGAATATTATATCTCGTATTCGAGATGATATTTTTGAAAGACTGCAGCAATTATCCTTTGATTATTTTGATAATCGTCCTGACGGTAAAATCGTGGTACGTGTGACGGAGTACATCAATGGATTGGCAGATTTCTTTTCCAATTATGTTATGATGTTTGCAATTTATATTGTAAAAATTGTGGTGGTGACTGTGTTTATGCTGTCACTCAGTCCCGGACTGACACTCATTGTGTTTGCTACTGTGGTCCCTATGATGACCATTGTATTTGTGCTACGTTCCATTTTGCGAAAAATGTATACGAAGCATCGTGCCAAGAATTCCAATCGTACCGCCTTTTTGGTGGAATCCATTATGGGAGAGCAGATTGTCAAGAATTACAACCGTATTGACATCAATAAGGAGGTCTATAGGGAGATTCACGAGGACAGTGTAAACATGTGGTGGTCCATTGTGAAGCGTTCCCGTTTAAACCATCCTATTGTACAGACCTTCTGGCATTTTGGCATGCTCTGTATCTACGGCGTAGCGCTTTCGCTGATTTTAGGCGGAAACGATTTGATTACTGCCGGAGTGGTAATCACCTTTACCACCTACATGAGCTCCTTTCAGGAGCCGCTGGCGCAGCTGTCCACCATTATTCAGGAGCTGGCACAGGTAAGCTCCAATCTGGAGCAGGTGTTTGATACCATTGACTATCCGTTGGATATCAAGGATAAGGAGAATGCTATCAGCTTAAAGGGCGTAAAGGGTAAGGTTGATTTTAACGACGTAACCTTCGCATACGAAGAGGATACTAATATTTTGGAGCATTTTAATCTCCATGTAAAAGAGGGTGAGACCATTGCGCTCGTAGGACCTACAGGTGCGGGTAAAACAACGGTTATTAATATGCTCACCAGATTTTACGATGTAAAAGAAGGAAACGTGACCATTGACGGAATTGACGTAAGAGATGCAAGCCTCTATTCTCTTCGAAAAGAAGTCGGTGTGCTGATGCAGGATCCCTTCATTTTCAAGGGAACGGTAATAGACAATATTCGTTACGGAAAATGGGATGCCACAGATGAAGAATGTATTGCTGCGGCGCAGACGATTTTCGCAGATAAATTTATTCAGAAATTAAACGGTGGTTACTATCATCAGTTGGAAGAGCGGGGAAGCGGGCTGTCTGCCGGTGAAAAGCAGCTGATAAGCTTTGCCAGAATTGTTTTGAAGAACCCTTCCGTGATTATTCTGGATGAAGCTACCAGTGCCATTGACACCGAGACAGAGCTGCTTATCAAGGAAGCGCTGGATGTCTTGATTAAGGATAAAACAGCCTTTATTGTTGCCCACAGATTGTCTACCATTCGCAACTCCGACCGCATCCTGTATATTAGCAATAAAGGAATTGCGGAGGAGGGCACCCATGAAGAGCTTATGGCGAAAAAGGGGCTGTACTATGAGTTGGCGAGGTAATGGCGAAATAAAATTATAGGCTAAATGAAGGAGTAAAATGACAATAATTATGAAAACATTTTGTAAGAAAGTTGAAGCATTATTTCAAAAAGATTGTTTTTGGAAATGGTCTTGTATCATAGTGTTCGGGATTGTTAATGTGATGTATTTGTATCTGGCTTTGTGTAAAACCTTTCATTATGATGAAGCCTACAGTATAGGGATTGCAGCAAACAGTTTTGGTGAAATTATAGACATTACATCAAGGGATGTTCATTCACCTTTTTATTATTTTGTATTAAAGTTGTTTTGCATGCTTCCGGGGTTGAACGAGCTGGTTGGTGCCAAAATATTGTCATGGCTTTTTATGTTTTTGTATATGGCATTTTCGGCATATGTTGTTTACAGACGATATGGGTGGAAAGTTGCGTTTTTCTGGACATTGGTATCCGGCTTTGTGCCGTCAATGATTATCCAGTCAACCACTGTCAGAATGTATACCATGGGATTGTTTTTTGTAACGGTTGCATCTTATTTGGCCTATAGCATATATCAGCGAGAGACAATGAAAAAGTGGATACTGTTTACGATATGCAGTGCCCTTTCTGTGTATATTCATACTTTTTGTATGCTGGAAATGGTGGCTGTATATGGCGTGCTGTTACTGGCGGTGCTTATTAAAAAGAAATATAAAATGTTGGGAAAAGTATTGGGTTCCGGAATTATAGTAAGCATTTGTTTCTTACCATGGCTCTTTACCCTATGGCAACAGTTTACAAGATGGGCAGGCTGGGAAAATGGATGGGAAGGTACATTTTTGCCGGTATCCTTAGAGTCTTCTACAATTTACCTGTCAGAGTGGTTTTCTTCTATGGAGTATCCGCAACCGTTGACAGTGCTTTTTTGGGTAGTGTTGCTTCTTTTTGCGAGCTTTCATGTAAGAGATTATGTAAGAAGGAGTAAGGATTATTTACCTTGCATGGGAATGATTCTGGTAGGAATAATTCTTGTAGTAGCCACAGTAGTATCTAATTATGTGGCCCCTTGCTTCTTAGGAAGATATGCATTGCCGTTGTTTGCAGGAGTTTGGCTCTTTGCTGCAATAGGCATTGCGAAGTGCCAAAATTATATTAAGCAAATAGTGATTTCTGTTTTGGTGATTTTCTTTGGTATAATGGCATATAGAACAGAGGTACAAATAGAGGATGCATCAGGATTGAACACCTACATTGAATGCGTTGAGAACAACATGGATCTTTCAGAAGATGTTATTATGGCAGACCGATATTTCAATATGATGTTCAGTATTTACTACCCGGAAGCAAGATATATGGTATACGGCTATTCCCCGGAAGGACTTCCTTTCAGAAACACGGAAACCTTTACCTCGTGGGAACAACTGGAGGGTGTGGATACGGTATGGCTGATAAGCTTTGCTGATAATCAGGGGGCTGACTTAAGTGAAAAATTCGAAGCAATACAAAGTTTTACTTTTGATTACTCCTATTATCAAATAAAAGTGGAAAAACTGACGAGAAGATAGTTTTCTGCATGTGGACTTCCCTATCTACGCTCGCTTTTGTCAGCCAAATCACCATAAACAGGTGTGGCAAGACCGAAGCCACCTGAAATGGCGAGAATCTGCCCGGTGGTATAGGCTGATTCATCACTTGCAAAATAAACGACTGCCGCTGCGATTTCTTCCGGCAAGCCTATTTTCTTTAAAGGAATGTGTCGGAGAAATAGTGAGCGGAATTCCTCGGATAAATTCTTTTCCACGGCCTCTGTCGCGGTCATGCCTGGTAATACGGCATTACAGCGAATCTGGTGGGATGCCTCATGGACTGCAATTAATTTGGTGAGATAATTGATGGCAGCTTTGCTGGTGCCATATGCAATCTGCGAAATGTCAGGGGTAAGTCCGCCGATAGAGGAAATATTAATAATACTTCCGCCACCTTGTGTTGCCATGTGTTTCGCGGCAGCCTGACTGGCCATAAACACACTTCTTAGATTCAGAGTTACAATATCCAGATAGTCAGATATATCCGTATGGATAAAATCCAGATCCTTTTGGGGATTGGACGTTCCGAAATTGTTGACAAGGACGTCCAAATGCCCTTCCCTTTGTATGACCTCGTCTATCATACTTACAAAGGTATCCGGTTTGGAGGCATCGTTGTATACATATTTTACGCAGAACCCCTGCTGATTTAATTGTTCTGCTTCCTTTTTGGCGGCTTCCAAATTACGAGCAGCCATATATACGATGGCACCCTCCCCGGCACATGCTTTGACACAGGCCAAGCCGATTCCTCTGGTGGATGCTGTTACCAGTACAATTTTATTTTCTAATCTCATACATATTCTCCTTTACAAAAACTAATTAGTTGTGATGAATCTTCGGTAATAACTGAACGATAATAATGCCTGCGGCAATACAACATAGCTCTATTAGCGCAAGTGTATGGATGGAGCTTACAGCGGCAGCCTGCGAGGTTATTTGAGCCGGTGCATTTGCCACCAGTCTTGTGATCTGATTGGTAAACAAAGGTACAAATACGGCAACTCCAAAAGGGGCAGCCAAATCACGAAACAATCCATAGATACCGGTGCCGGAACCGGCAGTATTCGCAGGTAGGTCTGAGAGAACTATCTTCATGAAAATAGTAGCATTGGCACCAAGACCAAAGCCCAAGATACCCAGCGCAGAAGCTAGTATCACAACCGATGTGATAGGGGAGAAGAACAGCATAATCCCACAGCCTATTGCAGTTAGTATAAGTGAGACGGTTAAGATTCTCTTTGGCTCAAAACGGTCAGCCAGAGGACCTAAGAAAATCGAACCAAGAGACATACCAAGATACATAATAGAAATTGCATACCCGGAAATAACCGTATTATCAGGCTGTGTATAATTTACAAATACAATGACATTGGTCATATTGGCCTGCATCAGCCCCTGTGTCAGAAATAGAATCATAACAGGTAGGATAAAGGAACGACGTTTCATAAATCGCCCCGATAGGATGGGGTTCTCAGCATGCTTTTCTGATACAATCAGCCCAATCAGAGCTAATGGTGCTAGGATAAGTACCAAAAGAAAACCGGATGACAGCCAGCCAAAGTTTTGCCCAAAAGAGGGAATACACAATAAGAGACTGAAAAAGGCAATTACAAAAACAGCTCCCAAACCATCAAAATTTGTCATTTTCTTTGGAGTAAATGATGCGTACGGATGAGTGAGAAAGCATAAAATGAGAAACAATGCAGATATAAAGACACACACCCACATTAACACTCTCCAATCCCAAGCTTCCAGAATAAGTCCGCCCAGACTGGGACCAAAAATAACGGCACTACTGGAAATCAACATATAGAGTGAAAAGCCCTTTGCAATCGCCTGAGGCGGAAATTCCGTAACGATATAGGACATAACAGTGGGAGCGATGGCAGCAGTGCCAATTCCCACTACAAATCTGGCAAATAGCATAAATACCAGAGAACCTGCAACGGCAGTCAGTACATTACCAAGTACAAAGATACTGATGCCAAGCAGAAGCGTGATTCGTCGTCCTAACACATCGCTGAGTTTTCCCAGAATAGGTGCACAGACGGCAGAGGATGTGGCGATGGCAAGAGCAGTCCATGTGGTATTGTTGTATGCCAAATTCATATCCTGCACAAATGCCGGTCCCAAAACAGTGGTGAGTCCTCCCACCAATCCAACCAGAAACGCTGCAAGAGCATAGGGAATAAAGCCTCTTAGATAAGAAATAGGTTGAAAATCATTCATAAACATACCTCACTTTTCTAGAGAGTATAACCCTTTTGGCTGTAAATATGTGTTTCTATGGAGAAGTGAGGGGATTGGGTAGTAGTGAGAAATGATAATTTCTTGATAAAATTTCGTTGCCAATACACAAAAATCGTATTTAAATATAAGTAGGACCCCCATAAAGATTCTTTTGCCGGATTAGGCACCGGAATGTATATGAGGTGGTGGTTTTGGTAGGTGTTAAACCGGAAAAGGAGGAAAAAATGAACAACACATTGAATGTAATCGAGACACGCTATTCCTGTAGAAGCTATACAGGGACAGCTATTGAAGCGGAAAAGGTAGAAGCCATAGCATTGGCTGCAGTGCAATCGCCAAGTGGCATGAATCAGCAGCCATGGGAGATTACTGTTATCACGGACAAAGCACTCATCGATGAAATGGATGCAGTGACCATGGACATGCTCTCAAAGCAGGAAGACAAAGCACTCTATAAAAGAATGGCATTGCGCGGTGGCAAGATATTCTACAATGCTCCCTGCATGTTTGTGATAGCGAAAAAGCCCGGCACAGATTTAGACTGCGGTATTGTATCAGAAAATATTGCCTTGGCAGCAACATCCCTCAATCTCGGAAATGTTATTTGCGGCCTGGCAAGATTGATATTTGACACGGAGAAGGGCGCAGAGTACGCCGCACAGCTGATACCGGAGGGCTATGAGTTTGGTGTGGCGGTTCTGGTAGGCTATGCCACAGAGCAGGAAGGCACCCCCCATGAGCCGAATATGAAGAAGATTAGATATATTGGGTAGGAAAGGGAAGCTTGTACAGCTTCCCTTTTATTCTTGGAGGTGAAGGGGAAATAGATTTTGTAAAAAGAGTCATAAATGAATAAAAAAGAATTTTTAGTGTAATTTTCTAAGGTTATATGTCATATATAAGTAGAGACTGTCGGTTGTAGATGTATGGAATGATAGTAAAGAAGGGGATATGGCATAAAATGATTTCAACACGATAGGGAGGAAATTTAGAAAACGTTGATAAATACCAAGCGATAGCAGCTTGGGAGGTGTCCATAATAGGGATTATTATGGATAGGTAAGTTATTGTCACGGCAGGAGAACGGTTTTCAAAGCATAAACTGGTAAATTGCCGACAGGTTCGGTTATATCTTTTCGGGCATAAAGTGTAAGACTACGATAAGACTACGAATGAGAAAAGGAAAAACTACTTTTTCACGGCTATCGTTAAAGAGTGCGGGGAAATCGTTAAAAAGTGTAAGTAATAAAGGCAATCGTTAATATAGTAAAAGTGGGCAGTGGTCAAGGGGAGAAATCCTATTACCACTGTTTTTTGTATATATTCTCCTAAAATGGATATGATATTAGGGGAAAGAATTCCTAATTAGGTTGAAATACGCCTAAAAGAGTGATAGAATTAGGAGAAAGAAGAGGTGGTAGGCGAATGAGAAGTTTTGATTATAGTAAATTAAAAAACTATCAGTGGGATTCTGAGGTGCTTGGATTGGTGGCACAGATTCACGAATTTAAAGGCCGTCAGGAGTTATATCTGAAACAGAAACCTGCGGCACTTGAAAAGTTGGTAGAGATTGCAAAGATTCAAAGTACCGAGGCATCGAATAAAATTGAAGGAATTGTAACCACATCAACACGTATTCAGCAACTTTGCATGGATAAAACCGCACCCCGGAATAGGGATGAAGAAGAAATTATAGGATATCGTGATGTGCTTAATACGATACATGAAAGTTATGAGTATATTCCGATTCGTTCATCATATATTCTTCAGTTGCATAGGGATTTGTATAAATACTCTGAAAAGGCAATTGGTGGTAGATTTAAAAATACTCAAAATGTAATTGCGGAGAATCATGTAGATGGAACGCAAAGGATTATATTTACACCACTTGCACCACATGAAACACCGGGAGCAATTGAAGAAATCTGTGAGAGCTTCAACCATGTGATAGATTCCTGTGAAGTGGATTCACTGATATTGATACCAATATTTATTCATGATTTTTTATGTGTGCATCCTTTCAATGACGGTAACGGGCGTATGTCCCGTTTGCTTACAACATTATTGCTGTACCGACAGGGATATGTGGTGGGAAGATATATTAGTATTGAAAGTAAGATTGAAAAAACAAAGACAAAGTATTATGAGGT
>SVFK01000023.1 GCA_015056915.1 Lachnospiraceae bacterium
AAAAAGCCGTTTGTATCGCAGTATGAAAAAGCTTCGTATCAGATTAGAATAGGCGAAATGGAGAAAAAATTATGAAAGATAACATTATTAATTTAGAACATCAATATGAACAGTCGGAGGAGGTATTACAGTCCTTGCAGAAAGAATACCTGAAGAAGTCGATGTCCGAAGAACAGTTGTGCAGACTGAAAATGAAAATGGAAGAGGCAAAATGCGAAAATCGTAAAGAAAGAAGAAATGCACGTATTACAAGAATTGCTGCAACAGCGGCAGCATTGGTAATTGCATTTATAACTTTGCCAAATCTGTCCCCTACCATTGCATATGCTATGGAACAGATGCCGATTCTTGGCCGTTTTGTAAAGGTTGTAACCTTCCGTAATTATGAGTATGAGGATGAACAGCATAAGGCAGAGTTGGATATTCCTGAAATTGTGATAGATGATCAGCTTCAGGATGAACGGATCCGAAGTGTATTGGAGGATACAACGAATGAAATGAATTCTGAAATTCAGAAGCTTTCCAATGAATTATTGGATGAATTTGTAAGTTATATGCGGGATGAGTTGGGATATAAGGAGCTTATTGTTAAGAGTGAAGTTGTGACAACTACGCAGGAGTATTTTACCTTAAAACTGTCTTGTTATCAAAGTGAGGCAAGCGGATATGAATGGGATTATTTTTATACCATTGATTTGACTTCCGGTAAGCGATTACAGTTAAAAGATATATTTGCGGAAGGTGTGGATTACATTACTCCCATCAGTGAAAATATTAAAGAACAGATGCGGAGTCAGATGGAAAAAGATGAAAACATTTTATATTGGTTAGATGATGAAATGGAGGAAATGAATTTTCATGCTATTACGGAAGAAACGGATTTTTATATTAACCAAAATAATGATGTGGTAATCTGTTTTAATGAAGGGGACGTGGCTCCTATGTATATGGGAATGATTGAATTTGAAATTCCGGCAGAAGTTTTAAAGGAGATCAGAAAATAATTTGGGGATGATTTATGAAACGATTTGATATAAGTACCTTTGTCTTGCATATTATTGCAATGATATTTATGCTTTGCGACCATTTATGGGCAACATTAATTCCGGGAAATCAGTGGCTGACCTGTCTTGGGAGGTTAGCATTTCCTATGTTTGCCTATATGACAGTAGAAGGGTATTTTCATACAAGTAATTTGAAACGTTATGTATTGCGTCTGTTATTGCTTGCTGTAATATCAGAAATACCCTTTAATCTTATGTATAGCAGCAGTTTTATTTATCCATTTCATCAAAATGTGATCTGGACATTGCTGTTAGGCATGGGCTTGATTCATGTAAATGAATTTGCAGCAGGGAAAGACAAATTGTGGCTGCGTATTGGCACGGGATGTATTACCGTATTGCTTGGATGGTTAATAGGAATGTTGACCCTGGTGGATTATTATGGTGTCGGTGTAGTGACAATTTTGGTATTTTATTTCTTAAGAAAACG
The DNA here is from genome assembly GCA_015056915.1 of Lachnospiraceae bacterium. Taxonomy (GTDB): domain Bacteria; phylum Bacillota; class Clostridia; order Lachnospirales; family Lachnospiraceae; genus Acetatifactor. The sequence continues at coordinate 1,495 of SVFK01000023.1, forward strand.
TACATGGTGGTGTTTGTTAGGGCAGATTGCAACGTTATATTACCTGAATGTTGAGGTATTGGGAGGTTTCCAATTTGAAGTAAATATTATGGGGGAAATGGTACCTATTGTGCAGCAAGGGCTGGCATTATTTGCACTGATACCTATTTGGCTATATCGAGGAAGAAAGGGATATAAGCGTAAATGGTTTCAATATACATGTTATGGATTTTATCCATTGCATATGCTGCTACTGTATTTATTAAGAAACTAAATGAACATTTTTTAAAAACGAAAGGCTTTCCAGCGATGGAGAGCTTTTTTGTATTTTAATATTTTGGCGTTGGAGTTATATTTTGTACAAAGAAGTTGAAACTTTTAAGACGTCGGTAACATCTAATCATTGTAAAGAAAAGAGTATCCGGCGGATATAAGGTTAACATGAGAGTAGATAAATATAATATTTACCTGAAACAATTATATGAGTTGGTACGTCTAAAAGATATAAGAAAATAGGGAAAGCACTTTCCGGAAAGAGGTAAAGAATGAATAAAAAAATATTAATGTTGTTATTTATTTTAACTGTAAGTGTTATTGTTGGATGTTCGAAAGAAACCGGACAAGAGGAATCAGAAACTTCTGCGAACATAAACTGAGCGAAGACAGTGAGTAAAGTAAAATGACCTGCAAATTTATTTGCGAGGTCATTTTTATTTTACGAACGTACGGACATGAGTAGCGGAGCACAGCGTGCGAGAGCTACGAATGGACGCGACTGCGGGAGCGCAAAGCGCGGAGCAGTCGGTCATCGCGGTGGAAGAATAGCGTATACCTTGAAAAAATCGACATATGCGTGTCAAGAATAAAGTTAGAGGTTCCGGACCAAGTGGACTATATGGATTGTATGAAGAAGTTGGAAGAAAGACTTAAGGAGTGTTTATAATGCGATATGAGTATAAAACAACGGATACCTGTTCACAGATGATAAGTTTTGATATTGATGGAAATCAGATTAGCAATATTGAGTTTTATGGTGGTTGCAATGGTAATCTGAAAGCAGTATCGAAACTGGTTCAGGGTATGACCGTGGAGGAAATTGAAGATAAACTTCTTGGAATTACTTGCGGACGCAGACCAACGTCTTGTGCAGACCAGTTGGCAAAAGCGGTAAGAGCAGCATATAGTGGACAGGCAGAATAAGTATACGGAGGACTAAAACGAAAACAGTAGTGCGATTTTACGTATGTAAATTTTTGTGTCAGCATGTCAATATGAATGTGATAAATAAATCACTTTTATATTGACATGCTTTTCTCGATGTGATATATTTATCACAACAAGTGACAAAAAAATCACATCGCAAAAGCAGAAGGAGGTTTCTATTATGAAAACAGCAGGAGCAAAAAAAATATCTTTAGTCAGATATTCCGTATATTCTATAGGATTATATGCAACCATTTTATTGGGGCAATTTTATTTGATGATAAAGAATATCTTGCCTTCAGCGCCGATTTATATCGGACCTATCTACTTACCATTATTAATTTCAGCTATATTGCTGTTGCTTTTGATTGCAGCAGGGGTACTAATGATGAAGCAATATCGCAATAGGGAAACAACGGATGAGTTGGCGGATTTAAATAAATACAAAGCGGGATATATAACAAAATATATCAGCATTTTTATGGTTGCCATTATAATATTACTCGTTAAGGATTTTAATCTTATATTGCAAGAGGATATTGTAGGTAATGTTTTGAGTGTTTTAGTTATTTGTTTGAGTTTTACGGAATTGATACACAACATAGTTTTTATTATTTTAGAAAAAAAGTAGAATAGGGTATGCAATTATGACTGTAATGAAAACCAAAATAAAGGAATATCGTGCAAAACACAACATGAAGCAGGATGCGCTGGCAGAAATGGTAGGGGCACGTCGTGAAACGATTATACGTATAGAAAAAGGACAATATAATCCGTCACTTAAGCTTGCAATGGATATTGCAAAGGTTTTTGGGGTAACAGTTGAGGAATTATTTTCTTTTGAGGAATAAGAAGATTATCTGTTTGTGGATATATGAAATCCGTGAAATCTTTGTGAATTCCCCTCCCATTTCTTGTTACTCCTCGGGAAACGTGATACACTTAATAAAGTGATGAGTAACAAGGATATGGATAAATAGATGAAGCGGAAGAGCAAGCTACGAAAATATATCATAAGTAAATCTATCAGAAGCCAGTTTGCCTGCATTTTTATCGGATTGATGGCAGGTACTACATTGCTTTGTCTGTTAGTGAATAATGTATTCCTCGGTCAGTATTATATCAGGAGTAAGACGGAGGTTATTTTTGATGCTTACGGAGCGATTCGTCAGGCGGCCAATAGTGACAGCTACAGCTCAGAGGAGTTTCAGCGCGAGCTGGGAAATGTGTGCAGTAAATATAACATTACTGTGTATGTCATGGATGCCAATTCCCGGGTGAAATATGTTTCCAGAAATGGTGGAGCGCTACTGGAACAGAGGCTGATTGGTTATGTATTTGGATTCCCCATGGATACTGTGCGGGTGATAGAGAACGGTGAGGATTATAGCTTGCAGATGACGGGGACAGAGGGCGACGAATATCTGGAGATGTATGGTCGTTTGAATTCGGGTATTTCCTTTATTATGCGCACCCCCATAGAAAGTATTCGTGAGAGTGCTAAGATTGCCAATCGTTTCTTCGCTTATGTAGGCTGTATCGGAACGATTGCGGGTGGTCTGATTATCTGGTTTGTGTCTCGCAAGATTACTAAGCCTATTTTGGAATTAAACAGGATATCGGAGCGCATGGTTCATCTTGATTTTGAGGCAAAATATCAAGGCAGTGCGAATAATGAAATTGATTTATTGGGAGAGAATATTAATAAGCTGTCCACTTCTTTGGAACGCTCTATTTCTGAATTAAAGACAGCGAATAACGAGCTGCAAAAGGATATTGAGAAAAGAGAAAAGATGGATGAGATGCGCAGGGAATTTCTTTCCAATGTGTCTCATGAATTGAAGACACCGATTGCACTGATTCAGGGATATGCGGAGGGCTTGCAGGAGGGGATTAATGATGACCCTGAAAGCAGGGTCTACTACTGTGAAGTCATTGTGGATGAAGCAACCAAAATGAATCATATGGTTAAGAAGTTGCTTACCTTAAATCAGTTGGAATTTGGCAATGAAGTAGTCAGCATGGAGCGCTTTGATATTACCACACTGATTCGCAATTATATTCAGTCGGCGGCAATACTCACCAGACAGGATCAGATAGAAGTGCGTATGGATACAACCGCCCCCATTTATGTATGGTCCGATGAATTTAAAACAGAGGAAGTGTTTATGAATTATTTTACCAATGCAGTGAATCATTGCGAAGGTGAAAAGATTATTGATATCAAGCTTATTCCCAAGGATGGTAAAGTCAGGGTGTGTGTATTTAATACTGGAAAGCCGATACCGGAGGATGCTATTGAGCATATCTGGGAAAAGTTTTATAAGGTTGACAAGGCGCGCACCAGAGAATATGGTGGCAGTGGAGTGGGCTTATCGATAGTGAAGGCAATTATGGAATCGTTGAATCAGGACTATGGCGTGGAGAATTATACCAACGGTGTAATGTTCTGGTTTGAATTGGAAGGAATAGCTTTATGAGGGAAGAAACAGCAGAAGAGATTTTGACAAGGGTGCTACTGGTAGGCGTAGATACCGGCGAGGAACAGGATTTTGAACGTTCCATGGAGGAATTAAAAAGTCTAGCGGAGGCTGCGGGAAAGCAGGTAGTAGGCATTATCACGCAGAAGCTTGATATGGTGAACAAGGCATTGTATATAGGCACCGGTAAAGTGGTAGAGGTACGCGAATTTGCCGAAGACTGTGAAGCGGAGGAAATTGTATTTGATAATTCTCTTTCTCCGTCCCAGATTCGTAATCTTGGAAGGGAATTGGAATTACCCATTTTGGACAGGACGAATCTGATTCTTGACATTTTTGCCATTCGGGCTCAGACAAAAGAAGCGAAGCTGCAGGTGGAGACGGCACGACTGCAGTATATGCTGCCGAGACTTGTGGGTATGCATGAGGCGCTAAGTAGGCAGGGTGGAGCCAGCGGAAGCATGAGTAATAAGGGAACCGGTGAGAAAAAGCTGGAGTTGGATCGCAGAAGAATCGAGCACCGAATCAGTGAGCTACGCAAGGAGCTTGAGGAGATTGCCAAATCGCGTATGACTCAGCGTAAGCGCAGAAGCGAATCCAGAATTCCACAGGTGGCGCTGGTAGGCTATACCAATGCGGGCAAATCAACAGTTTTAAATCACATGGTGGAGCGTTACGGAGACTGCCCGGAAAAGACGGTTTTGGAGAAAAATATGCTGTTTGCCACCTTGGAGACAAGTGTCAGAACTATTGATACAGGAGATAATAAGCTCTTTTTCCTGGTAGATACGGTAGGATTTATTAACAAGCTGCCTCACGGTCTGGTCAAAGCCTTTCGTTCCACATTGGAGGAAGTGAAATATGCTGATTTGCTTGTGCAGGTGGTGGATTTCTCCGACGAGAATTATAAACAGCAGATGGAAGTGACTGCGCAGACCTTAAAAGAATTGGAAGCGGGAGACATTCCGCAAATTATAGTGTATAATAAAGCTGACAAGTGTCAGATGACTCATTTGCCCAAGGTAAAGGGGCAGCAGATATATATGTCGGCAGTAAATGATGTCGGCATAGAAGAATTGGCAACGCTTATCAAATCCATGGTATACGCTGATAATCAGGATTGCAGCTTTCTGATTCCCTACACTGCCGGAAATATTGCATCATATTTTATGGAGAATGCAACGGTATTGGAAAAGGAATATCGGGAGGAAGGTCTGTTTTTAAAGGTGAATTGCCATCGGCAGGATGCGGCGAGATACGAGGAGTACCGTATCTGAGAGATTGTTTATGCGAAAAGCGAAGGGAATGGGAGAAAGGAGAATAATTCATTGTCCTCAAAAGAGGGTAATTGAATTATATGTGAGAGTATATGAATCATGAAGGGAATGTCTTGCCGGACGGCAAGCTGGAGGCATTGGAGGCACAGACTCAAAAGTATCTTTCAGAGGCGTCTGACCAAATGTTTACAGAATATCTGATAAAATTAAAGGAACGTATTCGCAATCAAAAGTATCAGGTTGATCTTTTGCAGGATGAGTTAGACAGAAGCTACCAAATGTATCTGAGACGAAAAGAATTGGCAGAGCGACCTGTAGGAAGTAATCCGGTTGGTGAAGTGCCTGCAAATATGCAGGTGAATATGCCTGCGAATATGCAGGTGAATCCGCCTGTGAATGTGCCTGTAAATATTCCGTCTGTAAATGAGACGACTGCAGTTAAGAGGATAGAAGAACCTGCACGGATTCCAGCAAGTGCGCCGATTAAGAAAACAGAGGGCGGTGCTGAGTTTATAGTTGGTACAGCTATTTTGAGTATTGTAGGTGGGGCGTTTATATTGACCGCCCTTGTGATGCTGACTATGTATTTTATGAATGGTTTTGTGAAGGGTATGTGTCTGTATGCCGGTGCGATTTTGCTGTTGCTTATATCAGAACTTTTGATTTATCGTAAATTGCCGAAGCTTGCAACGGTATTTTCTGCCATCGGAATCGGTGGGCTGTACCTATCCACGGTATTGAATTTCCTGACGTTACATAATTTCGGTATCATGGCGACCATTATTATTACAATGCTGATTACCCTGTTTGCAATCCTGCTTAGCCGGAAGCGAGATTCCTTTGTGTATCGGATTCTCGGATTGGTTGCAAGCTATTTGTGCCTGTTGACAGTGGGCGAGGATATTAGCACGATAGAGTTTTGTATGTTGTCCGGAATGATTCTGTTGATTAACATGGTATGTATTTTGATACCCATTCGAAAATATAAAACTGCTTTTAACGCTACACATATGTGCAGTAATTTAGTGTTTGCGTTTCTAATGGATTGGCGTTTGGGAGAATTTGTAATACCAATAGAGTTTCGATTGTTGTTGATAATAGGATTACTATTGATTATGCAGATGCTGTTATTTGCGCAGATGAAGCATGAACAAAAAGAAATGGCAGTGGGAAACAGAGTGGCCAGTACCGTGCTGAAGGTATTCTATGCTATTAGTGCGGTAGGGTTGACCAATATACTGGGTGATATTTTCTGGGAAAATATGTTGTATACGGAAATGCTTCGCTATGGTAGTGTGGCAGCGGTGGCTGTTATCTGTATTGTGGCATGTCTTGCATTGCGGAAGTATTCGGTTAAATGGTATCCGTATTACTTGATGAATCTGTGTTGTCTGAATATATGCTGGTGTACAGAAAATGACGGAGAGACAATCATCTGTCTGCTTGTATTGCTTGTCATCGCAAAGATATTATCATTGTGGCGTATCCCGGCATTGAAGCTGTGCGATGCATTTTTGACATCAGTTACCTGCCTTTACCTACTGGCATATATGGATGAGAATAGTGTTTATACCTATGTTTTATTAGCAGGCGTGGTAATCAGTGTATTCTTTATCAGCCAGTGGCAGACTTATTTTGAGATACTGTTGACCTATACGTTGGCAATTTTTGCGGTTGCACAATTGGGAGGAATGTTAAAACTGCCGGTGTTTACCGGAATCCTGTTTGTGGGGATGTTACTGTTTAACAATATTTCTCGCTTTAGAGGAAAGCATATCGTTGTTTTCAATGGGTTCGCATTGGCAGGAGAGGTTATCTGTTTCTTGCTGTTACTGAATCCTGTATATCAGAATGCATACCTGACATATTTGATTATGCTGGTGTTTGGTCTGGCTACGATTGTATTAACCTTCCAGGAAAAATACCATATGAATTTTAAGTGTAAGAATATGATTATGGCGCTCTTCCTTACATATATGGCAATTATTATACGGACTAATCTGCCTGTTATTAACAGTATTCTCTTGATGGTGATTGCCTTGGTATGTGTGGGCGTGGGATTTGTTGTAAAAGAAAAAGCGGTTAGAATATATGGACTAGTGCTTTCTTTGCTTGTTTGTGTTAAAATAGTATTGTATGATTATATTGGGGTATCAACCTTGCAGAGAACGGTATTGTTCTTTGCGGTAGGAGTGATTGCTCTTATTATAGCGGGAATTTACATTATATTAGAAAAGAAAAATACAAAAAGCTAAAACGGAAACGAAGAAGCGGAGAAGCGAAATATGAAGAGAAGGTACATAAAATTAACAGTAATCAGTCTGATGCTACTATTTGTGTTGTCGGGCTGCAGTAACGCAATTCCTGACATGACAGAGGAAGAGGCACAACAGATTGGAGAGTATGCGGCACTTACTTTATTAAAGTATGATGCCAATAACAGAAGTCGTCTGGTGGATATTTCTGTAATTGAAGCACATGATGCCAAAGAGCAGATGATGCAGGAATTGGCGGAACAGGCAGCTCAGAATAAGGAGCCGGAAGGTATGAAGCCGGTGGATGACACTCCTACTATTGAAAAAGAAGAAGGAGCGGTTGCAGAACCCAAGCTTTCCTTTGAGGATTTTTATGGTCTGCCGGACGGAGTCTCTGTCGTGTATCAGGGTTATAATGTCTGCGATTCCTATGTAGGGGATGCTTCTGATGAATTCTTTGCACTGGAGGCTTCAACAGGAAAGCAGTTTTTAGTTTTGGAATTCGGTATTTTGAATCAATCCGAAAGTGAACAATTCATTGATTTGTTTTCCAAGACGGCAACCTATCGTGTGACTGTTAATGACTCTAAGGCCCAAAATGCACTTACCACAATGTTGATGAACGATATATCTACTTATGTAGATAACATTGCAGCAGGGGATGTGGCAGATGTGGTCTTGCTTGTTGAAATAGAAGATGCGCTGGCAGGAAACATTTCCTCTATTTCCCTTAATATGAAAAATGAGTCAAAAACAGGTACAATTCAGCTACAATAAGAAAAAATATATATTCTGTAAATACTAAAAAAGCCCGATTTATGGGCTTTTTTTATGCTTGATTTAAATTGTTTAAAAAAATGCAAATTTAATGTTGACAATCGCAAAAACCAATGGTACAATCAATTTCGTTGCCGAGCTGAAGAGCCGGTAACAAAAGACTTTGAAAAAAGTCGAAAGAAATTTAAAAAAGCTGTTGACAGTAGAAAGCGCCTGTGATAATATAACAGAGTTGCCGCTGAAAAGCAGACAGCATAGAACCTTGACAAATAAACAGTAATGCAACCCTGAAGATTCCAAAAAGGAAGCGAAAGCTTCCAAAAGAATTTCAGAGAAC
>SVFK01000004.1 GCA_015056915.1 Lachnospiraceae bacterium
GTGATATTTCTGCCCATCTGAAGTCTGTATATGGCGTAGATGCTTCCGCAGAGATGATATCTCATATGACAGACAGGATTCTGCCCATCGCTAAGGAATGGCAGAACCGTCCCCTTGAGAAGAAGTATGCAGTAGTCTTTATGGATGCTGTACATTTCCATGTAAGGCAGGATAATCAGACGGTAAAAAAAGCAGTGTATGTTGCCATTGGAATTCGCTCAAATGGACGCAAAGAGGTCCTGGGTATGTGGATTGGCGGTAATGAAAGTGCCAAATACTGGCTGGGTGTTTTGAACGAGATTAAAAACCGTGGCGTGGAAGATATCATGATTGTGTCCGTAGACGGACTGACCGGATTTGGTGATGCAATTAATGCTGTATTCCCACAGGCAGAGATTCAGCGATGCATCGTTCATCAGATACGCTATACTATAAAGTTTGTGAATTATAAGGATTCTTTCATGCCCGGACCGGTTCTCAATGCGATGACATATCCTTTCTTGCCACTACTTATCCTTGCATGTGGTTCATGCGTGTTACACCAAGGTGTACATCTGTCTATAAATGCTTTAAATTGACCCGGAATATCTGCCCAATAAGAAGGGGTTACTGATACAATAATGTCTGCCCATTCAAATTGTTCCATCATTTTATCCACTTCATCCTGTTGAACGCATTTTGCCGTGCTATGACATGTCCTGCATCCTTTACAGAAACTAAAATCAAAATCATCAATGCAAATATCTGCAACACAATATCTTTCCTTCAAACACTCAGAAACTATATTAACAATCTCCGCGGTTGCTCCATTTTTTACCGGACTACAATTGATTATTAAGACTTTCATCTCTGCCACATTCCTTTCATTGATTCAGAAACAACCCAACCATCTGCAGGCAACATCACAAAAATTTTTTATAAGAATAGCACACAGCATTTACTTTTTCAAGAAGCTTTTATCATAGGACTAACCTGCACTTTTATCATAGGACCAACCTGCACACTATTTTAAATATTCCTGAATCATCAGTCTGACTACCTTTTGATTGATTGGATTTTTCTTTGTCTCATAGGTAATTATTAGATTTTTACCTGGGATTATTCCATTCTGTGCATAAGCTGTTATTTTTTGCAACGCATTTTCAATATAAACGGCATCGTCCATCATCCCAAAGTGTTCCCAGTATATTTCTTTTCTTTTACTCACATTAAGCACTGTAAAATCCGGATACACCTTTCCCCATTCTTTTATTTGTATGGGATACTCATACCGATACGGAATTCCTTCGCTATTCAGTATATCAGCAATTATGACCTCCGATTTCGAGCGCACTCTTTCCCCTTTAGATGTATATATTTCCGGAATGGATTCATCCATTTCTTTCCCCTGATATTGAACATTTTCCCACTTGTAAACAAACTGCTCCTCAGTCTCCATTATCGGTGTAATTAATTTCTGGCGCTCTCTATGCAGTGTCTCATAAATGTGTTCAGCTTCTACCGTCGGATAATTTAAGAGGCACTTACTTACTACCTTTAATTCTTTTTCGACACTACAAAGAATTTTCTTGTCATAGTCTTTTTGAGCTAATTTCTGCGCAAGAACAACATCTTTTTCTCGAATATAAACTCCACTGAAATCCTTGGGGTCATTTCTTAGATAATATTGTGTTTTGTTACCATGTGCACAAATGCGTAAAGCCCCCTCCGGAGTTGCCTCAAGTGCTTTCTCCTTTTCTTCCTTCAGCTGAATCAAATAATTTTTGCGTGCTTTCAGTAAATTTTTGATTGTTTCCATAGACTTTCCTCCTTGATAACATATAGTTTTATTTATAAAGTAGTTTTAGATGCCAGAATTGACCTTCTGTGAGTGACTTGGGCGGATAGGTGTTTAGTTTCTGAGTTTTCTAGATGATGAATTGCTCTTCTTGGGGATGCTTGTGGCGGATAGGTGCTTAGTTTCTGAGTTTTCTAGATGATGTGGGCTCTTCCTTGGGGGAGATTGTGGCGGATAGGTGCTTAGTTTCTGAAGTTTCTAGATGATGTGGGCTCTTCCTTGGGGGAGATTATGGCAGATAGATGCTTAGTTTCTGAAGTTTCTAGATGATGTGGGCTCTTCCTTGGGGGAGATTGTGGCGGATAGGTGCTTAGTTTCTGAAATTTCTAGATGATGAATTTAATGATATGCTCTTCTTGGGGATGTTTGCGGCGGATAGATATTGATTTGGGGATATATTTAGATGATATTAGATGCCGATGCAGGATTTCGCTCCCACATCGGCGAGAATATTCATAGATTCTTGATTCAATATTACTCCAGCTCTATCGTCGCCGGAGGTTTTCCTGTTACGTCCACGAGGACTCTGTTTACACCCTTGACCTCATTCACGATTCTGCTGCTTACCCTGCCAATCAAATCCCAAGGCAGCTCTGCTGCCTCTGCTGTCATAAAATCAGAGGTTGTCACGGCTCTTAAGGCTACCGCATAATCATAGGTTCGTTCGTCACCCATACATCCTACGGAACGCATGTTGGTCAGGGCAGCAAAATACTGACCAAGGTCTTTGTCTATACCGGACTTTAAGATTTCCTCGCGGAAAATAAAATCTGCCTCCTGTACCATTTTGACTTTGTCGGCAGTAACTTCACCGATAATGCGTACACCAAGACCGGGACCCGGGAAGGGTTGGCGATATACCAGATACTCAGGGATGCCCAGCTCCAAGCCGGCCTTGCGGACCTCGTCCTTGAAAAGTAGTCGTAATGGCTCAATGATTTCTTTAAAATCCACATAATCCGGCAAGCCCCCTACATTGTGATGGGACTTGATTACCGCGGATTTGCCCAGACCACTCTCAATTACGTCAGGATAAATCGTTCCCTGTACAAAGAAATCTACCGCACCGATTTTTTTTGCTTCCTCTTCAAAGACACGGATAAATTCTTCACCAATAATTTTACGCTTCTGCTCGGGTTCGGTAACACCAGCCAATCTGGCATAAAAGCGCTCCTGCGCATTCACACGAATAAAATTCAAATCATATTCACCCTCAGGGCCGAATACCGCTTCCACCTCATCCCCTTCACTCTTACGGAGCAGACCATGGTCTACAAATACACAGGTCAGCTGCTTGCCAACCGCCTTTGCCAAAAGGACTGCTGCCACAGAGGAATCCACTCCGCCGGAAAGGGCACAGAGTACTTTGCCGTCTCCCACCTTCTCACGGATGGCTTTAATCTGGGTCTCCACAAAGGAATCCATTCTCCAATCTCCCTTGCAGCCACACACCTGAATAACAAAATTTTGAAGCATCTGCTTTCCTTGACGAGTGTGCATTACCTCAGGATGAAACTGCACCGCATAAAGTCTGCGAACAGGGTTTTCCATGGCAGCCACGGGACATACCGGAGTATGTGCCGTAACTTTAAAATCAGCCGGTGCCTTCTCAATATAATCAGTGTGACTCATCCAACAAATGGTTTTGCCCGACACTCCCTCAAAGAGGGCAGCCGTAGTGTCAACGTCTACCTCAGTCTTACCGTATTCGCTGACCGGTGCTGTCGCAACCTTGCCACCCAGCATGTGTGCCATTAACTGCGAACCGTAGCAAATACCCAGAATAGGCACTCCCATATCAAATATTTCAGGGTCGCATAGCGGAGAACCCTCACCATACACACTGTTGGGACCACCTGTAAAGATGATGCCTTTAGGATTCATTTTTTTCAATTCATCCATACTTATATTATAGGGATGCACTTCACAATAAACACTGCACTCTCTGACTCTTCTGGCAATCAGCTGATTGTACTGTCCACCAAAATCCAGAACTACAATCATTTCTCTTTCCATAGCTATCACTCCTCTGCCACACAGTACACTTGGGGCTTGCACCTTTTACGTACATCGTTTTTTTATATTTTCTCATTATAATTACATTGTATAGGCATGTCAAAATATTTTTTCTTCCAATTTCTATCAGATGCTACAGCATTCTCCAATACTCAACAATTTTCTGCGTAATTTGTTACTGCATGACATCCTCAAGACAGCCAAAGGTATATCCCATTTCCTCCCACTTGGTTAATAACTCATCCATAATCTCACCGTTTGTCCGGGAGGTGTTGTGCAACAGCACAATGGCACCGGGGTGAATTCGCTTGCACAATTTATCCAGTGCCTCCTCATGGCTGGGCTGATTATCCACATTCCAGTCCACATAGGCAAGACTCCAGAAAAAGGTGGAATACCCCAAATCCTTTGCCATCTGTAGGTTTGTAGTACTGTATTTGCCTTGGGGCGGACGGTAATACATTGTCATATCCATGCCGGTAATCTCTGTAAATTTGTTCTTTACGCTATCCATTTCCTCCTGAAAAGCGGCCTTATCGGAAATCTTGGACATATCAGGATGGTGGTATGTATGATTACCTACAGTATGCCCCTCTTCCACCATACGCTTTACAAGGTCCGGCGCGGACTCCAGATAATGTCCCACCACAAAGAATGTGGCCGGTGCATTATGCTTTTTCAGTGCATCCAGAATCGGCTCTGTATTACCGTTTTCGTACCCACAATCAAAGGTCAGGTAAATCACCTTTTGCTCTGCATCTCCTACAAAATACGCATTGTACTGTGCCAACTCCTGACCGGAAGCATTTCCGGTAGGCTGAGCACCTTCCTCTCCAAAACCAAGCCCCCAGTTTTCGGAGGTAAGTATCTGACTGTTCCACGCTTCACTCGCCTGCACCTGAGCCACCACCGCAGCAATAGTTCTCCCCAGGAAAAACATAGCGCACAACAGCACTGCAGTAGGAATAATCTTTTTCCAATCCACCTTTTTTTCTTTCACAATTTCCTCTATCCTCATAAGTTGGTATCTCCGGTTTTTCCATACAATATATGAAGACCGCCTGCAATTCATACCATGCATGCCAGCTATCTTTCTTCAATAGTCAGATGTCGGGGCATACGGTTCTACTGACGATAACGGAAAGTATTGTTTGTCATCTACAGGAGTCTTAGTTGCCCTTAGGATTGACAAAGATGCGTTGTTGCCCAAAATTCGTCTGTTTGAGCGTAGCGAGTTTTCGAATTTTGGGAAACGCACTTAGCAGATTTGACAATTCTTAGTGCAACTTGGCTCCGCAGCCGCAAACAATACTTCTCGTTATCGTCAGTAGAACCGCATGCCCCCAGCAACACCTACAAGCTTGCCATTTCCTCAAAGGTGGCTTCCAGATTGAGTCTTCCATAGCCCCATTCTCTATTTGGATAGATAATACCCTGCTCACGCAAGGCACCACGAATTAGCAGACTTTTAATTTCACGGCTTTCTGCCAGTTCATTATTGTTTTCTACCACAGCCCATTGCATAAATTGTGCCACAGCTCCGGCAGTAATGGCTGCTGCCATACTGCTACCGCTGTTTAACCCTGATATAGTGGAAACATTTACTCCGGGAGCGGCCATATCAGGACGGATTCTGCCATCCCTGCTAAAGCCTCTTCCCGATTCAATATAGAAGCTGTCGTTTTCTGCATTATACGCAGATACACTGATAATGTCAGATGCCATAGCCGGCTCTGTCAGTGTAGTATAGGGATTGGGACTTAGGAAGTATACATCACCATTTAAAAATTCTCTGATGGGCAGCCATATATGAAATTGTCCATTGTGAACATCATCCGTTGCCGATACCTGAAAGGTCCAAATTCCCGGAGTGGGCTCCTGTATCCGAAACAAAAGCAGCTGGTCCCCGGATGCTGCTTCCACCGGAAAGGAATCCACTGTTACGCGACTTCTCTCATAGATAAAATCATAGGTCTCACTTTCACGGATATTGGGTCTCGCCTGAGGTATGTTTTCTCCCCCGGGCGTTCGGATACTAACATTAAACATATCCGGCAAGCTTCCCCACAATTCCATAGAAAATCCGCTTACCCCTTCTCCTACCCTGACCTCTACTGTCTGGGTGGAATTTTCCCACCTATCCCGACTCAATATACCAAGATAATGATGAGATGCATTGCCCTCATTACCGCCGCCTACCACCACAGCGCGACTTCTTTTGATGGCAACAGTACTCAGATAGCGGGACAAGGCAGAGCTGCCGTTATGGTCTCCCATATTGGTGCCCACTCCCAGACAAATCACCACCGGGCGCGTGAAGGGCACTGCAAAGGAGTCCGCATATTTGACAGCAAGCATAATATCATTTTCCTGATAGGCCGGCACCCCCTCCGGCACCATCCAAAACCGGCGAAGATAGGGCTTACACTCCTTCAGCTTTACAATCACAATATCTGCATTGGGTGCTGCTCCAATATACACATTCCCGGTACGCACATTGCTGCCTGCCGCCACGCCTGCCATAGCACTGCCGTGACCATTATCATCTCTGGTAGGCACCACTGAATAGGGGACCTGATTTTGTAATGCCCTGTTGATCTCCTCTCTGCGGTATTCCGTTCCGAAAAAAAAGCCTTCCGGTGGTGTACCCTCCTGTATGGTTTGATCCCAAATAGCCAAGATGCGGCTATTTCCATTCTCGTCCAAAAAAGCCGGATTGGTGTAGTCAATACCCGTATCAATAATACAGACAATCGCTCCTCTGCCGGTCAACTCCAAAGGCGCCCTCTGTACCTGCGTAATACCACTGGCAATCAGATTGCTGGGGTCAAAGATTCTTTGTCCCTCCTGTTGCACCTGCATGAGTCCATACAGCTTCGGGATGTTCTGATAATAATAATAATTAGTTAGCGGTTCCGTAGGACTACCTTCGTAATAAACTATGTTGTACCTATTTTCAATATTGGTGTAACACAGACTCTCCCACAGATTCAGTCGGTCAAAAACATAGTCTGTGATAAAATCATGCGCTTCATTGGAAAGTGCCATTTCTTTGCAATCCATAGTGTCTCCTAATTCATTTCCTTGAAATGTATGTATCATTTCAGGCAAAAAAAGCATACTGCGTTTATTAACACAGTATGCATCATCGCTACGAAATTTACCTTTTTCTGATTCTCTTTCTGCTTTAAAAATACTTGTTCTATTTATTTGCCGGTTCGGGGCACACGGAGACATCTCATGGCATTTAACACTGCCAATACCATAACCCCCACATCTGCAAAGATTGCCACCCACATGTTGGCAATGCCCAAAGCACCCAATATCAGACAAATTCCTTTGACTGCTAACGCAAATACAATGTTCTGGTAAACAATGCGAAGAGTTTTACGAGAAATACGCATTGCCAATGCGATTTTAGCAGGGTCATCATCCATCAGTACAATATCTGCTGCTTCAATGGCGGCATCGGAGCCAAGAGCACCCATGGCAATCCCAATATCCGCCCGAGATAGCACCGGTGCATCATTGATACCATCACCCACAAAGGCAAGCTTCTCCTTCGGCTTCTTTTCCTGCAAAAGCCGCTCTACCTCTGCCACCTTATCCGCAGGAAGAAGCTCACTTCTCACCTCATCCACACCAAGCTCGGCGGCTACTGCTTCAGCTATCTGCTTCCTGTCACCTGTCAGCATAACTGTTTTCCTAATGCCGGATTGCTTTAAGGAAGCAATCGCTTCCCGGGAATGCTCCTTTACAATATCATTAATTACAATATAACCGGCATAAACAGCATCTACTGCAATATGCACCACTGTCCCGACACTATCAGGCTCCTCACATTCTACAGCAAGTTGCTCCAGCAATTTGCTATTTCCGGCTGCCACACTCCTGCCTTCCACCTGTGTAATCAGACCACAGCCGGCAATTTCCTGCGTTTCACCTACTCTGGCAGGGTCTATGGATTGCTTATATGCTTCCCTCAGGCTTTTGGCAATCGGATGGGTGGAATAGCTTTCTGCATAAGCAGCATATTCCAAAAGGCGCTCCTTGGCATTCTCTTCCTCACATTGTGTCGGGCACACCTGTGTCACCTCAAACACACCCTTGGTCAGCGTACCTGTCTTGTCAAATACCACATATCCGGTTTGTGCCAAAGCCTCTAAATAATTGGAGCCCTTTACCAATATGCCGCTGGCACTTGCACCACCGATACCGCCGAAAAAGCTCAGGGGAATGGAAATCACAAGGGCGCAGGGACAGCTGATAACAAGGAAGGTCAACGCCCTGATTACCCAAACACTCCAGTCTGCCGGATTCCCCAATACCAAGTTGAGCACCGGTGGCAGCACTGCCAGTGCCAATGCACTATAACACACTGCCGGAGTATAATATCTTGCAAATTTGGTAATAAAATTCTCGGTATGTGCCTTTTGCATACTGGAATTCTCCACCAGCTCCAATATTTTGGAAACTGTAGATTCACCGAATTCCTTGGTAGTACGGATTTTTAAAAGACCTGTAAGATTGACACAACCGCTGATAATCGCATCCTCCACATGCACTGTCCTGGGAACACTTTCTCCTGTCAATGCACTGGTATTTAAGGTAGAACTGCCTTCCACGACCACACCGTCTATCGGAATCTTTTCTCCGGGACGAACCACAATAACGGTGCCGATTTCCACATCCTCAGGGTCCACCTGCTCCAAATTGCCCTTCTCGTCCTCAATATTGGCATAATCCGGTCGAATATCCATTAATGCCGCTATATTGCGGCGACTTTTTCCCACTGCCATACTCTGAAACAATTCACCAATCTGGTAAAACAACATGACAGCAACACCCTCTGTATATTCTCCCAGAAGGAAAGCGCCCAGTGTTGCTACTGACATAAGGAAATTTTCATCAAACACCTCTCCGTGTACGATACCAAGCACTGCCTTTTTCAGAATATCATACCCTATCACCAGATAGGGAATCACAAACAATAGTGCTTTCACAAGGCTCTGTACCGGAAGCAAAAATATTATTATTAAGAGTATCATTGCAACAATGATACGATACAGCATCTTTTTCTGTTTCTTGGTCATAACTTTATTCTCCACATGAAGTGACACAAGTGCTTAAGATAAGAAAATCTCGCAATCAGCCTCCACCTTCTTGCAAGCCTTCACCACCTGCTTCATCACAGCCTGTTCGTCTGCACCTTCAGCAAATTCCACCTTCATCTTCTGGGTCATAAAACTGACAGTTGCGTCACAAACACCCTCAACCTTTTTGGTCGCTTCTTCCATTTTTAATGCACAGTTTGCACAATCCACTTCAATTTTATAGGTCTTTTTCATTGTATAATCCTCCACGATAGTTCTATTTTGTATTAATTCTTCTATTTCGGCAAAGAAGCTCTGACAAACTAAGAAACGCTGGTTCTCATATTCATATAACATCACATGCTTCAAATTACCATTCAACAGATAGCACTTCCAAAATTCCTCTTTCTATACGCCCCAAATGCCCCCTAAAAACAATCTATAACAGCTAGATATATCAAACTCACATCTTCTATCTGCTGAAATGTGTCTATTTTCTATAATAAGCTTACAAAATCATGCGTATTTCTTCATATGGAGCATCTATATCCGATGGAATTGATAATTCTATCCGTTCAAACACTGAAAATATCTCTCAAAACAGCATATATATCGCCTCAAAATATGTAATCTATCTGATAACCGTTTGCTCCATTCCCTATTGCATTAGCTTATGCTAAAAGTATGCTTATTCTATATTGTTTCATATGAGCGCTTGTTCATATATTCATAATATCATCTTTTTATGATTTGTCAACAGGGATTTTGATTTCATTCCACAGCGTAAAGCCGAGAATCAGCAGGCCGCCTATCACCTGCCATAAGGTCATAGTCTCATTCAACAGCAATACGGATACAATAACCGCCACCAAGGGATCAATATAACTGAGGATGGCTGCCTTTTGTCCGGGAAGCTCCTTCAAGGAAGAAAAGTACAGACAGTAGGTAATACCGGTATGTACCAGTCCCACAATTAACAAGCAGGTCCAACCGATAGGCTGTAACACAGACAAATTAATGCCGCTTGTAAACAGCACATAGGGGAGAAGCACAATCACTGCCGCAATAAACTGTAAAAAGGTTCTGTGAATACCCTCCACATTTTTGATAAACTTATTCATCAGTATAACTGTTGCATATAACACAGCTGCACCAAGACCAAACAGAATACCTACAAAATGGCTATTACTGCCACTCAAATCTCCGATTCCGGTAATGAGCACAATGCCTAATGTGGACATCAGGAAACAAATCCACTGCTTTACCGTCATTTTCTCACGGAATAAAATAGGACACACTATAGTAACAATCACCGGTGCAAAATAGTAGCTTAAGGTAGCCACTGAAACGGTAGTATATTTATATGCCTCAAACAGCAGTATCCAGTTAAAGCCCATTGCCACACCGGATATCAACAGTAACGGAAGTTCCTTCCTGATACTTTTGAAGGGAATCTTCTGCTTGGACACAAGAAGATACAGACCTATCATAACAGATGCCATAACCGCTCTGTACAATGCCAGTTCACCCGAAGGCAAAGGGATATTACGCACAAATAATCCCAGTGTACCAAAGACAATCATGGAAATAATAAGCATGACTCTTGCACTTTTTAAACGACTCATGATATAAGCTCCTTATCTCTTTTCATCAGGCTTGAGGAAAGCCATTGGGAAAGATTTTTATTTTTATGGTATCATAAATAGCTTGTGTGTCAACTGAAAATTGACAGCAAAGAGGCTGCGCTATTGCGCAGCCTCTTCCATATCCTGAATCAAAAATTCCGGCATAGAGTCTATATAAAATTGACAGCTTTCATATCTTTCCTGCCCGTCGATATAATAGGTTATATTGACATCCACATTAGGTTCCATTGCCTCCATTTTAAAAGAATTTACCATTTGATTCGGCATCACGTTGGTAAGTATCAAAGCCACCTTCTCAGGATGCTCCTCTGCCGTATATTCCAACACAATCTCCTTGGTAAGGAGTCCGTCATAATCATTGACCTCCCGCGAATAGTCACAGATTCTAATGGAAACTACCTCCTCCGGTGTGATTTCATTTACTATATTGGCACCATATTCCTCCAACAACGCAATGGTCTGTGTAAAGGAGGGATAAATCTCATAGCCGTATTCCTCCCAATCATATGTAAATCTTGAGGATTCATAATAGGAAACTGTTTCCATAACAGCATAAGTCTCCTCCAACCCTTCCTCCCTGGCATCCCTGTAAGCAAACGACAACTTCGCCACCGGATACTCATTTCTGATCTCATCAAAAGTCAATGTCAGCAATTCCTGCTGATAGGTCTCTATAAACCGCTCCATTTTCTCCTGAGGCAACGGAATATCCTCTGAATGGTAGCCATATTGTAGCAGAATACCAACATAATTGCGATCCGGATTCTCTGTAAGTATCGGATATGCACCCATCTTATATTCCATATCATCATACATATCACTCACCCACTGCATAACCTGTTCGTCTGCAGTATTAATGTTATAGCTTCGGTATATCTCCCTGCCACTGTTCAACCGATATTTTACCACAATACTACTAAAATTGTACTCCTTCTCCGAATCAGCGTCAAAACCTCTGGTCCGGGCCGGACGTGTTACCTCTGCTGCGTGCTCCAAAAGCCTTCTTACACTCTCATTATCTGTGATTGCCATATTACTCAGTCGGGATTCTCTTGAATTGCCATAACCGCCATAAACATTAACCAAATCGAGATAGGACACAGCATAGCTTTCTAACTTACTTTCCTTTGGAATATAGGTATCATATCCGAAAACATCAAAATGCAATACCCCGATAACAGCAAGCAGAAATACTCCGTTAAATACGAGTTGCAATGGATGCTTAAGCACCGCCTTCACATCCTTGCGATATATGATTTCCATCAAAGGACAACTGACGATAAATCCAAAGATACAGCCAAATACAAACCAGCCTACTCCATTATTTCGGGTCATAACACTGTCAAAGAGATAACCGGATAAAATAGATACCGGAAATACTACCATCAGCTTAGCAACCGGTTCCGTAATAGCAAATATCATCGTCCTGCCTGCCGCCTCTGTAGGACGTTTCTTGTACAAGAATAATGCTATTGCCGTACAGAAAACAGCCATTACAAGCAGCTTGACATAATAAACCAGTCCATCCCCATACATCAGGTATTTTCCGGTGCTGCTCTCCAAAGCATATACCATATTCGTTATCAGATGAATCGGTGTAAATGCCGGAACACCGGTTAAGGAATCCACTTCATAATAGGTCACGAGAAACTTATACATCAGTTCTGATTTCAGCAAGACTACTACCAAACTGTAAGTAAGCAATATCGCACTGCCCAATACACTGATAATCGTATTGCCTGTTAAGCATACCGCTACCAATATCACGGCATAGCATACCAGATAAATCAGCAACTGCACCAATACATAACACAAAGCCTGCCCCAGCACTGCACCGCTCAACATACCGTTTGCAGCACAGATTCCAAGACAAATTATTACGTGAAGTAACAGCGGAACAATATAATACAGGATGCCGTAGATATATTGCTGCAGGAATAACCGCTCTCTCTTAATGGGCAGACTATGATATACGTCCAGTTTCTTGGCAGAATGCAGGAATGCAAAGCCGCTTAGCCCACTCACTGCTGCCACCGCAATCGTTAAAACCAGACTTCCTACATTCGGCGCCCAGAAATTATTCAGCAAAAAGTCATGGGCTCTCTCTGCAAAAAAGCTTGCCTGAAGCATTTCCGTCTGCCTTGTGGCACGGCTCCACAGAGCCTCAAACTCCGATATCAGCACTATCTCCATGGTTAAAAAGCTTATGATAAAGAAGAGAACCGGCAGCCAGATTCTTTGCTCCAGATCATATTTCATACGTTTAAAAAATGAGTTTCTTGACATCATAGCCTACCACCTCCGTTTCGCTGATAAAGATTTCTTCAAGTGATAAAGGTAATACCTCTGCAAAAAGCGGTGAAAAGGTATTAATCACATTCATAATATCCTCCTTCTTGCCTCTTACAGTCAACAAATTCAATCTGCCGCGCTTCTCAGCCTTTACAAGATTCAGTGCACTGATTGCAGCCCTTTCCAAATCCTCATTTTCAAAGACACACTGAATCGTATGAATATTCAGCTTCATTTCCTCCAAATCCTTCTGCATCAACACACCGCCCTTGTGAAGCAAGCCCACATGATCACAGATGTCTTCCAATTCCCGCAGGTTATGAGATGCCACCACCGGGGTAAAATCTCTTTCACTCAATTCCCCTGCAAAAATACTTTTAACTGTCTGCCGCATTACAGGGTCCAGACCGTCAAAGGTCTCATCACAAAACAGATATTTGGTATTGGCGCAAATCCCTAACAATACAGACAGCTGCTTCTTCATACCCTTGGAAAAGGTATGAATCTTGCGCTTAGGATTTAAGCCAAATTTTTCAACCAGTGTCAGGAACCTTTCACGGTTAAACTCCGGATAATAATTCTGATAAAAGCCCATCATGGAAATCGGTGTTGCATTGGGCAGATAAAACTGATCGTCTGATATATAAAAAATATTCTGCTTCATCTCCGGATTCTCATAGATGGATACATCATCCACCAAAAGACTTCCTTCGTCCGGCTTCAGAACACCGCATGCCATGCGCAGAAAGGTACTTTTGCCTGCTCCGTTCGTACCAATCAGACCAAACACCTCTCCCTTTTTAATAGTAACCGAAACATCCTTCAAGGCTTCCACATCGCCAAATTTTTTATGTAAATGAGTCGCAACAATCATATTAGTCACCCTGCCTTTCCCCTATTGTCATCTTCAGAATATCTGCAAGCTCCTGCCCGGAAAGTCCTGCCTCCAGTGCCCTTTTGGCACACGCCGAGAATTCTTCCATAATTTCCTTACGTCTGGAGGCGACCGCATCCTGTGTATCGCTTACAAAGCTTCCCTTACCCTGCATGCTGTAGATATAACCACTTCGCTCCAGCTCCTGATAGGCACGCTGTATAGTGTTGGGATTCAGCGACAGCTCCATCGCCAGACTTCTCACCGAAGGCATCGCATCACCCGGCTGCAATGCACCGCATAGTATCATCTGTTGAAACCGCTCCACTACCTGTTCATAAATCGGTCTTCTGTCCTTGTAATCAATCAGGATCATTCCATTTCTCCTTTCTTAACTGTATTAATACGATTAATACAGTTTGATTATATAATAATACGGTGGCCGTGTCAAGCCACCGTTTTCTCGCCGGATTAAACCAAAGAAACCCGCCTCGCTTCAATGTACAAATCAATATCCTCCACAATATAATTGACACCGGTTGTATGCAAAGCTTCAAAACACGAATAAATATAGTCCCACACCTGATAGCGACTAAAAAGCTCTGCCACCTGCTTGCCATTTAACTTCTTTGCCGATTTATAGTGTTCTGTGCAATAAATCATAAAATTACCCTGCCGACTCATACCTAGCCCTCCGGAAATGTGATATTGCCTGTTTTTACCTCTTCATCATACATATTAAAAAGAGTTAACGGACTCAGATGCCATAACTTTGTATCCTCTTCCTCTAGTAAAGAGTATACTCTCGATTCATAAAATTTCTTTGATGCCGCCACTTCATCCATCTCTTGATTTTCAACAATTAAACCGATAACCTTTGGAACTATAAGTACAAGCATCGCTTCAAACTTTTTCTGTTCCATTAGAATTCCTCCTCCGGTACTGTTCCACAGAATTTCAAATAACTTAGTGCTTTTGTAGAAGTAAGAACCAATTGATTATACAGTTTTTTTATCTTCAATGCTTCAATCGTTTGTTCTTTTGTAAGCACTCCGGCTGTATAAAGAGTAAATGTGGTATATACATCATCGTTAGCAACAGGACCATATATAAAATCGTATGATTCTCCATTATAATTTCCTGCCCTGTTTTCAGATACAAAATCTAACCAGTCTTCATTTGGTGTATCAAATCGCAAAACGGAACAATGCTCAAAAGCCTTTGTCTCATCTATTTCGTAAATGCTGACCGTCGGTACGCCTTCCTTACGTCTCTTAGTTACTTTGTCTGCAAAACCTATTGCCTGTATTTTATTCGTTGTTGTATAAAATCCATATCCAAAATCAAGAAAACGATTCTGTACTACTAATTTAGGCTCTGATACAGTCAAATTACTACCATGATATAAAATCATATTCATACTCATCACCCATTTATATTATACCCAACTTTTTGTCTAATATCAACGTTCTGTTGTGTATTTTGCACCATCTTTGTCATTAATCCACCCCACAACTTTACATCAACTTACAATACTTCTCCCCAAACCCTCAAATCAAAAAACCTTGAAAATCCTATGATTCCCAAGGGGTCATCACATATCTCTCCAGCCACCGAATATGAGTTAATGTTTTATTAAATATGTCCGTTTTGATACATTACTCCAAAATCTTCTTATAGTAATGATTTTCACACAGCATTGATTTGAGAGAGTCTATTTTGCATTCGCATAGTCTTTCGCACAGTGCATGGACCTCAGCATTTTCAAAATCATATACCTCAAATCTCTTTATTCCGTCTTCTAAATGAAATAGAAACACAACCTTGTCACCGGCAAGGTATTCGTTCCAGTATCCGATTTCAAGATGCTTGGTTATGAAAGCTTCCCAAACAGAAGCTTTATCATCCGGGAATGATACGGTATAATTCTCACCATCGTTATTAATCACAAAGCCCTGCTTTTTCAAGTCTAAAATAGAATTATCCGTTCCCATTACATATGAATAATACATCCTGATACCTCCATCCAGTTAGCAACCTGACACTAAAGCTTCCTTGCTTTTATACAAAATGAAATCGGAAGCATTTTTGCCTTCTTTGCCTTATCTGTGATATCTCCGCTTGCCTGCATGGTCGCTTCGTCTGTCTGCTCAATCATCTGTTCCACCGCAAAGCCTGCTTGTGCCAAGGCATTGATATAGGTGGAGATTTTTCTGTTGCACAATACGATTTCACTGTCATGAACCGGCATTTTGAAATAGGATTCATCAAAATAGCTTTTTTGAAATAGCAGGGAATCATTTTCTCCTAACACATCTTTTCTTTCCTCGCAGGACCATCCCACACAGTAGTGCAGGGTATGATGCCAACTGAAAATAAAAGTACCATTCTTTTTCAGATAAGAAGCAATTCTGTGAAAGGTTCCTTGCAAATCTCCAACAGCTTTTTGCCGGAAACATCACCAAACAAATGCAACTCCTCCTCTGTAGGAAAATGCACTCCCAAGGTAGGAAGTGCAGTAGTTCCAAACCACAAATCTGCGTGGTCATTCCAGTATGCTTGATTGGTTTGCATGATCTTATCTGTTTGCATGGTTAATTCCTTTCATCCAGCCACCGAATCATACCTCATCCTCAGCCGATACCTGCTGCAAATCCTCAATGGCGCCTGCGATTTGGTTGCTACGGATGTCAATGATGGGACCGCCGGTTCCTTCGATATACTCCCGGGTGATTGTTACACGGCCGATATTGTCATCCTTAGGGATTTCATACATAATATCCAGCATAAATTCTTCAATGATAGAGCGCAGTGCGCGGGCACCGGTATCTCGCTCCATTGCTTTATCAGCGATTGCCTCCAATGCATCATCGGTAAATTCCAGCTTTACCTCATCCAGTTCCAGTAGCTTCTGGTACTGCTTTAAAATAGCATTCTTGGGCTCCTTGAGGATTTTCACCATCATTTCCTTGGTGAGTCCTTCCAATGTATAAATTACAGGCAGACGACCGATAAATTCCGGAATCATACCGAATTTGCGGATATCTTCGACGGTCACCTTGGACAAAATATTCTTGTCCTTGCTGTACTTATCCTTCAATTCCGAATTGAAGCCGATGGATGCACTCTTGGACAGACGTTCCTTAATAATATCCTCCAAATCGGGAAAAGCACCGCCACAGATAAATAAAATGTTTCTGGTATTTACTGTGGCAAGTGGCACCATGGCATTTTTGCTGTTGGCACCTACCGGCACCTCTACCTCAGCGCCCTCCAAAAGCTTTAGCATGCCCTGCTGAACACTCTCACCGCTAACATCACGGGAGGTCGTATTTTTCTTCTTGGCAATCTTGTCAATTTCATCGATAAAAATAATACCGCGTTCTGCCTTTTCCACATCATTGTCCGCAGCTGCCAACAGCTTGGATACAACACTCTCAATATCATCACCGATATAGCCTGCTTCTGTCAGGGATGTGGCATCGGCGATAGCAAGGGGCACATCCAACAGCCTTGCCAGGGTCTTTACCAGATAGGTCTTGCCGGAACCGGTAGGTCCTATCATCAGCATATTGGATTTCTCAATCTCGATTTCGTCCATGGTCTTGGTCGCCACGCGCTTGTAATGGTTGTAAACAGCCACGGAAATCACCTTTTTGGCATGCTCCTGTCCCACTACATACTCGTCCAGACTTGCTTTAATCTTATGGGGAGCAGGAATATTTTTGATATCTAACACCGGCTCCGCAGCTTCTTTTTTCTTTTTCTTTTTCAACTTCTGTTTGTTAGGGATTCCGCCGTCACCCTGCAGATCCGCCAGATTGACAAAGCTGATGTTGGGGAAACCGTTCTGTCTGGAAAACTGATCCCAATCTCCCTGGAGATTCGGGTTGTTCAGCATGCCCTGATAATCAAATTGACTTACCGTATCCATGGTCTTATGCATACAGTCATCACATACGCATATATTATTGGGCAGCTTAAACATCTTGCCTGTTTTACTCTCGGGTCTGCGACAAATAAAGCACACATCCTCATACTCATCGTTATCGCTTTTTCCGGCTTTGGAGGTATCAGAAGCATCACCCTGCTCCTGAAGTACTTCCTCTTCCTCCGTCACATCCATTTCCATTTTATCATCTTCATTATAATAATCTGACATATCCATTCACACCTTTCCTTAACCTGCACCTTTGATTACCACTATATCTCACAATGCAGGCACAACATTTGGCAGTGAGTTAATTTTCACCTATTTTATTATAACGAATCCCTTATTCATGTACAAGTGAAGTTTTTATAAACCACCGAAACCGTTTCCTTCATCAGACGTTCCCGTTTGACACCCACTGCGCCAAACACTATAATAATTTTATATAATACCGGTAAGGGTAACGTCCCGATACCGTGAGGATGAGGCTCCACCGTCCAAAATGGTTTGATTGGTTTGACATCTACAGGAGCCAAGTTGCAAACCAATCAAACCATTTTGGACGGTGGAGCCTCATTCTCACGGTACTTGATGAAATGTTTTCGTCGGTATTGTTAGAAATGATTGTTTGATACTGAAAGGGTTTTAGCATGGGAAATATTATTGAAATAACAGATTTTTCTGCACCGGAATTAGATATGTACGCACGGCTTTCCGAGGCGCAGCTTCTTCACTATTATGAACCAAACGGAGGACTCTTCATTGCGGAAAGTCCCAAGGTAATTGAACGGGCTCTGGATGCGGGTTGTCGTCCTGTTTCCCTTTTGCTGGAACGCAAGGACATAGAAGGTCAGGCAAAAGAGATTATTGCCCGATGTAAGGATATTCCGGTATATACTGCTGATTTTAATGTTCTGGCACAGTTAACCGGCTTTCAGCTCACCCGGGGTGTATTGTGTGCCATGCACCGCCCCAAGCTGCCTACCGTGGAAGAAGTGTGCGCAGGCGCGCGTCGTATTGCCGTATTGGAGAATGTCATGAATCCTACCAATGTAGGGGCTATATTCCGTTCTGCCGCAGCGCTGAATATGGATGCCGTGCTGCTTACTCCGGCATGCAGCAATCCTCTGTACCGCCGAGCAATCAGAGTCAGCATGGGCACCGTCTTTCAAATACCTTGGACCTACATCGGCGACGAAATCTCCCAGTGGCCCAGACCGGGAATGGGAAGGATGAAAGAATTGGGCTTTCAAACAGTAGCTATGGCATTAAAACCCGACTCCATAAACATCGATGACCCACTCCTTGCAGCGCAGGAAAAGCTCGCAGTCGTACTGGGCACAGAGGGTGACGGTCTTTCCCCTGACACGCTTGCAGACTGCGATTATACCGTATGTATTCCTATGTCCCATGGAGTGGATTCCCTCAATGTTGCCGCTGCCAGCGCTATCGCCTTCTGGCAGCTGGGTACAAAAAGCTCCGCAGCCGCAAACAATTCTGACAATTGTGGGCCACAGAGCCTTCTGACACCTTAATCCTATAAATAATTCACTTCACACGCTCCGGCTTAGCGTTTTTCCTCCGGTCTGCTACCCAGCGTAATTTCTAAATCATACTGAACGTATTGTCCGTTTTCAGGTCGCATTACTGTAATCTTGGTACTGTCTCCTGCTGCATAATACTGCAGTACACTTTGCAATGCAGCATAGGAAGTGATTCTCTCTCCATCAAATTTGGTAATAATATCTCCGTTCATAATACCGGCCTTCTGTGCTGCAGAGCCCTCTTCCACAGATACTACATAGATGCCTTCGGGCATGTTGTACATCTGGGATATCTGTGCTGTTACCTCCTGCAGGGAGATACCGATATAACCCATATCCTCCTCGGACACCTTTTCCGTTCTGGTCTGACGTTCCATCAAATCTGCAATAATGGGATTCGCAGAGGTAATAGGAATGGCATAACCCATACCCTCTATAACAGAACCGCCGATTTTGCTGGAATTGATACCGATTACTTCACCATTTACATTCAAAAGTGCTCCACCGGAATTACCGGGGTTAATTGCCGCATCTGTCTGAATAAAGCTTCCTGTGCTTCCGTCATCAAAGGTAATCTCACGGTCAAGAGCACTGACAATACCGGTTGTTACAGACTGTCCATAGCCCAGTGCGTTACCGATTGCAATAACAGGCACACCAAGCTTCAAATCATCACTGTCACCCAGAGTAGCAATAGAAATACTCTCTCTGGTTTCCTCACTTAACTCTTCCAGAGACACTGCAATTACTGCCAGATCCATTTCCGCATCACGACCCTTAGTATGGGCTTCTGCCTCTGTGCCATCGATAAAGGTTACAAGCAACTGGTCTGCTCCTTCTACCACGTGATTGTTAGAAACAATCAACAGCTCAGAATCTGTCTCCGCAACAATAATACCTGAACCACTGGCATTCTCTTCCTCAGAATAGGTCTGTCCCCAGAAATGACCGGTGACGGTATAGTTATTAATAATGGATACCATGGCAGGCATCACTTCTTCTACCACACCTGATACATCGGATTCAATCACAGTCACATTGTTCGCATTGGTCAGCTTGATGCCGGTCTCCTCTTCCATTTCAAGTGCTGTATTGTCTACCTCACTCATCACTTCCACTTTCTCTTCCGGCTCCGACTTACTGATTAGTCCTGTTCCCTGCTGCACCGCATAAAATCCGATTCCTGCAAACAGTCCAAAAAACAGTCCTAAGCTGATACTCATAAGAAGCTTTTGTCCAAAGCCCATTTTCTTACCAGGCTTCTGCTCGTTATTTTTGTATTCATTATTATTCTGTCCGCTTACAATTTCACTCCCGGTGGGATAGATATTGTAGCCGGAGTAATTATCATTTTCGTACATAGTAATACCTCTTTTCTGAAAATTTTTATGCTTTTCCATTTCCTTATGCACTTAGTATATTCCAGAATTGTGTCCGAATTGTGATGACTTCATGAAGTCAATGTGAAAAAAATATTTTATTCTACCGTAACGGACTTCGCAAGGTTTCTCGGCTTATCCACGTCACAGCCTCTGCCCACTGCCACATAATAAGCGAACAGCTGCAGAGGAATAATCGCAAGAGAGTTGGTAAAGTAGGGACTAATTGTAGGTATATAAACCACATAATCTGAGGCTTTTTCAACAGCACTGTTGTCATCATTGGTGACTGCCATAACAAATGCACCTCTCGCTTTAACTTCCACAATATTGCTGATTGTTTTTTGATACAATTCCGGTTGTGTAGACAACGCTACAACCAGAGTTCCCTCCTCAATCAAGGAGATGGTTCCATGCTTCAATTCACCTGCTGCATATGCCTCCGAATGAATATAGGAAATCTCCTTTAGCTTCAATGAGCCTTCTAAGGAAATAGCATAGTCAATGCATCTGCCGATAAAGAAAATGTCTCTTGCACCTACATAACGGTTGGCAAAGTGCTGTATCTTCTCCTTCTGACCAAGCAGCAATTCTATCTGATTGGGAATACATCTTAAGTCTGATAACAGTTCTGCAAATTGCGCTTCATCCACATTGCCTCGCACCTTAGCAAGCTTCATGGCAAGCATATACAGCGCCACAAGCTGCGCACTGTAAGCCTTTGTGGTAGCAACCGCAATCTCCGGGCCGGCCCAGGTATACATCACACTGTCAGCTTCTCTTGCAATAGAACTGCCCACTACGTTGACAATACCCAGCACCTTAAAGCCCTTGGCCTTAGAATCGCGAAGTGCCGCCAAGGTATCGGCCGTCTCACCGGACTGGCTGATTACCACTACCATACTGTTCTCCTCCAATATCGGATTGCGATAGCGGAATTCACTTGCCACGTCCACTTCTACGGGAATTCTTGCCAGACCTTCAATAACATATTTTGCCGTAACACCTGCATGGTAAGCCGAGCCACAGGCAACTATGTGTATCTTGCGGATTGCTTTCAACTCCTCGTCCGTCATATTCAATTCTTCAATTACAATATCATTATTGCGAATACGAGGAGAAATGGTATCGGTAATCGTCTTGGGCTGTTCATACATTTCCTTCAGCATGAAATGCTCGTAGCCTGCCTTCTCAGCCGCATCAGCATCCCAATCAATATTTACGGATTCCTTGGTCAATTCCTCCTGATCCACCGAAAAGAAGCGTAAGCCATCCTTGCGCAGCTGCGCCACTTCCTGATTGTCCATATAATAAACAGTTCTGGTATATTTTAAAATAGCGGGAACATCAGAAGCGATAAAGCAACCATCCTCATTCTGTCCAACAATCAGCGGACTGTCCTTTCTTGCCGCATAAATCTCACCGGGAAAATCAGCAAACATAATACCCAGTGCGTATGAGCCCTCCACACGATGCAGCACCTTGGTAATGGCCTCCTGAGGATTCCCCTTATAATAATAATCAAGTAAATGTGCCAATACCTCCGTGTCCGTTTCAGACACAAACTGATATCCCCTATCCTGCAATTTCTTTTTCAAAGAAATATAATTTTCAATAATACCATTGTGCACTACTGCAATGGTACCGGCATCATTCGTATGGGGATGCGAATTTAAATCGCTGGGTGCGCCATGTGTTGCCCAACGGGTATGCCCAATACCGCTCACACCCTTCATATTTTCTCCGCCGTGGGTAAGATTCTCCAATACCTTTAATCTGCCCACAGCCTTTCTGGTAATAATATTTTCTCCATCAAAAATAGCCATACCTGCAGAATCATAGCCCCTGTATTCCAGTCTGGACAGTCCGTCCAGAATAATAGGCGCTGCCTGTTTATTTCCAATATAACCTACGATACCACACATATTTGTATTCCTTTCTATAATTCCCCGGATTCCCGGAATTCCCTACGATTATCTTTTTGCTTCAGTCCTAAAATTTCGTGCTCCAATATTCCTTGTTGGAGGTAAAAGCCAGAATCCATGACTTTGGTAGCTTCCTGTAATGCTTTCCCAAAAGATATCCGGCATACTTACAAGCGCATTGCACATAAAAATATGGTACTTTATCCAACCTGTGCTTCTCCTTCAAATATGCAGTGGTGCGCTTTACCAGCTTCATCCCCTCCGATTCAGATGGGACACCTGCAAAAATCTCAGGGTGGTCTGCCTGAGAAACACCCAAATCAAAATTCCTGTGGAATTGCTGTCTATGGGTATAATTATGGGAGTGAATCACCTTTGCTTCCGCCTCATAGGCAATCTTATAGCCGGCCTCGATTGCGCCTGCTGCATATATCATATCCTCATTAAAAATAGTATGTCTGATAAAGCCGCCTAATTCCTCATAAAGCTCTCTGCGATAGGCAGCACACACATTGGAACAAAAGAAGGTCTTAATACCCAGTCTGGGAATATCCTCCGCAGATTTGATACAGGATGCTTGGGGATAATTAAAGCTTCTGGTGTAACGTTCCACAATAGAGCAGTCCTTTGTAGGCAACTGCATCGCATAAGAAACCGCCACATCATCTGATAAATGTTGTGTTAATTTTTCTATCAGAAAGGAATCCGCAGGCATGGCATCCTGTGTCATCATTACAAACACATCCGCGCGAGAGCGCTGCACACCCATGTGTCTTGTTTTCCCATGGTCAAATTCACGTTTTGATAAGTGATACACCTTTACATTCTTATATTTTTCGGAAAACTTGGAACCATATACAAGCTGCTGAAAATATTTCTCCTCAGTATTCATGAGAATAATATTCTGTATGGGTACTGACTGCTCATTTAGGCTGTCCAACAGCTGAAAAAGCTCCTTTCCCGGCTTATATAAAGGAATAATGACATCTATATTCATTCACTCATTCTCCTTGATTTTCTCTGCCCTATTATACTTTAAATCACCTTATTGTACAAGAAAAAACATATTGTAATAGGGAGTGCGCAATCGACTTCCTGCAACTTAAAAAGGGAGTCTAAAGGACTCCCTTTCGCTCTAATTCAATCGTTCAATATAAGGTGTGGTGTCTGTCTCCACCTTCTGGCTGTACTCCTGTACACTATTGGTAACCGTGTATGCCTCATCCTCGAAGAGGAATTGATGCAACCAGACTACATTATCCTCCAAGTCGGTAGGAATAACACAGCTTCCCGTAGCACCTACATTGGCAACGGTACGCATGCTTTCCTCAGGGAAACCACCTTCGTCTACGATGCGATAGTTAGCAATGTTTTCTAAAAGCGCCAGAATATCATCATTGGAGATACTGGTATAAACATCATCGATAGCACTGTTAAATACCTTGGTCAGAGTTGCATAATCTGCTTTTTTGGCCTGTGTCTCAATAGCCTTGATAACCTCTCGCTGACGTGCTGCACGCTTAAAATCATCGCCCGCCGTATAACGGATACGACAATAAGCAGTCGCCTGCAAACCATCCAGAAGCTGTAAGCCGGGCTCTGTAACAGCCTTATAATCACACTTTAACACTTCTGCAATACCAATCTGGTAATTATTAATATGCTTCAACTCTTCCTCGTCTACTTCAATATATACACCACCCAGACCATCAATAACCTCACGCAGACCGGCATAGCCCACTGTTACGAAGTCCGTAATATCCATATCCAGATTCATGTTCAGCATCTTTACAGCCTGCTCCGCACCGCCTACAGCGTATGCTTTATTACACTTACTGTACTCATCTGTACCAATATTCATATAAGTGTCACGATACACACTGACAAGCTTAATATCACCGGTATCCATATTAACGCTTGCTATCATGATACTGTCACTTCGGCTGCCCTTGTACAATTGGCTGTCCTTCTGTGCATCCACACCAAAAAGTGCAATGTTCATGTAGCCCTGCATGGTGCCGCCTTCTTCTTTTTGCTGGATAACCTCCTCAGGAATTGCAAGCTTTTCTTCCTCCAGCTCTACTCGCTTAGGACCCTTGTTAGAGAAGACACCTCCCGTCTCAAGCCATGAGAACAGTCCTCCGAACAATGACTTCTCGCCCTCTCCCTGTGCCTCGGTACTCTGTGCATCCTGACTGGTCTGTGCATCATCCGGTGCAGGCCAGAACAACCAACATAACACCCATACCATAGCAAGAAGAATAACGATTTCCACAGCAAAGATAATAATCTTTAATCTCTTTTTGGCTTCACGCTGCTTTGCCGTCATTTTGTTCTTACCCGCTGCATTTCTTTGATTTGAATTTGTTGCCATTACCCTTTTCTCCTTATTCCACATACATTACTAATATGCGTTTTTGTTAATAAAACCTGTAAAAAACGTCATGAATATAATTTTGATATCAAACCCCATCGTCCAATTTTCTATATAATATAAATCATATTCGATACGCTTTCGTATAGAGGTATCTCCGCGCAGACCATTCACCTGTGCCCAACCGGTCAAACCGGGTCTAACCTGATGTTTCACCATATATCTGGGAATCTCTTCCTTAAATTTCTCTACGAAGAGAGGTCTCTCCGGTCTGGGTCCTACAAGACTCATATCACCCTTTAAAATGTTAAAAAGCTGCGGAAGCTCATCCAGACTGGTTTTTCTGAGAATCTTACCTACGCCGGTTACTCTCGGGTCATTTCTCACTGTCCAGGCCTTTTTCTCTTCCTTAGTGGGCAGTACTGCCATACTGCGGAATTTGTACATATAAAAGGACTTATTATGAAGCCCTACTCGCTCCTGTTTAAAAATCACCGGACCTGTACTGGTAACCTTCACCAATATAGCACAGACAAGCATAATGGGTGA
Source organism: Lachnospiraceae bacterium (assembly GCA_015056915.1). Taxonomy (GTDB): domain Bacteria; phylum Bacillota; class Clostridia; order Lachnospirales; family Lachnospiraceae; genus Acetatifactor. Next base: position 25,461 of record SVFK01000004.1, read on the forward strand.
AGTAATGATAATTCCAAATACTGCTCCTATAATATCCAAAATACGCTTTGCCAGCATGTTTCCTGTATTGGTCAGCGGCACATGACGAATATTGATTACGGGAAGTCCCATCAAATCCTCAGTATATGGTCTGCTGGGTATCAAGCTGTTGTAGTCAGGAATGAATTTCGTGTGTACACCTGATTTCTCACAAAAATGTACAATACCTTCCAGATAATCATAATCCTTTAGCGAAAGAGTGATGGCAATCTCATCCAGCTTATTCTCCGGTAAGATGATTTCCAGATTACCCAAAGTGCCAAGAACCTTTACTCCTTTATAGGTAGTGCCGGCAGGTATCGTATTGTCAAGAATGCCACAGACCACATAACCCCATTGGGGATTATCCTGTATACGGTCAATATATTCTTCTCCTGCTCTGGAATATCCCACCAACAGGATGTGCTTTAGGTTGTAGCCCTTACTGCGCATGGTACGAAGCATTTTCCTGAGAACCACCCTGGCACAGGAGGTCAGGAAAATATTCATAACATAAAATATTGCCATAACGGAACGTGCAAAGTTGATCTCCCGAATCACCATGTACAGGATAATAATCAAAGCTGCAATTCCCAACGTATTGGCCTGCAAGATACTGTATATCTCATGCCTGCGCTTCACGGTACGCTTGGGCGAATATACACCACATCTATAATAGAGGAACATATATCCCGGAATCATAAAGGGCAAAAGCATGTAATAGTCAATTACAGGCAATACACCGATTCCCGGTCCGTCCTCTAAAATATAAAATTTAATATAATAGGCGAGAATAAAGGATGCACCGGTTAAAAACGCATCCATTATAACCAACAGCCTGTTAAATACCTTTTGGTTATCCTTTATCATAAGCGTCACCCGATTAGTCCCACAAAACAGGGAAGCCCTTAGTTTCCTAATACCTATCCCTAATTTTACATGATTGCCCTATTATTCTCAACTTAAGAATTTATGAAGCAATTTCTTAAGATTTCATAAGAATTAGCTCTTGGTAATAAGACGAAGGGTATTCAGATAAAGCTGTCCCTGTATCGCAAAATAGTGTCCCAATCTACAGAAACGAAACGGCACCTTAGCCTTACGCCCTGCGGCACTAAAGCACTTTTTGACACCCGTCATCATACCCTTTAAATATAGGATGCCCATTCCTTTCCCACAGAAAAATAAAAACTTTACCAAAAATCCCAATAGTAAGAAGGGAAGATTCCATAGTAGCTGCAAAAGAGGCATATTCTTGCCGATAACATACACATTATTGGCAGAGGATAGTATCGTCTTTCGCTGATTATATCTGGAGCCTGTCGATGCACTTCCGAAATGTAGAACCTGCGCAGCAGGCTGGTAATAATTGCGATAACCGTGGATCCGGGCACGATAACCGATGTCCAGATCTTCCAAATAGGCAAAATGTTCTTCATCAAAATAACCAATTTCTTCAAAAACAGTCTTCCTGTATATGGCAGCTCCGCCGCAGGAGGAAAATATTTCTACCGGTTCATCATACTGCTCTGACCGCTTACCCTTTCCTCTGGAAAAAGCCCAGCCTAATACACAATAACGGTCACCTGCATCATCTATGAGCTCCGGCTTATCCCACATCAGCATCTTGGCGCTGACAGAAAAAGCCTTGTCATTTTCTTGAATCGCCTGATAAAGCTCTTTAATAAAACTCGATTTAACTTTTGTGTCATTATTTAGTAAAATAACATATGGGGTCTTAACAGCTTGTATCCCCACATTAACTGCATGACAAAAGCCTGTGTTTTCCGGAAGAAGGATGGACTCTGTCTGCTGAGCTGATTCGTATTGTGTTAACCATGACACACTGCCGTCCGTGGAGCCGTTATCCACCACAAGCACAGCAAATTCAGGCGTGTCCGGTTCCTGCTTTTCCAGAGCACTCAGGCATTCTTTCAAATACTCTATTCCGTTGTAGTTTGGAATAACAACCGTTATTTCTCTCATGCTACTCTCTATTTCTTTTCCTTTCTCTTCGCTTCTGCGTTTTCATTCGGCAAATGAATCCCAATAATTCACACTTCCGAGTTCATCCGCCTTCTTCCTTCCACGCATCTTAATGCATCCCTTCTTGGAATCCCACTCCTCAGTTCTATTTGGCAGATACAGCAGAAGATACCCCTTCTCCCGTATTGCCTTCGATAACCTCAGGCTCAATTCTACATAATCACTCTCTTGCGGCAAAATAGAAGCATCAAATAAATCGTAATTTAACATTTCTTTATAAGAGATGCCTGTCACCTCTTTGAATAACAGTTGTAATTCTTCGCTTATCTGCATACAGCGTATATCCAAGGCCTCTGCCGTTTGCGTGAGAGATGCCCTATGAAGATAGCCACTGTAGGCAGTCGGTAGGCCTTCATAATAGACTTCACCAGTTTCCGTCATTCTGCCACCAACGGTTCTATTACCATTTCCTGATACCAGCCTGCCACCCACAGCACCCACGTCGGGGCGCACCTTCAACGGATTCTCCTCATATTGCAGTGCATAAAATCCCAAATGCTTTAGCGGCACCGCCTTAGCCTTCCACTCCATTTGATCTGCAAAATCCTGTAGCGCTCGCAGCCCTGCATCATAGGCGTATTGCTTGCTCCGGGGATTCTCTGCGGTAGAAGCCGCATGACATCTCCAGTGATAAAGCACTTTGGGAATATGCACAAGCTGTGACTCATCATTCATCAATTTTGCCACAGCACGCAACACCAAATCATAATCCTGCGCACCGTTATATTCCTGCCGGAATTCTAACGCCTTCATCAGTTCTGCTTCCATCACCAGGAAGTGACAAATATAATTATTGGATAGAATTAAATCCAAATTGAATTTTTCTTTAAAATTCGGTTCGTAATATTGCGTACCGTCGCTGTTACATTTATCCTCATCGGAGTATAGCAATTTCACTTGCACTCCTCTTTCTTTTTCCTTTTCAATAACTGCTGCCATCTCATATAATGCATCCTCTGTCAATACATCATCATGATCCAGCAATCCCACATATTCCCCGGTGGCGAGACGAAGCCCTTGATTCGTATTTGCCGCAATACCCGCATTTTCCTGCAAATGTACATAACGAATACAGGAATACCCGCGTGCAACTTCCTCTACTACTTTTGCTACACTGTCATCCTCTGTGGCATCTGCAATAATTAATTCCCACCTCGGATAGCTTTGTTTGATAACACTCGTTATCATTTCCTTCAAATACTGCGCATCCGTCCGATAAGCAGGTACAACAATACTAAAGGTAGTGGTAAACATTTCAGATGCCTTGCGTTGCTCCTCCCAAGTCTCTTGGGTTATAGGATGATAGCAATACTTTTCTTTTTGCCTTTCCTCCATCCGTTCACGCACCGCATACCAAGTATTTTTCAGTCCGTTCCGTTTCAGATAATATAAAGTTTTTTTCAAATTAGCCCTATTGAATGTACCCATAAACGGCGCGACTCCTTCTTATACTGATTGGGATATTTGTCCCTTTCACATATTCCACTATGCATGAAAACAGCAAACCGCCCATTCAAGGCGATTCGCTGCTTATCATATCTTTCTTAATTTTTATAATGTCGGAGCCAAACGGTTCCGGCACCCACAATTGTCAGCATTATTTGTATTATAAAACAGCCTTCAAATCTTCTGTCAGCTTCTCTACGCGGGCTTTTGCATCCTCAAGACTATTGCCCTTAACACCCATGTAGAATTTAATCTTAGGCTCTGTACCGGAAGGACGGGCACAGCACCAAGCATTATCAGGAAGCTCAAAATACAGAACATTAGACTTCGGAAGTCCGGTGGTAGTCTTCTCTCCTGTTGCCATATCGATTACGACATCATTGTCATAATCGCGGAATTTCAGCACCTTCATATCTCCGAATGCTGCAGGAGGATTCTTGCGAAGCTTATCCATGATTTCAGCAATCTGCTTGGAACCGTCGATACCCTTCAAGGTAATGGTATACTGAGTCTCCTTGAAATAGCCATACTTCTCATACAGGTCGAGCATCATATCCCAAAGTGTCTTGCCCTGCTTCTTACAGAATGCAGCAACCTCACACAGACACATAACTGCCACAATAGCGTCCTTATCACGTGCATGAGTACCTGCCAGACAGCCGTAGCTCTCTTCCAGGCCAAATACATAATTGTTGCTTCCGGTCTGCTCGAACAGCTTAATCTGCTCACCGATAAACTTAAAGCCTGTCAGTACCTCAATCAGCTTCACACCGTAGGACTCTGTGATAGGGAAGGTCATATTGGTAGTTACGATAGTGGTAACCATTGCCGGATTAGCAGGCATGGTGCTTGTTGCTGACTTCTCTCTTAAAATATATTCTGCAATCAGCATACCGGACATATTACCGGTAAATGCCACGTATTCTCCTGTTTTAGCATCCTTGGCATATACGCCCAGACGGTCTGCATCAGGATCGGTAGCCAGAACTATATCTGCATCCTTTTCCTTTGCCAGACGAAGCGCATAGGTAAATGCCTTAGGATCTTCAGGATTAGGATAATCCAATGTGGTGAAGTTAGGATCGGGCTTCTCCTGCTCAGGTACTACATAGACATTCTTAAAGCCTAACTCTGCCAATACGCGGGTTACAGGCACATTACCCGTACCGCACAAAGGAGTATAAACAATCTTAATATCCTCTGCCATCTCCTTAATTACATCAGGATGAATAATCTGCTTCTTCAATTCAACCATGTAAGCATCGTCGATTTCCTTGCCGATTACCTGATACAATCCCTTGGCAACAGCCTCATCCTTATCCATGGTCTTCACGGTATGATAATCCTTAATTGCCTTAACCTCTGTAATAATCTCCTTATCCTTAGGAGCAGTAACCTGTGCACCGTCATCCCAGTACACCTTATAACCATTGTACTCAGGAGGATTGTGGCTTGCAGTTACCACGATACCTGCTGTACAGCCTAAGGTACGAAGTGCAAAGGAAAGCTCCGGTGTGGGTCTCAATGCATCAAAAACGTATGCCTTAATTCCGTTAGCTGCAAGACAAAGTGCAGCTTCATCAGCAAATTCAGGAGACATACGACGGGAATCATACGCAATAGCAACACCCTTTTCCTGAGTGCCCTGTTTCAAAATATAATTTGCCAGACCCTGAGTAGCCTTGCGAACAGTATAAATATTCATACGGTTAGTACCGGCACCAATCACGCCTCTTAATCCACCGGTACCAAAATCCAATTCCTTGTAAAAACGATCCTCGATTTCACCCTCGTCATCACGAATTGCCAGTAATTCATTCTTGGTCTCCTGATCAAAATACTCATCATCCAGCCAAAATTTGAATTCATCCATAAAACCCATGTACATATCCTCCTATTATTCATTATAGTGATTCTTTAGAACACTTTATTATCACAATATGCGGTGCTCAGCATTACCTTTCGGCACCTTCATCCCGACATCTACAAGTTATGCATCTAAATGAATGCTGCCGGTTAATTGTATTAATAACATTTTACCATATGTTTCGTTTTCTGAAAATAGGGATTTTCTACAAACACGTATGCCCGTTTTTCTGCAAACACATATTGCGGCCGCATATGCAGCATGCTAAAATATGATTATTGAAATAGTCGTTTAAAATATCTTTTCAGAGAGGTAAAACATGAAATATCAAATTATCGGTTCCTGTATAGGCTGCAAACAATGCTACCGCGTATGTCCTGCACAAGCGATTACTACCGGTCCTATGAAGATAAATCCGGACAAATGCACTTTATGCGGAAAGTGCTATACCAGCTGCCCCGGCAGAAAAATAATACAAGTTCCTTAGTCCTTTTGTATCTTTAAGGAATAATCGCTTCTGTCCAAGGAAAAATTAGGATTGTAATAAGGGTCACCCTTTTCCAATTCTTCCTTCCACTTCTCACGGAATTTTGTTGACTCGCGATTATAACGTTCCGCCTTTTCTCCCTGATCGTCCAAGCCTCTCGAAATAGATTCATAGTGATATAGCTCCGCAAAAGGAGTGAACACATTCAGCAGATTCTTCTTTCGCAGTTTCAAACAGAAATCCACATCATTCAAGGAAATGGCAAAGCCTTCGTCCAGACCGCCCACCTCTTCATAAAGACTTCTTTTCACAAGCAGACAGGCTCCGGTTACCGCAGTGGCATTTTGCGCATAGCACAGACGTCCCATATAACCGAGATTCTGGCGATGCTGCTTATAATGGGTATGTCCTGCAGTACGATGAGCCCCCAGTCCGATTACCACACCGGCGTGCTGTATGGTTTTGTCTGCATAATACAGCTTGGCGCCTACTGCTCCCACATCTTCACGCTGGGCATACATCAGAAGCTCCTCCAGCCAATTTACGGTAATCACCTCCGTATCATTGTTCAGAAGCAATACATACTCTCCAACCGCATAGGATACTCCCAGATTATTCACTGCAGAATAATTGAATGCTCCGGTATAGGTCACCACTGAGATTCTATTGTCTTCCTTGCTTCTTAACACGCCGCCGTCATGTCCGCAGACTGTCACTCTCTTAATCGCTTCCCCATAGGAAAAACCGAGGAGCTTGGAATAATAATCCTTGATGTCCTGTGTTTCACTGTTATTTTCTACGATAATAATCTCATAATTATCATAGGTGGATTTTGTCAAAACAGACTCCACACAACGCTGTAAATCCGCCAGATGATCCTTGTTGGCAATCACAATAGATACCTTGGGATTGCCGATAATCTGATAACGAATGCGGAAAATAGTTTCAAAAGCTCTGGTACTGATAATCTGGAAATGGTCGTATCCATGATTTCGTAGATGCTCTGCCACTGCTCCCTTGGCAGCCTCAATAGCATAGGGCTTGGCATCAATACCCGAAGCTACACTGCCCGCATGACTTCTCCAGTAGTACATCAGTCTTGGTACATGGACAATCTTCTTGGCATTGTCCGTGAGGCGCAGAATCATATCATGATCCTGACTGCCGTCGAATTTCGGTCGAAACAGCTCATTGCCATCCAACAACTCTCTGGCAAACACACTGAAATGACAAATATAATTATTGGCTCGCAGATTATCCGGCGCAAAGTCCGGCTTGAAATGCATAGTAAGCATTTTATTGATGTCGCCGCTCTTGAAGGTGGTCTCATCACAATATAAGTAATCTGCGCCCTGTTCGTTAATGGCCTTCACATACTCATAGAGCACAGAAGGATGCAGTATATCATCCTGGTCAAACAGACCGATATACTCTCCGGTCGCCAGCTTAAGGCACTCATTGGTATTACCTGCAATGCCGCCGTTTTTGTCCAGCTTCTTATACACAATCCGTCCATTTGCACGTTCTGCATATTCCTTGCAGATGTCTTCAATATAAGCATGCTCTGCATCGGAACCGTCTGCCAGACACAGCTCCCAATTCTGATAGGTCTGGTTCATTACGGAGTCAAGCATCTCAATCTGAAACTCTCTTTTATTGTTCCAGAGAGGCACCAGAATACTGATTTTGACCATGCGGGGGAATACAGTCTCCCGTTCCTTTGCAGTCTGTACCTCATCAGGAAAGCTCTCCGTACCGAATTGCTTCATGGCCTCGCGCTCTCTTTTCTTATAGCCCAGCTTGTGGATTACACCCTTTATGCCGCCGCAATTTGCCAGCCTGTCCTTCTGCCTGATAACCCAATGCATCATGTTCCTGAAAGGCTTGCTGATTTTCCATAAGGGATTGTTCTTGATGCGTCCCAGCTTCCATTCCAATTCCTCATTCTTTGCTTCCAGCTCTGCAATTCTTGCTGCCAAATCAGCATTTTTCAAATGTTCTTTTTCATAGGCGTCCTTATAATCCATACCTGTCATCCTATTCCTCTAGTAATTATTGTCTGATATATCTCGCAGCACCGTTTTCCATATCTCTGGCAATATAGTCAGGTACGCGAATCATTTCCAGCTCCGCATGCAGGACATTTTCCTCCTGCTTCTTAAGCTTTTCCAGACTAATATTAATATTGGGGTCGTCCGTACTGAACACCAGACACAGAGAAGTCTCTCCCTTAGCCGGCTTCAGTATGGTTCCGTTAATAATAAATTGCTTTCTCTTATTGCAGGGAATATCCTCGCCATTAAAAGTGAGGCTCCTTATTTTCACCATACAGGAGCACATGGACGGATCGATTCGCAGCATTGTTACAGACGAATCCACCTTAATATCAAATACAATATCCTTCTCCGATTGATACGCCTCCCGTACAAAATAGGAATGCTCCTCACTGTAGCCCTCGCCGTAGTCCTCATAAATCTGTACCCGGTGCACATTGGTGGCATCAGGGTAGCTTTCCAGTGATTTCTGGGGCTCCCACATCTGATTGCCAAGAGCCACGCGCATCTGCTCCAAGGAGCAATGGTTGTCAGCTACCAGATTTTGGAATTCCTGCTCCTCCTCCGGATAAGCATCTGCCTCCTCCTTAGAAAGTTTAAGCTCCCGCAAAATCCTGTTCCAATCTATCTTCTGTCCGTATTCCGATTCCTTTGCAAAATAGCACAATGCTCTGTATGCCAACAGCTTGGCACTCACCTGTCGGTCAAAGGTCCACTCATAATCCAGAACTGTCCATTTGTCTCCCGACACATAGATATTGGCAAAAATCATGTCGTAATCCGCAACCGGTACTGACTCGCCATAGCTGCTCTTTGCCACATACTCACCAAACAGTGCATAAAAGCCTTCCATGTCATCCCTCTGCAGACACTGATTCATCAAATCAGACAGGGGAATACCTTCCACATATTCCAATCGTGCACAGACACTGTCGCAATGCTCCTCAATGGTGCAGCCGTTCATCTCCAGTCCGCTTCCCTCATATCTGTCACGAAGCTTGCCGTATGCATCTCCCAGCGCCAGAATATGCTTCTTCGCTTCATCCTTCATAGGGTACTTGCTCACCTGCATTTCACAGGCACCGTCCCGGGTCACATGCTTTTGAATCTCCGTCTTTATCTGATACTTTTCTGCCCTGTCATTGGAATACTTGGTGAATTTCACGTCAAAACCATCCCCCAATACCACCATGTAGGAATTGGAAAATACAGGGAACAATTCGTCCTCTATCAAACCGTTAAATGCCAAGGTCTCATCAAACAATAACATTCTGTCCTTGTCAAAATTCCTGTAATTTAAAGCAAGCTCACCTTTTTTAGGCAAATACTCGTCAGAATAAACAGCCGTCATAAATTTGTAATCCGGGTAGGGATAATAGAAGTGATACTCGTCCACGCCACAATTCTTCATGATGCGCTGCAGCCCTGTTCCGGAAAAGGTACGCACACCTTCATCTGCTTTATAATTCTCAATGCCGTCAAAGAAAGTACCCACATGGTCTTCCCTACAGCCGGCAAAATATTTTAATCCCAGTTTGTTCTCTATGGCAATAAGGATTCTCCCCCCAGCAGCCAGATGCGCCTTAAGAATCTGCAGAAAGTCCTCAAAGGGAGTATTCCCGCCGATATAGCTTTTGGCATATTCAAACACACCAATCAAACAGATGTAATCATAATCCGTATCCAAATCCTGCTCAATATCCTTGAAATTACCTACATGAATGGTTACATTGTCACAATCACGATGACGATATGCATTAATCAGACTTCTCTTCTTGGACAATTCTACGCAGGTCACTTCTCCTGCTTTGCGGGACAAAGCGCCGGTAATGGCACCACAGCCGCTACCTACCTCCAGCACCTTTGCTCCTTTGTCCATAGGCACCCAGTCCACAATATTCTCTCTCAAATAGGACAAATGATAGAGAAAGGGCCAGCTGTTCTTTTCTCTGATAATACGCATAAATTCTTCTTCAGAATGGTTTTGCACCGTCTCCAGAAGCTCATCCTCTATGGCACCGTCACTATAAAAATCCTGCCCGGAATACCTACTGTAATCCAAGGTTATCTTACCGATTTTTTCCTGCATCATTCTTTCTATTCCTCTACATCCTTTACCACTGTCACAGAATCCATGTCATAATAGCCCACAGTATTCTTGTCGGATACCACCGTAATATTCAGAACATCATATAATCTGTGATACACTTCAAAATTATTGCCGTTATAGCCTGTTACACCAAAGGACAATAAATATTCTCCACCCTGCAGACTCATTTTCTGGGTAAAGGTAATCTCCTTCCTTTGACCGGGCTCCACACTGTCAAGAAAGGCTTTCTCTGCCATAGTGTTGGTTCCTGTAATCTCTGTTCCCTTGATATCCTTAAAGGACACCGCAAAGATAGGCGCCGGAATATGGTCGTTCACCTTTACCTTCATGTGAATGGTGAATTCCGTACCCTTCAGTACCGCACTACAGCGCACACCGTTTTCATCCGTCACATAGCATTCCGTAATCTCTGCCTGTCTGGTGCCGTATTCCTGCACTTGAGGATTCATGGCATCCTTCTGCAACTCTTGTGCATTCTCACCATTTTCCTCATACTGTCCTACCAACACTCGCTTGAAAGCATCTATCATTTCCTTAGGGCTGCCCTCGCCCAACAGATTGCCCTTGTTCAGCAGGAATACTCTGTCGCAATACTTGCTGATACTTCCCAAATCATGGCTGACAAAAATAATCGTCTTACCCATTTCCTTAAATTCTTCAAACTTGTGATAGCATTTTGCCTGAAAAAACACATCACCCACGGACAATGCCTCGTCAACGATAAGGATTTCCGGTTCGATATTAATAGCAACCGCAAAAGCCAGACGTACAAACATACCACTGGAGTAGGTTTTGACCGGCTGATACACGTAGTCCCCAATATCAGCAAATTCCAGAATCTCCGGCAACTTCGCCGTAATTTCCTTTTCCGAAAAGCCCATCATGGTACCGTTCAAATATACGTTTTCAATACCGTTATACTCCATGTTAAAGCCGGCTCCCAGCTCCAGTAACGCCGAGATTCGTCCGTTTACCGCAACCTCTCCGGAGGTCTGATTCAAAACACCGGTGATGATCTTCAGTAGCGTAGATTTACCGGAACCGTTAGTACCGATAATACCCACTGTTTCCCCTTGATATACCTTCAAATCCACACCGTTTAATGCATAGTAGAGCTTATGATTCTTTTTCTTCAAGCCCAATGCATCATACATACGGTCTCGTAGCTTCTCATACAGCTTATATACTTTTACGACATTCTTGACCTCAATAGCCACAGGCTTATCATTTTGCTTCATTTCATCACTTCTCATATTAACTCTGCCTTGTTATTTTTATAGATTATCCACAGCCTTTGCCCTACAGCACATCAGCGAAATGAACCTTAAGCCTCTTGAAAATAATGGCACCAAGTCCAAATAACACCGCCGTTGATACAAAGAAATACATCATGGAGAAAAAGTCTTCAAAAAACCACTGTTCTCCGTAAACCGCATCGCGATACCCGGTTATGATATACACCAGAGGATTCAGCTTGAAGAAGATATTCCAGCCCGCATCCAATCCATCAATATTCCACATAATGGGAGTCGCCCAAATACCGATTTGCAATATAATATTAATAATCTGGGACAAATCCTTAAACAAAACTACTACAGAGCAGGTGGTATAGCTCAACGCCAGTACAAACACAAACAGACATGCACTGTAGTAAATCAGCTGTATAGTATACACCGACGGGTAATATCCATAACAGGCAGCAACCACTAGCAGCACCAGTATAAAAAATACGTGTATAAAGGTCGCCGCAATAGCCTTAATAATCGGCAGCACACTGATTTTAAATACAACCTTTTTCACAAGGTAATCATATTCCCGCAATGCATTGGTGGCATTAGTCCACGCTTCACTAAAGTAAAACCACGGCACAAGACCTGCTGTGAGGAACAGCACAAAGGGCACTTCGCCGCTGTCCCTCAGTCCCTGTCCTCCGGTTCCCATAATTTTGTCAAAAACAATATAATACATAACCACGGTTATAATGGGTTGCAATAACGCCCACAGCACGCCCATGTAAGAGCCGGCATACCGCTTTTTGAAATCATTTTTGGCAAGCTTCCATATCAGTCTTCTGTTTTGCCATAATTCCACCGGAAGCTGGGTGATTTTATCATACAGTATCACAAAAACAAGGCATGCTAACGCAATGACCGTACAGGATACAATCTTTTTGATCAACTCCTCCTGATGGTCTACAAGCGGGCCTCGATTTTGATGTATTATAATAACTAGAATCATAACAAGTGACAGAACTATGGCACTTGCTATTCCGACTTTCTTACTGATTTTCATGTTATATCATGCCTTTCGCACTTTCTTTTTCTGCCATATACTCCGACAAGCCGCCCCATTTGGTATCCTTCTCGGATAAAATCAATTCCATGCCTTCGGGAATCGACCATTCCACGCCTATCTCAGGATCATTATAAGCAATGCCGCCCTCATCATTGGGATGATAAAAATCAGAGCATTTATAAGCAAATTCTGCGTACTCCGATAACACAAGGAAACCATGGGCAAAATTCTTGGGAATGAAAAACTGCTTCTTATTCTCCTCCGTCAGAAGAACTCCATGCCATTTTCCGAAGGTAGGGGAGCCCTCCCGCAGATCCACAGCCACGTCATACACCTCACCTCTGATTACTCTGACCAGCTTGTCCTGAGGGAATTCCTTCTGGAAATGTAAGCCTCTGAGTACCCCTCTTTTGGAGGCAGACTGATTATCCTGCACAAACACCTCCGGGATTCCTGCTGTCTTATAATCATTATAATTATAGGTTTCACAAAAATATCCCCTGGCATCACCAAACACAGTGGGAGTAATAATTTTCAATCCTTCAATTTCGCAGGTTTCTACTGTTATTTTACCCATTTATCCGATTCCTCTCTTCCTCGCGCAGACATATATGCGATTCCAGAATATTGTCATTGCCTGACTATTCATATGCAATGTTCAAATCAACATTACCTTCAATACCATCAATTTTACCCTTTGAAGTATGCTGCCACATCTGATAATAGCCTTGATACAAAGGCACGCTTCGATATTCAGCAAGCCAGATATCATAATTATCCAATCTGGCCGTCTCCAGATTATTGTTAAGCCAGTTGCGGCTGGCATACACACCGGCGTCATATCCGCCATTTTCCACAGTCCGGCAGAAAGCTTCACAGACAAGGGTTCTTGTCGCCACATCCAAACCGTCTGCACGTCCGTTTCCGCCTGCGCCCTCTGTGTCAATATAGATGGAATAATCTAACTGATACGGCTGTACCAGCTTCAATACCGCAGAAGCTTCCTCCACTGCTTCCACTTCATTTACCGCCTGGGTGAAAAAATATACTCCTACCGGAATACCCGCTGATGCTGCACCCTTCATATTGGCATGAAAATAAGGGTCCACCACTATACTTCCTGTTACAGAACCTCGATACCCTGCACGAATAATGGCAAATTCCACTCCGGCATTCTTGACCTTATCCCAATCGATTTCTCCCTGCCACTTAGATACGTCGATACCTACCTTAGAGCGACCGCCTGCTGCCTGCAGCTTCTTAAGCTCCGTTCGGTCTGCATCCTCCAACGCATCCTGCACGGAGGAGTCTTCGGCCTCGGCATCCACCTCATCCTCAGTCTTAATCAACAGAGAAATATCCTCAATGGCCAGATATTCCACCTTGTCCTTCACCTTGACACGGGTTTCATTAACCGGAACCTTATACCCCTCTATCGGTAAAAGCTCCACATAATACTCACCGGAATCCAATTCACCGATGTATATAATGCCGTCCTGATCCAGGTCCTTGTAGTCCCCAAGCTTTTTGTTGTCGTCATCACTGTCCAGTCTCACATAAAAGCTTTCTCCGGTAACAGGTACGCCATCCTTGTCTAGCACCTGAATGCGCAAATCCTTTTCCACAGATGTAGTGGCAAGAGACAGTCTGTTGGCCTGATTCTTGGCAGCCTCCAGCACCGGATTAATCTCTTCATCAAAAAAGGTATTGTCCTTCAAAAAAGCTGATAAATCATTTTCTGCATCATTCTCCTGATTGACATCAGTCTGCTTCGTTTCCTCTGTAACATCTTGTGTAGTCTGCTGCAAGGTGCCGTCCTTATGCCTCTTATGATCCGCATTGGAATAAAACACCAAAATAAATATCAGCAATATAATGGCCACAGATGCCATGATTACTCTTTTTCTCAGCCTAGAGTCCATTTGCAACCTCAACTAAATATTTACCATAATTGGTTTTCAGCAAGGGCTCAGCCAGTTGTAACAGCTGCTCCTTATCAATAAATCCTCTTTTATAAGCAATCTCCTCAATACAGGAAATATACAGACCCTGTCTTTTCTGGAATGCCGCAACGAAATCAGCCGCATCCAGAAGTGCATCATGATTGCCTGTATCCAGCCATGCAAAGCCACGTCCCAGTGTCTCTACACGCAGGGTTCCTCGGTTCAGATATTCGTTGTTAATACTGGTAATCTCTATCTCACCTCTTGCAGAAGGTTTTACATTCTTGGCGATTTCCACTACGTCATTATCGTAGAAATACAATCCCGGAACAGCATAATTGCTCTTAGGATGCTCCGGCTTTTCCTCAATAGACAGTGCCTTGCCGTTTACATCAAATTCTACTACGCCGTATTCTCTGGGATCACGCACATAATATCCAAAAATGGTAGCACCGCTTTCCCGGGAAGCAACCTCGCGAAGCACCTTGGAAAAGCTCTGTCCATAGAAAATATTGTCACCAAGCACCAGTGCCACTCTGTCACTTCCGATAAAATCTGCTCCGATGATAAAAGCATCAGCCAAACCTCTGGGTTGCTCCTGTATCGCATAGGATATCTCCATGCCCAGCTGATGTCCGTCACCTAATAATTCTTCAAACACAGGCAAATCTCTGGGAGTGGAAATAATCAACACCTCCCGGATGCCTGCCAGCATCAGTGTTGACAGCGGATAATAAATCATAGGCTTATCATATACCGGCATAATCTGCTTACTGATTGCCTTTGTCAAAGGATATAATCTCGTTCCCGAACCACCTGCTAAAATAATACCTTTCATAATGTCCTCCACTTTTAACATATTTTTACTCTACTTTTAAACACACCGAATGGGAACGACGTTTATCGTTCCCATTTGAATTCATTTTGTTTATTTCTCATACATTTCATTGTAGTATTTCTGGTAATCACCACTGGTGACATTCTTCATCCATTCCTCATTCTCAAAGAACCACTTAATCGTCTTCTTGATGCCTTCCTTGAACATGGTCTCTGGATACCAGCCAATCTCTGCCTTAATCTTGTCAGGCGCGATAGCATATCTGCGGTCGTGACCTTTGCGGTCTTCCACATAGGTAATCAGGTCTGTGCTTACCAATTCTTTTCGGGGATCTCCCTCGGGAAGCATCTCCTGCAATGTCTCTATAATGATGTTAATAATCTCGATATTCTGTTTCTCGTTATGACCGCCGATATTGTAGGTCTCGAATAGCCTTCCCTGCTCCTGTACCATATCGATTGCCTTAGCATGATCCTCTACAAACAACCAGTCACGAACATTCTTACCGTCACCATATACGGGCAGCTTCTTGCCCTGCAGTGCGTTGTTGATAATCAGCGGAATCAGCTTCTCCGGGAACTGGTATGGTCCGTAATTGTTGGAGCAATTCGTAATATTGGCAGGAAACTTATAAGTATCCATGTATGCCTTCACCAGCATGTCCGAGCTCGCCTTACTTGCGGAATAAGGGCTATGAGGGTCGTAAGGACTGGTCTCATAGAAGAATGCATTGTCGTCATCCGGAAGAGAACCGTATACCTCATCCGTAGATACATGAAGGAATTTCTTGCCCTCCTTGAAGCTTCCGTCAGGTAGCTCCCACGCTGCCTTGGCACAATTAAGCATTACCGCTGTGCCCAGCACATTGGTCTGCACAAACACCTCTGGATTGCGGATGCTTCTGTCCACATGACTCTCCGCTGCAAAATGCACTACGCGGTCAATATCATTCTCTGCAAAAATCTTACTGATGGCTTCCTTATCGCAGATATCAGCCTTTACAAAGGTGTAATTATCACGATTCTCAACTGCCTTCAAATTCTCCAGATTGCCCGCATAGGTCAACACATCCACGTTGATAATGCGGATTTCGTTATCGTATTTCTTAAACATGTAATGAATGTAATTGGAGCCGATAAATCCGGCACCACCGGTTACAAGATAGGTTCTCATGTCAGTCTCCTTGTGTACAAGAAATTTTGGTACAATAAATATAACTCTATTTTAGCATAATCCACTATTCCACGCCATAACTTTTTCCATTTGCAGGAAATAATGTTATAAGCTCTTTTTAATATCCCAGATAGCTCTGGTTCAAATCTACGTCACCACTGATACCGGTTACCTTTCCGGTGGAGCTATACTGCCACAAATCATACTTGCCGGTATAGGTAGGCGTTGCCGCATATTGAGCCAGCCAGATTTTATATCCGCTCAGCTCGCTCGTGTTCATTTTCGTTTCAAGCCAATTCTTATTGGCATAAACACCGGCTGTATATCCCGCATCCTGAATCGTATTACAGAATGCTTTCACCACTGCTGTACGGGTAGCCTTGTCTATGGAATCTGCACGTCCGCCACTGGGCTCCACATCCAAGAAAATAGGATAAGATATTTTATAATTCTTCACAAGCCCCAATACCATGGATGCTTCCTCAACAGCCTCCACCTCATCAACAGCCTGCGTAAAGAAGTACACACCAACCTTCAAGCCTGCTGACGTAGCACCCTTTATATTGGTCTCAAACTTAGGATCTATAATCAGAGAGCCCTGGGAAGAGCCTCTGTAACCGCAACGGATAATCACATATGAAATACCGGAATTCTTTACCGCATTCCAATCAATGGTTCCGTTCCACTTGGACACATCAATACCCATCGTACCGGAACCAGTTACCAGAGAGCCGTCGCTTGCAAAATTATATTTTGCGCCCTGTATTACCTGTTCGCCGGTTGCCTTCTCGCCGGATGCCGTAAAGAAATACACTTTACCGTCAAGAGTCTGCCAACCGGTATACTTTGCTCCGCCTTCCACGAAAAACTTGGACGCCGTATAGTAATCCGCATAAGTAGCTTCACGATACTTATCATTTTCTAATACAAACAGCTGCTCGCCTGCGGTATTCTTTAACAAAGTGGTCTTATCATTCTTAGGATGAGACTTAACCGTAACTGCACAGGTGGCTTTAATCTCCTTACCGTTTTCCACATACTTCACGGTAATAGTTGCACTGCCCTGCTTCAAGCCGGTAATAGTAATATCACTTCCCTTGACAGCTACCGTTGCAACAGTAGTGTCGGAGGACTCTGCCGTTATTGCCGCTGATGTTGTTGCATTAGCCACTGTAGCCTTCAAAACAAAAGGCTCCTCAAGATATACCGTTGCCGTGGTAGAATCCAAGGTAATATCCAATCCCTTTGTGACCTTTACATTAATCGTAGCAGTAGCAGGGGTCTGCATCGGATTCTGTGCGTAATTTACACTTACAGTCAACACCGCAGTACCCTCAGATACGCCATTGATAACAAGCTTTCCTTTTGCATCTATTGTTGCAGTTGCTACAGCAGTCTTGTTGGAAGCAACTGCATATTTCAGACTCTGCCCACTGGCAAAACCACTGGCAGTTGCCTGCGCTGTTATCTGTGTTTCTGCCGCCAGCGTTACAGAGGTTTTATCCACAGTTACTGTTCCCGGTTTGATAACCGTGATAACACATGTGCCGGAGACCGTACCACCTGCATCTCCATCACTGGTACTTGCATCTTGCTTTACCGAAGCAGTAAAGGTAATGGTAGCCGTTCCTGCCGACACGCCGGTAACCGTAGCGCTCGCTCCATTTCCCGCAACCGTTGCAACACCTGTATTATTACTGGACCACTTAATCGTACCGGTATCTATATCCTCATCCCAGGTGGCACTTACAGTAACCTTTTTGCCCACCTCCACATTGACAGCGGATGCATTAAGCTTCACAGCCATACGCATAAACGAACCTCTGGAAGCTACTGTCATAGGGTCAGGAATCATGTTCTTGGGCACCTCAATATAGGTGCTGGGGGTCACCGTACTTTCCACCCATGCAAGAGTATCCTGCAGCTTGGATTCTACCACCGTCTCATTTTTCTTGGTATCCTCCTTGCCGGCATTTACCTCCGACTCATCCTTAATCTCATTACTTACGTCAATCTGAGTATATGCAATATTCTTTTTGACATCCACAGTACGCGTGTCTGAAGGCAACAGATAACCGTCGTATTTGGTATCTGTAAACGCCTCCACAGCCACCTTATACTTACCGGGAGTAATTCCCTTTTTATAAATAATACCGTCCATATCGTCATCAGACCATGTTGCCACCTTTCCATCCGGATCGGTTATGGTAACGGTAAACGGTACATTGGATATCAGCTTATGATTCTTCTGGTTGGTAAATTTCAGCTTTAAATCCTTCTGGACAGATACAGCTTCCATTTCTACCGTAACCATCTGACTATAATCATTTTCCTCATAATTCGTGGTAGGCTCTTCCTCGAGAATCACTGCATTGGCAGCTGCAAGTCTTGCCATGTGTGCATCTGCTACTGCAAGCAGACCCTGCTCACCAATCATTTCAATTCCCTCCAGCTGTGAACCTACGCCGGCATATTCAGATGCCTGACTGTCAACAATTCTGGCCGCCGCATATACACCACCTGTGACCAGTGCCATAATCAACACTGCCATACCTGTGCACACAACAATACGGTCCATGATTCCCATATCTAAAAATTTTGCCCATAACAGCGCAAAAACACTCTTTTTGCCCACATTTCTGCGACCTGCAACAACAGGCGCTACCGCATCCTCTTCGTAATACTCCTCTTCGTAATACTCTTCTTCGTAATACTCCTCTTCTGCGTAATATTCACCCTCGGTCTCTTCCGCGTAGTACATACCTCCGGCTGCTTCCGCGTAGTACTCTCCATCGGTCTCTTCAGCGTAGTACTCTTCTGCGCCTTCTTCCGCATAGTACTCACCTTCGACCTCTTCTGCATAGTAGCCTTCTGTACCTTCTTCTGCGTAGTACATACCTCCGGCTGCTTCTGCGTAGTACTCACCTTCGGTCTCTTCTGCGTAATAGTCCTCTGCGCCTTCTTCTGCGTAGTATTCGTCAGTTGCCTCTATCTCGTCCCAATCATAATTATCTTCATCATAATTTTCCCACTTCTCATAAGGTCTTTTGGTGTGGTTAAAAAGCTTTTTCATTCTCATTTCCCTTCTAAAAGTAACTTTCTTAACAATTCTGTAACATTATAACACTGTCCGCTTTGCTCTTCAAGGTTTTAAACTATTTCTTCATAATTTCTTAAATCTTTCTAATATTGTGGACTTTCTTGTCTCATAATAGTAAAATATACTAGTAAGATTATAGCTAATTGGAGCCAATAGGAGGCATTTTATGAGAAAAAATCATTCATCCGAACAACAAAGTACTCTACTTCATAATATACCGGATATTGATATAATTGACTTGGAAAATGATGGACTTGATAATGATGAGCTTATTAATAGTAAGCGTGATATTGATGAACTCGATATAGATAGGCTTGATAATGACAGTGCCGAAAAAACACGGGATGATGTCTCCACCCAAAAAAGGCTTCGCGCCTTTTTTAATCCCCACATTTTATTTGCTGTTGCCATTGTGGGCATCGTTGTCTTTGTTGCCGTTCGCCTGCTAAATTGGGGAGAAACGGTTGATTTGGCTGAAATCTTCAAGGATGGACAGGGTACTTATGACAACTCTCTTGATTCCATTCTTCCCTTGGTGGATCAGCAGGGACAGATTGTCGAGACCAATAATGACACATCTGTCATCGTTGCCTTTGGCAATGCTCCTTTTGCAGATGACCGCGATTCCAAAGACAACCTCTGCAATATCATTGCTGATAACACTGGGGCTACCGTATACAACTGTTCCGTGAGCGGAAGCTATCTGGCATCCCAATCCTATATATATGATGCCAATGTTGCACCCATGGATGCCTTTTGTTTCTACTGGCTTGCCGCCCTGGCTGCTGGCGAACCCCTTGATGGCTTCTACGAAAGCGCAGAAGCCGCTATGGGCGATGATTATCCACCTGAGGCAAGAGAAGTATACGAGACTATTAAAAGCCTTGATTTCAACGAAGTAAACGTAATCACTATTATGTATGATGCCACCGATTATTTACTGGGACACGAGATGTACAATGATGCCAATGCGCAGGACATCACCCAGTTTACCGGCAATCTCGAAGCCGGAATATCGCTACTCCGGGCATGCTACCCTCATATTCGAATTATTGTCATGTCCCCTACTTATGCTTATGCCGTGGATGAGGACGGCAATTATGTAAGCAGCGATATGTACACCTATGGTCAGGACGTATTATCCACCTATTCCATCAAACAATATGGTTCCTGTAGCCGCCATAGTGTTTCCTTTGTGGACCATTTATATGGCACCATAACAGAGGACAATGCATCTGAATATTTGGTGGATAATCTCCACCTGAACGTGAAAGGCCGCCAGCTGGTAGCTGAACGTTTTGAGTACTTTTTGAATTATTACAATAAGTAGGGAGAATATGCGTTTGCCAATAAGATTACTCCATCCACGCAGCAGCCATTTCAATCAATTCCTCTACGCTGTAAATAGGGGCCTCATAATATTGGGAATTCCATTTCATGTAAATCTTACGGTTTTCTGTATCTATCTGTGTAGCCCTTGGGACAAACATAACAGGCTTCATATCTGCATTCAACACATAGCAACCCTGATAACCTAACAGGTAGCTTTGTCCCTCCATATCTGCGGGCACATACCAATTGGTGGAATATGCTTCGTCTATGGTATTGCATACCTTTCCGGATTCCACATCATATATTACAAATTCATTATTGAAATACATTACGAAACAATACTTTTCATCCTCACTGTAGAATATGTAATTTACAAAATCCGGATTGTCCAATCCGTAAGAACGAGCTGTCTCTGCAGCCTTCGTTCCGATGATTTCCTCTGTTTTTGCCGGAAGATTGTGTTCCTCGTCTACTTCAACAACGTCCGCACCTACTGCTGTGGTATATATCGTTACTTTATTATCATTTCGTGCCCACACAGTAATTCCGTATGGGGAATGCAACACTGCCTCATTAATCTGAGTTTTGCACTCCAACCAATGACTCATATTGTATGCGCTGTTATCACTTCCTCTCAGAAAAAACATTTCTCCCTCTTCAGAATATAACAGGAAATTGTTCTCGTCCGCATAAACATAGGCACTGGATATCTCCGAAGTCATAGACTCTGTCGACACCATATCTCCGGTTTGAACATCCAGCATCACAACATTGGAATCAGTAACAAAGAGCATCTGCGTTGCCCCTTCATTAAAGGGCATTCTGACCATTCGCGCATAATATCCCGGCTGTTCATACTTCCAGATAACCTTGCCTGATACAATATCCATAGCAATTACAAAGGCATCTCCGGAAGAAAAGTGCTCTCCATACTCAGTAATAGCCATATACGCAATTCCATCCTTCACAGCCAGATCAGCCAGTCTGCCGATATCCGCTTTATAAGTAGAAAGCACCTCCATAGTATTTAAGTCAAAGAAGTATATGGTATATATCTCTTGATTGTTCTCCTCCTCAACAGGATAAGCACATGCCAGTATACCCTCTCCGAACACATAAGGTCCCAATGTGAGAACACCACTATCTACTTCCGGTGTAGTACCTAGCAGCTCCAGCGTTTCCCCATTGTATATTTCAAAACTCCGATTCCATTTCTCCAAGGCAATATACTTACTTTCCACATCAGAAGCAACGCTTAAGATATACTCTGCATTTACACTGCTGATTACTTGTTCGGTAGTAAGGTCATAGACACAGAACTGATTCTCTTTGTTCAAATATCCAAACCTGTCATTTCCCAAAAATGTGCAACCATATGTACCGGAAGCTCCATACTCAGAAGAACTGAATACCTTGATTACTTCCATATTAACCAAGTCAAACAATGTAATGGTCCCTGTGTCATCATAGATACAAACTGTATCCTTGTCATTGGAAATAAGCAAACCGTCTACTTGCCCTGCAGTTTGATATTGATACTGTGCCTTAAAGACATTACCCGTATCATACGCCCTGACACTCTCCGCCAGAATCATCTGAGCCTCCGGTGTGTAAGGCAATGCAATTCCTTCACTCTCTGTCAGTGCCTCTGTTGCAGTCTTGATAGCACCTGTTCTGTCACCTTCTTCCAAATACCGCGTGGCAAGCTCTGCCAAAGAGCATGCCTGACGCAGTGACAACTCATTATTTTGCCGCTGAATCTCAAAAGCCTGAAGCTGAAGCTCTGCGGACTGAGCTTGAATCTCCTGAGACTGTAGCTCTATCTGTGTCTTCTGCTTCTGAATGCGTAGAGCCGTAGCCGTGCTGTAAGCGCCAAACAAAAGACATGCTGCTCCACCAATCAGAGAACCCGCCACAATACGGCGCATTCTGCGCTCTTTATGTCTCTGGCGCAGATCATCATAATTCAACTGAAACATCGCTGCCAAAAGACGCAGTTTTTCTGTCTTCATTGCCTTTAGGACTTCTTTTTTATTCTTGCCGCGCATATCTGCTGCCAAAGGCTCCAGGGGGATTTGGACTTCCTCCGTCGTTCCGTCGGAACGAATATGTTTCTCTGTTCTGTATAACAATTCATCAGGAAATGCTTCTGCCGGCTCACCCTCAACTAACACTGCCAGCACGCGCTCTCTTCCTCGCAGATTTACAAATGTTTCAATCTCCTTTTTGCACCATAAGGACTCTCTGAGTCTGGGGGAACAGATTACAATCAGCCACTCACTGCTGTGAAGTGCCTGCAAAATAGGAATCTCCAGATTGCTGGTAAGCGGTAGCTCCTCCTTGTCACGAAATACCCTCTCAACCCGATTCTTCTCCATGGAACGTTTTTGGGCAATACTCTTAGGCAACCGAAAGGACTCCAGCTGTTTGTGTAGGTTCTCCGCCACAAACTTATCCAGCTCCGTGTGACGATAGCTGATAAATGCATCATACTTATATTCTCTTCCCATTTGCTTCCCTCTCTTTGGTTGAAAAATTAGGATTCCCCGCACTCCTGATAAGTCTTGGCAAAAATCTTTTTCTCTATTACGTAAACATCACTCAAATCATCACTCCGCACTGCCAGATAATCGCCCGCCTGTCCCAGCATATATTTACTCTTATCCCATGAGGTAAACACCTTTACACCGCTGGTAAGCTGCTTTGCATAAATCCGCACCTGACCGGTAGGTACACAGCACCTCGCATAGGATGTGATGGGCATATTCTGACCGGTCTCTCGGTTACGCAGCTTAGGCACATACTGGTTTTCCAACACATCCTCTTCAAAATTGTACTCCCTGTCCAGAATTTCATAGGACTGGAAAAACTTCTCCTTACGAATCGGATAAACCTCTCCCTTAATACCAATCATAATGTAGAGATTCTCCTCCACCGTCATGTCCATATCACCCTCCAAAGTACGAATGGTAATAGGCGTACCAATAGGCAGAACATCATCTGTCTCCACATAGCCTTGCGGAAGCTTTACTTTCTCATACAGCTTCATATCCGTCATATCTACATGATATTTATTCGGATAAATCAATTCATAACTCTCATAATATTGAATCATCCGCTCCACAAAATACTCATCCGGGCTCTTGTCATGATAAATCCTAACAAATTTCTTCTTGCTGACAAATCCACCCGCCTTCTCAAAATGACCACCGCCGGAACCGATATTTTCTGTCAAAAAAGCTGCCAGCTCACTGGCGTTTACCTCTCTGACACAGCTACGGACAGAAATCTTGTATCCATCTGCAGTCTCATTAAAGACCACACTATTATCAATCATATCTACCTGCAACAAAAAATCACTGATTAATCCCAAAACATTGGGGTCGCAAGGCTTTGCTCGCACCACTACAAAACGGTGTTCCTCATCATAAATACGCTCAATCATCGCCTCACCGGCAATCATCAGCTCTTCCAGAGAAAGATTGGAATTGCGAAAAACAGTAATCAGTGCCTGCGTAAAAGGAATGGAATCTCTGGCATCTCGATCCAGAGGATTATGCAACTCAGAAAACTGGTTGGTATCCGTAAAAAGTCCGTAATACAACGCAGTTCCAAGACCATTATCATCAGTCACCGTATACCCTGCATCATCAAGCATCTTCCACACCAATGTAGAACAGCTTCCCAATCCCGGTACAATCTGACTCAACTCCACACCCTCAATCTCAATTTGATGATGGTCCACAATTGCAATTGCATCTGCCTCAATCCGGGTTACATTACCCGCACCATACTGACAATCTACTGTGATCAAAAGTCCCGGTCTGTACACCGGCTTCTCCTCCACCCGAATATACTCAAGCGGAATATCCAGTTTATCTCTCATCAACACCAGATTAGATTTTTGCATCAGATTTGGTCCACTGTAAACCAGCTTCACATCCTTACCCTTTTCATAAAAGTAACAATACAGACCAAACCCGGATGCAATGGCATCCGCATCCGGATTATCATGGCACTGAATGGTAATCGGATTAAATTTCTCCAAATCTTGTAATTTCATAATTTTCCTCTTTACTTCTGCTATTAACAGTTTATAAACTACCATTTTAATTATATCATAAATTCAGAGAGTTACAATGGGAGCTTAAGAAGAGTGATTCCAGAATAGCTATAACTAATCTTCGAGAGGTTGTTTTGGAAATCATTCGCTGTGGAGGATGAGAATAATCCCCCCACAGGCCTGGCAGAATCCAATTCCGGTAATCCGCATGCCATCCGAATGGCACTGGTATTATAGCCTGTTACTCCCAACAATATAACCGGCTGTCCTACTGCATTTACGCCGGAGTGTACCATACCTGTTGCATGCGCCTCTTCATAGGCATCATAGACTTCCTGCACCCATCTCAGCATTATTATCTGCATTCATATTGCCACTGGGGTCTGCATAATTTAACGGACTGGAGATACAGTAGTTATACCGGTTCAGTGTCAGGGGTTCTTTCTATCCACAATATTGCCAGCAGAATCTAATAAATTACCATCACTGTCATATGCATGCACATGCGGATAATTAGTTATCTTATCAGGTGGATCTATTCTGATACGTATATTTCCGTCTGCATCTCTAATATGGACAAAACCATTGTGCTCTGTATAATTCCAATCATCTGGTATACTATCAATAATATCTTGTTTTGTCATATTAGGTATATTATTCGTATCAAGCTTCCCTGCAATATTACCTACACCTGTGCCACTCTCTATCTTCCCCTCACCAACACCACTACTTGCCGTTGTACCTCCACACTCTGTGTTATGTACCAATATCCCATTATTTCCTACATGATAAGTGTGATAGTCCTCTACCTGAAAATTATACACGGTTTCTGGGATTTCCACAACCTCCTTGCGGACACTTTCCACCAAGCAGATGGCTCCGGTGGCAGTTACAAGCTCATCCCCGGGACATAGGTTACCTGCATCCACAAATCCACGGTCTTTGACGTAAAAGGGGTGGTTTTCGGTGGTGGTGATGGTTTCCATCTCCGTGGAAAGGTGTACCAATCGTCTCGTATTACGGATATAGGTCTCTATGACTGTCTTTTCTTCTGTTAGAAAGGTCTCCGGGTCTGTTGCAAGCACCTTATCACCTGCCCGGAGGTTCTCAATAGCCACCAGACCGGACAATGTCAGTATCAGGGTTCCTGCCACGAAGCATACCGGTGGCAGCTTCATCCTGTCAGCCATGCTTAGGGCAGCAGTACCGCTGAAGACCGCCAACACATTCACACCTATCTGGAATGCGTTGTAGATGCTGTTGGAATGCAGTTTTTCATGGAAGGTAACCACCCACCCTTCAGGGTTAAAGAATCCTGCTACCAGAGCGATGGCATCAAAACCGTCCATACCTATCGAAAGCACACCGGTTACTCTGGAGGTTCCCTTCATCACATTTAATATCTGACCGGCACGCTCTGCAAATCTGCAGGAACCACCTAAATAGGTTCCCAGTGCAGAACCGGCTGCTCCTACTCCTGCAAAAACAGCTCCTGTTACTGCCCCCGATATGCTTCCACTTAGTGCCCCATCTGCAAACCCTTCCAGGAAGGACCCGCCTTTTAGGGCGCCGGAGGTGCCTCCCATAATACCGCCAATCAGGGCACCGGCTAATGCTCCGAAAAAGGCTCCCGCAAGGATAACTGCCAGTATGCCGCCGGTCAATGCTGCGGCGATTCCCAGACCTATGATAATGACACCTGTAAGCAGAAGCTTTCCGATGGATTTCCAGTTTTCCCTGCACCATTCGCCTGCCTTTTTGTAGCTTTCTATGTACTTTTCCCAGAGGTTCTTTTCGGCTTCCGGTTTCAGATAGGAGAAGGCTTCATAGAATTCCTCCTTACGCTTTCTTACAATATCTGCCACATCCCGGTCAATACGTACCACCTCTTCAATGAATTCCTCAGTGTTTTGCTCAAAGGTATCCAGAGAGTCTATGAAGTCTTCCTGTATCTGGGTTGAGGCCTGAATGGAACTGATGACCTCCTCCAGGTCGCAGATGCTTTTATTGATGGACAGTGTTTTGGATTTCAGTGTCGTTAATTCTGCTTTATAATCTGTTACGGATTGCTTTGTTTCCTTTAGCAGTCCCGGCATCAGATTGACTTTTCCCGCGTACAGTGCAATGGTTGCCATTGTTTTCCCCCTTTTGTATATCGAAGCAGTGTCTCTCCGTTTGTGGGTGTCAGACGTTGCTTTCTTCTAACAGCTTCTTCCTTTTACGTTGTAGAATTGCACAGGTGGCTAGCACAAATGAAAATGCCACCAAAAGCGATAAAGCTCTTGGTGGCATCTGTAGCCTTGATTACATGATTCAGAAGTATTTTCCCAAATAACCCATTTACACAAAACTGCCATTCCCCAATAGCTATGGGGTAATGTTAACATAATCTGACAAGATTTTCAATTTTTTTATGGTATCTGCTATACGTTTTGAAAATTATAAAATTTTCTTCCTACTATTCACTTTCTTCATACACCAAACTAAAATTCATAGTGGTATCCCGATAGATGACATAACCATGCATATTGGCGAACACTTCATAGGAATATTCTTCCATGTCGCCCAGTAGAAGCTTGTCCTCCGGCAGGATAATATAGTGGCACAAGTACTGCTTCGCCAGTGTTGCCAGGCGCTCTACATCAATCTCATCAGACATCATGAGGGTATATAATTCGTTATATTGCCCCATAATGACCTCTCTTCCGTAGGGCATACAGACAAATGGCGAATACTGTCTGACATAGAGCAGGAATTCACCCGGAAATGCTGCCATGACCTCTCGTCCTTCCAGCTCAATGGCATCGCAGATGTCCACTACCTTTTGGGGTACATGGTAGGGATTCTCAGCCCTGCTGTATAATTGGCTGCTATATACCAATTTCCCGGACACAATCAGGACAATCGCTGCCACCAGTGCAAATACGAGTTGTTTTTTCCCTTGCATTTTCTGATAAATTACAATGACTGTGTAGGCCAGTACCACCGTGACAGGTAGCAGCCAGCCCAGTCGGAAATAGATTTCATCCTCAACCATAAAGGAGAAAAATCGATAAAAGAGGGGATTGAAAAATATCAGCAGTACTAATATCGGCACATAGACAAGCAGTATTCGCACAGGCTTTCTCTTCTCATAAAGGAGCAGATAAATCACTGCGGCCGCAAACAATATCAGTATCAGACCCGTGCCCATATATTTTTGAAATATTTCAACCATAATTCTCCTCCTTTCTCAGCTCATTTTATATCATATCATTTTTATATCATCGTCAGCTCAGCCGCAAGTATAACAGTGCATAGCAAACAGGCATGATGCAGCAGAGCACCATAGGAATCAGTATTTTCCATTTGCGGTAGGTTGCCACGGTACACACTCCCATGATACCCAGCAACAGGCAGATAAGCAGTGTTCCCAAGGTACTGCACAGACACGCCGCAATCATGGTAAGCGCTGTCAGACTCCAGTAGCCGATGCCGATTTTGTCTCCCTTCTGCAGCCGCTCCAACATATACAGGAACAGCAAAAAGAGAAAAGGTATAATAATATTGGCAATCACGGCCTTACCCTGTGCCGTTCTCACCAGTAGGAAATTTTCTGCAGAATACACGGAATATCCGCCAAACAGAATAATAATTGCCACGAATATCATAAACAGCGGAAGCATGCTTTTGCTGTTGGCTAACAGTCTGGAACCGATTAAGTAATAAATGGCATATGCCATCACTATAAGGACTATGGGCACAATAATCTGCGCCATTGTCACTGCCGGGATTCCTGACACTCTTGTCAGAAAAGAAATCCATATAGGAAAGGGTGCCAGACCATGTCTCGCATCCAGACCTGTTGCAAAGCCCGTATAAGGCAATATCATATACATGGTATCGGATTCTGCGGTAATCGAAGACACTGCCACATAGAAGGCATCATCGCCCTCCTCGTATGCCAGTAAGCCTGCCAGTACCAACTGAAGCAGCACGAGCACACCAAATACACCCCAGAGAAGATAGCACCATTTATTTACTTTACTCTCCCCTTTTAATACGCGGAAGCTTCCACTGCTTTTACGTCTGCGAAGCCTTCTTACCACAAGGGCCAGAAGCACCAATACTCCCATGTAAATCAAAAAGCATTGCTGCACTAACGTAAAGCTTCTCTCCATCAATATCAGGGGAACACACATTATTTGAAAGCCTGCCCACAGCATTATCTGTCCGCTTATCCAGGAAAAGGGCAGCTTGCAGGTATCCTTCTCCACACCGGCAAAGATACTTCCCACCCAGGTGGGAATCACCAACAATAGAATCCCCAATAATAATATTTGCAACACAATCATGTCTGCTCCTATCTATGTCACTATCATGGCAGTAACACTACTCACTCATTTTCACTCCTGCGCCTTCACAAACAAAAACAATCCATCTCCGGCTTCTCTGTCTGTCAGCAGCTCAGACTCCAGGGTCAGATGATATTGGTCATTCAGAACCGCAATGACCTGCTCCCGGTCCACAGCAGGCTTCATCAATACAATCACCTGTTCCAGAGAAGAAATAGATTCCTTCTCGCTGCGGTTTTGAAGTTCGTCCAATGTGAGAAGCAGGGTCTTGTCATATTGTGCCAATTCCAACAGATTTTCATAGTAACCCACTCCGTCATACACACAAATACAAGGGGATTCTTCGTACTCCTGTGCCAATTCCAGCTGCTGTTCATAACCACGATACAGATAGGTTCCGTCATAACCAATCAGCCCCCACAGCTGCGATCCCAGTGCAGCCCCAAGGATGATGCAGGTGGCTGTCCTGCCCTTGTACTCCTTTTCCAGAATCCGGGTCACTCCTCCCAGCAACAGGGCTCCCAATAATATCACCAGAGGGAATATGGGCATGATATATCGATCCACCAGATAAGGAGACATTCGTGCTGCCAACAGGAAGTAACCTGCTACCGGAATCGTCAGCATGGCAATCAAGTGGCTTCTCTCCGACGCTCTCTCAGCTGTTCCTTCCTCTGACTTCTTGGTTCTCTTTTCCACAAATACAAGTCCCAGGGCAACCAGTGCCAATATCACCAATATTACCCACAGAAAAGGACCGAAGGTTCTTCCGACCAATATTTCTCCAAAGCTTGCCAGTCGGGTGCCATATCCCGTCAATCCGGATGCAAGATTGTCCAAAGCCTCCACACCTCTGCCACTGGAGAATACATCCGACACGGCAAAAGGGAAGCTCGCCACGCCGATAAGAGCGGCGATTATCATGGAGCGCACGTAACAGGCAAGAAGTCTGCCACGCTTCTTACACCATAAAAGTACTGCTGTTACTGCTGCCAGAAGCAGACAATAAAACAGGAAGAAATACTGTGTCCAGAAGCCCAGTACGGTGACTGCAATAAGACCTTTATTCCGACGGTCATATTCGCCCGTCAGCCATTTTGTCACATGAATATACAAAAGCAGCATGCAGAAACAGGTCACCACACCGTACATACGAATCAAGAGTGTGGTAGCCATTGCACCGGTGGACAGACCATACAACAGCGCTGCCACCAGTCCCAGCATCCTGCCTTTCTCCTCCATGCCGAGAGCCGGTGCCAGTAACACACCCAGCTTCATCAGCAAAATCATACACACCGCCACACATAGCATATTAATACTGCAGCCTATCCACGGATTGACCTCCCCCCGAAAGAGAGAGGACATGGTATGCAACAGCATAAAATGAAGGGGCGGATGATTGTCATCCTTCACATTAAAATACACGGAAAGATAATGGAAGGCATCTCCTTCATCCACCGTAATATAATCTTCAAATTGCTCTGAGGTAATCCATACGGGCTCCTCATAGACATCTGCCTCATAGGAAAGTAACTTACTGTTTCCGCGATTCTCCAATACATCCGTCACAGTGTCCACTATATTCTGCAGGGTCTCACCAAGACTGTCGCCCTCCAGCTCATTGTGAACGAATTTGGCCAGTCTTCCCTCCGGCTGCGTAGGCACAATCCATGGATTAAACTCTGCATTGGCCAGCTCAAAGCTAAGCATTTCATCCATGTGATAGCCCTCTTTCCTGCTGACACCAAAGCCCAGCAGAAGCATACACACAAGGAGCACCATAAGCTCAGGCAGCCTGTCTTTTATCCATATGCACTTTTTCGCAAGCTTTCCTGCCTTATCTGACACGTCTTTTGCTCCTTTCTTACTCACTTATCACTTTATCTGTCTGTCGTATCATCCACAATACCCACAGCGCCCCTACAAGTAAGGCATTTCTATAATCCCACATACCTGCACCCTGCATGGTATACCACAATATCATCAAGCCTGCCTGACAGATGCAGATTACCACCCACATCCCTTCTCCCTGTTTCTTCTGCAAGCCTTGTAATCGTTGCAATAACATAATTACAAAAGAAATCATAATTCCCACCGGGAACCAGAAGCTGCTGTAATCTATATAATGCCGGGTCAATAGGGGAGCCTCTTCCTTCATCAGCTCATAGTTACGACCTACATAGGAATCATAGCCCCGTCCCTGCAGCATTTGCTTCATGATTACCGGCGGCATCGTATAGCCTGCAGCATCCCACAGAATCTCCTTGGCAATCTGTCTGGTATTATTCTTCCAGACATACATCCCTACCGTCCGATACATTTCCTGTGCACGCTCTTCTCCAACCGCCTCCTTCAGCTGCGGCCAAAGAAGCCTATCCACGTTGTCAGCATACCCGGCTGTCTCACGCGCCAATTCATAGGAAACAGCTGCCTGCATATCCTGGGGCCAATGGGAATAATAATCACAAATGCTCGTCCATGCACAGCGCTTAAACAGCGCTGCATCCATTGTCTGCTCCGGTCTGCCGTAAGCACCGTCTTGCGAAGTCAGATTCCCTACGCCTACTATCACTCCTGCGCACACAGCCGCCACCAGCAGATTCCCTACCACGCGTAATCCCTTCTGCTTTCTGTATCTGCACATATCATAAATCAATAACAGTACCACCGGCACCGCACCAAAATACAGGTATTCCGGCATAAGCAGTGCACTTACCAGCCAACAGCTGCCGATTTTGGAAAGCATAGCAATGGAAAGCGGTTGGCTGCACTTGATTGCCTGCACCACAAATGCCAGCTCCAAAAGGCATGCAGAAAAAGTAAAGGAATGAGGCAACACCGCCAGATGACATTGTAACAGCATGGGAAAGGTAAGAATCGCCAGACTTCCCCACAGGGTAAAGAGACGCCTCTTCCCTACAACAATCCGCAACACATAATATCCTACAAAGCCCGCGGCCAACAGCTGCAGTATCTGAAGCGTATAAAGATAGGGGATACGAAGTATACCCTCTATCCCCCTTACAAGCATCAAAAGTACCGGATACAACGCACCCGTGTACTCATCAAACAGCAAAGTCTTGCTGATTCTTATATAAAATAAACTGTCTCCATACTCCTGAAAGTCGCCAAAATTACAGCATGCCCATAAAAAGCCCAGGACGATTTGGACACTAAAACCGATAAACAACACTCTGCCCAAAACAGCAGTAATATGTCTGCTTGCTTTTTGCATACGACTCTCCTAGCTGTAGAATTTCTTAATCAACTCACAAATCTCTTTCACCTGTTCCGGTTCCAGACCGTAGTACATGGGCAGACGGGTAAGTCGTTCGCTCTCCCTTGTGGTATAGCGGTCTTCTCCGTGGAAACGTCCGAATTTCTGTCCTGCCGGAGCAGAATGTAGCGGAATATAGTGGAATACGGACATCACTCCGTTCTTGCCCAAATAGTCAATCAGTGCCGTCCTCTCCTCAATATCCTTTGCCTTGACATAGAACATGTGCGCATTGTGCACACAGCCCTCAGGAACCACCGGAAGCTCGATTTTGCCGGCATCTGCCAGCGGCTTCAGATTCTCGTAATAGCAATCCCAGCATGCCAGTCTCGCATCATTAATGGTATCCGCTATCTCCAGCTGGGCATACAGATATGCCGCATTCATATCACTGGGCAGATAGGAGGAACCGAAATTCACCCATGTGTACTTATCAATCTGACCGCGATAAAATTTGCTGCGGTTCGTACCCTTTTCTCGAATAATTTCTGCCGCTTCAATATCCTTCTCATTCTGAATGAGCAGGGCACCGCCCTCACCCATACTATAATTCTTGGTCTCATGGAAGCTGAAGCATCCGAAGTCGCCTATGGTGCCAAGAGGCTTTCCTTTATAGGTTGACATAATTCCCTGTGCCGCATCCTCAATCACTACCAGATTATGGCGCTTTGCAATGTCCATAATGGTATCCATCTCACAGGCTACGCCTGCGTAATGTACCGGAACAATAGCTTTCGTCTTCTCTGTAATAGCATCCTCAATCAGCTTCTCATCAATATTCATGGTATCCGGGCGGATATCCACAAACACCGGAACCGCGCCTCTTAACACAAATGCATCTGCAGTAGACACAAAGGTATAGGAGGGCATAATCACCTCATCCCCCGGCTGAATATCCGTAAGCAGTGCGGCCATTTCCGTAGCATGGGTACAGGAGGTGGTCAGCAGACATTTGGTGCTGCCGGTTCTTTCCTCCAGCCATGCATTACACTTATGGGTGTAAGCACCGTCTCCACAGATTTTTTGATTGGTAACACATTCCTGAATATACTCTGCAGCCTTATCCACATAAGGCGGTACATTGAACTTGATCATAATTCTTCTCTCCTAACTATTTGCGCCAGCTTCCCAGCACCGATTCCTGCACATTGTCCGTTATTTTACTTATGATGTACTTAGGTCTACCCTTTACTTCCTCATATATTCTTGCAATATAATGTCCGATAACACCCAGGCTCAACATAATAAATCCGCCGATAATCAATATGAGCAAAATCACTGTGGTAAAGCCTTCCACAGCATCCCCAAGGATATATTTTACTAATGTCTGTACCGCAAGAATCACACTGAACAGAATGGATACCATTCCCATCACCGTTACCAGCTGTAAGGGCAGGGTGCTAAAGGAGGTGGCATTGGAAATTGCATAGCGCATCAGACTCCAGAAGGACCATTTACTCTCCCCGTAAAGTCTCTCCTGCACCTCATATTCCACTGTTTCCGTGCGGAAGCCCGCCCAGAAGGTAAGTGCCCGGAAAAAGGTGTTCCGCTCCGGCAGCTCCAGCATCACCTGTACCACCTTGCGATCCAACAGCTTGAAATCAGAGGATGCATTCATATCCATCTTAATCAGCTTGCTCATAATCTTGTAAAACAAGCCTGCCGACAGCTTATAGCCTAAGCTTTCCCTGCCACGGCTTTTCTTGATTCCCTCTACGATTTCCGCACCGTTCTTCCACTTTTCCCACATTCCGGGAATCGCCTCAGGCGGATGCTGCAAATCACAATCCATCACAATCACTGCATCGCCGCTCGCCAGCTCAAGTCCTGCAAAGATACCCGCTTCCTTTCCAAAATTTCTGGAAAATTCCGCACCCTTGATACGTGGGTTACGCTCCGCCGCCTTTTGAATCTCTGCAAAGGTAGCATCCTTGGAGCCGTCGCTGACAAATATCATTTCATAATCGATACTGTTCTCCTGTAAAAGCTTATCCAACACCTCGGCAGTATTGGCAATATTCTGTTCTTCATTATAAGCCGGCAAAACAATCGATAATAATGCCATCTGTACTCCTCCGTACTGTTTTAATCTCTGGTAGCATTCTCCGTCTTCACATAGAGAATACCGTCCACCACCTTCACGGAATCAGCTCCCGGGAAGGAAACCATTTCCATATATTCCTCGGTATAATAAATCTCTCCCACCGCTTCTACATCCAGGAAATTCAGGGTGGCTCCCAGATAATTTTTCATAAATACCTGATAATTCTCCGCGGTATATAAAAGCGTATCACCGCTTAAGCCTATCATATTACCGGTAACCTCTTCCGTAATGTCAGTGGTAGGGAATTCTTCATATCCCACCACGCCCATAATGGCAATAGGAATACCCTGATAATACCCTTCCGTCTGTTCTATCCGGTCAAGTAAACGCACGCAATAGGCATATGTCTTTTCATAACGCTTTTCCAGATTGGAATAGCCGATATGATCCATTACTGCATAGTTGAATACTAACACTGACACCGCTGCTGCCAGTGCCCATTCCAACCATGTGGAGCATCTGCTCAACCTTCCGTAACGACTGACAAAGGCCATCGCCAGAACCGGATACAATACCCACTGATAACGCATCAGCAAGTGATAATTTACCTCCGGCGAGATAATCAGTATCATATTGGTGGCAATGGGCAATCCCACCACCAACATACCTATTATAACGAAAAAGCCCAGCTTCTTCCACCATTTTCTCTGAAAAATAAGTGTTATCAGCACCAGCAGCACTGCTGCCGCCAAAATCAGGATGGCAGCCACTGAGAAAATATTGTTGCACAAAATATTTCCCTTTACCGTAAACACCAGAAAATCCTTGTAAATATCACCGATTCCGGCAAGCAGTCCCGATTCCGCAGCTCCTGCCGTAGTCATACCGCTGATTCCCTGATAATCTGCCAGTTCCTTGCCTTGAACCTTCAAAAGTATCTGCAGAATAATATAATACAAGCCGACACCAATCACACCCATATACAGATAATGGAGACTTGTCTTTAGCTTGTCCTTCCACGCTCCCTCTTCTATCAGGAGCACCAGAATACAATAAATACACAAAATAACAGCAAAGGGCAAATATGCCTGATAGATACCCATGCTGAATGCCAGACACACAGCTCCCGGCAGGAAGCCGCGCTTGTATCGCTTGGTAAACAGCACCGATAAAATTGCCAAAAGCAGTGCCAGCATATAGCCATCCAACGTAAACACATAGGCAAAGGTAGATGCCAGTGCCGGAAAAGCAACCAACAATCCTGCTGTCAAAATTATGACAATCGTGTCATGTATTTCCAATATTTCCGTCAATGCCACTGCTGCACAGGCGAGGAATACAATCCCCAGAAGACCTATCAGCCACGGCAGAGTAAAGTAGGAAGAGAAGCCGCAAGCCACTGTCAAAAACCATCTGCCGGAGGTAATCATATTCTGGTCAAAATACATGCTGCCCAGACCGTCATGATTGGGGATATCGGACAGCATCACCGGAAGATGAATCAGAAGCCCCAGAAGAAGGGCTGAGATAAAAGCTATCTTCCACTCTCTCTTTATTTTCTTTTTACATAGGGTTACCACTTCATTGGGAGTTATCATTGCTTTGTGTACC
Source organism: Lachnospiraceae bacterium (assembly GCA_015056915.1). Taxonomy (GTDB): domain Bacteria; phylum Bacillota; class Clostridia; order Lachnospirales; family Lachnospiraceae; genus Acetatifactor. The sequence continues at coordinate 61,499 of SVFK01000004.1, forward strand.
TCTAATTTGTTTTCGTTAACTTGTTTGCTATTGTTTCTGCCAGCAGGGTGCGGCCCGCTTCGTTGGGATGCACACCGTCAATGGTATAACGCATCCAGTCCTCCTGTACCTCATGGGGATAAACCTCATGATACAGGTCAATTACTTCTATGTCCATTTCTTTGGCAATTTCTATTTCTGCTTCCACATAGTCCTTGAGCAATCCGCCACCCAGATTATATTCCTCACAGGTGAGTGCCCCCTCCTGATACCAGGTATAGGTAGGTGTAACCAACACCACCCGGATATCCGGATAAGCCTCTTGAATATCTCTGACCGCACTTCGCAATGCACCCGTAAAGGTATATTCATCATACAGGTCTTTTTCCGGGTAAATCGTGATTCCAGCGTGATAATCATTGATACCCGCGCACAGCAGAATCGTATCTACTGTGTCATAATCTACTGCCTCAAGTTCATCAATCACCTGAACAAAATGCTCTGTGCCGCTTTCCCGGATTCGCGCCGTCTGCTGTGTTCCGAAATCCTCTGTTGCAATCGCCTCAGCAAGAGAAACCACAGATAAGCTGTCCTTCGTATAGGCAACTCTCTTATCCTCATCCATACAGCTCATACAAGTGCCTCCCATGGCTCCGTTATACACGGCTTGTCCCAATAGGACACCAATTTGGGCGGGAACAGAAGTCTCATTACGGTGCTGTCCCACAATACTGTCGCCTAATATCACCATTGCATATTGTTGCTTTTGATTGTCCCTGCTCTGCAGCATGACCGCCAGCCCTGTCACAATCAGAAAACACGCAAGGGCAATAACACTATATATGATTTTGTTTTGATTGTCTTTCAGCTTCTTTTTCATGCTCTATCTATTTCCTAAGTCGCATAGGGTCTGCGCAATTCGCATTGCTCCCTGGCCGTCTACCAGTTGTCTTTCTTTGATACTGTATGCTTCTCTGGCTCTTTTATTATGAATTAACCTATTAAGATTTTGGGCAATATCGTCAAACAAAGCTTCCTTCTTATCCAGATAATTCCCGCCAAAGCATATCATCTCTTTAGCAACTAATGCTTCTACCTGTTTTTCCTGATTCTCAGCAAAAGAAAAACAGATGAAGGGGATTCCTACCGCACACAATTCATACACAGTAGCCCCTGCCGCTGTGATGGCAACATCACACTGCTGCATCAGCTCTGCCATATTTTTCACATTGCAATGAATATGAATTTGCGGATATTGCATTTGCATCCGCTCAAGTAACTCTCTGTTTTCATTGAATGCACCACATACCACATGGTACTCCAAACATCTAGTGTCTTCCAGACGCATAAATTCAATCAAAAGCCGTCCTGCCAGATTATATTGATCGCTGCCTCCGGTGGTTATTAATACTTTTTCAGCCTTATCTCTAATTGTCTTGATTGAATGGGCACAAAATTCATCTCGCAATGGGGCATATGACAGTCCTAACAAAAATTGCATGTCCGTTCTTGCCGCGTTTTGCAAATAGGGAAGCTGCTCTGCAAAAATATTATAATTAATCATTACGTCCGCAGGATAAGAAAAGCTACCCAAATCATCCATATACACAACTTTAGTGTGTTCTCCAAGCTTTTCTAAATAATCAGCCGTAGCATAATAGCTGTCCACAAGGCAGAGCTTCGGCTGTTCCTTTTCTAACAGGGAAGTAATAATCGGCAATTCCTCGCACAAATTGGTATAGTCCACATTCAGCACTCTATAATTCTGACCATTTGCCTCCAGCAATTCTACCGCCGAGTCATCTGACACCAGGAAACAGACTTCTCTTCCAAGCCTTTTTAATGCCTTGGCGATTGTCATACAACGCATTACATGTCCTGCGCCTATCTTTTTATTTGCATCTGCCCGAATCCAAATCATACCCTATCCTTCAAACAATACCTTTGCGTTTCCCTCCAATATACAGCTGCCATCCTCGCTGTACAGATTCGTTTCCAGTGTTAATATTTTCTTATGAATCTCTATAATTTTTACCTTTGCCGTCACCCTTTGATTGATATACACCGGTTTCATAAATCTTGCATTCTGTTCCAAATAAATGCTTCCTTTTCCGGGAAATTGCGTTCCGATTATTTTAGACAAGAATCCTGTCAGCAAAATACCATGGACAATTCTTGCCCCAAAACGGCTTTGTGCTGCATATTGCTCATCTGTATGCAATGGGTTATCATCTCCTGAGAGCTCCGCAAATAAGTCCACATCACTTTGCGTAAATATTCTTTGTGCAATAACCTCTTGCCCTACATAAAAATCATTTTCTCTCTCACTCATTGACAATCTCCCTCAAAAAGCTTTCCTCAAGAGCAAGGATATCCTTTTTGCGCTCACTCTTTCTTCTTGCAGGAATTCCCGTATAAATAGACCAGGGTTCTGTAGAACGATTACACAGGCTCATGCTCCCGACAGCTGTCCCCTCCTCTATCACTACATTGGGGAGAATCACAGAATTACACCCTACGATGGCGTGTTTCTTAATAACCACAGACCCATTGATTGCGCAGGGCTTATATTTTGACGGCACCATCGGATTTGTCATCGAAGCACCGGTATAATCATCAGACACCGCATAAACAGAGCATTTTGAGGATAAGCCTGCGAAATCTTCGATTGTTATTCCCTTCTCCCCTCCATACAAACCACAAAATTGTGACACATGAATATAATCCCCGAAAGTAACTGTCCCGCTTATAATTGTAAAATCATCAATTCTGACATTATTGCCGATACTAACCGTTTCCGGACTATAGATAACAGCATGTCTGCCTATCAGAACATTTTCACCGTATGCTTTTAAACCAAGCTGTTTTAATTCCTCTTCCGACAAAAAATTGCTCATTTCTATTTTCCCCTTCCTATCATCGAAAACTGAATAGGCGTACCCTTTTTAATATCCTGTAAGGCAACCTGCCCTAAAATCTCCGGATAAAATTTTGGAGCCAGCCCTTGCCCGGGACGTATGATACGTGCATTAGATTCCGTAATCATTTCACCCTTTTTAATATCTTCCACACAAAAAACCGACCTTCTAAAGGCGGCATTACCTTTCTCCTGCTCAGACACACCGTACCTGACCACACCAATTGCCTTTTCTGCCTGTCTGACGTCTGATACCATCTGCTTAAATTCCTCAGGATTCATAGAGAAAGAGGAATCCGGATTTTCTATTTCTCTGCTTAAGCAGAAGTGTTTTTCAATAATGCTGGCGCCCAATGCCACTGCCGCCACAGCCCCCACAGAACCCATAGAATGATCGGACAAGCCCACCGGCACCTGAAAAATCTCTGCCATGTTCTGCATGGTGCGAAGATTCATTTCATCAGTAACCGCCGGATACGCACTGGCGCAACGCAACAGAGCCAGCTGATGATTCCCGACGCTTCTGGCCGCCTGTACTGCTTCATCAATCTCTGCCAGCGTAGCCATTCCTGTCGACATAATGATAGGCTTGCCTTTGGAAGCCACATACTGAATCAACGGAATATCTACCAACTCAAAGGATGCAATTTTGTAAAATTCCACACCGATTCCTTCCAGAAAATCCACTGCTGTATTATCAAAAGGAGATGAAAAAAAGTCAATCCCGACCTTCTCAGCCTCCTGCTTCAGCTCTCCCTGCCACTCCCACGGAGTATAGGCCTTTTGATAAAGGCTATATAAATTTTCTCCCTCCCAGGTTCCGTTATCTATGTGAAAATAAGAATTGTCACAATCAATCGTTATCGTATCTGCCGTATAAGTCTGAATCTTAATACAGTCGGCACCTGCTTCCTTGGCAGCATGAATAATCTCTTTTGCGTACGCAAGGCTGCCTGCATGATTGGCAGACATCTCTGCAATGATATATGTGGGGTGCCCTTCCCCTATGATACGCTCTCCTATGGTAAGCTGCCTTCTGCTACTTACATCCTTCATTTCTATTACCATACCTTTCTTATTCGTGCTTCTTATTTCGTACTACTTATTCCCGATTTGCCCTGCTCTCCATCAAGCGATACTTCATCTCGGCAATCTGCCAGTCTTCTTCATTGTCAATATCCTGTACCTCGAGAGGATTCATAATAAGCGGCTTGGTTCCTTCTCCAAAAAGAGACCCCTGCCTAAATAATACTTCCACATCAAAGCAATAGAATTGTCCACAATCATGATAAATATGCTCCAAATCCTGAGAACGTGTATTTTTGTGTTCCGGCTGGACATATGTAAGATTGCCTTGCGCAATTACCAGTCCTCTCTGGGGCGGAAAGGAAAAGGGAACCACCGGAATCACGGAAAAGGTATCCTGCTCCTCTAACGTTTTCATGGCATCCCTCAGTTTTTCCCCGGTGACAAAGGGTGCGGTGGGATAGATACAGCAAGCCTTTGTAAATTGCTGTCCCATCTCCCGATAACGTTCCAACACCTCTTTTAATACATCCACCGTAGTAGCGTAATCATTGGCTGTTGCCTCACTGCGCATAAACGGCACCTTTGCACCGTAGCGTTTGGCAATGTCTGCAATCTCATCGTCATCCGTAGACACCATGACCTCATCAAACACACCGCTGGCAATAGCTGCCTCTATAGAATATGCCAGTATGGGCTTTCCGCAGAATTCCTTGATATTCTTTCTGGGGATTCGTTTGCTGCCTCCTCTGGCAGTAATAATTGCTATGGTTTTCATACAATGCTTACCTCTTTGCTTTTTGCTTCCAGACCCACTGCTTTAATTGATAATACCATAAGAAGATTACATTGGAGCGCCCCTGTATGGCAATGAATTTCTTCTCTTCTTCACCGGTATTTTGCAGATAATAGGGGTTCTTTTCAAATTCAGGGAATCTCCTTACCACTCCCTGACGTAATTCCTTTATAAATTTCAAGGAAGGCTTTTGCACACCTGGAAGATACGAAAATAAAGTAATCACATAATACAATTCCGAAAAGCGATACTCGATTTCCTTCCGGTATTGCTCCAGAAATCCTCTCTGTCTGCATTCCGCATACAGAAGCTCCGCTGCTTTCATTCTGTCGCGGCATTTCTCCTCTGTAATATGATGTACAGTGGACACCTGATGCTGATAGTAGAAATACAGCGGCTCCTCCACCTTCTCAAAATGCTTAAAGTACAGGCTCCATATGGGTCCTGCACAATTATCCTCATAAAACATTCCTTCCGGAAAACACAGATTCTGTTCCCGAATCACACTGTGCTTATAAATCTTGATAACCATACTGCCGGAGCGCATCAACAGCTTCTTATGCTTCTCCTCATCCAGTACGCCTGTCTGCTCCATAGTATTGTTTTGTACGATCCTGCCTACCTCCATGGTCTGCCTGTCCACAAGACTATAATCACAGCCCACCATATCTGCACCGGTCTCCTTAGCCTTACCCAGAAGCTTTTCATAGTAATCCGGCGTTACCCAGTCATCACTGTCTATGAAACCTATCCACTCTCCCTGCGCCGCACGAAGGCCTGTATTCTTAGCACCTCCCTGACGCTTGTTTACCTTATGGCAGAGCACCTTAACCTTGTCCGGATATCGGCTCTCATAATCGCGCAGTATCTCTAGAGAAGTGTCTGTGGAAGCATCATCCACCGCAATAATTTCATAATCATCAATGGTTTGATTTACCAAGGAATCCAAGCAATATTCCAGTTTACCGCCATCCGCCATATTATAGACAGGTACAATGACACTTAATTTCATATCTGACCTCTTTCTACCGTAGCCTTACCATCCTCCACACGATAAACAATGTCGCATTTCTCAATGGTCTGCAATCTGTGTGCAATGATAATCAAGGTCTTCTTGCCGTGCAGTCTGTTGATGGATTCCATGATAGCCGCCTCGGTATCATTGTCAAGAGCAGAGGTGGCCTCATCCAGTATCAGTACCTCCGGATTGTTGTACAAGGCTCTGGCAATACCGATACGCTGTCTCTGTCCACCTGACAGACGGATGCCTCGCTCACCGATACCGGTATCTAATCCGTCGGGCAGTGTCCTGATAAATTCATCCAGCTGCGCCTCCTTCAATACCTCCCACAAGCGCTGTTCATCAATCTTATCCTCCGGCACACCAAATGCCACGTTTTTGCGAATGGTGTCATCCAGCATAAAAATCATCTGAGGAATATAACCTATATTTTTGATCCATTTACGGTAATTATCCTTGACATTCACACCGTCTGCACAGATGCTTCCGGTCCTCACCTCAAGCAAACCAAGCAATATATCTACCACTGTACTTTTGCCTGCACCGGAGGTTCCCACAATACCCACAGCAGCTCCCACAGGAATAGTCAGATTCGCATGGTCGAAAATCAATTTATCCGTGTTAGGATATGCATAGGTTATATCCTTCATCTCAATTACTTTTTCAACAGGCAGCTTCTCATCCTCATCTGTAGCAAAGGACATATCCACCTTTTCACCGTTGATTTCATCCTGCAAATTGTCACTGACACCCATAAAGAAGGGCTCAAAATACGCAATAGAATTAATCTGATTGTTAATGCGGTTCACACTGGGAAGCAATACAAAAGCTGCTGCCGCCAAGGTAGCAAACACATCCAGCATCTCCTCCGTAGGTACTCCGGTAAGCACCAGAAATATCATATAGCCTACCATGGTAGCCACACAGGCAGTTTCGATCAACAGCTTAGGCACCTGATTGTACAGGCTGTAACGCTGCACTGCATCCACATAGCCCTTGCCGCATTTGCGGTATTCGGATACAAAGTACTGTTCCTTACCGGCTATTTTTACTTCCTTAATGCCCTGTACCGTCTGGGAGATCCATTTGAACAGGCCGCTGTAAAAATCCTGATTATCCTTGCCTGCCTTGTACATAATAGGCTTCAATACACGCTTGATAATATACATCAGCAGCACCAGCACCACAGCCAGCAAAATAGTCATCACACCGCTGCTTATGAGACAATAGGCAATCACAAAAAAAGACATTACACCATCTGACAACAACTGGAGCAAGGCAAGAATTAATGCATACATGTTATTGACATCGGAGGTAATGCTGCGCTGTACAACTGCGGTATCTGCATTCAGATAAAACTCGTAGCCTCTTCTTAAATAGTTGCGCATCATACGCTCAGAGGTACGGAATTGGTTGGTATACACGAAAGAAAGCGTAAGCTTTTGCTGCACATACATAAAAATATTCTTCACCACAAAGGTAAGAATCAGTGCTGCCATAATAATTACAGAAAAGGTCTGGTAGCTGTCCACACCTATCAAATCATAGCAGGCCTTGGCAATGCCGCTATTGGCTACTGCCTCAGGGTCAATCACCACATTTACCACCTGTACCAACAAGCCTACACCGGCGGTCTGTAAAAAGGCACTGATAACCATCAGGAAAACCAGGCCAATCATAGTACGCTTTTGTTTTTTATCTAATAAAATACGAATCTTTTTAATAATCTGAAGCATATTTCTTCTATGCCTTTCTTCAATCTTTCCTTTGTTACTAAATCTGCTCATTCTGACGATGAATCAATGGGTCCTCATAGGCATCCATAAAGTCTGCGCCCAGTCTGACCACCTCATCCGCAAATTGAATTCCCTTCATTTCCGTAAAAACACCTACCACCTTTTTGAACCGAAGTCCCGGGAAGAAATTCAACATTTCCATAGGGACCGTGGCATCAAATTGCGGATAATCCGCAAAAAGCTTCCGGTAGTCCAACACATCTCTTGGGTGAGGCTTAATAAAAACAGTACCCTCCGGTTCATACATTGCGATAATGTCCCGGAAAATCTGCTCCCTCACATCAAGCGTACACAAAGGATCTGTCAGAATCAATATCTTGTCTCCCACCTGATTGCTTTCTGCAATCTGGCGTTGCAATGTCTCTTTGTCCCGGATAAAGGCCTGCAGAACCAAGTCCTTATCCTCCTTGGTAAGCCGGTCTACCAATGCCTGTCTGGGCACCTCAATGTATCTGGGACAGGGGTAGGTAATTGCCGAAATATCATTAACCTCCATATCCAGACAATATTTACCATATCCGTTTTGCACAAAAATCAAATTCAGCTTCATGGACAGAAAAGCCTTCAGCTTAAAGTGTCCTCTGTTATCATATCTAGCCGCATCAAAATTCTTCAGGCAATTCAAGCCATCCTCCACCGCGTGATAATAAATCCTATTCTGATTAAGATAATAGCCGATAGGGTCAGAATCACAATACACATAAATATCCTTATATTCCTTAAAATTTACCGGAATATAAGGTGCTTCCAGCTGTGCGTAACGTCTGGTAAAGCGTATGCGGTTGCGCAGATTACCCAGAAAATTCCCTGTATCCTTGCGATATTCGGCAAGCTCCGGGAAGAAATCCTCCCGCTTTTCATCAAATTCCATAACCTTTTCAAAAAGGCCTGTCCGCTCTATGCGCTCCTGCAGGCTTTCGAAATTATTGGACATCTTGGACAACAAAAGTGTGGCACCGGGTTGCCAGGCTTCTCCATGCTGTTCCCGAAGCTGTAATTCCTTTAAAAAAGTAATATATACATGATAATACGTATGGCAGACATAAATTCTATCCTTCATAAGCATCCTTCTCACTAATCCTATTTACTGTTTAAATTTTATTGTACCACATTTTGCCCGGCTCGTACACTTCTATTTGCCAATAAGCCATTACTCTTCCCTGCAAAAGCTAATTTTCTTCTGTTAAATGATACAGCCAGATTCCCCAATAGGAGGCTTCCGTTTCATAATATCCTAAGAATTCCAGCCCCATCCTCTCTGCATCCAGTATTTCTCCACCGGAAAACAGATATTCACAGCCCAATTCCCGAAGTGCCTTCATATCAAAATCAAGCTTTTCGTATTGTAAGCCCGCACGCTTGGACAGATTATAATAGGTGCCGGTAACACCGTTAAAGAGATAACACCTGCTACCCCATTCATCAAAGTACACCTTGGTTTCCTGATTTTTGTCCAATTCCCGGGCAATAACCTGACGAAACCGTTGCTTGTACTCTAAGGGATAATTGTTGGAATAGCCATCCACTGTATAAAAACCATGCACCAGAGAAGGCGCCGGACTGATTCCCAGATGTGCCACCCGATAGTCCTCCATATCACGCCCGATTACTTCCTCCAGATGCTGCATCAAATCCTCCGCATAATAGCTCTCCCATGTAGTATAACCTGTAATGCCGCTGCCATTATTCATCTGATTTACATTCATGTAAAAGAACGAATTATCCTTTATAAGATTTAAGGTTGGCAACAATACCACTGCCAAAAGAATCAGCTTTCCCGCAAGCATTCTGCCCTTCCTCCATATAACCGCAAAGGCAAGGGCAAACTCCGCATACCAAGCTGCCGGATAGATCCAATAGAATCGCTCTGCCTGGAAGTGCTTAAGAAACCCACTGATACTATTCTTCCATTCCACTACCGGCAATGACCTGCAGAAGCCATAGAACAGCGCAATGGCAATCAGAAGCACCATGCCCCATATAGATGCCAGATGCAGCTTCTTACCTGTCTCATCCTTTTTCAAGAAAAATCCAATAATGACACATAGAAAAATGGGAAGAATCAAATATTGATGTAACGAAGTCACATGCTGTGCACCGTTTAGGAAAACATCCTTCGCCGTCGCCCAGAAGGGAGAGGGATAACCAACAAATTCCTCGCGATGGCTCATATAGGTGCTACCTCCCAGCAGCAACTCCAGAAAGAGCTTGCGATTCACCACCACATACACACCAAACAGCAGGGCAAACCCCAGCCATAACCACTTATTATGCTTCTTTCGACACAGCATTACCAGTAACGCCACTGCCCAGAAGCCCAATACCACATATCCTGTACACACCAGATGACTGGTAACTCCAAAAAGGGCGAGAAGGGTAAAGGACACCACCTTCCTTTTCTGCTGATACAGGCACAAAAAGGCATACAGTACAAGAGGCAGTCCGTAGATAGTCAAGCCGTAAATCGGCGCCAAGGGCAGCATAGAGAAGCACCCCGCCATAGCTACTGCCAGAATACTGCTTCCTGTCATTTCCTTTACACTCAGATACATTCCGATAAAGCCACATACAAAGCAAATGGCGTATTGCACCAGAAACGCAGTTAAGGGGTTCAGAAAGCGATACAGCAGTACAAATAAAACTGCCGCCGGCTGCATTCCGCTGGCATTCACACCGCCGAGCATTTCCGGCATAACACTCACATTCTGCCCCAGATACTTTGCAGGCAACAGATAGTTCATGATGCTCTCGTCCAACTGGTCGTGAACACCAAACACCACTCCATCCCCTAAGAGTATAAAGGGCGTAAATACAATCGCCAAAAGAAGAAGTCCCACCCACCACATAGGTAAATGGTCCAACCAGTCAACTGCATTATTTATTTTGGAAACCACTTTGTTCTTCATGTTCAAAACTCCTAAAACACTTTGAAACCCTTACTTGATATGCTATACTGAAAATAGCAGAATGGAAAAGCAAAGGAGACTCTATATGTCAAAGCCAACTTTTATATATAAACACAAAAAGGCAATTCTTTTATCCGGTATTGTCTGTCTGTTAGTGGCGGCAGCCATTATTCTGTATCTGTTACTGTCCGTTCCTCAGGCTCGCAAGGATGACTTTAAACGTATTGCCTCAGAAAAATACGACACCGTATTCCTGTCCATGTACTCCATCGAGAATTACGAGGAAGAGAGCTTTTCTCATTTCCGCGGACAGACCATGCTGAAAACAGCTTATTGCATACCTGATATTGATACTTTACAGTCCTACATGGAAAAAATTGCCCTTTCAGGCAATGCTATCACAACCATTTATCTGGGTATCCGTCCGGAAAGTATCGATGCCACTGAATTACTTCTACTGTTGCAGGAATATCCTTCCGTTCAATACCATATTTTTCTTGCGGCGCCTTCTATGGATTACTGGACAGCGCTCTCCGATAAGCAGTTAGAGGAGCAGCTGTCAGCATATCGTTCGATAATGGATACCATGCTGCCCCAAAGTAATATTACCGTATATCATTTTGCTACGGAATGGGTGCTTTGCAATCCTGCAAACTATGAAAACACCCATGACACTATCGCAGATATTTCTCGTACTCTGATGCTGATTTTTGACAGCATGTATGATTTCCGCATCACGCCGGAAAACATAGAACCTGTATGGGAATCCTTTTCACAATTAATCGCAGATAATCGAAACAACTCCACGATTTATCCTGATTTATCGGATTACACAATCGTATTTTTCGGGGACAGCGTAATCGGTAACTACACAGACAGTACCTCGATTCCCGGCGTTGTAAACGGACTTACCAATGCCAGAGTGTACAACTGCGGCTACGGCGGTAACAGTGCTGCCTATTATCCTGATGCCCCCATTAACCTCCCCGGTATTGTAGATGCCTTTATCCGTCAGGACATCTCCCCGCTCCCAGAGGATGCACAGGTGTATAGCGGTGTAACCGAATACCTTCAGAACAGCCCCGACACCAAGAAGCTTTGTTTTGTAATTAACTACGGTTTAAATGACTATTTCATCGGGGCCAGTGTTACCACAGAGGACCCCTATGACGTCACCAGCTACAGTGGTGCGCTTCGCACCGCCATCCATGCCCTTCAGGAGGCTTATCCCGAAGCCCAGATTCTGCTGATGACTCCTAACTTTACAATCTGTTTTTCCAATGGTGAAGAAAGAAACAGCGGCGCAGGCGGTATCTTAACCGATTACGTCAACGCAGCAATCGCAGTAGGCGCCGATACCAATGTGGATGTATTGGACAATTACTCTGAATTAAATATTGAAGCGGCCAACTACGATACCTATTTATTATTGGACGGCTGCCATCCCAACGAGAGAACCCGTTTTACCATCGGCAGCCGCATTGCACTTGCAATCAGATAAACAATTTTTGATTTTTAATATCTCTCATAAACAACCATATCTGCATCCCGGGCGATTTCACGGTATCCAAGCTCTGCACACATACCGTCAATCGTCCCTTCTGCAACGGTTGCAATATACCGACTTTGGAGATTTTCCAGATTCTCAACAATATAATCCGGCATACAGCAGCTAATACCAAAGCCCTTTGGCAGACCGTATAAAATCTGCCATTTTGCTGTAACGGATTCCTCTGAAACCATATCACTGAATACCCAGATAATCACATTATCAAAATTGGGCACATTTTCATCCACCAGCTCCAGATGTGCGTCAAAGGCCTCACTCCAGTATTCTACCTGCGTCACCTTTTCCTCATTGGCAAAGGGCACCTGGTAATCATAAGGGTCCACCGCCATATAGGTATAAAAGAACGCAAATACAGCCCCCAGTAGCACTGCCTTCTTGTAAAATCTGGTTCTCATCAGACTGATGACAAATACTCCCACACCCATAAAAGTCAACAGATGCTTACTACCCTCTGTCAGCTTGTACATCAGAAGCAATGCAAACAGCATGCCCACAAAGCAAAAGGCAAGATGTGCTTCCACCACCAGACGTGTCTTGATTCCTACAGAACCGCCTTGAGATGCATTGTCAGCTTGCTTCTCAGCCTGCAGCTTATCTCTGCGTACCTTGCGCCAGTCTGCAACAGACTGCCACACAAGAATCCCCAGCATTACCAGATAGCCCCAGAAATACGCACCTGAGGCCCTGCCAAATTCAATAGCCTGTCTCATATGACGCAAAAAATCCTTGCCCATATAGTACAGTGTTCCGAAGAAATTATGAATGCCCGCACCGAACCCTTCCGTAAAAAAGGTGGTAATCCAATCGGTAAAAAACAGCGGTGCAAAATACTCTGCAGCCAGATAATGCTTAATCATTGCATACATACCCAGCACCACGCCAAGTACTGCCACGGAGCCTATAAGCCCCTTCCATTTGCTCTTTTTCACCCAGAGATATACCGGAAGCAGCAAAAACAGAAGCATATAGGGCCTCATCAGTACCAAGAGCCCGGCTATTGCAAAAAGCAATGCCAGCTTATAGCCTTTTTCCGACTCCAGATAATTGATTGCCAGACCATAAAAAACAATCAACATGCTAAAGCAGATAATCTCCGGCATACCGGAGAGCATATAGCGTACAAAAGGGGTATACAGACAGAATAATAATGTCAGAACACCTAACTGCTTCCAGGTAGGCTTTACCAGCCATACAAAGGCAAAAACAGCCACAGTGAGCAACAGAATATTACAGATAATAGGGGACATCAGGTTCCAACCAAATAACAATCCCCATAAAATCCATGGAAATACCAAAACAGGACTCCAAGCCGCAAAAGACAGCTTTAAGGCATGACTTTCGTTAAACCCGTAAAAGCCTTGTGGATAGCCAAAATTCACGATACTCTCCACCTGTTTAAAGTAAAAGAGCTCATCATTCCATTCAGAAACAGGCAGATATACTTCTCCGATACTCTTCCCTTGCATCCCACAGCTTATCAGGCAGCACAAAATAGGCAACAAAGCCAATAACACTGCTTTCAGCATGGTCAAATACCTTTTATCCTCTTTCCACCAGTCCTTAAATTGATTCATAAAAAAGTCTTAATCCTTTCCGACTATTTCTCTTCGATATTCATTCTTTCCCTGATAACATACTGAGGGGAATTGTTCAGGCTTATATAAATACGTCCAATATATTCACCTATCAGTCCCAGCATCACCATTATCATTCCGCCGAAGATAACGATTGCCGTCATCATGGAACTGAAGCCCATGGGCACATCAGGATTCACCAGACGCTTAATGACCGTATAGATGCCATACAAAAATCCCACACCGGCACTGCTTGCACCAATTATGGTAGCGATACGCAGAGGCTTTACCGAAAAGGCTGTAAAACCATTAAACCACAGACCTATCAATTTCTTAAAGGTATAACCGGAATTACCTTCCTCTCTCTCTCGGTGCTGAACTGTCACATTGGTAATGTTCTTGGTGGCACGCAGTACCAGACCAATTACATATGGATACGAATTCTCATAACGAATCATATCTTCCACCACGAATCTCTTCACTGCAAAATAACTGGATATATACAATTCCTTCGGCTTACCCAGCATGGTACGTGTCATCAGCTCATTAATCTTACTGCCGATATTACGGAATGCGGAATGCTGCTTGTGCTCATACTTGGCATACACCGCATCATAACCCTCTTCCAGCTTGCCCAGAAGCTTGTCCACCTCATCGGCAGGGGTCTGTCCGTCATCATCCAGACACACCACATAATCGCCGTCAGAATGGCGTAAACCGGCCATCAGCGCCGCATGCTGACCAAAGTTTCTTGCAAAGCTGATTCCCTTGATATATGTTTTCTCCTCGCAAAGTCTGCGAATCACACCTACGGTATTGTCCGGGGAACAATCATTTATCAGAAATACATTGTACTCATATTGTGTGAGCTGTTTCATTTTGTCTTCGATTTCTGCTATTACATGCTGAAGCGTGTTCTCTGAACGATAACAGGGAATCACAAAACTGACTTTTTTCATGTTGTTATACCTTCTTCTCTTATTGATTGAGTGCTGCCATCCACACCACATCGCGGTACTCCTCATTGATACAGACATCCTCCCGCAAACAGCCCTCTCTGACGAATCCTGCCTTCTCGTAGCTACGCATAGCCTGTTCATTGTGGGATAATACTCTCAGATACACTCTGTGTAAGTGCTCCTGTTCAAAGCAATACCGGAGCATCAGTCTGGCAGCCGCAGTGCCAATGCCTCTCCCCCTGGCAGAAGCCTCGCCGATAAAGATGCCATACTCCGCTTTATTATGCTGCCTGTCAATATCTCTGATATATACGGAGCCCAGCGGCGCCTCTGTGGCACTGTCACAGATTATCATCTGCACCACCTCACCGGTCTCCACCTTGGTCTTAATCCAATGCTCGTGGGTCTCCCTGGTGAAAAGCGCCTGATAAATAAAATTACTGCGCACCGCCTCACTATTTCGCCACTTTACAATCAAATCCGTATCCTCATATGTCATTAGGCGCAGATAAATCCCTGCAGCCTCATCACAATATTTTGCTTTCATCAGGCACATCCTTCCCTTTCTTCCTGTCATGTACACTGGTCAAACGATACTCAAAATCCTTTCTATCCTTTGCCGCCATCACCTCAAGTATCATCCCTGCAAAAAAGGACTGAATACCTGCAAGCACCATGAATCCGCAGACAATCAGGGTAGGGAACCTGGGCACCAGTCCCGTATCCAGATAAACACCAAGAATCGGAATCATCAATAATGCTGCTGCCAGCACCAGTGCCGCACAGAGCATGCCGAAGAATCTTAATGGGCGATAATTCTTGTACAGCTGCAGCATTTTCCGAATAACACGCATACCGTCTCTGTAGGTATTGAGCTTGGATTCACTGCCCTCCGGGCGGTCTCTGTACTCTACGATTACATTTTCCACCTGCATATTATAATTGACCGCATGAATGGTCATCTCTGTCTCTATTTCAAATCCTTTGGAAAATACAGGGAAGGTCTTTACAAATTCATAGCTGAATGCCCGATAGCCTGTCATAATATCCTTAATGTCCGAATGAAACAGGCTGTTAATTCCTGCTCTCATCAGACTGTTACCGAAATTATGAAAGGGTCTTTTGTTTTCCGTAAAATAGGTGGAGGATAATCTGTCCCCCACTACCATATCTGCATTGTGGTGCAATACCTTGTCCACCATCTCTGCTGCCTGATCCAGAGGATAAGTGTCATCTCCGTCTATCATCAAATAACATTCTGCATCTATCTCCCGGAACATTCTGCGGATAACATTTCCCTTACCCTGCTTATACTCATTGCGGACAATGGCTCCGGCTTCCTGCGCCAGCTCTACCGTACGATCCTTTGAATTGTTATTATACACATAAATTACAGCCTCAGGTAAAGCTTCCCTGGCATCCCGAATTACCTTTGAAATTGTCTGTTCTTCATTATAACAGGGGATTAATACCGCAATTTTATCCATAATCACAATTTCCTTTCCGCACACTTCTATCTATTTTACCACGTTTGGCGCATATCAGCCACTGTTTTTTAGCCCAGCATAAAATACGTCTCGCCCTGAAGCAGCCGCACAAAGAAATAACCGCCGCAGAAAAGCTGATATGTCAGCACTACTCCTGCAATGCCAAACACAATTCGATAGAAAACCACATGCTCCTTCTTTTGCAGAAATGACAGCCACTTTACAAAGCTGTATATCATCACCAGAAAGATTGCAAAGCAATATCCCCACAGAAAATTGCCGTCTCTGGAACGAGTCCCCGTCTCCACCAGGCAAAGTGCCTCCAGGAAACCCACTGCCGTCATTCCCCACACAAACAGATATCGCTTGTCCTTCCGCAATTCCTTAAGGGAAAATAACAGCACTACCACCGGAAACGCAATGGAGCATAACACCGCCAGCTTCGTTTTATTGGCATGCAAAGAAAAAGTATACCATGGTTCAAAGGTCATACCGTTACCTGTATCCGCTCCGAACAGCACCATATTCTGCCACAGTATCACAGCACAGGCCGGCAATACCGTACTACCCAACAGAAAAATCTGCTTAAAGGGCACCTTCTTCACCAAATCAACCAATAGCTTTACCGCCAGAACCGGAGCAAATACTGTTAAAAAGCTTGGCTTGATTCCGGTGCACACAAATAGCAGCCCCGCCATTATCAGCCATTGTCTGACTGTCAGTTTCTCCCGATATACACTCTCCAACTTCTCATAGCATAAGACAGCTGCCAGTGCCGCCAGCTTCATACACTGATAGGTGGAATTGTGCCACAGATTGCCGGACTGGTAGCTCACATAGCGATAGGCTCCTGCATACTCCCAGAAAAAGGGCATTACAAGATTCAGCACCACGGCAGCAGACAGAGTTAATACATCCGCCCTCTCCCTGTTTAAAAGCAGTCTTAACAGCCTTTCCGTCAATACAACGCATAACACCGTAACTACTGCCAGAAACGCCGCAATCCAAACCGTGCCACCGCCTCCCAGCAGATGAAGCAGCTGATAGGCATATGCCGTAAAGCTGTAATACCACCCGTCATCCACAATCATACTGATATGATAGGGCAAATCCGATTGAAAATAACGGTTATTATATTCCAACGGCTGTATGGACTGCATGTAGTATAAATAGAAACACAGAATTCCATAAACAGCGATAATAATCCATAATATGGGAACTGCGTATTTTGCTAACATCTTTCCTTTGCTTCTCACCGTTCTTCTCCTATTCACAGCTATATCACAATTTTACATCACAATTTTACTTTTTCCCTAATAATAGGTGCCTCCCTGAAGCATTCCCCAGAAATAATAGATTCCACAGGCCACATGCCACAGATACGCCAACCACTGCAAGGCAAGCAGCAGTGGCTTTTGCTTGCGCCCCGTCGCCTGTAACAGTACCACCAGCGCACCCACAAAGGCAAAAAAGATTCCATACATATATCCCCACGAAAAGTTAAAATCCGGCTTACGGAAGCCCTTTTCATATAACAAAAATGCCATTGCAAAGCCCATTGCGTAAATTTGCCAGGAAAACCGATATAAAGCATTGTGCTTCAGCTCCTTATAATTCAATATCAGCACAAGCAGCGGAAACCCTACCGCCAGACAAATGGACAAAGGAATATTGTCACTATAATACCCCCATATCTCACCGAAGCAAAATCCGATGCCACCCTCAGCACCTTCCTCGGGCACAAATACCCCCTTGTACTGATACAGCAAATCAATAAAGGTAGGGATAAAACATATCCCCAGATAAATCGTAGGCAGGAAATTACGGAATCTGCTCCTGCACATACGATACACCATAATCAGACCCGCTGCACCTACCAGCACAATAGTGAAGCTGGGCTTGGTCATGGTAGCCAACAGCAGGAACAGGGCGAACAACACATAATCTTGCATATCTACACCCTTGTCGCCATGTCTCCATTTACCGCTATAGCCCTCTTCATAATTCACCAGCAGCTTGGCACACCATAGGAATGCGAGCATGGCGAAAGGACGCGCCGCCATATACGTTGCATTGTGGAAGGGATTACCGGTAAATACCCCAACACAACGGAACCTGATACCCGGCAGATACATTCCCTCCGGCGGAAACAGCATGGATACAAAAAACAGTGTCACCGACACCACACTGATAAGTACACCTGCCAGCCACTTCCTGTTGGCAAATGCATTCTCCAATTCCTTACCGGTCAGATGGTTCAATGCACACTTAACCGTCACAATGCCCAGACTATTTAGCAGCACGGTGGCCAATGCCACTGCAAGCTCCGGCCCGGTAAACAGGTGGATCAATGCCGCCAGCTTAAAAAAGATAGGATAGGGAAAATCATAACCGCTATCTAACCCCTGCATTTCCAAAATATACGCCTTCATATCGGAATGATAATTGTCCAGATTGCCCAAGGTCTGCCTGTGAAACAGCAGGAAGGTTATAACCGAAGCAATGCATAATAATACAACAAATACAATGATATCTATCAGCTTATTCTTTTTACTCTGACTCATTTACTACCACCTTTATATCACAAACAGCCCATTCCGTATATTTACAGAACAGGCTGCCGATTCCTACACTCTATAACCTTTATCCACGATCAACTGCACTACACGGTCTACATGCTTGTGACAGGTCTCCATATCTCCCGCTTCCACCATAACGCGGATTAATGGCTCTGTACCACTCTCACGAACCAGAATACGACCGTCATCACCAAGCTCACGTGCCACCTCGTCAACTACATTCTGCACATCTGCATCACCACGCACGGTAGCCTTATCAGTAACGCGTACATTCTCCAGTACCTGAGGATATACATGGAAGGGCGCCGCCAATTCACTTAAGGTACGCTTCTTCTCCAGCATGACCTCCATCATTTTGATAGCTGTCAGAATGCCATCACCTGTGGTTGCGTATTTCTTAAAGATAATATGACCGGACTGCTCTCCGCCCAGACGGTAACCGTTCTGAACCATATTTTCATATACATATTTATCACCCACCGCCGTCTTTTCATATTCGATTCCGGCAGCATCAAAGGCTTTGTACAAACCGAAATTAGACATTACCGTGGTAACCACTTTATTGCCGAACAGCTTGCCGCGCTCCTTCATGTAGCAGCCGTAAATGTACATAATCGCATCGCCGTCCACCAAATTTCCCTTCTCATCCACGCACAGACATCTGTCCGCATCTCCGTCAAAGGCAAAGCCTACATCCAAACCATTCTCCACAACATACTTCTGCAATCCCTCAATATGGGTAGAACCGCAGTTAGTATTGATATTCAGACCGTCCGGCTGATTATTGATTACATAAGTCTTGGCACCCAAGGCATCAAACACGCTCTTGGCAATCATCCACGCACTTCCGTTGGCACAGTCAAGACCCACCTTTTTGTCTCTGTAGGAACGTGTTGCCAGCGAAATCAGATAACCGATATAACGGTTACGTCCTGCCGCATAATCTACAGTACAACCGATTCTGTCACGCTCTGCATAAGGAGCCTCCGGTACAACACCGTCCAGATATTCTTCGATTTTCAGGATGGTCTCCTCATCCATCTTTTCACCATTGGAATTCAAAAGCTTAATTCCGTTATCATAGTAAGGATTGTGACTGGCAGAAATCATAATACCACAGTCAAAATCTTCCGTTCTTGTTACATAAGACACGCTGGGTGTAGTAGTAACATGTAACAGATATGCATCTGCACCGGATGCTGTAAGACCTGCAACCAGCGCATATTCAAACATGTAAGAAGAACGTCGGGTGTCCTTTCCAATGACCACTTTGCATTTCTCTGCATCGTCCTTGTGCTGATAATACCAGCCCAGAAAACGACCAATCTTGTATGCATGCTCTGCTGTCAATGTCTTATTAGCCTCTCCGCGGAAGCCGTCAGTACCAAAATACTTTCCCATATAACATTCCTTCTTTTCTCAAAAAATTTACGCTGCAAAAAATACAGCTACACTTCACAATATATTATGCTTTTGCATAATATGCAACAACTTTTTTCACTGCGCGGATAACATCTTCCACATCCTCATCCGTCATGGAATAATACAAGGGAATACTCATAACCTCTTCATAAAATTGCTCCGCATTGGGACACAAGCCCTTCTCATATCCCAGCTTCTCATAACAGGAATGCCAATACACCGGCAGATAATGCACCTGAGGACGTGTATTCTCGGCATATAACGCATCAAAAAATTCACGTCTGCTGCAGCTTAGCTTCTCCTGATTCAGACGTATAATATATAAATGTCTGGTGGTATCGGACTCCGGAATCTCCCGCTGTACGATTAGCTCCGGTACATCTGCAAATGCCTTGTCATATCGCTCTACAATCTCCTTGCGACGGGCTGAAAATGCCGGAAGCTTGTTCAACTGGCTGATTAATAATGCAGCCTGAAAATCCGTGATACGATAATTATAACCCAGCTCCACCTGCTCATTGTACCAACGCGCATCCGTGGGATGCACCATTTCCGCCTGATTGCGGGTAATGCCGTGCGCACGCAGGCGCAACAGCTTGCGGTAGAGAGCCTCATCATTGGTGGTAATAGCGCCGCCCTCGCCGGCAGTCGCCGTCTTCACCGGGTGGAAGCTGAAGCAGGTCATGTCTGCAATACTTCCCACCGCCTTATCCTTGTATCTCGTACCGATAGCATGTGCAGCATCCTCGATATATACCAGATTGTACTCTTCACAAATAGCCTTAAGAGCATCATGCTCCACTGCCTGACCCGTAAAATCCACTGCAATAATACCCTTCGTTCTGGGTGTAATCAGCTTGCGCACTGCCTCTGGGTCAATATTATAGGTGTCCGGCTTAATATCTGCAAATACAGGTGTCGCTCCGCAATACAACACACAGTTGGAAGAAGCAGCAAAGGTAATTGAGCTGACAATGACCTCGTCTCCTTCTCCAAAGCCTGCCGCCATTGCCGTCAAATGAAGTGCCGCCGTACCGTTACATACCGCCACAGCATACTTGGCACCGGTAATGTCACAAAGCTTTGCCTCCAATTCACTTATCTTGGGTCCACAGGTGAGGTCCCCATTTCTCAGCACCTCTACCACTGCGGCTATATCATCCTCATCAATATATTGATGTCCGTAACCGATTGCTGTCTCCTTAACCGGAGTACCTCCAAAAATCGCTAACTGTTCCATGGTAATCCTCCTCGTTAACAAAGGTTGTTATCATATGACATATTCATATAATGCGACAACATATTAATTTTACCATTTGCACTTTATAAATGCAAGGAAGGATGTTTGGCTAAATATGCATGTACCACTTCCGCATCACCCGCTTCTGCATTAGATTCTATTATCTCCAACATTTCTCTAATTGCTTTGCACATATTTACCTTCCCCTCCTTTTCATAATACTTTTTTACAGCCATCATTTCTTCCGCTTTGGCATATTGTACAGCCATGTCATAGGCTTCCTCATCCATTTCTTGGTACACCGGATCAGTTTGTATCAGCTCTTTCAATTTTTTCTTATCCTCTGAATACCGTATGAAGTCAAAAACTTGTTTCAGATCCGTTTTAAAAACATCAGTATTCGTTAATTTTCGTATTTCTATTAAATGAATCGAGTAATTGTTTATATAAGGTTTTATCTCTTCCGGTATGTCCTGCATATTAAGAATGCCGTGTAAATCGACACTCCCATCCCAATCCTTTCCATAGTACAACACCAGTGTAATACTTGGTGTTAGTCTACTTTCCTTGGTAAATCCGGAGAGAAACTCAGCCCGTGTAACTCCCTTCTTCTTTCGTACCTGTTTACTGATACCTGTTGCCTGACGTTCATACTCCGAAGTATCATAAACCATACTTCTCAAGGGCATCAAATAGTGTACCTCATCTTGATTCTCTAGGCCGACAACCACAAAGCCCACACCTAGCGCAGCTTTCTTAATCAGGTCCCGATATTTCTGCCTGCGCTGCCGTTTCCCGGACAGAATACTTTTACTCCACATACCTGTTTGACTGTCCATATCGATTAAATCCTCAGCTCGCAGTAATTGTCGCCCCCGGAAAATTAAGCCATTAATCAAATCTGCATAACGCTCATTATCAGACAAACAGCTTTTCTTTGTCAAATCCTTTTCCATATTCAGTTCCTCCTTTGCAGGAGACATCCACTTGAAAATCTCCTGCCTTATTCTTTGTTTGGATTAAAAGCATAGATTTTCTGATGTGTTTTAGAATATTGAGACGATGATAAATAACATTCTTAGAAATATGCTTTGAGATGATTATAGCAAAAGGCATGGTGAATTTCAAGAGTTAGCGTGACCAGATGCTTTCTTATAAAAGTAAAACCACCCGCCCACTTTTGACATACCCCTGTCTACTTGACAGCGGACACCGAAAGTGAGCGGGTGTGTATATTCTTCTATTCCACTATTTCTCCAAATCAACAGTCTTTAAAAGTTCACGGATTTCTTCTACAGAGAGCCATTCGGTATTGTTACCGGAGCTGTAAGAGAAGCCTTCCGGCACCTTCTTGCCGGTGGGAATTACTTTTCTGCTCTCACTCCATACCATCTGAGGATATACAATAAAATGCTTGTCATACTCGTAGGTAGTCATGGAATCCTCTACGGTTACCATAATCTCATGAAGCTTCTCTCCCTCGCGGATACCTACCTCAGGCATCTTACAGCCGGGCATCATCGCTTCAGCCAAATCCGTAATCTTAAAGGAAGGAATCTTGGAAATAAAGGTCTCTCCACCCTTTGCCTCCTCCAATGCCTTAATCACCAGTTCAACACCCTGACGGAGACTAATCCAGAAACGAGTCATACGATAATCTGTAATCGGCAGCTCTGTTCCACCGTTCTTGATAATATTGTTAAAGAAAGGAATCACAGAACCACGACTGCCTGCCACATTGCCATAACGTACGATGGAGAAGCACACATCCTTGCTTCCTGCATATGCATTGGCTGCAATAAACAGCTTATCTGATACCAGCTTGGTGCCACCGTAGAGATTCACCGGATTTACCGCTTTATCGGTGGATAATGCAACCACCTTCTTCACTCCGGTATCCAATGCCGCATCAATTACATTCTGCGCACCGTGAATATTGGTCTTGATGGCCTCTGCCGGATTGTACTCACATGCAGGAACCTGCTTTAACGCTGCCGCATGAATCACATAATCCACACCCTCAAAAGCACGAGTCATTCTCTCTCTGTCACGCACATCTCCTATAAAGAATCTAAGCTTGTCCGCATACTCCTTGAATTCGTTCTGCATAATAAACTGCTTAAATTCATCACGTGAATAAATAATAATCTTCTTAGGATTATAATTCTCCAATACATATTTGGTAAAAGCCTTACCAAAGCTACCGGTTCCGCCGGTAATCAAGATAGATTTATTGTTTAACATAATGCAATGCCCTCATTTCCATGTCCTGCCAAACAGAACACTATTTGCTATATCATAACACATCATTTCCCAAAAGGCAATTTTCTATGTTGGGATTTGTGAGTTGACCGGTATCCTTGTTAGACTCTATTTACATAAAGGACAATTCTTTACAGACTCCCAATTTGACGGAAAACCCATCTCTTTCCGCATTTGTTCAGCACTTATTCTCCTTGTGGAATCATACAAGTTATCCAGTAGCTTTCTAATCTGGTCAACCAATTCCTCTATTTCCTCCGGTTCCAGAAGATAGCGCAGACTAATCAAAACTGCAAACAAATCGGATTTACCATTTTTATAAACACTTCCTCTTTTGGGAATTTTCAAAATCTCATGAATATAGGAATCCCTAATGCCGCCTTTTTGATACTTATAGTCGAATAATCTTTCATTATGTGCGCAAACATTACGGACACGAGACAACAAATCCAGCATACGAGCAAGCTCATCCTCATTGACATATGCATATTCTTTGCTGATTCTTGTTTGAATAGTGGGCGGTAAATAACTATACATCTTAGAGATGCTTCCCATCGGCAATGCTTTCACCATGACCCATAAAGGTATATTTCCATAGGTATCCTTCTGGTGCTGTATGTACGGATAATCCTTTGGATCTTTGGCTATCTTCGTCAACATGGACACCAACTTGTTGATACCTTCCTGATTGGCAGGAACATAATTGTATTTTGTTGCATCCAGATAGGCCTGTTGCAAACTACCATATTCTTCACAAAAAGAATAGGACAACAACGATTTGACGTGCTTTTCTACAATCAAAATCTTACTGAGAACCACATTGCGCAATGCATTGTCAAAGGAATATAACGCATAAATATCTCCTAAAGAGGTATAATCCCGATAGGTTCCATCCTTTTTCTTAAATGGACGCTTATAGCCGGAAACAAGTGCAAAGTAACTATGCTTCTTTAAGAGGGCAACTGCTCTGTCCTCATCATCAATAACCAACTTTTTATCAACCTTCAGTTTCTGAATCTGCTGTTGATAAGTCAAAAAAGGCTTATCACGTTTTTCTCTTTCGCTCATATCTAATTCCCCTTTGTAATAAAAGAAAAGGCCCCCGCAGGAGCCTCTTCCGGTCACAGGCCACGCAAGCTTCTGTGACACGATCACTACAAACAATATATCATGAAACGACACCACTGTCAACAGCCCTGACAAAAAATATCATTTCATAAATTATTGCAAAAATAGTATATGAAAATAGCAAAAAATCATTCTCACGAAATAAAATTCATCCATCAACAACGCACCTTCAACAGTGTCGCCTTACCGCTCATGTGGCAGCGACCCAGGTCTGCCGGGAGGAAGATACAGTCTCCCTTGGAAAAACGGACAACCTGCTGCGCCTCTTCCTCAAGCTGCAGTTCACCGCTTCCCTCCAGACAGAGCAATACCTGAAAGGAGGTTTCCAACACCGAAAAGGAGAAACCCTCGGTGACCTGAATGCGTTCCGTTTCAAAATACTGACATCGACAGAGAAGCTCACGGGAGCAACCGGGATAATAATGAACCATACGAGGCATCTGTCGTACTGATGATTGCACATCCATGCTCATTACCTCCAGTGCTTTGTCAAAATGTAGCTCTCGCTTATTGCCATGCTTGTCCACGCGCTCGTAATCATAGACACGGTAGGTTACGTTGGAATTCTCCTGAATCTCTGCAATCAGTGCACCCGCTCCGATTGCATGTACCGTACCGGCCGGCATAAAGAACACATCCCCCTTGTGCACATCCACCTTCTGCAGATGCTTGGACAACGTGCCTTCCGCTACTGCTTTACGCAATATTGCCGGTGTCACCTTATGGGCAAAGCCATATACAAGACGAGCTCCCGGCTTGGCATCCATCACATACCACATCTCCGTCTTACCGTTCTGATGCTCATGCGCCAGAGCATAGGCATCATCCGGGTGCACCTGCACGGACAAATCCTTGTCTGCATCAATGAATTTGACCAATATGGGAAAGCCCTTCTCCGGGTCTACCTTAGTTCCCATGTACTCTGGGTGTACCTCCAACAGCTTGTCCAGAGTCATCCCTGCATACTGCCCCGTAACAATCATACTGGGTCCATCCGGATGCGCAGAGCACTCCCATGTTTCTGCCAGAGGCTCTATGTCCATCTGTTTATCATATTCCGTTTTCAGACGCGTTCCGCCCCACAAATAATCCTTGCCTGCGGGTTTCAACAGCATCGGTTCCATGTTGTGTACTCCTTTGGTTATCCCTCTTTGACACTTCCCCTACTACAGCGGAAATACCGTCTTATCAGCCTGACTGATTTCTGAACCTACCTGCACCTCAATTACACTCATATCCGTATCTGCAATCAAGGTATGCTTGCAGCCTGCCGCAATCGTTACGACATCTCCCGGTCGAACCACCTGCTCCATACCGTCCACGATAGTTCTGCCCGTACCTTCAACTACGGTCCACACCTCGTCTCTACGCTCATGGCTGTGGTACTTCATCTGATTGCCAGCATGTAAAGTAACTTTAATGGTGAGAGAGGTGGATTGGGCATCGATTACGGTGTAAGAGCCCCATGATTTCTCCGCAAAACGTACATCCTCACCCAGTTTCTCTACATAAGGCTTCATATAGCTACTGGACTCTTTATCAGATACCAGAATACCGTCACAGCTGGCAGCAATGACCATATTCTTACATCCCATACACAAAATCGGTATATCCAATTCATTAACCACATTGGTATTGCTACAAGTATTATCTAATATCACATTACCTTGGGTTGCATCGGCCATAACCTCTGCCATCATGTTCCAAGTTCCAACATCACTCCAAGCCCCCTCATAACGAAGAACCTGTATATCTGTTTCCTTTTCTACCACAGCATAATCAAAGCTAATCTTTTCCAATGTATCATACTTCGCATACAAATCACGATAATCCGTAAAATCAATCATGCTGTGTACCTTTTCAAGCAAATAACCCAGCTTAAAGGCAAACACACCGGCATTCCACAAAGCTCCCTGTTCAATATACCGCTCTGCCGTGGACACATCCGGCTTTTCCTTAAACTCCTTTACTGCACTTACAGAATCAGATGTCATAGGAATAATGTATCCATATTTTTCACTGGGATACGTAGGTTCAATACCCATCAAAGTGATATTCGCATCCCCCTGCTCTACCAAGGTTCCCAATTTTTTTACAGATTCATAGTAGGAATTAGATACATATGGATCCACAGGGCATACTGCCACCGCTTCCTGAAGACCAACTCCTTTTTCGTCATGCAAATAAGCTACTGCTAAAGCAATAGCCGGAAAGGTATCTCTCCTGCAGGGTTCCACACATACAGCCACCTTGTCATTTAACTGATTGCGAATCGCGCTTACCTGTGATTTACCGGTTGCAATCGTCACTGTGGCATCAGCATCTACCGCTGTAATCTGGCGATAGACACGCTGCACCATAGACTCATATTCACCTTTGTCATCCTTGAACAGCTTAATAAACTGCTTACTTCTGACATCATTGGATAAGGGCCACAGGCGCTTACCGCTTCCTCCTGAAAGTAAAATAATATTCATTTAAAATATCCTCCACACCATACTAACTACAGTACGCTTTATCAAATATTTTTTACAGAAAGAGGGTGTTGTAACACCCTCCTTAACATCAAAACTATATAATTATTCTTATTACTCTGCAACAGCCTTGATAGCAGCCTCTCTCTTGGCAAGGGCACGATCATGCTTTGCCATAATCTGCACCAATTCCTCATAAGAAGTCTTCTGAGGATCCCAACCAAGAACGGTCTTAGCCTTAGTAGGATCACCCCAAAGGTTGTCCACATCCGTAGGTCTGTACCACTTGGGATTAACACATACAAGCATCTTGCCTGTTGCAGCATCATAACCCTTCTCATCGATACCGGTGCCTTCCCATCTGATAGTAATGCCATTTGCCTCAAAAGCCTTTTCTGTAAAGTCTCTAACCGTATGCTGTTCTCCTGTAGCAATCACAAAATCTTCCGGTGTGTCATGCTGCAGCATCATCCACATGCACTCCACATAATCCTTAGCATAACCCCAGTCACGCAGGGAATCCATATTACCCAATTCCAAATGGTCCTGTAATCCTTCTGCAATTCTGCCTGCTGCCAGAGTAATCTTACGTGTCACAAAATTCTCGCCACGTCTCTCGGACTCATGGTTAAAAAGGATACCGTTTACAGCAAACATGCCATAGGCTTCACGATACTCCTTGGTAATCCAGAAGCCGTACTGCTTTGCAACTGCATACGGGCTGTAAGGATGGAAGGGTGTAGTCTCACGTTGGGGCACTTCTTCAACCTTACCGTATAATTCAGAGGTAGATGCCTGATAGAATTTCGTCTTCTTCTCAAGACCCAGAATTCTGATTGCCTCCAAAATACGTAGTACACCAATTGCATCCACGTCACCGGAATACTCCGGTACATCAAAGGATACCTGCACATGGGACTGTGCAGCCAGATTGTAGATTTCATCCGGTTGTACCTTGGCAATAATAGCCGTCAAGGATGATGTGTCAGACAAATCACCGTCATGAAGACTGATAGCATTCTTGGCAATCAGATGATCAATTCTTGCTGTATTAGAAATAGAAGCACGTCTGGTAATACCATGTACCTCATAACCTTTTTCCAATAAAAATTCTGCTAAATAAGAACCGTCCTGTCCTGTAATACCTGTAATTAACGCCTTTTTCATTGTTTTAAAACCTTTCTCAAGTAACTTGATTTTATGATACTTTATTTGTCATAAAAAAACAAGTATTTATGCAGGGAATATTTTCTCCTGCAATTCCTCTACAGACATACTCATTCTCTTAGCCACCTCTTCTATACCTAAGACGCCTTCATTCACTAATGATTGGTATACCTCTAATTTCCCTTCCAATCTACCGTCTTCAATCATCTCCTTAATCGCCTGACACATATCAAATCCTCCTTCCATTTTCTCCGCACTTTTAAGATTAAATAACTCCTCCGAATGGGTTATCGCACTAATCATATCGTAAGCGTCCTCATTCAGATTTTCAAATATTTCTGAATGTTCATTGATGTAGGTTGCTAATTCTCCTTTACTCTTTTCATGCTGCAAAAATCCAAAAACATACTGAATATCTGTGCAAAATTCTTCCAACCTTTCATACTTGCGCACTTCCAATAGGTGAATACGAAAATCTTCAACCATTTCACCAAACTCAGGCGGATACGATGCCAAATCCATCATCTGTTTCAAACTGGTAGGACCATCCCAAGGCTCTTTACCAAAATAGATCACGATGGTAATCATGGGAACCAGCTTATCTTCCTTTGAAAATCCAGAAAGAAATTCAGCACCTTTTAAGTCTTTTACCTTGCGATGATGTTTGGCAGTTACACGCCATTGTTTATGATATTGGATACTCTCTGCATTCATAACCCTCACCGGCATAGCATAATGAATGTCAGATTGATTCTCCAGAGCAATTAATGCTACTCGCATATCTTGCCCCACCTCACACATAACATCAGCTGTGACCACCTGTGTATCAATAACGCCATTAAATTTGTCCTTTTTGACTGTCTTAGCTATTCTGGCAATGGAACAATTTATTTCCCGAATATCTTGCGGACTAATCATTTCTCGTCCATGATAAATATAGCCATTTATCAAATCTGCAAAGCGTACAGAATCTTCAAAAAAGCTAATGGATACAACATTTTCTCTTTGCATACATCCTCCTTATTCGTGGATGCACGCTGCCTGGTCTTTCAATAAAAACACTATGTAGGATGCATCCATATTTGTAATATTGGAAAACCAGGTCGAACGACCATAGACAGAGCATTGCTCTGTGAAATTATATTTGATTATACGATAATTAATTTACGATGTCAATAGATGCGATTCTCATTCTAAAATCCACATATTTTCGCACAAACCTGCCGAATTCCTTTCACAACAACCGAAAAAACATATCCCACAACAACGCAGCTTACAAACATGATTCCCCATGCAGCTACATACATTTTGTCATTTAACGATTGCATTGCCGGCACGCTTTCCAACAAAAAGTTAATGGTGTATAGATGCACAATATAAATTCCATATTCATACTTTGCAAGCCACAGGAATCCCTTGGAAATAAAGCTACTATGCGCTGTATGTATCTTAGCGCAGCAGTACACCGCAAACGCCAAACACACTGCAATCAGGGAATGCCATGTGTACCCGGATATGTTATCTGTATGGATACCCTTTTGCAAGCCCAGTATTGATACGCCATATAAAGTAATAATAGCAAGCAAGATTCCTGCAAGCAGTTTCCACAGAGTAGCATTTTGGCTACGTTCCTCCTCTAACAACAGATTTGCAACGTACATGCCCAGAACAAAATTGTCAATTACTGAAATCAAAATCTGACGACTCAACCAAAAGCTACTGGATTCTTTCCAAAGAGAGGGCCCGTAGTGTAATAATATCCCTTTAGACAATACAGTAAGTCCTACAACGGCAACCGCTGTCAGCTTTGGGAATTTTCTTAATATCTTGTATAAAAGAATTGCTACAACATAAAACTGCACCGTGACCGACATTGTCCACAGCACTCCGTTAATCGTTCCGGCTGTTGATGCCGAATAGTTATGCGTAAAGGTTAAGTGCGTAAGAATGTCATCTATACCATCTCGATTAAAATATACATCCCCATTCACCAACAGCAAAATGCCGAGAAGAGATAGGTAATATTCCGGTGCTATTCTCAACATTCTTTTCTTGAAATATTCTAAGAATCGAAGATTGTTTTTTTGGTCCATGCGATATAGCGCGTGAAAGATTCCAAAGCCGCTAATCACAAAAAACAATGTCACACCAATTTCTCCGCCCAACCGTATCAATGTAAAAACAAATTCATTGTCTATGGGAACCGACCCTGCCGATACCCAAATATGATATATGATTACCATGCACAGGGCTATGCTCCGTAAAATATCAACACTTTTATTTCTCATACATTTCATTGTAGTATTTCTGATAATCACCACTGGTGACATTCTTCATCCATTCCTCATTCTCAAAGAACCACTTAATCGTCTTCTTAATGCCTTCCTTGAACATGGTCTCTGGATACCAGCCAATCTCTGCCTTAATCTTGTCAGGCGCGATAGCATATCTGCGGTCGTGACCTTTGCGGTCTTCCACATAGGTAATCAGGTCTGTGCTTACCAATTCTTTTCGGGGATCTCCCTCGGGAAGCATCTCCTGCAATGTCTCTATAATGATGTTAATAATCTCGATATTCTGTTTCTCGTTATGACCGCCGATATTGTAGGTCTCGAATAGCCTTCCCTGCTCCTGTACCATATCGATTGCCTTAGCATGATCCTCTACAAACAACCAGTCACGAACATTCTTACCGTCACCATATACGGGCAGCTTCTTGCCCTGCAGTGCGTTGTTGATAATCAGCGGAATCAGCTTCTCCGGGAACTGGTATGGTCCGTAATTATTGGAGCAGTTGGTGATATTGGCCGGGAATTTGTAAGTGTCCATGTATGCCTTCACCAGCATGTCCGAGCTCGCCTTACTTGCAGAATAAGGACTATGGGGATCATAAGGTGTAGTCTCATAGAAGAATGCATTGTCATCATCAGGAAGAGAGCCGTATACCTCATCTGTAGATACATGAAGGAATTTCTTGCCCTCCTTGAAGCTTCCGTCCGGCAGCTCCCACGCCGCCTTGGCACAATTAAGCATTACCGCTGTACCCAGCACATTGGTCTGCACAAACACCTCTGGATTGCGGATACTTCTGTCTACATGACTCTCCGCTGCAAAATGCACTACGCGGTCAATATCATTCTCTGCAAAAATCTTACTGATGGCTTCCTTATCGCAAATATCAGCCTTTACAAAGGTATAATTATCTCGATTCTCCAAATCCTTAAGATTCTCCAGATTGCCCGCATAGGTCAACACATCCACGTTGATAATGCGGATTTCGTTATCGTATTTCTTAAACATGTAATGAATGTAGTTGGAGCCGATAAATCCGGCACCGCCTGTTACTAAATAGGTTCTCATGCCAATCTCCCTGTCGTACTGTAATAAACTATATTTTATAATCCTCTTTCCAGCTTATACTCTTCCAGTCCACCCCACTTGGTATCCTTATCAGATAAAATCAAATCCTCTTCCGTCATCCCTTCCGGCATAGGCCACTCCACACCAATAGCAGTGTCCTTCCACAGCAATCCTCCCTCATCATTGGGATGATAAAAATCTGTTACCTTATAACAAAACTCCGCATAATCAGACAATACAATAAATCCATGCGCAAAGCCTCTGGGAACAAAAAACTGTTTCTTATTCTCTGCCGACAACACAACACCATACCATTTACCAAAGGTCTCGGAACCTTCACGAAGGTCTACTGCCACGTCAAACACTTCACCGTTCACTACACGGACAAGCTTGTCCTGTGGGTAATTAATCTGAAAATGAAGTCCTCGCAGAACACCTTTCTTAGATGCAGACTGGTTGTCCTGCACAAACTGACAGTCAATGCCTGCTGCCGCAAAGTCGTTATAGTTATAGGTCTCCATGAAGTAACCTCTGGAGTCTCCAAACACCGCCGGCTCAATTACCTTCAGACCTTTTATACCATTACAATCTTCTGTTACATTGATTTCGCCCATTGCTATTCTCCTTAAAATCTTTTTGAATCTTCTCGATACAGAAAATTAAACTTCTTTTGTGAAACTACATTTTACTATAAATTCACCTATTAAAATTATTATTTTTTCTTTTTCAATGTAAAAGTCTGCCAATTATCAGGCCACGCTTGAAAATCATATTCCCCATTCTTCTCGTATGCCTCTACTTGTTTTTCCCAAGATAACACATTAGGATAATTAAATCCCTTGCTGTTTATATATTCCTTTAGAGATATTGTTCCTAAGAAAATAGAATACGTTATTAACGCAACGCTTATTACAAAATTTCTTTTTTCCATAAGCTCTGTAAGTAATATAGAAAATAGCATATACACAATGAATGCCGGCATAAAAGCATATCTACCGCCCGCCATATGATTCAAACTAGCTGCTATTATTAGTATCTGCACAAAAAACAGTACGCCCATCACACATACAACATATCTAACACACCTCTTATTACAAAGCCAAGTAATTAGTATTACTATTGCAAGAAATGAAAATACAAAAATAAGAATTCCTATGTTGCCAATTTGTGCTGCAACATTTTTTCCAAGTAAAGGCAGAATAAACTGAAATCTAAATGCATAAATTAAGGACTCCAACGCATCAAATCCTTCAAACCCTCTGGCACTACTCATATTTTTACGAGACAGTAAAAAAGAAGCCGCTTGTATACAACCTGCAACAATACCAATAACAGATAATACCTTCCAGTAAACAGGTAGTGACTTATGCTTAATTTTACAAAAGATAGCTCGTAACACCACAAACGGAACCGAAAACAAACAATACACGCCTGTTAAACAGCCCATGAAATAAACTATATAACTTATTGTCTGAATACGTCTGCTATGAAGATGACCATTTTCAAAAAGAAGAATTAGTCCCCACACACCAAACCAGCTTTGCATATTAATAGAATTGCAAAACAATTCAGATGTACTATTTGGAGACATAATCAACATACAAACAAGTAAAAAACGACTCCACTGATTCAAATATTGATTATTTTGTAGCAAAACATATGCAACAACACCCAATTCGACAAATAACGATGCATATACAAATACATAACCGACACATTTTAGAGGCAGTAAGGATGCAACATACGCACATACATTGGCAAAAAGATTTAAATAGCCAGCATACAATGTGAATAAACTAACAACTCCCGACTCATATGCTGTCTTAAAGAAAACGTTACCCTCTTCAGCCCATATACGTCCTTCCAAAAAAACTCTTGGTGCTCTCAAAAAAATTATTATGCTTAATAAAATTATTATCTGTAACGTCGTTTTGTAACGTGTAAAATCATATTTATGCGGCATCCATATCACCTCTGTTGCTTATACTATAATTTATTCTTTAAATGCCCATTTTTTGTTAAGAATAAAATTAATCGGTACATTAATCAACACATTAATAATCGGTGCAATATACTTAGAAATCCCTAAACATGAAATCCATATCCACGATAGTATATTATTCAATATAATACCTGTCAGTCCATAAGATAAATACGTTTTCAAAAGCATAACACCAATACTTTGTTCTCTTTTCTCTGTAGACTTAAAAACAAATCTGTAATTCCAATAAAAAGACCATAGCACGCTTAAGAAAAAGGCTACGATATTAGCTAAAATGTAATCCCATTCTAAATGCAATTTACTTACACTTAACAACACAATTACATTTACTAAATAATTTACAACCGTATTACTGATTCCTACGATTCCAAAACGAATAAATTGCACAATATTATCTTTTTCCACTATACGCATATTACTTTCCCTTTATCGCCTGTCGTCTAATCTTCAATAAGTGTGCGATCGTTTTGATGTAGGACTTAATAAATTTTATAAGATCTCTCTTAGATTCCCCGTATTCTCTCTTATTAAATGAAATGGGAACCTCTTTTACTGCTAAGGAATCGTATTTCACATCCAGTTTTATTAGGATTTCTTCAACAATATCAAAATTATTACATTCAAACTCTAGCGCTTTAATTTTATCAGCTAAATACATTCGAAAACTATCAGAAACATCCTTGATTTTTAAACCAAACAAAATACGATAAGTTACATTCAACAAAAGCGACATTGCACGCAAAACAAAATTATTATCAGTATATCCACCCTTACAATATCTTGAACCTATAACCACATCATAGTCTGCTTTCTGCATTTCTTGATAAAAACGTTCTATATCAGCAGGATTATGGGAACCATCTGCATCCATCACCACAATATATTTCCCTTTTGCGGCTTGTAACCCAGTCCTTATAGCATCACCGTAAAGATTTCCACCTTGACGGTTAATATACATTGCATTATTTTCTTCGCATACTTCCTTTGTTTCATCCATTGGCTCAATTGTATCAACAACCAATATTTCCGATTCTTTTCCTATCGAATGTAACACGGACGATATCGCCGGTAAAATTTTACGTAAATTATCAGCCTCTTGATACGCCGGTAAAACCACACTGATTATCATAAGTTCATTCCTTTCACCCACTCAACCATTGCACTTACGCCTTCTATAGCAGAAACTTTGGGTTCCCACTGAATTTTACTTCTTATCTTTGTAATATCTGCCACAAAGACTTTTTGATCACTAGCCCTAGGCGGCAACATGGTATACTCCATTTTAATACCAAGCAATCCATCTAACATATTAAACAATTCAAGTAGTGACAATGACTGC
Source organism: Lachnospiraceae bacterium (assembly GCA_015056915.1). GTDB lineage: Bacteria > Bacillota > Clostridia > Lachnospirales > Lachnospiraceae > Acetatifactor. The sequence goes on from SVFK01000004.1 coordinate 96,503, forward strand.
TCCATAGTTCCACCTATATTATATGCTTGTCCATACAATGTATCTACATTTTCCAAAGCAGTATAATACAAACTAATCATATCTTTTGCATGCAATATGTCTCTAACCTGTTTTCCGTTTCCTGATATTGTAAATGGGCTAACATTTGGATTTTTATATTTTTCGATTGCCTGCTGAACAAACCAACCAACCCAGCCCTGATCATATGTAGCAAACTGTCTGCTTCCATACATAGAAGAATGCCTGAATACAATCGTTTTAATCCCAAAAATGCGGCTAAAATCTAGCATATATTGATCAGCAGCTCCTTTAGAGCAACCATATGGCGAACGAAAATCTAAGGGAACACTTTCATCAAATCCATTTGGAAATTCGTTACAAACATAGCGTGTTGCAGTTTCTGTATAAGTATAGCCATCCAAATCTCCATACACTTTATTAGTGGAGGAAAAAAGAATTGCCGTTTGAGGACTATACTTTCTGACAGAATCAAGAAGATTTAATGCACCCATTGTATTAATCTCGAAATCTTTATAGGGATTTTCTATGGATGTAGTCATCGCAACTTGACCGGCCAAATGAAACACCGCATCGAATTGACCTTGTTTAATTAAAGTTTCTACATCATTTTTATTTCGTGTATCGCCATGAATGTATGTAAACGGTCCCAACGTTTTTAACCATTCCAAGTTCTGCGAAGACCCTAATCTGGATAAATTATCAAATACTGTTACATCATATCCTGCTTCGATACCATGTGACGCCAAATTGCTTCCCAAAAAACCACAACCACCTATTACTAACAGTTTCATTTGTTTTCCTCCTCTAAATTAGAAATTTCATACCTGTTTTCCAATCATATTGAGCATACAATCCTAATTCTTGTAATACTGTACAATCCGCAATGGAATCCGGCTCATATAAGCGTTTAGGAACCGCTCCAAAGCACAATTCAGATTTTGAATTTGTTATTTCTTTCAAATACTTTATAACATCCCTGACAGCAACACCTTCACCTGTTCCCAATGGAATATTAACATACCCAGGGGTTGGATACTGTTCGATCAGTTTCACTAATATGCTACTAACGTCATCGATATAAACAAAATCCCTCTTTTGTGTACCTTCTGTAAGCATAATAGGTTCATCTCTTTTTAGTTTTTCTATTGTACTTGGAAGAAAACGTTCCTTGGGTTCGTCTTTCCCATAATAATTTTCCAATTCAATATTTAAAAACTGGATGTTTCTATTATTCATCGCCAAACGATTACAATACCACTTTCCCAGGGTCGCAAACTCATGCTTTGAAACCGTATACACATTAAACTCATCAGGCAGCCCAGTTCCAACTGTAATATGTCTATTAACTCCATGCTGCACACATGTCAGAAATGTTTTCAAAGGTACATTCATATTAGCTTCAAATATTTCTGCATCATGTGTATCGGCTCTTGCATACCGACACGCCGCATTAAAGAATACGTCATATTTTTCTTCCATTTGCTCTAACTTCTGCGGCAAATCCTCAACCAAACATGTATCTACTCGGTCCAGTATATCTGACAAATTTTGCATATTGGAATTTGTACGAATTAAACAGAGCACCTGATGATTCCTGCTTATCAATTCTTTTATTACACGGCTTCCCAAATAACCCGTACTTCCTAATACAATTACTCTCATAAATTTACAGCCTCTTTAATAATTTCTGCCATATAATCAATCATTTCATCTGTCATTCCAGGGTAAACACCAACCCAAAAAGTATCATTCATAATTCTGTCCGTGTTGGTCAAATCACCGACAACACGATATCCTTCTCCTGTTGCGCGCATTTGATCAAAACAAGGGTGTTTAATCAAATTGCCCGCAAACAACATACGTGTTTGAATTCCGTGCTTTTCAATATATTCAACTACAGTATTACGATTAACATTTTCTTTGCATGTAATTAAAAAGCCAAACCAACTTGGCTGTGAATTTTCACACGGAAGAGGAAGTATCAACTGTTCTTCGCAACATTTTAACGCCTCGTGCAATCTGGCAAAATTGTGTCTGCGCTTCTCTATAAAGCCAGGAAATTTCTTGATTTGTGCACATCCTATAGCAGCTTGCATATCCGTAGCTTTCAAATTATATCCAAAATGCGAATAAACATATTTATGATCATATCCCAAAGGCAATTCGCCAAATTGCTTTTCAAATCTATGTCCACACAAATTATCCTGTCCTGATTTACATATACAATCTCTACCCCAATCTCTAAAAGAGCGAATGCATCTATTAAGCAAAGGATTGTTTGTATAAACAGCCCCTCCTTCGCCCATTGTCATATGATGTGGCGGATAAAACGATGAAGTTCCAATATCACCAATGGTTCCCGTAAAACGCTCCTGTCCATCAATATAATATTTAGAACCTAATGCATCACAGTTATCTTCAATCAACCATAAATTGTGCTTATCACAAAACTCTCTAACTGCTCTTAAATCAAACGGATTTCCCAGCGTATGCGCTGCCATTACCAACTTGGTTTTATTGGACAATGCTTTTTCCAGTTGCGTAACATCCATATTATATTGTGGAATTGTAACATCTATAAATACCGGAATTACGCCATACTGAATCGCCGGAGTAACTGTTGTAGGGAATCCGGCAGCTACTGTAATCATCTCGTCGCCCGGTCTAACCTGACGTTCTCCTAACAATGGAGAGGTTAAAGCCATAAAAGCATTCAAATTTGCAGAAGAACCGGAATTTACCAAAGAACAATACTTCACGCCTAAATAATCAGCAAATTTTTGTTCAAATTCATCTGTATAACGTCCTGCTGTCAACCAAAATTCCAACGCAGAATCGACCAAATTGCACATTTCTTCATGGTCGTACACTCTGGAAGCATAAGGAATACGATTACCAGGTTCAAAGTCCTTCTTCTGGTTGTGATACAAATTACAATATTCTTCTACCATACATAAGATTTCTTCTTTTGCTTGTTGCTCTGTTTTATTTTCAAACATCTCATTTTCCTCCAGTACTATAAAAACTATCAATCTGTGAATTCATGCATGCAACGACATCTCCATGTGAAACATAGATTTTAGCCCACTCTATCGTTTTTTCTATAGCTTCATTTATTTTCCAATGCGGTTTCCAGCCGAACACAGTTTTAATCTTTGAACAATCTAATTTCAAAAAATTAGCTTCATGAGGTCCTTCTACCGATTTATCAAGCCAGTGCCCATCACCCCATTCCTCACAAAACATGCTTACAAGCTCTCCTGTCGTAATACAATCACTATCATCCGGTCCGACATTATAAAATCCAGCAAAACGTTTATCCTTATATTGTCTTTCTGCAATTAATAAATACACTGCAAGAGGTTCCAATACGTGTTGGTATGGTCTTATCGAATAAGGATTTCTCACTAAAATGTCTTGTTCCTTGATTACTGCACGAATACAATCAGGAATAATTCTGTCTTCAGCAAAGTCCCCTCCGCCAATCACATTTCCCGCTCTTGCGGTAGAAACAGCAATTCCCATATCTTGAAAAAAAGAATTAATATAGCTATGTGTTACCAATTCTGAACAAGACTTACTATTTGAATAAGGATCATATCCATCCAAAGGTTCATTTTCCCTATATCCCCATTCCCATTCATTATTTCTATATACCTTATCGGTCGTGACATTAACAAATGATTTGACACAAGGATTTAATCTCACACATTCACATACATTAACCGTTCCCATCACATTGGTTTCGTAAGTATATCTGGGTTCACTATATGACTTACGCACTAGAGGTTGCGCAGCTAAATGAAATACTATCTCCGGTTGTGCCGATTCAAACACTGCTTGCAAATGTCCAAAATCTCGGATATCTCCTATAACAGATTCCATGTGTTCCTGAACCTTGGACAACTCAAACAAATTTGGTTGTGTTGGTGGTTCTAACGCGTAACCCGTGACAATAGCACCTGCATTAATTAACATTTTACAAAGCCATGTTCCTTTAAAGCCAGTATGACCTGTAACAAGCACTTTTCGACCTTTATAAAATTCCAGTTTCTTTTCTACCACACTTTCCATGGTGCCTTCTTTTCCTCCCACATTTTTTCCAGCTTCTGCTTATCCTTTAGAGTATCCATACACTGCCAAAATCCTCTATGCTTATAACACATTAACTCACCCATTTTTGCAAGCTGTTCTAACGGTTCTCTTTCAAACATAATGTGATCACCCTCAATATAATCAAGCACTTGAGGTTCTAACACCATAAAACCTCCATTAATCCATCCCATATCATCTTTGCTCTTTTCACGGAAAGATTTAATCATATGATTTTCTATATCCATTACTCCGAAACGACCTTCTGGCAATACCGCTGACAATGTGGCCAGATGCTTAGATTGCTTATGAAAGTTTACCAACTCATTGATATTGACATCCGCAACACCATCACCATAAGTCATTAGAAAAGGTTCATCACCTATATACTCCTTAACCCGCTTTAAACGACCACCCGTCATAGTATCCAGTCCCGTATCGATAACACTCACTTTCCAAGGCTCTGCATGCTCAGTATGCACAATCATTTTATCTCCCGAAGTGAAATCGAATGTAACATCACTGTTATATAAGAAATAATCAGAAAACCATTTCTTAATGGCCTCTTGTTTATATCCTGCACAAATAATAAATTCATTAAAACCGTAAAAAGAATACAGCTTCATGATATGCCATAAAATAGGTTTTCCTCCACCTATTTCTATCATCGGTTTTGGAAGAAACTGACTTTCTTCCGAAATCCTTGTTCCATATCCACCTGCTAATATTACTACCTTCATGTGGTCTCCTCTCTAATTGTAATTTAATGTTTTCTAAAGTTTTTCATTCTATTTTCCATACAAAATGACAGTTTCAGATTTTAACTTTATAGGAAATCCGACAAATGAACTATAATATAATCTTCTGTCTCCAAAATGCATCCTTCTTCCGGCCACAATGGCATATCTTTAGCTATTTCCTGGGCCATTAGGTTACTCTTTTCATTTCCCACCTTAAATGGGAATCCCAAATAATTAAATAAGTATACTTTGTATACATGGCTCCTTAAGAAAATAGAACGTCCTTCCATTCCGACTTCATTTAATATTGGTGTCTGATGTCTATACTTACCTACAACATATAATGGTTTATTAGCTTCAGCATTTCCGACTTCTTTTACAATGGCTGTACCCATTTCATATCCCAATTCCATATCTAGCTCGGAGATTATGTGTGCACTGTAATAAATTCTATTAACAATATCCACTTGTCTTATTAATACAAAACAGGTGAGTATAACGACCAAATAGTATGCTATCTTTTTCCCTTTTAACTTCGATGCATATTGCATACAAAAAAACCACATAAAGGCAATCAACAACATTACTGCCATATGCGTTCCCCAATGTAAAATCCCCCCTAAGGCAATGGATACCGCAAATGCTGCCAAAATTGTAATCAGTCCCAACATTATTGCAATAAGTTTTCTCACTACACCTTTCTGCTTTATACACATAATGCACAAAACAAAAATATACAATACAATTCCTAACAACATATATTGATTTCCAGGTGTCTTTTCAGAAACAAAAATATTACTTATACCACTCAGTAAATTACCAATTGTTGTTCCTATAGGTTCCTTTCCCCATGCGATAAATGCATCCGTATATGAGGATTTCTCAATCACATTTGCCACTATAATTTTATCACAAAAAACATATATCAATAGGCCACTCAAAAAAACTTCAACATGTATCTTAAGTCGATTTACCAATTCTTTAATGGTACATTTTTGATTTTCTAAAAACCAAACAAGAATACAAATACATGTTCCCAAAATAAAATCATTAACATGGCATTGATAAACTGAAATTCCAAACGATACAAAAATGGCGGCTACAGCAAACCCTATTTTGTTATCCTGCTTACAACATTGTAACACAATCAAAAGGGCCAATGCAGCACTAAACATTGCACATGCAGACGATGAGTTCAAAATTGAATATCCTATAAATGCCGTAGATGCATATGGTACAGACATAAATATACCACAAAACAGAATTTGTAAAATTCTATTTACCCTCTTTTGAAACAAATCATCAAAAATTATACACCATGTCCACGCTGTTAACAACAAGAAAAGCACCGTAACAATCATTGTATAAGTTGGAGTAAAAATACCTTCAAACATAAACAGCTTCCTAAAAAGCCAATTTCCATATCTCCCTATTACTAAAAAGAAATTTTGTATATTGACATCCACATCTATGCCATATACGTTTCCCCCTAAAGTTGCTAATGCTAATTCTCTTTCTTCATCTCCTCCTAATGTAAAATTGAAAATTTCATACCCAAAGATGACAATTCCCAGTATAACCGTTCCACAAAGCGTAGCCTTACGTTCCACAAAAAAAATCTTGTATTTTTCCACAATTTCCAGACTACACTCTTTGATTCCTCTTCTATGTTTATTAAAAAATATTGCACTCACGGCAATCAAAAAAATCGCTACTATATACTGCATCCAAAAATCTGATAAATCATTGCCCATATACATAGTATCATATAATTCAACACCAGAAATTTCCACCGAAACATCTTTGAGTGACGTTAAATCTATTCGCAGTTTTTCATAATCTTTTGTTGGAATTTCTATTGTGTTATTTCCAACAACCAAGCTAAATTTAACGCTTCTTTCATAATCAAACGGCTCTCCTTCATTGGCCCAAAAAATTTGTGCGCAATCCCGTCTTCCATTTACGCCGGTAATATTGGCAACATTAATGCTTACGTATTTTTGAGGGGCACTAATGGCAATCTCTACCCTTGAGTCCTCTGACAAAGAAGTAATTTTATTTCCTTCCACCGCCAAATCTTTAACCTTTGCCAAAATTTCTTCATTGCCTATTTTAATAGGTTTTTCCTGTCTGATTGCTTCAAAAGATAATGTGCCCCAATTCACAAAAGATAAAACCACATATGTTAACAGTAGCACTATAATACAAGTAAGACTCCCTAAAATAAGTTTATGTTTTTTCATCCAATTTTCTCCTTATATCTGCTTATTATCTTTAGAAACTTTTTTCCAGTTCTCCTCGCTAAACAAAAGGTATCTTTCCACCTTTCTTCTCTATCCTCTCAAAAGAATCCTTATGAAAAACATACTTGGTTGGTTCATATTTCTCAAAACCATCTTCAATTCTTTTTCTAAGCTTAGAAATACACTTCTCAGGATTTGTTATATCAATCCCCTTCAAAACATCAGGACCATACTCCCACCATTTTAGTTCTAATAATGCTTCAATAACTTCATCTGAAAAACGCCTTTTAATAACTTTAGCGGGCACTCCGCCTACAACCGTATATGGCGGTACATCTTTTGTGACTACGCTTCCGGCCGCTACTATAGCTCCGTCGCCAATTTTAACGCCTAACAAAATCTGGGCTCCAGTACCAATCCATACATCATTGCCAATTACCACTGTATCTTTTTTCTTCAATTCCTTGATTCTTTGCTGTTTATGTGTTTCTCTACGTTCCTCGGCAGAAATGGAATGAAACTGGTCTGCCCATGGGCATACCGGTGTGTCAAACAATAAATGTGACGTAATTGATTTCGTCGGTCTGTTTACCAGACCAATGGTAACACCGCGATTAATCATGCAGAATCTTCCAATTTCCTCTGCACAATTAATAAGCGTATCAGCTCCTGAAAAATAACCAAATGCTCCTACTTTTTTTGCATTTAACGTCACGCCCGGATTAAAACAAATAGGTGTTTCCAGTACTACTCCGTCTATTTTATTAGCAATAGTGCTATCTCCATACGTACATATTTCATCCTTATATATTTCGTAACCCTGTCTTTTTGCACCTATTATCATGCTATACCTCCTGGCAAAACCTATTTGTAGAAAATACAGATTCTCATCGACCAAACAGTACACATCAATTCTGCTTTTTACAATTTTATTTTATCACCTAAAATTTTATCATATTCCGGTGGAGAGAATTCACCCGAACCATTCTCACTGGTAAAGGTCATTTCTCCGAAATATACCGTTTGATTAATATAATACAAATCCACTCGTACAAATGAAAATCCTGCACTTAATGTCTCTGCAATTCTTATCATTTCGTCCAGTTTTTCCGGCTTCTCAGGAGTTATCGGCGTCTCCGGAAACTGCAATCTAAAAGGCTGCACATTCCACTCACGATCAAATATTGCTCTTGTATAATTAGTATGTCTGTCACTATCCACCCACACATACTCTACCTTGCCGCCAAAGCAAAGAAACTTATAATCCCGCAGCTGATCGCCTGTTGCCAAAAAACTTTCTGCAAGTATCACCGGTTTTATGTTCTTATAATGCATTTCCAAGCCGGCCGTAAAAGCATAATTAGTATTCATCCATTTATTGATTTTACGCCTTGCTGTGCTTCTGTCAAAATCCTTTTTGTCATTTACAATAACATTCATTCCGCTTCCGTGATTGCACTTTAACACAAATTTTTCCGGCAAAAGATCAAAATCAATGTCATCAAATTTTTCCCATGTACCAAGTAGCGGAATCAGGTATTGTGATCCAATCTTCTCCTCCACCCATTTTCTCACACGATACTTGTCTGCCAATAAAGATTTTAATTCTGTTGAATCATTTAGCTTCATCCATGTGATTTTTTCACTTAGCGTTACAGGATTTTCAAAATTAACATCCTTACCATTTTTCCTCTTGTAAAAATCTTTCAATTCCTGCTCATATAATTCAGGCGGCAGAGAACAATTATACTCATATTCTTTTTGCTGTATATCCTCCATAACACTGGGATACATCTTATCGCATTGCTTAATTAACTGACCTATCTTCTTGGAATATTTTTCATGATTGTTTACATTTCTTTTCTCATTCCTTAAGACAGTTATCGTCAGTTCTTTTATCTGTTTCTCTAATTGTTTCTGCAACTCTTTATATTCACGGATTGTCTCTTGAAGACTCTGTATTTCAGCTTGCATCTGTTCAAGTTGTAAGCTTGTAGCATTAATTTTTAATTTTCTGAATGCTTTCTTTAATACACTCATTTTCCCCCTCCTTTATCTGACAAACATACTGTTTAACGTCTGAATTTCGCTCATGGCAGCCTTCATCACATTATAATCTTTCGCTGTTTGAAGACCATTCCTTTGTAACTCCTGCAGCTTCTCAGGAGCATCAATAACTGCACACATCCTTTCATATACCAAATCTTCATCTAAGGTATCTACCACAATAGCATTCTCATTATCCACAGCATACTTATCTACGCCACCTTCTTCCGGCATAACTGCAACGCAACCCAAACACATACTCTCCAAGCCAGTTCTGCCAAATGCCTGATATGTGGACATATCTAAGAACATGTGCGATTTCGCCAGTAAATCTGCCACTTCCCATCTCTTTAAGATACCCAGATTGGTATATTCAAATTGAGCTACATCACCTAATGCAACAATCTCGTCCGTTCCACAGCCGAAAAGCTTGACCTCAATCTTTTCCCCATACTTTTCCTTCAGCATTTTCAGCACCTGCATTGTACCTATCGGATTTCTTCTTTCCGTTTTAGGTCTTATCATTGCAGCTATTTGAATAGGCATACTAATGTCTTTTTCTTCGATTACATACGGATTGTACATTGCAATATCAATACTGGGCTCAACAATATTGACTTTTCTTCCGTGCTCTTTCTCCACGGTATTAGCAATCCATTTTGTCTTTGCAAACATACAGATGTCGTCTAATAATGTATAAGAATCTCTTGCTTCTTTCCAATAATCCTCCGTTTCATCAAAAAACATCGGTTCATAATCCTGAATGTAATAACCAAATTTTTTATCAGAATATTTCTCACTAATTGTTTTTAAACTTTTAACTGTTGTAAATATGGTTCCAATAATAATATCAAATTCCCCAACAGCTTCCAACAGACTCTTCTCAGACTTCTTCTGAAAATATCTTACATAGGGTACCAATTCGGGGTAATTTTTTTCAAATTCCTCTTTATAGTTAATGCTATTAACTACAAAAGCTTCTACTCCCAGCTTTCTCATGCCCATAACTTCCTGACACACTGAATTTGCGCCACCACTACCGCCGCGTGCCGTCAGAAGAAACGCAATTTTCTTATCCAAAATAGGCATATTTAAAATCTCTTGCTGCTTTTCAAGAATTCTCTTTCTTGCCAATTCTAATTCTAAACATACTTGCATTTCAGAATCCAGGTTACAATACATATCGCCATGCTTCTCTTTTAATTTACCTTTGGATTCCTGACCCAATTCCTTTCGAGTCTTATGCGAAAAGCTTTTTGACTTTTCATGGAAAATATAGGTGTCATCCACAATATGAAGCTCAAATCCCTTCTTTCTGGCACGCAAGCAATAATCCACCTCTTCACCATATCCTCTGGGGAAGCTTTCTTCGTCCAAATAACCTATTGTGTCAATTACCTGACGACTAATCATAAAGCAAAAACCATTCAGTACAGCAGCCTGAGGATAAGCATGTGTCGATGTTGTCTCTACAATTTGTCCCATCATTTCCAAAGTAATACCATCTTCCAAGGTGTTAATTTTCCAATCACCGGTTACCAAATCATGCACCTCAGGTACGCTCTGATAACTTGCGGCATTAGACAAAGGACTGACAATACCCGCTTTCTCATTATTCCTAAAGCAGGTAATCATTTTTTCTACCCAACCCGCGGTAACAATCGTATCACTGTTAAGCAAAATCACATAGTCGCTTTCAGATGCATGTAATCCCTTATTGGCAGCCTTGGTATAACCGGAAGCCTCCTCATTGCGAAGTAATTTTACCCCTGTAATCTCGGCAAACTTAGCCACATAATCTCGGGTTGCTTCGTCACTTCCGTCATCCACTAATATGATTTCATAAGGAAACGTGCGATTCTCCCATAATGACAACAAGCATTCTTCCACATCATAAAGCGCATTATGAATACATACCACTACTGAAACGGTGGTGGTTTTCCCATTAATATCAAATAAATTCTCCACCATTGCATTACCGGCTTCCGGATATGTTAATTCACGATTCTCTTCATTTACTTCAACTTCTTGTATTACTATCTGCTGTTCAACAGTATTTCTGGCAAAAATCATTCGATAGATTTTTCTGACTGCCCTATAGGGCAATTTGATAACCCACATGATTTTTGAGAGTATTTTCTTAATGAAATTGCCCAAACGAAGCCATCTTGACCGCTCCATTAACTGTAATTTTCTCTCCAGCTCTCTTACTTTCTTTCTGGCATCTTTCGCTTGTTGTCTTAGCTTTTGATTATCACTTTTTAACTTCTTAATCTCATTATCTTTCTTAAGAAGTAGTTGCTCGATTTGATTATCTCGCTCCATTCCCTTTTGTATCCTCCTACTAGTTCGCATATTTCTTTCTAACTAATGTAATTATCCTTTGAATTGTACATAATACAAATAATCCCAAAACAATATACCACAGATTGGGCCAGTTTATATAATTTCCCTGTGCTAAATATAGGTGATTAATAAAAATATCATGTTCACTTTCATATTGCATGCGCGTCACTTCTTCATTCAACTCACCGATATTGTTATATCCTACACGCAGGATATAATCTTTTTCTTTTACCACTTCATTGTCCTTATTATAAAAAGACAGCTTCACCGTTTCCTGCTTTTGCGGCAGTTCTGAAATCTCTATAATCAAATTCTCTGTTTGAGATATTGAAGCCTCAATATTATTGTCGCCCTGTTCCATAGGAATCTCGACCAACTCGTCTCCCTTGAATAAAGTGCCGATTCCTTTCCATCCACTCAGCGAAATAAAAGCATACACAAAGCATAAAATCAAAACAAGAATAAACCATTTAATATGCTTTAACACTTTTTCCTTTAGATATGTCTTCATTATACAGTCTCAATCCTTCCTGTACATTACCATCAAATGCAATGCATCCGTCTTTTATATATATAACCCTACTGCAGAATCTTTCAATCAAAGCATCTGAATGCGAAGAAAAGATTACTGCCTTACCTGCTCTGAATAATTCTTTTACCTTTGTCTTAGACTTTTCTTGAAATGCTTTATCTCCCACAGCCAACACTTCATCAATAATCACAATATCCGGGTTACAATAAACCGCCAACGCAAATCCTAATCTTGCTGACATACCAGAAGAATACATTCTGACCGGCCGGTCAAAATATTCACCTAAGTCAACAAATTCTTCTATGTCACCAATAATCTCGTCTATCTCCGTTCTGGACATTCCCATTATGGTTCCTTTATAGTAAATGTTTTTGCGTCCTGAATAGTCCGGATTAAATCCCGCCGACAAGTTAATCAGCGCACCCACTTTTCCTTCTACGGTTATTTTTCCCGATGTCGGATAAGTGATTCCTGCTATAATCTTCATCAGTGTCGATTTTCCTGCACCATTTACTCCAATTAATCCAACAACCTCTCCGTCATCCACGGTAAACGAAAGATTCTTTAAGGTCTCTCTTGTTTTCTTATAGCCACGTCCTGTAAAAATCCAACGAAGAACCTTCCAATCCTTATCAAACAGGTAAAAGGTTTTGGTGAGATTTTCAACTTTAATTTTAGTACCCATACTGTTCCTTCCTACACAAAATCAGCATAATGCTTTTTCAATTTATATTGGGTAAAGCTTCCAAGACAGAATAAAACAACAATACATACCCAAAAATAAACTGTATATCCAACATCCTGTGTCATACCTTGTACAAAGGCATCACGAAAACCTTTAACGATATAAACCATCGGATTCACTCGCAGTAACACATGAATCAAAACATTATCTACCTTATCAAAATTCCACATAATAGGTAGCGAGTATACCATTACACGCACTATGGCCTGATATAACTGATGAAAGTCCTCTGACACAGCCACAAATGCAGAAAGCAATAAATTCATTGTTACCATCAGACATACTAATGCAAAAAAGTAATACAAGAAAAGCAATATACTAAAGCACTGTAAATACCCAAACACAGTTGTTATTAACAAAAGAATAAAAAATGTAAAAAAACGCCTAAACACAATACTTAACACTTCGATGGTGGGCAATATGGTAACCGGGAATCGTATACTTTGCACAATTCCCTTATTCGCTATAATTGCTCTGCTTCCTTGGTTCAACGCATCGCTTAAGAAAAACCAAGGAATCAAGCCGGTAAGCAAGTATACAATACTGTTCATACCATCAACATTAGCATATCCTGAGATGAGTAAACGAAACATAATGAACACCAAGATATATACTATGTCGTGGAAATATGTCCAGAGCAAGCCCAAACTACTTCGAACCGTCTGCTTCTCTGTATTAATCAATGCCATTTTGATAATTTGTCGATAATTATCAAAATGCTCCTTTACCACAAATTTTATTGCTTCTATCATTTTAACTCCTCATTACCAATGAATCATATAAATTCAAGTAATCATTTCCCATTTCAGCTACAGTTCTGATAGTCTGTTCCATAGCTTCCTGCATTAACTTGTTATATGCAGCCTGATTTGTCCGCATCGCGCATATCTGTCTATATGCACTGTCAGGGTTGTCCAAATCAGCCAAAATACAACCGCCCTTTAGTCCGCGTTCTCTTAAGGTGCCAATATCGCTTACCACACAGGGAACACCGCAGCTAAAGGCTTCTGTTATAATGTGACAATAGGTTTCGGGCCAAACAGAAAATGCGCCTACAAAAGAAGGCTTGATTTTGACAACGTAGTCCTTAAAATCATCCCGAAGATATTTGCCATAATATTTTACTCTGGTTTTCAATTCCTCGGGTATATTTCCTATACAATGAAATTCTAACACGCCTTTGGTATCTGCATCTAATAATTGTGCAATGTACTGTGCACCTTTATTATAATCAATATTTCCCGCAAGTAAAATTCGTGTCTTCTCCTTGTCATTGGGTAGGCTTCCACAAAATTCTCTGGAATAGGAGAAATCCCTACCATGCTCATATACTCTTACACGACCTTCTAAAACAGGATACACTCTTTCATATAATTCTTTACTGTATACGGATGTTGTTACAAAGGCATCTGCCCTTTCAAAGACATTGCTTACCTGTTTACGCCAGTTAGCCTCAATCCATTCCGGTACATTGCTTGCTATTTTAATGGAAGGCTCACTGATTCTGCAACGCTCGTTAGGTGAAGTACATTGCGCATTACAGTATTTTCCCTTCCCATTAATCAGATTTGTAGTGGGACATATATAATAAAAATCATGAAAGGAAAGTATAACCGGAATATGCATCCAGTTAGCTGCATCCACAATATCAAAGGTGTGCTTGTACAAATGACGGATATGAACAATATCAATATGGCAGTTGTACAGAATATTGAAATAGATATTTCTCCACTCCGCATCATGCAAACACTTAATATCCCAACCATTGGCAGGCTCCCATTGCTGTAACAGCTGTAAGGTCCCGTCTGTAAATTGATAGAGTCGCAAAGTATGGCAATCGCTGTTTAGCATAAAAACATTCCAATTTTGCGTATCCACGTACCCCATCAAATCTTCATTGGTTTTTACACTGCCTCCATTTGCATGCTGAATTACATACAGCACATTTCTCTTACAGACACCATCCTGATTATATTGTGCAATACCCTGCTGTATAGCTTGACGAGTCTGTGCAAGCTTTGCAGACTGCAACATATTACCAACCAAATAATCATATTGGGGGTATCTCGCCAACAATGTTTCTTTATTCTTCTTTATTAACTCTTGTTTTTCCTGCCCGAAGGATGCCGTATGATGATGAAAAATGTAAGTATCATCACAGACAATATTTTCATAACCTTTTAAAAGTAGACGCATACAAAAATCATTTTCTTCGCAGTAGCCTTTTCCAAAGGATATCGCATCAAAGAGACCTACCTCTTCAAAAGCCACTCGCTTAACATACATACAAAAGCCGTTGCCGGTAGGAACACGTTCAAATTCATGAACCGACTGATTCTCAACTATTTTAACCACATCATCCAAGTGCCAGCCTTCTGACAACTCATTGTTAACATTCTCTTTCGGCACGCTAAACACACCCGCAGCATTAGACAGCGGTGTAACAGTCATTACATTTGCATCTGAATACGCCGCAATCGTTAATTTTTCCAGCCACCCATTTGTGACAACAGTATCACTATTCAAGAGTACTACATCTGTTGTACATGCCTGTATACCTATATTGATAGATTTTACATATCCTTCATTTTGCGTGTTACTTAGTACTCGAATATTCTTCTGTGTAGAATAATTTGAGAGCAAGGTCTCGATTCTGGGATCTGTACTGCAATCATTTATCAGCAAAACATTGTGCCATGGCTGCATATTTCTAATAATAGAATCCACACATTTTTGAGTATCCTCATATGCATTAAATACAGGAATTATAATCGTAATCCCTTGCTGTCTTACACGATTAACAGCCTGTTCTATTTCAGCGAAATCAAAGCCGGCCCTGCTATAATTGGATACAACACTAATAGGGACACTGGATTCAATGTCCCTAACTTCTGTCTGCTGATGTTTATGTTTTTTGGCCAAGTCATACATCTTGAAGGGCAATAACGGAATTTGCAACGGATGCTTCAATGTATTAATCACCAAGCCGCCTAATTGATATCGCAAACTATTGGCATACCAGGCACACAAATTCTGATATTCTTCCTTTTCGCGTTGCCACCTTTGACGCTCCTGCTCATATAGCTTTTCCGTTTGTTTGAGCCTTTCCTCCAATTCCTGTTCACGTTTCATAAACATTCCTCTAAAAAGCTTTAATCACGCATATACAAATCACGCGTATAAAGCTTATCCATAACATCCTCAAGCTCTGACGTATATCTGTTAGACACGACTACATCAGATATCCTTTTGAATTCATCTAAATCTTTGATAACCTTGCTGTTAAAAAACTCCTCTTCTGCATACGTTGGTTCATATATTACAACCTGTACACCTTTAGCTTTTATTCGCTTCATTACGCCTTGAATACTGCTTTGACGGAAATTGTCAGAATCTGCTTTCATCGTCAGTCTATACACACCTACAATGCATTTCTTATTGGGTTCATCATAAAAACCAGCTTTCTGAAGAATTCTTTCAGCAATAAAATCTTTTCTTGTACGATTCGATTCCACGATTGCTCCAATGATATTGTTCGGTACATTGTCATAATTGGCAAGCAGCTGCTTGGTATCCTTGGGAAGACAATAACCACCATATCCAAAGGAAGGATTATTATAAAAGTTGCCTATTCTCGGATCAAATCCAATTCCTTCTATAATCTGCTTACTGTCTAATCCTCTCATCTCTGCGTAGGTATCCAATTCATTAAAAAAAGAAACACGCAAAGCCAAATACGTATTAGCAAATAATTTTACCGCCTCTGCCTCTGTCAGATCCGTGAGCAAAACGTTAATATCCTTTTTAATTGCTCCCTCTTTTAAAAGCTCGGAAAACTGCTTAGCTTTTTCAAAAAGACGTTCATCTCCCTTGGGAGATGCCACTATAATTCTTGAGGGATACAAATTATCATATAAAGCTTTACCCTCTCTGAGAAATTCAGGAGAAAACAAAATATTGTCACATTGAAATTTCTCCCTGACAGAAATCGTGTAGCCAACCGGAACGGTAGACTTAATCACCATAATGGCATTGGGATTATACTTCATCACCAATTGTATAACCTGTTCCACAGATGAAGTGTCAAAATAATTCTTTTGAGGGTCATAATTAGTCGGTGTCGAAATAATGACATAATCTGCATCCGAATATGCAAACTCTGCATCTGTAGTAGCCTGCAAATTTAACTCTTTTGTTTGCAGATATTCCTCAATCTCTTTATCAACAATGGGGGATTTCTTTTGATTAATAAGATTTACTTTTTCTTCAATCACATCCACAGCGATTACTTGATTATGTTGTGCCAGCAATATGGCATTTGACAAACCGACATATCCGGTTCCCGCTACAGCTATTTTCATAATTTACCTCTATTGTTTCTTTTTATCAATTTATAATATCTACCGCATTATTGCCCAAAAGCAACACACTGTTCCAATATTATCACAGTTATATAAGATTTGCAAATAACAGTACTCATATTGTTCGCTTTTACACGTTCTATCATTCTGCTTCTGCAATCAATAACGTCTCTGCAGTTGTGTCTTTCAATGTCGGTTTGTATATTTTAAATTTGTAACCTGCATTCCAACTTTCAAGCATTGGTTTCAACTCAAAAAAATCATGTGCATTATGATATATACTCAACAATATGATAGGTTTTTGCGCACATATTGTTTCTTTAGCACCTTTTAAAAAGTCTGTCTCCGCGCCTTCTATATCTACTTTTATTAATCCAACATTAAGCTTATGTTTTTCAACATAGGCATCTAATGTAGTCATAGGAATTTCAACAGAACCTGTATACTCAAATCCCGGGCGGTTAACTGTTGAAGAACTCGAGTCTCCAATCGCAACCGTAATGGTTCCTTCTTCAGCCCCTAATGCTCTATTTTCGCATATAACATTTTCTATTTCATTCATTTTTATAGTTTGTTTTAGCATTTCATAATTGTTGGGATCTGCTTCAAAAGTAACTATACATTCTGCATCCAATTCAGAAAGAATTAATACAGAATCACCTATATAACCTCCAACATCAACAATCGCCTTCCCCTTAAGCGCACTCAAATCATTGACTTTCTCTAGCCCATGCCTATACCAAAACACGCTTGCCTCAAAATGATTATACGGCAATAGATACTTTCGCCATGCATACAACGAATCAGATATTTTCAAGATTTCTTTATTAAAATGTGCTCTAACATATCTTAATTCTTCCTGCTCCTCCATTGTAAATAAATCGATATTTTCCTCATCACTATTCAAAATGAGATTGTGCCTAAGCAGAATCTTATTAACTGTACCTGCACTCTCCTCATCAAGACCTCTTACCAGCGCTCTGTATTTATCCGCGTAATCTTCACTCTTATCAATATCACCAAACCCATTTGCAAGCAGAATTTCCTTCTGACGTTCATTATTCCAAAGAATAGGTTTTGTAATATCTCTTTTCAATCTTCGCAAATCGGCCGGAAAATGTTTCAAAACCGCCTTCATCCACTGCACATCTTTTTCCAACTCAGCGAAATCATATTGATTCTCAAGTTGTACATCGATAGTATCTTTTTCATCTCCTTTGTTCTTCTCAAATAACTTTGTAATTTTATTCATAGTTTTCCTCATCTTCTTTTGATACTTAGCCGTATAATATCTACCAAAACATCAGATTAATTATATCTATACATGAAGTAATTATATACCTTGACTCATACTATAGTCAAACTTTAAACGCATAAATGTCACCCCACACCCTACTTCTTTACAATCACCACATCGCATATCAATGTGACCAATCTCACCTCTCTGCGGTGTTTCCATGCATTGGCTATTACCCGGCCTATTTTTCTTGATTGAAGCGCCTCATATCTGTCTCGCATGGATTGTCGCTTTTGCTGTAATGCCGCATTTCCTTTCTGTGTCTGCAATACGTTCTCCTCTGTAAAGGCATCCAGAATCCGTAAATAATCCTCTATTTCCTTCAGCTTGCGCTGCTTATTCAGTAGCTTACTCAGCCTGTGTTCCTCGCCACCTGCATTGTTATCATGGCGTCTGTGGTAAGCCAACTCTTCATCTATTTGTAAAAAGCCCTGTTCTTCTGCCGCCCTTGCACAGATTAAGAAATCATGGGGAATCGTACATGTATCCGGCATTGCCGAGAACCATGTCTGAAACCATGCATTTCGATACGCCACCACCATTCCGGGCCATTCACACTTGTAAAAGACATCTTCTATCGCAACGTTGCGCAACTGTCCTGTACCCCTGTTATGCGTAGGTGCCATAATTGTTTGAAGATTACTTCCCTGCGCATCGATTAAACCAAACTTACAGCAAACAGCCTTTGCTTTCAAATCGTTCTCCAGCACGTTGGACATTCGTTCCAATTTGGTTTCACACCAAATATCATCCTGATCTGACAAGAACACTACTTCCTTGGTACAAAGGCTGCACGCATAATAGAAATTAACCGGATACCCTTTATTCTGCTGATTTTGGTGCAGATGCCAGCTATTCTCCAAATGATTATCAGCAATAAAATCTTGTATCTTCTCCAGAGTGCCATCTTGAGAACCGTCATCACATATAATCACCTCATCCGGCACCTTTGTTTGATGCAAAATAGAGTAAAGCTGCTGCCCAATATATTTTTCACCATTATAAGTCCCCATGCACACTGATATGGTCATCTGTTTTTCCTTTCTCTCATTCCTTGGACTTACTCTCTTGCAGGATTTGTTGATAAACCTGCATATACTCTCCGGTCATTTTCTCCATGGAATTATCAGTTGAAATCATATCTGCCAGAGCTTGTCCTCTTATCAATCCGCTTGCATCCGAAAGTGCATTGACAATCGCCTCTGTAAACGCCTTCTGGTCGCCGGTCTTTACCACAATACCTTTGTTATCCGTAAGCTGTTCCGGGATACCCCCCGCATCAAAGCCCACTACCGGCGTACCACATGCCATTGCCTCCAGTGTGGTTGTGGCATAATTTTCCGCAAGGGACGGCAATACAAACACATCTGCCATACTATAGTATTCTGCAAGCATATCTGCACTTTGTGTAGCCGGCAGAGTAATGATATTACTTACCCCTTCCAGCATGGCATCGTTCTTTTTCTCCCAGCCAATCAAAATCACCTTAGCCTCGCCTTGTAATTCTCTGGCTGCCCGAATAATGTATTTCGCACCTTTTCTGGGATCACTATAGCCTACCGCTATTCCTAACACGATTCTTTCATCCTGAGTATATCCATACTTTTCTCTGCACTGCTTGCGGTCTCTGGGATAAAATGTCTTTTCGGTATCGATGCCGTTTCGTATGGTGATACAGGGATACTTGCCGAAGTAGGACTGTTTTGCCTGCTCCGTCAGCCAATCGGATGGACTGACAATCACTTTACTTTGCCCTGAGGTAAATAATTCCTTTTTGCGTTTCCACATAAACCGGGTAAAGTCAAAAAACTGGCTAGTGGGATAGTTATGAATGTGAGGACATTTACCGCATCCGCTCTTCCATTTATCACAATCAAAGTAATATCCGCAATTCCCTACAAAGGCATGACAATCATGGAAGGTCCATACGCAGGGAATCGCATGCTTGTTAATATAAGCAAAAAGCATGGGAAAATTCAAATAGTATCCATGAAGAGCATGCATGTGAATAAGATCCGGTTGTACCTTGTCTATATAGCTTAACAGCCTCTTGGTAGCCCAGCGATTGCTCCAACCATTAATACCTGCCACACGACTAAACAGTGCGGCAAAATAGATTTCCGGCACCTTATTGAACTGATATATATTCTCTTCTGTAGGCCTGGTGCCTCTGCCATATGCAACGTAGGATTCTTGCCCACTTGCAAGAAGCTGTCTATGGATACAAGCCACGATTTTGGCAGCACCACCCTGATTATAATGACTGTTAATCTGCAAAATTCTCATATCTGTATATTACCCCAACATCATCTTTGCCGCCTCGATTGCCACGCACTCCAACATGTACCATCTGCTGAAGCCGTTGATGCGGTAGCAGTAGCGGTAGCGATCCATGATTCGTTTCTTGGCAGCTTTAAAATCTTTCTGGTTGCTGGCACCTCCCATCCAGAAATTCGCCAGCACCTTGTCCACAATAACAATATGACGCTTCTGTCGTTTCATCTGCAGAAAAAATCCGTAATCATCATGTATCCCCAGATTGCGGAATGGGTTTCCTTTGTAAATGTCTGCACGGACAAAGGTTGTGGGATGATTCCAGTCTCTGGAGGTTTCGAAGCGTCGCAGGCGCGCCCTTTTAGTAAAGGTGCTGTTATCTGTCTTATGCATGCGAATGTTGGCATACATCAATTCGCACTGCTCCTTTTCAAAGGTCTCTGCCACCGTCGAAAGTGCCTCCGGCTCGTAGGTATCACCACTGTTTAGCAAGCCGATGATGTCACCGCCTGCCAGTCGGATGCCCTTATTCATGGCATCATAGATACCACCGTCCGGCTCGCTTACCACATGGTAATCCACGCCCTTTTGTTTCAGTGCTTCTCTGAAGCTTTCTGCAATTTCCACAGTGCGGTCCTTGCTGTTACCGTCAATAATCCAGTATTCCGCAGGGGGAAGAGTCTGATTCAGGACAGATTCAATGGTGGCTGCTATACAATTTTCACTGTTATATGATATGGTGATTATACTGATGTTCATGTTAGTATCCTATTTTTATTTCTATTATGAATTTCTATTTTCGATTTTTTTCTGTTCTTCTGTTCCTATTCTTATGCAGGGGTACTGAAGTTTTTGCGCCATTCAAATCTCGTGACATAAGTGTCACTTTTCCATGATAGCAGTTCTGGCGCATATGTCACTTTTACAAGAGAGAACGTTTCACGCTCTCCTCAAGGGAGTATATGCAGTAACCGGTGATTTCCTTGTCACTAAGGTCATAATCAATGGTAAGGGAGCCAAAGGCCTTATTAGCCAGACCACCTATTTTACCGGGCATGACTGACGCCAATCTTACGAAGGGATTGAGGATTGCCCACAGCGGAAGCGTTCTTCCTTTTGCTGCTGCGATAGCCTTTACCATTTGGGTGGTAGTGGTATATTCTGTATTCTGAGGCAGGTAAATTCCGCCCTCACCGCTTTCTATCAACAGACGAAGAAATTCTGCCAGATTTTCCACATAAATCATGCTCCGCTCGTTGTGTATACTTGGAAAAAAGGGAGCCCGCTCTGCCAGCCTTACTAACAGCGGAAAATTCCCCTTACTGCCCTTGCCATATACCATGGGCGGTCTGACAATGGCTATGGAAAGAGAGGCATCCAGCTTCTGCAGCTTCTGCTCTGCCTGCCATTTGCTGTCACCGTAGAAATTGACCGGTTGGGGTTGTGTCTCTATCGTAATATGCCGCTTCTTACCCACGCCTGCACTATCACCGTACACAATGATACTGCTTAAATAAATAAATTGCCCCACGCCTTCTGCTGCGCACTTCTGCGCTACCCGAAGGGTCAGATTACAATTCACCTCATAGTAAAGAGCCTTGGTCTCCTCAGACACCTTACCTACATCGGCATGCGCAATACCTGCCACATGCAGCACGGAATCATATTCTCCGAAATTCATATTTTCCCAAGAAGCATCGCGCAGAGACACCTTGTCCACACGATAGATTTCCCTGCCCTCTCTGGCATTAAAGGTCATTAGATATTGCTCCACCGCATTCCCTATATAGCTGCCTGTTCCGGTTATCAAAATTCGTTTCACGGCTTCACTCTCCATGTATCAATAGTTATCTCCAGCCCCGGTTATTTCTATCTTCAGCTGCTTCTATTTACGTTTCATACTTCCCGTACCGCCTTCTACTACACCGTCTCCCCGCAACACACTCAAGAAGGTGCCGAAGAAGCAACGGCAATCCATCCGAAAGCTCATCCGCTTCACATATTCGCCGTCCAGTCCCGCCTTTACAGGAATCTCCAATTCGTCCCTACCGTTAATCTGTGCCCAGCCGGTCAAACCGGGACGGATGTCGTTGGCGCCGTATCGGTCACGCTCTTCAATCAAATCATATTGGTTCCAAAGAGCGGGGCGGGGACCCACAATAGACATGTCACCCTTCAAAATATTGATAATCTGAGGCAATTCATCCAGGCTTGTTTTGCGGAGAAAACGTCCCACCTTAGTAATGTACTGTTCGGGATTCTGCAGCAGATGAGT
This sequence comes from Lachnospiraceae bacterium, assembly GCA_015056915.1. Classification (GTDB taxonomy): domain Bacteria; phylum Bacillota; class Clostridia; order Lachnospirales; family Lachnospiraceae; genus Acetatifactor. The sequence continues at coordinate 119,475 of SVFK01000004.1, forward strand.
AGGCATATCCTTGGGCGTATCAATCCGCATAGTTCTGAATTTCAGAATAAGAAAATGAGACTTACGAATTCCGACTCTCTTCTGTCTGAACAGCACCGGTCCCTTGGAGTCCAGCTTTATGGCAACAATCAGTACCAAAAACACCGGAGACAATATCACGAGTCCTATCAGAGACAACACAAAATCCATTCCGCGTTTTACATAAGGATACATCTCAATTCTCCTTTTAGAAGTTATTCTTCGTAGGTGTATGTGACCACCATTTCTTTGACAATACTTCGGATGTCACTTTCCTCATCCAAGGATGCCTGGCGTAAGCGCTCCAGCTGCTGTTCAAATTCCTCTGCATCATATTCAATGGGCTTGCCGATATAAATCATTTTATTAGCTGTTTCAAGCAGCCCCTCTTCATTCATCAGTAGCTCCTCGTACATTTTCTCTCCGGGACGCAATCCGATAAATTCAATCTTAATGTCTTCATCCACACGATACCCGGACAGTTTAATCAGGTTCTTGGCAAGATCCACAATCTTCATAGGCTCACCCATATCCAACACAAAGATTTCTCCGCCTCGGGCATAAGCTCCTGCCTGCAATACCAAGGATACCGCCTCGGGAATGGTCATGAAATAACGGATAATATCCGGGCTGGTAACCGTCACCGGTCCTCCCTGCTCTATCTGCTTCTTAAACAGGGGAATGACACTGCCGTTACTTCCCAGTACATTTCCAAACCGTACTGCCACATATTCCGTCCGGGACTTGCGGTTCAGATTCTGGATAATCATTTCACAGATTCGCTTGCTGGCACCCATGATGTTGGTCGGATTGACAGCCTTGTCCGTGGAAATCAGCACAAATTTCTCGGTTCCGTATTTATGTGCCGCATTTGCCACCTTCCATGTACCAAAAACATTATTTTTGATAGCTTCATTGGGGCTGTCCTCCATCAGAGGCACATGCTTATGAGCCGCCGCATGGTACACAATATCAGGTCTGTATCGTCTAAAGATTTCATCTATTCTGGCCGTATTACGGACAGATGCGATCAATACCACCATATCAAGCTCGGGCTGATCCCGTTTCAGTTCCTGTTGAATCTCATAGACACTGTTTTCATAGATGTCCACAATCACCAGCTGTCGGGGATAATGCTGCGCAATCTGGCGGCAAAGCTCACTTCCGATGGAGCCGCCACCGCCGGTAACAAGAACCACCTTATCGCGGACATATCCGATAATCTCGTCCACATTTACCTCTATAGGATCTCTTCCCAGCAAGTCCTCAATCTGCACCTCACGGAGCTTGGACACGTTCACATCTCCATTAATCAGCTGGTACATGCCTGGCAATATACGCATGCGGCAGCCGGTCTCCTTACATATCTCCAAAATAGGCTTCAGCTGTTGCCTGCTGGCGGAAGGAATAGCGATAATAATCTCATCCACCGCATACTTTTCGACATTTTCAGGAATGGCCGCAGTATCACCCACAATGGGCACACCTCTCAAATATTTACCATGACAGCCGGGGTTATCATCTACAGCACACACTACCTGCAGATTTAAATAGTTACTGCTCTCTATTTCCTTGAGAATCGCATTGCCCGCCGCACCGGCACCTACAATCATACAATTCACGCGCTTACTCTTACTCAAATGATTCACTCGTCTATTTTGTACCACACGCAGGATACGATAGCTGAAGCGCACTCCGCAGGTGAAAATCATCAGAAAGAACCCATAGAAAAAGGGGTAGCTTACCGGGAATCTCACGCCTTCTATCCAACACCAGATAGGCTGCATTGCTGCACACACAATCACTGCGATTCCGTTGTTGACCAACTCCGTGTCAGAAGCATATCGCCACACACTATTATAGAGTCGAAAAATGTAAAACACTGCAATCGTGGCTATCAGATTAAATATATACATATGCATTATGGCATCCCAGAATTCTCTGGGCACGTCCATAAATTTGAAATCATAGCGCACATATAAGCTCAATACGGATGCTACAAGAATGGAGAATGCATCAGCTATAATCAAGAGTGCGATTCTGGTTATGGGTATTCCGAGAATACCTACTCTTATATCATTTAACTTTTTCATATTGTCACAATCCTATCATTATATTCTTTCCGGTTAACATTGCTTTACTTCTAAAAATATTGATTTTATTGATTTCTTGACATAGTAAATCAATTTATTTTACCACTCAACAAAGGTGATTGCAACTTAAATACTCTGTTGCCCTAAAACAAGATTGTCTGATTACCGTAAATAGAATTTTTTTATTGACGTTACCTTACTGTTAGCCGTAGAATAATTGCATCAACAAACCTATTATCGTGATTAAAATATGTCTGAATTTAAAGAGGTTACATTATGTTTGAAGCAAAGACCAGAGACAATCGAATAGATGCACTAAAGGGACTCGCCATTATAGCAATCGTAGTGTATCACCTTGGTATGAACATTTTACCCTTTGGATATCTCGGCGTGGAAATTTTCTTGGTGATATCCGGATATTTATTCATGAAAGGATTCTTAAAATCCGAACAGTCCAATGGTTTTCATTACTTTAATTTTATTTTAAAAAAATTGGTAAGATTATGGCCTCTTGTTTTAATAGTGGTTTTATTTTCATTGATACCAGGTTTCTTCGTGATGATACCGGATGATTTCGAGAATCTCGGACAATCTGTCGTTGCAGGAAGCACCTTTACCACCAATATTCTTTCAAGCATCACCACCAAAAATTACTGGAATACTGCCAATTTATTTAAACCCCTTATGCACACTTGGTACATTGGCATTCTAATGCAGGCCTATGTACTTTTTCCCATTATTTTATTCATTGTCAATAAGACAACCCGGTATCAAAGTAAATATACGAAATGGGCAGTCATAGTGTTCGGAGTTTTATCTTTCATTCTGTACTGCTTACCTTGTTTTTCAGAAGGAAATAAATTTTACCTTCTTCCGTTTCGTTTTTTTGAATTAGCTGCCGGAATGGTAATTGCATTCCTGCCTCCAAAGGAAAGGAGAAAATCAAACATTTATACAATCGGAGTTTTTCTATATACCTTACTTTTAATACTATTATGCACATACAAGGGTAACCTATTAAATGCGCAATTCAAATTACTCCTGACTGTATTCTTAACAGCATTGGTGCTTTTCATCATACATAATACCGTTTACACAAAAAGAAAGCTAATTGATGCCTTCGCAGCCATTGGAAAAAGAAGTCTAAGTATTTATTTGTGGCATCAGGTTTTCATAGCCTATATGTACTATGCATTGGTAGAAAAATTGACTATACCGGCCGCTTGTATTTTGTTTTTGACAATCGGAATTATTTCCGCATTTAGTTATCGCTTTATTGAAATTCCTTTATCAACAATAACTAGTAAGGGAAAAACATTTACAGTGTTACTCCCTACATTCGCAATGTGTATAGCCCTCATTGCCACCGGGTTTATAATCTATTTAAAAGCCGGTGTTATTCGGAATGTTCCCGAATTGGGAATTACAACCGATAATATTCAACGAGGCATGCATGCTGCCTATTGCGATATTCCGTACTCCTGGGATAGAGATTTTACGGACTCTCAAAAGACAAAAATTTTAGTGGTGGGAAATAGTTTTGCACGTGATTGGGCAAACATCCTCAATGAATCTACCTTCTCAGATGATATAGAAATTTCCTACTTCTTTCTTGATGAATCAAATTTCAAAGAACGTATTCATCGCATAGAAGATGCCGATTATGTTTTTTATGCATTAGGACCTGACACCGGTAGCATTCCCCAAACGATATTGAACTCTGTTCCTGAGAAAAAACTATACATTGTCGGAAACAAGAATTTTGGTTCACCTAACGGAATTGTATATGCACAAAGATATAAAGATGATTATTTTGACAGCGCGGTTCACATTTCAGAAGACATCATAAGTCACAACGCAAAATATAAGGAACTTTATAATAACCATTATATTGATTTGATTACTCCGGTACAGAATACTAGCGATATGATTTTCGTATTTACAGATACAAACCATTTTATCAGTCAGGACACCCTTCATTTAACGAAATATGGAGCACAATATTATGCACGCATCCTTGATTTTAGTTGGTTGATAATGGATTAGAATTTATCGAATCGTAGTATAGAAACACCCCATCCTCTCTATTCCAGGTGGATGGGGTGTTTTTTGAAACCTTAATGATTAATATGACTCAATCTAATATAATCCATTACATAATATCCGGTGACCATTCAATATCTACTTCGCCACCGCTGGGCGGAGGTGTCGGTACCGGTGTGGGTGCAGGCGTGGGCGCCGGAGTCGGGGCAGGCGTGGGTGCCGGTGTAGGGGCCGGAGTTACCACAGGCGCAGGTGCCGGCGGTGCCACAGGTGCCGGAGTGGGCTCCGGTGTAGGTTCCGGCGTGGGCGCAGGAGTTGCCACGACAGTGGGCTTTTTGGTAGGTGCAGGGGTAGGTGTAGGTGTGGGTGTTGCAATCGCACCCATTCCGTGATTACCCATACTACCGGAACCGGTTACGGCTTCGCCTCCCTGTTCTCCTTCCGAATCACCACTTTCCTCTATTGCATCTTCCGAATCGGAAGCTACATTACCCCACAGAGCATTGTGCAGATTTTCCTTCTGCTGTGCGTAGGCATAGAAGGGGTCCTCCTTGATATACTGCTGTGCATTACCAATGCCAATCCATTTATTACCGTCAAAATATTGAATTTCACCATCGAAGATACGAACAGAAATCGTTTCTTCCGCTTCTATCGCATCAGTTTCTATCGTATCCGTTTCTGTGGCATCATTTCCCGTCGTCTCAGTTTCCTTTGCCACTACTTCATAGGTCTCATATTCAGGATATGCTTCAAATCCCAACACTTCTAAGCCAAAGCTACCGGTAGCCGGATCCTGTCCTTCCTCCAGTCCTAAGAACAGACAATTTTGAAGGTCCTCATCATAAGCATAAACAATGCAGGTAGCATACGCCGTATCTGCAACAAATGCTGTCAGATTATCCTCGGAAGGCTGCTCCAGAGTCGTTTTACCCTGTTCATCAAAATGACCGGTATAGTCAACATATTCCATGCCTGCCCGGTTACTCCAGAGAGCAAACAAATCACTTGCGGCGGTTCCCACATGAACAGATGCCTTATAATCACCTGTATACAAGCCTTGTAAAAAGACTCCCTGCTCATGTCGGATATTGCCGTTATTGCCATCAAGCTTCCATGCTTCAAAGGCACCGTCATAGGTCTGTCCCACTAATGAGGTGATCAGTAGCTGTACGGTATTATTTTGATACTGAAGCTGTTTCACTTTACTTTCCGCATCCACATACCACACATTGGAGTAAGGTGCTCCATTGTCATCATAGCCCACCTCTATTTTCAGAGCAATACGTCCTTCCTGTTGTAGGAAATAGCTACGTTTTCCTTCTGCAAGCTTGGGCATCATGGTACTCATCCAATGTGCGCTGACAATCTGGTTCACACTCTCATCCAGGTATTCCGGAAGCTCCAGATTTTGCAGCATCGTCTGCGCCTCCCGTAATATCGCTGCATCCTCTTCTTCCAGATTGACCGCAATACTCTGAAGCTTTACCAAAGCCTCCTCATCGTCAAAAAGTCGGTAGCTCTGCTCCAGCATATCTCTTTGCTTGCGGATTTGCCCTACCTCCAGGTACAAATCCGACAGGGTATGGTAATCAGCCATTTCAAAGGTGCCTGTATTGTATTTCAATTCATAATCACATATCGCACGCTCCGTGTCAGACAGAAGTGGTTCCGGGGTCACAGTAACCACTTCCTGCACTACCGTTGTTCCTTCCTCGCTTCCGATACCACATCCGGAGAGTAACGTTGCTGTCAACACACATAATGCGCACATATATAAACCTTGTCGTCTTATCATGTATCTTACCTTTCTATACTCGTAATATTTCTTTTCGTCTTCTTTGCCAGTCTCTGCTACAGTATTTTCCTTATCAGCTTCCTGTGCCCGTTCCCGAAGCTGCTTGGGCTTCCGTCTCCTGTGCCGCGGCTGCTTCGGCAGCATCTCCGTCCGCAATCAGCTTTCGCAGGAATAAGTCCGCTTCAGAGCCTGCAGGATAGGTGCCCAGATTTATCAGCTGTTGTGCAAGGGAGTAGATGCTCCTTGATACCACAGGACCGTAAATGGTGATTTCCTGACCATTTTTCTCCAATGTCACATAACCGCCAAAGGCATATTCCGTCTTGTATTGGTCTGCCGGCAAGCCCACCAGAACCGAAGTATAACGATGTCTTCCGTCCACGGTTTCATATATCACGTCCTCGAGCACACCGTTGGCATTGGTGCCGTAGGACATACCACTCAACACCTTCTCGCCACCCTTTATCATAGGATAGGTGCCCCGGTTTGCATTGTTCATAACAAGGGTTCCGTATTCCTTTAGCTTATAATTCTTGATGCCGGTGGTGGTAAGCAGATTGCGCGTATCTGCCGAGATACCGGTCTTAAACCGGATGCCGGATTTACCCGTAACGCGTACAGAAAAACCATGATAGGTCAGCAAATCCTTTAACCCGGGCTGTGCCGCCGGGGCATAGGCTCCATTTGCATAGCTTAATGTCCACACATACATTCCGGTGGGCACGCCGTTTTTGTCATATTGAAAAGCAACTGCCGTTCTGCCCTTTCCGTTTTTGAGCTTGGCAATATAATTTCCGTTCCGACTGACAGCATTATAGGGCACACCATCCACATATATGGTACTGCCGGTATATCCGGAGGGAACCTGCAACACCAGATTGGTGGATGCAGTAGGCATAGCGCATGGTGTCTCCGGCATATTTTTATACACCGGGATCTTAAACACAAAGGTGCTTTCCAGCGCACCGGCCTCCGCATACAGCTTCTTTACACTTTTAGCTTCACTGGTAGGCGCTGAGATATTCTGCATATACTGATGATTATAAAGTCCGTAGGGACTGTCCACTGCCACATTATATTTTTGCAGATACAGGGTGTCCTGGCCCTTTTTGATATAGTTGGCGGAAATCACGTCCGCACCGCCCAAAATAGAGTAATAAGCGCCCTTCCAGCCCTTATCCTTGGCATACTGCAAGCCATTTCTAATAATCTCTTCCGTGGTCTTGCCGGATGCCTTTACATTAAAATAATTGTAATAGCCTTCAAAACCGGGATACGTACCGGAAATCAACGGGGATGTGCCGTCTCCCTGTTCCTGCAGTACGCGGGCAACCAAATGGAAGGGGCTGACCTCACGTCCCTTTTCCGCACCAATCGCCCAGAAGATAAGGTGGAATTTCATTTCCGTTCCCGGAGCATTCTTACTGCTGTTCATAAAGGTATTGTCCAAAAAAGCTTTCACGGCAGCTTCCGTATGGTAGCTGGCATTGTAGGTTAACTGCTCAAACTGGAAAATCGCATCCTCATGCAACGAATTGCGCGGGTCCATATAGAGCTTTAGTACCTCCTCGGAGGCATAGTACCAGCTGCCATCATCATAGGCACCTTCCTTGCAATATGCCGGAAAAGAGGAATGCACCAGACTCTTGCCTCCGCCAATTTCATTGGCAATTACCGTATTCCAATCCAGTCCCGTATTCATAGGCACGAAGGTCCAGTTGGGATGCTTCTCCTTCAACGCTGTCAGCGCAGGACGATAGCTTGCAGGAAACTGTTCAATATCTGCATAAACAGTCGCTGCACCTGTTGCTGCATAGGTTGCAACCTGCCCGGGATTCATTCCGTACTCCATTTCCCAATTCAGAAATCTTTCGTCTGAACAGGCAAGGTTGGCTCGCTGTACATATCCGCAATAGTCTGTTCCCTGATAGGAAACACATACATACGCCCACGCCTCATAATTATCATCAATTACCACATCCTGTATGAACACAGTCTGTCCGCTGGGCACTTCCACAACTGTTGCGCCGTCAGGGGATGCCGACTGGCGCACCGCATAGGTGTCACTTAAGTACACCAGTGCCATAACCTCGCGCTCGGCAAGAATGTCCTGAAGGACTCCTCTTGCTTCATCTACCCAGGCTGCTTCCTCTTCTGTCAAAGCCTGTACTTTACCGAGGGGGACCGCCACAAGCATGGCTGCCGCTATGAAAATAGTACTTAGCAGAATTCCTAATTTTCTCATGTACGCTCCTTAAATTTCTCTTGTTGCATAATGTTTTCGTTTGTCGAAACCATTCTATCAAATAGACGACTTTTGTGGTCTGGTAGTTTCTGTAAACCACAATTTTTTGAAGACTCGTCTTTTAAAACTATTGAAACTTCACCTTCTACAAGCCCTTAAGCTTCTTATGAAGCACGCGAATCCCCTTAGGTGCAATCGCAAACAGAGTATGGTAAATTTTGTTTTTACCCGTAAGCAGGGAATTGCTCATAGAACGCCACCAGTTGCGGCGCATCCACGCTACTATTTCCCGATACTGTTTATTGTCTGCACGCATCTGACTTACCGGAATATGCAGCAAATATTCCAAGCGTTGAAAAACGCCGAAACGCAGTGCTGTCGTCCGCAAATCAGGATAATCCTTCTCTACGATTTGTGCTGCCATATCTGCATTGTCCACACAATCTCCAAACACTCTGGAAAAGGCTTCCTTGTCGATTTTGCGGGAATTGCTTCCGATGCGATAAAACACATGGTAGGTTTGACCGGGAAGCGACACCAGTCTTCCTATCTCAGGCAGTATTTTTACAAGCAAATGAAAATCTTCATTCAACAGTCCTACCGGAAAACGTTCCTTTTGCAGCAAATCCCGATGTACCAGCTTGGTACAAAAGGAACAATCCCCCCTATGCATCAAAAGCTCTCTCAAAAACTCTTTACTCTCAAAACAAACCGGCTGCTTAGGCGGTTCGCAGATGTTGGGCAGCATATTGCCCTCTGCATCAATCTCATCCCGCCCAATCTGAGCTACCGTCACATTATAATCCACAATCCCCTGATAGAGCCGCTCATACATATCCACAGTTATGAAATCATCACTGTCCACAAATCCCAGATACTCGCCCTTTGCCTCCTCGATTGCCAGATTTCTGGCAGAGGAGGAGCCACCGTTTTCCTTGTGAATCACACGAATTCTCTCGTCTTCTGCGGCAAGTTGGTCGCAAAGCTCTCCTGTTCCGTCTGTAGAACCGTCATCCACCAGAAGGATTTCCAGATTCTGATATGTCTGCGCCGTAATGGAATGGACACATCTTGGCAGATACTCCATAATATTGTATATGGGTACAATAATCGTAAGTAAAGGTTGTCTGTTTTCGTTCTTCAAAATCTACTCTCCCGAAATCTATTTTGATTTCCTTCGTTCACTGATAATAGGCGCAGGTGCACATGGGTACAGGGCATTGCCACCCTGCCGATTCTCTTCCTGCAGCTTGTGTGAATCCACAGTATCTGTCTCTTCTCCGGCCGTCAGCCCGGCAATGAGTGACATCAAATTGTGAGCGGCATTTTCTGCGTTCCACACCTCAGTAATCGTCCTGTAAGCACGCTCTCCCATTTGCCGACACAGTTCGTTGTCTGCCAAAAGCCTCTCCGTCAACCGAAAGATTTCTTCCTTTTGTCTGTCATCATAGATGTAACCGTTATAACCGTTTTGAATCAAATAAGGTGCTGCTCCGATCATTCTGTCGGCCACCACCGCACAGCCGCTATTCATGGCTTCATTCGCCACCGCTCCCCAGCCCTCCTGACGGTCACTGGTAAACAGATATATATTCGCTTTTTCCATATAAGCGCGAACCTCTTCCGGCGTTTTGTAACCGGTCAGGTATACGCAATCTTCCAGCTGATAAGTGGCAAGGAGCTTTTTTACCTCTTCCTCCATAGCTCCGCCGCCGATAATATCCATGTGGAATCGATACCCCTTTTGCTTCAAATAATGCGCTGTCTCCAAAGGCAGCTCAGGATGCTTCCAGTCAATAAAGCGTGCCGCCCACAGCAGATAGGGAAGCCTTTCCCCCTCGCATTCGTAGCCCTTTTGGTCCAACAGCTGTTGCACATCATAATGTCTTGTCTCAGGGAAATAACCCCAGCAATACTTTTTCTTAGGATAAGCCTGTACTATCTGAAAATCAGATGCCACGTAGCCGCCAGCGCAGAGAAGATATACCGGTGCCTTGCGATATCTGGTATGATCATGATACTTTTTGATTAATCCTCTGGGACTGATTGCCTTCCACTGACCTGTCTTATATAAACGTTCACTGATGCGGATAATCAGTTTCCCGGACTGTAACCTCTCTGCAATATAGCTTTCCTCATCGCATCCGCCAAAGAGCACTACATCACAATCACGAATCTGCTGTCTGCACCATTCCTCTTCCTCATAATAGCAATGGACATAATCCGGTCTGTTTTCCTCGTGCCACCCCATGCGCACGCGTTCTGCCTCCATTGGCTGGGTCTGTATAAAGTAAAAATTCCCTTCCGTTTCCTTGCACATAGCATTACAAAAAGGTATCTGATGATGATTAATATAGTTGGATACAAAACATATTCTCAACATAACTCGCTACCTTTCTGCATTAGTTATTTTTGCATAAATCTCTGTCAAAATTCTATAATTCTGCTCTTTATCGTGAGTTTTTCTTGCATGTTCTCTTGCATTTTTACAATAATACAGCATTTTTTCCTGATTTTTCCACATCTCGTCTATTGCTGATTCCAAATTGGCAGAAATCCGCTCCAATTTCGATATTTTCTGCTCTTTACTATTCTCATACACATTTTTCAGCTCCGAATCGCAACCGAGATTCTCATTTTTGTTTAAAGAACATGTGTTATTTATATCTTTCTCGACATACTCATACCCCGAATAGAGTATTCCGTCTTCCCCACGAGTAAAAAGACTGGATATCCCACCTACATCTGCCGCCACGCAGGGCACCCCAAGAAGCATTGCCTCACCCAAAGAATTCGGAGAATTCTCATTGGCGGAGCAGCACACATATAGGCCACATTTTAAGTACTGTGCTTTCATTTCTTCAGCATTCAGTCTTCCCAGAAAATGGATTCTGTCCTCCAAGCCATTCTCCGCTATCAGGTGACGAAGATAACTTCCGTAGCCGGATATCTTAATTTTATCCTTAATCGTCTTGTCATTTACCAGACTATTGCCTGCCACATTGATTTTCAAATCAGGATATCGCACCTTCAACCGACCTGCCGCTATCAAGAGATAGTGAAGACCCTTCAAGGGATAATCTCCCTGACTTAGAAAAATCGTATGCTTTTCACAATTTTCATAAACCCATTGTCCTTCGTAAAAGCATCCACGCAGGGTTTCATTCATAGTATAGTATTCTGCCTTTGGGTTACATTTTTGAACATAATCATGATCAAACGCAGTTCTTCCCGTAACATTCCCTGCCAATTTGAGTATTTCTGCTTCCCGTTTTCCACGCAACACAAACTTTTGTTGCTGCTGTTTAATACTGTCCTGCTTTAGCCAATCTCGAAAAGTAAGAGAATTCTGTACCTTTTCAGGCAAATCTGCCATGTAAGCCTCAGCAATTACCCGGCACACGCCCTGCATACCAATCAAAAGGCGTTCCGGGTGCTTAAAGCATTTAGCAACGGCTAGCGTATGGGCATATTCCGTCCCAAAGCAATGCACCACATCCGGCTGTATCTTCTCAATGATTTGCAATAAGGAGGCTTCCAGAGCGTTATCATACCGCTCGGCATGACTTATATCCTCATAGAAGCTATGGGCGTAGAGCTTCCCATTCCCCGCATCCACAGTATAGGACATCCCATCCTGCTCTTTATTCGCAGGAAAAGCCACATGCAATTCTATTTCATTTTCCTGCCGGCGTTCCAAAATCGTGTCACACAGGCCACTCAGCCAGCCTTCTTTAGCGCTTCCCTCCACGCCCAGCTCCTTGGCTATTCGAGGAAGCATGATATTGCATACCCACAAAATTCTCATTTATATGCCTCATCCTTTTTTAGTTAAATATCCAGTTCAAGTACGGAAGTAACCTCACATCCACTGCGTACATTCCTCTTAGCAGCATGATAAAATAAACCAGAAACGCACCAATTACTCCCGCAATGCAGAGATTACGGAACCAACCCTTCTTCATATCTGCCAACAGTCTGGGCAGAAGGAATATCTGGGAAATAATCAGGTAATAGCCCACACGTGATACCTCCGGAATAAAGCTTCCGCAACAATACACCACAATGCCCGCCACATTCAAAAAGAAATAGAAACGGTTCATCAAATCTTCCTTAAGACTTTTCCGGTAGCAAACAGCACAAATCCCAAGGGTCCCTAAGCATTTTGCGATATTGGCATAGGAAATCTGCCCATTGTCAAAGGCTGAATTCTCATAATAAGGATAGAAATAAAAAATAATTTCACGATACAGGTCTTGCGCAAGAATCAAACTGGCAATTAAAATAACACCTGTAACACAATGCCATTTTTTCAGCTTTACGGCTGCAAGCCATCTCGCCACCAAATACACCGGAATCACAAGCAAAATGGATTTGTGAAACATGGTTCCCGCCAGTATAATCAATATAAATTTGACATATTCTCCGCGCAACACATATTTCATGGAATAAAGAGCAATAGCAAGAGCCAGATAATATCTTACTGAATTCAGACTGTTAAAATAATAGCCTCCTGTCATCAGAAGGAATAGTGAAAACACATACCAGGAGCCCTGATCATGGAGCGCTTTTACCAGAAAAAATACTGTCACTAGCGAAAACAAACCAAAAATGGGCAGATAATTATCATAACCAAACAAGTCCTGCATCCACCCTACAATCAGGTTGAAGCCAAATTCCGAGGACACATATCTGTTCTGTGCAATCAGCTTGAAATTATCTCGGTAGACCCAGTAATCATTACCCACTGCAATACGGCATGCCGATACTCCTGCAAGGAGACAGTATATGGCAACTTCCGCCACCGCATTGCGCGCCTGCATGCGATGATAACCGGTGTAAGTGCCTACCGGGCGGCGGCCACTGATATGACCGGGTACATAATCTTTATTTTGAATGCAACACGCCAGCCCTACTGTAACTGCCGTAAGCATAATATATACCAATGCGCTACTCTCCATGCAAGCCTCCTTTTACGCCCTCTCGCATCCATGTGTATGCCTGCTTAAGGCTTACAGTTTCGCACATTTTATCCTTGTGCGCCAACAGAAAGCGCAGTGCCATAGGTACTGCCAGTTTACCGTACAGATAGTGATACAGAACACCTCTGTCATGGAAGAATTTTTCATTATATCCTGCAAACCAGGTGGAATCTCCCGCCACTTCTCTGCCAATGGTAACAGGTGCCGTATAAACCCTGTAACCCTTGCTCATAAACTCTTTCAAAAAGAGGCTGTCCTCTCCGTTACTATATTTGGCACCGCCGCCAAACAACAGAGAAAAGGTAACACCGGAGGATAACAGGCTCTCCCTGCGAATAGCAAAGCTTACGGCACCATATCTGCCGCAGTTATACCAATGCACTCTTTTACGTTCTGTAATATGATAAGTCCGTCGTGCTTCCTCTACTTGGATATTAAAAAGAATCATATCCGCCTTGGGATTGCGCCGGAATTCATCGGCGATTGCCTGAGCATACCCCTCCTCGTATACAATATCCTCATCAGAAAAAAGGCAGATATCGCTATCTGCTCTTATAATCGCCTCGTTGCGGCTTCTTCCAATCCCCCGCTCGGGAAAGGAAAAAAAGCGCACTTTATGCCCTCTATACTCCATCTCCTCCTGCTGCAAACAATCGCACTGATTGATAATAACTGCTTCGGAGTCAAGATTCATTTTCTCTACGATACTTTCCATCCTTTGATTCATTACAGAAGCCAAAACCTGCACTACCACGCTTGTCACCTCCGTCATTTCAAATGTTCTTTCTCTTAGGAAAACGATAATATGCTTTCAAAAGGGCTTCGTCAGCCTCCCACAAAACCACAGCCGTTATCACACAATCCTGCTGTTTCATATATTCCAGCACATATTCTAAGGGCTTGCCTACATGCTCTCCTGCCGGAACCGCCAGTAAGATTCCATCTGCCTTTCGCATGGTTTCGCACACTTCGGGACATAATAGCGGCGCAGGTGTCGGAATCCATTCCGCCTGCTTGATGCCGGGCGCACAATTCTGCAGCGCCTCCACCACATCTGCCGGATTAATTTCTGCACTTGCTGCGCACACTGCAATTCTATTTTTACCTGCAAACAAATACTTTACATTCTCTGCCATTTCAGGGCTTTCTACAGTGCCCAGAACAGAAAGACCATATCTTTTGCGCAGGGTAGCCGGCAGCCATATGCTGTCACCACCGATTTCTTTTAATAAGAAAACGACTGTTATGAAAAAGAAGGATAATATGGCACTGAGCACCAAAGCTCTGACCGGTCTTACATCCGGTATTACTTCTTCCGCCGCATCAGCAGCATCAATCACTACTATGGACGACACCTCCGGTGTCATTATTTCCACAAATTCCTTCATCATAGCCCGCTCTACAGCCCTTGCAATCAGCAAGGTCGTTTCAGGACTATTGGTCACTATTGTGGTAGAGGGAATATGCCAGTCCGTGGCAAGACTTCCTGTTATCACTGCAGAGATTTCTTCGGATGTCATATCAGGAGCGGTAATGTTTTCCGCAAGGGCAATATCCTGCAGATGCGCCTCTACACCATCAATGAAATCCTGCACATGCACGAGGTCCCCCACCGTCACTTCATTAAAATAGTAGTCTCCCGACGCCACAGGCTCCTTAGTATAATGGATTCTGTAGGTGGAAGTGACTGTATATTCTACATCGCCGCGGAACAACACATTTTTTACATAATAACCACCGCCAAACAGCAATGCTCCCACCACTGTCAGCGCAAAAATCTTATCCAGATTGCGTATAAAACGTAAAACCGTCAACCTAAGGTCAAAGGGCTCCTTACCATAGCTTCCTTCCCACATACCATTTCTCCTAATTATTCGTTGTCGTTAGATTTCTTCTGATGCTCTGCCTTGAATGCGGTTATCTGTTCGCTCTCCACGCCCTCCGTGCTATCCGGCCAGAAGAGAATCTTTAAAGTCAACAGCATCAGTTTCATGTCAAGCCACACAGAATAGTTTTCTATATATGTTAAATCCAGTTTTAACTTATCATACGGGGAGGTGTTATACTTTCCGTACACCTGCGCAAATCCTGCAAGTCCCGCTTTCACCTTCATGCGGAAGGCAAATTCCGGCATAATCTCTACATACTGAGCAATAATTTCCGGTCTTTCCGGCCTGGGACCGATAAAGGACATATCACCCCTTAAAATATTAATCAGCTGGGGAAGCTCATCAATACGGCACTTACGAATTACCTTGCCAATGGGAGTGACACGTCTGTCATTTTTCTGCGCCAGTCTTGCAACCCCATCCTTTTCCGCATCTGTACGCATGCTGCGGAATTTCAAAATATAAAACTCGCGCTGATTAATCGTGCAACGCACCTGCTTGTACAACACAGGACCGCCGTCATAAAGCTTAATGGCGATTGCCGTAATCAGCATAAAGGGCGATGCAATAATCAATAGCAGAAGCGAGCATACAATATCAATGGCACGCTTAATAAAACGTTGTTCCATACTGAGATGGTATTCTCTTGTTAATAAAATCGGAGAGTCGAAAATATGCAATTCTTCTGCGCCCAGCAAAATAACATCTGTTATCTTTGGCATCATATACACTCTGATAGAGTGGGCATAACAAAACTTTAAAAGCACATTTCTATCTTCTACTGTAATATCCCACAGCACCACTGCCGAAATCTCTCCGGCATTATAGTAGTCCATGATTTCCTTGCACAGCACATCATTCCCCTTGTTAATATGTGCAAACTTGGTGATCTTGTATTTGTCTTTTCTGCTTTCAAACTTATTACAGATATCTTCAATCGGTCGGTCGCCATGAATCAATAACAGCTCTCTCGGCGGAAAAACTGACTGATATATTTTGTTCGCAATATTAACATAGATAATCACAGCCGCAACCTGTTCTACCATCATGGCTATAAACATATTGGGCACAAAAAGCTCACGCGCCATAATGGAAAGCTCTGCATAAATCAGGATATTGGCAATTAATGTAGAAAACACCTGCGAAAAAATCAACTCCACATTTTTCAGATATCCCAATCGCATGCCGCCGTATGTTAGAGAAAAGAAAAACAGGAGAACTCCATAAAAGGTAATTTCCAGAAGGCTGTTTTTCCAAAAAACATTACGCAATTCCTCTACAATACTCCATTGAAAATGCACCTGCCAGTGATAGGCAAATATGCCAATCTCCAACGCCAGACAGACAGCTGACAATGTCAGATTAATCAATCTTTTAAAGCTTTCTCTTCTTCTCAATCTATTCTCAAAGGTATTTGTCTGCAAAATAATTTTCCTCCGTATCATAGGCACAATCTCTATTCCTACTATTCCACTCTTTAGTATACCACAATAGCCGTCATTTGCACAATATATAGTATAGAGTTACTTTCCCAGACACTATAAAATTCGTCTTTTAAATGTAGTGAACGCCCAAAAACAGAAGTGCCATGCACTATTTATCACGGACATTCCCTCCGCCTTACGATACAAATTCCAAATGCGCCTCAAGGCCTCAACCTTATTGGAGGACAAAGAATTGTCCACACGACGATACTTCACCAGATTTTCATTCAGTCCGTATGCCACATACCCATTGCGCAGGACCTTCCACCAAAGCGCCGTATCCTCACTCTTGATAATCGGCATTTCCAGTAACGTTTTATCAATCTTCTCTGTATCGAACATCACCGTTGTGGTAAATATAGTCGTATTTTTGAGCGCCTCCCGATAAACAAGAGTTTCCGGCACCTTCACCACTCTTCCGGTGCCTACACCGTTCTCATCCGCAAACTCATAGCCGGTAAATGCAAAAGCAGCATCCTTTTCCTGCATAAATGCAAGCTCTCGCTCCAGCTTTTCCGGCACCCACAAATCATCCGCATCCAGATAAGCAATATATCTGCCCTGTGCTTCCTTAAGCCCTCTGTTTCTCGCCTGCGCCGCTCCCATGTTGGCCGGCTGACGTATCAGGCGAATTCTCCCATCCCCCGTCTCCCGGATGTAAGCCTCAATTACAGCAGCGCTGGCATCCGGGCTACCATCCTCTACCAGAAGCAGCTCCCAATCCGTGTGGGTCTGTCTACGCACGCAATCCATCGTTTCCACTATATATTTTTCCACATTGTAAACAGGTACAATAATGCTGACTAATTTCATCTCTCACTCAATCCTAATCTGTATCAATCCAAAATAAATAATATCCCGCAAGCTGTTCGGCTTCCACTCCCAGCGCTGCCTTCAACACCTTCAAATCAGGCTCCTGTACCGTATCAGGAAGCAGGATACAATTCACACCTATCTCCTTGGCCGCCTCCATACACCACCGGCCGGTAATCAAGGTCACAGGACTCTGCTCTTCTGCATCCAGAATGCCCTCATCAGAATAATCATCCCAGATACATTCAATAGTGCCCGTTTCTTCCAGATTACACATCCACGCATAGAGCTTCTGTTCCGTTTTTCCATATGTCTCATAGGAATACGCCCCCAAAGATGCCTCCCACATATTTCTGCCATAGGGCAATACAATACCACCATCAAAGGCACGCGCCTCCGCCATAATCTCCTGCGGAGCCCACAAACAAAGCTCTTCCTCTGCCAGATTACTGAGCGCAGTCAGCACTTCCCGGGACTGTTTTCGTTGCTGCAATTCTTCCTCTGCATCAAAAACCTTCTGTCCCATGCTTCCGGAGAGAAAAACGAGCGCCAGAACCGCTGCCGTTATACCAATCCTTTTCCCGGCACTCCCTTTATAGCGTTCCCAACAGTCTGTCAGAATAATGGCTCCGCCATAGGCAATCATCACAACAACCGGAACATAATTCCATATCCATTCATAGTCATAGAACCGTGTCTGGTACATCATCAGCACTGCCGCACTTACAGGGAATATGCAAAGCACCGTCATAATTGCTGTATATAACACAAAAAGCCGGTTTTTCTCTTTCTTCTTAAAAAAGAAGAACAGTAAAACGAGCAGCAAAAGTGCCGCAAATTTACCACCATCCGTATAACGCAACCACCCGTGCCATGCATTTATCAGGAGTTCTTGCATATTGCACCCTCCTTTCTGCCCTTACGCTTCTCCAACCATTCGATTACGAAGCGAATCAGCAGTACGCCGGTCACAACCACCAGACAGGCGCCCATACCATAGAGTGTCCATACAATACAAGCCTCTGCCAAAATACATAGCACTGCAAGCTTGTACCTTCTTCTAAGCACAAGTCCCAACGCATAAGGTATTAAGACAGCCCCACGGATTGTAACACCGCGGAAACCACTGTGCATCAGGCCGAAACCATCCATTCCGACCATATAATCTCCCACACCAACCAAAAGAGCCGTCAACACAAGGAACAGACCTCTTTTGAATGCATCTTCCGGGAAAAGCACTCCGGCAACCGCACTAAATGCCAGATAGCTCAAAAGGAGTACAAATGCCGGCACAATACTCAGCACTACCGTTGCCGCTTCCAAGCCAAAGCTCTGACAGAGAATGGCATAGAACGTAGGCAGGCATAATATTTTCAATCGCATGGGAATTCCCAGCGAATACGGTTTACCTGTCATAGGATTTACCTGATATATGGTATCCGTTGCCAAAAAGCTGTTCACTGTCTCCAGTGTCATGTCACCACCCAAATACACACTCTGTGCGGCAACAACAGTCAGAAACTGCACAAGTACGATAATGCCAAAAATCACATAAACTATCACCTGCGCCTTCGTATAATTAACCGTAAGCTGCCTTTTCACATGCTTACGCTGCATTTCGCGCTGCAACACCGGATTCTTTTTGTCTCTGTGACTACCTATTAATTGCACAACAACTGCTGCTAACAGGCATACTACCACGCCTATTCCAAGCAGCTTTACGCAATCAGAAAAAGACCGCCCCAATAAGCAAGCTCCTAAATGAGCCGCCTCGGCCAGTCCGATAACAACAATTCCTCCTGTCAGCATACTATCTGCCAGACCAAGCTTCTGTGTCGGTTGATTCCCATACAAGATGCGCAACACACCCTTGCCCAGAACGAAAGGAACCAAAGCCATTAACAGCCATAAAACCAACGCCATATCTGCTCCAATCCGCCTGTTTTCTGCCATTTCTTTCACAGGCTTTTATTGATTTTATCATATTTATTACCTTAACACAAATAAAACAAAAAAGCCATATGCAGAAGCATACGGCTTTGTCAGTCGGAGGTAAAAGGAATACTCTAAAATTATGTGATTTATTGTAATTTGTTATTCCCTAACTGTTACATAGCTTTAATATCCAAACGAATACTATCCGCGATACGCGCTATGTACTCGCTGTTAGTGGGTCTGTTTCTACCTGAAGAAACGGAATAGCCAAACATCTTTTCAAAGGTTTCTACATTTCCGCGTGTCCAGGATACCTCAATGGCATTGCGAATTGCTCGCTCCACCTTCTGATCCGTAGTCCTGAATCTCTTCGCAATAGTGGGATAAAGCAGCTTGGTTACGCTACTCACCACCTCCATGTCTTTCCCTGAAAGCAATATAGCATCACGTAAATAATGATATCCCTTCAGGTGTGCAGGCACACCAATGTCCAACATTATATTAGTTATATATCTCTCCAATTCATAGTCATTTACAGCAGCAATCTCCAAAATAATATCCCCTTTCGCATGTCAAGTATTGCTCCTTACTGCGACTGACAAATGAATTCTAGCATATCTGTCGAAAATTGTGAAGAGTTTTTCATCGCATAAATTACGTTTTTCCGTTAAAATTTCTTTACACCACTTCTTTTACCAGATAAATCGGTCTCTTTTTGACCTCCATATAGGTCTTGGCAAGGTATTGTCCCAAAATCCCTGTACAAAAAAACTGAATACCGCTTGTCATGAGAATAATACACACCAGGGAAGGCCAGCCGTCCACCGGGTCTCCGAAAAGAATCTTACGCACGATAATAAAGATAATCATTGCAAAGGCCACAACACACAATAATACACCCATCAGGGAAGCAATCATCAGCGGTGCCGTAGAAAAAGCTACAATACCGTCAAAGGAGTACATTAATAGCTTCCAGAAGCTCCATTTGGTCTCCCCCTTTGCACGCTCAATATTCTCATATTCTAACCATTTGGTGCGAAAACCTACCCAGCCGAAAATCCCTTTTGTAAAACGATTGTATTCCCGCATGGAAAGAATCGAGTCAACCATCTGCCTTGTCATCAGACGATAATCTCTGGCGCCATCCATCATCTCCGTCTTGGATATCTTCTTCATCAGACGATAAAATCTTCTGGCAAAAAAACTACGGATAGGCGGCTCTCCCTTTCTGCTCACACGTCTGGTGGCTACCGAATCATAGCCCTGCTCTATATAAGAAAGCATCTGTGGTAAAAGCGACGGCGGATCCTGCAAATCTACATCCATCAACACCACATAATCGCCCTTGGCATACTCCAGCCCCGCAAACATTGCAGCTTCCTTGCCGAAATTTCTGGAAAAAGAAATCAAATGCACTCTCTCATCCCGCTCGCGCAGCTTTTTTACCTCAGCCACCGTTCGGTCGCCGGAGCCGTCATCAATATAAAGAATCTCCAATTCAATCTCTTTCTCCTGAAAAAAGGAGCTATTTTTTAGCAATTCCGAATAAAACAATTCCACATTTTCTTCTTCGTTATAGCACGGAACAACTACACTTAACAGGCTCATGGCTGCCTCCTATTCGCTTCGGTATTTTAATTTATTATACTATTCCCCATTGCAGTTATCAAGTTAAAATCAAAGGCTGTACTTTTTGATGTTTTTCGATTATACTATAAGCATTGAGATTTTCGAGTGAGGTAATAAGTATGTCTTTCTTTCAAGAGTTTTTGAACAATACCGTGTTCCTGACAGCCGTTATCGGTTGGGCGGTTGCACAGTTATTGAAAACCATTATTCATTTCATATTGACCAAAGAATTCGTTGCAGAACGTATGGTAGGAAGCGGCGGCATGCCCAGTTCTCATTCTTCCACCGTCTGCGCACTGGCCACTGCCTCTTTTTACGAATTCGGACCCGGCAGCTTTGAATTTGCAATTGCCGCTATTTTTGCCATCATCGTGATGTATGATGCTCGCGGAGTCCGCCGTGAAACAGGCATTCAGGCCAAGCTGTTAAATGATATTTTGAAAACCTTCGAATCCATGGGCCGAAGCGAAATATCTGCTCATGACAAGCTGAAGGAATTTGTTGGACATACTCCCCTGCAGGTTCTCATCGGAGCCCTGCTGGGTATCTTAATCGGTGTGTTAATGTATGCCTTTTAAGGTATTCTTAATATTTTTTTATTTTTTCATAAGCTTACTGACTCAAAAAGGCTTATGTGCTATACTTTTTATACAAAAGAAAAGAGGCAATAACTATGAAAAGGAAAATACTATTATTGACTCTTGCGTTTTCAGTTTACCTTCTGGCAGCCTGTTCACGAAACGAAACAAACAGCCCCATCATAACGGATGAGGATTCGTTTTCCAATCAAGCAGACTCCACAGATGAAGATTCAAGCAATCTCCCCGGAGATGTGATTGTAGAGGACGATACTCTTCCTCCCAGAGAAGGCATGGTTCGCAGTCGCCTGACCAACGAATGGGTGAATGAAGAGGTGACTAACACACGGCCCATTGCGGTTATGATTCCTAATGAAAACGAAGCAGTCCCCCATTATAATCTTTCCAAGGCTTCCATTCTTTACGAGGCCAATGTCGAAGGAAGAATGTCACGTATGCTTGCCATATACGAAGACTGGCAGGACATGGAGCAAATCGGAAACGTGCGAAGCCTCCGTTCCTACTACGCATACTGGGCTTTTGAATGGGATGCCTTTATTGTACATTTTGGCGGTCCCTATTTTATTGATTCCTTGCTTGCAGAAGAGACCACTCAGAATGTAAATGGCTCCAGCGGCGCGGATGAAGATGCCTTCTATCGCACCTCTGACCGTGAAGCACCTCATAACGCCTATGTTTCAGGCAAGGGAATCTTGGAGGTAATAGAAGAAAAGGACTATTCTTTAGAATACCGTGGTTTGAGTGATGAAAATCATTACAGCTTTACCACCAAAGCCAATCCCAACACATTGGAGCAATATGGCGCCGAAGCCAAAAGTGCAACCTACATAGACATGTCAGGTTGTTATCCGCTTACCAGATGCTATTTTGAGTATAATGAGGAAGACGGACTTTATTATCGCTCTCAGCATTTATCCGGCGCTACAGACGGGCCGCATATTGATGCAGTCACCGGCGAGCAACTGACCTTTAAGAACATTTTAGTGCAAAACACTTATTATGAGGAGCTAGGTGAAGGTTATCTGGCTTTTCAATGTCATGACACTACTCATGATGGCTGGTTCTTTACAAACGGCAAAGGCATTCATGTCACCTGGCAGAAAACCAGCGACTACGGTGCCACCAGATACTACGATGATGACGGCAATGAAATCACCTTAAACACCGGCAAAACTATGGTGTGCATCGTGGAGGAAGGCGACTCCTTCGCATTCCACTAATTTGTGCGGCCCAATGTGAGGATGAGGGCGGACACCCCTTCTCCAAGGAAGTTAACAGCCTTTCACATGATTTCTTAGGTATGGGAATTTAAAGTGCGGCTGCCCGAAGCGACTGTTTGAGACGCCCCGGCGGCACCCTATCTAAAAATGCCGATAAACCCTTTCGGGAAAATCTAATCAGCACTGTCAGAAACGATATTAACAGCCCGGTTCAAAAACTCGTTTACACTCAAACAGTTGAACCGGGCTGTACGTATTCTTCCATGTGCTGATTGATTTTCCACAAAAGCGTTTAAAGGCATTTTTAGATAGGGTGCCGCCGGGGCGTCGAGTTTGGACCGTAGGGCAGCCTGGTGCATTTTAAATTCCCATATCAAGAAATCCTGAAAGGCTGTTTCCGACCTTGGAGAAGGGGTGTCCGCCCTCATCCTCACATTGGTCTGCATAAAACTAGAGTTTGGAGTCCATTATATGCCGCCAAGGCCCAGACGATTAATCGCCGAGAAAAGCGCGCGAACGGAAGCACGGGTGATATTGGAGCTGACTCCTACGCCATAGGTTACATGACCTGTATTGGAATCCAGCAGGTGGATGTACGCTGCTGCCTGAGAGCTTGCACCGCTTTGCAGAGCATGCTCCTCGTAGTCAAGGACCTTAATGGCAATGCCAAGCTCATGTGACAATCCACGCTGTACTGCATCAATAGGACCGTTTCCAACAGCTTCAAAGGTCTTCTCCACACCATGATCTGTATATACAACCGTTACATGTGTATCAAATTGTGTTTTCACAGAGTCACTCAAATCATCCACACGCAGCTTGCGGAAGTGGATAGGCTCCTTCTTCTCCAGATATTCTTTGCTGAAGCATTCCATAATTTGTTCCGGAGATACCTCTCCCTGCTTCTCAGAAACAGACTGAATAACATTGGCAAATTCCTTGTGCATAGCCTTTGGAAGCTTGAAGCCAAAATAGGTATCCATAACAAAGGCAACACCGCCCTTACCGGACTGAGAGTTAATACGCACAATAGGCTCATATTCTCTTCCGATATCCGCAGGATCAATGGGCAGATAAGGCACCTGCCAGATTTCACTCTGACGTTCCTTCATAGCCTGCACGCCCTTGTTAATAGCATCCTGATGCGAACCGGAAAAGGCAGTAAACACCAATTTTCCTGCATAGGGATGTCTCGGATGAATTGGCAGTTTACAGCAACGCTCGTAAATCTCGATAATTTCATTAACGTGCTCAATGTTCAATTCAGGATTAATGCCCTGAGAAAACATGTTATATGCGATATTCAAAATATCTACATTACCGGTACGTTCACCGTTACCAAACAAAGTACCCTCTACACGGTCTGCTCCTGCCAGCATAGCAAGCTCAGCACTGGCAACACCCGTGCCACGGTCATTGTGAGGATGTACACTGACAATAACACTTTCACGATTATTCAAATGCTTAATCATCCATTCAATCTGATCAGCATATACGTTTGGCGTATTCATTTCCACTGTAGAAGGCAGATTGATAATCATGGGATTCTCCGGTGTCGGTTCCCATGTATCAATAACTGCATTACAGATGTCACGAGAAAACTCAAGCTCTGTACCGGTAAAACTCTCCGGAGAATATTCTAAAATAATCTTTCCGGGGAATTTCGCTGCACGTTCCTTCACCATCTTTGTACCTTTTACCGCAATATCAGTAATCTGCTCTCTATCCATGCGGAACACCACATCTCGCTGTAAAGTAGAAGTGGAATTATAAATATGTACTACCGCCTGCTTACAGCCCTCAATGGACTCAAAGGTGCGTTCAATCAATTCTTCTCTGCACTGTGTCAATACCTGAACCACCACATCATCAGGAATCAATCTGCGGTCTATAAGCTGACGCAGAAAATCATATTCAATCTGGCTTGCTGCCGGAAAACCAATTTCAATTTCTTTGAAACCCAGCCCAATCAAAAATTGGAACATTTCTATTTTCTCTTCCACCACCATGGGATCAATCAGTGCCTGATTACCGTCACGCAAATCAACACTACACCAAATAGGAGCTTTGGTAATCTCTTTATTGGGCCACTCTCTTTCCGGATAATTCACTACCGGATTTTTACGATATCTACTATAGTTTAACATTTCTCTTCCTCTTCCTTCTTTCCTTACTTTTCCTACCGCATAGTCAGCGGTAAAGATATATTTTACAAAAAAGAATATGCATCCTTGTAAAGCGAAAATAACAGCTCATCCATACGGATGAGCTGTCCCTTTATTCACCAAGTCCGCTTTCCACTGCCTCTACCAGAGTCTTTAATGCTTCCTCTTCGTCTTCACCCTCACATACAAATTCAATCTCATCACCGCATTTTACACACGCACCCAATACACTTAAAACACTCTTTGCATTTGCTGTATTATCACGGAAAGAAAATGTAATTAACGATTTAAACTGCATTGCTTCTTTACACAGGATACCTGCTGGTCTAAGATGCAGGCCAGTAGGATTTTTAATAACCACTTTCTGACTTACCATAAGCCTACCCTCCAATTCTCTGTGTCAGCATGATGTATTGTCTACACTTATATGCGTAACACATCTTCTTATTTCACTATAGCATGATTGCGTGTCAATCACAAGCGATTTTCCGCTTTTATAAAATTTATTTTACCTAAATTTTACAAATCTTCCGTTTCAGAAATAGTAACACTCACTGCCACTGGCGTTTCCACAGTAATATCCTCTGACAAGTTGAAGACAACAGGTATATTGTAGGTGCCACCCCTCAACTCTGTCATTTCTTCATCCACCATCCACGCCATTATATCCAAAACACCGGTGACAGTATTTTGCTGAAGAGGTGCTACAAACTGATTTAATCCCGATACTGTCAGCGAATATTTTTCAATATCAACAGGCAATTCAGCAGTATATCCCTCCGGTAGATTCCGAATCGTTATATTCTCTGCAGGAATCTCCATATCCTTTTCTTCAACAGGCTCTATATATATGGTAGCTGTAATCCTGCCATTAAATTTCTTATCAGCAAATTTAATGTTGGTGGGCAGGTATTCCTCTAAATCGACCACCTCTACCACATCACCGGTAGCACCACTAATATCAAGCCGTTCTGCAGGAATTGTTACAGCACTGACATTAGCAAGAGCCGCATTGGTGCCGGCTATCACAACTCTTGACATAGTGCCTTCCACTACACCGGTAGCCAGATAACCCTCTGCAGGTTCTCCCATATATTGAATCTTTATAGGCACATCCTTGGTAGCAAGCACTTCCACTGTCATATGCGCATAATTTACATTCTTCTTAATATTATCGTTTTCGATTTCATTTCCTTCGGCATCATACAGCTTAATATCAATATTGGCAGAAAGGCTGGTAGATGCTCCGGCTACGCTGATATCCACACCTGCATGATCCACTGTGGAAATAGCCGATTCAGGACCGGATATTTCAATATTGGTCTGATCCAGATAAGCATTAGACACAATATATCCTTCTTCTACTTCTCCTACCGTATTGCCTATCAGCTTAATCCACTTACTCTTCTTATTTTCCACATTCAGACGAACCACCTCATGGTCTCCCTCAATGGAGGTAACCTCTGCTCCCTGAACACTATAGCTGATAGCAATGGTATTAATGTCTGTCAGCTTACTCATATCTGCTTCAGCTACGATATCGGAGGCACGCAATTCTGTAAGAATACTTCTGGGCGCTGACACGGTTACTCTAACCACATCCGTGTTATCCAACACCTCATATACCTTGCCTTCCTTCTCCAAAAGCTCGGTATTAGTCAATTTCACCTGTACATTATTAAACCTCTCCGTTTCCTTCGGGTCATCAATCTGCACTACCAGAAACCATAAAACGAATGCAAGCACCAGGGATGCCAGCTTAAGTCCCAGATTATGCAATATCTTTTTTCTCATTTCTTAGTCCGGCTCCTTCCCTTCCATATACGTTTTCCCTTAGTCTCACTATTTTGGTTCATATTCAATATCTGCTGCATACGGGCTCTTAACTCCTCCGCATCCAGATTACGCTCCAGCTGTCCCTCATATGCCATACTGATTTTACCGCTTTCCTCAGACACGATGATGGTCAAGGAGTCTGTCACTTCCGAAATACCTACACCGGCACGATGTCTGGTTCCCAGCTCCTTGCTCAGACTCAGGTTGTCAGAAAGAGGCAAATAGCAGGTAGCCGAAACCACTCGATTACCACGAATAATAACTGCACCATCATGAAGCGGTGTGTTATGTTCAAATATATTAATCAGTAACTGACTGGACACAATCGCATCCACATCAATGCCTGTTCTTTCATAATCGCGCAGATTGACTGTCTGCTCAATAACAATCAAGGCACCTGTCTTGACCTTTCCCATCTCAACACATGCCTTTGCAATTTCATTCAAGGTCTTCTCAGACAGCAATCCTTCTTCTCGTCTCTTAGTACCAAAAGGCAACACAGATGCAATCAGACTCTTCTTGCCCAGTCCCTCCAACGCAGCACGCAATTCGGGCTGTAGGACCACAATCAGCGCCATGAGCGCAAAGCTCAATATATTTTGCGCCATCCAGAGAATCGTATTCATTTCAAACAGGTACGCAAGCAACAGAAACACACAGATTACAATCAATCCTTTTAACAGTACCCATGCCCGCGTAGTCTTCATCCACACTAAAATATAGTACAACAATAAGGCGATAATCAGAATCTCCAATACATCACCCAAGTCAATTTTTGTACCATAAGTACTGAAATCTTTTAAAGAATCAATCACTGCATCAATCCACTGCATTTTTTACCAGTCCTGCCCTCGTCTTTCTATTATTGCGCGGTAAGTCTCCATGCAAATCTATTAAAACAATTCTTCATAATCATCACTGTCATCAACAACGGCATTATTACTGTTGATTGTTATGCTTTTTCCATTATTCATATAATCTCTATGTTGATTATATGCTGTCTGGCTTCTATTTACACCGGAGCGTGCCGGAGCAGTTCTCTCTGTTGTCACACTACGCCTGTTTGTTGCACTCTGACGATTATCTACTGTATTTTGTCCACTCACTCTAGCACTACTCTGCGGGCTTCTCGTCGCGGCAGCCGTGCTTCTCTGAGCATTAATTTTCTTCACCGTCTTAGTGGGTGCTGCTACTGTCATTTTCGGCACAGCCTTCACATAATAATAATATTCATCATCTTCAAACTGCACCTTCTCTGTCCGGCTGTAGTCCACACAGAATCTGAAAAATTCTATAATCTTACCCACAACTATAGCCAATACAGCACCGAGAATTGCACTCACTACTGACATATTTGTGTCATAAATCAAATCTCCAACCAAAAGAACAACCAGATTCGTCATAACACCTGCTATAATTGCAATAGACCAGGAATAATCAACGGACATCCTTCGAATCAGATACACTACAATTACTGTAATTGCAAATGCTGCAATCATTACTATCATAGCCTTATTATCAAGCATTCCGTCAATCAGCAGCCGTAGCTTGGCGGTAATCTCCTCTTCACCCATAGTACTGATGGTGGGAGCATTCACAAGCACCGTCTGCAACAAGTAATATACTACAACGCCGCATCCCACAGAAACAGCAGATGCAGGTGTTCCTATCAATCCCATAGCAATCGGCATCACATAAGGAATTCCATAACTGCATAAAATAGGCGTGAGTACTACTACCAGCGAATCCTTAGGTGCCAAACGCACAAACAGCAAAAACAGCAACATATATACCACAAGTCCGACCAATGCCGCTTCTAAAGACATTGCGTACATATGTAACAAGCTGAAAAGTGTCGCAAACAAGGTAATAAATCCTGTGGGCATAAAAGAACAGAACAATGCCACTATCAGCACCACTGCCATATTGTCCAGTCTGGTCATATATCCCAGCTTTCCATTAATGACGTTCAACACCCAAAACGCCAACAGAAATTTTATCACCGGCAAAATGAACACTTCATTTTTGCTGTAAATCGATTTGATTTTTTCTCTTAATTCCAGTAAACCAGTCATTCTTTCCTCCAGGTCGCAACTTCATTTGCTACTCGTTATATAAAGAACTCAATTTTTTCAAGTTATTATAATAGCATTTCAGACTTTTCTTCGCTTTTGCATAACGATACAAATAGATAATATATGTCAACACCGCATATACCACCACCGTAATCACATAATATAGCAGGACATTCTTAGCAAAGGCAAGTAAATCCATCTTGTAAATATCCTGCATAAAGGTTTCAAAATCATAAAAAATAAACAAAGCAAAGCAAACCACATATGCAATCGTCGCACATATCACAGACTTCAACACTTGAATGGTAACATAATCACCGCGAAAAAATCTGCCGATAGCCATATTCTTTTTGCCTTCATTTTCTTCATAAGATGCCATTTTGGTCATCAATATGATGCGTTCTTCATTCAGCATAAAATATAAGCCTCCGAATAAAAATGTCTAAAAGTATCTCATCTTAGGATTCGTAGGATCTGGTCTCCTCGTCTCCGGCATCTTCGACACGTTCTGTTTTAAAACACTCTGCAGGTCTCTTGTTGTATTTGTCTTACACTTATCGCAGTACTTTCCACAACGAATAAGAGCACCACACCCATCACAATTCAGATAGATAGGAGAATCCTCCGACAACTGTAATCTTTCTTCACGCAGCCACTGACGAATCTGACTGGGATCAACCTCACATGCCTCCGATACCTCAGGAATGGTAATACCCGGATGCTCTCTGATATATTCTTTTACAATCTG
This sequence comes from Lachnospiraceae bacterium, assembly GCA_015056915.1. Taxonomy (GTDB): domain Bacteria; phylum Bacillota; class Clostridia; order Lachnospirales; family Lachnospiraceae; genus Acetatifactor. The sequence continues at coordinate 149,047 of SVFK01000004.1, forward strand.
GAATTTCTCTTCCAACTTTTCACGGCATCTCGGGCACAAAAAAGGACCCATCACATAATTAAAAATACGTCCGCAGTTTCTGCAATTTCTTACATTCATACTAACACCATACCTTTCCTCCGAATCTATACACCCGCTCCACAGGCCAACGTGATTACATATACATTTTTCACGCCATGCCTTTTTAATACATCCGTCGCTTCATTCACTGTACTGCCGGTGGTATATATGTCATCTATTATTATAATCGTATTTAATTTTACATCATTTTGCCCTATAATGAAAGCCTTTTTCAAATTATTTTGCCGTTCAACGGGATTTTGTTTCTTTAAAGGCACCGTATTTTTCACACGAACCAGCAAATCATCAAAAACCGGTATTCCCATACATCTGCCCACCGCATTTGCCAACAACTGTGCCTGATTATATCCGCGCTTAAGCTGCCGTTTTCGGTGCAGCGGTATCGGTATCAGTCCATCCGGCCTGACTTCACGTATGAAATCCCCCAAATAACGTGCTATTTCCTCACCAAAATAATCTGCATACTCCTGCCTGCCGCCATTTTTTAACCGATAAATTGAAGGAGCTACACTTTGATATTCATAAAGGGCTCTTCCGCGTACATACAAATGCTTTTTACGCTTACAATCAAAACATAGCGATTCCTCTCCGTAAAGCTTTTTACCACACTGTAAACACCATGGCGGTGTCAAAAGCTGAAGACTTTTCATGCAACCTGTGCATATTTTCTCACCGAAGGGCTTAACCATTTCATCACATACGGGACAACGCCTTGGAAATAACAACTGCAAAAGCCCCTGCATTATTCTCCTCATACTCAGTCCTTTCGGACCTTCTCCACATTACAATCCAGTCGACGCTTCCCTACCACCGACCTTGCTCTTCACACATTTCTGTTATTCGCTTGGACAACGCCGAAAAGCGCCTGTTTTCACTGATATTATCAATCATCCCACGCACAGTATCACTACTGCCCAAAATAGTGACACAATTTCTGGCACGGGTGATTGCCGTATATAGTAAATTGCGATTGAACAGCATTCGTGGACCTCCCAGCAATGGTAAAAGCACTGCAGGATACTCACTTCCCTGAGATTTATGAATGGTAATCGCATAGGATAACTCCAGCTCCTCAAGCAAAGAAAAAGGGTAGGTCACTCTCTTATGTTCATCAAATTCAACAGTCAGTACAGAAGCATTCTCATTAATCTCCACAATCCTTCCCATATCACCATTGAACACACCCATTCCCTTATCAATGGGAATTCCGTAACGGCTGACAACCTCCCACTCCAGTTGGTAGTTGTTCTTAATCTGCATCACCTTATCGCCTTCGCGATAAATAGACTCTCCACTTACATGCTCTCGCTTTCTTGAATCCGGTGGATTGAGATACTGCTGCAAAATACCGTTTAAGGTTTCGCATCCCAATGGCCCCTTCCGCATGGGTGTCAGCACCTGAATATCATATGGCGTAGCATTGACATATCTGGGCAGCTTATCTGAAATCAACTGTATCATGTGCTTGTATATGACATTGGTGTCGTTTCTCTCAAGCAAGAAGAAATCTCGGGATTTGTTGTCTAATGTAATCTGTTCCCCCTTATTAATCCGATGCGCATTGACAACAATGTCACTTTTTTCTGCCTGACGGAAAATCTTCTGTAACACTACCATTGGAAACGCCTGACTGCTCATAATATCGCGAAGCACCTGACCCGGTCCAACACTGGGAAGCTGATCCACGTCTCCTACAAGTATCAGACGAGTACCGGGCACTATTGCCTTCAAAAGTGCTTGAAACAGTTGAATATCTACCATGGACATTTCGTCTATAATAATCACATCCGCTTCCAGAGGATTCTCTTCATTTCTTTCAAAGCTTACTTTTCTGGTATCCTCATCGGACAATGCACTGTTCAACTCCAGCATGCGGTGAATCGTTCTGGCCTCAAAACCGGTTGCTTCCGTCATACGCTTAGCGGCACGACCTGTGGGAGCTGCCAGAAAAATATCCAGCCCCTCCGACTCAAAATATCTGATAATCATATTGATGGTCGTGGTTTTACCCGTTCCGGGACCACCGGACAAAATAAACAGACCGTTTTGAATGCACTCCATAACTGCCTGTAGCTGCAAATCATCCAATTCCATGGATAAATCCTTTGCCAACTTCTCCAGTCTTTTATAAATTGCCGCTTCCTGCGAAGGCAAATTATCCGCCTCACTCATGGAAATATTTAATTCATGAAGCATCCTGGCGCAATTCAATTCCGCATAGTAGTATGTTGCCGCAAAGACACATTCACCTTTGATAATCAGTTTCCTGTCCATCATCAGATTTTCTACCTGAGGACGAATATCCTCTACATTCACATTCAGTAGCACATGGGCTCTTTCCAGCAGTATATCAATAGGCAGGTAACAGTGTCCCTCTCCTACAGCCTGCAGCAACGTATACAAAATACCGCTTCTGATACGATAATCCGAATCTGTATGAATACCGATATGTGATGCAATTTCATCAGCAATTCGAAATCCCACACCACTAATATCCTCCGCAAGCCTGTAGGGATTCTCCTTCATGATTCCATAAAGCTGCATTCCATAGGTATCATATATTTTTACTGCCAGTGTATTGGAAATACCGTATTGCTGGAGGTAGACAAGCGCTTCTCGCAAATCTTTCTTTTCTTCCATCTGTACGGCAATCTCTCTGGCTTTTCGCTCACTGATTCCTTTGACCTCTGACAATCGCTCCGGCTCCTCCTCGATAATCCGAAAGGTATCATCACCGAATTTTTTGACAATGCGTGCCGCCAGTGCCGGTCCCACTCCTTTGACAGCCCCTGATCCCAGATAACGTTCCATGCTGACACTATCCTTAGGCGCCACTGTTTGGTAGGAACTGATTTTAAACTGACTACCGTATACAGGATGCTCCACATACTGCCCTTCCGCAGAAATATTTTCGCCCTGGGTCAGCCCCTTACACATTCCCACACAGGTGATTTCCTCACCCTCCTGCACTAAATTCATGACTGTATATCCGTTTTCCTGATTTTGAAAAACTATATGTTCTACATATCCGTTTACTGTTTCCATATTTATACTATCTCCATCAAGGTCTCATATAGCAAAAAAGCTGCTATAGAAACAGCAGCTTAATGTTTATACATCCAGACCATAATTTCTTCTCATCTGCTCGTAAAGCATCTGTGCCAGTCCAAGACTGTTCTGCTCCGTGGAATCTGCCGCAATATTTTGAATCATTTGGTCTTTATAATAATCTAACATGGTACTGGTGGAGCCTGAGGATACCTCGCTTTTCGGAATCGTCTTCATCATCTCCTTAAACATCTGTTCCATAAAGTATGCCTCAAATTGCTTACAGGCATCCATCAGCTCCTCGTCTGTGGCCTGAGAATAATCTTTGTCCAATTCATTTTCCAGTTTGGAAGCTGTCTGGTTGGAAGCAGACGTATATATATCATTGTATAGTGAGGAAATTCCACCGATATCCATTTATGTACCTCGCTTTCTCTTTTGCTACGGCAAAGACGCGACTCTTTCGCCTTGCTATACATAATCTGCGGAGCAGATTATGGCTCGCCTTGCCGCGAATCCTTCGCCTTGCTATACATAATCTGCGGAGCAGATTATGTATGACGGGCATTCGCCCTATGCCACCATAACTGCAAGCTTCGTTTTGCGAGCAAGCTCGCCACTCAGCTTGCAGTTATGGTGGCGCAAGGCTCATTACCTACGCAAATTATTAGCCTGTTGGAGCATTTCGTCGGAGGCAGTGATTGCCTTGGAGTTTAATTCGTACGCACGCTGTGCTACGATCATATTAACCATTTCATCTACAACCTGTACATTGGAGCCTTCCAGATAACCCTGAATAACGCTGGACCTTTCTACATTCGGGTTGGTCGCTTCATTGAGGGGCTGTCCACTTGCTGCAGACTGCTGATAAAGACTTTCTGCCAGCTTCTCCAAACCGTTTGGATTATTAAACTGATATACACCGATTGTAATACCCATAGGCTGAGCATTATTCTGTTCATCAGGATAGCAAAGCTCACCGTCATTATTAACAGTAATCTGGCTGATAACATATTCCTCACTTAACACAATAGGCTTACCGGTGGAATCCAGTACCGGAAGTCCTTCTGAGGTTGCCAGCATATTACCGTTTGTAGCCAAAGTGAATTTAAAATTACCGTTTCTGGTATAGTATGTATTGCCATCGCCGCCTTGAACAGCAAAGAAACCCTTACCGTCAATAGCAAATGCCGTATCACTTTCATTTGCAATCAGACTACCCTGTGAGAATACAGATGTAATAGATGCATTGCGAACACCAAGACCAACCTGTGCACTACTGGGCTTTTCTTCGCCGTTTGCAGAGGTGGTTCTGGACTGTATATTTTGATATAAGAGGCTCTTAAACTCATTTACCTGTGTCTTATATCCATTTGTATTGACATTTGCCAGATTATTGGCAATGGTATCAACATTTGTCTGTTGCGCAATCATTCCGGTTGCCGCTGTCCATAAGCTTCTTACCATATTTCCAACCTTTCCACACCCTAATTACCTTTTCGTATTCAGGATACCTTTGTATATTATACTAAAGTCTGCTCAAACACATTTTCTCAAATCAACCCTTACCTTATCTCAATCGGCCCAGCTGATTCACTGCAATATCCAAGGTGTCATCATAAGCCTGTACAATTTTCTGATTGGTTTCATAGGCACGGGTAATGGAAATCATATTTACCATCTCAGACACAATCTGCACATTGGCCATTTCCAGATAGCCCGAGTTGATTGTCGCATCAGACTGGGTCAATTCTGCGCCCTCTATCGCCTCAAAATATGTCTCTCCGTATTTCTCCAGATAGTCGTAATTTTCAAAATCAACCACTTGAATCCGGGCTATATTTTCACCGTTTTGAGATATCGTTCCGTCTGTATCAATGGAAGAATCCGTTAAGGTATCCAACTGAATACGGCGGTTTTGGGTATCCAGAACATAGTCGCCTTCCTGGGTCACCAGATAACCGTCCTTATTCAAGGTAAACTGTCCGGCGCGAGTGTACTTGGTACTGGTTTCTCCCGCCTTATTGGTAAATTCTATTGCGAAAAATCCCTCTCCGGAAAGAGCCAAATCATAAGTATTATTGGTGATTCTAAAAGAGCCCTGTGAATAATCGGTATAATTTTCTCCTATCTTGACACCGGGATTCTTCACACCGATAGATTGTACATTGCTCAGTCCAACAGAGGCATCCTTAATCTTAACCGTAAGCACATCATTAAAGGACTGGCTTGTAGCGCCTTCTTTTTTAAAACCTACTGTGGAGGCATTGGCAAGGTTGTTGGTCATAATGTCCATTCTATTCTGTTCATTCAGCATACCTGTATATGCAGTATATAAACCCTTTACCATATGCTCACTCCTTCTTTTGTAGTTTTCTCTTATTATTCACGGTAACCTGCCAAAAATTCTACGTACTTACCGGTTCCCACAGCAACTGCAGTCATGGGATCTTCAGCGGTCATGGTATTAATACCTGTCTTGGCAGAAATCAAATCCTCCAAGCCACGAAGCAGGCTTCCACCGCCGGTCAGCACAATACCTCTGTCCGCAATATCAGCTGCAAGCTCAGGGGGTGTCTTCTCCAATACGCTGTGAATGGTCTCAACAATCTGTGCTGTGGTTTCACGCAAAGCTTCCTCGGTCTCTTCGGATGATACCTTTACCGTCTTCGGCAAACCGGTTACCAGATTACGACCTCTGACATCCATATAATCAACCTCAGGTCTCTTGTATGCGGAACCGATTTTAATCTTCAAATCTTCTGCAGTTCTCTCACCAATCAGAAGATTATGTTTCTTACGCATGTAACGCACGATTGCCTCATCAAAATCATCACCGGCAATCTTAATGGAAGCACTGACAACAGTACCGCCCAAGGAAATAACTGCAATATCAGATGTACCACCGCCGATATCAACAATCATATTACCGCAGGGCTTGGAAATATCAATACCTGCACCAATAGCTGCCGCAATAGGCTCCTCAATAATGGAAACCTCACGGGCACCTGCCTGATAAGTAGCATCCTCTACCGCCTTCTTTTCTACCTCTGTAACTCCGCTGGGCACACATACCGCAATGCGAGGCTTACGGAAGGTTCTCTTACCAAGAGCCTTCTGAATGAAATATTTCATCATCTTCTCTGTAACGGTATAATCAGAAATTACACCCTGACGTAACGGTCTTACCGCTACAATATTACCGGGAGTTCTACCAAGCATCAGACGGGCATCCTCTCCGATTGCTTTAATCTTATTGGTATCTCTGTCAAAAGCAACCACAGACGGCTCCTTTAAAACAACTCCCTTTCCTCTGATGTAAACAAGTATACTTGCTGTACCTAAATCAATTCCAATATCTGTGCACTGCATAAATTTATACCCCTTTCTGATGGTATCTATAAAATGCGAAAATTAAAATTTCCGTTTTTCTTATTCTTGACGACTTACATTCTTTTAGTCATACATAATACATTATAACTGAAAAATTTCAATTTTCATAGGGGAATAATAAATTTTTGCAAATTTTATTGTTTCTTAAGCCTCTGCCCTTTTTCGCAAATAAAACAGGACGAATAAAGACAGAACAGTTCCTTCTGCTATCCTTATTGCGTCCTTGCTTTTATCTTTTGAATTTTATTGTGTGTACATATATATCGGACAGAAACGCCTTTTACTTTATATCACGCTCCAGCATTTTTTTCACATAGTGTCCGGTATATGATTTCTTTACTTTAACGATTTCTTCCGGTGTACCCTTGGCAATGACAGTTCCGCCCTTGTCGCCGCCCTCCGGTCCGATGTCTATAATATAATCCGCCGTCTTGATAACATCCAGATTGTGCTCAATTACCACCACGGTATTGCCGCCATCCGCCAAGCGATGGAGAATCTCTACCAGCTTGTGCACATCTGCAAAATGAAGTCCTGTGGTGGGCTCATCCAGAATATAAATAGTCTTACCGGTACTCCTTTTACTAAGCTCCGTAGCCAGCTTGATACGCTGCGCCTCGCCGCCGGAAAGCGTAGTGGAAGGCTGACCCAGCTTCACATAGGAAAGCCCCACATCATACAGTGTCTCTATCTTGCGACGAATGTACGGTACGTTTTCAAAGAAGCCAAGTGCCTCCTCCACAGTCATATCCAATACATCAAAAATGCTCTTACCCTTGTATTTGACATCCAATGTCTCGCGATTGTAACGCTTGCCGCCGCAGACCTCACAAGGTACATATACATCTGGAAGAAAATGCATCTCGATTTTCAGAATACCGTCTCCGGAGCAGGCCTCACAACGTCCACCCTTCACATTGAAGCTGAAACGTCCTTTTCCATAGCCCTTAGCCTTGGCATCCGCCGTAGAAGCGAATAAATCTCTGATTTGATCAAAGACTCCTGTATAAGTCGCCGGATTGGAGCGCGGGGTACGTCCGATTGGAGACTGGTCAATATCAATGACCTTGTCAAGCTGCTCTACCCCCAAAATATCCTTATGTTTGCCGGGGATACATCTTGCCCTGTTCAAATCTCTTGCCAAACGCTTATGCAAAATCTCATTGACAAGGGAGCTTTTCCCAGAACCTGACACACCTGTCACACAAGTCATCACACCCAGCGGAATTTCCACATCAATATTCTTTAAATTATTTTCCTGCGCCCCCAAAACCTTCAGGTAACCTGAAGGCTTTCTGCGTTTGTCAGGAACAGGAATGCGTAGCTCACCGCTCAAATATTTACCGGTAACAGACTCCGGCACTTGCATAATTTCTTCTGCAGTACCGCATGCCACCACTTCACCACCGTGAGAGCCTGCGCCGGGACCAATATCTACCACATAGTCGGCAGCCAGCATAGTATCCTCATCATGCTCCACCACAATCAGGGTATTGCCCAAATCCCGCAGATGCTTTAAAGTAGCTAATAATTTATCATTATCTCGCTGATGCAGACCGATACTGGGCTCATCCAAAATATAGCATACGCCTACCAGACCGGAACCAATCTGTGTTGCCAGACGGATACGCTGGGCTTCACCACCGGAGAGAGATGACGTACCACGGGCAAGAGACAGATACTCCAGGCCCACCGCCACCAGGAAGCCCACTCTGGCGCGAATCTCCTTCAGAATCTGTTTCCCGATAAACTGCTGCTGTTCCGTAAGCTCCATCTTCTCCAGAAAATCCTTCAATTCCCGAATAGACATTGCCGTTATCTCATAAATATTCTTATCGCAGACTGTCACCGCAAGAGATTCCTTTTTCAGACGCATTCCCTTACATTCCTTACAGGGGGTAATGCGCATAAAAGTTTCATACTCCTGCTTCATGGTCTCGGAGAAGGTTTCTTTATATCTGCGCTCCACATTCTTAATTAAGCCTTCAAAGGCAACCGGATAAACACCGCGTCCACGCTGTCCTGTATAATGAACCTCGACTTCTTTTCCATCCGTACCGTAGAGAAGAATATTCTGAACCTTCTCCGGGTAGTCGCCAAAGGGCGTATCCAAATCAAACTGATATTCCTTACAAAGCGCCCGCAGAATCGCATTGGTAAAGCTGGTCTTGTCCATACAGGACTGCCATCCCATCACCGCAATGGCACCTTCATTAATACTAAGCCCTTTATCCGGAACCATCAGGTCAACATCAAATTCCATCTTATAACCCAGACCAAAACACTCCGGGCAGGCACCAAAAGGATTGTTGAAGGAAAAGCTTCTGGGCTCCACCTCACTGATGCTGATACCGCAATCAGGACAAGAAAAGCTCTGGCTAAAATTCACAGGCTCACCACCGATAACATCCACCACCAGCAATCCTTCTGCCAACTCCAGCACATTTTCAATAGAGTCTGTCAGACGACGTTCAATCCCTTCCTTTACTACCAGACGATCCACCACAATATCAATATTATGCTTGATATTCTTATCCAGACTGATTTCTTCAGTCAGCTCATACATACTTCCGTCAATGCGCACACGCACATAACCGCTTCTCTTAGCACGATCCAACACCTTCACATGCTCACCCTTTCGCCCACGGACAACCGGTGCCAACAGCTGAATACGAGTGCCTTCTCCCAGCTCCATAATCTGGTCCACCATTTGATCTACGCTCTGCTTGGCAATCACTCGCCCACACTTCGGACAATGGGGAATACCGATTCTGGCATACAGCAAACGGAAATAATCGTAAATCTCCGTCACTGTACCCACAGTAGAACGAGGGTTACGGTTGGTTGATTTCTGGTCAATAGAAATAGCCGGTGACAGACCGTCAATACGCTCCACATTGGGCTTCTCCATTTGTCCCAAGAACTGTCTGGCATAGGAGGACAAGGACTCCATGTATCTTCGCTGCCCTTCTGCATATATGGTATCAAACGCCAACGAAGACTTTCCGGAACCTGACATTCCTGTCAGAACCACCAACTCGTTTCTGGGAATATCCACATTGATACTTTTCAAATTATGCTCACATGCACCACGCACCTTAATATACTCCCGCGGGCGCATCTTCTTTATTTCTTCCATTCGTACTCCTCTTTTCCCTATAATTAATTACTAATCATCCAACTCATTCAGTTTCTGCTTCAACTCAAGCATCTTATCACGCAATTCTGCTGCCGCCTCGAAATTCAGGTCCGCTGCTGCCTTCTGCATCTTCTTCTGAACGTCCGCAATCAGCTTCTCCAATTCCTTGCGATTCATGGATTCCGGATCCTTCTCGAAGCGCAATTCTTCCTCGGCAATTACCTTGGAAATACTAATCAGATCCCTGACTGCCTTTTTAATGGTCTGAGGCGTAATGCCATGCTCCTCATTATATTTCATCTGAATCTCACGTCGACGGTTAGTTTCCTCCAAAGCCACGCGCATGGAATCCGTAACAGTATCCGCATACATAATAACATGTCCCTCTGCGTTTCGCGCCGCACGGCCAATGGTCTGAATCAAAGATGTGGCACTTCGCAGGAAGCCCTCCTTGTCCGCATCCAGAATCGCCACCAGCGAAATCTCAGGAATATCAAGACCCTCTCGGAGCAGATTAATACCTACCAACACATCAAACACATCCAGACGCATGTCGCGAATAATCTCCGCCCGTTCCAAGGTATCAATATCGGAATGGAGGTATTTTACACGGATTCCCACTTCCTTCATGTAATCCGTTAAATCCTCCGCCATCCGCTTAGTAAGCGTGGTAATCAATACTTTATTATGCTTCTCAATCTCCTTATTAACCGCTCCAATCAAATCATCAATCTGACCCTCCACAGGGCGAACGTCCACCTCGGGATCAAGCAACCCTGTAGGACGAATGATTTGCTCTGTACGGAGAAGCTCATGGTTCTCCTCATATTCGGAAGGAGTCGCAGACACAAACATCATCTGGTCGATATGGGACTCAAACTCCTCAAAATTCAAAGGACGGTTATCCAAAGCAGAGGGCAGTCGAAAACCGTACTCCACCAGCGTGGTCTTACGGGAACGGTCTCCTGCGTACATACCCCGAATCTGAGGTATCGTCATATGGGACTCGTCTATAATAATCAGAAAATCATCCCGGAAGAAATCCATTAATGTCATGGGTGGTGCTCCCGCCGGCATACCATTCAAATGTCTGGAGTAATTCTCAATACCGGAGCAAAAGCCTGTCTCCCGCAGCATCTCCACATCAAAATTAGTACGCTCTGCAATACGCTGCGCCTCTATCAGCTTATCCTCTCCCTTGAAATAACGTACTCTTTCCTCCATCTCCTTTTCAATATTGTCGCAGGCAGCCTTGATTTTCTCCTGCGATACCACATAATGAGATGCCGGGAAAATAGCAATATGATTCAATGTAGCATGAAGCTTGCCGGTAAGAGGTTCCACCTCCGCAATTCTGTCAATCTCATCTCCAAAAAACTCAATCCGAATCAAATAGTCGCCACCCTGTGCCGGATATACCTCCACCACATCACCACGCACGCGGAAGGTACCACGGGACATATCCATGTCATTGCGGTTGTACTGAATCGCCACAAGCTCCCGCAACACCTGATCCCTATCCTTAGTCATGCCGGGGCGTAATGACACAATCATATCCTGATATTCATCCGGGCTTCCCAAGCCATAGATACAGGACACACTGGCCACCACAATAACATCCTTTCGCTCCGTCAGGGATGCCGTGGCCGACAGGCGGAGCTTGTCAATTTCATCATTTATCGAAGAATCCTTGGCAATATACGTATCCGAAGAGGGCACATAAGCCTCCGGCTGATAATAATCGTAGTAGGATACAAAGTACTCGACTGCGTTCTCAGGAAAGAACTCTTTAAATTCTCCGTAAAGCTGTCCTGCCAATGTTTTATTGTGCGCTATGACCAAAGTTGGCTTATTCAGCGCTGCAATCACATTTGCCATGGTAAAGGTCTTACCGGAACCGGTAACGCCAAGCAGGGTCTGAAACTGATTACCCTGTTTGAAACCTTCCACCAGTTCCGCGATAGCCTGTGGCTGGTCACCGGTGGGTTTATATTCGGAATGTAATATAAATTTTGAAGTATTCTCTGAATGATTCATGAAAGTGCCTCCTTTGTGAACGCACATAATATTCATAGTATTTCAATAACTGAATTGATTATAGCAGAATATATATAAAAAGTACAGAACAAATCGAATGTTTGTTCTGTACTTTGTTCTACTGTTTCACCACAAAGTCAACAATACCAATATTTTTAAAATCTATAGAATAATAATATTCGCACATTTCAAATCCGAACCCAAATCATAAATACGTCCTGTTTTTATTCCCATAACCTTAGGGCGAAGTACATAGTGCGGGCTGTTTTCTATTACCTTCGCACGTTCACCGTTACTAAGCTCTACGGTAGTGCCCACCGGGTACAGAATCACACTCTCCAGGAAGCATTTCATAGCCTCAAAATCCAATTCTCCGGTCATTGCCATAATTGTTTCCACTGCATCACGGGGAGAAAAAGCTGCTTTGTAGGGGCGTTCCGTAACAAGCGCATCATAAATATCTGCTACAGATATAATTTTGGCAAACAGACTTATTTTTTCCGAAACTAAACCTACCGGATAGCCCGACCCGTCAATTTTTTCATGATGCTGCAAGACTCCCAGCTTAATGTCTTGAGACAGCTCCTGTTTATCAACCAAAATACGATAACCAAACAATGTATGCTGCTTCATAAATGCAAATTCGCTTTCTGACAGCTTACCCGCTTTATTCAAAAGCTCCGCCGGAATCTGCGATTTTCCAATATCATGCAGTAAACCGGCAATTCCGATTTCATATACCTGTTTCTCATCTAAACCATATCTTTTAGCCACAATCATGGACATGGTTGCAACATCCACACTATGCTTAAAGGTATACTCATCACTGACTTTTAATGCGCTGATATCCACTGCTATGGCTTCGTTATCCGAAATCGCCTTCATCAAATCTTCCGTGATGCTCTTTGTGGCTTCTGTAAAATCAGCAGACTGTGTATCCTGATACAAATACTGTACACCTTCCGCAACACGTTTTCGCACACTCTCAGAAAGCGTTACCTTTGCACGGTCATCGACCTTGACTTCATCATATTTACGTTGAAGAGCCTCCGGAAGCGGCGTTTCCTGATGGAGCTTCGCATCCTCCTCATCCTCTTCGCCTTCGCGAATATAGATTCCATTGATACCCATAAACTTCAGTGATTCAATATGAAAATCTGTCAGCTGAGTCTTGCGGGCAATTAATACTCTTCCGGCTCTATCCAAAATAGCCTGGTCTATTATCATCCCGGGCTTCACAATTCTTAATGCCAAAAATCTTCTACGAACCAGACTACTCACCACCTTTACAAGCTTTTAATGTTCGCCTAATCAGTTATAATTTATCATATTCTGTCAGAAAAGTACAGAAAAAGGTGCTGCTAATGCAACACCCTTTCACGTTTACTTATATAGCAAGCTTCGCTAATGATTATTCCTCTACGATTTCCGCATCAGGAGCATTTTTCTTTACAGACTCCACACCGTTCTGGCAACCTGCCATAGCCTTATAACCCTCACTGGCAGCAATGGTCTGTCCATTGGTAGCTGTCAGACGGAAACGATATTCACCTGCTTTGTCCTGATAAATCTCAAATTTAGGATTCTTCTCAGTTGCATAGCCCTCAACTGTCTGATTCTCAACAGCTGCAACAGGAGCATTTTTCTGTACACTTGCGATACCATTCTTACAAGCATCTAAGGAGGAGTATACCTCAGAGGTCGCAATTACCTCACCATTAGAAGCCTTCAAATCAAATTTAACGCCAGTATTCGTTTTCTTAATCACAAATTTGCCCATATGGAACCTCCCAATATATTTTGTTGATTCCATTATACACCAATTCCCGGCTATTTCAACGAAAAATCCCCAAAAAACTACAGATTATTGACCAAGCATCTCATTCAACACTTCCTTGGCTTTTTCCAACTGATTATCATAATGGTCTTCCGTATTGTAATAGGTCTCTCCATCAAATTCTATGGTAATATCCGGTTCAATACCCACACCATGAATATCCCGACCGTTGGGAGTAAAATAGCTGCTGATAGTAAGCTTGACTGCCGATCCGTCCGTAAAAGGAATAATCTGTTGCACAATTCCCTTACCAAAGGTAGTGGTTCCCACCAGAGTACCTATACCGTGATCCTGCACTGCACCTGCAAGAATCTCAGCTGCGCTGGCCGAATTCATATCTATCAATACCACAAGAGGTACATCCAGCTGCTTCTTTCCGTCACAGGTGTATTCTTTTCTGTCACCGCTCTTATTTTCGGTATAAACAATCATGCCCTCCGGCAACATCATTCGTGCGATTTCCACCACAGAATGAAGGCTGCCTCCGGGATTGGCCCGCAAATCTATAATCAGTCCTTCCATGTCAGAGCCTTTAGCCATAGCCAAAGCTTCCGTAAACTGATCAATCGTAACTTCACTAAACTCTATGATTTGAATATAGGCTGTCTTATCATCCAGCATTTCAAATTCAACAGTAGGACTCTCCACCTGACGTCTGGTTACAGGCACCTGCAGGTAATCGCTTGCTCCCTCACGCAAAATCGTCAACACCACCTGCGTACCTTCTTCGCCCTTAATTAAAGCCACAGCCTCTGTCAGACTAAGTCCGTAAACAGACTCACCATCCACCTCATAAATTAAATCGTTGGCACGAAGCTTAGCTTCCTCAGCAGGCGTGCCGGGAATCACACTGCTAATCTTGGGCAGACCCGTATCTGCATCAGTGCTGACATGGGCTCCTATACCATAATAAACCCCTTCCGTCTCGGACATTAAATCATTTAATTCCGCCGCTGTGTAATATTCAGAATAGGGATCCTCCAAGGCCCACATCATGCCACGATAAATACCATCGGCCAATTCCTCCTCAGATACATCCCTGAGGTAAAAATAATCATCAATGGTATCTTCGAGATCCTGAATTTTTTCAATTAACCGGGAATCGACTACCGAATCTTCTTCGGTCATATTCTCCACAACACCGGAATCTCCTGCCCTCTGCAGCCTTTGCAGGCGAGTCCCCAGATATACAAGACCGGTAATCAATAGGGCCACTGCCAGTCCTACAACCATTCCGCTTAAGAAAAACCCTTTTCTTTCCATTCCTGTTTTTCCATTGTCGATGTTTTTATATTCCATTCACACATTACCTCTATTCTGACAGATAATTCCAAGGAGATACATAACTACCATCCTTACGCACGCCAAAGTGTAAATGATTACCTGTAGAACGCCCTGTGGTACCCACTGCAGCAATCGTTTCACCACGCACTACAATATCACCCTTAGACACATACAGGGCAGAGGCATGCATGTAAATCGTGTACAGATTGTCTCCATGGTCAATCATAACATAATTACCCATAGTGGCACTGTAGGTTGCCGCCACCACCTTACCGTCATATGCAGCGTAGATGGCCGTTCCTTTGGGCGCAGCAAAATCTACTCCGTTATGAAACTGTTCCACATGCAGGGTAGGGTGCATTCTCATACCGTAATCATCTGAAATTCGCGTATAACTTGCCAGCGGGAATTTAAACTGTCCTCCGTCATAGGTGATGACATTCCCGTTGCTTGCCAGCAGCTGTTTCTTTTCCTCAGCAATCGCAGCCTCCAATGCTTCGATTTCTGCATCCTGCTCTTTGATTGCTTCCTCATATTCCTTGATTGCCTGTTCCTTGTTACTGATGTCGGATTCATAAGCAACAATGTCTTGATTTTTCTGTTCAATCAGACTTTCGAGATTGGCCTGCTCGGTTTCTACATTAACCTTCGCCTGATCAAGAATCTGCTTCTCCAACTCAAGCTCCTGCTTGCAAAGCTCAATCAATTCGCGATTTGTAATATACTCTTCCCACATTTGCTGCTCATAAGTCACTATGGTATCAATAAAATCAGCTCTGTTCAAAAAATCTCCGAAATTTTCTGCACGGAGCAACATATCTACCATGTAGGAATCATCCTTCTCATAGGATAATTTTATGCTCTTAAACAGAAAATCTTTCTGCTTTTCTTCTTTATCCTGTGCCGCCTCCAGCTCTGTTTCTGTCAGGGCGATTTCCGTTTCCTTATTGGCAATCTGCGCCTTCAACTCTATAATGTTCTGTTCTATGGCACTGAGATTATTGTCCAGCTCCGCAACGTAATCCTTTAGATTGGCCTTTTGGGTTTCCAGCTCCTTCTTTACCTTCTGTAAGTCAGTAATCTGATTTTCCATCTGCTCCTTTTCTTTTTCAGCCTGAGAAATCTGATTCTGCTTATCCTTAATGCTGTCAGAGGTAATCTTGGACACAGAGGTCGCAGAGGTATCCATCGGCACAGAAAGTGTCGCGCACAAAAGCAATGACATACTAATTGCTATCAATCGTTTCTTCATCATCTGTTATTATCCCTAAATGTAATCAGACCTTCCCGGACAACAATATCCCGAAAGGTCTTTTTTCTACACACGTAAATGTTTTCTGACTGTAGTAATACTGCCGAGGAAACCGATTCCCACACCCATCACTAATGACACAGGTGTCAGGAAGTGGAATATTTCCTCCACTGACAGAAAATTCAAAAATGAACTTAAAGCAGCAAAACGTTGCATTACATAGGTGAGCACATAATTGTACAACGAATAAATCAGTCCCAACGGAATCGCTGCGCCAATCAATCCAATCAACATACCCTCTAATACAAAGGGGGCCCGCACAAAAAAGTCAGTTGCACCGATATATTTCATAATGTTAATTTCTTCTCTACGAACTGAAATACCGATAGCCACTGTATTTCTAATCAAGAAGATGCTGACTGCCAACAGAATGACAATAATACCCATTGACACATATGCAATCAACAAATTCACTCCGCTTAAGGTGTTTGCCGTCAATTCGGAATAATTAACCTTTCGCACTTCAGGGATGGACTGCAGCCATGTTACCAATGCATCCTGCATGGATACATCAGCCAAAAACACTTCATAGCTGTCCTCTCCTGCCAAAGGATTCTCCGGAAATCCTTCTGCATAGTCTTCGCCAAAATATTCAGGTCCCCATGTAGCCCATGCTTCCTCTGCGGAAGTGTATTGCACACTTGCCACCTCAGCACGTGCTGCAATCTGCTGTCCTATTTCTTCAATGCGAACATCTGTAGGAAGCTGTCCCGCTTCATGGCTTTCACAGCCATCACCCACAGGGCCTTCTTCACTGTGGAAAAACACGGTGACAGACACTGCTTCTTCAGCAGTATTTAAAATATTTTGAAAGTTTGCCACGATTGCATAAAACAGTCCCAGCAAAAACAAGCAGGAAGCAATGGTTGCAATGGATGCTAAGGAAAATCCCTTGTTGCGGAAGATATTGGCAAATCCCTGCTTGATGGTATAAAACAATGTACTAATCTTCATCAATATAACCGCCCTTCTCTTCATCGCTGACAATTACGCCTTTTTTCATGGTTATCACTCGCTTCTGCATAGCGTTTACAATCTCTCTGTTATGCGTTACTACTACAACCGTAGTACCGGTCTCATTAATCTCCTCAAGGAGCTTCATAATTTCCCATGAATTCTTAGGATCAAGATTACCGGTAGGCTCATCTGCCAACAAAATGGAAGGATTATTGACCAAAGCTCTTGCCAGTGCCACTCTCTGCTGCTCACCACCGGATAAACGCTTCGGCTTTGCCTTATATTTACCTGCCAATCCCACTGTTGCAAGAATGGTCGGCACATTTCTGCGAATCTCATTTATGGGTGTCTCAACGATTCTCTGGGCAAAAGCCACATTTTCATATACATTTCTGTCATTCAACAGGCGGAAGTCCTGAAAAACAACACCCAGATTACGACGGAATTTGGGAACCTGTCTGTGCTTTAGCTTCGCCAAATCATGTCCCATAACATAAACACTGCCGCTGGTAGCAGTAAGCTCTCGCAGCAGCAATTTAATTAAAGTTGATTTACCGGAACCACTGTCACCTACAATAAAGACAAATTCACCCTGCCCGATACTTAAGCTGATACCATTTATGGCAGGTGCACCGGTAGAATAGGATTTACTTACATTATCAAGAAAAATGATTCCATTTTCCTCTATCATCTGTTCTCTTTTGCGTCTTAATAACTCTTTATTCGCCATGTGTAAACCACCAATCCAAATTTTAATATTCTAAGGTTTCCATATACTTCATATATTTTACAACCATCAGCGCAATCTTAAAGGTTATCGCATCCTCAAAGATACGCAAATCAAGACCGGTACTCTTCTGAAGCTTATCCAGTCGATATACAAGTGTATTACGATGAATGAACAGCTGTCTTGAGGTCTCAGATACGTTCAAACTGTTTTCAAAGAACTTGTAAATGGTTGTCAAGGTCTCTTCATCAAATTCATCCGGACTCTTTCCATCGAAAATCTCACGGATAAACATCTTGCACAGCGGAATAGGCAGCTGGTAAATCAATCGACCGATTCCCAGCTCACTATATGCAATAATATCACGCTCATCAAAGAAAATCTTGCCTACATCCAGCGCCATTTTAGCTTCCTTGTAGGAACGGCTGACCTCCTTAATCTCATGAATAACAGTACCATATGCGACGCGAATTTCCTTGACATTTTCCTTCTGCAAAAATGCCTCAAGACCCTTCGCTGATTTCTCAATCTCCCTGTTAGTATCAGATTCAGCAAGCTCCTTAACTACTATAACATTGCTTTCGTCCACCGCCGTTATGAAATCTTTACTATTGCTGCCAAAATATGTCCTTGCAAGCTCAAGAACATTACCGTCCTTGCCACTACCGGACTCTACAATCATAACCACTCGGGACACGTCTGTTTGAATATGTAGCTTCTTGGAGCGGCTGTAAATATCTACCAATAACAGATTGTCCAACAACAGGTTTTTGATAAAATTATCCTTATCAAAACGCTCCTTGTAAGCCACCAGAAGATTCTGTATCTGAAAAGCCACCATTTTGCCTATAACATAAACATCCTCACCGGTTCCTCCGGCCACAAGAATATATTCCAGCTGCTGCTCATCATATATTTTGAAATATTGGTATCCCTGTATTTCCTGTGAATCAGCCGGTGATGTGGCAAATTCCATTGCCGCCTTGGAGCAGCTACCCATATCCATTGTGGACGCAATCTCCTTACCATCCACGTCCATAACCGAGAACTCTACTCTCGCAATCCCCTTCAACCCTTCAATCGTGTTCTGTAAAATTTGATTTGATATCATTGATTCGACTCCTTTGGGTCATACCCCTCAAAACTTCTATTTCAAAAAGCAGAAATAGAATCGACTTTTTTCACATAATACAAATGTACAAAAAAATCCACAAAAAATCAATAGTTTTTTATGCACTTTTTCAAAAACTGACGTACATACTCTTAAAACCTAACTTTTCTATAACATAAAAAGGGTACTTGTACTTCCGTACAAATACCCTACCTGATTCTATATAGTACTTTCAAGCAATGCACATTAAATTCTGATGTCCATATTGCCACCAACATGAGGATTCACACTCTGCTCCATTGCAGCAGCATCAATCATCTGTACCAGTCCGGCACCAAGTGCTTCGTTGGTATCCATCGTTTTATCCAGTACCGCTGTACCCACCTTATTCTGCAAAGCCAATGTTCTCATATCAGTAGATAATCCTGCAATATCCATACACGCTTCTCCTTCCCCACGCATCTATCTGTAAATCATTGATTCATCTTTTTGTATTGTAATTATATCATCTTTTCGCCAAATGCGCTAGTACTTTTGGCACATTTGTTAATTTCGACGAATAGAGCGTTCCGTAATCTGGATTTTACCCGCCTTGAGAAGATGTCCCACTGCACGCTTAAACTCATTTTTACTCATGCCGGTCTCATATTTGATAACCTCCGGTGAAGCCTTATCATTAAAGGGCAGAGAACCTTCATAGCTGTCCAAAAGCTTCAGCAGCACTTCTGCATCCTTCTGTATCTGTAAGTATGCCTTCTCACGAATGCTTAAGGTCAGCTTACCATCCTCCAACACCCGTACTACTCTGGCAGAAATATTCTCACCAATCTCCACCCTTCCATACATTTCCTTCTTAGGGATAAGTGCAGAATAAATATTATCCACTGCCACAAAAGCCCCGAAGTTATCGCTGATTTCGTAAACACGCCCCTCTACCCGGTCATCCTTCTGATAAGGACTGTCCGTTCTCAGGCAATCATACACATTCATGGTGGCACACAGTCTGTGACTCTTATCAATATAAAGCGATACCAGTATGCGGTCTCCCTGCTTCACCCGTTTTTTCTGCTGCTTAAAGGGTAAAAGTAAATCCTTTTCCAGACCCCAATCCAAAAAGGCACCTATCTTTCCCACCTGTACTACAGTAAGCTCTGCAACTTGGTTTAACATTAGCTTGGGTTCCTTGGTGGTTGCAATCATTCTATCCTGGGAATCGCGATAGAGAAAGACCTCCAGCTCATCTCCGACCTTACTGCCTGCAGGCACCTGCTTTATGGGCAGAAGTACTTTTTCATCCATCTCTTTCTCACTGGTTGCAAGATAGACTCCAAATTCCACCTTTTTTATGATCACAAGCCTCTGCTTTTCTCCTAATCTTAACATCCGTTTTACACAGACTCCTTTCCGGTGAATTCCACGACTACATAGGGCTTATCCTGCTGATTACGAAGAACCACCACATACCCCTCTTCGGCACGTGCAACATAAGGATACAACTCATCATTGAGAAAGGCCTGCATTCTATATTCTGCACGCATCTGTCGAATACTAAAGCCCTCCGGCAGATATTCCATTGCCATGTTTACAAACTGTCCGTTATTCACATGATGATTAGTGTCAATATGGTGCTTCTTTACAACTATGGGCACCTCTGTAGCGCCATTCTCGGGAATTGCGATTTTACGAGGCGCATAATCCATCTCCAGCTTATCCTCTAAAGGATATTTTGCCAGCATCTCCGCTGTGGGCAGTGTCGGCTTGTTGCTTTCCGTACTAAGCAGGCTCCACAGACTGTTTGCCTTAGCCAGATACTCGCCCTCCTTGGTCATCATCACAAAGTTACGCAAACCTATAAAGCCTTTAAAATCATAAGGGAAAGTACCTATTACCACTTCCTCACCAAGCCTCGGATAACGTTCTACCACAATCTGCCACGCCGAAAGTACCCATACAAGATTATTTCTGCGCATATAAGAGATTCCTACATCCAGCTCCTCCGATTGAAATGTGGAGGAATCCTGAAAATAATTCAAAAGGGCATCTAATGTCAGCTTCCCTTCACTATCCGTCTCACTGTAACGAATTCTGCTATCAAATGTATACATCGTCTATCACCCCACAAATAACTGTACAATAATCATAACAATCCAAAACAAAGCAAACAACAGCATTCCCGGATTTACAAAAATGGTACGGAAACGTTTCTCCTTAGGAAGCACCACTTCGCCCTGATCCAGCACAAAACGCTTGCGAAATACCACCAACAGAACGATTCCGGTAATGACAACAGCAAAAATAAATAAGATATACAGCGTATATAAAATCCAGCCCGGCAAATATGTGATATAGAACTGCATAAGCTCCTCCACACCTGCGCCATTATACGTCAATTCCATAAGCTCCTCATAATGAATTGCCTTTAAAAGCAGCGTACTGATAATACCGCCCATGAAATTTATCACCATATGGATACCGATAGAGATTTTAATGTTACCGGTTTTTACATACATAAATGCCAGGAACATACCCAGCAATGTAGCATAGATAAACTGATTCAAATTGCCGTGGAACAAGCCGAACATAATTCCGGATACTACCACTGCCACTTTCTGACCATAACGCGCCGTACGATCAACAATCAGCTTTCTGAAAATTAATTCCTCCATGATAGGCGCGCAAATTACCATATATGCAAAAATGACAACCATGTCAGCATCTGTAACCACATTAAGTACCTGATTGGTAACAGCACTTCCCTTTAACAGCCCGATCATTGATGTTATCACTATTCCTATCAGATTACTGCAATACATAATCGGATAACACATCAACAACGCCAGCAGAAATTTGCCCACAGACATGGAATGTCTTGGTATCGCAACTGCCGGTACTTTCTTGATTAATAAGTACATAATAGGCATACCGATGCCATACATCGTAACAGCTGATAACAACAGACTAATATTTGTGTCTGCCAGCCATTCCGACCTCCAGTCTTTCAGAAGAAGACTCAGCAAAAACTGTGCTCCGTAGATTACCGCACTACCAATCACAAATGCTATACCGATTCTCGAAAATTGCTTCCCTGCATCCGGTGTAGCATCACTGCATACATCCATTTTCTCGGTCTGTTCCATGTTAATCCCCCTATTTCTTCTTATCATGTTATCGTATATTACACATTGCCAGAATAGGCACCTTATTCAAAGAGAGAATCATAATCGTAATTCATATAAAAATTCCATTCTTCTTCACAATATGCCTCATAATTATCATAAGTCAGCCTATACTTACCTTCTCGCATCCACTGTAATATCTGCGTATTGACAGCACCACTGTGATGAGCCACATCTCTGTAGTTATCCGGATTACATACCGTGTCATAGGCAGTATTAAAAGAAAACACATGTATATTCTCATAAGGCAAAAGCAATTCGATAATGTGTCTTTCAGCCAACAGCCTGCGCTCTAATTCACCTAGCTGATACCAATAATCCATACAATAGATACTATAGGGTGATATATAAATATAAAAATCAATCTCAGGATGTTCCTTTGCCAAGGCAATCACATTCTGTTCAATATTGGCATCTATGGTGGCATAATCTTCCTCTGTGATAGGAATCATCTCTTCCGCAGGCACAATGGTATCCCGCTTATAATTGGCATTGATGGATTCTATTCCAAAGGTATAATGGTTATTCCAATTCGCATAATCGTCAAAGGAAAGCTCGATTTTACCCTGCTTGTTAAAGCCAATCACATTTTGCAGTGCCACTAACAAGATCTGCTTATTGTACAAATAACTTACATCATTAATCAGCTTGTCATCATACAGGTATGTGGGGTAATCCGAATAATCAAGGTAATCCTTGTCGTCAAAGAAACGCATGGCATCCAGACAACGAACCACCATTTTAATATTAGGATTATACTCCGTTGCCACCTTCAAATTATCATTTACTTCCTTATAGCTTCCTCCTGAGAAAGGAACCTTAATGGAATTCACACCAAACAGGGCATCCAAATCGGAAGTCTTAAAGCATTCCGTCATGGAACTGCCCGTAATAATCGCATCATAATCAAAATGCTTTACAATGCCATTATTCTGATATCGCTCATTATCCAATATATACCCAATATTTTCCAGAGGTTTATGGTAATGAAAATAGGGGTCTACAATTACCATAAATGCACCCACTGCAATAAGGATTGTTATAAAAAGACATACAAATGAAATAGCCCATTTTTTTCCGGTACGCATTGAGTCCTACTCCTTTTTTAGAAATTAAAATATAAAAACGTGCTGATTCCGGCAAATGAGAAAACGCACCATGTAAACAAAAAGATTGTCGTCAGCAAATTCAGCATTGTCGGTTTGAATCTTTGCATCCTTTCATAGGCATTGCGACATCCCAGTATGAGAACAAATGCCACAAGGAAAAAGGCCATAATCAGGAATGGCGGATACATCGCCTCAATACCAAAAACAGCCAGCAGCTTTTTCAGCTCTGCCAGTCTGAACATTTCCATAAACAGCGGATCAAATGTAAAATTCCAAGAGAATAACGCCTTCAGCAGAGCCAGTGCCTGCGAAAAGGTTTCCGCCCTAAAGAACACCCATGTGATATTGACAAAGGCAAAGGTAATCAACCAGTTAAATGCCGGATGCAGCTTGTCAAAGAAGCTCTTAAAGGCTCTGGTTATCACCACAAACACACCATGACACAAGCCCCAGAACACAAAATTCCAGCTTGCTCCGTGCCAGAAGCCGCTTATCAAAAATACAATCAGTACATTGACATAGGTTCTAAGCTTACCCTTGCGATTGCCTCCCAAAGGAATATATACATACTTTGTAAAAAATCTTGTCAAAGTCATATGCCATCTGTCCCAAAACTCGGTGATGGTCAGCGCCTTGTATGGTGAATTGAAGTTTACAGGCAAATCAATGTTCATCATCTTGCCGATACCGATTGCCATATCACAATATCCGCTAAAATCAAAGTAAATCTGGATAGTGTAAGATAATACTACCAGCAGAGCGGATACAGAACCTAACTGATTCAGAGTCGTAAAGCCATATGTGACCACGCTTCCGAAAGTATCTGCCAGCAGCACCTTTTTGGCAAGTCCAAAGGTAAAAATATAAATACCCTGAGCAAAATTATCTGCGTTGAATTTTTTCTTGTCCACATCCATAAACTGCGGAACCAACTCATCATGCTTTACAATAGGACCGGCGATAAGCTGCGGAAAATACGCCACAAAGCTGGCATAATGCAGGAAACCATAATCAGGAATCTCTTCCCGATATGCATCCACAATAAAGGATATCTGCTGGAAGGTAAAAAAGCTGATTCCCAAGGGCAGAAGAATGTTCAACAGGTTAAAGTCTGTCTTAAACAGAGCATTAACGTTACCGATAAAGAAATCCATATATTTAAAGTAGAGCAGAATGCCTACATTGATTGCAACGCCGGCAATCATGACAGCTTTACTGCGCCTCGTTCCCCTGCACCTTCTTATTAGCAAATATGCACCGTAATTAATTAGGATACTTGCTAAAATAATAAACAGATATCTCGCATTAAAATAAGCATAAAACCAAAGAGACATTCCCAACAAAAATAACTGTCCCAGAGAATACTTCTTGAAATGATTTAAAGTAAAATATCCGATTAAACACAAGGGCAAAAACAGCAAAATAAAAATATAGGAATTGAATAACATGCTTTTCCTCCAACCGCCGAAGCAATAAATTTTTCAATTTAGCAAAAACCCTCCCGAGTAATAACTCGTGAGGGTCTCCAGCAGCGCTACAAGGATTCGAACCTTGAAATGACGGAGTCAGAGTCCGTTGCCTTACCGTTTGGCGATAGCGCTATTTCATATTACTTGATGTATTATACATGAAGTATTTCCATTTTGCAATACCTTATTCCAATTTTTTTAAATTTTTTTTGTAACTTTTTGCACAATAAACACAATTACGAAAAGATTGACCTCACACGAAAATGCAAAAGCGAAAGGCATGCGCAATCAGCCTGCAAAACCTTTCGCTTCTTCTTAACAATTTATTCCATTACACCTCAAAGAGCAAATCCGCATAAGTAGGGAACGGCCAATATTCCTTATCGACCAGCTTCTCCAATTCATCTGCCGGCTTTCTCAATGCATTCATTGCTGCAACCACGCATTCATAATAATAAAATGCCTGTTCCTTGCCGCGTGCCATGGCTGAGGCCTGATTCTCAACCTCCTGCAAATACTCTGCTGCCTTTTTCATCTCCGTCAGCTTACCGGTGATACTCTTCAGTAATTCAGTAGATACATAAGAATCACCGCCCGCCGCATTTGTGGCAATTACCGTGTCAGCCAGACTCTTGCTGAATTTTACCACTGCAGGAATAATCTGCTTATTGGCCATATCAATCATAGTCAATGCTTCAATGTTGATGGTTTTTGCATAGGTTTCATATAAAATCTCCGCACGGGAACGCAGCTCCGCTTCTGTGAAGATACCGAATTTTTCAAACAAATGAATAGCCTTATCCGTAGTCAATGTGTCAACAGCTTCCACCATGGAAGGAATATTGGGAAGTCCGCGCCTTGCTGCTTCCTCCTCCCATTCCTTTGCATAACCGTTGCCGTTGAATATAATTCTCTGATGCTTGGTCAGGTATTCCTTAATCAGGTCATGCACAGCCATATCAAAATCTTCTGCACACTCCAGTCTGTCTGCCGCCTCGCAAAACGCCTCTGCAACGATGGCATTCAGTGTGGTATTGGGACTGCCGATAGAATCCTCACTACCCACCATACGGAATTCAAATTTATTACCTGTAAAGGCAAAGGGTGATGTACGATTACGGTCTGTAGCATCCTTTACAAAATCCGGCAGGGTAGACACACCGGTTCTGAGAACGCCGCCTTCTTTTAGGGAATCAGCCTTTCCTGTCTCCACCAGCTGAGATACCACGTCTTCAAGCTGTTCGCCCAGGAACACAGAAATAATAGCCGGAGGCGCTTCATATCCGCCCAGTCGGTGATCATTTCCTACATTGGAAGCACTCTGGCGCAACAAGTCCGCATGGGTATCCACTGCTTTAATAATACATGCCAGTACCAGTAAAAACTGAATATTCTCATTAGGGGTCTTGCCCGGCTCCAACAGATTCACTCCATTGTCTGTTGTGATAGACCAGTTGTTGTGCTTACCGGAACCATTCACTCCCGCAAAAGGCTTCTCATGAAGCATACAGCGCAGACCATGCTTGCCTGCCACACGCTTTAAGGTCTCCATTACCAGCTGATTGTGGTCAACCGCCACATTGGCAGACTCATAAATAGGAGCCACCTCGTGCTGTGCCGGTGCTGCTTCATTATGCTGTGTTTTAGAAGTAACACCTAGCTTCCACAGCTCTATATTGACATCGTGCATAAATGCACCAATTCGTTCTCTGATAACACCAAAATAATGGTCATCCATCTCCTGACCCTTAGGCGCAGGTGCTCCAAACAGAGTTCTGCCGGAGAAAATAATATCCTCTCTCTTCAATGCTTTCTTGGCATCCACCAGAAAATATTCCTGCTCCGCTCCCACTGAGGGCAGTACCTTCTTAGCTTCCGTATTGCCAAACAGACGCACAATTCTCACAGCCTGCTTATTTAAAGCTTCCATGGAACGAAGCAGAGGCGTCTTTTTGTCCAAAGCCTCACCTGTATAAGAGCAAAATGCTGTAGGAATACAAAGAGTCGGACCTGTAGCCGTCTCTTTAATAAATGCCGGAGAAGTCATATCCCATGTAGTATAGCCTCTAGCCTCAAAGGTTGCACGAAGACCACCGGACGGAAATGAGGAAGCATCGGGTTCTCCTTTAATAAGCTCCTTGCCGGAGAATTCCATAATCATTCTGCCATCCTCGTCGGGATGGGTTACAAAAGCATCATGCTTTTCTGCGGTAATACCGGTAAGAGGCTGAAACCAATGGGTATAATGGGTAGCACCGTTCTCCACAGCCCAATCCTTCATCGCCATCGCCACTACATCAGCAGTTGCCAGAGACAGCTCACCGCCCTGGTCCATGACCTTAATAACCTCTTTATAAACACTCTTGGGAAGTCTTTCTTTCATTCTGCCCAAGGTAAAAACCTTGCTTGCAAAAATCTCTTCTACACGTAAATTGTCACTCATTTACTTTCTCCCTTTCCAGCTTTACAACGCATTTTTCAAACAATTTGTTCCTATTGTACAATACACCTTTTATTTGGTCAACGAATATTTTATTGTTACTGCGCCGTATTACTGCGCCGGAGCAAATCGTATTTCTCCGGTGCTTCCGATAATTTTACCCACAACAGCTGCTTGGGATGAGGAGCACTATCCACAGCTTCACCGGTTTCTGTGTAGATTCCCTCCACTGTAACCTCAATATTGCTTCCATCCGGCTTCATAATTTCGATGGTCTCACCCACAGAGAATTTGTTGCGCTGTTCTATGCGGGCAAGCTGTGCTTCAGCACCTAACGCACTTTTTGCTACCCATGCTGCATCAAAAGCGGACACCCCGGCGTTCTCTTCCACGATTCCAAGATAAATATATTCATTTACATAAGTATTACTGTCGTATATCTGTGTATTCTCATCAGGCTTACCAAAATAGAATCCCGTGGTAAACTGGCGGTAGGTGCATTTCGAAATCTCTGCCTTGTACCAGTCCATATTGGCACGGTATGCTTCCTCCGACTCGAAGAAATCGTCGATTGCCTTGCGATAAGTACGGGCTACCGTTGCCACATAAAGCGCTGTTTTCATACGACCTTCTATTTTCAGACTGTCAATTCCTGCCTCCACCAGTTCAGGTATATGTTCAATCATACACAAGTCCTTTGAATTAAAAATATATGTGCCCCGCTCATTTTCATATACAGGCATATATTCACCGGGTCTGGTCTCCTCCACTACCGCATATTTCCAGCGGCAGGGGTGAGTGCAGGCACCATGGTTGGCATCCCTTCCGGTAAAATAATTACTGAGGAGACAACGTCCTGAATAGGAGATACACATTGCTCCATGAACAAAGCTCTCTATCTCCATCTCCTCCGGGATATGCTCTCTGATGGTTTTTATCTCACCAAGGGAAAGCTCTCTCGCAGATACCACTCTCTTAGCCCCCTGCTTCCACCAGAACAGATAGGTCTGATAATTGGTATTGTTGGCCTGTGTGGAGATGTGGATTTCAACCTCCGGCCAAACCTCCTTAGCTATGGTAAACATACCGGGATCTGAAATAATTAATGCATCCGCAGTCTCCGGCTGCATGTTTTTTAATTCCTCAAAATAATTCCTTGCACCCTCCAAATCATAATTGTGGGCCAGAATATTGGCAGTCACATACACCTTTACTCCATTTGCATGGGCAAAGACAATTCCTTCAGCCATCTCCTGCGGCGAGAAATTCTTGGCTTTCGCCCGAAGTCCGAAGGCCTCCCCACCGATATATACCGCATCCGCTCCGAAAATAACAGCCGTCTTCAGCACCTCAAGACTGCTCGCCGGTATCAAAAGTTCAGGTTTTCGTAATCTCATCCTATTCTCTCTCCTTGTATCATTCGCCACCTCAAAGCAACGAACCCATATCCTACATCAGCTTGGTACTTAAAGTTACACCGTCACCCACAGGGAGAATCACCGTTTCCAGCTGCGGATGATGCTTCAATTCGTACAAATATTCCCGCATACGGGCATGTATGGTACGGTTACGGCGTGTCACCGCAAAGCGGGATTCGATAATATCACCGTCCTGTAATACATTGTCCGATATTAACAGTCCACCCGGAGAAAGCAGGCGCAAAATATCAGAAAGGAAGTGAATATACTGCCCCTTGGCAGCATCCATAAAAATCATATCATAGCTTCCCTCAAGCTGTTGCAAAATCTCCGTGGCATCCCCCTCCAGTAAGGTAATAGAATCCTCCTTGCCGGCCCTTTTAAAATTCTCCCGGGCAATAGGAATACGCTTCTCATATTTTTCGATGGTGGTGATATGACAATCCGCCGGTGCATATTCACTCATCAGTAACGCAGAAAAGCCGATGGCAGTCCCGACCTCCAGGATGTTCTTCGGCTTTGCATAAGCTAATAGAAATTTCAAAAGACTCTGCATGGATTTCCGTATAATCGGAACCTGCGTTTCTATCGCATATTTTTCAATTTCATTTAAAAAAAGCGTGTTGCCTTTATCAAGCGAATCGATAAAGGCAGACATTCTTTCATCCACTATCATTTATTCTTCTTCCTCTGTATCCGTAGCCATAACCTTCATCATTTCCTCTGCGGTCATAGCTGTACTCAAATCATAGGTTCCTGGCTTAAAATCCTGTTTGTATTCCGATAAAAGGTATTGCAATGCAAACAGGTTGGCATCCTTAACCAAACCCTTCTGCGCAAATAAATCACCCATATCCAGAGCAGACATTTCTTCTGTCACTGTAACAGATACTGTTACACCTTCCCCGGAGGAAACCGCAGGCTCCGTAAAAATACGATACCCATAATCATAACATTTCATCGCTCCCTGATAGATGACATATACTACCAGTATAGTGACAATCACCTTACCTATCATCCCAAACACTGCACTTAATAAATCACTTGCTTTCATTCTTATTCCTATCTGCGCACTTAACTTGCGCGTGTAAATCAATGGTTGAACACATTTACAGCACAACCTATGCTCACTATTGTTACTCAAAATGAATTGCTTCCGTAATACCGATATTAATATCCTGCATCATTCTGCAAAATGCCAACTCCGCAGCCAAAAAATCGGAAACGTAAGGATTCTCTCGAAAATCCTCATACTCCCTTTCAAATTGCTCAATTTTATCGAAAGCAGCCTCTCCGCTGGTCTGCAACACATAATTTCTCTCTCGAAAATCGTCAATCTGTTGCTTCAAATCAGGCTGTTGCTTTACCCTCTCTAATTGAGTCACATATTCCTGATAGATTTCAGATTCTTTGATTACCTCTATTAGGTGGTTCATTGCAATTTCTACATTGTTCATATTGTATATTCACTCCGGTTCTTCCTATACTTCCATAATAATGGGCAGAATCATAGGACGGCGCTTTGTCTTTTTCCACACATAATCACCCAGCACATCCTTGGTGGTAGATTTTAACTTGCCCCAATCGGTAATACCTTTGTCCAGACACGACCAAACAGCCTCATCAACAGTCTGCCTTGCTTCCTCAATCAATTCATCAGATTCTCGTACATACACAAATCCTCTGGACACAATATCAGGACCTGCCACAAGCTCACCACTTGCTTTATCCAGACTCATTACCACAATCATAATACCGTCCTCAGCCAGATGCTGGCGGTCACGCAATACGACATTTCCTACATCACCCACACCAAGACCGTCCACCAGAATCGCACCTACAGGCACTTTGCCTGTTACAGCGGCACTTTCATCGGACAACTCAAGCACATCACCGGAGGACAGAATAAAGATATTGTCTTTCTCGATGCCAAGACTCTGTGCAATCTTTGCCTGCGCCTTCAAATGCTTGTACTCGCCGTGCACGGGAATGGAATATTTGGGATGAATCAAGGTATAAATCAGCTTGATTTCTTCCTGACAGGCATGTCCCGACACATGAGCATCCTGGAAAATAACATCTGCGCCCTTGCGAAGCAGCTCATTAATAATCTTGGTAACCGGCTTCTCATTACCCGGTATCGGGCTGGAGGAGAAAATAACCGTATCTCCTGCACCGATTGTAATCTTACGATGCATATTATTGGCCATACGGCTCAGGGCCGCCATACTTTCACCCTGACTGCCGGTAGTGATAATAACCTGCTGCTCATCAGGATAATTCTTCATCTGCTCCAGATCCACCAAAGTATTCTCCGGTATGTTAATACATTCCAGATTTCTGGCAGTCTCGATAATATTTACCATACTGCGACCTTCCACTGCCACCTTACGACCGAATTTGTAAGCAGTATTAATAATCTGCTGTACACGGTCCACATTAGAGGCAAAGGTTGCCACAAAAATTCTTGTATTCTTATGCTCTTCGAATAAAGTGTCAAAGGTCTTGCCCACCGTTTTCTCGGAAGGAGTAAATCCGGGACGTTCTGCATTGGTAGAGTCGCACATCAACGCAAGCACACCCTTTTTACCAAGCTCAGCAAAACGCTGCAAATCAATAGCATCACCAAATACCGGTGTATAATCCACCTTGAAATCCCCTGTATGCACCACTACGCCTGCAGGAGAATAAATTGCCAGTGCTGCGGCATCTACAATACTGTGATTTGTTTTGATAAATTCCACACGAAAATCACCCAAATTGATGGATTGTCCGAATTTTACAACCTTACGCTTTGTACCCTTGGTCAGATTGTGTTCCTTTAATTTATTCTCAATAATGCCCATAGTCAGACGGGTGGCATATATCGGAACATTAATTTCACGCAATACATAAGGAAGCGCTCCGATATGATCCTCATGACCGTGAGTAATTACAAACGCTTTAACCTTTTCAATATTATCCTTTAAATAAGCAACATCCGGGATTACAAGGTCGATTCCCAGCATATCGTCTGCCGGGAAAGACAATCCGCAGTCCACCACAATAATACTGTCTTCATACTCGAAGGCAGTAATGTTCATACCAATCTGTTCCAGACCTCCTAAAGGAATAATTTTTAAACTGGAACTACTACTATTCTCTTTTTTCTTTTTCAATCAAATTTCCTCCATATTCTACACGGCAGCAGAATATCAGCTTATATACAACAATAAAAAGGGGATAGCCCACGCATCTTCGTTCCACGTGACTACTCTGCCCTGCTCAGTGTATCGTTTATACAAACTCAATATCATCCAGCATGTTCTCAAAAACGCCCGCTACCGCATTAAGCTCTTCTTCATCTGACACGATTACATAAAGACTCTCTGTCTCGCCATCCTTGGACATATCCTTCAGGATAAGAGCCTCGCCGTCACCTTCTTCAAAATCTGTTACCAGAATATAATTGATACCACCTATTCTGGTCTGCTCCAAAACAAAAAATTCAACAGGGTCTTCACCCTCCGGAAAAAAAGTAATCTTTTCTAACTTATTCATACTCTAAACCTGTCCCTTTTGTTTGCTTCGTAAATCTAAATAGCCCTGCAAGATAAAGGTTGCAGCGATCATATCCACGTATTCCTTGCGGTTTTCCCTGCGGATTCCCGCCTCCATCATAGCCTTGTCTGCCGCTACCGTAGTCAATCTTTCGTCCCACGTTACAACAGGCAAACCGGTGCGGCGCTCCAGCTTTTCCTTAAACTCCATAGTCAGTTCAACACGCGCACCTTCCGTTGCATTCATATTCTTTGGTAAGCCCAGTACGATTTCTTCCACCTCGTACTCTACAATAAGTGCCTCAATTCTTGCAAGGGTCTGCCGAAGCTTGTTTTCCTCCTTGCGGCGAATAATTTCAACCCCCTGAGCCGTCAAAAGCAAGCTGTCACTTACAGCGACTCCCACTGTTTTGGAACCAAAATCCAAACCCATTATCCGCATGAATATCCTCCTGTTTGCATCAGATGCGCCAACTCCGCGCTATTTCCAATGATTATTACGAATGTACTCTGTCAGCAATTCCTCTACCAGCTCATCCCGCTCCACTTTCATGATAAGGCTTCTTGCATTCTTGTGACTGGTAATGTAAGTGGGATCACCGCTCATAATGTATCCTACAATCTGATTTACCGGATTGTAACCCTTTTCTGTCAGTGCTTCATAGACCGTAGACAATACCACCTTAACCCCTGTTTCCGGTTCTGTCTCCACTTTGAAGTACTGTGTATTTCCCAAATTCTGCATATGTTCCTCTCATTCCTCCACAGGTGCTTCCTACCACATATCACCCGGCTCTGTTCCGAAAATAATACCTACTTCTTTTTATATTACCTCATTTGTTGGCAAAATTCAATAGCGGTCTGAGCCGCCAGAATATCATCCAGCAGAAAGCCGGTAATTGAACATTCTACCAGTTGATTCGGTACTGCTTCATCAGATGCCGGAATTGCAACCTTGACATAATCCTTTGTATGACCCAAGAGATATTTCACACCATCTATCTCTTTGTATTCTTCCAAAAGCACCTCCACTATTTTGCCTATGTAACGGCGACGGAAATCCATAGACTGTGCCCTTTCCAACGCAAGCAATTCATTACTGCGGCGGGTTTTTATCTGATCAGCTATCTGTTCCGGCATAACTGCCGCACGAGTGCCTGCTCTCTTAGAATACTTGAAAATATGCATTTCATAAAAGCCTACCTTCTCCAGAAAGGCTTTCGTCTGTGCAAATTCTTCGTCAGTTTCTCCGGGGAAGCCTACAATCACATCTGTGGTGATGGCAGGACAATCAAATTCCTTTCTCAACAACTCCACACTCTGAAAGTATTCCCCCGAGGTATAGTGCCTATTCATACGCTTCAAGGTCTCATCGCAGCCACTCTGCAGGGACAGGTGAAAATGAGGACATATCTTAGGCAGGCAAGCCAGCCGTTTTGCATTTTCTTCCGTGATGATACGCGGCTCCAGAGAACCAAGACGAATTCGATCCAAGCCTTCAATCTCGTGAATTTTTTCTGTCAAATCAATCAGCTTGCTGTTGCCGGAATAATCCTTTCTTCCATCAAAATCAATTCCGTAGGAGCTGATATGAATACCTGTCAACACTACCTCGCGATAACCGGCTTGTACAAGCCCTTTAATTTCCGCGATAATATCTTCTGCCCGACGGCTTCTCACACGTCCTCTGGCATAGGGAATGACACAGTAGGAGCAAAACTGATTGCAGCCATCCTGAATCTTAATGTACGCCCGGGTATGCTCCGCAGTCTGCTTCAATCTCATTTCTTCATACTCGTCGGTGCTGTTAATATCTATGACAGTAGTGTCATTTAATGTTTTACATCTGCTCGCACAATTATTATCTTCCATGGCAGAGCCTTCGATTTCCTTCAAATAGGCTTCCAAAATCATGGGAAGGTCCTTCTTGCGATTATTTCCGATTGCCAAATCAATGCTCGGGTCCTGCTCTACCGCTTCTTTTCCGGTCTGCACATAGCAACCCACCGCCACTACAATGGCATTAGGATTCTTCTGTTTGGCACGGTGAAGCATCTGACGACTCTTTCTGTCAGCAATATTTGTTACTGTACATGTATTTATGATATATATATCTGCGAAATTATCAAAAGGTACAATATTATACCCTTTTTCTTGTAACATTTGTTGCATAACGTCTATTTCATAGGAATTTACTTTGCATCCAAGGTTATGAAATGCCACATTTTTCATATTATTCCTCACTTTTTTTGTATTGTTTTCTCCTTGACTTTTGTGTACTCAACCGTTAATATGAATGCAGAAGGTATGACAAACATTAAGGAGGTAGTCAACTATGAAGACTGTTCAGATTTCTTTAAATTCTATTGATAAGGTAAAATCTTTCGTAAACGATATCACTAAGTTCGATTACGATTTTGATTTAGTATCCGGCAGATACGTTATTGATGCAAAATCAATCATGGGTATCTTCAGTTTAGATTTATCCAAGCCCATCGATCTTAACATCCATGCAGAAGATGGTGCTGAGGAAGTATTAAACATTCTGAAGCCTTACATTGTATAAGGGTTTCCAACAGAATATATGCCCGTCCCGTGTGATGGGTTAAAATAAGAATGTCTTAGGAGTCGCAATCCTCCTGAGACATTCTTTTTTATTCTCGTCAGAAACTCTGCCTTTTCCGCCGAGGGACTCCACCTCTCCCGTCGGCAGGCTTACAGATATAGCCGCAGCACAGCATTACTGGACGATAATGATTTCGTCAGTATCTAAGGCTGTTTGTACCAGCTCGTCAATGCGCTCGTCAAGATTGTGCTCGTGACGACGGATTACATTGAGGTTCGGCTTGGTTACCGGGTGCTTTGCCACAAAAATAGTACAGCAATCCTCGAAAGGCTGGATAGAGGTTTCGTAGGTGCCGATTTTCTCGGAAATCTCCACGATCTCCTGTTTGTCAAAACCAATCAGAGGGCGGTACACGGGAAGCTCGCACACTTCATTTGTAGCAACGAGGGCGCTCATTGTCTGTGATGCCACCTGTCCGATGCTTTCACCGGTAATCAGTCCAAGACACTCATTTTCCTTGGCAATATGCTCAGCAATCCGCATCATATAGCGGCGCATAATAATAGTCAGTTCCTCATGAGGACATTTTTCGTAAATGTATAACTGGATATCTGTGAAATTAATCACATGCAGATAGATAGGACCTGTGTATCTGGACACGAGCCTTGCCAAATCCACTACCTTC
The DNA here is from genome assembly GCA_015056915.1 of Lachnospiraceae bacterium. Classification (GTDB taxonomy): domain Bacteria; phylum Bacillota; class Clostridia; order Lachnospirales; family Lachnospiraceae; genus Acetatifactor. The sequence goes on from SVFK01000004.1 coordinate 184,375, forward strand.
TGCTTTGCACGCTCGCTGGTGTATGGGGGCGCATGGAAATATACTGCATCTATTTTTACACCGCGCTTTGCTATCATGTAACCGGCCACCGGAGAATCGATGCCGCCGGACAGCAGAAGCATAGCCTTGCCACCCGTACCAACAGGCATTCCTCCGGGTCCCGGAATAATTTCTGAATAAATATAAATCTTCTCACGAATCTCGATATTCAGCATAATATCGGGATTGTGCACATCAACCTTCATATCAGGGTACGCTTTTAGAATGGCTTCACCCATATCCATATTGATGGTCATGGAATCCTTGGGATAATTTTTGCGGGCACGTCTTGCAGCAACCTTAAAGGTTTGATTGCAATCCGGATACACATCCGCAATATATTGGATAATGGTATCCTTCAACTTGTCAAAGCCTTCGTCCTCCACGTAGACAACGGGACAAATACCGGAGATACCAAACACCTGCTTCAAATGAGCTACCACCTCATCAAAATCAAACTCGGTCTGGGCATCCACATAAATACGTCCCTGTGTTTTGTGAATGGCAAACTGTCCTTCACATTTCTTCAAAGCATACTTTATCTGTTGTACCAACGCATCCTCAAATAAATATCTGTTTCTTCCTTTTATGCCAATCTCAGCATATTTAATCAAAAAAGCCGTAAACATAATTTTCCTCATTTCTATATCATCCGTATCCATAACCTAAAAGTTATCGTCTGCTGTATTTTCGCAGCATAGGAATTTTATCATACAATGTCTGTAATGTATAGTCTATTTCTTCCATGGTGGTAAAAACTGAGAAGCTGAATCGCACAGTAGATTCCAACAAGGACTTATCTACACCGATTGCCCCTAAGGTAGCTGAAGGCTGAGGTTTATGGGAAGAGCACGCACTTCCTGCGGAAATATAAATCCCCTTCTCCTCCAGTGCATGCAGTAACACTTCACTTCTGACACCTGCAAAGGATACGCTGACAATGTGAGGTGCCGTTCCTTCACCATTTAAGTCCTCCGACATAAGACCATTAATGGTAACATTCTCTATTTTTCGCACGCCTTCCATGAAATGCTTCTTGCACTGCTGCAAACGGGCAATATCTTCATCAAAATTGCGGTACAATATTTCTGCCGCTTTTGCCATTCCAGCCACACCGGGTACATTCTCCGTACCGGAGCGAAGATTCTGTTGCTGTCCGCCGCCGAAAATAATAGGCTGAATCTTGACTTTTTCTCCCAAATACAAGAATCCTACGCCCTTAGGTCCGTGAATTTTATGACCGCTGACAGACAGCAAATCAATATTCATTTTCTTGGGATAAATTCGCGCCTTACCGAAGCCCTGTACAGCATCTACATGAAACAGTGTGTTGGAATTTACTTTCTTTATCAACGCTCCCGCCTCTGCAATGGGCTGCAATGTGCCGATTTCATTGTTGGTGTGCATGATAGAAACAAGAATCGTCTCCGGCGTCATGGCACGGTGCAAATCCTCCAACAAGATACGTCCGCAATCATCCACCGGCAGATAAGTCACTCGAAAGCCTCTGTCCTCCAGATATCGCATGGTCTGCATCACCGCAGGATGCTCCACCCGGGTTGTAATTAAATGATTGCCGCGACGGGAATTGGCCAAGGCACATCCTATAATAGCCATATTATCTGATTCTGTTCCTCCCGACGTAAAGAAGATTTCTTTCTCCGACACCTTCAATATACGGGCAAGTGTTTCTTTGGCATAACGCAGATATTGCTCTGCTTGAACGCCCTTCATATGCAGACTGGAGGAATTGCCATAATCCTCACACATAAGCTTTGTCATCAATTCTGCCACCTCCGGAAACGCTCTGGTAGTAGCCGAATTGTCCAAATACACTTCCATTTATTATTCTCCTTATATCATCTTATTCTCATAATATGCGCAACAGGCTTGTCCTGTCCGTTGCCTTATTCGCCCATTGATAATATACACCAATCATACTGCCTCTATTAGCCAAAATCAACTAATTTTCATTTTGGACTAATAAGAGCATTTCGGATAATATGGCGAGTCTGGGTAAACCTGAAAGTTTCTATTTCTTGCAAATTCAATTTTATGTACATTATTTCTATCTTTTTCTTTTCATTTTCAAAATTCGTGTACGATTAAATCTTTGCATAAATACAAACATCAAATCAAAAACAGCCCCTAACGTAGATGTAATTAAAAATACCCAAAATGAATCAAACCATATCGAAGCAACAACAGGAAGAAAACTAAAAATAACATCTATTTCATGTACTAACTCTGATTGGCAAGTAGCCTGAATAATTTCCTCCCAACTATGCTTTGAAATATCAAATGTATCCGCATTAAATGTAGGCATCTTATTTTTCCACTTTTTGACTTTCAGCTTTTTGTATAATTTCATTTCGAAATCGCTTACTTGATACCACTCCTTTTTATAGTCTGCTTTATTATGCATGATTAAATCAACTACCACTCCAACCATCAATCTAATAACAAAATGATATGTTATTGTTCCAAACGTAATTATAAAAGGAAATAAAATTCTGTAATCTGTAATTCTGTATAAAACGTAAACAAAAATTGTCAGCAATAAAGCTATTACTGAAATTCCTTTCATTACTTTTGCCAAGATATTCTCCTCCCATATTTCTCCTTTGTGTATAGAAACAAGTATACCCTTCTTCACGCAGTTCTTCTATATATTACAAAGCAATATAATATTACAGATAGTACTATCAATATAGGCAGTGTGACAATCTTCAAAACTCCTACATATGTCGATAAATTATCCCCTACTGATGCAAGTACAACATATGCAATAATCCATGCTACTGCAAACCAAATCTCACTCTTTTCATATAATTTTTTAATCATCTTTTGTAATCTCCAATTTACTATTACTAAACAAACTCCGTCTGAACAATTTATATTTCGACATTGTATCCTTGAAAGATAACAATGTGTAAACTTCAAAGTTTCTTTTTGCCATTATCGAATTTTTTCAATATTGGTAATTTCGAATCCATTCTTTTTATACAACAAAAGTGCATTCTTATTCCATTCTGCTACATGCAATACAATAGGTTCAGTAT
>SVFK01000014.1 GCA_015056915.1 Lachnospiraceae bacterium
TGACGGTAACGGGCGTATGTCCCGTTTGCTTACAACATTATTGCTGTACCGACAGGGATATGTGGTAGGAAGATATATTAGTATTGAAAGTAAGATTGAAAAAACAAAGACAAAGTATTATGAGGTATTAGAACAGTGCGGAAAAGGATGGTATGAGGGGCAGGAGAACCCTATGCCGTTTGTAAAATATCTGCTAGGAATTATACTGGCTGCCTATCGTGATTTTGAAAGCCGAATTAATTTGGTAGATGATAAACTTCCGGCAATCGAGCAGGTGAGAACTGCCGTCAAGGAAAAGATTGGCAAGTTTACCAAGAGTGAGATTATGGAATTGGTGCCAAGCATCGGCAAGGCTTCTGTAGAAAACTCATTGAAGAAATTGACGGAAGAGGAAGTAATCAAGAAACATGGTAAAGGTAAAGCTACATTCTACACCAGAAATGATTAGAATAATCGTTGAAGTTTTTATTGTTTATAGTTAGGTGTTTAAGTCATTTTTAGATTTAAGTTTGGGATATTAAGGGAGTTTTATTGGACACTGCGTGTGATAAAGTCAACTTTATAAAAACTATATAAAAAACTAGTCAAGGGGTGGTAGGATGATACTTTTTGATAATGTGGAATATGATAACTTTTTTAATCCGCTTTGTTGTAAAAATAAAAGAATATATTATGAGTGTATTTTGCAGCTTATTGAAAAGTCAAAGTCTGTACCGCTTCTTTATGAATCTGATGCCAGAGATACTTTGATTCTATATTTGAGAAATTGTTCATATGCAGTAGAAGATGAAGTGGCGTCTAGCATTGCAGACGAAAATATCAGTAGTAAGAAATCGGAAAATGAAAATGCAAGTGCAATCCTTAGATATTTTAGGCATTGTGGTTGGATTTCTGAAAGAGAGATAGGACGAAGCGGTGATAATATTGCAACAGTTATGCCTTATTGTCGTAAAGTGATTGAAGCAATTGAGCGAATATTTAATCGTGATAATAGAGCAGCTTTAACGAACCATATCTTTTCTATTTATGACATATTGAGTTCCGCATATGTTGCTGACCATGGAAGAACGCATAGACCATATTCTAATATTTTGATTCCGGTAACGGATAATGTGGCTGATTTGAAGAATGAACTGCTTATCCTTAAAGATAGTATTCGCTCTATAATGCGCATGATTATTAAGATGACGGAAACGAATGAGTTGGGGCAGTTTTTGATTAGAGATGAGATGCTGGAAAATTTTTTTAATGATTATTTTTTTATAAAGAAAGATGGATTAATTCCGGGATACATTGAAGAAATAGAGAAGATGCTTCGTAAAATTGTAAAAACTGATGCTTATGAGAATATGATAAAAGAGTATCAGAGTTTTTATAATACAGATGCAATCTCTGCACGTGAGGTAGTAGATGGTCAACTGGCAGAAGTTAGGAGCTTCATAAGTTATGAGTATGTTAAAGAGATGCTTTGTCTGAACTTGTATCTAGCAAGGTGGATAAGGAAGTGTAGAGAAATAGTGGTTAATTTACATTTGAAACTTTCAGTTTGTACATTATTGATAATTAAATTAAGAAATATTTTAAAGCCGACTGGTTCATCCGGTCGGCTGCTTTTATGATGGAAAAATAGCGGTTACTATGCTATAATCCTATCAGTGAAAAAACACTTTTTAACGATGAACCCCCTTATAGGAAGTTTGACAAAAGTGAACCCCCTAGAGGGCAAAAAACGGAGTAGTACGAACCCCCTAGTTTGACTACGTTTTTACTACTACACAAGGAAAAAGTGTGCAATGATATGCCACTTTATGACCAAAAATGTAGTAAATAAATATTGAAGTATAAATGCCGGGAAATGCGATAAAACCTAGCAAAACTGGGCATATCTTGGCAATTTAAGATAGGAGAAAATCTATGATTAAAGTACTTTTCGTATGCCACGGCAGGAGGTGCTAATCGGTGGAAATTCCTTTAGAAATCAAGGTGTTGGGGGACGAAATGATAAGTTTTGCAACTACTTTACAACTTTTCAAAAGAGAGGATAGAAAGTGTTCTGATACGATAAAAAGGGTTTTGTAAGATAGAGTGAAATCTATTCTGCAAAATCCTTTTTCCTTTCATTTATTTGTTTTTGGTCAAGTCAATCACAATATCATGCACATTCTTAAATTGAGAATCTGACAGTTTATTCAATGCGCTGTAGAGCGTATCAACTTCCTTTGGACGAGAAGAATCAAAGTCAAAGAAATCCATGGGAGCAATCCCAAAATAATCGCATATATAAAAGAAATTTACCATAGAGGGAAGTGCTTTCCCGTTTTCGATATTATTGATATATCCGGGATTTTGCCCGATAGACAGGCTCATGTCCCGGGCAGATACGCCCTTATTCATGCGTAGTTGAGCTAGTCTTTTGCTGAACTGTTCTTCATAAATACTTTTCTCGTTCATTTCCACCACCTCCTTGTAATATTGTATCTAATATAATGACCAATATCGGAGGAATCAAAGCGATAAAAACATTGATGTATTTGAATGGATATGATATCATGAAAAAAATGAGGGAAATAATGTGATTTCCCGGAAATAGATTCGCAAAAAGACGAAAGAGAGGGTTTTAATATGTTTTGCAACAAATGTGGAAATCAAGTAGGTAATGGGGCAAAATTCTGCCCGAAGTGTGGAATGCAATTTCACACTCCCGAAAATGGAGCAATGGAAAAAACAGTGAAAAAGACAGGCGGGAATAGAGGTATAATTCCCCTAATCCTTGCCGGAATCTGCATTGTGATGTTAGTGGGAATTGTGGCATTGCTTAACAGTGATGGAGCTGTTGTGGTAGGCGGAATACGCTATGAGTGTTATAAGGATAGCAAAACAGCAGCAATACTCTATCCTGAAAAGGAGGTCAGGGGTAATTTAGTAATTCCTGCAACAGTGAAAAAAGGATTTCACACTTATCGGGTGGTTTCTACATTGAATGGTACTTTTGAGGAGTGTGACGCTTTGGAAAGTGTCAAACTGCCGGATGGTATGACCTCTATTGGGCAGGCTGTTTTTCGTGGCTGCAGCAGTCTGACGAGTATAGAATTGCCGGATAGTATAACTTCTATAGGGCATTCCACTTTTAGTGGTTGCAGCAGCCTGAAAAGCATAGTTCTACCAGATAATATGACCTCTATAGAAAGCGGGCTTTTTAATGATTGTGAAAGTTTAAGAAGTATAAAGCTACCTGCTGGGTTAACTTCCATAGAGAACGGTGCATTTGAAAATTGCAGCAGTTTGACGGACATAGACTTGCCGGAGGGACTGACCTCCATCGGAGCCGGTGCATTTAGAGATTGCACTGGCTTAAGAGACATAGAACTGCCGGAAAAATTGACAGTTATTGACACTAACGCATTCAGCGGCTGCATCAGTCTGACGGAGATTGAACTGCCGGAGGGGTTGACCTCCTTTGGTGCTACTGTGTTTTACGAATGTGGATGCATAGTAAAAGTTCCTGCAACGCTAATTGATAAGATTCCCAATATGGAAAGGCTGTTATCTAACTGTTTTTGGGAACTTGTAGATACAGGCAATGCGGGAATAGAAAATACCGATTCGGATGATTATGACCGTTCCGATTTTGAGAGTGACCGGGCATATCAGGAATATTCTGATTTTGGAGATACATCAGGTTTAAGAAAATAATCATCATAAACACAGGAGGATAAACAAATGGCATTTTTAGATAAGGTACTTGGTAAGGACGAAAGAGAAAGAAAACTGGAAAAGGAAATCCGCAGCTTGGAATTGCGTAAAGAATCCGTGTTCTCTGCCATTAACGGAGAAATCGCCCGTTTACAGAGAGAGCGCAGCAATGTGTTGTTGACTGCCGGGACTGCCGCCTATGAAGCATGGAACAAGGATAAGGCACAGGCGGATTTGACAGAGTTCTGGGACAAAATTCAGGACTTGGAGAAGCAGATTGCAGAACAGGAAACCAAAAGGACAGAAATGGGAATTAAATATGATGAAGAAATCCGGCTGATTAACAGCAATCTCGGCATGCATGCCGCAAATGCAACTTCCACAGTAGGCACCGGCGCAGCATGTCCGAAATGCGGAGCGGCGATTAGCGATGATGATATCTTCTGTCAAGGCTGCGGCGCAAAGCTGAAATAAGCCGGGAGGACAAAGCATGTTTTGTAATAAATGCGGTACGCAGCTATCAGATTCAGCGGCATTTTGTAATCAGTGCGGAAACGCCATGCAAGCAACATTGCCACCCGGAAAAAAGGTTGTACCCAAAACGCCTGTTAGAAACACAGGCATGGGGCAAAAGAAAATACCAAAGGTGCTGTGGCTGTTACTCCCTATTATCATATTGATTGCAGCGGTACTCTGTGCAGTATCCCTCAAAAAGCCGGATATACATGGGACATGGGTGGATGAACAAGGACTGATAGCCTTTACCTTTGCGGAAAATGGCAGCTTGCGTGTATCGGGAAAGAATAACATATTAGGTGCGGATTTATTCCAGTTTACGGAGGATAAGGAGGGCAATCTCACTTTACAGGCAAAGGGAATATCGGGAGATACGATTTCCTTAAATATGAAGTATGAATTGTCCGAGGATATGTTGGATATTACGGTACTTGGGCAAAATTTTACGCTCTATCGCACAGACGAGGAAAAAATGATACTGGAAGTGTTGGAAAACCCGGAAGAAGCACAGGAGGTCATGGCAGAAGCGGTGGAGGAGGTATTGGACACTTTTCAGAGTATCTCGCTGTATGGTACATGGACGGATGAAAGTGGCGTGATATCTTTTACCTTTCAGGAGAATGGCACAATCCGCATAGGAGGTCTTGCGGACACTCTGGGAGCAGATTTGTTTACCTTTACCGAGGTAGACGGCGATACGCTCCAACTGAAAGCAGATACTGGAAACAAGCTGCTGAATCTGATTAGCCTGAATTTGAATTATGAAATATCCGGGGATGTACTGACCGTGCAAATTGCTGGCAATACATATCGGTTGATAAAGCAGGATTAGGAGGCATAAATAAGTGGCACATGATATAAGAAGTACACCTGATTATGGTATCCTTGAAGCCTATGTGCATGAAGAAGAGAAGTATCATAATTTTGATGATTTTAAAAAGAATCATGTAAATGAAATCGCTCGAAATAATCCGGAAGTGTGGCGATTAGCAAAACAAGATTTTGAGTTATATAAATATTGGTAAAAGTGAGAACAGGTTTCCTTGAATGGGGAAGCCTGTGTTAGTCTGCCCTATTTTGCCGCTTTTAGTGACGGTAAATTCCAAAGCCAATTCAGACAGAGAAGCAGGGACTGTCTCTCGCTGAATGTATAATCGGGAATATTGCTATCTGATAAAGCGGATATTATCTTGTGGAAATCAATCAGGGTATTCCATGCATCCATATCCATAGACAAATACTGGCACAGTTCACTTGCATATTCGGGAGAATATCTGCTGATATGTCCCAATTTATTGACAAGCATTTCAGGTGTCACAGACAATGAAGATTCTGCAGCGATTTTTGAAATTTTTGCAAGTTTCCCATACAAAGCAGTTGCTTCATCATCAACGAGTGCCGGTGTTTCGGCTGATTCTACGCTTAAGGCTTCCTTAAAAAGCATTCTCCCGGTCTCATTCAATTCAGTGTAGAATTTTACAAAATCCGTGTCATATACAGTTGCACAAGTCAAAACATCTGCGATTTGATACAAGTAGGTCAAAGCGTCACAGGTCAAATCCTTGAAATGTTTAAGTATCTCTTGTTCAATATAATCCCATGCACGCTCTGTTTGAGCTTCGGTAACTTCGTCTTCATTATAAAAAGTGATGTTTGTAATAGCCGATTTTCTTTGTGTCCCTTTCGTATTCAACTTGCGGTCATCAAATACGGTTTGAAGATATTCCAACGCAATATTTCCTAATCTTAAAGTGTCAAAATCAGGGGAATCAATATCTACATTGATTGCATTGCAATAGTTTACAAACACGTCATAAGGCAAAGGGCGCTTGCATGCAAGGTAATCGTGAATGGTTGATTTTGAAGAATGAGTTAATTCTGTTAGTGATATACCACTGTCTACGGGAATTTCTTTCCGTTTGGGTTCGTAGAGAATGACAAACAATGCATTCCAAAAGTAGGGGCTGAGTTCTGAAAATTTCTCCAATACAAGTTCAGTTCTAATCATGATTTTTCTCCTTTATGTATAGTGTATTCTATAACTTAGAAAGAGTAAATGTAAACTGTTTAACATTATAGTATACCAAAAGTTCTGTGTGCAAATCCTCCGAAAAAACAAGCGCTACACTTCGGAGGATTTTCAACTTTGCATGTAGTAAAATGAACTCAACACAGGAAAGCCGGTTGAACGTGGAAAACTGAATAGAGGAAAAGCACAGTCCTTGGACAAGGACAAAAAACAAAATTGGAGGTAAAAGACATGAGAATGAAAGCGTATGTAACATTATTAGGAAAGGTTGCAAAACCTTGGAAGGACAGGGAAGGAGTTGACCGTGTTAGTTATTCTGCAAATGTCATGCAGGAGAACGGAGAGATTATTGATACTATCCGTTTGACACAGGAGCAGTACAACACCCTGCTTGCCGGAAAGGCGTACACCATTACTGCTGATTATGGCACTGGTAACAATGGCGGCTATCTTCGTATTGTAGATATCGCTGAAACAAAGTAAATACAGCACCCAGCCCCGGCCCGGCAAGGGGCTGGGGCGGAAAGGAGACATTATGCGTTTGAAAGATGACTTAATAAACTTATATAACTCCATGGAGGATGATTTCGATAATAAAAAATGGGGTAAGCTGCTGGCAAAAGGCACATTTTTCGCAGTGGTTATTGTATGTATGCTATTGTGCTTATATGGGCTGGCAAAACTTATCTACATCAATATCGGCTACATTATTATCGTTGTTGGCGGTATCGGGTGCATTATTGCACTGATTCGCAGCATGCTGCCTAAGAGGACACCGAAACAGGATATCCCTCCCCAGTCAATGGTGGAAAACACCCTCCAATATGACCCGGTAGACATGGAGAACAATTATAAAATGCTGGCAGAACATCTTGCCAACATGTTAATTGAAGAAAGTGAAATACTGAAACTCCAAAAGCCCAACAATCCCCGACAGTTGGAAGCCCCCTTGCATTGGGAAGTAAAGTACAATGTACCGTTTTACTATTACATGGTGGCAAAAACGGCTTCGTCTGTTGATGAAAATAATGTAAAAAATGTGTTGCAACGCATCATTGAGCGCAAACTCAATGACGATGAATTGCCTGGAATATACCCGCCCGTACGTTTTTATAATGGACAGCCCTGTCCTGCTATCGTAGTAGACAATGTCAAGGAGACGGATAATTTTGTTCAGATTAATATTGTGTGGACGAATGAATATTATGGGGCATACCGCAAGCGGCGGATTTATAACAGCCAGCGCACAATCAACCACCAGTCGCAGGATAAGGAGTTTTAAGTGTGGAGATTGACCTGTTTTTCAATGAATCCTACCTACAGTACGGAATCCGGCAGTATGTGACTTGGAATCCCGAAAAAGCGCCACATATCGCTATCTTCGGAGCCACAGGCAGCGGCAAGACAGTGGCATCCAAGCTGCTGCTCGCCCGTACTGCGAAAAATTTGCCGGATATGCAATTATTTGCAAACGATTTTAAGGGCGACTCTGATTTTTCCTTTGCCGCCCAAGCTCCCCGATTTGCCCGGTTTATGGAATGTGAGCAGAATTTTGAAGCGTTTTATCAGAGATTCCTGAAAAGGCAGTCCGGGGAAGATTCCAGTAGAAATATGCTCCTTTGTTTCTTTGATGAATGGGCATCCTATACCCTGAGCATAGACAAGAAAAAATCCGAGGACGAGAAGAAGAAACTTGCCACGCTGCTCATGCTGGGACGGTCATTCAATGTGCATGTCATGTTGAGCCAGCAGAGAATGGATGCTTCCTATTTTGCCACCGGCGGAAGCAGGGACAATCTGAATGTAGTAATATCTTTATCAAATTTAAGTGCAGAAGGTAAGGAACAATTTTTTAGAGAATTTAAAGACCAAATGAAGCCGGACAGGAGACAGGGCACAGGGTACATGATAACCAATGGGACGGACTTTACGCCCATTCAAGTGCCCTTTATATCCGACATGACGAAAATTAACCACTATATCAAGGAAGCGGTAACAAGGTAATTCGGGGGCGGTGCGAAGCACTAAGCCCCGACAGGGCAGTCGGTTGCGCCGACTGCCCTTATACAGAAGTCGCCTAGTATTACCAGCGACTTCTGTAACTGTGAAAAGCAGTCAAAAATGGCTAAAATACAAGGAATATTAGTTGCACTCAAAATGTAACAAGGAGAAGTTACAGAAAGGAGATAGGAGTGAGTATTTTTCCAAAGCAAATGAAAGGGCGTGCGTGGGTTGCGACAATCCATATTGCCAATATGAAGAAAGCAGGGTTATCCGCGGAAGAATATGAAACGCCGGAAAAATTAGCAGAAGTTTTTACTATGATATGGAATAATAGCGGTAAAAATCGTTCCTGCGGTATTGCGGTGTGTATCAGTGAACAAGGAACATATCATGCACATATGGCGTTATATGGAAACACAACCACGCTAGGGAATGTAAGTAAAATCTTATTTGATTCTCATGTAGAGCCACAAATGGGTGGAAAAAAAGAATTGACGGAGTATCTAAAGAAAGAAGGCAAGTATGCAGAAAAGGGAGAAAAAGTATTCTATGTAATGGGATTGGATTCTATTCAAGATGTTCAAGGGAGCAGGTCTGATTTAGACAGGATTCAAGAATATATAGAAAAGGGACTTACACCGCCGGAAATAATGAAAATAGATATAAGATATCGAATGTATGAGAAAATGATTAAATCCGCTTTTATTGACAAACGTATACAAGACACGCCATTGATTAAGGAAATGCACAACGAATGGCACTGTGGAGAGAGCGGAACAGGAAAAACTTATTACTATTATGAACTATGTAAAAAGCATTCGCCGGAAGAAATATATTTAGTAACGGATTTTGAAAGTGGAGGATTTGATTATTATATTGAACAGGGAGCACCGCCTATCCTTTTTATGGATGAATTTAAGGGAAATATGAAATTTAGCCAACTGTTGACGATATTGGATAAGTACAGCAGGACACAAACGCATTGCCGATATTCTAATACATATAATCTTTGGACAACCTGTATTATTACTTCGATATTTCCGCCGGATGAAGTGTATGCTTCAATGGTTGAGAATGACAGGCAGAATCGGGATAAGATAGACCAATTACTTAGAAGATTAGATTGTATTGTGTATCATTATAAAACGGTTTCGGGAGAGTACAAAGCATATTCAATGCCTGCGAGAGAATATGTTGATTATCGAGATTTAAAGCAAAGAGCGTTGAGAGCAGAGGACGGATTTATATATGTAGGCGATATTCAAGGTATACCATTTATGGAATAAAGCAGAGGTGTAATTATGGTAATCGGTAAAAACATACCTTTGCCATGGTGGGAAAAATACACACTAACAGTAGAAGAATCAGCGGTTTATTTTGGTATTGGAGAAAAGACATTAAGAAGATTTTTGAATGAACATAAAGACAGTGATTTTATAATATGCAATGGAACAAAAATATTAGTGAAAAGAAAATTATTTGAAAAATATATTGATGAGAATATGAATGTTATCTAGTGTAAAAAAACTGCCTAGGTTAAGGATAGATTTGGAGCTCCGATTATGGTATAGTAATTATATCGTATCGGGGCTCTTTCGGTTATGAAAGGAGCGATAAGATGAGTGCTGTTAAAAGACGTGATAATAAAAATAGAGTACTGAGGAACGGAGAGAGCCAAACGAAAGACGGAAGATATATGTACAAGTACATTGATAGCAATGGAAAGCCCAATTATGTGTATAGTTGGCGTTTGGTGCAGACGGATGTTACACCACAGGGAAAGAAAGATAAACCGCCCCTTAGAGATTTGATTAAGACAATCAACAAGGATTTGGATGATGGCATCTATTCCAAGGGTGGAGAAATGACGGTTTTGGAATTAGTCAAGAAGTATGTTTCTCAAAAGACAGGTGTAAGGCATAACACGGAAGCCAATTACAATTTTGTTATCAATGTGATTGCAAAAGAGGACTTTGGAAAAAAGAGGATTGATAGAGTAAAGCTATCTGATGCTAAGGGATGGTTGATTAAACTGCAAGCGGATGGGCGTGGTTATAGTTCTATTCACACCATTAGAGGAGTAGTAAGACCTGCCTTTCAAATGGCAGTGGATGATGATTTGCTCCGCAAGAATCCTTTTGAATTTCAGCTTGCAACAGTGGTTGTAAATGATAGTGTGACAAGAGAAGCGATTACAAGGAAACAGGAAAGACAGTTCCTTGAGTTCATTAAGAACGATAAGCATTATTGCACCTATTATGACGGAATGTTTATTCTCTTTAAAACCGGGCTTCGTATTTCTGAATTTTGCGGACTGACGATAGCAGACATTGATTTGCAGGAGAGAAAAATCAATGTGAATCATCAGTTGCAAAGGAAAAGAAACATGGAGTATGTAATCGAAGAAACAAAGACAAATGCCGGAACAAGATTAGTGCCAATGACTGACGAAGTATACGAATGTTTTAAGCGTATTATTGCCAATCGTAAGAAGCCAAAGGTTGAGCCTATGATTGACGGAAAAGCCGGATTTTTGTTTTTAGATAAGAACGATATGCCTATGGTAGCTTTGCATTGGGAAAAGTATTTCCAGTATGCACTTGAAAAGCATAATAAGATTTACAGAGAACAGCTTCCGAAGATTACACCCCATGTATGCAGACATACATTTTGCAGTAACATGGCAAAAGCCGGAATGAATCCAAAGACCTTGCAGAAAATTATGGGACATTCAGATATTGGTGTTACACTCAATACATATACACATTTAGACTTTGACGATATCCAAAAGGAAATGCAAGCGGTGTGTAATGCGTGAGTTGTAAAGTTGTAAAAAGAGTATGGTTTTACAACTTATTTTACAACTTTTGAGGTGTAAGATATGCTGAAATATACCAAAATATGCGAAGATAAGTAAAAATAGTAAAGTTGCAAAAATGCTTATAATACAAGAAAAATCCCCATTTTAAAGGAGTTTTAGATATATGATTAAGATACTTTTTATTTGCCACGGCAACATCTGTCGTTCCCCGATGGCAGAATTCATTTTTAAAGACATGGTGCAGAGGCGTGGTCTCGCGGATTGCTTTTACATTGCTTCTGCAGCTACCAGCACGGAAGAGATATGGAACGGTGTAGGCAACCCGGTCTATCCGCCGGCGCGGGAAGAGCTTGCGAAGCATGGTATCAGTTGCGAGGGAAAGAGAGCGGTGCAGGTGACAAAGGCAGATTATGACCGATATGATTATCTGATTTGCATGGATACGCATAATTTGCGGAATTTGAGCCGTATTATCGGAGCAGATAAGGAAGGTAAAGTGAGTCTGCTGTTAGATTATGCCAAACGTAAGGGGCAATCTATTGCAGATCCCTGGTATACAGGCAATTTTGGAGTGACCTATGCAGATGTGGTAGAAGGCTGCGAAGGGCTACTTGCTTATTTGCAGCAGCTTTCCTAAAGAGAAGAAAAGAAGGTTCCACTGTCCACAATTTTCAGAAAATACCTGTAGATGACCAACTCTTCTGACAATTGTAGGCGGCGAAACCTTTTATAATATTGTAATCCTATTTATTTACAGTCCCAGAACCTCTTGAACGATTTCTACGGCGTCCTCAATGCAGCCGGGGCAGGAGCGGAGTGCGCAACCGGTATCGATTCCCTTCAGGTCGCGGCAGAGAGTTGCCTGATTTTTGGCGGCAAATTTTTCCAGAATCGCTTTAGACAGCTGATAGGTGGATGCTTTGGTGGCGGGATTGTCCAGATTGCCGTCGCTGTTTTTGAAGCCGGCAAGCATTACAGCACCGGAGATGGCACCGCAGGTGCCGTTCATGCCGCCCATTCCCAGACCGAAGCCCTCGCATGCGCGGAATAAAATCTCTTTATCTACGCCGATTTCATCTGCAAAAGCGCAGGCAACAGCCTGTGCGCAGTTATATTTTTGGTCGTGTAAAGCATTGGCAAGTTCTTTCTTTGTCATATGTTTGTTCCTCATCTTTCTGAAATCGTATATTAGAGAAATGAATAAACTCCAATAGAAATTCTTTTCTTTTATTAGCATAACATGTAGAATAAGGTGTGTAAATAGAGAATCGACAGGGTTGCGGGAAGCCAAAATGAGTAAATGTTGGAAGTAGAATCAGAGCAATAACCGGAAGCCAAAAAGGACAAAAGGCGGAAGGCGCAACAGTAGGAAGAAAGTATGAAAAAGGGAAAAGTGGCGGTCGTGGTGACAGCGCACATGACAAAAGTGTCAAGGCGCAAAAAGGCCAGTAATCAACAAGTTCTTTTAAAAATATGACACAAACAATTCAAAAGAGTGTTGACTTATAAAGTCAACAAAAATGGGAGGAAATTGCCTTGATAAAAGCAGTGATATTTGATTTGGATGGCACGTTAATTGATACGGAGAAGTATTATCGGATTTTTTGGCCGAAGGCCTTGGCGCAGTTTGGATATTCCATGACGGACGAGCAGGCTCTCACCATGCGTAGTTTGGGGAGACCCTTTGCACCGGTGCAGTTGAAGGCATGGTTTGGTGAGGAATTGGATTATGCAGCAGTGCGCAGCTGTCGTAAGGAATTGATGGAAGAACTTATAGATCGCGAGGGCATCGAATGTAAGGCGGGAGCTCATGAATTGTTGCAGCTGCTGCAGGAGAAGCAGGTTACCATAGCCATTGCCACCGCCACGGATGTGGAGCGCGCGAGCAAGTATTTGGATATGGTGGCCTTGCGGGGATATTTTGACAAGTTGATTTCGGCGACTATGGTAAAGGAGGGTAAGCCTTCACCGGATGTTTATTTATATGCCTGTGAACAGCTGGGGCTTGCACCTGAGGAGTGTATTGCTGTGGAGGATTCTCCTAACGGAGTCATCAGTGCATGGCGTGCCGGCTGCAAGGTAGTTATGGTGCCGGATCAGACACAGCCGGATGAAGAATTGCGCAAATATCTCTATGGTTGTGCAGAATCTCTGGAGGATGTGGCGAAGTTTGTGTTAGTCTAGCGCAGGAATGCCATGCGTCCCCCTCTTGATTTTTATTTTGTGGTGTGTTATTATTTTAACGATGCAAAAAAGTCGGTAAAGCTGGCTTTTGAGGAATTTATTCAAAGAAAATAGAGAGAATACAGGTTGCCTTGTAAGGGCAGAAAGGAATAGGAAAATGAAACAGGGTTTTGATGACATTATTGCAAAGGTAAAAGAATGTGGCATGAAGACAGTATCCGTATCCGTTGCACAGGATTCTGCAGTACTGGAAGCTGTGAAGGAAGCCAAAGCACGTGGTATTGCACAGGCTATTTTAGTAGGTGATGAAGCTAAAATCAAAGAGGTTGCAGCTTCTATTAATATGGATTTGGAAGGTTTTGAAATCATCCATGAGCCGGATGACGTTCAGGCATCCCTGACAGCAGTAAAGCTTGCACATGACGGCAAGGCTGACATGTATATGAAGGGACTTATTGATACGAAGAATTTCTTAAAGAGTGTGTTGGATAAGGAGGTTGGTTTGAGAACCGGTGGTCCTCTTTCCCATGTATGTGTGTTTGAGATTCCCGGAATTGAGCAGCTGTTATTCTTAACCGATGTTGCATTTATGACCTATCCTACCTTGGAGGACAAGGTTAATATTATTAAGAACACATTGCCTGTTTGTAAGGCTTGTGGTGTACCGAATCCCAAGGTGGCGCCTTTGGCAGCCGTTGAGGTTGTGAATCCTAAGATGCCTGTTACCGTGGAGGCAGCAGAGCTTACTCGTATGTGCGAGGAGGGTCAGATTACAGGATGTATCGTTGACGGTCCTCTTTCTCTTGACCTTGCTATTGATCCCGAAGCAGCTTTACATAAGGGTGCAACTGACCGTAAGATTCAGGGTGATGCAGATGTGCTTCTGTTCCCTGATATTCATGCAGGTAATCTGGTATACAAAGCAATCGTACATATGACAGATATGAAGAACGGATGTATTCTTACCGGTACTAAGGTTCCCGTTATCCTTACCAGCCGTTCCGATACCTTTGAGACTAAGGTGAATTCTATTGCGCTGGCTGCAGTAGTTGCAGAAGAGATGAAGAAGGCGCAGGCATAAAATAAAAAGGAGGAAACATAATATGTCAATCAAAAGCTTGATTATTAACCCGGGTTCCACCTCCACCAAAATCGGTGTGTTTGAAGATGAAACCTTATTGTTTGAAGAGACCTTAAGACATAGCACTGAGGAAATCAGTCAGTATGCGACTATCGTAGACCAGAAGGATTTCCGTAAGAAAATTATTACTGATTTATTGGAGAAAAAGGATTTTGATCTGAAATCTCTGAACGTAGTTGTGGGACGTGGTGGTATGTTAAAACCCATTCCCGGTGGTACTTATGCAGTAACAGACGAGCTGTTGGCTGATTTGAAGGTAGGTGTGCAGGGGCAGCATGCTTCCAATCTGGGTGGTATTCTGGCAAGAGAAATCGCTGATTCCATCGGTGTTCCTTCCTTTATTGTAGACCCTGTTGTAGTGGATGAGCTTATGCCCATCGCAAGATATTCCGGTGTGCCGGAGCTTCCTCGTACCAGTGTGTTCCATGCACTGAACCAGAAGGCTGTAGCCAAGAGATATGCGAAGGAAAGCGGTAAGGCTTATGAGTCCCTGCGCCTGATTGTAGTGCATATGGGTGGCGGTGTATCCGTAGGTGCGCATGTAGAGGGCAAGGTTATTGATGTATTTAATGCGTTAGACGGCGACGGAGCATTTTCTCCTGAGCGTGCAGGTGCTGTTCCTGCCGGAGCATTGATTAATATGTGTTTCTCCGGTGAGTATACACAGAAAGAGGTTTACAGCAAGATTGTAGGCAAGGGTGGCTTTAATGCTTATCTTGGCACCAATGATATGCGTGAGGTAACCAGAAGAGCCAATGAAGGTGATGAGAAGGCAGCAGAAGCTAAGGAAGCCTTCCTGCTTCAGGTGGCAAAGGATATCGGTTCCATGGCTTGTGTGCTGAACGGCAAGGTGGATCAGATTATTGTGACAGGTGGTATTGCGTATGGTCCTGAGGTAATTGCAGCACTGAAGGAGAGAGCAGGCTGGATTGCTCCCTTTACCGTATATCCCGGAGAGGATGAGTTGCTGGCATTGGCACAGGGTGCGATTCGCGTGTTGAATGGTGAAGAAGAGGCAATGAAGTACGAATAGTGCCTGCTGTTTTGTAAAGATTAACTTTACGATATTTTGGCAAGAATAATATGTACAAAGAGACCGCATTGTAATAAAATATTGCTATGCGGTCTTTTAGCATCTATTATAACCGGTATAAAAGAGCTATAACCGGTTACAATCAAAAAAGTAGTGCCCAATGATTATTTGGGCGCATGAGTATGATATTTTAGTGAGGTATGACGTGAAGGTTAAGCAAAGCATTTGGCACAGTATCTCTCCTATGAAGCTGATTTTAAGCGGATACTGTTTGATTATTTTGATAGGAACCATATTACTGACCTTACCCATAGCTGCACGCAGCGGTCAGTGGACTCCTGTTTCGGATTGCTTTTTTACAGCCACATCGGCCACCTGTGTAACAGGGCTGATTCGGTATGATACATATATGCATTGGACAATGTTTGGACAGCTTGTCATATTATCCATGATTCAAATCGGCGGAATCGGTTTTATGACAGTGACTATATTGGTACTGTTGGCCGCCAGACGAAGAATCAGCTTAAGTCAGCGTGCCATCATGCAGAATTCGGTATCGGCACCTCAGCTGGCAGGTATTGTTCGTATGACCAGGTTTATTGCGCTGGGGACCTTTTTGGTGGAAGCGATAGGGGCACTTCTGTTGAGCTTGGATTTTGTTCCTCGTTTTGGATGGAAAAAGGGAATCTATTTCTCGATATTCCACTCCGTATCTGCTTTTTGTAATGCAGGCTTTGATTTGATGGGCGGTACATCAGGAGAGTTCTCTTCGCTTACCGGACTTGCTGATAATTGGTATGTGAATATGATTATTATGCTACTCATCTTCATTGGTGGTCTGGGATTTTTTGTCTGGTATGATTTGGGAAGTAAGAGATTTCGTTTCCGCAGATTGAATCTGCAGAGTAAGATGGTATTAAGTATCAGTGGAGTGTTGGTGTTATTTGGCGCATTGATTCTTTTTGCCTTGGAGCAGGGGCATGAGATGTATGCCGGTATGAGCATAGGAGAGCAAATCCTTGCCAGCCTGTTCCAATCAGTTACGGCAAGAACTGCCGGATTTAACACTACGAATCTGGCGGCAATGACAGATGCCGGGATTTTTGTTATGATTTGCCTGATGTTTATAGGTGGTTCTACGGGTTCTACTGCAGGCGGTATCAAGACCACCACCTTTTGGGTACTTTGTATCAGTATTTTTGCAACCTTTAAGCGAAAGAAGAATATTGAGGCCTTTGGGCGCAGAATGGAGGAGGGGATTACGAGGACGGCTTCCTGCGTGTTTATGACTTATCTTTTGCTGTCGTGCAGTGTAGCGGTAATCATTTCGGCATTGGAGAATATTCCTTTGCTGGATGCCTTGTTTGAGTCGGTATCTGCTATGGCTACGGTTGGTCTGACAGTGGGCATAACCCCTTCCTTAGGAATGGTCTCCAAGCTGTTGCTTGCTTTTTTGATGCTGTGTGGTCGCGTTGGTTCCGTCACCATGCTGTTAGCGTTTTCTTCTGAAAAGCGAGTGATTAATTCCAGACTTCCTCTGGACAAGATTCAGGTGGGTTAAACAGTGATTCCAATAGTTATGTTGAAATAGAAAGAGGGTAAAATATGAAGTCAATATTGATTATAGGTTTAGGACGTTTTGGTCGCCATATGGCGCATAAATTCATGGAGAACGGTCATGAGGTAATGGCGGTGGATTTCAAGGAGGG
Source organism: Lachnospiraceae bacterium (assembly GCA_015056915.1). GTDB lineage: Bacteria > Bacillota > Clostridia > Lachnospirales > Lachnospiraceae > Acetatifactor. The sequence goes on from SVFK01000014.1 coordinate 17,131, forward strand.
CAGAGCAGATGATGCAGTAGGTGAAATCCAACAGATTCTCATTGGAGATGCCACTGAGGAGCGTTTTATGGAGAGTCTGGGAGTAAGGAATTTTGATTTGGCAGTGATTGCAATCGGTGAGAATTTCCAGACGGTGCTGGAGATTACCGTGTTATTAAAGGATTTGGGCTGTAAGTATATCGTGGCCAGAGCTACCCGAGATGTACATAAGAAGCTACTGCTTAGAAATGGTGCCGATTATGTGGTTTATGCCGAGCGTGAGGTGGCAGAGCGTTTGGCTATCAAATTCGGTGCAGACAATATTTTTGATTATGTAGAGCTGACCCCGGAAATCGGTATTTATGAGATTGCTGTACCGAAGAAATGGATGGGAAAGAGTATGGTAGAGTTGTCCATTCGTACCAAATACCATGTCAGTGTCATGGCCACCAAAAAGCAGGGCAAAATATTCCCTTTGCCCCATCCCAACCATGTGTTTGAGGAGGATGAGAGCGTTATGGTAATGGGCACGATGGATGATATTCGCAATATTACTTGATAATACTTGATAATCCCCGGATGTTATGCTTCGGGATTCTTGCGATATTCACGTGGGGACTTCCCATAGACCTTTTTAAATAAATCCTTAAAGTAATTGCTGTCGTTGAAGCCGTACTCCAAGGCAATGTCGGTAATGGTATTGTTGGTGGTAAGAAGCGCTGTCTGTGCATGCTTTAGGCGTACAAAATTCAAATATTCCTTGAAGCCCATACCTGTGGTTTGTTTGAATTTTTTGCTGAAATAGGTGGGACTTAGGGACACTACACCGGAGATTTCTTCCAGAGTCAGAGGTTTCTGGAAGTGTTTGTAGATATATTTTGTGGCCGTCAAAATGTCAATGTCCTTAGTGTTCAAAAGCTCCGGCTCCTCCTGACCCATTACAGAGTGCCGCATGAGCACCAGCAACAGCTCTGACAGGTGGCAGCGCATAAAGGAGTCAGAATATTCGTCGATGCAGGAATTTTCCGAGAGCATTTTGGAGAGCAGTTGATGAAAATCCTCCTGATATAATGCAGGAACACTTCCCATAAAGGAGTGCAAATCTGCCCAGTGGGAGGAAGGTAGGAATTCCTTTTTGAAATAGATGGTAGTGATTTCGCAGGAATTGCCGGCAGAGTAATGGGCATGATGCAGCTCGCCGGGAACAATGAATACAAGGTCGCCCTTTTCCAAATGATAAACGCTGTCCTTTAACAGGAAGCGGCACCGGCCGGAAGACAGATACAATATTTCATAAAAATTGTGGTAATGATCCGGCTGCAGAGGAGTACCGGCTCCGCGTTTTCCTCTTTCAATAATAATTCTGTCAATATCTTTTCTTCTTCCCATAGTAGGCTTTTTTGCGGTTTCCATAAACGTCTGCCTTTCTAGTTCACCATTAAGTTTTACTCATGCATCCATTCTAGCATAAAAATAACAAAAAAACAGTATTATTTCAATAAAACCTTATAAAATCATTAGAAATACATAATATTTTGTTGTAATATGATATCGAGAAGTGAACAACCTCTTTTAAATACTTTTCTCTCAAATAAAGCCCTACGGTGTGGAACACCGTAGGGCTTTGTGTTTAACGGAGATATGATTTATAACGGAAAATTAAAGTATCTCTTCGCGTTATTGTAGGAAATATCGGTTACGATTTCTGAGAGAATATCGTAGTCCTCAGGGAATTCACCATTCTCTACCCAGTCACCAATCAGGTTGCACAGGATACGTCTGAAGTATTCATGTCTGGTGTAGGACAGGAAGCTTCTGGAGTCGGTCAGCATACCCACAAAGCCGGACAGGTTACCCAGATTGGCAAGGGAGGTCATCTGATCCTGCATGCCTGTTTTGTGATCATTGAACCACCATGCGCTACCCTGCTGAATCTTTGCAACAGCAGTAGAATCCTGGAAGCATCCAAGGATGGTGCCGATGGCTTCGTTATCGTTGGGATTCAGGCTGTAGATAACTGTCTTGGGCAATTCGTCCGTCACATTCAGCGCATCAAGGAAATCTGCCATCTGAGAGGAAGGTGCGTAATTATTGATGCAGTCATAACCGGTATCGGGACCGAGCTTTTCGTACATCAGTGTATTGTTATCGCGCTTACAGCCGTAGTGAAGCTGCATTGCCCAGTTCAATCTGTGATATTCCTTACCTACGAAGAGCATAAAGGCTGTTTTGAATTTCAATTCCTCTTCCTTGGTCAAAATCATTTTGTTCTGTCTTTTTAAGAAAATTTCTTCGATTTCATCATCTGTTGCGGGATAATACATTACATACTCAAGGGCATGGTCAGATACGTTGCATCCCATGGAATCAAAAAATGCCATACGTTGCTTTAAAGCATCTTTTAATGCTGCAAAGGTAATAATCTCGGTCATTCCGCATACAGCAGCTAATTTGTCCAGGTAATCCAGATAATCGGGCTTCTCGATGTTCATGGCCTTGTCAGGTCTCCATGCCGGAAGCACCTTCACATCAAAGCTGGAGTCTGCGGCAATTTTGCTGTGCCACTCCAGAGAATCAATGGGGTCATCTGTAGTACAGATTAAGGTCACATTGCTCTGTTTGATGAGATTGCGTACACTCATGGAAGGGTGCTGAAGCTTTTTATTACAGAGGTTCCATACCTCATCTGCTGTTTTCTTGTTCAATACACCTTCATAGCCAAAGTATCTTTGTAATTCTAAATGACTCCAGTGGAACAGGGGATTGCCGATGGCCTTGCCGAGACATTCTGCCCATTTGCAGAATTTTTCATAATCGGAGGCATCGCCGGTAATGTATTTTTCATCCACTCCGCAGGAACGCATAAAGCGCCATTTGTAGTGGTCACCGCCCAACCATACCTGAGTGATATTCTCAAACTGACGATCCTCTGCGATTTCCTTGGGATTAATGTGACAGTGATAATCAAGTATAGGTGTCTTAGCTGCATAATCATGGAACAGCTTCTTGGCTGTGTCGGTATGCAACAGAAAGTCTTTGTCCATAAATGCTTTCATTTTGTCTCCTCCATAAATATATATTGATAATTTTACAGTGTTGTGCCTCTCTTTACAAGCTCTCCTGAGAAAATAGTTCTCTTCGGCATCTCATTTCCGCTCAACACACCCATCAGTCCGGTGATTAAGTGCTGGCAAAGGGTTTCAAGCTTATTGTCGATGGAGGTCAGCTCCGGATCACAGCAGTTGACCAGCAGGGAATTATTGTAGCCGATAATGGAGAGGTCTTCGGGTATCCGAAGGTTCATTTCCTTGGCGTATTTCACAGAAGCGAGTGCCAGTGTATCATCGGCGGCAATCAGACCGTTAAAGCGCACGCCCTTTGCATGTAGCTTTTTCAGATGCTTAGTCATGGAAGGAATGTCTTCGTGGGAGCCTTGATAAAACTGCAGAAGATTACCACTCTTTAAGAGACCCTTTTCTTCCATAGCGGCACGATAACCTGCCAGCTTTTTCTTGCCGCTATAGGAGGTGGAATTATAAAAATACAGAATATCCTTTATGCCTTTACCAATCATATCCATGGTTGCATCATACATGGATGTATAATCGTCAGATACGACACTGTAAACATTTGGCGCATCCATTGCAGCGTTTAAGAGCATCAGCGGTACCTGTGTGGCAGCATCCGCGATGTATTTGTTATCGGATTCCTTCTCATAAATAAAATTGGAGCCCACAAGGATAATGCCGTCTACCTTCTTGGTAATAAGCAGATTCATGGATTTCTTTTTGTTTTCCAAATCGTAGCCTGTACAACAGAGAATGCTGTCATAGCCATTGGTACGTAGCTTCTGCTCAATATAGTAAATTGCTTTGGCAAGATACAAATCAGAGCTATCCGCGCACATAATACCAATGGTTTTCATGGTATTTAATCCCAGACCTCTGGCAAATGCATTGGGAGTGTATTCATATTGATTGATTACATCAAGTACTTTTTTCTTGGTCTTCTCACTCACATTACTGCTTCCGTTCAAAACGCGCGAAACAGTGGCTATGGATACACCAGCTTTTTCGGAAATGTCATAAATTGTCATATGAAATACTCCTTGTAATAGGATATAAAAGTATGTCTTACTTTATGAAAAAAATCTGTAAGTAGTTTCATAAAAGGCATAATTGAATTATATCGGAAGCTACATCTTTTTTCAAGTTATATTTTCAGATATCCTTTTTGCCCTTTTTGCTTATTGACGAAAGTAATTTTTGGAAGTAAAATGGTTTATGAAAGTGCTTACATAGAAGTTTGTTAATGGAGTGCGGAATGGAGGACGAAATGGATATTTTAAACAAGGCAATGACCGGTAAATGCGAAAGACCAATCAAGGTAGTACAGTTCGGTGAAGGTAACTTCCTTCGCGGATTTGTAGATTATATGATTGACATTGCAAATGAACAGGGTAAGTTTGACGGAGATATTGTGCTCATTAAGCCTATTGAGTTTGGCAATCTCGATATGTTTCATAAACAGGATTGTCAGTATACCGTTTCACTGCGTGGTAATGTTGACGGAGAGGCTAAGATTATCAACAGAGTGGTTACCAGTGTTGCGGATGTTGTAGATACCTATAATGAGTATGAAAAGTATATGGGTCTGGCTGAAATCGACACCCTGCGCTTTGTTGTGTCCAACACCACCGAAGCGGGTATTGTATTTGATTCCACTGACCAATTTGAAATGAATCCTCCGAAATCCTTCCCGGGCAAGCTGACTAAGTTTTTATATCATAGATTTGAAACCTTCCAAGGTGATAAGAGCAAGGGACTTGTTATGCTTCCCGTTGAGCTGATTGATGATAATGGTATTATGCTGAAAAAGTGCGTGATGCAGCTGATAGAGCTCTGGGGTCTGAGTAATGCTTTTAAGGAATGGGTTGATGAGGCATGTGTATTTACCTCTACATTGGTAGATCGTATTATTACCGGCTATCCTCGCGCTACCGAACAGGAGGAGTGGGAAAAGCTGGGCTATGAGGACCACATTATGGTGACCGGAGAGCCCTTTGCCCTTTGGGTCATTGAGTCGACAACAGATATCAGTAAAGAGTTTCCGCTTCCCGATGCAGGACTACCTGTTATCTTCACAGATAATCAGAAGCCTTATAAGCAGAGAAAGGTGCGCATCTTAAATGGTGCTCACACCTCCTTTGTGCTGGCGGCTTATCTTGCAGGCAAGGATATTGTAAGAGACTCCATGCAGGATGATGATATTCGTAATTTTATGTTAAAAACCATATACGATGAGGTAATCCCTACCTTAAGTCTGCCGGAGGAGGAATTGAAGGCCTTTGCGGCTGAGGTGGTAAATCGTTTTAACAATCCTTATGTGGACCATGCATTACTTGCTATTTCCCTGAATTCCGTGTCAAAATGGAGAGCAAGATGTATGCCCAGTTTTCTGGGATATGTGGAGAAAACAGGCAAGCTTCCGGCACACCTGACCTTCTCTCTTGCAGCGCTGATGGCATTCTACAGTGGTACGGAGATTCGTGATAAGGCATTGATTGGACATAGGGACGGTCAGGAATACAATATCATGGATGACAGGAATGTACTGGAATTCTTCCGTGATCATTGTGAAAAGGATACCGCAAGCTTTGTAAAAGCATTTCTGGGTACCGAGGATTTCTTCGGTCAGGATTTGAATCAGGTGGAAGGACTTACCGATGCGGTAGTTACATACCTTGATGATATTAAGGCAAATGGTATGAGGGCAGCATTATGCAGAATTTCTTAAAGATACATAATCAGGACAATGTTGTCGTTGCATTGCAGACAATTCCTGCGGGGGAAAGTATTTCCGTAGAGTGGGAGAACGGTGTAAAGACAGTGACTGCACAGGAAGAGATACCCGCGGGTCATAAGATGGCACTGACAGATATTGCAGAGGGTGAAGCGGTTATCAAATACGGCTACAGCATTGGCAATGCCAAGGAGCCCATTAAGGAGGGTGCATGGATTCACACCCACAATATAAAAACAGGGCTCGGTGATTTGCTTGAGTACACCTATGAGCCTGTCGACGTGACAGAAGAAACTACCGAGGATGTGACCTTTATGGGCTTCAAACGCCCGAATGGTAAGGTGGGTGTGCGTAATGAAATCTGGGTCATTCCTACGGTGGGCTGTGTCAATAATGTGGCGACGGCTATTGCAAAGCAGGCGAATACCTTTGTGAAGGGTACCGTTGATGAGGTGATTGCATTTCCGCATCCCTATGGATGTTCCCAGATGGGGGATGATCAGGAGCACACCAGAACTATATTGGCAGATTTGATTAATCATCCCAATGCAGGTGGTGTGTTGGTGCTGGGGCTGGGCTGTGAGAACAGTAACATTGATGTGTTAAAGTCCTATATCGGAGATTATGATGAAAACCGTGTAAAATTTCTGGTGGCACAGGAATCGGAGGATGAGATTGCAGATTCTGTGGAGCTTATCAAGGAGTTGATTGACTATGCAGCGGAATTTCAACGTGAGCCCATCAGTGTAAGTCAGCTTATTATTGGTATGAAATGTGGCGGTAGTGACGGCTTGTCCGGTATCACTGCCAATCCTCTGGTAGGTCGTTTTTCCGACCTGTTGATTTCCAAGGGTGGCACTACTATTCTCACGGAGGTTCCTGAAATGTTTGGTGCAGAGACGATTTTGATGAATCGCTGTGCCAACGAGGAGCTGTTTGACAAGACGGTAGATTTGATTAATGATTTTAAGAATTATTTCAAGAGTCACAATCAGACAATATATGAAAATCCTTCCCCCGGTAACAAGAAGGGCGGAATTTCCACATTGGAGGATAAGTCTCTGGGCTGTACCCAGAAGTCGGGAAGTGCACCGGTAAAGGGTGTGCTGCCATATGGTGAGACGGTAAAGACGCCCGGTCTAAATCTGCTGAGTGCACCGGGTAATGATTTGGTGGCGGCAACGGCTCTGGCGGCAGCAGGCGCACACATTGTGCTGTTTACCACCGGACGAGGTACACCTTTTGCATCACCGGTACCGACTATGAAGATTGCTACCAACTCCCCACTTGCCAGGAAGAAAGCCAACTGGATTGATTTCAATGCAGGAGTGTTGGTAGAGAATAAGAGCATGGCAGAAGAAACGGAAGAATTCTTCAACTATGTAGTAGAGGTTGCCTCCGGCAGGAAGGTGTGCAGTGAGGAAGCCGGTTTCCATGATATGGCAATTTTTAAGCAGGGTGTTACGCTGTAAAATAAGCTGGTTAAATTTCAGAATAAATGATAATATATAATTCTATAGGAAGCGTTCTTCTGCTATATCATATCAATATGGCAAAGGAGCGCTTTTAGGATTGCAGAAACTGAAAACAAAAAAGTGGAGGACGAACAAATGACAGTGGAACAGATTAAGACACTGCCGCGTACGGAAGAAGGAATATTTGATTTGAGCAGTATAGGAGACAATGCGTATCGGGCAGCCTTGGAGGTATACCCTGTTTATACTGCCTATGAGACAAGAGAAAACGGCAAAAAAGGTTATCCTGATATTATGAGCCAGATGCGTTTATGGAATAAAAAGATTAATGCTGATTTTTCTTTTGAAAATGCTGCAGCTTATCTGGCTATGTTATACGGAACCATTGAAAATATGAGTCCCGAGATTTATGAGAATTACAGAGAATTGGTTGATATGTTTCGGGCAGCTGTGAAAAGAGTGCTGGCAGAATATTATTCAGAGGAAGCAGAGTGCTTTGCTTCGGATGTGTCAGGAACGGCTGCATGGGATGTGTTTTCCGGAACCGTAAGAAAGGCATGTGCGGCTTATTTACTGTTAGAGGAAAAATACCAAATGTGCTTCTAAATTTTATGCAGATAGAAAAGTGATTGGAGCGGAGGGAAATATGGAAATCGTACATATTATGCACACGGCAAGAAGTGCAACCATAGAGATTCGGGATGGCGGCAGATATTTTACAAGGTGTCCGTACATTATCAGATTAAATGGAAAACAAGTAATGACTACAGAGAAAACCATTACTTCCTTGTTTGGTCTGAAGCCGGATACAGAATATCTGGTGGAGGTATTTACCGGAGAGGAAAAGAAGGGGGAGCTTGCCTTTCGGACAGATTATGAATATGTCACACTGGATGTGACAAGATTTGGAGCAAGGGGAGACGGTGAACAGGACGATACCCATTTTATTCAGGCGGCTATTATGGCATGCCCGGCAGACGGACGTATTTATTTTCCGGCAGGAACCTATCGCGTAACCAGTTTGTTTTTGAAAAGCCATATCCGTATAGAGTTGGCTGTGGGTGCTGAAATCAAAGCTTTCACTGACAGAAATATGTTTCCCCGGTTCCCGGCCTCTTTCCAGAGCTATGATGAACAGGACGAGTATTATCTGGGGACATGGGAGGGTAATCCCTTGCCGATGTTTTCCGGTATTATCTGCGGAATCGGCGTGGAGGATGTGGTGATTTACGGCGAAGGTACGATTAACGGTAATGCCTCCAAGGAAAACTGGTGGAACAACCCCAAGGTGATGAATATTGCCTTTCGTCCCAGACTGTTTTTTATCAGTGGCTGCAAAAATGTGACTCTGCAGGGTGTGACATTCTGTAATTCTCCTTCATGGACCTTACACCCCTACTTTAGTGAGGAATTGCGATTTGTGGGTATTGCTGTAGAGAATCCGGCAGATTCTCCCAATACGGACGGCCTGGACCCGGAATCCTGCAAGAATGTGGAGATTGTAGGTGTACGCTTCTCCTTAGGAGATGACTGTATTGCTGTAAAGAGTGGAAAAATTTATATGGGCAGGAAATATAAGACACCCTCCGAGAATATTCATATTCGCCAATGTCTCATGGAAAACGGACATGGAGCAGTGACTCTGGGCAGTGAAATGGCAGGCGGAGTAGTGAATCTGGTTGTTGAGGATTGCATCTTCCGTCATACGGACAGGGGGCTGCGTATCAAAACCAGAAGAGGCAGAGGTAAGGATGCTATTTTGAGTAATATTGTGTTCCGAAATCTGACGCTTGATCATGTAATGACTCCCTTGGTAGTGAATTCCTTCTATTTCTGCGACCCGGATGGTAAGACCCCATATGTACAGTCCAGAGAACCCTACCCGGTAGATGACAGAACGCCGTCAATTCGGAAAATGATTTTTGAAAATATGGAGTGTACCAACTGTCATGTGGCAGCAGCCTATTTTGATGGTCTGCCGGAGCAGAAAATCGAAGAAATCTACATGAAGAACATTTCTGTCAGCTATGCGGAGCATGCGAAGACAGATGTTCCCGCTATGTCAGAAGGCGTGTCAGAAAGTAGTAAGAGAGGACTCTTTGCAAGAAATGTTGCAAAGCTTACCCTTGAAAATGTATGCATTGAAGGACAGGTCGGAGAGGCCTATGAATTCATTGGTGTAGATGAGTTGGAGCAGAGATAAAGGAGATACAGATTATGCAGTTAGGAATCAGATTACATGACACAAAGCCGTTACCCTTTGAGGAGAGAATTGCAGATGTAGGGCAGCTGGGCTTTCAGTGCGGTCATTTGGCGCTGTCGAAGGTGATTAAGGAATTCCCTACCACCGACGAAGCCTTAACCCCCGGACTTGCTATGTATATTAAGAATGTGTTTGCCCGCAATCATGTGGATATAGCGGTACTGGGATGTTACCTGAATCTGACCAATCCCAATAAAGAGAAGTTGAATGCTATTACACAACGCTACATGGCACACATCCGTTTTGCATCATGGCTGGGCTGCGGTGTGGTAGGTACAGAAACAGGAGCACCCAATGAAACCTACACCCATGTGCCGGAATGTCATGGTGAGGAGGCATTAGAGACCTTTATTACCAACCTTCGACCTATTGTGAAGTATGCGGAGAATATGGGGGTAATAGTAGCGATTGAGCCTGTGTGGAAGCATATTGTGTGTAATCCCAAGCGTGCAAGATATGTATTGGATGCAATCAATTCCCCCAATCTTCAGATTATTTTGGACCCTGTGAATCTGCTTGATATCTGCAATTATCAGGATCAGGTGGCGATACTGGAGGAAGCGATTGAACTGTTGGGACCGGATGTAGCAATGGTGCATATCAAGGATTATGTGGTGGAAGGTGATAATCTGGTGTCCGTAGGCGCAGGTCTGGGACAGATGGATTATACACCTCTGATGACATTCATGAAGGAGAGAAAGCCCTTTATCCATGCGACTCTGGAGAATACCACTCCGGAGAATAACTTACAGGTAAAGGAATTCATTCAGCGCTTGTATGCAGAAGCCTAGGCGATATAAGCGGGCTACGGATAAAGACGGAAAGAATAAACTACGGAAGGATAAATTGCGATGAAGCGGAAATGGTTTAGATTAAGAACGTTGCTGTGTGCACTTTTGTGCATTGTGTGTGTGCTGACAGGATGTGCCGGAGAATATGTTGCAGAATATGTGCCGGAATATAGTGAAGCAGAGGTATGGCAGGAGGAAGCCTATACCGAAAACCACGACAATCAGTACATAGACCGGGAGGGCACTTACACTACGGCGGAGGATGTGGCGTTATATTTATATACCTATGACGAACTGCCGGATAATTTTATGACTAAGGATGAGGCAAGGGAGCTTGGCTGGTCCGGCGGCTCTCTGGAGGATTATGCACCGGGAATGTGCATCGGTGGTGATTACTTCGGAAATTACGAGGGCTTGCTACCCGAGGAACCGGGCAGAGATTATTATGAGTGCGATATCAATACTCTGGGGGCGGACAGCAGGGGAGCTAAGCGTATTGTGTATTCCGATGACGGATTGATTTATTACACAGATGATCATTACGAGAGTTTCACGTTATTATACGGAGATGAGTAATTAATGTCATGATGCCGGAGGTAAGGTCTTGCCACCTACAAGGGGTATTATTGTTTGCATCTACAGGAGCCTTAGTTGCCTTAGGATTGACAAAGATGCGTTGTTTCCCAAAATTCGTCTGTTTGAGCGCAGCGAGTTTTCGAATTTTGGGTAACGTTCTTAGCAGATTTGACAATTCTTAGTGCAACTTGGCTCCGCAGCCGCAAACAATAATGCCCCTTGTAGGTGGCGAGACCTTGCCTCCGGCATCATGCTATGGTAGAGTAGCTCGTATTTTGCTATGGACAGAAGAGGTAAAAATCAGTAAAATAATAGCATATACACAAAAGATGCGCGTGGGCGCAGAAATGAGGGACGATATGTATACAGATGGCAAAATCTATATGGGGCTGGCTGATGGTCAGCGAGTTACCATGGAATTGAACATGAGTAACCGTCACGGTTTGATTGCGGGAGCCAGCGGTACCGGTAAAACCATTACTATGAAAACCATGGCAGAATCCTTTTCCGATGCAGGTGTACCTGTATTTTTGTGCGATGTGAAGGGCGATGTGTCCGGTCTGGCACAGGCAGGTGCTGTTTCCGAGAGCATGGAAAAGCGTATTGATAAGTTTGGAATCCGTGATAATTTTACATATAAGGCATATCCGGTATGCTTCTGGGATATTTATCAGGAAGGCGGACATCCTGTGCGCGCGACTATATCTGATATGGGACCGGAGATTCTTTCCCGCATTCTGGGTCTTACGCCGGCTCAGGAGGGTGTCCTGAATATTGCGTTCCGCATTGCGGATGATAAAGGACTTTTACTCATTGACTTGAAGGATTTAAGAATTCTGTTAAATTATGTGTGTGAGCACAAGGACGAGTATCTTGTAGATTATGGTAATATCAGCAAGCAGTCAGTGGGCGGTATTATCCGTGCGCTTCTGCCCTTGGAGAATCAAGGTGGAGAAATGTTTTTTGGCGAGCCTGCGCTTGATATTTTTGATTGGATGCGCACAGATTCCAATGGTAAAGGTATTGTAAATATCCTGCATTCAGTGAAGCTGGTGCAGAATCCTGCCTTATACGCAAGCTTTTTGTTGTGGATGATGTCAGAGCTCTTTGAACGCCTGCCCGAGGCGGGTGATTTGGATAAGCCTAAGCTGGTATTTTTCTTTGATGAGGCACACATGCTGTTTTCGGATGCACCCAAGGTACTGGTGCAGAAGATTGAGCAGGTGGTAAAGCTGATTCGTTCCAAGGGTGTGGGAATTTATTTTGTGACACAGAGCCCCAGTGATATCCCTGATGAGGTGTTGGCTCAGTTAAGTAACCGTGTGCAGCATGCGCTGCGTGCTTATACGCCCAGTGAACAGAAGGCAGTCCGTGTGGCAGCACAGTCCATGAGAGAGAATCCGGCCTTCAAGGCAGAGGATGTGATTATGGAATTGGGTGTAGGGGAAGCGTTAACTTCCTTCCTGGATGAGAACGGTGTTCCCACCATAGCACAGCGCACCTCAATTATCTGTCCCCAGAGTCTGATGGCTCCGGTTGCGGAAGCAGAAAGAGCACGTTTAATGACTCAGGATGGGATGCAAAAATATGACAGATCCGTGGATAATATATCTGCCTACGAGGTTCTGACAGGAAAAATCGAACAGGAGGCTAAAGAGGAGGAGCTGGAAGCACAGCGCGAACAGCTGGAAAAGGAAAAGGCAGCTTTTGAAAAGCAGCAGAAAAAGGCAGAGGAATCCGCAGTAAAGAAGAAACAAAAGGAATGGGAAGCAGAGCAGAAAAAGAAAGAGAAGGCAGCTGAGCGCAGAAAGGCTCAGATTGAGCGCCAGCTAATTAATACCGGCGCCCAGGTGCTGAAAAGAGGTCTGCTGAACACCTTGTTCGGTAAATAAATATATTATGACTATTCCGGCGTCCAGCCTTTGAGGACATTTTCCTTGGTATATTTGGCGGCTTCTTCCACTGTTAACTGGTGGGAGAAGTCTGCTCTTGTAGAAGGAGAAGCTCCGGGACCGTAGGAGTCGTATTCCCCATAATAAAAATGTCCGTGAGTTTTATTCCAATCATTCCAACCCAGAGGGTGGATATGTGCCCCCATCTTGCAGTGGAGGAATACGGTCTTGGCCCATTCTCGCCAGGGGCGTCCCAGGTATACGGAATGGGGAGGGCAGTCGCTGATAAGCTGACAGTCCTTGAATACATATCCGTAGGGTTCCTCACAAGGCGTGGAGGCAGCAGTGACATAGCCGTAAATAACCTCATCATCCGGGCTCTCAGGAGGCTTGCGGTCACCGGGCTTTTGGGAGAAGATAGTACAATTTTCAAAGTAGGCAATACCACTTCCAAAAATAAAATCTACATCGCCACGGATAAAGCAATCCTTGTAATAGTGACGTCCCATGGTGCGAGGCTTGTGTTCTCCGGGCCCCTTGAAGCCGCCGGGCTGAGCTTCCTTTAAGGGAAGGGGTGCCGTAAATAAGGTGTCCTGACTGCCTAATAAGGCACAATCTTCAAAAATATTGCGGTCGCCGTCCACATAAAGGGCGATTGCCTGACCTACCGTATGACCGAAGCCGGCATCATTTTGAATGGTCAGGTGCTTTGCTGTAAAATCATGAGTATCGATGCGGACGGAGGCAGTGCGGAAGGTGCCGCGTCTGTCGCTCTCAGGCATTACCTCATAGGCAGCGTGGCCATAGACGAGAATGGTTTTGTCCTGACCTGCACCCAAGAGTGTTACGTTGGGGCGAGTAATAGTTAGCTTTTCTCGATAAATACCTTCGCCAATATGTATTGTTACAGTAGGAAGCTTTTCTGCGGGAGCAGGAAAGCTTTTTTCGGTAATTGCTTGATAATGCAGACTTTCCAGTGCCTCTGTAATGGTATTGTAATGGGGAGTGTGCCCCGGCAGATTGACATACAAATGCAATTCGTTATTTGTCATGGCTTCTATTATCCTTTTTATCAAATTTTATCAGCAATTTTCATCATTTTCATTATATGATTTCCCCAAGAGCATGTCAATTTTTACATATTCTTTACAAATTGTTCATATCATAAGGGAATAGTGCGCTTGAATCTATATAGCAAATCTGTTACAATATGGTTTGGATTATGTAAAATTAGGTGCATACTATAATCCGATTTATAGTTATCATTTCATGCACGGATGAGTAAGGAATAGATATGAAGATTGTTGATAAAATTTTTGGTACGCACAGTGAGAGAGAGTTAAAACGTATTGTGCCCTTGGTGGATAAGATTGAGGAATTACGTCCTGCCATGCAGGCACTTTCCGATGAAGAATTGCGTGCTAAAACAGAAGAATATAAGAAGCGTTTGACTGAAGGAGAAACCTTAGATGATTTGCTCCCTGAGGCCTTTGCAACTGTGAGAGAGGCTGCCAAGCGTGTGCTGAATATGGAGCATTATCGTGTACAGCTGATTGGTGGTATTATTCTGCATCAGGGACGTATTTCTGAAATGCGTACCGGTGAAGGTAAGACACTGGTATCCACACTTCCGGCATATCTGAATGCTTTGGAGGGGAAAGGTGTTCATGTCGTTACTGTCAATGACTATCTGGCAAAGCGTGATGCGGAGTGGATGGGACAGGTACATGAATTTTTGGGACTTAAGGTAGGTGTTGTGTTAAACAGCATGAGCTCCGAGGAGAGAAGAGAGGCTTATAAGTGTGACATCACCTATGTGACCAACAATGAGCTTGGCTTTGATTATTTGCGTGATAATATGGTGATCTACAAGGAGCAGCTGGTGCTTCGCAATCTCCATTTTTGTATAATTGATGAGGTGGACTCTGTACTGATTGACGAGGCGAGAACTCCTTTGATTATTTCCGGACAGAGCGGCAAATCTACCGCACTGTATGAAATGTGTGACCTGCTGGCGCGTCAGATGAAGCGTGGTGAGGATATGCACGAGCTGACCAAGATGGATGCCATCATGGGTATTGTACAGGAGGAGACAGGTGACTTTATTGTAAATGAGAAGGATAAGGTCATCAACCTGACAGCTGCAGGTGTGGAGAAGGTGGAACGTTTCTTCCACATTGATAATTATGCTGACCCGGAAAATCTTGAGATTCAGCACAACACCATACTGGCACTGCGTGCGCACAACCTGATGTTCCGTGATCAGGATTATGTGGTAAAGGATGAGCAGGTGTTAATTGTAGATGAGTTTACCGGACGTATTATGCCGGGACGTCGTTACTCTGACGGTTTGCATCAGGCTATTGAAGCAAAGGAAAAGGTAAAGGTAAAGAGAGAGAGCAAGACACTTGCATCCATCACCTTCCAGAATTTCTTTAATTTATTTGATAAAAAATGCGGTATGACCGGTACTGCGCTTACAGAGGAGAATGAATTCCGTGAGATTTACGGAATGGATGTTATAGAAATTCCTACCAATAAGCCTGTTGTTCGTAAGGATTTGCAGGATGCGGTATATAAGACCAAGGAAGAAAAACTGCAGGCCATTGTGGCAGCGGTGGAAGAGGCTCATGCAAAGGGACAGCCGGTTCTGGTAGGTACGATTACCATTGAAGCCAGTGAAGAAATCAGCCGCAGACTGACCAAACGGGGAATCCCGCACAAGGTGCTGAATGCAAAATTCCATGAGATGGAGGCGGAAATCGTTGCTGATGCAGGTATTCATGGTGCAGTTACTATTGCTACTAATATGGCAGGACGTGGTACGGATATTAAGCTGGATGAGGAAGCGCTGGCAGCAGGTGGATTAAAAATTATCGGTACAGAGCGCCATGAGTCCAGACGTATTGACAATCAGCTGCGTGGACGTTCCGGACGTCAGGGCGACCCCGGTGAGTCCAAATTCTACATTTCCCTGCAGGATGATTTGATGAGACTTTTCGGTTCTGAGAGACTGATTAACATGTTTAATGCACTGGGTATTCCCGAAGGACAGGAAATCGAGCATAAAACATTGACCAATGCGATTGAATCCGCGCAGAAGAAGATTGAGAATAATAACTTTGGCATTCGTAAAAATCTGTTAGAATATGATCGCGTAATGAGTGAGCAGCGTGAAATTATTTATGAGGAACGTAGCCGCGTATTGAACGGTGAGAGCATGCGTGATGTTATCTACAAGATGATTACAGATATTGCAGAGAACTGTGTAGACATCAGTATCAATGATGATGCAGAGGCAGAGGAATGGGACTTTAATGAATTGAACAGTCTTTTACTGCCCACTGTTCCTTTACAGCCGATAACAGCGGAAAGAGTGCAGAAGCCCAAGAAAAACGGCTTAAAGCAACAGCTGAAGGAAGAGGCTGTGAAGCTGTATGAGGCAAAGGAAGCAGAATTCCCGGAACCGGAAGCGGTGAGAGAGTTAGAGCGTGTTATTCTCTTAAAGGTAATTGACCGCAAGTGGATGGATCACATTGATGACATGGAACAGCTTCGCCAGGGAATTGGACTGCAGGCATATGGACAGCGAGATCCTCTGGTTGAATACAAGATGAACGGTTACGAAATGTTTGATGAAATGACTCAAAACATTAAAGAGGAGACCGTAAGACTGCTTTTCCATATTAAGGTAGAGCAGAAGGTGGAGCGTGAGCAGGTTGCAAAGGTAACCGGTACTAATAAGGATGACTCTCTGGCAAAGGCACCCGTTAAGCGTGCTGATGCCAAGGTATATCCTAACGATCCCTGTCCCTGCGGAAGCGGCAGAAAATATAAGCAGTGCTGCGGCAGGAAGTAATATGGTAAATAAGAGATAGTATGGTAAATAGAAAGAGGGTGACGTTAAGTGGTTGAATTGGATCAGATGAAGACAGAGATTCTGGCATATGAGACTCCCTTGGCGGAAGTGAGGGATTCACTTTGACTTGACTAATAAGTCAAAGCGTATTGAAGAATTGGAGAGAGAAATGGAGGCTCCCGGATTTTGGGATGACCCGGACCGCTCCAATCAGAAAATGAAGGAATTGAAAAATCTGAAAGATACAGTAGGAATAAGCGATAAGCTTACCACACAGTACGAGGATATTCTTACGCTAATAGAATTGGGCTACGAGGAAAATGACGAGTCCATGGTCACAGAGATTCGCGGAGAATTAGATGCATTTATTCATGAATTTGAAGAGCTGCGTATTGGTACTTTGTTATCAGGTGAATATGACAAAAGTAATGCAATTCTCAAGCTGAATGCGGGAGCAGGCGGCACAGAGAGCTGCGATTGGTGCAGTATGCTGTATCGTATGTATACCAGATGGGCAGAGCGTAAGGGCTTTGACATCGAGGTGCTTGATTATCTGGATGGAGACGAGGCGGGTATTAAGTCAGTAACCTTTCAGGTAAACGGACTGAATGCTTACGGATACTTAAAGTCTGAAAAGGGTGTACACAGATTGGTGCGTATCTCCCCTTTTAATGCACAGGGTAAGCGTCAGACATCCTTTGTATCCTTAGATGTTATGCCTGATATTGAAGAAGATCTGGATGTGGAAATCGATGAGAAGGATTTGCGTATTGATACTTACCGAAGCAGTGGTGCAGGTGGACAGCATATCAACAAAACCTCTTCAGCTATCCGAATTACCCATATTCCTACCGGTACAGTGGTACAGTGCCAGAATGAGAGAAGCCAGTTTCAGAATAAAGACAAGGCAATGCAGATGCTGAAAGCTAAGTTGTATTTGCTGAAGAAGGAAGCTAATGTAGAGAAGCTTTCGGACATCCGCGGCGAAGTTAAGGATATTGGCTGGGGCAACCAGATTCGCTCTTATGTGTTGCAACCCTATACAATGGTGAAGGATCACAGAACTGAAGTGGAGAGCGGCAATGTTGATGCGGTGCTGGATGGCGCACTGGATTTGTTTATCAACGGATATTTAAAATGGATTAGTGTATCAGCGGGAAAAGAAAATTAATAACACGCGTTACGATAATTGATATAACAAGCATAAAAGCGGGTGTTGCAAACTATTTTGCAACACCCGCTTTGGATTTCATAATATCTAAAAAGAAAATAGCCATGGTCAATGACCGATAGGGAACCACCCAAAGTAAACCGACTCCCAAAGTCAACATGCTCAGCAATTCCAATGGGAGAAAGCTCCATTCCAGATAAAACCGCTTTCCTTTTTGTCCCTTCATAAGCCGGATACTTAAGGAAAGAAGCTGTTTTACACTGTATTGCGGAAAATCCAGTAGCAAAAAATATACCTGTGACAGAGCCAGAGAGATTGGAATGTTAATAATGTAGCAGGTGATATAAGCAATCATCATATAAAAAAACCAATCTGTGGAGCCCGTAGAATCCGCCATGTACAAATAATAACATATATGGAAGGGCAACAAAAGGATGGTGTTGATAAGAACCATTATTGCGGATAAGGACAATGATTTTTTGAACATATATCGATATCCATACAGTAAATCAAACACTGAGGCAGTCCTGCCACAGGCGATATTCAAGAAAAAGAGTGCAAGTCCGGTGTTCAAGATGCCCAGAAAAACGGACAAAACAGTGGATAACAGGAAGGAGATAATGTAATAGCCCGGTCCCGGTACATAGCTTTCGTTAAGCAGGGTCAGTAGGGCTGCTATAAAATCAACAGGTAAAAAAACAATTTCTTGACTCGCAAAGGTAATCAGATAAAATAAGCTAATCAGTAGAACTGCAACGCCGTACCTTCCTTCTAATTTCAGGCGTGCTGTATTTTTCAAGTTGGCAGATAATTCATGCAATGTCATTTCAGTCTCCGGTAATTATTGTTAATAAAAGACAATCTCTGTCTGGCAGTGATAGAAGTATCAGACTGCATAATCAGCATTCATGCCTTTGTATTTGATCTGATCAGCAGATTTCAGATCCTGCTGATAGGGATTTGCTTCATTGTAATACTTAATCTGTGTACGGGTGGTTCCGCCTGATACATAGCTACGTCCACATTCGGGACATATGGAGGTGTGAATGGATACGGTGGCGGACAACACCTTGCCATTACCGGTGGCAGCCTTTGAATAAGCATTGGTTACATGCTCCTGCTCATGGGAGCGCACTGCAGAGGCGGCTCTTTCCGGGGAAATATGGGCAGGACTCTTAAAGGAAACCATTTCGTCAGAACCGTCCTGGTATTTCCTGTTTTTGCAGGTTTGACATTCTGTCTCAAGACCGTTCTTATCAGTTTTATCGTTGATTCCATATAAATAACTCGTGTTATTAATAGGGGATATGCCAGACATATTCATCCTCCTTTCCTGAGCTTAAAAGGTGATATCAGTGTATTCCTCCAGCTCAATTCCGTATATTTCTTCATAGGTTTCTTTGTATTGTTCAAAAACTTCTTCTGTGTATTTCCAAAATTGAGGGTCTGTAATGGTAATATATATTGTGAATACAAACATTACAATTCCCAAAACTAATCCAATAAGAGAAAGAATCAGACCCGTAAAACCGGATGTATGCAATTTCTCTCCAAGACGTCTGCTAAGTATGGCAAACAGGATGCCTAAAGCTCCTATGGGAATGGAGAGATATCCCAAGCAACAGGCTGTAACAGAAAACATTCCCAATATTATGGATACGATACCGCATATTTTGGAGGCGGTGGGAAGAGCGCGTTGCTTCTCCGCATATCCTTGAAAATCGGAATTCCGGTTATCGGAATTGTCTTGATAGTAGTTCATTGTGTCAAAGCTCCTTACTGTGCTTCCCGAGAGTAAAAGGCTTACTCCCTAATTTAACTTTACCATTTTTAGCCTTAATAAGCAAATGGATTGCATAAAAAAAGCCTAAAAAGATTATAAACTTGAAAAGAAGGTGACTTTTCCAGTATAATATAGCTTATCGAGAGAAAATGCGAGAAAGGCATGGTTATATTTATGGATATTATACTGACATTGAAGGAAGAATTGCAGGTTGAGAAATGGCAGGTGGAAGCTGCTGTTAAGTTGATTGATGAGGGAAATACGATTCCTTTCATTTCACGATACCGCAAGGAGGCGACCGGTTCTCTGAATGATGAGCAGCTGAGGGACTTGTTTGAACGACTCACTTATCTGCGTAATTTGGAGGAGAAGAAGGAGCAGGTATTAAAAAGTATTGAGGAGCAGGGCAAGCTGACAGAAGAATTAAAGGAAAAGATTCTGGCGGCACAGACACTGGTGGTAGTTGAGGACTTGTATCGTCCCTATCGTCCCAAGAGAAAAACCCGCGCCAGTATTGCAAAAGAAAAAGGACTGGAGGGACTTGCGGAATACATAATGGCACAAAACGCAGCTTATCCGGTGGAAGAGGAAGCGGCAAAGTATGTGACAGGTGATGAGGTGGAGGAAGCCTTGCAGGTAAAGACTGTTGCGGAAGCCTTGCAGGGAGCCATGGACATTATTGCTGAGAGCATTTCTGATGAGGCGGATTATCGTCTCTACATTCGTAACATTACCATGGAAGAGGGCGTGATTACTGCCTCCGCCAAGGATGAGAAGGCAGAAAGCGTTTACGAAATGTATTATAACTTTGAAGAACCGGTTAAGAAAATAGCCGGACACAGAATACTGGCTCTGAATCGTGGTGAGACAGAAAAAGTGTTGACTGTGAAAGTCAATGCACCCGTGGAGCGTATTGTACGTTTCCTTGAAACCAAGAATTTAATCTCTGACAATGAATACACAACACCTGTTATTAAAAACGCTATAGCCGATAGCTATGAGCGTTTGATAGCGCCTGCTATCGAAAGAGAGATTCGTAATGCCCTGACGGAAAAGGCAGAGGACGGAGCTATTAATGTATTTGGCAAAAATCTGGAACAGCTTCTGTTACAGCCACCTATTATCGGCAAAGTAGTATTGGGCTGGGACCCGGCGTTCCGTACAGGCTGTAAGCTTGCAGTAGTGGACCCCACCGGTAAGGTACTGGACACCAAGGTGATTTACCCTACAGCACCACAAAATAAAGTGGCAGAAGCAAAGCTGGAATTAAAGAAAATTATTAAAAAGTATAATGTAGATTTAATTTCCGTTGGAAACGGTACGGCATCCAGAGAATCTGAGCAGGTCATTGTAGAATTGTTAAGGGAATTGGACAGACCCGTGCAGTATGTGATTGTAAATGAGGCAGGTGCATCCGTGTACTCTGCAAGCAAGCTGGCGACAGAAGAGTTTCCTAATTTTGACGTTGGACAGAGGAGTGCGGCATCCATTGCCCGCAGATTGCAGGATCCGTTGGCGGAACTCGTTAAGATTGATCCGAAATCCATCGGTGTAGGACAGTATCAGCATGATATGAATCAGAAGAAGCTCAGTGAGGCTTTGAACGGTGTGGTAGAGGACAGTGTAAATAAGGTGGGAGTAGATTTAAATACGGCATCAGCCTCTCTGCTTGAATATATTTCCGGCATTAACAAAACCATTGCCAAAAACATCGTTGACTATCGCGAGAGTAACGGAAGGTTTACCAGTCGCAAGCAGCTGTTGAAAGTGCCGAAGCTTGGTCCCAAAGCATATGAGCAGTGTGCGGGCTTTATGCGTATTTTGGATGGCACCAATCCATTGGATGCTACCAGTGTACACCCGGAATCCTATGAGGCAGCTGAAAAGCTGTTGGATAAGCTGGGACTTACCATGGAGGATGTGAAGGAGGCGCAGCGTAAGGCGGCAGCTCGGAAAGCTTCCGGCAAAACAGGTGCGGCAAATGGTAACAGTCGTGTAAGAGACTCAAAGCGTGCCAATGATGCCAGACCGGTGCAGGTGCGCAATACGAATACAGCCATGGGTAAGGCGCTGGCAGCTGCAATGAGCGGTGTGACAGTGCAGGAGCCTGCAAGTGATACCAAGGTGGTCAGTGCTGTGAAGGAGACAGGAAGTGTATCGGGACTGGAAATGCGTATTAAGGATAAAAAAGCTCTGGCAGCTGAGCTGGGAATCGGTGAGATAACACTGACAGACATATTAAAGGAGCTGGAAAAGCCGGCACGCGACCCCAGAGATGATATGCCGAAGCCTATTTTGCGCAGTGATGTTCTGGATATGAAGGATTTGAAGCCCGGTATGATTCTGAAAGGAACAGTCCGCAATGTTATTGACTTTGGTGTGTTTGTGGATATCGGTGTTCATCAGGACGGTCTCGTTCATATATCACAGATTACAGAGCGCTTTATCAAGCATCCGCTTGAGGCAGTCAGTGTGGGAGATGTGGTAGATGTGCAGGTAATCAGTGTGGATGTGCCCAAGAAGCGTATTGCCTTAACCATGAAAATCAAAAAGGATTAAGAAATAAAAAGATATTGACATTTCTTTAACACAGTGATATGCTTCATACCATGATATATCATAAATCATCTGTTACAGGTGTAAATAAGGTAAAAGTTCTTCGGGGTTGGGTGTAATTCCCTACTGGCGGTGATGAGGTGTACTTATCCTACAAGTCCGCGACCCATGACATCTGGCAAAGCGGTATTAAGTTTGTGATTTCCGTTTCCTTTGTGTCATGGCTGATTCGGTAAGAATCCGAAACCAACAGTACAGTCTGGATGAAAGAAGAAAACATAGGTCAAACTATGCCCCGAGTCTGTCTGCTCGGGGCTTTTTGTATTATCGTTGCTCTATAAGAAGACTTTTTCCTTTCCAAATTTCACAGAGAATTACATAAAAGTAATCCCTCATCATTTTAAATTTGAAAGGAGTAAATTTATGAACGGTTTATTTGAAAGTGTAGCTGAAAATCTGGTGTTTGTATTGCAATTTCTGGGGGTTATTGTAGCCTTGTTTGTGGTAGCAGTACTGTTGGAAAAAGGGGCTCAGAAGGCAAGAGGTATCAAAGAACCTCTCTTTAATACAAGGAAACTGGCGATGATAGGTATGTTTTCAGCTGTTGCCATGATACTGCATCTCTTTGACTTTCCGCTGTTTTTTGCGCCGGGCTTCTACAAATTGGATTTTAGTGAGCTTCCGATATTGGTAGGTACATTTGCCTTTGGACCTGCTGCAGGCGTGATGATGGAATTTATCAAGATTGTACTGAAGCTTTTTGTGAAAGGCACCAGCACCGCTTTTGTTGGTGATTTGGCTAATTTCGTGGTGGGCTGTAGCTTTATTCTGCCTGCATCCGCAGTGTATGCATTTCGTAAGAGCAAAAAAAGCGCAATTATTGCTTGTGTGACGGGTACATTGGTGCTGACGGTATTCGGTACTGCCTTTAATGCCATCTATCTTCTCCCTGCATTTTCCAAGCTATACGGAATGCCGCTGGAAGACATTCTGGCAATGGGAGCGGCAGTAAACCCCTTGGTAAACGACAGCAGTATTCTTAGCTTTGTGGCTGCATGTGTAGCTCCCCTGAATCTGATTAAGGGGGTAAGTGTGTCTGTGGTGACACTTTTGATATACAAGCCCTTAAGCCCTATTATCAAAAGCAGCAATAAAATGTAACTGCAAATAAGTATGCGTTGAAGCCGTATGCGAGTACTCTCGTAGGGGGAAATATCACTTGCATTTTTAGATAAAGTATATTAAGATATATTCTACAAAGCACCTACCCTGTAGGTGCTTTTTCAGAGTGTCATAAATATATTGGAAAGGAAACTTTTTATGGTAGAGTTGGATATCAAAATCGGGGCGAGAGAATTGTATGATTACATGCTGATGCATTCCTATAACAGCCCGGCAGGACTGTTGGGAAGCGGAGTGGGAGCAATTATGATTATTGTGGCACTGTCTAAAAATCAATGGCTCTTTTTGATTGCAGGCATTGTGTTACTGTTGTATCTTCCGTGGACACTTTTTATCAGAAGCCGCAAACAGGCTTTGGACAATCCTGTGTTTCAGCAGCCGTTGCACTATGTGCTGGATGAGGAAGGGATTACGATTTCTCAAGGTGAGACAAGCACTCATCAGGCATGGGAGAATATGGTGAAGGCGGTGTCTACCGGTAAAAGTATTATTGTATATACCACACGAGTCAATGCGACGATTTTTCCGAAGAATCAGCTGGGGGATAAAAAGGAAGCTGTAATTGAGATTATATCGACACATATGTCACCCAAGAAAGTGAAAATCAGAAACTAGTTAGTGTCAGATTTCTTATGGCTAGAAAATGTGAAAAATTAGAAATATAGGAAGCAAAAATATGAGTATAGAAGCTGAAAAAAGTATTGTTAATAATCAAAATCGTATTACAATCATAGAGACTAATTCCCCGGAGGAAACCTTTGCGCTGGGAGAGCGCATCGGTCAGGAGAGTAAGCCCGGACAAGTGTACACTTTAATAGGTGACTTAGGTGTCGGAAAGACTGTCATAACGCAGGGCGTAGCCAAGGGTTTGGGAGTGACTGAGACAGTCAACAGTCCAACCTTCACAATTGTCCAGATATATGAGGAAGGCAGGATGCCATTTTACCATTTTGATGTTTATCGGATCGGTGATGTGGAGGAAATGGAAGAAATCGGCTACGAGGATTGCTTTTACGGAGAGGGCTTGTGTCTGATTGAATGGGCCAACCTGATTGAGGAGATTCTGCCGGAGCATTATTATAGGATTACGATAGAAAAGGACTTGGAATTGGGCTTTGATTACCGTAAAATAACAATAGAAGAAATATAAGTATTCGCATGAGATAAGTGCGGCAATGGAAAGGCATGGTTTTGATATGAAGATACTTGGCTTGGACAGCTCCGGTCTGGTGGCAAGTGCCGCAGTGGTAGAGAATGGCATTTTGCTTGCGGAGTACACCACTAATTATAAGAAAACACATTCACAGACACTGCTCCCTATGTTGGATGAGATACGCAGCATGATTGAAATGGATATGCAGAGTATTGATGCGGTGGCTATTGCGGCAGGTCCGGGTTCCTTTACGGGACTTAGGATCGGTGCGGCTACGGCAAAAGGACTGGGGCTTGCGTTGAATAAGCCACTGGTGGAGGTGCCTACACTGGAGGGATTGGCTTACAATCTCTGCGGAGCTACACAGTTGGTGTGTCCTCTGATGGATGCCAGAAGAAATCAAGTATATACCGGAATATATGAATTTAAAAAGGAAATGACAGATTACCGGATGTCTGTTGTGGAAAACCAATGTGCCGTAGATATTACAGAGATTCTGGACAAGTTAAACGGTCTGGGACGAGAGGTAGTATTTTTAGGAGATGGTGTGCCTGTATACCGTGACAGGATAGAAGCATTGTTAAAAGTACCTTATACTTATGCACCGGCGAATAATAATCGCCAGAGAGCAGCCAGTGTAGCGGCACTGGGAGAGGTCTATTATGCAGAAGGCAGAACGGTATCGGCTGCCGAGCATCAGCCGGAATACCTTCGTAAGAGTCAGGCGGAACGGGAACAGGAAGAAAAGGAAAAGCATGCACAGATAGAGTAACAGCCGCAGGCAAAGGATGGATGGTATGAATATTACAATTCGAAAATTACGGGAAGAGGATGTGGAATTGTTGGCGCAGATTGAGGCGGAATCCTTTTCCATGCCTTGGTCAGCAAAGGATTTTCATGATTTGCTTTTTCGAGATTATTGCCTTTATGTGGTGGCTGAGGTGGATGGCGAGGTGGCAGGCTGTGCAGGTTTGACCAATATTTGTAAAGAAGGTAATATTGATAACGTGGTAGTGGCGGAGCGTTTTCGCAGGCACGGTGTGGCCAGGGAATTGCTTGCCCGGCTGATTGCCCTGGGTGAGGAGCAGGGAATAGAGGCTTTTACGCTGGAGGTGCGTGTCAGCAATACGGCAGCCATTGGTTTATATGAAAAGTTTGGTTTTGTATCCGAGGGTATACGTCCTAATTTTTATGAAAGACCCAATGAGGATGCCATGATTATGTGGCGTCGGTAACAATTACCACTTGGAGGCATTGCAATATCCATTATAATGAGAAGGTATAACCGATGTAGTGGAATGGAGGATAAAATGCGTAAATACGAGGAAGAACCGAACGGTAAATTGATTCAGGTTGTCTGCAATCAATGTAAAAAGGAATTGAAGGTAGAAAACGGATATCTGAAGGAAGGATGCTTTACCACAGATTTCGTATTTGGATATTTCAGTAAGAAGGATGGAACAAGGCATCAACTTGATCTGTGCGAGGAATGCTATGATAAAATGGTAGCGCAGTTTCAGATTCCGGTAGAAGAGAGCGATGCAAGAGAGCTGTTGTAAAAGGAATTGGTGTCGGGATTAGAATGATTAAGGCAGGTAAGCCTGTCTGGAAAGTATGGACTAGAGTATGTTAGATGTATGTTTGCTGGGAACGGGAGGAATGATGCCACTGCCATATCGGTGGCTGACCTCTCTTATGATGAGATATAACGGTAAGAGTATTTTGATTGACTGTGGTGAGGGAACCCAGATTGCCATGAAGGAAAAGGGTTGGAGTCCCAAGCCTATCGATATTATTTGTTTTACTCATTATCATGCAGACCATATCAGCGGGCTTCCGGGAATGCTGCTTACCATGGGGAACGCAGAGCGTACCGAACCGTTACAGCTTATCGGTCCCAAGGGTCTTCATAAGGTGGTATCTGCTCTTCGAGTGATTGCACCTGAGCTGCCCTTTGAGATTCAATGTACGGAGATTACAGAGGGTTGTCAAAGCTTTTCCTTTGAAGGTTTTCGTATTGAGGCTTTTAAGGTAAACCATAATGTGTTATGCTATGGTTATAACATGGTGATAGACAGAGTCGGCAGATTTGATAAGGACAGAGCTCTGGAGCAGCAGATTCCCATGCCTCTTTGGGGCAGACTCCAAAAAGGGGAGACAATTGAACAGGACGGCAGGATTTATACCCCGGACATGGTGCTGGGTGCGGACCGCAAGGGATTGAAGGTGACTTATTGCACAGATACCCGTCCTACGGAAAGCATTGTGCAGAATGCGGCGGGAGCGGATTTGCTGATACTGGAGGGAATGTACGGCGAGCCGGACAAGCTTGCCAAGGCAAAGGAATACAAGCATATGACTATGTATGAGGCGGCAAGGATTGCGAGAGAAGTACAGGCTCCGCAGCTTTGGCTGACTCATTATAGTCCATCATTAACGCATCCTGAAGAATATATTGGTGAAGTACGAAAAATATTTGCCAATGCAGTGGCGGCCAAGGATGGCAGAACCATAGAATTGATTTTTGAAGAGGATTAGGTACAGTATGAAAAATAGGACAACTAAGCTTACGGTTATTGTCATATTTCTAATTGTAGTTGTGGTAGGATATTATGCGTATTTATCCAACAGAACGCGGGAACAAAAGCAGGAAGCCACCCTGACAGTGGTGCAGAATACGCTGGGCAAAAGTTTGGAAATAGATTATCCGCCCACACCCAAAGAAGTAATTAAATACTATAATGAAATCCTTCTTTGCTTCTATAATGAAGAGTGTACGGAAGAAGAAATTGAACTATTAGGAAATCAGGCGAGGGCTTTGTATGATACAGAATTGCTTGCCAACAATGAATTGAATATCTATTTGGTGAATCTGAAAGCAGATATTCAGGACTATAAGAAAAATGAACGGCGTATCACGAGCACTTCCGTCGCATCAAGTGCCAGTGTGGATTTCTTTGAAAAGGATGGATATGAATTTGCCCGCATCATGTGCGGATATAATGTTATGGAAGACGGTGTGAATTATCCCTCGGGTCAGGTATATCTGCTCAGACGGGATGAAGAAAAACAGTGGAAAATCTACGGCTGGGAGCCGGTGGAGGAGTTTAACAAGAAAATGCAGGAATAAGCCGAAGTTTTGCGGCAGAACAGGATGTTTGGAAAGAAGTTTGTTATGATTGATGAAAGAAAAGAGATTCAAGACAAAGATATTTACATATTGGCAATCGAATCCTCCTGTGATGAGACGGCGGCAGCTGTTGTCAAAAACGGCAGAGAGGTGTTGTCTAACGTGATTTCCTCTCAGATTGCGCTGCATACCCTGTATGGCGGTGTGGTGCCGGAGATTGCTTCCAGAAAGCACATAGAGAAGATTAATCAGGTAATTGAAGAGGCTTTACGGGAGGCCGGTGTAACCCTGCAGGATATTACGGCTATTGCGGTGACCTATGGTCCCGGGCTTGTGGGAGCTCTTTTGGTAGGAGTGTCTGCTGCAAAGGCGATCAGCTTTGCTACAGGAATTCCCTTGATAGGGATACATCACATCGAAGGACACATCAGTGCGAATTACATAGAAAACAAGGAGCTGGAACCACCCTTTATTTGTTTGGTGGCATCAGGAGGGCATTCCCATCTTGTGTTGGTTAAGGATTACGGAGAATATGACATCGTGGGACGAACCAGAGATGATGCAGCCGGTGAGGCCTTTGATAAGGTGGCAAGGGCTATCGGTCTGGGATATCCCGGTGGTCCCAAAATCGACAAGTTGTCGAAGGAAGGCAATCCCGATGCGATTCATTTTCCCAGAGCTGTTGTGACAGAGAATGAGTATGACTTCAGCTTTAGCGGCTTGAAATCTGCAGTTTTAAATTACTTAAACGGATGCCAGATGAAGGGTGAGCCTGTATGCGAGGCAGATGTGGCAGCATCCTTTCAAAAGGCAGTTATTGATGTATTGGTAGAACATTCTATCCATGCAGTAAAGGAATTTGGATTTGATAAGTTTGCCATCGCCGGTGGTGTGGCATCCAATTCCTCGTTGCGTAATGCTCTGGAGCAGGAGTGTTGTAAAAATCACATCAGCTTCTATCATCCGTCGCCAATCTTTTGTACAGATAATGCGGCCATGATAGGTGTGGCAGGATATTATGAATATCTTAAGGGTGCCCGGAGCGGATATGATTTAAATGCAGTGCCCAATTTGAAGCTGGGCAGCAGGGAAGGTGTCACTGGGTATGAGTGTATTAAAGGATAGACAAAAACCTCATTGTACTGTTGTTTTGCTTGCAGGCGGCAGTGGAAAGAGAATGGGGGCGGATAAACCAAAACAATTTTTAGAGGTTGCAGGCAGACCATTAATCTGGTATACCTTGAACACCCTGGAGCATTCCGAAATCGTCGATGATTGTGTTCTGGTGGTGGCGGCAAAAGATATTCCCTATATGCAGGAGCATATTTTGAATTCAGGGAATTTTACGAAAGTGAAGGCTGTTGCAGAGGGCGGAAGAGAGCGCTTTGAATCAGTTTGGAACGGGTTGCGGCTACTGAAAGACATATCTTTGCGCGATGGAATTGACCCCGGGGTCATTTTTATTCATGATGGTGCCAGACCCTTTTTGACAGAGGATATGCTGGAACGATGTCTTCAGGGAGCGCTGGAAAGCGAGGCGTGTGTGGCAGCAGTTCCGTCTAAGGATACTGTTACCATTGCTGATGAAGAAGGATATGAGGCAGAAACGCCCAATCGCAAGTATGTGTGGAATGTGCAGACACCGCAAACCTTTTTGGCAAACGTAGTGTTCTCTGCCTTTGAAAAAATGGCAGAGGATTTGAAAGCACCAAATGCAATGGAGCAGCTTTCGTGGATTACAGATGATGCCAGTGTAGTAGAGCATTACAATG
This sequence comes from Lachnospiraceae bacterium, assembly GCA_015056915.1. Taxonomy (GTDB): domain Bacteria; phylum Bacillota; class Clostridia; order Lachnospirales; family Lachnospiraceae; genus Acetatifactor. Next base: position 46,515 of record SVFK01000014.1, read on the forward strand.
GCAATAAAATACGTCTTATAATGGGGGATTATCGAAATATAAAGGTGACTACGCAGGAGGATCTGCTAGTTATGGAAAGCTTTTTGGGAGGAAAATAAAATGAGTAAAAAATCACTTTTTGCGTTACTAATCAGTAGCGCACTTATTATGTCAATGAGCGGCTGCGGAGAAGGCGAGCAGGAGCGAACGGATATAGAGATACTTAAGCAGACTACAGGGCTTGCAGATTATTCTGCTTACGTTACGCTGGGTCAGTATACGGATTTGGATATTGCGGTTTCGGCTGCGGCTGACGTCAAAGAGCAGTTACAGGAGCGTATGGACCGGGCAGTAGAGCTTTATAACAATGTGTATGCGGAGAGTGAACCGGTTGTGGATCGTTCTGTTGTGTTGGGAGATACCGTCAATATGGATTTTACGACCACGGTCAATGGGGAAGCTGTGAGTGCGCTGTCAGGAGCCGGTGTTTCCTATGGTGTGGGTTCTGAGCAGATTGAGAAAAGCCTTGACGAGCAGATGGTTGGATTGCAGCCCGGACAAAGCTATGATTTGAATTGTACTTTTGGAGACGATACGGATTTTGCGGAGTTGGCGGGTCAGGATGTAACCTTCCATGTTACCATCAATTATCTATACGGTGATGTAAATACTCTGGAGTGGGGAGATGAAGTAGTGACGGCTCTGACCCAAGGAAAATATACAGATGCTGACAAGTACGAGGAATATTTGTATCAGCAAATTCAGGAGGAGGCGAACCAACAACGGCAGCAGGAGTATGCTGATGCATTGTGGGAGGCAGTTCTGACTAATTGTACCTTTGCAGAATTGCCGGCTGATGTGATTGAGCAAAATGCAGAGAGCTATTATGCCAATCAGAAAGCTATTTTTGAGTACTACGCTACCTATTACAGCTATACCTATGAAGAGTATATGGAGGAGAAACAGGGAATGACGGATGAGCAATTCCACGAAAAATCCTATGAATATGCCCAAACGGAGTTGGAACGGATTTATACGGCTACCACCATCTTCAGAGAATTGGGGATGGAAATGACAGATGAGGAATTCAGTAAGGGTGTGGCAGAACTGGTAGAACAATATGGATATGATTCCTCTGCGAAATTTGTGGAAACTTATGGAGAGGAATACGTGCGAGAGGTGCTGGTGACCAACAAGGTGGAGGATTATCTTCTGGAACACAATCATATGGTGACAGAAGAGTAAAAAGAGCTAAAATGCAGTAAAAACGCGGCAAAACCATGAAAGCTCTTACACAAAATGACGCAAAAAAGAAGGCAAAGAATCACTTGTAAATTTAAAATACGAAAAAACATAAGAAAAATCAGTAAAAATTTTCAAAAAAAGCTTGTGAAGTTACTAAAAATGTGGTAAATTTAAACTACTGTAAGCGATAATTAAGTTTGCAGTACGGACCTTAAGTCTGTAAACACTTACATTTTATAAGGAGGATGTTCTACTATGAAAAAGGTGAACAAGTTGATTGCTTCCCTTCTTGTGGGAAGTATGGTGTTATCCTTAGCAGCCTGCGGTAATCCTGAAGGCACTGGTAACACTGATGTTGCTTCTTCCGAAGTGACTTCTAATGAAGCTTCTTCTGAAGCTGTTGAATCTACTGAAGCTACACCTGCTGAGGTTGTAAAGCCTGAATCTATCAAGGTTATGTGGGATGGTACTGTATTTAAAGAGGGTGACAACTATGCAGAAGAGTTTTACGCTGCATTAGATGAGGCTCTTGGCATGAAGATTGAATGGGTTCGTCCTGATCATTCCAGCTATGCTGAGCAGGTAGGTATCGCATTCAACGATGCAAATACTCTTGCTGACGTTGTAATTCTTCCTGCTAACTACTACGCATCTTATGCTTCTCAGGGTAACCTTTGGAACATGACTGATGCATGGTTGAATTCTGAGACTGCTAATTCCGGCAGACTTACCGATGCTGCTGCACAGGTTATCGAAGGTTGGTATGTACCCGGTCCTGACGGACAGGAAGGCATCTATGGTATGTATCCTGCACGTGGTAACGGCTGTATTACATATGTAAAGGCTGCATGGGCTACCGCTGCTGGTTATACTGAAGATACTTTACCTACCACTTGGGCTGAGTATCAGGATTTCCTGCTTGCTATGAAGGAAGCTACAGGTAAGGCTCCTGTACTTGCTGCAGGTCTGGTGACCCAGGAAGCTCCTTACACCAACTATCTTCCTGAATTCTATCAGGATGCATATCCTGAGTTCTATCAGAACGCAGATGGACAGTGGGTTGACGGTTTCAGTGAGCAGGCTATGATTGATGCACTTGACAGACTTGCTTGGGGTTACTCCAACGGCGTTCTGGAAGCTTCCATTCTGGAAGGTCCTTCCACCTCTGACGTTCGTAACAAGTTCTATGATGATACCACCGGTATCTTTACTTACTGGGCAGGTACATGGGCATATAACATCAAGAGCAATCTTGAGAAGAAGGATGTTGATTCTGAGGTATGGAATCTTAAGCCTATTGCTGAGTTAGGCACCTACATTGAGAGATTATCTCCTATGATTGCTATTACAAGCTCTTGTGAGAATCCTGAAGGCGTATTCAAATATTTCATTGACACCATGCTGGATGGTGGTGAAGTACAGATGTTGTGGCAGTACGGTGTAGAAAATGTTCACTATCAGTGGAATGAGGATGGTGCTACCATTACCGGTCTGCCTACTCAGTCTTCCGCTGGTTCCGAGAAGGAAAGCTTGACTTCTAAGAACTTATTTGAAGCTAACCTGAAGCTGGCTAACTTTGCTGAAGTTGATCCTTATGTTCCTGCTGATGCAGTTATTGATGAATCCTTTGAATTATTCAACGCTACATCTTCTCAGGCAGTAGAGATTAACTCCTCTGAAGTATACAGAAGCTACAGTGCTGACCTTTGGACTATTAAGAATCAGCTGATTGCAGATGTTACTCAGGGTAAGATGACCGGTGCAGAAGCTATCGCTCAGTACAATGAAGAGTGCGGCGATATCGTTGCTGCAATTCTTGATTCTTTTAATAACTAATTGTAGTTAATATTTGAAGTGTTATTCTTATAACCGGAAGGACAATACCGGGGATGTATTCCTCGGTATTGTTTGGTTATAAGGTAGATTTTTGAGCTGTTTTAATGTAATTGTATCTTGTAACACACAAAAATGAGAGAAGGTATGCCTATGTTATGTAAAACATGTAACGCTGAAATACCGAAAAAAGCAACTCGCTGTCCGGAATGCGGAAGAGCTGTAGTGAAGCCACAGAAATATCTCTATCCCATTGCAGTGACAGGTGCGGTGATTTCTTTTGTCGGAGGTCTTTTTCCAGCAATCCAGAATTCTGATGCTATGAAAAAATTTAATCCTGCGTATGGATTTATGAATTATGAGCAGCCGATGGTTTGGTATCTGTTCATGCTGCTTTTGGTGGCATCTATGCTTCTGTGTGCTTTTAAATTCGAAAAATTTTCCATTATTACAACAGTGACTGCTGCGGTAGTATATGGAATTACATATAACAATATCTGCATGAGACACGGCGCGCCGGGAATGCAAAACGGTCTTGCGGGACCGATTATTATTACCGGTACGATTGTAGGTGTAATAGGAGCTTTTATAAATATTAACAAGTTCATTGCAGATAGGAAGAAAGAAAAAGGTGAAATAGAGTATCAATACACCGGAAATAAAACCATATGGCAGAGAATCTATATTTACAGAGGATTTTACCTCATGTTTCTGCCGGTACTTATATTTGTTTTGATTTTCAACTATTTGCCGATGGCTGGTCTTCGTTTTGCCTTTACGGACTATTATTCGGGTAAAGAACCTGTATATGTTGGTATTAAGCATTTTGTGGATATGTTTGGACTGTCTACTCTTTCCAAGCTGTCCCATAAAAACTTTCTCAATGCATTTACCAATACATTGAGCTTGTCCATTATAAAGCTGTTCTTGAATACATTTATGGCAGTTATTATCTCTCTTCTCCTGAATGAGATGGTGGTTCTGCGATTCAAGAAAACGGTACAGACAGTTATTTATCTGCCTCATTTTATGTCATGGGTAGTAGTTGCATCTATTTTCAAGCTGATTCTTTCAGCATCTGATTCAGGTATGTTAAATCAAATGCTGATGAGCATGGAATTGATTGATAAGCCTATTGAATTCCTTACTTCAGAGAATCTTTGGAGAGGAGTTTATTATGTGGTAAACATCTGGAAGGATACCGGTTGGGGAACGATTCTGTTTCTGGCAACATTGTCCGGTATTAGTCCGGAATTGTATGAAGCTGCGCAGATTGACGGTGCCAATCGTTTCAACAGATTGCGTTATATTACACTTCCGGCTTTGGCGAATACCATCATCACCGTATTCATTCTGAATCTGGCTAAGGTTATGAACCTGTTTGAGTCAGTATTTGTTATGTATAACCCGTCTGTATATGAAGTATCAGATGTATTGCAGACATATATTTACAGACAGTCCTTCTCCGGTGGTACAGCCAACTATGGTTACACCACGGCGGTTGGTTTGTTCAAGTCACTGGTAAGCTGTGCTCTTGTATTGGCATGTAATAGGGCAAGCAAGAAGATTCGTGGCCGCGGAATAGTATAGAAGGAGGAAGAAAGAATGGAAGATAATGTGAAAAAGGCTGTTTATGTAAAGCCGAAGAGAAAGATTACTCCTTTTGGTGTGTTTAACACCATCCTGTTTATCTTTATTTCCTTCCTTATATTAATTCCTATTTGGAAGGTGTTGGTAGACTCCTTGGATGCGGCAGCCGGATATGGTATGAGATTGTGGCCTCAGAAATTTACTTTTGGAGCATACGAAATGATTCTGACAAGAGTGGACTTGTACAGACCGTTCCTGATTTCCTTGCTGGTAACGGTAGTGGGTACGCTGGTGGGATTGATTTTATCTACGTTGGGCGCGTACGTACTGATTCAATGGGATATGCCGGGACGTAATTTGTTCTCTTGGATGTTATTGTTCACGATGTTGTTTAACGGTGGTATGATTCCTACATACGTTGTAATGATGGATTTGCATTTGACAGATACGCTGTGGTCAGTTATTCTGCCGTTAGGTATTAATGTTTATAATCTGGTGTTGATGAGAAACTTTTTTGAAGGAATTCCGGCATCTCTGTATGAATCAGCCAAACTGGACGGATGTAGTCCGATGGGAATTTTCTTTAGAATCGTGTTGCCGCTGTCAAAGGCTGCGCTGGCGGCGATTGGATTGATGTTTGCCGTGAGTTATTGGAATGACTATACCAATTTTAAACTTTATATTACAAATAATAAGCTGTTTAACTTCCAGATGAAGCTACGTTCCATGGTTATGGAAAGTGACCTTCCTATGGATGATGGTTCGCTCTCTCCGAATACCTTGCAGAATGCTGCTATTATCGTGGCAGTTATTCCTTTCATGATTTTGTATCCTTTCTGTCAGGATTATTTTGTAAAGGGTGTTAACGTAGGTGCTGTAAAGGAATAATATTTATCTTGTTATGAGAGGCTTTGTGGTGGAATTCCGACCGCAAAGCCTTTTTGTAAATTATTAATGAAAAAAGGTGTGAATGAAGATGAATATGATATTTTGGGCCGGAGATTCTACCGTGCAGAAAAATGATTATAGAACATATCCGCAGACAGGTATTGGTCAAGCGTTTTCCTTATTTATTAAGGAAGAGTATCAGGTGTGTAATTATGCCAAAAACGGTAGGAGTACCAAGAGCTTTATGGATGAAGGCAGATTACAGATGATTGATGAACAGATTGGAACCGGTGATTTCCTGTTTATTCAGTTTGGACATAATGACGAGAAGAAAGAAGATCCTGTCAGATATACAGAGCCTAATTCTTCCTTTATTAACAATTTAAAAACCTATATTAATGTGGCCCAAAAGCATGGTGCTTATCCGGTATTGATTACACCTTTGGAGCGCAGATGTTTTGTGGATTCTAAGAAATTGGGAGACGGCGCCCATATGGATTATGTGATTGCAATGAAACGGACAGCTGAGGAATGCAAGGTGCCGTTGGTGGATTTGTACAGTGCAAGCCGCGTAGCATTAGAAGCTGCAGGAGAGGAGCAGAGCCGCAAATGGTATATGTATTTCCCAGAAGGAGCTTATAATACGCATCCTGAGGAGTCTTTGGACAATACACATCTTCGCTATGAAGGTGCTGTACTTTTTGCAGGTCTGATTGCAAAGGGACTGAAAGAAATTGGTGGAATTTATCAGAATATGCTGATAGAAGAGATTGCTTTGTAAAGTCTTGAAGGAGATAAGCTTTGCTATGCTGTAAAGAAGTCACAAAAGTGCGAAATGTTTTGACGATTAAAACATTTCAAAGAATTTATGGCGAAAAAAGATGCTTTTCTATCGGACTGAAAAGGGGAAAAGTTTGATAAAATGGAGCTTTTTATAGATGCTAAAAAATAATTCAAAAATTGTGTAAAAAGCTGTTGACATTAGCCTTTTCTTTTGTTAGAATAATTTTTGCCGCTGATTGCGCGGCACACGCTTGGAGAGATATCGAAGTGGTCATAACGAGGCGGTCTTGAAAACCGTTTGTCCGCAAGGGCGCGTGGGTTCGAATCCCACTCTCTCCGTTAGGAGAATCTGTTGGGATTCCGACATAAATATCTCTCCGCCGCAAATTGATATTGATTTGTTATCAGCTACATGGAGAAGTACCCAAGAGGCTGAAGGGACACCCCTGGAAAGGGTGCAGGTCGTTAATAGCGGCGCGAGGGTTCAAATCCCTCCTTCTCCGTTCGGTGATTATTAATAATTACCGTGTGGAAATATGCGAAGCATATTTTCTGCGGTCTGCTTGCAGACAGCATGGTACCTTGACAAATAAACAGTAATGCAACCCTGAAGATTCCAAAAAAGGAAGCGAAAGCTTCCAAAAGAATTTCAGAGAACAAAGTGATAAACGAGAGTTTGTCACGACCCAAAAGAACAGTAATGCCAGAGAATTTCTGGCAGGAGAGAACTGATATGTAAAGAATAT
>SVFK01000015.1 GCA_015056915.1 Lachnospiraceae bacterium
GAAGTCCCGAAAGGATCTGTGTGCGGTTTTATCGGTCAAAACGGAGCCGGAAAAACAACGACCATCAATTTGATTCTGGATATTATAAAACGGGATGCAGGAAAGATTTTTGTGTTTGGTGAGGATATTGATAAGGACAGTGCAAGTCTGCGAGAAGATATCGGCGTTGTGTTTGATGAGATGGGATTTCATGAATTCATGACCGGAAAAGATATCAATATTATGATGAAACATATTTATAAAAACTGGGATGAAGAACTGTTTTTTGAGTATTTAAAACGATTCTCCCTTCCGTCCAAAAAGAAATGCGGCTCTTTTTCCAGAGGTATGCGAATGAAATTACAAATTGCCGTGGCGTTATCGCATCATGCGAAACTTCTTGTGATGGATGAGCCGACCAGTGGCCTTGACCCGATTGTCAGAAACGAGATGCTGGATATATTCCGTGAGTATGTCATGGAGGAAGAACATACCATTTTGCTTTCTTCGCATATTACCGGAGATTTAGAAAAACTGGCAGATGAAGTGGTGTTTATCGACGGTGGAAAGATTGTTCTCGCAGGAAATAAGGATGAACTTTTGGAAAAACACGGACTGCTGAAATGCCGGAAGGAAGAGGCAGATACAATCAGCGATGCGCTGATTGTACATAAGGAAAGCGGTAACTACGGCGCAGAAATCTTAGTAAATGACAGACATGCGGCTGCAAAGTTGTATCCGTATCTTTTGATAGAACCGGCGTCTCTGGAACAAATCATGATTCATTATGTCAGCGGAAAGAGGTGAGAGGCATGAAAGGTTTGGTCATAAAGGACATTATGTGCCTTCGAAAACAACTTACCATGTTTGCCTATGTCATGGTGGGCGTGATTGTGGTATCAGTCATGTATGTGCTCAGTGCTAAGTTCGGGAATGTTTCTATGGCTGCAAAAGAAATGATGCTGGACAATGATATGACTATGATCGATGTGAAAAACTTAGGTAGTATGGCACTTGTTATATTTATGCTTCTTCCGATTGCAGTGGTAGGAGATATGGTGAATGTGTTTCAGGCGGACGGAAAAGCCGGATTTCACAAAGTAGAACGTTCCCTTCCCCTCTCTGTAAAAAAGTGTATTCTCGCAAAGTATATTTCCGTATTTGCACTTTTTGGAATGGGTGTGTTTCTGGATGTTTTGATTGCCGGAGTTTTATCCTGTCTGACTGATTTACTTACCTTCGGAGAATTCCTCGGGGTGATTTTTTCGGCAGCTTCCTTGATGAGTATCTACAGTGTTTTGGTCATCTTTTTCCATATGATCCTTGGTTACGGAAAGGAGAGTTATGCACAGATTTTTTCTTTGCTGACAATGGGAGTTGCTGCGTTTGTTTTCAATTTGAAAAAAATCTGGATGTTTTTTACCACCGATTTTTCAACCGGAGATATGGCCGGCGAGATAAATCTCTGGTGGATGCTTGATTTTATCAAGGAGAAGGCGTGGATGCTGGTGCTCATTGCAGTTTTTGTAAGCGTATTATCTTACCTGGGCTCTTGTCTGGTTGCGGAAAGAAAGAGAGGTGTCAACTGATGGGCGGTTTGCTTTATAAGGATTTTGTTGCAGTCAAAGGGAAGAGACTGTTTTGGAGTTTTGTTATCCTGACGATTATATTTTGTGCGCTTCGCATGGCATTTCCGGGAACCTCGGATATTCCCTTCTTTATGGTAGAGGACAATGCGGGAGAAACAGTGAATATGCTGGATTTCTTTTTCGGGATGATGGAAGGTTCCTTTCTTATCGGTGTGATTAGCATGATCAACAATATGCAGGGGAATATTTTGGCCTATGACGGAAAAAGCCACATTCACGGATATCTTTTTTCCATGCCTTTTCAAAGGAAAGGGTACGTGGCGTCCAAGTACCTTTTTATTGCCATTGCGATTTATGTAGGTTTTTCGTGCTACTGCATCTGGCACGTGATATCAGTTGCTTTTATGATGCCGGGACGTTTTGCAGATGTGTCTCAGATTCTGATGGCCTTTTCGCTGCCGCTTATGTGTCTGCTGCTTTGTGTGTCTGCAGTGGAGATGCCCATGTATTTCCTCTTGGGAAAAGCAAAAAGCACCATGATACGGGTATGCTTTTGGATGCTGGTGGCATTTTTTGCCATTGGTTATCTGTTGTTTGGTGATATGAAGGTTTTGTCGTCATGGGATTTTGGAGTGTTGATTCGCTGGCTGGAAGCGCACAATTTTGAACTGGTGCTTCTTTCTGTGCTATCACCGATGATTTCCCTGGGGCTCTATTATGTGTCTTATCGCATTACAGCGCATTGTTACGAGCGAAAGGAGGAGTTCGATGAAGACTAATAAAGGAAGGCTGATGTTATATTTGATTCTCAGTTTCGGCCTGACGTGGCTCTGGTTCTTATTAATGTTGCCAAAGGGAGAAACTTGGGATGAAATGCCCGCGAATATGCAGTCTTTTGTGGCGCTTGGCATGTTATTTCCCTTCATAGCCCATGTGCTTACCAGATGGCTTACCAAAGAAGGCTTTGCAATGACCGGAGAGGGCTCTATGCTCCTTGGTATCTCTTTTCGGGATAAGAAGTGGATTTATTTTTTGGTGGCGATGCTCCTTCCTTGGTTTTATACGGAACTTGGGAATGTGTTCACGCTTTTGCTGAATCCGGAATGCTTTGATCCGAAGTATTACTTGTCGCTGGATTTGGACAAAAGGTTGCTCCCTCTTTTGCCGGCGAATGCTATCATTACAGGGACGATAGTTTCTTTTGCGGCCTTCGGAGAGGAGGCGGGCTGGCGTGGTTATATGATGCCGAAACTTCTTTCGCTTATGCCAAGATGGGCTGCTCTTTTGGTGGGCGGCGTGATTTGGGGACTTTGGCATGCGCCCCTTACCTGTATCGGACATAACTTCGGCACAGAGTATCCGGGGTATCCTTGGTTGGGGATTCTGCTTATGTGCTTCATTTGTATATTATTAGGTGTGATTTTGACCTGGATTACAGAAATGAGCGGATCCGTTTGGCCGGCGGCCATTATACATGGGGTGAACAATGCCGGCGCATCTATATTAGGCGGATACCTGAATCCTGAGAAGGAACGGATGATTTGGGGCGTTAGTTGTGGATGGCTTGGGATGTTAATCGGACAGGCGATAGTAGTTTTTGTTGTGATTTTTATATGGAGAAAACGTAAGTCTGAATTGCAAATCAAAACGCAACCCTTTTGATTCCAATTCTATTTGAAATTGTAGTTATAAAATATATATTCCAGGTGGTTGCATCCTGGTTTTCAAAGACTATTACCGCCCAAGGTAGTGGTCTTTTTTTCTGTTTCTATGATATTCTATCCCGTGTTGGCGGCGGATAAGGAGGACATTATGTCAAAATTTTTCACTTATGAAGAACGCCTTACCCTTCAAAAGAATTTGAAAGAAAGTAAATCCTTAAAGTCTATACTAAAGCAATGGAAACCCAAGTGTTTCCGTGGCTTTAAATAAATTTTGTGAAAAATGATTTTTTTTTTGTCCCTTACTTGACACATTCAGATCTTTATTGAAAATATGCTGGAACACTAAAGTCCGTGCGGCGGCACGAAGAAAAGACTTCAGGGAAGTTTGCTTACCATGAAGTCTTTTTCGATGTTCTGACATACGGCGAATGTCGCACGGCTTATGACTGGACTATACGGCGAAAGCCGCACGGTTAAGTATAAAGCAGATTTTACAAGGCTTTCTAAGTAGTTGTATTATCTGCTTTGTTTTATATATTAATTGGTTACAGTTGATGATAGTGAAAAAGAGGTAAAAAATTCTCTGCCTGCATAATCAGGCAGGCATTTTGCTTCGCAAAACAAGGAGAATTATATGAATCGAGCAGGAATATATGTTGATAATTTAACAGGAAAGGCTACTTATCAATCTTTTAAACCAAATCCGTTAACACCTATGCCGGAAATTGAAATGGATGAGGAGATTGTAAAACTTTTAGCAGATGCCAATAAACAACTTGTAAAACTTGATACTGCATCACAGTTGATTTCCAATGCAGATTTGTTTATATCAATGCATGTTAGAAAAGAAGCATTGACTTCCGAAAACGACTAGAAGTAAAGATAATTTAAGGGCAGTGTTTGATTATATCGAGCAGTATCCGATTGTTGATATTAAGAGAGCTGCAAAGGAATTAGATATTAGTTATAATACAGTAGCTACGGCTGTGAAGAAGCTTGTGGAACTTGGTATTTTGCAGGAAACACAATGCTGTGAGAAATAGAGTGTTTGCGTATGCGGAGTATTTGGAAATGTTGAGGAAGGATACGTAAGAGAGGAAGAGAACAGTGACAGATATTATACAATTAGAAAACTATAGATGTTTTGAAAGAAACAAGCTTAAAGGATACAACAGGAATTGTAGAAATGAAAGGCATTAAAATATTGCAATTTTCACAAAATTGTGGTATCATCATATATGTTTGAACGTCAATGTTTTTTCAAAAAGGGAGTGATAAACCGATGAGTTGGTGTTATAATTCGACAGACCGGGATAATTCTGCCCTATTCGGTCTTATATGATAATAATGCATAATAACGCTTTTAAGGCTTATTTCTGATAGGCTTTGAAAGCGTTTTATTATTCACAGCATGCAAATGATTTTACGAACAGGAAGGTAAAATGAAAAGGATAATTTTAATAGTAATAATTGTGATTTTAGGCATTTTAGCAGGCATATTTTTTATCAATACTCAGGAGCAAAGTACAGATGTAACAGAAAATGCCACAAAGGTTGGCGTTATACTCAATGGCTTCAAGGACGATAAAAGCTGGAGCCAGTCACATTATGAAGGACTTGAAAAAACCGCCGAGAAGCTTAATCTGAATATAACATATAGGGAATTTGTAACGGCAGATAACATATTAGCCGATATCGATGAACTTATAGAAAATGGATGCGAGATAATAATTGCAAACTCCGCCATATACAGTGAACAAATGATAGTTGCTGCGGAGAAATACCCTGAAGTATTCTTTTTCCACGCAACCGGTACGAGCTATCGCAAAAATCTGTCTACATATTTTGGGCGCATGTATCAGATGAGATATCTTACAGGTATAGCGGCTGGACTTCAGACTAAAACTAATGAGATAGGTTATGCGGCAGCATTCCCTATTCCCGAGGTAAACAGGGGCGTAAACGCATTTACGCTCGGCGTACGCAGCGTCAATCCCGATGCGAAAATATATGTCAGATGGATAGAATCCTGGAACTCAGATATGGCTGCGGCGAATGCTGCTGAATATCTTATATCTGAGCATAATATAGATGTGCTTGCTATGCACACTGACTCGCTTGAGCCGCTCAGGGTAGCTGATGAGCACGACATTGTGTCCATTGGCTATAACATAGATAACAGCGAGCTTTATCCCGACAGCTGTCTGACCTCTGCTGTATGGGACTGGGAAAAATTCTATACTGCCCATATATTAAAATGCCTGCAAGGCAAATTTGAGGGTGAAAATTATTGGGAAAGCTCCGATTCAGGTATTATGGATATAGCCCCATTATCAAAAAATGCGAATAGTAAAATTGACAAGGCTATCAGTAATGAGCAAACACGGCTTAATAGTGGAACCTTTGATGTTTTTTACGGACCGATCTATGATAACGATGGTAATCTTAGAGTGGCCGAGGGAGAAAGTATGACAGACAACGCTATGTTGAACGAATTTGACTGGTATGTAGAGGGGGTCGTTATTGATGAATAAGCATAAGCTGAAGCAGCGTATACTGCTTGCTGCTGCGGGAGTTGTATTGCTTGCAGTACTGGTTACTTTGATTTTACCAGGTATGCAGCGAGGCTCAGAATATAAGATAGGGCTTATTATTACGGGTAAAACAACAGACAGCGGCTGGAACAGCACGCATTATAACGGCGTAGTATCTGCGTGTGAACAGCTCGGTACAGAGCTTATCGTTAAGGAAGATATAGCCGAAGGTAACGGAAGCTGTGCTGAAGCTATTCACCAGCTTGTAAAGGATGGTGTTGGGATGATAATACTGTCGAGCTATTCCTATCCTATGGAAGTGAAGGAGATAATCGACATCTATCCTGATATTGCTTTTTACGCTATCTCATCCGAACATGTAGCTGATAATCTTACATCATATTTTGGCAGAATGTATCAGGCGAGATATCTAGCAGGTATTGTTGCAGGAATGCAGACTGACAACAACTCTATCGGTTATGTTGCTGCTATGCCTAATAATGAGGTAAATCGAGGGATAAATGCATTTACCCTTGGTGTAAGGAGTGTAAATCCCGAAGCGGAGGTATATGTAAGTTGGACAAACTCGTGGGACAACAAAGAAAAAGAGGTAGCTGCAGCTGAAAGTCTGATTACCGATAAGTATGTCGATGTTATAACATATCATCAGAATCAGCATTATACAGCACAAACTGCAGATGCGGCAGGAGTATATTCCATAGGCTATAATGAGGTTGCCAATGGACTTTCTGACAAATATCTTACAACGGCGGTATGGGATTGGAATTCGCTTTATTATCAGATAATCAGGGAATATGTGCAAGGACAGTCGAATGCAGTAGAGCGTAGATGGTTTGATATTGGCAGCGGTGTAGTCGGACTTGCTGAGCTGTCGCCGCAGGTAAGTGATGAAACAAGACACGCGGTCGAGAATGCCAAAGCAAGATTGAATAATTCAAATGATGTCTTTTCAGGAGTTATTTACGATAACAGCGGTACACTGCGGTGTGGCGAAGGTGAATCTCTCAGTGATGACGCATTGCTCACAGATATGGACTGGTTTGTAGATGGAGTGGTGATATATGAATAAAAAAGTAGATAGCAAGCGTATTTGGTATGGCGTATTGCTGGTAGTGTGCGGCTTTGTGATTATCGGTATTGTATGTGTGCTTATGTGGTTTAAGCTTATGGATATTACTCATACACAGGTTGAAAGTCATGTTGCAGGCTATAGCCGTATGGCAGCACAAGTGATTGACGGCAGCTTTGATAACGAATTGGCTGTGCTCGGTGACATTGCTGCATCGGTCGATGTGGACAGTGGAAAACTAAGTGATGTGTTTGAAAATCAGGAAGGTGTATCATACGGCGTTATGCGCATTGATGGAACATCAGCCTATGGCAAAGAAATAAATTTTTCCGACTATGACTGTTTTTTTCAGACGGTACGAGGCACTCCCGCAGTAAGTGTACACAAGGATACAGTTCTTTTTACTGTACCTGTGTACAGTGGCTCAAATGTTAAATATGTGCTATATAAGCTATATTCAAGCGATGTTCTTGAAAAAAAGATAAATCTTATATGCTACAGTGGATTAGGAGAATGTTTACTGATAGATGCTGACGGAAATGTAATTCTGCGTTCGGAAAACTCAACAGCAGATATAGGAAGGATAAACACTGAAAATAATGCAGCTGCGATTGAAGCTATTCGAAAAACTATGAATACAAATGTTTCGGCGGCGTCATACGACGGTGATGAAAAAAATGTAATATTTGCCGCGGAAACGAGTTATTCGGGTTTATACATAATAGGTTTTGTGCCGTCTAATGCTCCGGCAGGCGAAATATCTATCATAGTACCCCTCGTGCTCTGGACTTTCGCTCTTTTGTGGGTATTGATAGTTATAATCATAATTTACCTTATGGGTGCAGAACGCAAGGCGCAGTTGAGTGAAGAAATGCGTCAGGCAAAAATTATGGCGGAGGAAGCAAACCGTGCCAAAAGCGATTTTCTTGCAAATATGTCACACGAAATAAGAACTCCAATAAATGCAGTAATTGGTATGAATGAGATGATACTGCGTGAAAGCTCTGAGGATGACATAAAGGAATATGCAAGAATCGTAAATAATGCCAGTCACAATCTGCTTTCGATAATCAATGATGTACTTGATTTCTCAAAAATAGAGTCGGGAAAGATGGAAATATGCGAGCACGACTATAAGCTTAGCGATGTTTTACAGTATGCTATGAATATGGTTCGGATGAAGGCTACGGAAAAAAAGCTCGCCTTTTTGACAGAAATAAGCGAAGACCTTCCTGACTGCCTTTACGGCGATGATGTCAGACTTAGGCAGGTAATACTGAATTTGTTGAGCAATGCCGTAAAATACACTCAAGAGGGGACTGTCAGGCTTAAGGTAGATGGGATTGTTAATGATACGGGAGACTGCGTTCAGCTTATTATTTCTGTTTTTGATACAGGTATAGGTATCCGTAAAGAGGACCTTGCAAATATGTTTCAGAATTTCAGCCGTTTTGATTTGGCGTCTAATCGTAATATTGAAGGTACGGGCTTGGGGCTCGCAATTACCCATAGGCTTATTTCTCTTATGAAGGGCAGTATAAATGTTGAAAGCGAATACGGCAAGGGTTCGTGCTTTAAGCTTACTCTTATGCAGAAAATAACAGGAACGGAAGTGATTGCGAAAAAGCTCGACACAGATAGTAACAGGTCTGAGGATATCGAGATATATACACCTTCATTTACTGCTCCTGAAGCGAGTATACTCGCGGTTGACGATAATCAAATAAATCTGCTTGTTGTTGAAAATTTGATTAAATACACAAAAGTAAAAGTGACTGTATGTATGAGCGGTAAAGAAGCACTTGAGCTTCTGCGGGTAAATAAATACGACATAGTACTGCTTGACCATATGATGCCTCAGATGGACGGGATAGAAACTATGAAGGAAATAAAAGCAATGCCCGAAAACGCGAGCAAGAATGCTGCTGTTATAGCACTTACAGCCAATGCTGTTTCAGGTGTGAGGGAAATGTATCTTGCGGAGGGCTTTGATGATTATATCAGCAAGCCTATTGACGGCAAAGCGCTTGAAAAGACGCTTATCAGATACCTGCCGAAAGAAAAGGTTATTTATTCTCAGGCGATGAAAACTGAACGGTATAGCAGCGCACTCGCCGAAGCAGTAACGACTGATAAAACAGCGAAACTTGATAATTCGGACAAAGGCAGAGGATGTGAAATGATAAATACCGACATATTGTCTGTCGATAATATCGACAGAGTTATAAACAAGATAAAAATACAGCTACCCGAGATAGATATCAACAAAGGATTGACGGTAAGTGCAGGCGACAAGGCGTTCTATATACAAATCTTTAGCTGTTTTGTAAATCTGCCGATAAGAGAGGAGCTTAACAACTTTCTTGCTGCTGATGACTGTGAAAACTATCGTATCCGTATCCACGGCTTCAAGAACAACGCTTATAATATAGGAGCTGTAGAGTTGGGCGACCTTTCCGCAAGAATGCAGGATTTGAGTAATAATAGTCTTACCGAAGAGATACATTTGGCACAGGAGATGCTTTTTGAACAGTATAACAGGATATGTGATGTTTTTGGTAAAATAATATCGGAGGTGAATGGTTTATGATAGCATATTATATTATAACAACAGTGCTTGCTATAGTTAATCTGTTTGCCGTTATTTTTGTTGTTAACAATAAAAAGATAGACTACTATTTTATACTGCTTATGCTTATCATGGCAGTGTCGAATGCAGGTTATCTTGCGCTCGGCCTATCTCAGAATGTGCAGGAGGCTGTACTTGCAAATAAGATTGCATATATCGGAGGCTGCTTTACTTCGCCGATTATGATATTTCTGATATGTTCTATGTGTAAATATAATTTCGGTAGGTCATTCAGAATAGGCGTTTATGCTTACTGTTTGGTTGTTTATGTAATGATACTTACAATAGGCTACAACGACTTTTACTATACAGAATATCACACGGAAACATTATGGGATTCAACTATACTTGTAAATGAATATGGAATAGGACATTCTATGTTCTATCTGATTCTTTATGGTGCGATTGCCATTCAGATAGCTATGCTTATACATTCTATTGTAAAGAAGCGTTCTGTATCACGAAAGAATCTTTATCTACTGTTCGGTTTGGAGGTTATGAATGTAAGCGCATTCTTTGTTGGCAGACTTATCAATGCGGATTTTGAGGTTATGCCTGCATTGTATGCGTTTAACGGCTGGATTTTACTGATAGTCCACCACAGGATAAGGATTTACAATGTCGAGGAGAGCGTGGCGGAGGCTTTGCAAAAAAAACATGCGAACGGATATATAACGTTTGATGATGACCTTAACTATGTAGGATGCAATAAAATGGCAGAGAGCATATTTCCTCAGCTTGCAAGATGCTATATCGACTACCCCATTAAGGATATCCCCGAGCTTGAAAAAGTGCTTGAAACTTTTTCTAAAGAAGATAAGGAATTTATTACTACCTTTACCCTTGATGAACGACATTTTGAGTGTCGATTTAACAGAAGATTTTATAACAATAGGGTATACGGCTATATGCTGGAGCTTATTGAGGATACCACCAAATGGAAGCGTATCAATTATTTATCTGATAACAATACCGAACTTGAACACATGGTAAGAATGCAGAATAAAGAACTGATAAAAAAACAGGAAATGATAGAAGAAATGTTCGTGCAGACTGTAACTGCGCTGAGTGAAGCCGTGGACGCAAAGGATCGCTATACAAGCGGTCACTCAAAACGAGTTGCAGAGTATGCTTGTATGCTGGCAAAGCGTATGGGTATGTCTGAGGAGGAGCAGGAGGAAATATACCGTGCAGGTCTGCTCCACGACATAGGAAAGATACGCATACCTGCTGAGATAATCAATAAAGCGGGCAAGCTTACAGATGAAGAATACAATATAATTAAAATACATCCTGTAACAAGCTACAACATTCTTCGTGGAATAGCAGGAAATAGTCTCATTGCAATAGCAGCAAAATATCACCACGAAAGATATGACGGAAGAGGATACCCTAATGGTCTGTCGGGTGATACGATACCTTTGGTAGCAAGAATTCTTTCTGTTGCCGATACATACGATGCTATGACAAGTAACAGAAGCTACCGTAAGGCTCTGCCCCAGGATGTTGTAAGATTTGAAATAGAAAAAGGTAAGGGAACTCAGTTTGATCCCGATATTGCAGAAATTATGCTTCAGATGATCGATGAGGATAAGGAATATGATTTGCGTCAAGGCGAGGAAGTAACAAGAAAAATTTTAACTGTTGATGACGAGCCTATGAATAATATGATACTTTCCCATATTATGAAAGACGAACCTATGTATGAGATGAAATCAGCAGTCAGCGGCGAAGCAGCACTGGAAATTCTCAAGAATGAAATGTTTGACCTTATTATGTTGGATGTAAATATGCCCGGAATGAGTGGCTTGGAAACATTGCAGCGCATAAGAAAAATGTATAATATTCCTGTTGTTTTGATGACGGTGGATAAAAAAATGAAAACATCATCCGAATTTGCTGCACTCGGCTGTGATGACTTCATAACCAAGCCTTTCCTGCCTCTGCTTATCAAGGAGGTCGTGCATAATATGACGGAAAGAAATGGAATCTAAATACACTGAAACTTACAATTAGAAGGTATTTTGCAGACCGGAATTATAACAAATGAAAAAAGACCTCTTAACGCTGATATTCGTATCAGAAGTTAAGAGGTTTTTGTTTTATAAAGTATCGGATTGTGACTGCTTTAGATGCGTATCCTTTTCGCTTTTAATACGGATAATCGTATACAATAAATGAGAGTAAACAGACTGAGGATAGAGAATATAAAACATTAGAAAGAAAATGGTGCATCGTTCAATTGCGGTATTACCGGTACTGTGGTATAGTAGATATGCTTGAAAAAGCTGAAAATTATGGGAGATGTATATGGGAAAAACAAGAGATGAGTTGATAGCAGAAGGTTATTGTGATAGTCGAGGTGTAGTTGTAGGGGCAACTGCTGTTTCGTTGCCGAATTTTGATTCTAAATTTAGAGTTGTTTTATTATTAATTAAAGGCAATTATTTGAGTATTTATAAGACGGATATGAAAGGCAATATTTCCGAGAGAGTTGCAATTGTTGAAATAGCAAAGGCGGAAAATTCCCGTCTCAAAAATTATTAAAAAAAGTTTTCGCAGAAGAGCGTAGCAAATAAATCGGGGGTTGTACGGATATTAATGAAATCTGCTGGATAACAGAAAACTGTGAGCGTATGGAAAAGACAAACTCGGAAAAAACAGAAATAATTTCTGAGCTAAAAAAGTGGAACAAGCATGCAAAGATAAACAAAGGAAAAATGATGAAGAAATTACTGATTGGACTTGGAATAGGTATTATTTCGGCATTTGCCATGATTGGAATCGGAAATGTCACTGCAACCAATATGATACCGGAATATCTGGCACCGATAAGGGTATTAAGTGGCGGAATGATGATTCTTGCGCTTATAATTCCGGCTATGATACTTTTTGCGGTGGGAATTCCCTATAAAGATGAAAAGGGGAAAATCAATAAAGGTGTGCTTGCGATTGTTCTGGGATTTGAGATGATTTATCTTGTGATAGGCATATGGGCGGGGAACAAAAGTGTTGGGGTAATTACAGATATGATAAATGGTCCGACTGAAAAAACAGTCTATTATGCATTGATAAAAGAAGACAGAGACTGGGGATACCGAAGAGGATATTCGACGGAGTATTACTTGGAGGCTGTTTCAAAAGAGAGAGATACAAAAGAAAAACTAAGACTTAGGGTAATCTCAGAAGATTTAGAAGAAGTGAAAAATGTTTTGGCTAGGGCAAAGTGGGATTACGATATCAGAGCGAAATACAAATTGCGTTATTTTGAGAATATAGATATAGTATTTGAGATTGAGGCAATTCCACTGGAATAGAGGAGTATATATTTTTACAAAGGAAAGAGAGCATATGAAAGTAATTTTACAGAATCTAACCAAAAAATTTCCTAATCGTAACAAGCGTATTCGAGAAGACGTGGTTGCGGTTAACAATTTTAATTTGGAGATCCCGGATGGGAAGCTCATTGGACTGCTGGGTCCCTCAGGATGTGGAAAAAGTACGGCACTTAATTTGCTGTGCGGTTTGGTAAAGCCTACAGAAGGTAAAATCTTTTTTGATGATGATGATGTGACCAATCTGCCGGCCGAAAACAGAGGTGTAGGAATGGTGTTCCAAAATTATGCCCTTTACCCCCACCTGACAGTAAAGCAGAATATTACATTTCCCTTGGAGAATTTGAAGGGAAAGGAAAAGCTTTCGAAGGAACAAATGCAGCAAAAGGCATACGAGGTTGCTAAGCTGGTACAGATTGATGAATTGATGGAGCGTAAGCCAAGTGAGCTTTCCGGCGGTCAGCAGCAACGTGTTGCCATTGCCAGAGCGTTGGTGAAGATGCCGCGGATATTGCTTATGGATGAGCCACTCTCCAATCTGGATGCAAGACTCAGATTGCAGACGAGAGAGGAGATTAGACGAATCCAGAAGGAAACAGGGATTACTACCGTATTCGTAACGCATGATCAGGAAGAAGCTATGAGTATTTCTGACATGATTGTGGTTATGAAGGAGGGAGTGATTCATCAAATCGGTAAGCCTCAGGAGGTCTATGACAATCCTATCAATCTCTTCGTGGCAAAATTTCTGGGGACTCCACCGATTAATGTATTTGCCGGCAGGGTAAAGGAACAGCGGCTGTATATTGGAGATGAGGCGATTCTTACCGTAAAGGACGTGCCGGATCAGGAGGTGTATGTAGGTATTCGACCGGAAGGCTTTCTTTTGAAGAAAGACGGACCGCTTAGTTGTGCATTAGAAGAGGTGGAAGTAATGGGAAGGGATATCACGGTGGTATCGACCCATAATGCCTGCCACAATGAGGCGCATACAATCCGTTCTATTATCAGTGCAGAGAATATAAAGGATATTAGCTCTGCCACGGTACAATTTGCGGTTAAGCCGGGCAAGATACATATATTTAATAAAGAAACAGAAGAGAGAATCTATTTTACAATAGATTAAGACAGGAGCGGATAAGATGGAAAAACGAAATCCCAAAGCGTGGTTATACCTTTTGCCGGCAATGCTTTTTCTCGGCGTATTTATGGTATATCCGCTAATTGATGTTTTTATATATTCCTTTGAGGAAGGGTACAATTCTGCCTCTCAGACGTATTACGGTGTTGGATTATACAATTACTCCTACGTTTTGCACGACCCATATTTCTTGCAGGCGGTCAAAAACACCATGATTCTTGTGGCGATTACCGTGCCTGTTTCCACGGGGCTGGCGCTATTGATTTCTGTGGGACTAAGCTCAATTAAGCCCTTGAGAGAGTTATATCAGACGATTTATTTTCTGCCCTATGTGACCAATACACTGGCAGTAGGGCTTGTTTTTATGATTCTATTCAAAAAGACACCCTATACGGATGGTCTCGCCAATCTGATTATTAACTGGTTTGGCGGAGAATCCATTGACTTTATTGACGGTCCCTACTGGGCCAAGATGTTTGTGTTGTGCTTTTATACCATCTGGGTGGTCCTGCCCTTTAAGATTCTGGTGCTGACCAGTTCCTTGGCATCTGTAAATCAGAGCTATTATAATGCTGCCAAGGTAGACGGCACCTCAAAATGGCGGATATTTATCAAAATTACGTTACCCATGATTTCACCGATGCTTTTTTATCTGATCATTACGGGCTTTATCGGTGCCTTCAAGGCATATAGTGATGCAGTGGCTCTGTTTGGAACGGATCTGAATGCGGCAGAGATGAATACGATAGTAGGTTATGTGTATGATATGCTTTACGGTAACAGTGGTGGCTATCCCTCCTATGCATCGGCAGCTGCAATTATATTGTTTGCCATTGTGTTGACAATTACCTGTATCAATTTGCTGGTAAGTAAAAAGCATGTTCATTATTGATGAAGGCTGTATGCGATGAAAAGCTGAAAAGAAAGGCACGATTAACATGGAGAAACGAATTGATTATGACAAAATAGAAAGGACTGCCGGTATTCGTAAAAAGGTGGGACAAACAATCGTCTATGTGTTGTTGACATTATGGGCATTGGTGGTATTATTCCCTTTTTATTGGATGGTTCTGACATCCGTAAAGAGCTATAGCGCTTATAATGGGGAATATGTTCCTAAATTTTTCACATTATCACCCACCCTACAGAATTATGTGGATGCGTTTACTACGGTGCCTCTTGCAAAATATTTTGCCAATACCTTCCTTTTTACAATAGTAACGACTGCAATTATGCTGGTGGTAATCGTACTTGCGGCATTTGCCTTTGCAAGACTGGATTTTAAAGGGAAGAACATTACCTTTGCGCTATTTCTGGCTTTAATGATGATACCGAATGAATTGGTCATTATCACCAACTATGTAACCATTACCAGTCTGGATATGCGCAATACCTTTTGGGGATTGATTCTGCCTTCGGTTACGTCTGTTTTCTATATTTATCTGTTGAAGGAAAATTTTGCGCAGATACCGGATGAGCTGTACTATGCGGCCAAGGTGGATAATACATCTGACTTGAAATATTTGTTGAAGGTGATGGTACCTATCTGTAAACCAACGCTGGTTACTATCACCATATTGAAGGTTATTGAGTGTTGGAATTCCTATGTATGGCCCAGACTGATTACTGATGATGAGGCGTATTATCTGGTATCCAACGGTATACAGGAAATCCGGGAAAACGGATTCGGACGTGAGAATATTCCTGCTATGATGGCAGCAGTAGTGGTGATTTCAGTGCCGCTTTTAATTTTATTTTTAATCTTCCATAAGAAAATTATGGAGGGTGTGTCACAGGGAGGAACAAAAGGATGATGAAGTTACATAAGAAAGCATCACTGGTGTTGGTGATTGGAATCCTGTCATCGCTGTTGTTTACCGGTTGTCACGGCTCAAGAGGCCTGGACCCTTTTGTTATTCCTGAGGAATTTGATACCTCACGACAGTATGAAATTACATTTTGGGCAAAGAATGATACGAATATTACACAGACCAGAATATATGAACAGGCGATTGCGGATTTTGAGCATTTATATCCGAACATTACTGTAAATCTGCGATTGTATACGGATTACGGCAAGATTTACAATGATGTAATTACCAATATTGCAACGGGTACGACTCCCAATGTATGTATTACCTATCCCGATCATATTGCAACTTATCTCACGGGAACGAATAATGTCATCTCATTGGATGAATTGTTGGTGCATGAAAAATATGGTCTTGGGGGAAGTGATGTCAGATTTAATGCACCGGGGAAGGCGGAAGTTATCCCGCAATTTCTTGGTGAATGCGCTTTTGATGATCACTACTACGCAATTCCTTTTATGCGTTCCACAGAGGCTTGTTATGTGAATAAGACATATGTAGAAGCCTTAGGCTATACCTTGCCCGAAGTGCTTACATGGGATTTTGTGTGGGAAGTATCGGAAGCTGCGATGGCGAAGGATGCAGAGGGGAATTTTCTGATTAACGGACAAAAGGTGCTGATTCCTTTTATATATAAGTCTACGGATAATATGATGATTCAGATGCTCAGGCAGAAAGAGGCTGGCTATTCCACGGAAGCAGGAGAGATACAGCTGTTTAACGATACCACAAAGGAATTGCTGTATACCGTTGCAGAGCATGCTAAAAGCGGTGCCTTTTCCACTTTTAAAATATCCAGTTATCCGGCTAATTTCCTGAATGCAGGGCAGTGCATTTTTGCAATCGATTCCACGGCAGGTGCCACATGGATGGGAACCAATGCACCGCTGTCCGATATCAGTGAGGACAAATTTGTGAAATTTGAAACAGCTGTTTATACCATCCCTCAGTTTGATACCGAGAATCCGCAAATGATTTCCCAGGGACCTTCTGTGTGTGTGTTTAATAAAGAGGACTCCCAAGAGGTTTTGGCATCATGGCTTTTTGCACAGTATCTTTTGACTAATGAGGTGCAGATTGCTTATGCAGGGACAGAGGGGTATGTGCCGGTGACTTCAAAGGCACAGGACAGCCCGGAGTATCAGGAATATTTATCACGCTGCGGCGAGGATAATGAGACTCATTATGATGTCAAAATCAAAGCCTCCCAATTATTGTTGGATAATGTGGAGAATACCTTTGTGACACCGGTATTTAACGGTTCGGCTTCCCTTCGTGATGCTGCAGGACAGTTAATTGAGAATACTACCAAATCCGTGAGGCGAAAAGAAGTGGTTGATGAAAAGTATTTTGAGGATTTGTACAGTGATATTACCTCTTTATATCGACTGAATCAGAGAGGTAATGTAAATACATCCATTTCCGGTGAAAAAGCGGAATTGGGAGCAATGCCGATGACATCCCTTGTGCTGTTGGCTTCCTTGGGAGGGGTATGGATTGTAATTATCATCTATGTGGTTTATGGTGCAATAAAAAAGAAAAATAATCGTTGAATATTTTATTTTTTGCTGTATAATGTATTTGTATTTTGAAACAAAGATATGCAAAGGAGAAGAATATGAAAAAATTTGTAGCAATGTTAGTAACCCTTTCACTGGCAATGTCAGTTATCGGATGCGGTAATTCCGCAAGTGATGTAGATGTTAAGTCTGAAGGCGTCATGACTCATGAAGAATATCTGGCAGCAGCAATTGATACAGAGGTTGTCATTGAAGCCTTTGTTCAGGCAAAGCAGTATATGAAGGACGATGCTGTGACCCTTTATACACAGGATAAGGACGGAGCATACTTCGTTTACGGCATGCCTTGTACACAGGAGGAATATGACAAGCTGGAAGTAGGAACCAAGGTTAAGGTTACCGGTTATAAGGCTGAGTGGTCTGGTGAGGTTGAAGTAGTTGATGCAACCTTTGAGATTATGGATGGCAGCTATGTTGCAGAGCCGGTTGATGCTACAGCTTGGCTTGGTTCTGATGAGTTAATTGCACATCAGAATGAGCTGGTATCCTTCAAGGGTATGACTGTGGAGGCTTCCAAGGATGCTGATGGTAATGACGTAGCGTTCCTGTACAGCTGGGATGGTTCCGGTCAGGAAGGCGATGATTTATACTTTAATGTTTCCTACAACGGACAGACCTACAACTTTACCGTTGAGTCTAATCTGTGTGACAGCACCACTGATGTTTACAGTGCTGTTAAGAACCTTCAGGTTGGCGATAAGATCGATATGGAAGGATTTTTGTACTGGTATGAAGGTGCTAATCCTCATATTACATCCGTAGCAGTAGCAGAATAATATTAGTACATAGAAAGTGCCGGACATTTCAGTGTCCGGCACTTTTTGTATGCTTATTTTTTCATTGCAGCACGTTTCCTCAAAGTAGGATCAAGAATCTTTTTACGGATTCGCAGAGATTCGGGAGTTACCTCCAAGAGCTCATCTGTATCAATAAAATCCAATGCCTGCTCCAAGGAGAGGATTCTGGGCGGTGTCAGTCGAAGTGCTTCATCAGCACTGGAGGAACGGGTATTGGTCAACTGTTTTTTCTTACAAACATTGATTTCGATATCCTCACTGCGACCGGTCTGACCGACTACCATTCCGGAATATACCTTTTCTCCGGGACCGATAAAGAGTGTGCCGCGTTCCTGAGCATTATATAGTCCGTAGGTAATAGCTTCACCGGCTTCAAAGGCAATCAGGGAACCGAGCTTACGGTACTGGATATCACCCTTGTAAGGACCATAGCCGTCAAATACGGTATTCAGAATACCATTACCCTTGGTATCAGTCATAAATTCACCGCGGTAACCAATCAGTCCGCGTGCGGGTATGGAGAATTCCAGACGGGTATAAGTGCCGCCGGAAATGGTTCCCATATTGCGAAGCTCACCTTTTCTCTGTCCCAGCTTCTCAATGACTGCACCGGCAAATTCATTGGGCACATCAATATAGGCCAGCTCCATTGGTTCGGTTCGTTTTCCGCTTTCATCAGTATGATACAATACCTCTGCCTTACTTACAGCAAATTCAAAGCCTTCACGGCGCATATTTTCAATTAAAACAGACAGATGTAATTCACCGCGACCGGATACCTTAAAGCAATCGGCCGCATCTGTTTCTTCCACGCGAAGTGAGACATCGGTGTTTAACTCTCGGAATAATCTATCTCGCAAATGACGGCTGGTAACGAATTTTCCTTCCTGTCCGGCAAGGGGAGAGTCGTTTACCATAAACTGCATGGCAATGGTGGGCTCGCTGATTTTCTGGAAAGGAATGGGTGCTACCTCCTCGGGATAGCAAAGCGTATCACCAATATGAATATCTGAAATACCGGATATTGCAACGATGGAACCGATGCCTGCTTCCTTTACTTCAACCTTGTTTAGACCATCGAATTCATAGAGCTTGCTGACCTTCACCTTTATCTGCTTATCCTGCTCATGATGATTGCGGATGAAAACATCCTGGTTCACCTTGATTGTACCGTTATCTACCTTGCCCACGCCGATACGTCCTACATATTCATTATAATCAATGGTACTGATAAGTACTTGAGTACCGGCATCGGGGTCTCCTTCCGGAGCAGGAATATAATCAATAATAGTTTCAAAGAGCGGCTCCATGTTCACACCGGGCTGACCAGCTTCTAATGAGGCAATGCCTGCTTTTGCTGAAGCGTAGATAAAAGGGCAGTCTAACTGGGAATCATCCGCGTCCAATTCCAAAAACAGCTCAAGGACTTCATCAACCACTTCGTCAGGTCTTGCTTCGGGGCGGTCGATTTTGTTGATGCATACGATAACCGGAAGCTTTAATTCCAGTGCTTTACGAAGTACGAATTTTGTCTGGGGCATGGCACCCTCGAAGGCATCTACCACCAGAATGACACCGTTTACCATTTTCAGTACACGCTCTACCTCGCCACCAAAATCAGCGTGCCCCGGGGTGTCAATAATGTTAATTTTTGTGTTTTTGTACATTACGGCAGTATTTTTTGACAAAATGGTAATTCCGCGCTCACGCTCAATATCATTGGAGTCCATGACACGTTCGCCGATGTCCTGATTTTCTCTGAATACACCACTTTGCTTTAACAATTCATCGACCAAAGTGGTTTTGCCATGGTCGACATGGGCAATAATTGCTACGTTTCTAACATCTTCTCTTTTTTGTCTCATATAAATCCTTGCCTTTCTATATATACGCTACATCATATAATGCTACATCCGTAGTCAGAATATGGCTGATGTTTGTCGCATCCTGTCAAATAAGTGAAAAAATTCAAAAATCACGCAAATATCGTCTTTTCTTGTCGGTCAGATTTCCTTGAAGATTTTCAAACTGTTACAGTATAGCACCAATTTTTCAAGTGTGCAACAAAAAAGGGAATGAGAGCAGAGGGTGCGCTGTTTATCGCACACTAAATAACGAAAAAGAAAATGCAATATACGATTTTTGTCGTTATGGGCGATGGGTTTTTGTACTAATTTTGCCCAAAATGGAGTATAAATATAATGCATTACAACTTTGTTACCGGAAAAAGTCTTAAAGTGTAAGAAGGGAGAACAAAAATGACAGATAAGGTAATTGAAAACAATCAGGTAACGGTGATGGGGGAAATTGTAAGTGAATTTTCTTACAGCCATGAAATTTTTGGGGAAGGCTTCTATATGGTTGATGTCAAGTGTCAGCGACTGAGTGACAGCTTTGATATTATACCGGTGATGGTGTCGGAAAGGCTGTTGGATGTATCGTCCAACTACATAGGAGCATTGATCTGTATTAATGGTCAATTCCGTTCCTATAATCGCCACGAAGAGCGCAAGAACAGATTGGTATTGTCTGTATTTGCCAGAGAGGTCGAATTTATAGAGGAAATGGAGGAAAGCTCCAAAACCAACCAGATTTATCTGGACGGTTATATTTGTAAGGAACCAATCTATCGCAAGACTCCACTGGGAAGGGAGATTGCAGATTTGTTATTGGCAGTCAATCGCCCTTATGGTAAATCAGATTATATACCATGCATTTGTTGGGGAAGAAATGCAAGATATGCAAGTAATTTTAAAGTGGGTGAGCGCTGTGCAATCTGGGGAAGAATCCAGAGCCGCGAATATATGAAGAAGCTGGATGAGGAAAATGTAGAACGTCGTGTGGCCTTTGAGGTGTCAGTCAGCAAGCTGGAATTGCTGGAAGAAGAATAAGGCCAGGAGTGGCTACAAGCAGGTTTGCCGGTGAAAAGTTGCCAAAAGACAAAAAATGTGATATATTACAAAAGTGTTGTTTTAAAGGTTTCTTGCTAAAAGAGTATGAGGTGTTGTATGGATAAAGGAATCATTCACATTTATACCGGAGACGGGCATGGAAAATCACCGGCTGCAATCGGAAGAGCAGTGCAGGCTGCCGTTGAAGGCAAATGTGTGGTTATTATACAATTCTTAAAAGGAAAGGGACTGGGCGATTCTGAATTTTTGAGACGAATGGAGCCGGAAATCAAGCTGTTTCACTTTGAAAAGTCAGATGAGAATTTTGCAGAGCTTCCCGAAGAGAAAAAGAGCGAAGAAATTCTTAATATCCGCAATGGCATCAACTTTGCCAAGAAGGTATTGACAACAGGTGAGTGTGACCTTCTGATACTGGATGAGGTGTTGGGGCTTGTGGAAAAGGAGATTATCTCCGTAGAGGACTTGAGGATGTTGCTTGAAAGTCATGGTGACACAGATATTATTCTGACGGGAATTACCCTGAACAATGAAATATGTGTTCTCGCAGATGAGGTCTCTAAAATAGAAACCGTTAAATTAAGTTGACAGTCCTATAGGAAAATGCTATCATACACTTATAATTTATATTTTTAAGATAGAGGTTGCGTATTTCATCAGTATTTTTTCTGATATGGCAGGCATAGAAGAGGAAGGAAGAAAGGGGAACACGCCGAAAGAGGAGATGTCCTGCAGGTCGAGTCTTGGGCATACGGTTAAGAGCCGTATGACTGTCATCTAGCAATAGATGGGGCGCTATCAAGGAAGATATCCGTAGTATATCATTCGCCAGCGCCGATTGCGCTGGCGTTTTTTTGTTTTACAAGATTAAGCTGTCACGCTAAGGTGATAGGTAGAGAACTGTAAGCAAGGAATGGAGGAAGAGTATGGCAATTTTTACAGGAGCAGGTGTAGCTATCGTTACACCAATGAAAGCAGATGGAGCAGTTGATTTTGAACAGTTTGGTAAGCTGATTGAGTTTCAGATTGAGAATGGTACAGATGCGATTATCGTATGTGGTACGACAGGAGAGGCTTCTACGCTTACCCATGAGGAACATCTGGAAACGATTAAGTACTGTGTGGATGCAGTGGCTGGCAGAGTTCCGGTGGTGGCAGGTACCGGTTCTAACTGTACGGAGACCGCAATTTATTTGTCTAAAGAAGCGGAGAAATACGGTGTAGATGGACTTTTGGTGGTAAGTCCTTATTATAATAAGGCAACGCAGAATGGTCTGTATGCACACTTCAAGGCAGTGGCTGATGCGGTAAAGGTTCCTGTTATCCTGTATAATGTACCCGGTCGTACAGGCTGTAACATTTTGCCTGAGACAGTGGTAAGACTGTGCAAGGATGTAGAGAATATTGTAGGTGTAAAGGAAGCAAGCGGTAACATTAGTCAGATAGCACACCTTGCAGCTCTTGCTGACGGTTGTGTAGATATCTATTCCGGTAACGACGACCAGATTGTACCGGTTATGTCTCTCGGCGGTATCGGTGTAATTTCTGTATTATCCAATGTGGCGCCGAGACAGACTCATGAAATCTGTCAGAAGTATCTTGACGGAGATGTGGCAGGTAGCCGCAAAATGCAGCTGGAGGCATTAGAGCTGTGTAATGCTTTGTTCTGCGAGGTGAACCCTATCCCTGTGAAAAAAGCATTGAATCTCATGGGTATGAATGCCGGCACATTGCGTATGCCATTGACTGAAATGGAAGAGAGCAATGTACAGAAGCTGGAACGTGCTATGAAGGCATACGGCATCTTATAAGGAGTAGGAATAGAATCCCGTTTGTGAATATTTTCATGGGCGGGATTTTATGTTATAATATAGCGGTATCAGTGAGTAAGAATAGGAAAGGAAGTATATAGATATGGTTAGAGTAATAATGCATGGTTGTAACGGTAAAATGGGACAGGTTATCAGTGGTTTGATTGCAGCTGATTCAGAGGTGGAATTGGTAGCCGGAATTGATGCAAGGGATGACGGACACAATAGTTATCCTGTGTTTACAGATATTGAAAAATGTGATGTGGCTGCAGATTGTGTAATTGACTTTTCAGCAGCTGTTGCGGTGGATAAGCTGCTTGACTACTGTGTGGCAAGAAAGCTCCCCTGTGTACTGTGTACCACAGGCTTGAGTGAGGCGCAGCTTAAAAAGGTGGAGGAAGCCTCCAAAAGTACTGCAATATTAAAATCTGCCAATATGTCTCTTGGTATTAATTTGTTATTGAAAATGCTTAAGGAGGCAGCCGGTGTTCTGGCACCTGCCGGTTTTGATATGGAAATCGTAGAGAAGCATCACAATCTGAAGGTGGATGCACCCAGTGGAACAGCACTTGCTCTTGCGGATTCCATTAATGAGGAATTTGACAATGAATATGAATACATATATGACAGAAGCAGTAAAAGAGAAAAACGTTCCCAGAAAGAAATCGGTATCAGTGCAGTGCGTGGAGGTACCATTGTAGGTGACCATGATGTGATTTTTGCCGGTGCGGATGAGGTGATTACCTTTTCTCACACAGCGTATTCCAAAGCTGTTTTTGGTAAGGGTGCTGTGCAGGCTGCCAAATTCCTGGCAGGTAAGGACGCAGGAATGTACAATATGGCAGATGTGATTGAAGCAAGCAGATAGATAAGAAATAAGGGGTTACGAATTATGGATGAAATGGAATGTAAGGTTCTGAAAACATTGTCGCACCAGTACAGAAATGTTGCTGCAGCTTCGACGGAAATCATTAATTTGCAGTCGATTTTAAATCTCCCTAAGGGAACAGAACATTTTTTGACGGATATCCATGGTGAGTATGAGCAATTCAATCATGTACTTAAGAATGGTTCCGGCTCTGTACGGCGCAAGATTGATGAGGAATTTGGCAATACAATCAGTAACAAGGATAAAAAGAGTCTTGCAACATTGATTTATTATCCGGAGAGCAAGCTGGAGATTGTTGAGAAGGAAGAGGATAATCTGGAGGATTGGTACAAGATTTCCCTGCACAGACTGGTGCAGATTATTAAGCGTGTTTCCTCCAAATATACTCGTTCCAAGGTGCGCAAGGCATTGCCTAAGGATTTTGCCTATGTCATTGAAGAATTGATTACGGAAAAGGAAGAAATTCAGGACAAAGAGGCTTACTACAACGAGATTATCCATACCATTATCAGAATTGGCAGGGCCCCCCAGTTTATTGTGGCACTGAGTCATTTGATTCAACATTTGGTAATTGACCATTTACATATTGTCGGTGATATTTTTGACAGAGGTCCCGGTCCTCATATTATTATGGATACCCTTTGTGATTATCATTCTGTAGATGTGCAGTGGGGTAATCACGATATGGCATGGATGGGAGCTGCCAGCGGAAGTCTGGCATGCATTGCCAATGTTGTGAGACTGTCTGCTCATTATGGAAATCTGTCGACCTTGGAGGACGGTTATGGAATCAATCTGTTACCGCTGGCTACCTTTGCGTTAGATACCTATAAGGATACCAACTGCGATGCGTTTGCTATCACCTTTAACACAGATTACAATACGAAGGATTTGAGTCTGGATACCAAGATGCATAAGGCGATAGCCATTATGCAGTTTAAACTGGAGGGACAGTTGATTATGCGCCATCCGGAATTCGGTATGGATAACAGATTATTATTGAAACAGATTGATTATGACAAAAAGACCATTACTATTGAGGGTAAAGAATATCCTATGCTGGATACGGATTTCCCGACCATTGATAGAAACAATCCTTATGATTTGACGGATGAGGAAATGAAAGTAATGGCACGTCTGCAGCAGGCGTTTATGAAGTGTGAGAAGCTGCAACGCCATGTGCGCTTCCTGTTTTCCAAGGGTGGCTTATATAAAATTTATAATGGTAATTTATTGTATCATGGCTGCGTACCGTTGAATGAGGATGGTAGTTTTACCAAGGTACGGGTGTGTGATAAGGAATATAGTGGCAAGGCCTTATATGATATTTTGGAATATTATGCAAGACGTGCTTATTATGCTACGGACAGCAAAGAAAAGGCAATCGGTCAGGACATTATGTGGTATATTTGGGCAGGTCCGGGTTCCCCTGTATGCGGCAAAGAAAAGATAACTACCTTTGAGAGACATTTTATAGCAGACAGCGCAACTCATGTAGAGAAGAAAAACAGCTATTACAGCCTATTAGAGGATGAAAAGGTCGTAAACCGTATACTGGAAGAATTTGGATTGACCAGCGAGGATGCACACATTGTCAACGGTCATGTTCCGGTGGAACAGATTCACGGAGAATCACCTATCAAATGTGGTGGAAAGCTTCTGGTCATTGACGGTGGCTTCTCTAAAGCATATCAGAAGAAAACAGGCATTGCCGGTTATACTTTGGTATGCAATTCCCGGGGAATGCGCCTTGTTGCACATGAGCCCTTTGAATCTACGGAGGCTGCTATCATGAAGGAATCTGATATTATTTCGGATTCTGTTGTTGTAGAGAATTTCCACACACGTAAGCTTGTGGCGGATACGGATACGGGAAGAGAAATCAAAGAGAATATTTTTTATTTGGAAGCACTTTTGGAGGCATATAAAGAGGGTACTATTATGGAAAGCCTTTAATACTGAAATGAGCACTGTTCCATAGCGGAAGAGTGCTCATTTTATATAAAGATATATTTTTATGCTTTGAGAAGAAATTACTGCGCATTGTTGGTAGTGTTTGTACCATTGGTATTGTCACCACCTACCAGATCATTGGTAATGTCAGATACGCCGTTTGCAGCATCTTCTACAACATTACCTACAGCATCGCCTGCGTTCTCCAATACAGAACCGTTAGTACCTGCGTTGTCAGAACCGTTGGTAACACTGTTTACATTTTCGTTACCTGCGTTGCCGTTAGTATCTGTACCACCGGTGCTACCTGCGCCATCAGTAGTGCCATTGGTAGTACCATTGGTAGTGCCCATATCGCCATTAGTACCGGTGGTACCTGCATTATTTCCGGTGTCAGTATTATTTCCGGTATCGGTGGTTGCACCATCATTAGTACCGGTTTCTGTCTGGGTTTCAGTTCCGGCCATTTCGCCGGAAGAGTTACCACTGTCATTGTTGGTACAAGCTGTTGCCATGCACATGTATGCAACTACCAAGCCTAATACCATAAATTTTTTAGAACGTTTCAGAAAATTTTTTTTCATAATGTCCTCCATTCATTTTGTTCTTTTTTAGCCGACTGATAAATTTCGTAGGGCTTGTTTAAAGTATATGTCTAAAAATTTATATTTATTCCATATTTTTTTTCTTGTGGAAAATTATTTTTTATGGTATATATTTATACTATAGCGTAGTAAAGTGATAAAATGGAGGAATAAATAATGAAAACAAAGCAATTAGTTGCATTTGTGGTAGCAGCGGCAGTGTTTGTTGTGACAGGAGTATCCAGTATCGCAATAAATACATGGTCAGAAGGTGTCAAGTCATCTTCAGCAGATACATATAGCCAGCTGTTTGGAATGATGGAGGAAGTGACAACTCCCACGGATGAGTATGTTGCTGTTATCAATGTGGAGGGAACTATTTATAGCAGTCCTGAGGTGTCTCTGTGGGGAGAAGCTGCCGGATATGATCATACATCAACCATGGATTATGTAGATCAGCTAATGCAGGATAGCTACAATACAGGTATTATGCTGTATATGAATACACCGGGAGGTGAAGTGACAGCATCTGATGAGTTGTATTTAAAATTGATGGAATATAAGGAAATGACAGGTCGCAAAATCTATTGCTATTTTGGAGATCAGTCCTGTTCCGGCGGTTATTATATTTCTATGGCAGCGGATGAAATATACGCAAACAGAAATTGTTGGACCGGTTCTATAGGTGTTATTGTGTCCATGCTAAACATGCAGGGGCTGTATGAGAAGCTTGGCATTGAAGAAATCAATATTACAAGTGGCAACAATAAAGCAATGGGTTCCTCCGGCGAGAAACTGACGGAGCAGCAAAGAGAGATTATGCAGAGTCTGGTTGACGAGTCATATGACCAGTTTGTGTCTATTATCGTTGAGGGAAGGAATATGACTGATGCAAAGGTGCGGGAACTGGCTGACGGACGTATTTATTCAGCGAAGCAGGCTCTTGAGGCACAACTCATTGACGGTATTTGTACTCTGGATGAATATATGAATCGAATTTATGAGGAACAGGGAGAAGATATTATTATTTTTGAACGTCCTGTGGACTCCTACGGTTTGGAAAGTCTTTTTGCAACCATGCAAAGCTTGAAGAGCCGTTCCGAGGCAGAGGTTTTGCAGGAATTGCTGGAGAAAGAGAAAATGGGAGGGCTGATGTATTATGCAGACGGCATTCAATAATGAAAATCGCGTATATGCAGGCTTCTTTATCAGACTGGCGGCGTTTTTGTTGGATATGCTGCTTGTAAATGTTCTTCTCCTTTTTATAAAAGTGCCGGTTTGGATAGTACAGCTGATAATTGGTGACAGCCTTTTGTTTTCATCGGTATTGTTTTCTTATAACATATTTGATATTCTTTATTATTTGCTTACTGTGGGATACTTTGTTCTGGCAACTTATTTCTGCCAGACTACCTTAGGTAAGTATTTGCTGAGAATCAGAGTGGTCAGTGCAGACGGACAGAGGTTGAGCTTTATCAGTGTGTTGATGCGAGAAACGGTGGGAAGGTATCTCTCGGCAATTATTTTATATATCGGATACATGATTGCGGGCTGGGATAACAGTAAGCAGGGGCTTCATGACAGAATTGCGGATACTTATGTAGTATACAGATACCAGTAGTTTCAAAGGAGAAAATCGAAATGGAATTTCGACCTTGTATTGATATTCACAACGGAAGGGTGAAGCAGATTGTAGGTGGCAGTCTGAAGGATAAAAACAATCAGGCGCAGGAGAATTTTGTGTCGGAGCAGGATGCAGTGTTTTATGCGGAATTGTATCGTGACGAAGGAATCAAGGGTGGACATATTATATTGCTGAATGCTGTGGATAGTGAGTATTATAAAGCTACCAGAGAGCAGGCATTTGCGGCATTGAAGGCCTATCCGGGAGGCTTACAGGTAGGCGGCGGAATAACGCCTGACAATGCAGAGGAATATTTACAGGCTGGAGCATCTCATGTGATTGTTACTTCTTATGTGTTTCAGGATGGGCGGATTCATTACGAGAGACTGAAGCGCCTTGTAGAGGTTGTTGGGAAGGAACATTTGGTGTTAGATGTCAGCTGCCGGAAATACGGTGAGCATTATATGGTGGTTACTGACCGTTGGCAGAAGGTGACCGAGGAAAGACTTGACGTGGAGCTGCTGGAACGCTTAAGTGCATTTTGCGATGAATTTCTGATTCATGCGGTGGATGTGGAAGGAAAAGCGGAGGGTATTGAAAGAGAGCTGGTGCAATTACTTGGAAGCTGGGATAAATGCCCTATCACCTATGCAGGCGGAGTGCATAGCATGGAGGATTTGAAAGCCATTAAGGAATTGGGCAGGAACCGATTAAATGTGACGGTAGGCAGTGCACTGGATTTGTTTGGCGGAAATATGAAATGGAAAGAAGTCCTTTCCTTATGCGATGGAAGATGATAAAAAAAGAGCTGCCTCATTCAGAGGCAGCTTTTTTCTCCCGTAATCCCATAAGACGATATTGCAAATTCTAAATAAATTGTATTTAAGAACAGGTACATCGTGTTACTGAGCTGATGCGGAAATTATAACTTGGTTACGTTGACAGCCTGAGGTCCCTTTTCGCCGTTAACAACTTCGTATTCAACTGCAGCACCCTCTTCGAGAGTCTTAAAGCCTTCCATGTTCAGACCGGAGTAGTGTACGAATACGTCATTGCCCGCTTCATCAGAGATGAAACCGTAACCTTTTTGGTTGTTAAACCATTTTACTGTACCTTTGTTCATTGTAGATACCTCCAAAAAAATAAACATTATCTGTTGCTACTGCAACACGTTTAGAATAGCACAATACTTTAAAAAAGTAAAGTGTTGTCAGAAAAAATAAGGTGCTTGATTTCTTTCTAATAATGTGTTAAGGTAGTTTTTGGCTGACAAGACAGCCGAATATACACGTGATATTACATACGATGCGATGAGGTGTGTGCAACGGATTCCATCATTGAGTTGTCTGTATGTTGGAAAGGATAGTGCTTATGAAAGAGAAAATGAAAAAATGGCTTAACGAGATTTTTATTGACGGTCTGAGCGGTATGGCACTGGGCCTGTTTTCTACATTGATTATCGGAACGATAATTGCACAGATTGGTAGTCTGATAGGGGGTACGGTAGGTACGTATGTGGTGGCTATCAGTAATGTGGCCAAGACAATTACCGGCGCCGGTATTGGTGTGGGTGTTGCCACCAAATTTAAGGAAGGACCGCTTGTTACGGTGTCAGCAGCAGTTGCAGGTATGATTGGTGCTTTCCCTACCGTGAATGCAATGGAGGCTTTTGCCTTAGGTAAGCCCGGCGAGCCCTTGGGAGCTTTTATTGCGGCAATAGTAGCTATCAAAATCGGTCATCTGGTGGCAGGCAAAACGAAGGTGGATATTATTGTGACGCCCTTTGTAGCGATTGTATCAGGCGCAATAGTAGGCTTTGTCGCAGGACCTCCAATTACTGCATTTATGGGTTGGCTTGGTGCACTTGTTAACTTTAATGTGGAGCAGCACCCTGTTATCGGTGGCATTATAGTATCTGTATTGATGGGTATGATCTTGACACTTCCAATCAGCTCTGCGGCAATCGGTGTTTCCATGAGCATCAGCGGCTTGGCGGCAGGTGCGGCAACTATCGGTTGTTGCTGTAATATGGTTGGCTTTGCGGTGGCAAGCTATCGTGAGAATAAAATGGGCGGTCTTGTGGCACAGGGCTTGGGAACCTCCATGCTTCAGGTACCGAATATTGTCAAGAAACCAATCATCTGGCTTCCGGCAATCATTTCCAGTGCTATTCTGGGTCCTATTGCATCAGCCGTTCTGGGAATGACAAGTACTCCTGTAGGATCAGGTATGGGCTCGGCAGGACTGGTAGGTCAGTTTGCGGCATATGGCGCTATGACAGAAAGCGGTATGAACGGCTGGATGGCACTTTTATTAATTCTTTTAATGCACTTTGTTTTGCCGGCAGTGATAACCTTGGCAGTGTCGGAGCTGATGCGCAAGAAGGGATTAATTGCACAAGGCGATATGGCTTTGGATGTATAAAAGGAAGAAATTACTTGGTAAAAATACACAAAAAAGCAAGCAATAGTGCTTGCTTTTTTTATTAAATGCTATTTTTTATTGGAAAAATGTTACAAAAATGTTAAGGCGGCGTTGCTGTAAAACTTTTGCTGTGGTAAAATAATATAGTTTATCGGAGGTGAAATTTTTATGCAACGAAAAAAGCATAAGCGTAAGCTGAATCATGTAGTAATTGTTACATCCGATGCAGTAGATGCAAGTGTGAAGCAGTTTCGAATCCGTCCATGGGTATTACAGATGATTATTCTGTTGTTATGCATTGTTATCGGTGTGTTAATCGGTGTTTTGATTTATGAGGGACAGATATGGGATGCCATAAGCCGTAGCAATAGTGAAAAGCAGGAAACAATACTTCAGCTGGAAGATGAAAAGAATGTACTTATCGGTGAAAAAACAGAATTGGAAAATCAGATAGTAGCATTGAATGACAGAATCCAGATATTGAGTGATACTGTAAATGAAAAGGTACAGAATGAAAGTGAATTGACGGCACAGCTGGAAAAGCAGAGCCTGCCTACGGAATTTCCATTGAATGGTTCGGCATCAATGGAGGAGATAACAGAAGGCGATCCCATGTGTGTATTTACAGCATCTGTGGGTGTTACCGTAGTAGCAACGGCCAGCGGAACAGTATCTGCTGTCAATGATGACGGTGAATACGGTCACAGCGTGTGGGTGGATCACGGAAACGGATATATTACAATTTACCGTAATCAGGGAGAAGTAATTGTAAAACAGGGTGATACGGTAGCTCAGGGAACGACCATATATATGATTGGTGAAGAGAATACCAAGCTGGGCTATCAGATGTTAAAGGACGGAAATTACATCAGTCCTATGGATATGTTGTCCATCAGTGGTTAAGGAGGAGATACGAATGATGGGAAAAAAGAGTACAGAAGTGAAAATAAGCACACTTATCGGAAAGGGCTGTGAATTGCACGGTGATTTCAATGCGAAGGGTTCAGCACGGATAGATGGCACAGTTGAGGGCAATGTAACTGTGACAGGAAGTCTGCTGGTAGGTGCCGGAGGAAGCATTAACGGTAATGTATCTGCGGTATCCGCAGTGATTGGAGGTACTGTAATCGGTGATGTAGTAGCTCCTGAGAAACTGGAAATGACAGCTACCGCCAAAATACTCGGTGACATTGCAACAAAAGTTATTGTCATTGATGAGAATGCGGTGTTCCAGGGAAAGATTGATATGAATCAGACAACACCCAATCGCAAAGGGAAGGCAGGTACTTCCAAAGCAGTTCGCACAGGCAAAAAAACAGCAAAGGCAGCTATTGCGGAGGCATTAAAGGAAGTAGAAGAATTGGAAAATCGTGGCGCTTTGGACGAAACGGAAGTGCCGCTTGTGAACGCTGTATCCGTGGAAGAAAACGAAGCAATGTAGAATTAGAGATAAGTAAAAAGCATAGAATATTATTTAAAAAGGAGTGTTGTGTACACTCCTTTTTGCTTTATTTGCCTATTCTCTTGAATACCAGCTCATAACCGTCATTTCCGTAATTTAAAGAACGATTCACTCTGCTGATAGTAGCAGTGGATGCACCTGTTTTTTCGGCAATCTCCAGATACGTTTTATGATCTTTGAGCATAGCTGCTACTTCAAAACGCTGAGATAGGGAAAGTAATTCATTTACGGTACATAAATCTTCGAAGAAGCTATAGCACTCGTCGCGGTTTTCCAGACTAAGGATAGCGTCAAATAAGGTATCAACAGCTTCCGTCTTAATTTTCTTATTCATATTCAGAACACCTCTCTACATACTTTTGCGCTGTAAAGTTTTACAGCCTTATCTAAGTGCATTTTATCATACTAAAGTTGTAAAGTAAAGTAAAGAAAGAAAAGAATCTATAAAAATATGATAAAAAAATGGCAGATAAAAAAACAAACGGTTGTCATGTAGTAATGAATACTATATAATAAGGTTAGTGCGAAATGGCGAGTATGCTGTCGCTTTTTAGGAAAGGGTAGAAGAATGACCATTAATTCAGAGGATTTGTTAAATAGTATATTAAATAGCTTGGAAAGAATTCAGCATGTGGAGTCAGAGGATATTCCCAATATTGACCTGTATATGGATCAGGTAACTACATTTATGGACAATAGACTGCGTTCTACGTTGCGTTATCCCACTGAGGATAAGGTGCTGACCAAGACAATGATAAATAATTATGCCAAAAATGATTTATTACCGCCTCCGGTCAAAAAGAAATATTCCAAGGAGCATGTGCTGCTTCTGATATTTATTTATTATTATAAAGGTGTGATGTCCATCAACGATATTCAGACGTTGTTGCGACCGATTACCGAGAAATATTTTCAAAGTGATGTAAATTTCAGGCTGGAGAATATTTATGATGAAGTATTCTCTATGGAAAAAGCGGAGATTGAATATCTGAAAAAGGATATGATACACAAATTTAAAATGGCTGAGGATACCTTTTCGGATGCATCCGAAGCGGATAAAGAGTTTTTGCATAAATTCTCTTTTATTTGTCTGTTGAGTTATGATGTTTATGTAAAGAAGTTAATTATTGAAAAGATGGTGGATGAGCTGGCAGCCGCCGAAAAGCAAACGAGTAATGAAAAGCATGAACGTAAAAATGACAGCGGGCAGGAAGGTACGGCCAAGGAAAAAGAGGAAGTATCATGAAATGTATAATGGACTTGCACACCCATACCTTTGGCAGTGGACACGGATACAGTACCTTGAAGGAGAATATTGAGGCAGCAAAGGCGGTTGGTCTTATGTATCTGGGATTAAGTGAACATGGTCCTGCCATGCCGGGTGGTCCTCATGAATATTTTTTCTCAAATTATAAATGTATTCCCAGACAGTATGGGGATTTGCGACTGTTTTGCGGTATCGAGGCCAATATCATGGATATTGATGGCAGTCTTGATTTACCCGAGGCTCTGTTTGAGAGGATGGATTATGTGATTGCCAGTATGCATCTGCCCTGTATCACACCGGGGAGTCGGAAGGAGAATACCCGGGCATCTGTCAATGCCATGAAGAATCCTTATGTAAAAATCTTGGGACATCCTGATGATGCCAGATACCCTCTTGATTATGATGAGCTGGTGCGTGCGGCAAAAGAGGAACAGGTGATATTGGAAGTCAACAACTCATCACCGCATCCCTTGTCTCCAAGACAGGGGGCAAGAGAAAATATTATTACGATGTTGGATGCCTGTGCTAAATATCAGGTGCCTGTCATAATGGGAACGGACAGTCATATCTGCTATACCATCGGACGTTTCGAGGCGGCATTATCCCTCATAGAGGAAGTGCAGTTTCCCAAGGAATTGGTGTTAAATGATAAGCCGGAATGCATTGAACAACTGGTAAATATAAGGATATTGTAGCAAAAAGCTTCGGGCGGAAGGTCCGGAGCTTTTTTGCGTGTGTGGAGTCACTTTTTTTATACCCACGCATAAGATAGTAGCATATAAAAGAAAAAGGGGAGAATTATGAAAAAGAATTTTTGGAAGAGAGCAGGCGTTTTAACCTTAAGTCTGCTTGTACTAATGTGTTCACTGACTGCCTGTGGTGATAGTCAGACTACTACAGGGGAAGGAAAAACCAAGGTGGTGTTGAA
Organism: Lachnospiraceae bacterium; assembly: GCA_015056915.1. Lineage (GTDB taxonomy): Bacteria > Bacillota > Clostridia > Lachnospirales > Lachnospiraceae > Acetatifactor. The sequence goes on from SVFK01000015.1 coordinate 34,061, forward strand.
TGAGGTGGCACACTCGATATTCTATGCGCCAATGTACGTGGCCATTGAAGAGGGTTATTTTGCAGAGGAGGGAATTGAACTGACTCTGGTAACCGGTTTTGGTGCGGATAAGACTATGACGGCGGTATTGACCGATGAAGCAGACATTGGTTTTATGGGAAGTGAGAGCACCATTTACACCTATGCAGGTGGTACGGAGGACTATGTGGTGAATTTTGCACAGCTGACTCAGCGTGCCGGCAATTTTCTGGTGTCCAGAGAGCCTATTGAGAATTTCTCATGGGATATGCTGATGGGCAAGACGGTGCTCGGGGGAAGAAGCGGTGGTATGCCGGAAATGGTATTTGAATATATACTGGAGAAAAATAATATTGATCCTGTGACAGAGCTTACCATTGACCAGAGCATTGATTTTGGTTCCACAGCGGCTGCCTTCTCGGGCGGACAGGGAGATTTTACAGTGGAATTTGAACCTCACGCCACAATGCTGGAGGCAAAGGGAGACGGTTATGTGGTAGCATCGCTGGGAGAGGATTCCGGTTATGTGCCTTATACCTCCTTTTCTGCTAAAAAGAGCTTTTTGGAGGAGCATCCGGATATTGTGCAAGCATTTACCAATGCCCTTCAAAAGGGAATGGATTATGTGCAAAACCACACTCCGGCTGAAATTGCTGAGTCAATCGCACCTCAGTTTGCTGAAACGGATATTCAGACACTTACCACCATCGTGGAGAGATATTATGAGCAGGATACCTGGAAGGCTGATTTGATATTTGAGGAGGAAGCTTTCTCACTGTTACAGAATATTTTGGATGATTCCGGGGTCTTGGAAGAGAGAGTGCCCTATGAAGAACTTGTAAATACAGAATTTGCGGAGACAGCAGCACAATAGCAGGAAAGAAATGCAATAGTAAAAAAGGGGTGTTGCAGAATAGTATGTTATTCAAACATAACTATTTTGCAACACCCTATTTGGTTGTATAAAAATTACAAAGTCTATTAGAATTGCTTTAGAATTCAGAATCCTTTAACCTGATATTTTTGATAGCCCATAATTGAAGAGCTTTGGCATTGACACTGATTTTTTCCAGAGAATCCAGAATATCCTGAAAAGCCTCCTGCTCGCTTTCTTCAATTACACCGTCCTCAGAGATGGCTATCAGAGATGCACGAAGGGTGTCAATATCCTTAAGAGAGCCCAACACCTTCAGAGCAAGACGATCAAAGTCGTCAATGGTGACTTCCTTTACACTGTCACGTCCTAAAGGACATTCTCTTGCGCAGTAGGAGTTACATAATTCCGGAGTATTGTAGGCCTCGGCCATTGCCTTTACCTCTTCGGGATAGGGTGCAATGGTATCCAACTCGATGCGTGCCAGTCGGGTGCGGTCGATACCGATAATTTCTGCTGCTTTTTCCCGGCTGCTAAAATCGGAATTGGAGTTTTCAGCCTCGCATCGTGCGAGATAATACATATTATCAGCTGCTTTTGTAGCTTTTTTACCCATAGTAATCTTTTTCCTTTATGCTAATATTGTAATTGTAGGAGCTTATGAAACCCCTTTCTTAAGTTTAGTAGAAAACAATGCTTTTGTAAAGAATATTGCCGGAATTATTTGTGAAAAGCAGTTGAGTAAATTTGTAAAATTTGCTAAAATAAATAAGAATGGATAAAAAGCTCCAAATTCAAATAAACGGAGGATGAGATAATGGGATTAATTAAAGCAGCAAAAGATGCAGTCAGCACTATGTTTGCTGATCAGTGGAGAGAGTATTTTTATTGCGACAGTATCTCCAATGACGTGTTGGTAGTAAAGGGACAGAAGAGAATTACAGAGGGCAGAAATAGCAATACCAAGGGAATTGATAATATTATTTCTGACGGTTCCATTATAGCAGTCAATGAAGGTCAGTGTATGATTATTGTTGATCAGGGCGGTGTTGTGGAATTCTGTGCGGATGCAGGTGAATTTGTATTTGATGCTTCTACAGAACCCAGCTTGCTTTTCGGCAGTCTGGGAGAGAGTGTTAAGAACACCTTCCTGAATATGGGAAGACGTATTACCTTTGGCGGTAACACTGCTAAGGATCAGAGGGTGTACTACTTTAACATTAAAGAAATTATGGGAAATAAGTTTGGTACAGCCAATCCAATCCCTTTCAGAGTAGTGGATATGAATATCGGTCTTGATATGGATCTTGCTTTGCGTTGCAATGGTGAATATTCCTTTAAGCTGGTAGATCCCCTTCTGTTTTATAAAAATGTATGCGGTAATGTAACAGAGGAATATACTCGTGATAAGATGGCAGGTCAGATGAAATCTGAGCTGGTAACGGCGTTGCAGCCTGCACTGGCAAAGCTCTCTGCTCAGGGTATCAGATACAGTGCAATCCCTGCATATACAGCGGAGATTACAGATCTTTTGAACGAGGAAATGTCTGACAAGTGGTCAGGACTTCGTGGTATCGAAGTGGTGTCCGTGACAATGTCTGCACCTTCTATTTCTACAGAAGATGAAGAAATGATTAAAGATCTTCAGAGAAAAGCTGTATTGCGGAATCCCGGCATGGGTGCTGCTGCTATGATTGATGCACAGACCAAGTCCATGGTAATGGGTGCAGAGGCTATGAAGGCGGCAGCAAGCAATACCGCTACCGGTCCTATGCTTGCATTTGCAGGTATGAATATGGCAAGTATGAGCAGCAATGCCAATATGGCTAACTTTGGCGGCGGCATGACTGCGAATGCCAATAATCTGTATCAGATGGATGCGCAGAATCAGGCGGCACAACAGCAACAGGCTATGATGGCCGGTGGCATGCTGGGTGCAGCTGCTGCACAGGCTCAGAACGCAGGGGCTCCTGTTCTCGGTTGGACCTGTAGCTGCGGTAAGGCTGACAACAGAGGCAAATTCTGTCAGGAATGTGGTTCTCCAAAGCCGGCGGCAGCAGGTTGGACCTGTAGCTGTGGAGCGGTGAATCAAGGTAAATTCTGTGCTGAATGCGGCAGTAAGAAGCCGGAGGGTGCACCTCTTTACAAGTGTGATAAGTGTGGTTGGGAACCGGAGGACCCGGCTAATCCTCCTAAATTCTGTCCTGAATGCGGAGATGTGTTTGACGATAAGGATATGAAGTAATTGTAATACATAAAAAGGTAAAAGAGACAGCGGCGGATATTGGTGGAAGGAAAGGCCGATATCCGCTGCGGTCTGTAAGGAAGGTTGTATAAACGTGAGTGGGAACCTGATAGGTGCGATTATTGTACTTGTATTAGTGTCGGTGCTGGCAGGAGTCGGTTATTATGCATATCGGAAAGTGAGAGATTCTGTCAGAACCTTTTCCAATATTTTATTTGGTACGGATTCGCTGTTGGAGGGCATGAAAAAGAGGGAGACAGAGGTGGCGGTTACACCCAAGTCAGTATCCTCTGCCACCAATCTGTATTTACCGGCTATTATGCGTGATTTTCCGGAATTTCACTATGACGAGATGAAGACACGTGCAGAGAATGTTTTGGCATCTTATTTGCGAGGTGTGGACACCCTGAGCAGCACTGCGCTGACCGAGGGAACCAACGAATTGAAGGACGCGCTTTCCATGCGCATTCAGTCCTTGAAAAATTTGAATCAGCAGGAGCATTATCACAATATTAAAATACATAGAACGGAAATACATCAATATAGGAAAAATAAGGGGAGAGTGAGTATTGTATTTCAGTCTGCCGTTGAATATATACATTATCTGGAGCAAAATGGTGACATAATCAAGGGTCGCGAGGATATACAGGAGCAGGCGAAATATAATATAGAGCTTGTGTATATTCAAAATCAGGATATTGTAGAAGATCTTAAGGAAACCGGTTTGGGATTGCATTGCCCGAATTGCGGTGCACCAATTTCTTCATTGGGAATAAAGGTATGCGAATATTGTGATTCTCCGGTCGTTGAATTTAATATGCGCATTTGGAATTTCAGTAAAGTCATGCAATTAAAATGATAGAGCATAGAATAACAGAGGATAAAGTGGTATATGAAAATAAGCGACAGAATTCTCCAATTAGAACAGCAGATAGCAGATATGGAGCGGCAGATTGATGCCGCAGTAAAAGAAATTAAAGCGAAAGATGAGAGCCTTGAAGATTTAGTCAAGGCTAATTCTGATTTTGATAATTTGTTACTGAGTGCAGAAATCGGTGCTTTGTATATCGATGGAGAATTCCGTATTCGAAAAATGACACCTATCATGGGCAGATATACTAATCTGTGTCTGGAGGATACCGGTCGTCTCATTACTGAAATTTCTTTAATGGATGAATATAAGGATTTTCTTGAGGATGTCAAAAACTGTATGCAAAGCGGCAATAATATTGAGCGTGAGATTCAGAAGGAAGGCAATTCCTTGTTGGTACGCCTGTGTCCTTATTATGTCGGTGAAGCAACAGATGGTATTTTGGTGACATTGTTTGATATTACCAAAAGGCTGGATGCCGTCAAATTTGAATTACAGGTTTTGATTAACAATATTCCCGGTGCCGTAACTAAAATGTGTTATGATGGTGGGTTGATTATTGAATATGCCAATGATACCATGTATAGCTTAATGAAGCTGAGTAGAAGTGATTTTTTGGAGAGATACGACAATCACTATGAACGCATGATTCACGAAAGTGATTGGATAAAGCTACAGAAAAAGATTGAAGAGGGCATTCGTAATAAGGAGTCCGTGTGGGCGGAATTTCGCGTATATACAGGGCAGAATACATGGGAGTGGCGTACGATACAGGCAAGTATTTTGGAAGAACGCGGAAGCACTCCTATATTGCAATGCATTATTTCGGACATCACAGAGGAAAAGCTAATTCGGCTGGAGTTGGAAAAGGAACGTAAAAAGCTGGGCGCGGTTGTCAGAATGTCCGGTGATATGATATTTGAGTATGATATTGCTGAGGATCACATGACATACACCAGTCCGGGTGAGGGACTTCTGTTCTCGGAACAGATTACGGAGAATTATATCAATTATTTATCTAAGATTATTAAAGAAGAGGACCGAGATGCCAGACAAGCATTGATAGATGCTCTGCAAGGTAAGAAAGCCAACTTTAATATTGAGCTTCGCAGAAAAGGGGCAGACGGAGAATATCACTGGGTATTGGTTTCCGGTCAGACAATTTATGATAAAGAGAATTGCCCGGAAAAGGTGCTGGGAAAGATTCAAAATATTGATGAGCAGAAGAAAAAGGAAGACGAACTGCGTGATAAATCCCAAAAGGATTCTCTTACAGGTCTTTTTAATCATATGACTGCTAAGCAGATTGTGGCCAAGAAGGTTGCCAATCTGAAAGAAGGTCAGATGGCATATCTGATTATAAGTGATATTGATAATTTCAAATCAATTAACGATATTAATGGACATATGTTTGGTGATGCTGTAATCTGTTCGTTTGCAGATCAGATTACACAGCTGTTCCCGGATGCCGTTAAAGGCAGAATCGGTGGGGATGAATTCATGACATATGTCGAAGACATGGATAGAGAAGCATTGGAAAATCAATTATCACTTTTGAACAGCGCACTTTCTGACAGATATGATGATACTACAGGAATGCATATTTCCTGCAGTATCGGTGTGGTGTCCATAAATGGAAGTGTCAGAACATTCGAAACACTGTTTCAGTGGGCTGATTATGCACTTTATCGTGTAAAAAGTGATGGTAAAGGTTCCTATCTGCTCATTGATGTGAAAAGTGATATGGCAGCTCCACAGGTAAGCTATCTTGCCAGTGAAAAAAATAAAGATGTATATGTGCGTAATGAAGCATTAATCCGTAATGAAGAGGATTTAAAGCTGTTTTGCCTGGAATTATTGGAAAATGTTCCCAATCTTAGCAGTGCGCTCAAAATGATTTGTGAAAGAACCTGTAGTTTTTTTGGTTTGGATGACATGGTATGCGTGGAGCACGAGGACAATCAAAATAAGATTCTTTATCAATGGAACCGGAAAGAGAAGAAGGAATATACTAAGCGTATGCATAACGCAGGAGTATATGAATGGAGACTACTGAGCCCTAAGACAGATGAAAAGGGCGTGATCCTGTATCGGGAAGAAGATAAGAAGACAATCGAGAAGGATGAAGCAAAATCAGCCATGATTGTTCTGTCCAAAGAGATAAAGGGTTATCAGGGCAGTGTTATCTTTACCGATCGTCAGAAGGATAGAGACTGGGAGCGCGAAAGAGACACTCTACAGCATATTGCCAATCATATTTTCACGCATCTGCGAACCAGAAAGAAGGAAGCCAAAAAGCAGTGTGAAATCAACCGTAAGCTTAATTATGATGCATTGACAGGATTGCCTGTGTATAATCGATTTGTACAGTTGGCGGAGGAATATATCGAGGAGCATTCAGGAGAGCAGTTATTCTGTGTATACTCTGACTTTTCGAATTTTCAGTATTTAAATGAGGTGTATGGTTACGAGGAGGGAGATAAAGTACTTCGTGACTATGCAAGAAGCTTGGAGGAAGAATATCAGGAGGGAGTATTGTTCTGCAGAGTGACCTCCGATCATTTTCTGGGAATTATTAATGCAGACAATCAGGAGCAGGCTGTAAGGAGTTATACCACGTTCTGTGAAAGGTTTTGCATCAAGACTAATGCTAAGTACGGCTTGTGCAATCTTGTTATGGCAACCGGTGTGTATGAAATGAAAAGCGGGGAAAAGAATGTGGCTTCCATGATGGATAAAGCCAATGAAGCCCGCAAAAAGTGTAAGTCACAAAAGGTGTATTCTTCTATTTTGGTATATTCCGATGAAATAAGAGCACAGGTTGAAGGCACTAAAAGTATTGTGGCCAATATGGTGAGTGCATATAAAAATAAAGAGTTTATTGCCTATCTGCAACCCAAGGTTTCTCTGAAAACAGGGAAAATTGTAGGAGCAGAGGCTCTTGTACGTTGGATCAGACCGGATGGTACGCAGTTGATGCCCAATCAATTTATAGATATTTTTGAGCAAAATGGTTTTGTGACTAAGGTGGATTTCGCGATCTTTGAGAGCGTTTTGGAATACCTGCGAGATGCCATTGCAATCGGTGAAGAGGTAGTACCGATATCGGTAAATTTCTCCAGAAGACACAATGAGTTTGACGCATTTGTGCCCAGCGTGTTTAAATATATAGACAGGCATGGTGTTCCTTATGAGCTGCTGGAGGTGGAACTGACGGAATCGGTGTTCCTTGCTGATTTGAGCCGTTTGAGTACGAATTTGAAGCGCTTGCGGGATAGAGGTATTGAGGTGTCGGTAGATGATTTCGGAAGTGGTTATTCTTCGTTAAATCTACTGTCGCGTGTTGCTGTGGATACGGTTAAGCTGGACAAGCAATTTCTGGATACCACAATGAACGCAGTGCAGGAGGAAACTGCACTTACTATTATTAAGTATCTGATAAAGCTATTAAAACGTTTGGGCTTTAAGGTGCTGGCGGAGGGTGTAGAAACCAAAGAACAGATAAATATGCTCAAAAAGGCAGACTGTGATTTTGTGCAGGGATACTATTATGCAAAGCCTATGCCCATACCCGAGTTTAGGGAATTTTTGAAGGATTTCAACGGCAAGGTCAAAGCTAAATAAGCAGGCCTGAAATAATATGTAACAGATAAAATATGGAGACATTATGAGTATTTATGACACATTAAATAGAGAGCAGAAGGAAGCGGTACTGCATACAGAAGGACCGCTTCTTCTGTTGGCCGGAGCAGGCTCCGGTAAGACCAGGGTACTGACTCACAGAGTTGCCTATCTGATAGATGAAATAGGTGTAAATCCATGGAATATTCTGGCTATTACCTTTACCAATAAAGCAGCGCAGGAGATGCGTGAGCGTGTAGACCAGATTGCCGGTTTTGGTGCAGATCAGGTGTGGGTGGCGACCTTTCATGCAACCTGTATGCGCATTTTGCGCAGACATATTGACAGACTGGGATATGACACCAATTTTACTATCTACGATACCGATGACCAGAAGGCATTGATGAAAAATGTGTGCAAGCGTTTGGACATTGATACCAAGACTCATAAGGAACGAACCTTGTTGAATGCGATTTCCAATGCGAAGGATGAATTGGTAGATGTCCGTGAATTTGAAATCAAGGCAATGGGTGATTATAATAAAACGATTGCTGCAAGAGCGTATCGTGAGTATCAGGAATCTTTGAAGAAGAATAATGCCCTTGATTTTGATGATATTATTTGCAAGACGGTAGAGCTGTTTAAGAGCTGCCCTGATATATTACACAATTATCAGGAACGATTCCGGTATATTATGGTGGACGAGTATCAGGATACCAATACGGCACAATTTGAGTTGATTCGTCTGTTGGCAGACGGTTATCGCAATCTGTGCGTAGTAGGAGATGATGATCAGTCCATTTACAAATTTAGAGGAGCCAATATTCGCAATATTCTGGATTTTGAAAAGGTATACCCTGATGCCAGAGTGATTAAGTTGGAGCAAAATTATCGTTCTACTCAGAGTATTCTGGATGCAGCAAATGCTGTGATTCAAAATAATGTGGGAAGAAAGGATAAAGCGCTCTGGACTGAAAAGGGTACGGGCAGCCGTATTCATTTCAGACAGTTTGACAACGGCTATGAAGAGGCAGAATATATTGCGGATGATATAACCCGCAGAGTCAGAAGGGATGGCGCTGATTACAGGGATTGTGCGGTGCTGTATCGAACCAACGCCCAAGCCAGACTTTTGGAGGAACGTATGGTGGTAGAAGGCATACCCTATAATGTGGTGGGTGGTACTAACTTCTACTCCAGAGCAGAGATTAAGGATATTCTGGCCTATCTGAAAACCATTGATAACGGACGTGACGAGGTGGCACTGCGACGTATTATTAATGTGCCCAAAAGAAGTATTGGCGCCGCTTCCTTGGAGAAACTGGCGGATTATGCGGAAATGAAGGACATTACCTTGTACGAGGCGATGTGTCAGGCTGACGAAGTTAATGGCCTGGGCAGAGCGGAAGCTAAGATAAATGGTTTTGTCAATATGATTCAGGTGTTTAGAAGCGGCCTGTCATCTTACAGCCTCCCGGATTTGATTCAGGCAATTCTGGAACGCACGGAATATGCAGAATATTTGCGGGATAATGATGATGAGACAGCTGATGACAGATTGGCCAATATTGATGAATTGATTACCAAGGCAGTAGCTTATGAAGAAACCCATGATGAGCCTAATTTGTCAGAATTTCTTGAAGAGATTGCGTTGGTGGCTGATATAGACAATGTGGAGAATGGCGATAACAGAGTCCTGCTGATGACACTCCACAGTGCAAAGGGATTGGAATTCCCGGTGGTATACCTTGCCGGCATGGAGGACGGTCTGTTCCCCAGTTATATGACGATTGTGGCAGATGACCCGGCTGATATGGAGGAGGAGCGCAGATTGGCTTATGTGGGCATTACCAGAGCCAAGGAGGAGTTGACATTGACCTGCGCCAAAATGCGCATGATTCGCGGTGAAACCCAATATAATCCGGTCAGTCGCTTTGTGCGAGAGATTCCTGTTAAGCTTATGGACAATACGCTTCCACCGAGTAAAAGGTATGATGAAGATAGAATCGAAGCCTTTGACCCACGTCCTAAGGCAATATTACGTCCCAAGGTGACTGCTAAGGCAGATAAGCCTTATATTGCCCAGGGCATCGGTAGTTTGAATCAGCTGGCAGGCTTGCAGAAGGGCATGGCATATCAGGCTCCGACGGACCTTTCCTATGGCGAGGGGGATCGTGTCAGTCATATCAAATACGGAGAAGGAGTTGTGCTGAATATTTCAAAAGAACCCAGGGATTATAAGGTGACGGTAAATTTTGATAAAGCAGGTCAAAAAATCATGTATGCATCTTTTGCAAAATTGAAAAGATTGTAGTATTTTTTTCTTATATGTGGTATTCTATATCTAGTGATAAAGGTATCAATACAAAATAGGAGGTATTTTTATGAATAAATTGGAGAATTTGGTGGAAATGACTAAGATTAGCGAGCTTTTAGGTAAGAAGGAAGAAGAAAAGAAGAAATGCAATGTTTTGTTATGGGTATTGGCAATCATTGGTGTAGTAGCTGCTGTTGCTGCAATCGCGTACGCAGTATATCGCTACTTTACGCCTGATTATCTGGAAGATTTTGAAGATGATTTTGAAGATGATTTTGACGAATTGGACGAGGATGATGACGATTTCTTCGTAGATGAGGGAGAGAACTAAACCGATGAAAAAAGGACAGGTATATGAAGGTGTTGTTAGGAGAGTTGATTTTCCCAACAAAGGTATTGTAAGTGTGGGAGAAGAGACTGTCGTAGTGAAAAACAGCCTGCCCGGTCAAAAGGTAAAGCTCTCAATTAATAAAGTGAGAAAAGGGAAGGCGGAAGGCCGACTTCTTGAGGTGATGGAAAAGTCACCTCTCGAGACAGGCTGCCCGTGTTCCCATTTTGGTGTGTGTGGGGGCTGTACCTATCTGTCCCTGCCATATGAGGAGCAGCTTTCTATCAAGGAGGCACAGGTTAAGAAATTATTGGACAGTGTGCTGAATCGTCAGGAGGAGCCTTATTGCTGGGAAGGAATTAAAGGCAGCCCCAAGGCCTACGAATATCGCAACAAAATGGAATTTTCTTTTGGCGATGAATATATGGGAGGCCCTTTGGCTCTCGGTATGCATAAAAGAGGTAGCTTTTATGATATTGTTACCGTGGAAGACTGTAAGATTGTGGATGGTGACTACCGTTTGATTTTAAAGACTGTCAGAGAATTTTTTGCAGAGAGAGAAGTTACCTTCTTTCATAGATTACGCCATGAAGGTTATCTGCGGCATCTATTGGTACGCAAGGCATCCGGTACAGGTGAAATATTGGTAGCGTTGGTAACTACTAGCCAGAATCCATGGGGAATATGCGGTGAGGATGAAACATTTTCGACAGAAGAATGCAGGAACGATCAAGAGCAGGCGGCAAACAGCTTGGTTGCGGATTGGAAAGATATGCTGCTTACACTAGAGGAAACAGGACAGTTAAAAGGTCGCTTTGCAGGTATCTTGCATATTGTAAATGATTCACTGGCAGATGTGGTCAAAAGCGACCGCACGGATATTCTCTATGGACAGGACTTTTTCTATGAGGAGCTGCTGGGATTACAATTTAAAATATCCACTTTTTCATTCTTCCAGACGAATACCTACAGTGCGGCAGTGCTGTATGAGACGGCCAGAGAATATGTGGGAGATCTGGGAGGAACGGACAAGACCGTATTTGATCTGTACAGCGGAACCGGCACGATAGCTCAGCTAATGGCGCCTGCCGCAGGCAAGGTCATTGGTGTGGAAATCGTGGAGGAAGCAGTAGAGGCGGCCAGAAAAAATGCAGCTGCTAACGGACTGACCAACTGTGAGTTTATAGCAGGAGACGTACTGAAGGTGCTGGATGAGGTGGAAGAGAAACCGGACATGATTATTCTGGACCCGCCTAGAGATGGTATTCATCCCAAAGCATTACCCAAAATCATTGCCTATGGTGTGGAGCACATCGTCTACATATCCTGCAAGCCCACCAGTCTTGCAAGAGATTTGGAAGTATTCCTGGAAAACGGATATGTGGTGGAGAAGGCAGTGGCCGTGGACCAGTTTCCTTGGACTGCGAATGTTGAGACGGTATGTTTATTGTCCAAGCTTCATGAGGCGAAGGAATAGAGATAAGCATCTTTCTTTGTTGAACGACCACCCCCAAATGGTGTATCGTTCAACAAAATCCTCTGTAGTGTTATATCATTATTATCCAGACAATGAAATTGTGAGTGGAGATTATAACAGTGCCAACACGAATGAATTCTGGTATTTTAATCCCGTTCCCTTGAATGATGAGGATATAGTCAACCTAGAGCAGAAGGGTACGAAAGTAGTTTCTTATGGAGAAATGCAGATATCGCAGTATCCCTTTTATCTTTATCATATGGAAAAGGCAAATTAGTTGATTTTGTTTTTAAGAGGTAAGGAAGTAAATGTTAAATAGACAAGAGCGTGAAATGAAGTTCATAGCCAATTATCACACCCATACCAAAAGATGCAGGCATGCAGTGGGAGAAGACAGGGAGTATGTGGAGGCGGCTATAGAGTCGGGCTTAAAGATATTGGGATTTTCGGATCATACGCCTTATCCTACCGGTACAAATTTCAAATCAGGAATGCGAATACTTCTTGAGGATGCGGATGATTATTTTCAATCCATAACTGATTTGAAAGAGGAATACAAAAATGATATTCAGATATATGTGGGCGTGGAGGCGGAATATTTTCCGGAGCATTTTCAGAAACTGTTGGATTTCCTAAAAGATTATCCGCTGGATTATATGATACTGGGCAATCATTTTGTGCCGGATGAACAGTATGGCACATATATTGGTGCACCCTTCACCGACAGGCAGATTCTGGAGGAGTATGCGGATAATGTTATTGCAGCCATAAAAACAGGGAAATTTGCATATGTTGCCCATCCGGATTTGCCGAATTATGTAGGTGAGGGAAGGGAAGAGGCATGTGGTGCGATCCTTCATAGAATCTGCAAGACTGCCAAGGAATATAATCTTCCTTTGGAAATTAATATGCTTGGGCATGTGCGTCAGATACAGTATCCATCAGATACTTTTTTCCGGATTGCAGCAGAATATGGCAATGATGTCATTATCGGTATGGATATTCACGATCCTAAAGACTTTTTCAATAAGGCTGCATTTAGAGATTGTATTGGATTTGCAGAAAAGAATGGACTGCATCTATTGGAAAAATTAGAAATTTAGAGAGTTATGTAATGAAAAGGAGATAAAGCAGGAGGTTTTTATGAAAAGAGTAAATTTCAAAGACAATTATGTTAAATGGACGATTGGATTTATCCTTATAACGGTATTGTCGGTGATTATTACAATTAAATATAATACTGCAGATTTTTATCTGGCAAGTCTTCTGCTAACAGAAATTTTGATCCTTATTTCTGTCACAATGATTTGTGCGACGGTAGTGAGGCAGTTTAAGCCACATGTTCAGTGGTTTTCTGTAATGATAGTAGTTGACCTCGTCCTTTTATTACCGACAATAGGATTGATGATTTATGATTTTATAGGCTACATTAACCAAGTGGCATGGTCGGGGCTGGTTGTTTTAATATTCGGTTTATTTGTTGCATTGCCACTAGTTATTATATTGATAATATGTGTCATTGTTTCCATTATATATAAGAGGACAAGGCATCAAAAAAATCTGAATGCAAACTAGTTTTAACATATTACTGCCCCTTGACACACCTGGCAAAAAGTGCTATATTATGTTAAATCAATAGAGGAAAAGCAATGAAGGGAAATAGTACTGGTTCGGAGATTTTCAGAGAGAAGGCGGTAGGTGCGAGCCTTTATGATACCGATTAGGAAGCAGTCCCGGAGCTTTGAACCGAAAGCCTGTTTGGTAACAGGTCGCGTAGGCTTCAACGGGTTCTCCCGTTACAGAGAGAGGGTATGAAGGTACCCGGTGAGTGCAGGTTTTTCCTGAATTTAGGTGGTAACACGGATTGATATTCGCCCTAAACGTAATTGATACGTTTAGGGCTTTTTTAGTTATTACATAAGCTCATTCGCCAAAACTTCAGCATCAGTATATTAGAAAGAAGGATATGTTTATGAAAATTTATGAAAAATCAACTAAGCTGGATCACGTATGCTATGATATTCGCGGACCCATCATGGATGAAGCCGACAGAATGAATGCTGCAGGCATTGAAATCCTAAAGCTGAATATCGGTAATCCGGCGCCTTTTGGCTTCCGTGCGCCTGAGGCAGTGATTGAAGCTATGAAGGAGCAGCTTACCAATACAGAAGGATATTCTGATTCCAAAGGTTTACCGGCTGCCAGAGAGGCGATTCTTGAATATTGTAAATCCAAGAATATGCCCAATGTAACATTGGATGATATTTATACCGGAAACGGTGTCAGCGAGCTGATTACCATGTCCATGCAGGGACTTTTAAATCCCGGAGATGAGGTGTTGATTCCCTCGCCGGATTATCCGCTTTGGACGGCATCTGTGACGCTGGCAGGAGGTACGGCTGTACATTATATCTGCGATGAGGAACAGGAGTGGTATCCTGATATTCAGGACATGAGAAGCAAAATCACAGATAAGACCAAGGCTATCGTGGTGATTAACCCCAATAATCCTACCGGTTCCCTGTATCCCAAAGAGGTGCTGGAGCAGATAGTACAGCTTGCGAGAGAAAATGAGTTGATTCTTTTTGCAGATGAAATATATGACCGACTGGTTATGGATGGTTTGGAGCATGTGGCACTGGCTTCTTTGGCACCGGATTTGATGACAGTAAGCTTTAATGGTTTGTCCAAGTCACATTTGCTTGCAGGATATCGCTGTGGCTGGATGTGCTTGTGCGGTGACAAAACCCGGGCTCAGGGATACATAGAAGGAATCAAGCTTTTGTCTTCCATGAGATTATGCTCCAATGTACCGGCACAATCCCTGATTCCGGCAGCGTTGTCATGTCGGGAAGAGACAGAAAAGCTGCTGGTGCCGGGAGGAAGAGTGTATGAGCAGCGAGAATGCATTTATAATGCATTGGCAGAGATTGAGGGACTTTCCGTTGTGAAGCCCAAGGCTGCTTTCTATATGTTCCCTAAGATTGATGTGAAGCGTTTTCATATTACGGATGATGAAAGATTTGTACTGGACTTTCTTAGGGATAAGCATATACTGTTTACCCACGGCGGAGGTTTCCATTGGGAACAGCCGGACCATTTCAGAATCGTATATCTTCCGGATTGTAATGTGCTTTCGAAGGCTGCTGAAAGCCTGAAGGACTTCCTGTCCTATTATCAGCAGAACGTATAAGTGCTTCGGATGCGACAGAATATGATACGAAAGGAGTGGTGCGACATGAAGATTGTGAACCTCATGGAGGATACGCAGGGCGTGGCAGATTGTCATTATGAGCATGGTTTGAGCTTTTATGTAGAGACTCCCCGGCATAAACTGCTGTTGGATGCAGGCGCTTCTGATAAAGTATTGGAAAATGCTAAGATACTGGGGATTGATTTAACACAAGTGGATACTCTGGTGCTAAGCCATGGTCATTATGATCATTCCGGCGGTATCCTTGCAATAGCAGAAACGAATCCGCAGATGAACATTTATATGCAGAGGTCGGCGGGGCTCGATTATTATCATGGTGAGCGCTATATCGGGATAGATAAGGAGATTTTAAAGTTTCCATGCTTGATGCTTCTGGATGGTGACTGTCAAATAGATGAGGAGTTGTCTGTTTTTACGCATATTAAGGGCAGAAGGTTGTGGCCGAAGGGCAATCTTGCTCTGCAGAGGAAGGATAAGGCTGGTCCGGTACAGGATGATTTTGAACATGAGCAATGTCTTGTGATAACAGCAGAGGGAAAGCGGATTTTATTATCCGGCTGTGCCCACAATGGCATTCTGAATATACTGGATCAATATCGTATGCTGTATCAGGGGGAACCGGATGTGGTGATTAGTGGTTTTCATATGGTGCAGAAGGCAGAGTATTCCAAGGAGGATGTACAAAATATTCGTGAGACGGCAAAGGAGCTTCAGAATATGCATACCAGATTCTACACGGGACATTGTACAGGACTTTTGGCATTTGACATCATGAAGGAGGTCATGGGAGAACAGCTGCAATATGTTCATTGTGGTGACAGGATAACGGTATAATGGGGGAAGGAGTGAACAATCAGATGCAGGGCTATAATTGCATTATGGTATATGACAAGACGGGAGAGGGCTTATTGTTCTGTGAACGAACAAAAGAACCTTATCAAGGGAAATACAATCTGGTTGGCGGCAAAATAGAACCGGAAGAGGATGGCTTTGCGGCAGCCTATCGTGAATTGGAGGAAGAAACGGGTATCTTGCAAAAGCAGATAACACTGCATCATATGATGGATTTTACCTATTACAATCAGAGGTGTTATGTGGAGGTATATGTGGGGCATTTGATAGAGGATGTGGTGCTGCGTGAGGAAAAGCATCCTCTCTGTTTTTTGAAGGTAACAGAAGAGGATTTCTTTTCTTTGGAGAAATTTGCAGGAGAGGGAAATATCGGTCATATGGTAGAGCAGGTGCGTGATTATGGGGAGGGCGTAACAGAGGAATGTACTGCGCCGGCCATTGATATTTATTGTGGATAGCGTGTGGGAATCAATCCGGCACGTTCTAATGCGATGTAAAGTATAGGTATCAGAATCAGTTGAACCAGAATACCGGGCAGGCAGGAAACAAAATAGCTGGTGACCCAAATGGACCAGGAGTAGCTTTCTCCTGCGAGGAAAAAGGCTCTGAGAATACCTGCAACGATACGACCGCTCAGCATGGCAATCAACAGACTAGCATATAAATCAAGTGCCAGTTTGCCGGTGCGCAGAAGGTGCATAACAAGACCGGTCAGCATGCCGTACACTGCCAATTCAACCATCATAAAGGGTAACTTGGCCATGACCGGCATAGAGGTAAGCAGGCTGGAAAGCAGTGGTCCAATAAGACCACAGAGCAGACCGTAGGGCCAGCCACAGATAATACCACACAATAGTACCGGAATATGCATAGGGGAAAATAAAGTCCCGGCATTAGGTATGCTGTGCAGAGCAACGGGAAGCACAATGCACAGTGCAATACATACAGCGGTAATCATAAATTTGTTCATAGCAGTTAGTTTTTTCATTTGTATATCCTCCAAAACATAAAGTATCGTAAAAAACGCCACAGGGCGGATTCCTTTTCTAAGGAAATACAGCCTTCGTGGCGTTTGTCAATTCTAAAATAGTATACTGAAACAGTATGATTGAGATAAATTAATATAATGAATACTCTTCTGAGTACATATGTTTCTTCCTGAAACAATACATATCATAAATCAGAAAACGGACATTGTCAAGAAGGTGGAAACAGTTTGGGCAAGCGTTGAAAGGAACAGAAAAATATGATAAAGTGAACCCAATGACAACATAAAATTTGAAGAGGGTAAAACAGATGATTATTTTGATAATGGGAGCATCACATACGGGCAAGACTGCGCTCGCTCAGAAAATGCTCGAAAAATACAAATATCCCTATTTATCCATAGACCATTTGAAAATGGGTTTAATCCGAAGTGGGAATACAGAGTTGACTCCGACAAGTGATGACTCTGACTTAACAGCATATTTATGGCCAATCGTTTGCGAAATGATAAAAACTGCCATAGAAAACGAGCAGAATCTAATTGTCGAGGGGTGCTATATTCCTTTTGATTGGGCCAAGGACTTTGAAATGGACTATCTTGATAATATCAGATATTATTGCCTCGTGATGAGCGAAAATTATATAAGAAATCACTTTGACGACATCAAGCGTTATGCAAGTGTCATTGAAGAACGGATGGACGATGAGGAGTGCACTTTGGAAAGTGTGTTAGCGGATAATGCACAGAATTTAAGGCTTGCACAGAAACATAATGTACACTATGTGCTTATTGAGGATAGATACGAAATTGATTTTTGAAAATTATGGAGAGATGATATGAAAAATGCGTTAAAGGAGCATTCCTGTTAAGTAACAAATAACGGGTTTGCAAAAAATGAGTGCCTACCATAGAATAATGATTGTTAACTTGGCGGTTAATAAAAATCATTGTTCAGAGGAGACACCCACAAATGAATTA
>SVFK01000016.1 GCA_015056915.1 Lachnospiraceae bacterium
CTGTCTTTTTGTAGTTGAAAAAATACTCATTTTTTCAAATCTCACCATAGAAAAAAAGCCAAGCGGATTCGCTTGGCTTTTTTCTGTTAAATTGGCATCCATGTCATCCTTAACTAAATGACATTGGCTATTTAGCCCCCCTTTTATTATAAATCCTATCCTTCCATCCGATTCTCAATATTGCGAAGCATCATATATCTTGAAATATTAAAGGTGCGCCACGAGAATTTGTCCAAACGTACTCTGACGTTGTCCAGGTAGTGGTAACCAAAGCAGGAACGCTTCCAGCCTCTTGCATCTGCTTCTGCGTTTTGATAGATTTCACTGGTTAAAACATCTGCATCTTTCATGACATTCATGTCATATCCAAGCTTATCCATATATGATAGCAATACCGGAGCTGCATCCGCACTTAAGGTACTGAGATAGCTGTAATCCGTATAATACTCGCCCAGAAAGAAAGGACCGCTGAAGAAATCTTCACTATAGCTTTGCTCCTCGACTATCGTGCGCTCTTCCGCCTCACTGATTGGTGCATTTGCCACGTTCACAGCAGCAATAATGTAGTCCGGATGACTGAAGGACAGTGCCAGATACAATACAGTTATTACCACTACACTATAGCGGAACAACGGAAATTTCTCTTTGAAAATACTGATTACAACACCTACAAAAAGTAACAATAGCACTACCAAAGACCACAGCACAAAAATACGCAGAAAAGTCATGTAATAATAGCGAATGTAAATAATCATACGCATGCAACTGGATGCGATCATTACAAAGGTACATAATGACATTAGTGTCAGCATTGCCTTCAGTATCTTACTTTCTTTGAAATAGCTCATACATACAAGTACAATAATAAGATTCAAAATACTTACCGCCAGCAGCTGGAAAAATCCCTCCCGTGCATACATGGCGTAGGTATATCCCTCCGGAAGCTGCATCTTTCCCAAAAACAGTCCAAAAATCTGTATACCACTGAACAACAAATAAATCAAGGTCAACAATCCCGTAATCGTAATGGCAAGAATGGGCTCTCCCCTTTTGTTATCCTTCACATCCTCTTTTATCGTGCGCTTACAAAGAAATGCAGTCAACCCATAGGAAGCAAAAAATATACAAGCAATTCGAAAAACAATATTCCTGATATTGCCCGGCTTTATCAGGTCTATTAAATTATCGGTCATCTGACGGAACACTGCATCTGCCGCACTGAGTAATGCCGCTACAATCAAAAGCAGAGGCACAGCAATCACTACACCCAGGATTCCATACCAAAGCTTTTTGTTTGCCTTACCCTTTTCCTGATAATGCGCCTTTCCGTCTGTAAAGGGACGTCCTAATTCTCCCCAGACCATTATCAGCATTTCACAAATAGCACCTACATATTTTCCCAACTTCCACTGTGTAGTGTTATAAAACTGGTTCAACAGTAAGCTCATCATCAGCAAAAAAATTCCTGTTTTATTTAGATTAATGATTCGCCAGTCATCGGTGCAAAAGGTGGACACTGCAAGCAGCATCATGCTAATCATGTAAAATATACTGCCTTTTTTCAAGGTAATCTCTAGTTTTGACAACGTAAAGCATAAAAACACGAGACTGGCGACCATGAAAAAAGGGAAGGTAATTCCCGATCCGTTCTGAAACATGCAAAAGGCATATAACGCTGCATAAGCTAATGTTGCCGGACCAAAAAAGCCATAGTTACTTTTCAGACTCTTAGTTTCCTTCGTATCTTCTTTCTTAGGAGCGATTACCACCTGCGGTGTCACTACCTGCTGTGGTGCCACTACCTGCTGCATTGACAAATCCTCTGCAACGCTTGTTACTCTTACTTCACTCATAATACTCCCTCACTTTCCTTCTCTTCATCGGGCACATACTCCAAAATATCCCCCGGCTGACAATCCAACGCCTTACAAATAGACTCTAATGTGGAAAAACGTACGGCCTTTGCCTTATTGTTTTTTAAAATAGACAGATTTGCCAGTGTAATATCCACCTCGCCTGCAAGCTCCGTCAGCCCTTTTTTTCTCTTTGCCATCATTACATCCAGATTTACAATGATTGCCATACATACCTCTTTCTGTTTATAAACTATATCCTAAATGCTATTTCTTAAGATTACTTGTTGACTTTCTTAGGTTTTTCTAATGAAATTTCTTAAATCATCTTTTTTAAATCGTAAGATCATTTTCTTCCTTATATCGCACTGCTTCTTCAAACACCATAGCCAATACCTTACTGAACAATCCGGCAATCACGAATACAAGAATTACCACAGCCATGGCTATTGTTACATAAACTATACTTCTTACCACAGACACCAGTGCTATGAAAAAACTCCAATTTCCCATCTTGCGCAGACTTATTACATTCTCTGTTACAAAGCAGTCCTCTGTAAGCACTGTCTTAAAAATTTTCCGCAATTCTCGAATCAGCAAAACTGCTGAAATACCCAACACAAAGTAAATAATCACTGACTCCTCATAATTTTCTACAATCCAAGGCAAATATTGACCAATCAGCTTTAAGCTAAAGGGCAAAGTAATCGTTATCACAATTCCGCTGTAAAACATAAAGTCCAGTAAAAGCTTTGTCCACTTTGCAAGAGCAAGCTTGCGTTCTCTGAGATTTTTCTTTTCTGTCATACTTTCTTTCCCTTTCTGTAAATAATTACTTTCATTTCCATATTTATACTTTCTCTATGGGGTAATATATCATTAGTCAAATTGAATGTCAATATATTTTTATTGAATTTCAATAAATCTTTGTTGAGTTACACAAAAAGAGCCAATCCTCACGATTACAATTCCGTAATCGGAGAATTGGCTCCCAAAAATCACTATATAAACATTTTATGCTTATAAAATCCTATTTAACCGATAACCTTCTTAACTGCTTCGATTACACGCTCTGCCTGGAAAGGCTTTACAATAAAGTCCTTGGCTCCTGACTGAATCGCTTCGATAACCATTGCCTGCTGTCCCATTGCGGAACACATAATAACCTTTGCCCCTGCATCATTTGCCTTTATGGTCTTTAAAGCTTGAAGTCCATCCATTTCCGGCATGGTAATATCCATCAAAACAAGATCCGGGCTCAATTCTTTATATTTTGCGACTGCTACCTGTCCATTCTCGGCCTCGCCGGCTACATTGTAGCCATTCTTGGTAAGAATATCCTTAATCATCATTCTCATAAAAGCCGCATCATCCACAATCATAATGTTTTTTGCCATAACATTTCTCCTTACTTTCGTTTTTTCGTAAAACCCAACCATTTTCTTTACAAAAAAGAACAAAACCTTACTATATTTTTACCACAATTTTCGAAAAATAGCAATAATGTACTATAAAAATTACGCAAAATCTTATATTATTTGCAATTTAATCGCGTTCTCCCTGTAAAATTCGCTTCTACATCACCGTCACTAGTGCGACATACGGTACAATTTCAAAGAATTCTCCCATACAATACGCCGTACCTCTTCCTCCGGCATTTTCTTAATATCTGCCAAGGCAGGCACAACATAAGAAAGATTTAAGGAGCTGTTACGCTTACCGCGATTGGGCTCCGGTGACAAATAGGGACTGTCCGTTTCCAGCACAAGCTTGTCCATGGGGGTGTATTCCACTGCCTCCTTCAATTTCTTTGCATTTTTGAAGGTCAACACGCCGCCAATGCCAAAATAGAAGCCCATGTCAAGAAATGTCTTTGCCGTCTCTTTAGAATATGAATAACAGTGAACTACGCCTCCAATTTCCTCCGCATGCTCTGCAAGCATAATGTCCGCCGTGTCCTTTGCGGCATCACGAGAATGTATCACTACAGGAAGCTGAAGCTCTCTCGCCAACCATAGCTGCTGTACAAACCATTTCTTTTGAATCTCACGCTCCGGCTCATCCCAGTAATAATCTAAACCGATTTCACCTACTGCTACACACTTCTCATGACCGCACCACTCTCTCAGCTGCTCGAAATTTTCTTCATTCAACTCTGCTGTTTCACTGGGATGTACCCCTATGGCTCCGTAGATATACTCATATTGGTTCATGAGTGTAATGGTTTTACGACAAGAGGCAAGACTTGCTCCGATATTTACAACTCTTGCAATTCCCTGTTCGGGAAGGCTCTTCAGCAATATTTCCCTATCCTCATCGAAGGCCTCATCATCATAATGCGCATGTGTATCAAAAATGGGTGTCATAGTTAGTCTCATATAATCCAATTATCCCTTATAGTGGGATTAGATTTATTTTTCCTTTCTTTTTATTTTGGTCATATTAAGGAAATCATTTATTCCTGAATAATACTTAAAACACTGTAAAATTGTTCCTATACGTGTACAGCTTTTACTAGTGCAAAGGGGCTCACACCATGTGCTAAGTTGGATTTGATTCTCTCAAAACTCTTCTTTCTTCCCTTGCTTGCCTTAAACAAGTAAGAATAGGATTTGAAGCAACCGATCACTACACATCCAATCTAAAGCGATTCCTTGAAAATGCAGACTACAGCTTTATGGAATCCAATCCCGCTTTAATCAGCAAGTTTATTCATGCTCAGACTTTAAGATGTACCAAAAACGATGCTTTAGATTCCCACTCTAGTGCTCGCTTTTTAATGCCGGTAGACTGCAAACCCTATCAATACATCATATTATGTAGTTGTAACTACCCTTTTCTTTGTCGATATATATTGCCTTTTCAGAAAATGCTTTATAAGACTTCACTATAGTACAAACAGACTCATTTTCCAAGCATCTTAGCATACATCCCCAGGCGACACCTTTGTGCCATCTCTGGGTCATTCTCCCAAGGTTCTATCTGCGTATGTACAGATGATGGCAAGGAAATAAGATTTACATCGAACTTCAACGATGGTTCAATCCTAGAACTCGCACTATGTATTCGCATGGAAATCTGCCATCCTTCATCACACACTACTTCAATTGTATTATCAGAACCCGGTTTAAAACCAATATGATAAAATTGTGTTGGCATCTTTAATACAGGGACTTTGGCAATAGACTTTACATTTCCCGATTGCTGATTTAAAGTACCTGAAATATTAATTGCTTCCACTCGAGTAGTCTTGTTTCTATCATCAGTAATCACCTTATAGAAATCATAACGTCCTAATAAATATCGAATCATCTTCTCCGGAATATTTTCATTTTCAGAATTAATCCTCGATAATTCTTCCATAAATGCTTCCAAAACAGGAATATAATACTTTTCCGCTTTGCCTTTTACATCATTCCATAGTGCTGGATTACCCCCTGCCTTACTCTTATCCCTAATCTCTCTAAGCTCAGTAAACAGTGGTACTACTTTATCAAAATATTGCTTTGAGCATGGTACACCAAGCCATTCTTGTCCGAAATCAATTGTATCTGATAATCTGCTATGTTTTACCGCATGATGATTATGCTTACAAGACAACCCGATTTCCCAATCGTTTTGTTTTCGGATACACAAAACATCTCTAACGTCACCTCTAATTCCTTCTGCATCTGCCTGCAAAGAAAGAAATAAGGGTTCATTTCCTTTCGATTCTGCCAACTGAGGTTCCAATCTCCTAATTATCCGCACTGCCGCTCTTGCCGCCGCATCAAGTAATGGTTTCATGTCCTCGGAAATTGCATCATATAGATTTTGGGCCGTTTCCATTTGCGGAGATGGTTCAATTATAATCTCCTGTCCATTATTCAACTGTTCATGTAAGGCTATGACACACGCATATTCAAAAGCTTTGCCATTTGATGTTTGTATTCCTGTACCCATTTACTACTCCCCTTTTTCCAACAAAATCTCACGCAATTGTATCGCAACACACTCAGCCAATTTTACTGGTACTGCATTTCCTATTTGTTTATATTTACTTGTGAGGTCACCACTAAATTCAATTTCTTTTGGAAACGTCTGAATTGCTGCAGCTTCTCGCCAGCTTAACCTCCTTGTAATACCATTTTCTCCAAACTTCCACACATCCTTGTCTACTTTTTCCATATCAGGAGACCCTGGATATAATGTTACTTGTTTCGCCATTGCAGGTATTGTATAAGACACCTGATTCCAGTCTCTCTTTCGATTACGTGACATATAACGCGAAGAATATGGTGCATTGCAGACTTCATCCGTTGTCGCCTCAGGTAATCCTTCTAATGCCTTTCTTAAACACATTGGCTCTACATTAGGCACAATCAATTCAAAGTTACTAATGCCTAAATCTTTTCTAAATCCACAAATTATAACTCTCTCCCTATCTTGAGGCACCCCGAAGTCTTTTGCATTCACTAACTTATAAAAAACATTGTAACCACACGAAGAAAACTCATCAATTATTGCCTCAATAACCTGTCCGTTTCCCATAGTTAAGAGACCTTTCACATTTTCTCCCACGAAAATTTTTGGTTTCTTGGCTGCTACAATTCTCACATAATGCTTGTATAATGCATTCCTAGAATCATCAATTTTTCTAGGACCACTTAAACTAAATCCTTGGCAAGGGAAGCCTCCAAGGATAACATCAGAATCCGGAATAGTTTCAATATCCACTTTTGAAATATCACCGCACACTACTTCCGTATTACTCCAATTCTGATGAGTTTTACAAGCATCTGCATCAAAATCATTTGCCCATAAGGTGCGAAATCCAGCCTTTTCAAATCCCAAATCAAGACCACCTGCACCGCAGAACAAACTTACTGCTGTAAATTCTCTCATCTCAATTCTCCCTTACGGTTTTTTCTTATGATATCATTCATTGTGTCCGATAAACATCCCATTAAATATTTAGCGTACACATTGATTATATCACACGCACGTCAATGTGACTATTATTAAACTATTTTTCTTAGACACTTTTCATACTAACATCTGGTGTAATCATTCTGCTTTTCCGATCGCTACTCGTCCGCCGTGCCACAAATTTTCGCCGTGCGCGACATACTCGCAAGCAAGCTTGCTCGTTGTCGCGGGCTTCGCCCTATTGTCCACTGTCTAAAGGTGCCCTTACGTATGCAAGCATCCGACGTGCACCTTAGACAGTGGACAGCACGGCTCATGCCAACGCGCAAAAAAAGTACCGACCCCAAGGCTCCTATGTCCTCAAAATCAGTACTCCTAAGTGGACCGCCAGGGGCTCGAACCCTGGACACCCTGATTAAGAGTCAGGTGCTCTACCAACTGAGCTAGCGGTCCATTTGCTTTGTTTAATTCACAACGCAAGTGTTATATTATCATATGATTTAGAATAATGCAACCCTTTTTTTAAAAAAATTTGATAATTTTTTCATTGCAATTTTTCTTCGTTACACCGCTTACAGTAGCCGTATATTTCCAATTTGTGACCTGTTACAACAAAACCATCCTGTTGAAGAGTATGCTCTCCTTCTTCCTCCTCCGAATGTATGTGCTCAAAGGGACATGCATGAAGAGGAAACCTCTTGTGGCAGCTTACACACATTGCATAATGGGTATGATCGCCCCTATTTAATTCATAAATGGCAGTCTCCTCTCCCAACCAACTGGTTTTGTTGACGATTCCTTTTTCTTCAAAGGCAGTGAGGATACGGTAAATTGTAGACACGGCATATGTACCGGTATCATCTGTTTTATTAATCAGATTATAAATCTGGACTGCACTGAGCGGTTCTGTTGCCTGCAACAGAACCGCGTACACGTCCTTTCTTTGTTTTGTCCATTTAATTCCCTGTGGATAATTGACTTCCATATCTATTCTCCGGTAATGTCCTTTTTACAGATTTTCTAAACACAGAGTGTTACTTGTAGCATTCGCTTGAGCTACATTAATATCTCTATTACAATTCCCGCGAATACACCAATCAGGTACAGCAGACCCAGAATTTTCAAATTCTCTCTTTTATTACTGTTTACACGGAACAATACTACGAGACCAACACCGGCACCTACCAGAAGTCCCGCCATCATAGCACCAAAACTGATTACACCTTCCAAAAACAACTGCGTAATGACTACAGAGGCTGCACAGTTCGGTACAAGACCCACGATACCGGCCAGTACCGGACCCAGCACAGGTCTATCCAAAATCACCTTTGCCAACACTTCTTCGCCTACCGTATGTAACACCAGATTCAACACAAAGGTAATCAGTAACACAAAGAAAAATATCTTAAGCGCATGCTTTACAGCAGACAGGAATACACCGTCCTTTTCGCAATTACAATGCTCATGCTCACAGAGCTCGTGAATATGATTATGCTCGTGCTCCTCTTCCCCATGCTCATGTGAATGGTGCTCGTGTAAATGGTCCTCCCTATGAGGATGCTCATGCAAGTGGCGCTTTCGTATCACCAAATCTACTATAAATCCGGCAATCATACCAATTACCGCCTTCATTGCAAGAATCTGCACTACCAGCGTAATGGGTGCGCGCTCTGATATCAAAATAGGTAACATTTCATCAGAGGTGGATAAATAAATTGCCAATAATGTACCCAGACTAATAACGCTTCCCGCATAAAGATTGGATGCTGCCGCAGAGAAACCACACTGGGGTATGACACCTGCTACACCACCTATAAACGGTCCCCATTTTCCTGCCTTTCGTACTAATCGTGTTGTCTTTTCTCCCGCCTTATGCTCCAGATACTCCATTGCCAGATAGGTCAGGAACAAAAAGGGCACCAGCTTAATGCTGTCTAACAAAGTATGTTCAATAATATGCAACATCGTAAATATACCTTTCCATAGCTTGTGAAACTGTCAATTCTGATTTTAAGTGCATGTCCAAATGCAACTGCAACTCATTTGCATTTAGAAATATATCATATCGACGTCAAAAGTCAAGCCCTTATTCATCGGCAATTACTGTCACTACTTTGTTATTTTCTTATCCAATATCGGTATCTTTGTCATAAAATACGCTTTTTGCTAAATAACACACTTTATTTTGCAAGTTTTCTGGCAATTTTCATCTTTATGTCACACACAATTCCATCAATTGACGGTTTTCTGTCGCATTATCGCTCCTCGCACACCTGAAAAATATAAAATTTTAAATAGTAGGACTGGTCTGCAGCCCAAAGAATAGGATGGTCGCAGCCCTGCGTGCGAAATTCCACCTGGCGCAGTCTCTTATGCGCGCCGTTCGCAGCTTCTCGGATTGTCTTGGCAAAAAGCTCCGGGTCCATGAAATGTGAGCAGGAGCAGGTCACCAGATAGCCGCCGTCACGTACCAGTTTTAGACCACGGATATTAATTTCCCGATATCCCTTCACTGCATTTTTTATGGAATTGCGTGACTTGGTAAATGCAGGCGGGTCCAATATTACTACGTCAAAGCTTTCCTTTGACGCTTCCAGCTCCGGCAACAATTCAAAAACATCGGCACAGACAAAACGTACTCTGTCCTCCAGATGATTCAGTCTGGCATTCTCCGTAGCCTGATCCACCGCTAACTGGGAAGCATCCACCCCCAACACACTCGCCGCTCCAGCAACTCCTGCATTTAAAGCAAATGAGCCGGTATGAGTAAAGCAGTCCAACACCTTCTTATCCTTACAAAATCGGTGTATCGCGGCCCTGTTATTCTTCTGATCAAGGAAGAAGCCCGTCTTCTGTCCATCCTCCACATCCACAATATACTTTACGCCGTTTTCAATGATTTCCACCTTTGTATCAAAGGGTTCGCCGATAAAGCCCTTGTAACGCTCCATGCCCTCCTGCAGGCGCACCTTGGCATCACTTCGCTCATAGACACCGCGTATCGTAACACCATCCTCTGCAAGTACCTTTTTTAACGCATCAACTATGACAAGCTTCCATTTATCAATTCCCAAAGCTAAGGATTCCACTACCAGCACATCTGAAAATTTATCAATCACAAGTCCCGGCAGAAAATCAGCCTCTCCGAAAATAACGCGGCAGCTTGAAGTATCAATGGTTTCCTTGCGATAATTCCATGCAGCTCGGACACGTTGCTCCATAAATGCTTCATCTATTATCGTATCCTTCTTGCGGGCAAGGAGCCTGACTGTAATCTTGGACCGGGTATTAATAAAGCCATAGCCCATAAAATAATCATCAAAATCATGGATTGATACCACATCCCCGTTTGTATAGGTTCCCTGAATAGTATCTATTTCATTATCATACACCCACATGCCACCGGCCTTTAAGGTACGCCCCTCACCTTTTTTCAATTTTACCGTCGCCCGAGTCATAGCTACTCCTTTCTACCGGCATTGCCCTCCTTCAGGGGCAGCCTGCTGTCGAAACATGTGAATTTACGTTACGAATACTTATTTTCTTCTATATTATTCGTTTTTTGCTTG
This sequence comes from Lachnospiraceae bacterium, assembly GCA_015056915.1. Taxonomy (GTDB): domain Bacteria; phylum Bacillota; class Clostridia; order Lachnospirales; family Lachnospiraceae; genus Acetatifactor. Next base: position 10,331 of record SVFK01000016.1, read on the forward strand.
ACAATCAATCTTTTTCTATTTATTATTTTACTGTTGACATTTGGTCTGTCACAGACAAAAACGGCGTGTGGCTCAGCTTGGTAGAGCGCTACGTTCGGGACGTAGAGGTCGCAGGTTCGAATCCTGTCACGCCGATTAATAATCAGACATGAAAAAAGCACCCAATTTAGGGTGCTTTTTATTGCTTTTCATCAGGAATATCACTAAATTCTTCTTGAATCATTTGTTCTATTTCATCGAAAAAGCTTTTATCTGTAATATCAGCCGGAATTTCAATTCCGCGCTGTTTCAACTCTTCATCAGATAATTGGCATCTTTGTATTTTACTCATTCTAACATTGCCCCTTCCTACTCCTCCCGCATATAATTCTCTCCGATTCCCAGAATCACGGCTATGGTTGCGATATTCATACTCTGCTGGAAGCTGAACATGTTATTCACCGTATATGCCAGTACGCAGATTCCGCAGGCTGCTGTTATGACCTTTACATTTCGACTTTGAATATAACGCTTTATTGCTGTTATCATCATTCCGGCATAGCTCACCAATCCCAGTAGGCCCATGTTGACCAAAATTGTCAGCCACTCATTGTGTGCATTTGTCAGTCGCGCTGTACCAAAGCGTTCCTCTGCCACAGCAACCAACTCAGCACTGCCGGCTCCATACAAAAACGCCTCCATACAATCCGGACCTACACCTGTCAGCTTATGTAGTACATCCTGCTCCCAGAAACACAGCCAGCCACAGGTCCAGGTAGCACCCCTGTTACTTCCCCATGTAGGAGAGAAAGTTAAAACATTTTGTTCTGACATTGTTGTCATTTTCGTAATAATGCCACCACCTGCTGTATTTATCGCAAGCAGTATGACAAATAGCACCACAAGCGCTATGCTTCCGCCACACACCAGTACACTCAAGCCTTTCCATATCTTCTGAGGATACCGGCCTTTATTGTTGGTAACCCGAACCCATGCCCAAAAAGCAAGTGACAGCAGTGTCATAATTATTGGAATAAGGCTATAGGTAAACAAATCTATTAAGGTATCAATGTATGTAATTTCCAGCAATCCACACACTCGCATTATGCAGGTAACAAGACAGGTCGCGGAAAAAAGCACCATTTCCAACCAGAAGCTTTCCATGCTTCTGCTGTCCGAAACAGATAACCAGAACAAGAATAGAAACAGTACTGCCATTGTAAAGATTCCACTGCTGCTTCCCTGTGTTACCAGTGTGGCAAAGCCAATTACTAAATAACCCATCATTAAAAGCTGCTGCCAGACCTTCTTCCACTCCACCTTCCAAAACAGGAACATGACACCAAAGAAAATGGACACCAAGTAACCACAGTACCAGTTAATATTTCCAATGGTAGATATAAATTCCGGAGCTTCCAGCTTCATGTCAATGGGATAAATGCCAAAGCGGTTCAAATATCCCAAGGCAAATACGATAAACGATACCGGAAGAATGAGTGCCACCAGCCAATTACGCCTTGTCCATGCCCTGGATATCAGGAAATATACCACAACCACTGTCAACTGTGGTATCAGACCCATGTACCAGCCCTTAACGCCCCACATTGCAGTCTCCTTGTAATCGGAGCATAAGTAGGCAATTATCACGCTGATTCCATAGGCTAATGCAAAACAATCTGTTGACGAGAACTGTTTTTTGCAGGCCGCTATAATGCTTTTTACAGATAACGCTTTCCCATTCGGTATTCCCTTTGTTCGAATATGCATTATCACACCTGTAACTGCCATAATTGCCAGCAGGGGTAACACTATCTTGCTCCCATAAATCGTGCAATTTTTAAAGAATGTGGATTTATCCGTTCCGATATGATTAAAGCCCTCTTCATTGTAAAAGGGCATAACTACTAATATCAAAAAAATGTAAACACATACGCACAAGTCAAGCACGTATTTAAAAAATTCATAAAAGGATACACTAATAGGCTCAGCTTTACTGCTCCTGCTTCTTTTTTTTTTCTTCATGGTGCCTCCATAGCATAATTTATATTTCTATCATAAGCCAGCGTTCTCTGTTCGTCAACCGTCAAACCCCTGCACCTCTACATCAAAATCCCGGCTCTCCTACATTCTGGATTTATGTCAGCTCCCACCATCTTCTTTGCAGGCTCAGATAAGTCTGATATATGAGTATAAAGCCTAAGGGGCCTTTGATAATACCCCACACACCAAATAATTGAATCCCGGCATACAAGGAGACTAACACCGCAATAGGCGGTACTCCGATTTTTCTTCCTATCAGGCGGGGCTCCAGAATTTCTCTCAAAAATATGCAGACAATATATAGAACCACACAAACTATTGCACCCACGTAATCGCCTGCGAAAATCTGCATCAGTGCCAAAGGAATCAGCACAATTCCCGTACCTACGAAAGGCAAAACATCCATAAGTCCCGCCAGAAGTCCCCACAAAATACCATGCTTTACTCCGATTACCGCCAGTGTAACTGCCGCCAGGCTCCCGATGCTGACAATGATAATGAATTGAGCTTTGACGTAAGTGGCTATATAGCGTATCAGTCCGCAGATTACCTCAAGCAAAACATGGCAGTCCTCACGATCTAACAAGCGATTCATAATGTCATCATAATCCTTGGCCAGCAATACCGATGCAATAATAAAGGTCATCAGAAAACCGCCTAATGCCGCAATCACCCTCACATAGGTCAGGGACTGGGACAGCATACCCGGCAACATCTCAAGCTGCATGTAATCAATACCGTCCTCGATATGTCTTAGAATCGTCTGCTCCAGATACACATTATCTACACCGATAGCGTGACCTACCGCCTCGCAGCCACTCCTGACCAATACGGTGATTTCCTGCTCCAAAGCCTCCAGCTGATTAATCCAGTTAGGCAGACTCCCCACAAACCAGGAAAAAAATATCCAAATCAATCCCACCAAAATAACAGTTGCCACCAGCAATAAGGCCACCGCACCAATTTGCCGGTGTATGCGAAGCTTTGCCTGCATTTTCTTCAAAAGGGGACCAAATATGGTTACAAAGAGCATTGCAACCAACACCGGTGCAATCAGCGGAGTGATATATTGAAGAAAAAAATATACTGCCCCTGTTAAAAGGAGCAGTATCAATACTTTATTGTTCTTTATCTTTTCTGACATGGCCATTCTCCTCTTCGGAGAATAGTATACTCAGAGAAGTCCAAAATTATTTGATTCAAAATAGGCAAATGCTTTACCCTCCGGTCTGATCTGGAAGGACATCTGCTTATTGGTAGCAGGATGCTGAAAAGTCAGATGATAGGCACACAGAGCTACATTGCGAACACCCAAACTACGCCCCGGCTCCTGCATGCTCTCTTCTGCATATTTGGTATCTCCGAGAAGCGGCATTCCTGCATGAGCCATCTGCGCACGTATCTGGTGAAAACGTCCGGTATCAATATGTATATCCGCCAGCGCCAGCTTCCAAGGCTCATTAATTTCCTGCAAAATCCGATATTGCAGAACTGCTTTCTGGGCATCCGGGTACTGCGCCTGCTTCCCTGTCACTACTTTTGCATAATTATCCTCTTTTCGGAGGTAATCCACGAGCTCACCCTGCTTTTGAGGAAATAATCCACAGACAACCGCATAATACTGCTTGTGCAGGGTTCCCAACTGAAGCTGCTTACTCAGATTTCCTGCTGCCTTTTTATTTTTGGCAAATACCAGTAGCCCCTCCACAGGCTGATCCAAACGATGGATCACACCCAGATAGCCATTCTTTTGTGCCGCAAGATAATTTTTCAACTCACTTACCACATCCGCCTGCCCTACTTTGGCTGTTTGGGTCGCGAGACCGGAAGGCTTCTGTATCACAAGAATATCCTTATCCTCATATATGATTACTGTTTTCATTCTAACATTTCTCCTGATGTCCAATCATTGTCAGCCTTTTGCCCCGAATCAAAGGTTTTTCCGCAGTCCCTTGGGATAATGGTTTTTCATAATACCCCCCGCAAGCTTGCCCCAGCCGATGCTAAATCCATCCACACAAATCAGATACCAGCCCTTTTCACCCTCAGCCGAAAAGGTCTGACCGCTTATGTAAGCATTGACAGTGGTATCTTCAGAAGATAAATTCCACACATGCAACGCATTCTGCGGTTCCAGTGCCAGTGCCAACGCATGAGACGGCTCAAAACGATTCTTCTTCAGGGTTCCCACATGAAGTCCCGGACGAAGCACCTTGAGCCCTTTTACAGAGGGCATTTCCTCAGGAATCAAATACAAATTATCGCCAAATCTCAGATATTTCCCTGAAAGCGGGTTGGTCAGATTCTCCTTCACAAATACTTGATAATCCGCCCATTCCTTATCCATTTCCTTTTGAGACAGCCCTTTTTCTAAGCCTCCCAAGGCCTGAATCTTGTAAGTGTCTGTAGCCTGACCTGCTTTTTGAAGCACCGCCGCATAATGTCCCTCACCCTTCACATAATGAGGCCACAGTCGCAAGGTATGTTCGATACCGGGCGCAGGATTGTCAACCCATGCAGGCACACCGTCATATGAAATCTCAGATGCTTTTTTCTGTCGCCAATCACCATCCGGCGAAACAGACTCTACGGCATCATCTGTGGTAGACAGATGCCGCTTCACTGCATCTGCAGGCAATATTGTAAATTCCGGGTAGCGCTCTATCAAACGGCTGATACTGCCCTCATTTTCCCGGGGTGCAAAGGTACAGGTGGAATACACCAGCCTGCCGCCGGGACGTAGCATTCTTGCAGCACAATCCAGGATCTCATCCTGTCTGGAGGCACACATTTCTACGTTTTCCAAGCTCCATTCTTCACATGCCGCCTCGTTTTTACGAAACATTCCCTCCCCGGAGCAAGGCGCATCCACCAGAATACGGTCAAAATATTCCGGGAAAACCTCCGCGAGGCGGGCAGGCGTTTCATTGGTAACACAAGCATTCCGAATGCCCATTCTCTCTATATTCTCAGATAAAATCTTGGCGCGGGCAGGGTGAATCTCGTTACAGATTAACAAGCCCTCGCCCTGCAATGCCGCGGCAATCTGGGTACTTTTACCACCGGGAGCCGCACACAGATCCAGTATCCGATCTCCGGGACACACCTCCAACAGAGTCACCGGCGCCATTGCACTGGGCTCTTGAATATAATAAAACCCCGCTTCATGATACGGATGCTTGCCGGGCTGTTCCTCCTTGGCATAATAATAACCGTTTTCCGCCCAGGACACCTTGGACAAGTGTGATTTCAGCACTTCTGCAGCGCATCTTCCCTGCCTATCTTTTTTCAAGGCATTCAAGCGCAATGCCTGATATTTATCCTGTTCAAAGCTTGCCAGAAAAGCATCATATTCCTTTCCCAGCATATTCTTCATCCGTTCCAAAAAGAGCTCCGGCAACATAGCTGTTCCTCCGCATTTTATTCTAAAGATATTATAGCAAACTTCTTTTATTGTTCTAACATTTTACTATTTCCGCTCATACCACCCTACTGTTGCGCAATTTCTGATGGTTAGGCAGGGGGGGCGCACTCGGCAAATAGGATTGGTCAGTTGGTACTTTTTTCAATAATTCCATATACTTTCTCAGACCAATCCCAAATATCTTTACAATCATTTTCGACATATATAAATCTATCTTTTAAATCATTCGGTACGTGCTTTTCGAGTTTGCCCTTTAGTTCATTCGGAATTACAATTTTATAAACCCAATCCCTGAGATTTATCTCGTCCTTGACTTTCATGGGTAACACACCATCAAATATAGCATTGGGATGTTGCATTAATTCCTCATACTTAAAATAAAATCTTACTCCCGGGTTAAAATGCACGCTTAAATCCTCTTCATTTGGGAAACGGCCGAGCGCGCGCTCCATCACCAGTCTATCTCCTGCCTGACAATTTCCCCATGCAAACATTATGTATTCAAAATAGTCAGCAGGATCGTTTGCAGCATTGCGTTTCTCGCTCATTAATTGTTCAACCGGTACTTTTCGGGCATTTAGTGCAGATAACAATTTCCCACACCCGAAAATCTTTATAGCGTTGTCAGCCGAAGTTGTATGACATACATAATCTGTAACGCAACCTTTTCGATAGGGACATGCCGTACATTCTGTCAGCAATTTAGGGCGCGCGGCTTTCAAATATACTTCCCGATTCGCCATTTTTGTGTTAATCATATCCAGCACATCATTATCATCACATTCAATGGAACATTTTCGGCCATACTGTTTTTCATATTCCATAAATTCGATGATGTTTCTTATCTCCCAATCGGATACTTGGGGATAATTAGAGAGCTTCTTATAAAAAACCCCGTCCCACACTTCGGTACATTCGAAATTGCCGACTTTTATTAGCATATTAATACCTCGACTCTAAATTACTGCTCTTCCTCGGATGTATTTTCTTTGTAATACTTTTCCATTCCCTTTTTTACTGCTTTGCTTATTTCGGAACTGCTTTCTTCAATCGCGTTTCTCACTGCCCATTTAACGATAAAATACATTGCAATTAAAATAATCAGCGCAGTGCCAAGACTTATGCCTAATTCCTCTAACATGTTTATCCCTCCAGAATTAAAATATCTATGTCAATTATATCAAATATCTTTATATGTGCAATCCGCTTTCTCGACTATATTCCTGCTAATAAATAACCGCATAAACCTTTTTGGATGATAGGCGGTCTGCTTTTATATAATATTCCATCTAAAATAGGTTGGAAAGAGAGTACATGCTTTGCTATAATAAAAAACAATAAATGTGAATACACAAGAAAAATAGTTTAATATACGAAGGAGATATAACGATGTTCCGTTTTGGTTTTTCATATGTAGGACTTATATATCTTTTAATGTTGTTCATACCAAATATAATTTGGACAAAATATAAGCCCAAGGGGTATGAGCAATATGCTCAAAAAGAAAATAAAGTTTTGCAGATTATAGAAAAAATTGGAGAAATACTAGTATGTTGTTGTGTGTTAATATTCTCTGATTTCAATATAAGACTTAATTCTATATGGTGTATATGGCTATTGATTTCTTTTATGCTTATGCTTCTGTATGAAGTTTACTGGATACGATATTTCCGAAGCGAAAAGAATATGTCTGATTTTTATAGAAGTGTTGGCGGAATTCCAGTTGCGGGTGCTACACTACCGGTGTGTGCATTTTTTATACTCGGTGTGTATGGTTGTAATGTATTTCTTATCATTTCAACAATCATTCTGGGAATTGGTCACATTGGTATTCACCTATGTCACTATAAAAAAATATCTGAAGGTGTCAAGAAGAAAAGCACTTTGCTTAGCATTTTGAAATGGATTATACATATCATCCTTTTAATTCTTTTGGGTGTAGCGATTCTAATTATCGGCTACAGAAATTTTAATTATATTGATTCGTATATCAATACTGACAACGGTGTAAATGAAGGAATATATGTCACGCTTGGTGGTCAGGAGCAATATTTGCTTATTCAGGGAAAAGATACTGCAAACCCTGTTATAATCTGGCTGCATGGAGGTCCTTCAAGTCCAGATACATTTGTGAATTACATTTTTCAAAAGCACCTTGTAGAAGATTATACCATTATCAACTGGGATCAGCGTGGATGTGGCAGAACTTATTTCCATAACGCAGATGAAGATACTGCAAACAAGACTGCTTCCTTTGAACAAGCTCAAACGGACTTAAACGACCTTGTAGATTATGCCTGCAATCGTTTTCATACAGAAAAAGTGTTTATCGTTGGGCATTCTTATGGAACAATGTTGGGAAGCCAATATGTACTGAATCATCCGGACAAAGTATTAGCTTATATTGGTGTTGGTCAGGTTGTTACAATAGAAAGTGATATTTACAGCTATAAAGACGCACTGGAAAAGGCAGTTGCAATGAGTGATGATACGAGCGAAATGGAAGCTGCTTATCAGAAATACATGGAAGATAAGTCGCTAATAAGTATGATGAATTTGAGAAATTATACAAGCAAGTATCATGTGGCTGAGAAGTCTGTAAACACCATCTGGGAAGGAATTACTTCACCTTATATGGGAATTGACGATGCGCGTTGGTTTTTAAAACAGTCCGGAAATCTTGAAGAATATCTTGTCTTAAATGAGCAGTTGTTTGATTATATAATGGAAACAGATGTAAGAGACTATGGATTAGAATATCAGGTGCCGGTAGGATTTATTACAGGTTCTGATGATTGGACAACACCATGCAAATATGCAGAGGATTATTATCATATAATCAGCGCACCTAAAAAGCAATTTGCTTTGGTGGAAGGATGTGGACATTCGCCACAATATGATTCTCCTGAGGAATTTTGTGGTGTATTAAGGAACATGTTAGATGAACATGTAAAGTAACTCATAATCACAGCTATTTCTAATTTGAAATGCCTGCTGCAAATACTTGGAGTACTTTTTATCAAAAATTCCTGTTTTAATAAACTCCTTTTGAAAATAAGATATTACTCCTGCATGCTTTGAAAAATCCACCTGGCTCACAGCGAGAACTGCCCTTATTGCAGAAAATATGCTATAGTACGATCTACCAACAGAATCTTTATACATCCCAGCCTCTAAAAGCAACTTTGCAGATGCCAGTTTTTCATTAGCAGCGGCTAAACGATACTGTATCAAATCATCCAATTTTTCGTCCCTCCTCCGCAATATTTCGATAATATGGAAGCGTCTGCTTATATCTCATAAATTCATCATACGGAATAACTGTCGGAGAAACGATAATATCATTTTCCAACCCAATTTCTGCTGAAACATCCCAAACAGCCTTTAATTTTTCTTGCAAATCCAAACGTGAACCACGTACAACCGCAACAATATCAATGTCCGAGTCTTCTGTATAATCACATCTTGCATAGGAACCATAAAGAACTATTTCAACAATATCGTCCCCATAAACGACCCTATAACAGTCCACCATAGCCTTCATTATTCTATTCAATTGAGTTTCCGTACACATCCATATCACCTCCTAGCATCATTATATTCTAACTGCAAGACAAATTCAATCTGCATCTACACCTTAAAGCGGTACCCCACTCCCCAAATTGTCTCGATATACTGGGGCTTTGCGGTATCCTTCTCTACCTTTTCACGGATTTTCTTGATGTGTACGGTAACGGTTGCAATGTCACCGATGGAATCCATATCCCAGATTTCCCGGAACAGCTCTTCCTTGGTGAAAACATGATTGGGATTCTCTGCAAGGAAGGTAAGTAAATCGAATTCCTTGGTAGTGAAGGTCCTTTCCTCACCGTCTACATACACTCTTCTGGCAGTCTTATCAATGCGAATGCCTCTGATTTCCACAATATCATTCTGGGGCTTCTGATTGGTGCCCACCAGTCTTTCGTAGCGTGCCATATGCGCCTTAACGCGGGCTACCAGCTCGCTGGGGCTGAAGGGCTTGGTCATGTAATCATCGGCACCCAGACCTAAGCCTCTGATTTTGTCGATGTCATCCTTTTTGGCAGAAACCATTAGGATGGGAATGTTTTTCTCTTCACGGATTTTCTTACATACTTCAAAGCCATCCATGCCCGGGAGCATCAAATCCAGAATTATCAGGTTGTAATCACCTGCCAAGGCTGTCTGTAAGCCCTCGTCACCTGTATTGCAAATATCCACTTCAAAATCACTTAACTCCAGATAATCTTTCTCCAAATCTGCGATTGCTACTTCATCTTCAATAATTAAAATCTTACTCATATCGTCCTCCGTTCCTGCTATATTGCAGCTCAATATACTTTCTCAATACAAAATGGATACAGGCTCCTTCATCCTCTTTTCCGGTGGCCCAGATGTAGCCACCATGGTCTTCAATAATTTTCTTGACTATAGATAGACCGATTCCGCTTCCGCCCTGCGCAGAATTACGGGAGGAATCCGTGCGGTAAAACCGGTCAAAAATTTTCTGCAAATCCTTCTGGGCAATTCCCTTGCCATTATCCTCGATTTCCACTCGGATAGAATCTACTTCATCCAAAATTCGAATATCGATTTGTCCATTGCGCTTATTCATATATTTCACGCTGTTGTTGATAATATTATTGATGACCTTTTTCATCTGCTCCGGATCAGCAATAACGATAGTATCCGGCTCCACCAGATTAGAATAATTCAATTTAATATTTCTGGATTCCAGATCCAGTCCTACCTCCTCCACACAATCTCCGAAATAATCCGCCACATTGATGCGATGGAAATTGTAAGGAATACGATTGTTGTCTATTCCGGAATAAACTGTCAATTCATTAATCAGCTTATCCATATCGTTTGCCTTGTTGTAGACAGTCTTGATATATTTGTCCATCTTCTCCGGCGTGTCAGCCACACCGTCCATAATTCCTTCCACATAACCCTTGATGGCTGTAATAGGTGTCTTCAAATCATGGGAAATATTACTAATCAACTCTTTATTTCGTTTCTCATTTTCCTGTTTTTCCTCTTCAGACTCCTTTAACCGCAGCCGCATATCCTCGTAATTACGGTACAGGTCACCGATTTCACCCTTGGCATCCGTTTGTAGCGCATAATCAAAATTTCCCTCTTTAATTTTACGCATGGCTACATTTAATTCATCAATCGGAATAAACACGCCCTTGCGAATCCATTGTGTCAGCATAATACTGGTAAAAATCAAAATCACCGCAATGGCAATAAACATATCTATAAGCAAATGCTTGGAAATCAAGGAATTCAGCCTGGTGATAACAAAAACGCTGCCCTCACTACCGTCGGAAAATCGGAAATCGATTTTTTTTACATATTTCTCCATATCGCTATAATAATAGCCGGTTTCCTCCGCCAGTATCTCCTCTCCAAAACGGGGCAGCTTATCAAAAATCAACTGTGCTGCCTTTTCATCTCCGGCATAATACAGCTCATCCTCTTTTCGTACAATCAGATATGTGGAGCGCCTTGACACCTCTGAATTAATATGCTCCAAATATTGCTTGTCCTCCAGCTTGCGGCTATCCATTCTGGCTTGCTCCAACAGAATAAAATAAGCCTCGTCCGTATTGCTGGTAAATTCCCGCACATTCTCCGTCATCATGGTGTAATCAATATCCTGCAGACCCACGCCCTGTTGGACATTCATCAGATATATACCGATTACCACAAACGACAGGGAAGTTAACAACAGCGGCAGCGCAATAATACTGATAAACGTTACTCTTAATCGTGTCTTAAACTTCATCCCTCTACCCACCTGTACATAGCATACACCTTCTTAATAAAATAAACGGTTACCTTATTTATAGAAAAGTATAACACATTCCTTCCATAATTGTGTAAAAACAATCATATATTATCCTTAAAAAAGTCTAAAATTTCCCGGATAAAAGTTTTTTATAAATTTTTTCAAATAATTGTTGACAAGAGTATAATTTTAGGTATAATGAAATTAGTAATCATTACTACTTTGAAAAAGGAGGTTGTTTTGGCACTCAAAAAAAGTAAGCAGCGTGATTTAATTAAGTCTTTTCTAATGACTAGAAAGGACCATCCCACAGCCGATGTCATTTATATGAACGTACGGCAACAGAATCCCAATATCAGTCTTGGTACTGTATATCGCAATCTTACTCTGTTGTCCGATATCGGTGAGATTCAAAGATTGCATCTGGGCGACGGTGTAGACCATTTTGATGCTGACACCTCCCCGCACTACCATTTCGTCTGTACGGAATGCGGCAGCGTTATTGATTTGGAAATGGACAATATTGATAACATCAACCAAATTGCTGCCAGAAACTTTAACGGAAGAATTGCAGGACACACAACCTATTTCTACGGTTGCTGTGAAAAATGTATTGCCTGCAACCAAACAAAGGAAATTGTAAACTAACAATATAATTTTTAAAAGAAAAGGAGATTAAGATTATGAAACTTGTATGTCAAGTATGTGGTTATGTTCATGAAGGCGATGCAGCACCTGAGAAGTGCCCTATTTGCGGTGTTCCCGCTGAGAAATTTACTGTACAGGCCGGCGAAAAGACCTGGGCTGCAGAGCACGTTGTAGGCGTTGCACAGGGCGCTCCCGAAGATATTATAATGGATCTTCGCGCAAACTTTGAAGCTGAGTGTTCTGAGGTTGGCATGTATCTGGCAATGTCCAGAGTCGCTCACAGAGAAGGCTATCCTGAAATCGGTCTTTACTGGGAAAAGGCTGCTTTGGAAGAGGCTGAGCACGCTGCTAAATTTGCAGAGCTTTTGGGCGAGGTTGTTACCGACTCCACCAAGAAGAATCTTGAAATGAGAGTAGATGCTGAGAACGGTGCAACCGCAGGTAAGTTTGACCTTGCTAAGAGAGCAAAGGCTCTGAACCTGGATGCTATCCACGATACCGTGCATGAAATGGCAAGGGATGAAGCTAGACATGGTAAGGCATTCGAGGGATTACTCAAACGCTACTTCAACGCATAAGAAAACCGCTTAAAATAAGGATTTATGGAGGATGGCCATTTTGGCCATCCTCTTTTTATGTCATACATAAAGTGTTACAAATCCGGTAAAATCAATGATTCAAGACACAACAACACCAAAGCACAAGCTGATTTTCTCTTAAATGATTGTGTTTTTTTACCTATAAACAAAAATGGAGTATCTACTCTGCTAAAATAGGTACTCCACCCGGAAATATCCTTTTAATACGATTATGTTATTCTGACAAACTGAAAGTTTACAAAGCTTTACCACCCGACACTTTTATTACTTGTCCCGTAATCATTCTTGCCTGTTCACTTGCAAGAAATAAAACAGTTTCTGCAATATCATCTGGCTGAATTAATTTTCCCATTGGGATTAAAGGAAGAACTACTTTTTCAAATTCATCATCAATCCAACCTGTTTGAGTTGGACCAGGCGAAACACAATTTACAGTTATTCCATACTGTGCAACTTCAAGGGCAATACTACGAGTAAGTGCTTCTAAAGTTGCTTTACTTGCTCCATACGTAATTTGACCAGCAAAGATTTGTGATGCATCTGTTGAAATGTTAATAATCCTTCCATAATCACCACGATGATTAATAAATTCTCTCGTCATCAAAATACTTCCACGAACATTAACTGCAAATGTATCATCTATCACCTTTTGAGTTATAGTTTCTATAGTATCACAACCAGTTTCATCATCTGTCGCTGCATTGTTAAATAAAACATCAATTTGTCCATATTTTTCAAGAACTATAGAATAAACATTTTTCACATCGTCCTCATTAGAAATATCACTTTCTAAAACAATATAATCAGCACCCATTTCTTTAAGTTTAGATTCTACTGCATCAGCATTTCCTGCATTTGCTCCATAATATCTATCTACACCATTTCTATCCATTTTTGTTGCATCAAATGGTCTATCTACTTTCTTGTATACCAAAACCACCTTTGCACCTTCACGAGCAAAAGCAAAAGCTGTTGTTGCACCAATTCCCCATAGATTATTCGCTCCTGTAATTATAACTACTCTATCTTTTAATCCATAATCAACCATTTCTATCACCTCATCAAATTCTACATCTTCTTCTCAAAGCGAAACATTCCTTCATTTCCATCACCAACAAAATCTTCTGGCATATTCGGGTCTGGATTTTTTTCATTCCAAAACTCCACGATATGAAATCCACACTTGTTCACATAAAAATGAATATTTCTCTTTTCAAAATACGGTGTACAAGTTTCCCACACTTTGGTCTGTGGATGCAATCTTTCAATTTCATCCCACATTTTCTTTCCTATTCCTTTACTTTGAGTGCCATATTTTACATAAAGGAAATCCAAATGATTATGCTGTGTTTCTTCATCAATTACGACAACTGCTCCACCGACCATTTCATCATCTACTACTGCCTTATAGGCAACTGAGCCTTTTGTAGTCAACGACCTATTTATATCTTCTTCTGGCAAAATAATTTCTTCCGTCTTACCAAAATCTTCTTCAAAGCCTTTTTGAAATGCCTCCTGCATATCTTTTTTATATTGTTTTAAATCGCAATCCTCTACCTTCACAAACATTAAACTCATCGTATTCTCTCCGTCAAATTCAAATTGTCATGACTTTTATTATCTTCTATTGTAGCACCACCCTACACAATGTTTCTAGTATTAAGTCATATACTCCAACAGCAGAAACCGCATTTTCAACAGTATCTGTGTTAAAAAGGCATTAAGAAACAAAAAAATACAAATTCCCCCTTGCAAAATATGAATTACAGTCATATAATCTTCAACGGAAATGAAAAGCCATTCCTTCTTAGAATGACGGAATGGCTTTTTTCTTTTGAGGAGGAGAAGTGAAATATGGCACAGATTTTAGCAGTAACAATTTTTCTGATAATGTTTCTTCTGATTGTAACAGAAAAGATTGAGAGACACATTACCACTTTATTATGCGGTTTGCTTACACTGGTTCTGGTATTTGGTTTCTGCATGCACAGCATGGAGGCAGTGATACATACCTTAAATGTTAAGGAGATATTTACACCCGCTTTCTGGTATCATGCCGGAGAAGCAGCAGAATCTTCCGGCAGCGGAATCAACTGGGCAACTATCATCTTTATTGCAGGTATGATGGTTATGGTAGAAGGTATGGGGCATGCCGGCTTCTTCCGATGGCTGTGTATGAGACTTGCCAAAATGGTACATTACAAAATACTTCCCATATTTATTACCTTCATGTTAATGTCCAGTATACTTTCCATGTTCATTGACAGTATTACTGTTATCCTGTTTTTGGCGGCAGTGACGGTTGAACTATCTCAGCTACTAAAATTCAATCCTGTACCTGTGATTCTTGCAGAGATCTTCTGCTCTAATCTGGGTGGTTCTGCTACCATGTGCGGAGATCCTCCAAACATTATCATCGGTACCGCCTTGGGTTATTCTTTTACTGATTTTATCACCAACACAGGCTTAATTGCAGGTGTGTGTCTCATCTTGGCAATTGGCTATTTTTATGTTATATTTAATAAGGAACTACGTAATACCGAAGCCGTAGATTCCTCCTTTCATCCGGACCCTAAGGATGCTATTACTAACCGCAAAAGCTTTGCCATCAGCAGTATCATCTTCGCATGTGCAGTTATTCTGTTAGTGACACATGCACAGACCGGGCTGACAGTTGCATTTATCGGCTTGTTCATTGCTATTGTGACTTTAATTGCTGCCGGTAAGGATGCCCTTCTTTTACTGAAAAAGGTTGACTATAAAACACTTTTATTCTTTATCGGCCTGTTTATTGTAGTAGGTGGACTGGAGGAAACCGGCATTTTGGAAGTAATTGCAACATTTATCGGTGACATCAGCGGCGGCAACCATATGCTTATGATTGCAATTATCATTTGGGTATCTGCCATTGCAAGTGCTTTTGTTGACAATATTCCTTTTGCAGCTACTATGATTCCCGTAATTAAGAGCCTTGCTGTCACTCAGGGTATTGATTTATCCGTTTTGGCCTGGACACTTTCCATGGGTACTGATATTGGTGGTAGTGCTACTCCTATCGGCGCATCTGCCAATGTAGTGGGCACCGCTGTTGCTTCCAAGAACGGACATCACATCAGTTGGGGACAATATTGTAAAGTAGTTGCTCCGATAACTGTTTTGATTATACTGATTTCCATGCTAATGATTTTTGTAAGATATCTGTAAGACATAAAGCGAAAGGAGTACTTTGCTATGGAAAAACAACTGATTATCTCCATTGGTCGAGAATTTGGAAGCGGCGGTCACGAAATCGCAGAAATCCTTGCAGAGAAATTTGGTCTGGAACTGTACGACAAGAATCTTTTAGAAGAAATTGCAAACGAAAAGAATATTAAACTTTCTTCTCTGGAGAAATTTGATGAAGTGCCACGTAACTATTTCTTTACCAGAAGCGTGCGTGGTCACTCCAACTCCATGGCGGAAAACCTTGCAAATATGCAATTTGACTTCCTCCGCAAAAAAGCAGCCGAAGGGAAATCCTTTGTTGTTGTAGGGCGTTGTGCGGAGCATGTTTTGAAGGATTATCCTGCTCTCATCTCTATTTTTATCCTTGGCGATTGGGAACATAAGGTGGAACGCATTGCCAAACTCTATAACATGCCATTTGATGAGGCAGAAAATTTTGTGTTCCGCAAGGACCGAAAAAGGAAATATTATCACAACACCTATTGCAAGGGAAAATGGGGAGACTCCCGCAATTACGACATCTCCGTAAACAGCAGTAAATTGGGCGAAGAGGAAACCGCCAACATGCTGGCAGATTATATCATAAAGCGGCAGAATAGGAAGTAATTCTAATATAGAAAATCAATAAAGCGCTTTGTTGGAAAATTTATAGCTATAGTTTTCCAACAAAGCGCTTTACTGCAATTACTAAAAATGTAGTTTGTATGAATTGACACACATTAAGCTGTGTTATATAATTATACACAGAATATTTGTGTCTTTTAGAACTATTGTAAGGTATCGTTTTTTAACAAGACAGTACCTTACTAATATAAAATTTCAATTTTACTTACAAAGGAGACAACATTATGGCAAAAACAAACGGAGCACAAACAGTTGAACTTATCACAGGAAGAAAGATTGTAATGTCCACAGGTGTGGGAAAAACAAATATCGACGAATTGAAATGGCTTACAGAAACCGTTTTGGCAAGCGCAAACAGCTGGAAGCAGACAGGCTGGGCGTATATAGCAGACTGTTCTCAGATGAGTCCTGTTGGTCCTGCTGAAGGCGGTGAGTTGGTTAAAATGACAAAGGCCTTTGTAGAAGCCGGTTGTCAGGCATTTGCTTTTGTAGAAGGCAACTCTATCATGTTAAAGATACAGGCTCAGAAAAATACACAGCGTTCCGAAACAGGAATTATGGAAGGTCATTTTGCAACCAGAGAAGAAGCACTTGCTTGGTTAAAGGATGAAATTAAAATCTAATATTTAATCTGATAATTAATGATTATACGGATAGAAAAATATAAAAAATTGACAAATTATTTATATTTTTCTATCTTTTTTTGTATTCTTATGTTATTATTTCTATATATAAAAGTTGGGAGGTGCTATTTTGGGGTTCAAGCTGTCAGAGATTGATGTAGGTCAACGCATCACCTTATATATCAGTAGCAATAATAGAAACATGACTTTAGGCGCCTTTATCAAGAAGCAGCTAGCCAACAATATTGTGTCTATAACGTTGGATTATTCCGGTGATAAGAGATTGATTTTTGATAACGTTCAAATTGATGTGGAATTTACTCAGGATAATGCCGTTCCTTTCATTTGGCATAATGCCAAGATTACAACCTACAAAACAGAATATGTTTTACAGGTTTTTACTGATGGCACCAGACACAACAGGCGTAATTCCTTCCGCGTGGCCGTAGCCACAAGAGCACAGTTTTATATGGCAGGTCGCGGATCGCAATTCGTTATGATAAAAGATATCAGCTTATCCGGCTTTTCTATTGCAGACCGTAACAAGGAATTGGGATTATCCAAGGGCGACCGAGTATCTGTTTATTTTGAGGATATCGGTCATAAGCTTGATTTGGAAGGAATCGTCGTTCGAATAGAAGAACGCGAAGATATGACTGTTTACGGCTTGGAAATCTGTAACTTGTGTAAGGATTTATCATCTTATGTAAGCGTAAAGCAAAGGCGTAACAAAGGTAAATAAAACACACATCCGAGAAGTGATTTCAGCTCTCAAGGATGTGTGTTTTTCTCTATAAGCATCTTATTAATCTCACATAAAATTCCACGGTCTTGACTAATGTATCTAGCGGAATGCGCTCATTGTGTCCGTGAATCAATGCCCGCTCCTCCTTGGAAAGCTTCATAGCAGAAAAACGATACACCTTGTCTGTAATACGGCAATAGTGACGGGAATCGCTGTACGCCAGCATGAGATAGGGTGATATCAATGCATCCGGCCAGGTTGTGTGAATCACTTTTCTGAGCATTTCCCACTGCTCACATTTCACGTCGGAACTTTCTGTAGGATTCAACCCTGTTTCCACGTTATAGGTGATTTGATCATCCTTTATCACCTTCTGCAAATATGCCACTGCAGAGTCAACGGTGTCCTTACCCAAAAGTCTCAGGTTCATACCTATGGATGCAGAGGGCGGCAATACATTAAAGGCCTTGCTTCCCTGCATTCTGGTCAGCGCGCAGGTGGTATGCATGATAGCACTCATTTCCCCACATGTTCTTTTACATATCTGCTTTAAAAGAGGGGCAAAGCACCACAGGTTTGCAAAAAGGAGCTTGTATCCAAAAGAGGAATGCCTTCCCAAGGTATCAAACATGGCTGCCACCGGCTCCGTCAGCTGCGCTTTGAAGGGATGCTTTTCAATAGCAACTATCGCCTGCGCCAGTCTGCCTACAACGGTATGTGTAGGTGGTGTGGATGAATGTCCACCCTCGCTCTTTAATGACAATTCCAGATTCACATAACCCTTTTCTGCAATACCGATTAGTGCACATTCCCGGGCTACTCCGGGAAATACCTTTTCTACCACGGCGCCGCCTTCATCCAGCACCATCGCGGGCTTAATACCGCGTGCTTCAAACCAACTTACTATAGCCGAACAGCTTGCACCGCTTGTTTCTTCATCCCCGGAAAAAGCAAGATACAGATCCTGCCGAGGTCGAAAGCCCTCTGAGAGAAGCTGCTCTACCGCCTCCAGAATACCACAAAGCGTTCCCTTCGTATCCAGAGTACCGCGTCCCCACATGACACCATCCTCAATAATGGCATCAAAGGCAGGCTTGTCCCAGCCGTCCTCCTCCACCGGCACCACATCATAATGTGCCATGAAGACATTGGGTGCATCTGCCTTTTCACCTTTTATGCAATATAATACTCCTGTTTGCCCTATCAATTCTCTGGTGGCATATGTATGTAATAATGGAAATCTGTCCACCAGTAATGCGCGGAATGTCTCAAACTCGCCAAAATCAGTCAATGTCTCGTCCGAATGTGACACCGTCCTACAACGTATCATTGCCTGCATATCTGAGACAATCTTATCTTGATTCAGCTGTACCTCACCGGATATTGTATCAGGCTCCGGATAAGGCTTAAACATCATTGCACGCACCAGAAGCACCACTATCCAAATCACCAGCAGGGCTGTGGCAATGATTCCTGCATATATCATTTCAAATCCTTCTTTCGTATTTTCTGCTTATTATAAAGATTCTGTTTTGACTGCTCCAGATATATTTATCATATCACAACTATTATGACAAATAAATAGAAAGAAGCTTGTTCCCAACAGGAAGATTATAGTGTATACTATCCTCGTAAGTCTTTCATAAATTGTTGACGGTGGTGCTGTGCCGTCAGCGGACAATTAATTACATGCGCACTTATCGATCATACAGCACAGAAAGAGGTAATTATGGAGAAAATTGCAAGCTTTACCATTGATCATATTAAACTGCAGCCCGGCGTATATGTGTCCCGCAAGGACAATGTAGGCGCTGAGGTGATTACTACCTTTGACCTGCGTATGACAAGTCCCAACGAGGAGCCTGTTATGAATACTGCCGAGATGCACACCATTGAACATTTGGCTGCGACCTTTTTGCGCAATCATACAGATTATAAGGATAAAACAATTTACTTTGGTCCCATGGGCTGTCGCACCGGTTTTTATCTGCTGTTGGCAGGGGATTATACCTCCGGGGATATTATTCCCTTAATGATTGAAATGTTTGAATTTATCAGTACTTTTCAGGACGAAGTACCCGGAGCTTCCGCCAAAGACTGCGGCAACTATCTGGACATGAATCTGGGGATGGCCAATTATCTGGCGAAGCGCTATCTGGAACAGGTTCTTTATTCTATCGATGAAAGCAGACTGGTATACCCGGAATAATAATGATTACTCGTGAAAGGAATGAATATTAAAATGAGCAAAATAGGAATTATCGGAGCAATGGAGCTTGAGGTAGAAGCACTGAAGGCCAAAATGAGTGCCTCTAATATTGTAACAAAAGCCGGAATGGACTTTTACGAAGGTACTCTGAACGGTGCCGCCGTTGTAGTAGTGCGCAGCGGTATCGGTAAGGTAAATGCCGCTCTTTGCGTACAGATTCTGGCGGATGTTTTCGAGGTTACCCACATTATTAATACCGGCGTAGCCGGTTCCCTGAATGCCAAGCTGGATATCGGTGATATTTTAGTATCCAGAGATGCTTTGCATCACGACATGGATGTAACAATTTTCGGCTATCAGTTAGGAGAGGTTCCGCAGCTTGGCTTCCGCGAGTTTGCCGCTGATGTGAGATTAACTGAATTGGCAATCGCCTCCAGTCAAAAGGTAAATCCTGACATTCATACCCTTGCCGGCAGAGTGGTAAGCGGTGACCAATTTATATCCACCAAAGAGGTAAAGAATAAATTAATTGAAGTTTTCCAAGGGGATTGTGCAGAAATGGAAGGTGCCTCCATCGCTCACGGAGCTTACCTGAATCAGATTCCTTTTGTGATTATCCGGGCAATCTCCGACAAAGCGGACGACAGTGCCGAAATGGATTATCCCGTATTTGAGAAAGCCGCTGCCCTCCACTCCGCAAGACTTGTAGAGGACATGGTACAGAAAATTTAAATAATAACAAAATGCTGGGGCAGAAATTTGTACCGCCCACAATGGTCAGTTGTGTTTGCGGCTGCGGAGCCAAGTTGCACTAAGAATTGCCAAATCTGCTAAGTGCGTTACCAAAAATTCGAAAACTCGCTACGCTCAAACAGACGAATTTTTGGCAACAACGCATCTTTGTCAATCCTAAGAGCAACTAAGGCTCCTGTAGATGCAAACACAACTGACCATTGTGGGCGGTACAAATTTCTGCCCCCGGCATTTAAACATTATTTTACATTATCTTTTTCTTTTTTATCGTTAAATACAAATAATTTACTGAAGACGTAGTTGGCGATGATAACCAGTACGGCTGAGATTACGGTTGCGATAATCAAATGTACACCGATTGCAGTCAACACCTGCATTACCACAATATCCAAAACCCACGTGGATACGCGGGAGAGCACGAATTTTGGGGCTTCCTTCAGCATGGGTTCATGGCTCTTAAATACAAATCTGCGATTGGTAAAATAAGC
Organism: Lachnospiraceae bacterium; assembly: GCA_015056915.1. Classification (GTDB taxonomy): domain Bacteria; phylum Bacillota; class Clostridia; order Lachnospirales; family Lachnospiraceae; genus Acetatifactor. Next base: position 31,506 of record SVFK01000016.1, read on the forward strand.
AAAAATAACTCCCGCCGTCCAGTTGATAGTGCTCAATATAAAATTCTCAACAGGCGTAGGATACATTGTATTTCCAAAGAAAATTGCATTGGCAAGAAACTTTGCTGCCCACGATACTACTGTGGTCAGACCACCCACTATCAGGTAAGCAATAATCTCCTCATATTTGCGCCATAATTCTTTTATCCGATTAATCATTTGATTCCTCTTTTCTAAATATTTCTTCTCAAAATATTTTGTGGATAGTAAACAAATCTACAACATAAATAAATTACTATGCTTGTCTCCGGTTGTCAAGTCAGAGTCCCTTGTGACTACGGATTCACCACATTTCGGTCTTCTCCGCGCATAAAAGCTTTAATATTCTCATATACACCCTCCACGCAACGGGTACGCGCTTCCACACTTGCCCATGCCAGATGAGGCGTAATAATCAGCTGATTACTGTCCTGTAGCTTACTTAAGGGATTGGTAATCTCCAAGGGCTCCTTCTCTATTACATCCAGACCTGCCGCCTGAATCTCGCCTGCCACCAATGCGTTATACAGGTCGGTATTATTTACTACCGGACCTCTTGCCACATTGATGAGGATGGCTGTCTTCTTCATCTTCTGCAATGCTTCTTTGTCAATAAAATTCCGCGATATATCACTTAACGGACAATGCAGGGAGAGGAAATCGCTCTCCTGAAGCAATGTGTCTTTATCCACCTGTTCGTAGTCCTTACAGGTACTCTTACCGGTAATGGAATGGAAAATCACTCTGCACCCAAATGCTTTCGCAATAGAAGCCACTTTTCTTCCGATATTACCCATACCTACAATGCCCCAGGTCTTGCCTGCCAGTTCATAGAAGGGTATGTCAAAATTGGAAAAACGATCTTGAGCGCTGTATGCTCCGGATTTCACATAATCATCATAGTGCGCCAGCTTCTGACTTAAGGCCAATGCCAGTGTAAATGTATGTTGGGCAACCATAGCTGTGCAATAATCCACTACATTAGTCACCTTGATGCCTCTGGCTTTGCAATATGCCAAATCACAATTATCAAAGCCTGTCGCCAATTCACAAATCAGCTTTACATTGGGAGCATCCTTTAAGGTTCTCTCGTTCATCGGCGATTTGTTGGCAATAATGACATCCGCATCCTTGATACGCTCCCGTACTTCCTCCTCCGTCACCGTATTGCGATAACAGGTCACATTACCCAATTCACTCCAACAGTCAACAGATATATCTGTGCCTGCGCTGTTTCTTTCCAATGCTACAATATTCATAGTCTGCTCCTCCAACATTCTATATCTGATAAGGTCTTTTCTCCTTATTCAGAGTTATCATGCTTATAATAAATCTTGTCCGTTCTGTTGTCTACTACATGTGTGCTCTTAAATTCCACCTGCGCGTCAATCTCCTTCAGCCAGTCCCTCTTTTTGGGTGATTGCTCTCTATTCCACAGCAATACCAGACAAAAACTGATGAGAAAGGCAATCATCACTCCCAGCAGAATAGCGGATATATACGTTATCTCAAATCCGACTTGCATATTATGTGTGTACCTCCTCTTCTCCTCCTCTGATGTTAAATTGGGGTAACGGCCGCGTTATCATCCTGTTTTTAATATTAATTACATCTATCATACTCCATATTATCATTCCTACACTAACAGATGCGATGGCATAATAAAAAGCGTAATTCCCGGGATGGACGACTAATATAATAAATGACAGCAATATTGCCAAAAAAGGCTTTATTAAATAGATAAGCTTCTTTTTCCACTGCTTCTTATACTCATCCACATTGTAGTAAGGAATATCATTCACCCGATAGCTCTTACAAATTTTTACAGCCAAAATACTTAAAAACGTCACCTCTGTTACTGCCAAAATAATTGACGGATACATCTTGAAAATCAATTTTGTCTGCCAACAAAACGTGACAATCATAACTGCGGCATACGCCAATATGAGCAACCAATTTTTAATTTTCTCTTTCCTGTTTCGCTTTTCCTGCTCACTCTCAAATACTAATTGCAAATCCTCGTAAAATTCATTTGTTAAATACTGTGATGTGTGCTCATGAATCACAATACAGGCCGCAGAGGACAATAAAATCAAAATAATCAGCAGTACCTCCGGCTTTACAGCCAGACAAAAACTGAAAAGCAGGGTAAGGGGAATTGCCAATAGCAAGGCGGTAATCACAAATTTCTTAATATCTATAGGCAGATCCACCGCCACCTTTCCCGTCTGTCCGTTAACAACACCATATGCTACTCGGTCCTTCTTGCGATATGCTAAAAACCATACCGGAAACATCGCCAATTCTTCTTTGGTTTCCTGTTCCCGCAGTGCTCTTTTTAACGAAACATTTTCCTCCGGTTCATCAAAATTGTAATAGGGGTATTGCTTCTTAAACTGTTCATAGCCGTGTTCTACGGCAACATTTTGGGCAACCTCACAATAATCATCTGCGTTAACATCATTTGTATCTGCGTAAAATCCACTGAGAAAGGACGAGGTAAAAGGCAGCTTTGCATCTAGGTCAAAGGGCTCAATAAGACTGCTCAACTGATCCGGAAACGCTGAGGAAGCATCAAAAGAAAAGCCCTCATACTTGGACTCTACTTTGGTAGATAATGTTGTATGCTCTACAAATTTATAATTACCACTTTGAGAGGTACGATTTCCTTCAAAGGTTATTCTGTCATTGCCCTCCACACTACAAAGCCAGTACGGCATGTAGATTGCCCGGAATTGTTGAATTGCCTTTTCGTCCTTAAGCTCCCTGGGGGCAAAAAAGGCTCCCTTAACCATTTCCTTATAAGCCGCCTTACAATCTTCCTTTGTTTTCTGAAAAGGGATAATATATTTGGGTCTTTTACATTTACTGATCCGACCTGTCAAAATAGCAGAGGAACCGCAATAGCTGCAAAAGGTAGCTGCCGTAGTATCATCACTTAAAAGTTGTCCTCCGCATTGCGGACACAAATAAACGGTTGCATCAAAGTATTCACTTTCCTCTGCATCCCGGTCTTTCTCGATCTCATAAGGATCTAAACTTGCTTCACAAACATCGCAGAATAACTGCTGCCTCTCTATGTCAAATCGCAGATTCGCTGCACAATTAGGACACTCGTACATCGCTTTTCTCCTGTAGTAAGATTTATCCATTCTTAAATGTAACAAGACTTTTTCATAAAGTAAAAGAACCTGCGAAAGAACACTCCGCAGGTCCTTTATTTATCTCTTACTAATACATTAACAAGAGTTTATTAAAGTCTCTTTAACAGCTCTTCTCTCTGTGCCTCATATCCGGGCTTACCAAGCAGCGCGAACATGTTCTTCTTGTAGCTCTCCACACCCGGCTGATTAAAGGGATTTACACCCAGCAGATAACCGCTGACACCACAGGCAAACTCGAAGAAGTAGAACAGCTCTCCCAGATAAAACTCATTTACCTCAGGTACATTAATCACGAAGTTCGGCACCTGACCATCCGTATGTGCTAACATCGTACCATTCATAGCACTCTTGTTGACAAAATCAACAGACTGTCCTGCCAGATAATTGAGACCATCCAAATCAACCGGCTCTTCACCGATAATGATTTCTTCTCTGGATTCCTCCACATTGATAACAGTCTCAAACAGTATTCTGGCACCATCCTGAATAAACTGACCCATGGAATGCAAATCTGTGGTAAGATCTACACTTGCAGGGAAGATACCCTTTTGATCCTTACCCTCGCTCTCACCATAAAGCTGCTTCCACCATTCACTGATATAATGTACAGCAGGCTCATAGTTGGCCAGTATCTCTATATTCTTGCCCTTGCGTAACAGAATATTACGCAGAGCTGCATACTGCAGAGCATCGTTACTTTCGAAATCATTCTCTAACGCACGCTTTCTGCCGCTTGCGGCACCTGCCATCAGCTGATCAATATCTGCACCGCTTACTGCGATAGGAAGCAAGCCTACAGCTGTTAAAACAGAGAAACGTCCTCCTACGTCATCCGGTACTACAAAGGTCTCATAGCCTTCCTCATCAGCCAGATTCTTTAAGCTTCCTCTTGCCTTATCGGTGGTAGCATATATTCTCTTTGCCGCACCCTCCTTGCCGTATTTCTCTTCCAGCTTCGCCTTAAACACGCGGAAAGCGATTGCAGGCTCCGTAGTGGTGCCGGACTTGGAAATCATATTAATGGAAAAGTCCCTGTCTCCCACTACATCCATCAGATGCTTCAAATAGGTGGAGCTGATGGAATTACCGCAGAAATAAATCTCAGGAGTCTTGCGGGTCTCTTTGTCTAACATATTATAAAAACTATGACCTAAAAATTCAATGGCTGCTCTTGCACCCAGGTAAGAGCCTCCGATACCGATTACCAGCAACACCTCAGAATCGCTCTGAATCTTCTTGGCAGCCTCTTTAATTCTTGCAAACTCTTCCTTATCATAATCCACAGGAAGATCAATCCAACCTAAGAAATCATTACCGGCACCGCTTCTGGATACCAGTACCTCTTTCGCATCCAAAGTCAGCTTTTTCATGAAGCCGATTTCTTCTGCGGAAATAAAAGAACCTGTTTTGGAATAATCAAATGTAACCTGCTTGGTCATAATCTCGCTCCTTTTTACGAAAATTGATGCCTTCAAAAAGTTATTTTGTCTGCATCCTTATTTGCACAAACTGTTCCTTTATAGTGTAACAAAGATATCTGACAAATTCAAGACAAGAGTCGCTTTTTCATTCAAATTCCTGTTCCTATTGTTCAATGAATTTATATTATTTTATACCGTTAGGAATTCCTGCAATAAAGCCTCCAGCTCCTCTGCTGTCACCTGATTATTAGTCGCTGCCTGCTTATCATCCATTCTCCATTCATCTATGGTATCCTGTCTGCCCCAGTCATCCGTTTCCCGCTCTCTCTCAGCCACAGCAATGTTCCGGTTAATCGGAACCAGTTCAATGGTACGCTTGCCGTAATCAGAAGATAATCTGGCATTTCTGCTCCGATTATAGCTCTTTCCGTACAGCATTTCCATATCCTGCGCCGTTACATCGATTCTCGCGGACAGATGATTTTCCAGATAATCCACCAGATTGACCTTAAGCACTCTCTTTTTGCCCTTAACATCCACTACGGTTGATATGGAAAAGTAGAGATATAACCCGAAAAAGCTGACAATATAAAAGGGCAATATTTCTCCCAGCATTCTGCCGTCCATAATACCCTTGCAGATACCGATTCCGGCACTCACCACGGAAAGTAGCATAGCCTGTCCCGATAAATGATACATCGTCCCAAAGGAAAAAGGACCCAGCGCCAGTCGATTCAGAAACTTGTCCACAAACACAGGAATATTGGACACACCACTGTTAAGCTGATAACAGTTGGCAAATTTTATTTTACATTGCTTCAAAAGCTTATTTTCCGTAGCAGCCATGTTGTCTGTCTCCCGTATCATATTCTGATACAGATAACCCAGCAGTACCCTGACAACAATACTAATTCCCAAAAATGCAAACATACAGACAGTGATTATCTTTTCTTCCTGAAATATCCTAAACATAATTTTCTCCTTTTACGCTTTCCCCGGAATGAAATTGCATTCCATGGGCTTTATTCTCTTTTTACACACACTAAAGTATAACGCATCTTATTCTTACTTTGTATGATTTTTCATCGTCATTTTCTTTCTTGTAATTACAATTAACAACATTTTCTTTTTTTGTAGATTATTTATCCTGAATATGTTAAAATAATTTACAAAGTTTGATAGGAAATTTACACTCAGAAAGGAATGTGAAAATTATGATTACTTATCCGAATCAACCACCTAAGCAGCCCGAAAAATCCATATTTAAGGAGGGTATGCAGCGTACAGATAGCGCCTTAGGCTTGTGGATGACACATGACCCGGCTATTTACAAGGATCCTGCAACCAACAATTATTACATCTACTGTACCGGTGCTATTTGTCAGCGTTCAAAGGATTTAGTATCCTGGGAAATGGTTGGCAAGGTTGTAGATGTTCCCCCTGTGGAATCCTCCGAATGGGTAGGCGGCACAGACATCTGGGCACCTGACATCGTAAAAGTAGGTGACGAATATCGTCTCTATTGCTCTAATTCTACCTGGGGTGTACAGCAATCCTGTATTTTCCTTGCAGTAGCTGACAATGCTGAGGGGCCTTTCATCCCCAGAGGCTGCGTATTGAAGACCTCTGATAAGCTTCCCGTTAATGCCATTGATGCTAATATTATTACGGATGTTGCAACCGGCGAGATGTATATGCTCTACGGTTCCTTCTGGGGTGGCTGTCATGTCCTTCGCTTAGATAAGGAGACCGGTCTGGCTGCAGAGGAAGGTATCGGTACTTGTGTAGCAAGACGTCCTATGTGGATGAGCGGCGGTATCGAGGGTCCTTACATGATTTATAATCCTGATACAGAATACTATTATCTTTTCGTTTCCTACGCTTCCTTGAAGAGTGATTACAATGTGCGAGTGGGCAGAAGCAAATCTCCTCTTGGTCCCTTCGTAGATTATAACGGACGTGACCTGACTGATTTGAATGATGCAGATAATACTATCGGCTTCTTGAATTTCTGCGGATATCGTTGGAGCGAGGGTACTCCTTACATGGCTCCCGGACACAATTCCGTTCTTCATGATACCGACGGAAGCTGGTATATTGTAGCTCATATTCGTGAAAAGAATTTTACCGACGATCCGGAACCCTCTACCATGCAGATTCGTAAAATCTTCTGGTCACCGGACGGCTGGCCTCTGGTAAGTGCTGAGCCTTACAGTGGCGAACAGGAGCAGCCTATTACAGCCGAGGATATTGCCGGACGTTACGAGCGCATTAATCTGGTTCCTTCCCTTCCTCAGGGTATTCAGACAGCAGTTCCTATGAAGCTGCGCTCTGATGGCTACTATGAATGCTGTTCAGTTCAGGGACGTTGGGAATATATCGGCGACAACCGTATTAAGATTACATATGGACCCAACACTGATATTTGCATTGTAAGTGCTGTATGGGATCACGAGTGCAATCGTCCTACTCTTGCCCTGACAGGCTTATCTGACAGTGGTATCGGTATGTGGGCAAAACGCTTAGGCGACCTGCAAAAAAAACAAGTCTTTAAATAAGGATTTCCCTCAATTTGCGCATTGCGCATTTGGGGGAAATCTGCTATTATTTCTCATTGAAAAAGATTTCCTAAGGAATGTTTGAATCAGGATAGAAAAAGGAGATAAGCTATGAGATATATGACACAAGGCGTTTGCTCTTCTGTAATCGATATTGAATTGAAGGACGGTGTCATTGATTCTGTGAAATTTACAGGTGGCTGTAACGGTAATCTGCAGGGTGTCAGTGCTCTGGTAAAAGGAATGACTCCCGAGGAAGCTATCAGCAGGTTAAAGGGAATCCGTTGCGGTTTCAAATCTACCTCCTGCCCGGACCAGCTGGCACGCGCATTAGAAAGCATGATTTCATAAAACCTTCATATACTGTAGTAGAAAGGCGTGTTAATTCCATGAAAAAAATAGTATTGACCGGTGGCGGAACAGCAGGACATGTTACACCCAATATCGCCCTGTTACCTTCCCTGAAAAACGCCGGATATGAAATTGCCTATGTTGGCTCTTATGACGGAATTGAGAAAAAACTAATTAGTGATTTTGGTATTCCTTATACCGGCATCTCTACAGGTAAATTCCGCCGGTATCTGGATATCAAGAATCTGACGGACCCTTTCCGCGTGATAAAAGGCTTTTCTGAAGCCAAAAAGTATCTGAGGGCTTACCAACCGGATGTTGTGTTTTCCAAGGGCGGTTTTGTCAGCGTACCTGTGGTAAGAGCTGCTGCCTCCTTAGGCATTCCCTGTATCATCCATGAATCGGATATGACTCCCGGTCTGGCAAACAAATTGTGCATTCCGGTAGCATCAAAGGTATGCTGTAATTTCCCGGAAACCTTAAACAACCTTCCCGAAGGAAAGGCTGTTCTTACCGGTTCTCCTATTCGTTCCGAACTCACCCAAGGAAATAAGCTTGCCGGATTGGATTTATGTGGCTTTACCTCTAACAAACCTGTTATTATGGTTATCGGCGGCAGTCTGGGTGCGGCTAATGTAAACAAAGCCGTGCGCGAAGCATTACCCCGACTGTTGGAGGATTTTCAGGTGGTTCATCTGTGCGGCAAGGGCAAGGTAGACAATCTGCTCTTAACCACACCCAGTTACAAACAATTTGAGTATATCAAAGCCGAATTAAAGGATTTATTTGCTATGGCAGATGTGGTAATCTCCCGTGCAGGAGCTAACGCCATATGTGAATTGTTAGCGCTGAAAAAGCCTAACATCCTGATTCCCCTGCCTGCAGCAAGCAGTCGCGGCGATCAGCTGTTAAATGCCCAATCCTTTGAATCACAGGGCTTTTCCATTGTAATAAATGAAGATGACTTGACCACCAATTTACTGGTGGACAGAGTACACGAGCTGTACTTTAACCGCCAAAATTACATTGACACCATGAGCAAGAGCGGCCAGATGGACTCCATCAGCACCATCATGAACCTGATTGAGGAGGTCGCTTCTAACTAGCTGATATTTTTTGACGTGGACTTTTCAATAATGCCGCTGCCCGGAGCGACTGTCTGAGCCGCCCACGTCAAAAATAGTGAAAGTTAAAGCTGCATCTCATCATAAACAGCTCTTTGTCCACCGATAAATTTGGGTCGGGTGCGGGCACACACTACATGGGCATCTCCTATTTGCGCGGTGCGGATGCGCACCGGCACAGCCACATCCTTCAGGTGCATGCCGATGAGAGTGTCGCCAATGTCCATTCCCACATTTGCTCTGATATGCTCTACGGCAACCGGCTGCTCAAAGGCCTTGTAGGCCGCAGTGGCAAAGGAGCCTCCTGCCTTTGGCTGTGGCACTACGTTCACAGGCTCATAGCCGTACTTTTCTGCTGCCTCCTGCTCCAGAATCAGCGCACGGTTCAAATGCTCACAGCATTGCGCTGCCAGATACACTCCTGCTTCCTGTGTGGCCTGATAGATACCGCCAAATACAACCTCGGCCAGCTCCGGACTGGAATACGTTCCTATTCCGGCACCTCCCACCTCACTGGTGGAACAGCCTACCACAAAAAGCTGACCTTCTGCAGGCTTCGCTATAGCAAGCAATTCCTTTGCAGCTCTATATGCTTCTTCTCCAATCAACGTTAAATCCGTCTTCATAACATTCTCCTTTTCTAAAGTTTCAAGCCTCCACAAAACCTATTCGAATTCCTTTTCATGCTTTTTAAAAAAATTATAAAAATATCGCACATTTTCCAATTCGCTCCACCTCGCGATATCATACTCTTTCGTATCCAGATTGTATATTTTTGCATTTAAGGTTCCAAGCATAAATGGGGAATGTGTCGCAATAATAAATTGGCACTGTAATAATCTTGCCATCTTATTAATCTCCTCTGCTAAGGCAACTTGATTTGCAGGCGAAAGTGACACTTCAGGCTCGTCCAATAAATATAATGCATTCGGATGCAAATATTCTTCAAAATATTGAAGAGACGTTTCCCCATTAGAATACTTTTCCTGCGCAAACACTATATATGCTTCCTGATTTCGACCTTCTTTTGAAGATAAGAAATGTTTGGCTTCACTCAACGACATACCTTTCTGTACACAATCGTATTCCATTCCATCTGACAATACTTGCTTCTGTTGAATCTTCTTTATTTCATACAAAATATCTTCACTCTTAATATATCGACTATCCTTTGGCAAACTTCTTATCGCATGACCAAAATCATCTTCTCCAAAATTATAGGAACATTCCGAAGAAAAGGCGCCGCAGTAATCTACTATTCCATACGAATTACTCGTTGCATATTCCTTACCCTTTAATTCCAGACTATTTGCAATAATATTTAACAACGTTGATTTACCCGAACCATTATTTCCATAAAAAACTGTTATCGGAGCAAACACAAAAGGCTCAATATACTTCCCTCTAAAAACATTATACGGATAGATATTAGGATTGCTTACTTGACAGTCACTTAACTTAAAACTGCTCAAATATATCATACAACTAAACTCCGCTCCTCTCTGACAAATTCATATTTATCACATCAAGCTTCCCTACTGATTTATATTTTCCTATGGTTAGGCGGGGATTCCCTTTGCTTTCCACCCTACTTATCGCTCTCTTTCTTTGTTGCAGGCGGGGATTTTCCTTCTTCTCCACCCGACTTATCAGACTCTTTCCTTCTTGCAGGCGGGGACTTTCCTTCTTCTCCACCCGACTTATCGGACTCTTTCCTTGCTGCAGGCGGGGATTCCCTTTGCTTTCCACCCGACTTATCTCTCTCTCTTTGCTGCAGGCGGGGATTTGTCATCTACAGGCGTCCTGGTTGCTCTTAGGATTGGCAAATAATACTAACCAATATAAGCGATAGAAATGCCTTCTCCCAATAATATATACACTACCAGTAGCACCACCAGAAAAAGGATATTAGAAATGGTAAAGCCTATCAGGTATCTGCTCTTGATACTCTTTTCTTTACTTTCGCGTACGATATATTTGTAGGAAATCAAGCTGGCCATGGATGCGATTAGTGTACCCAGACCGCCGAGATTCGTTCCCACAATCAAGCCCTTGTAATTCTCTGTAAAGCCTGACAACAGAAGTGCCGCCGGCACGTTACTGATAACCTGACTGGACACCACAGATGTCAGGACTTCATTCCCGGACACAAGTCCCTCCAGAAAATTGTAAAAGGCGGGTATTCTGCCCATATTGCCGATAAATACAAAAAATCCTACAAAGGTCAGTAACAGAGAATAATCCACCTCTGCCAACACTCGTCTATCCATGATAAGGAGCACTGCTAAGACAATTATCAGTACTACCCAAATATTTACTATGTGTACCACAGCTAACAGACACAACGCGAATAACAACAAATAGACCGCCAAGGTTCTACCCTTGCCTGTCATAACGGTATCCTCTGTAAAGCTTACGCTTAAGGAGGTGTCCTTTTCCTTTCGCCCTAATAGGAAACAACAAATAAGAAGCAAAATCAGGGAGATTACGGTATATGGCAGCATTAATAGTACAAATGCACCTATGGAAAGTCCTGATTTGGTATATAGATATAGATTTTGCGGATTGCCGATAGGTGTCAGCATACTTCCCAGATTAGCGGCAATGGTCTGCAATATTACCACCGGAACCAATAACTTTCGCTCCTGCTCCTCACCCAGCAGCCGAAGTACGGTGAAGGTAAACGGCACAAAGGTAATCAGAGCTACATCATTGGTAATCAGCATGCTGAAAAAGAAGCATAATAGCACCAAAAGGCTTATCAGCTGCCCGCTTCCGGTCACTCTTGCCAAGAGCTTCTGGGCAATCATGCGAAATACTCCCAGCTGCTGCAAGCCTGCCATAACACTCATCAGACAAAATAGAATCGCTAAAGTTCGAAAATCAATATAACCGGCATATTCCTTGTCCGGCAATATGATAAAAGAGGAAATTACTGCTAATAAAACAGCTATACATAAGACAGTTTCTTTTTGAAACAATTCTATTATTTTCTTCATAATACATCGCTTTCGTATAGAGGGCGCTAGCTCTCATTCTTTTCTAATTTCACTTTATCATAACACTCCTCTTCCTCTACGACAAGCTCTGCATTCTTAATTTCTTCAACTTCTTCTTTGATTTCACCCAATTTTTTTCTTAATTCCAATAGCTTGTAATAGGTATTAATATCCTGCTCCATCCCAATACTCTCCCCGCATATCATAACCACTTATGGTTAATACTAATATACATCATTTGCAGATAAGATACAAGGGAATAGAACTGTTTGAGGACTTGAATGGAGTATATATGATTATTTATGACCGCTTATGGGAAACCATGCGTAAAAGGGGTATTACGCAATATAAGCTTATCACGCACTACGGTATTAGTCCTGCTCAGATTACAAGACTAAAACGCAATGCCAACGTAAACACACATACGATAGACGTCTTATGTGAGATTCTCAACTGCAATGTAGAGGACATTATGGAACACACCACAGCAAGCGGAATATAGTATAGAAAATGACTTACACCGCAGGAGGTAATCATGCAGATTTTACCTTCTCTCCTGTTCGGAGTTGCTGCCAGTCTGGATGCCCTTTTGGTAGGAATTACCTACGGTGTCCGGCAAGTACGCATTCCTTTTCGTCAGAATCTTTTTATCAGTCTGGTTACGTTGCTCGGCACCTGTCTGTCTATTATAGTAGGTGCAGCCTTAAGCCCCTTGCTTCCGGTATTTATTGGCAAGCTTGCCGGAAGCGGCATTCTGACTTTTCTCGGCATATACTATATATTCAAATTTATGATGGCATCCTGCCAAAAATACCTTCTGAATAAAAAATCCCAACCCTTTCCTACACCTATCATTACAGAAAACAATAGAAGCTCTTCTCTAATTCTTCGCGAATGCCTTTCGCTAGCTCTTGCTCTCTCTTTAAATAACATGGGAATCGGTTTCAGCGCCAGTATCGCCGGCCTGTCCCTTGTGTGGGCAGCAATCGTTACTTTCCTTTGCTCCGTCATATTTCTGCTGCTTGGCAATCGGTTGGGATGCTCACCCTTGCTTCAATTTGGCCAAAAAACAGCAGACCTGATATCCGGTCTGCTGCTGATTATTTTAGGTGTATGTGAAATTGTTTTTAAATGATTTCTTTATAAAGTACTAAGGACACCTTATCTTCTCCGATGTTAATATCCGCCTTATCAATCATCATCCCCACCAACAACAGCTGGCTGGACTCTCCGGGATCACCGGAGCCTGCCAGCTCCCAGTAAACATCCTCCATGCCCTCGTTTTTGGGTTCATTGAGGTATTTTTCAAGAGAATGCACTCTTTCTTGATTAATAGGGTCATAATTAGAATCAAAGAATATTTTCACTTGATTCCCATGGCGTTCTATTCCCGAATGAATATTATCACTTCCCATAGCAAAAAAATACATGGTCAGTTCTTCAATGATTTTGGCAATCTTCTTTTCTTCGTGTATCATGAATCTCGTCTCCCTCGTTTCTTTTGTCTTCTATTTTCAAACTGCTTCATAAAGCTTTCAAACACCGGAACCATAAAAATGGCAACACAGCCTGCGCTAAAGCCATTGTTGTACAGATTCAGTCCGCCATACATATCTGCGGTGCACATCACAATGGCTGAATGCAGCATGCCAGCCAGAACGCCCTGTAACACACCAAACTGCCCTGCAATAGGCGCAAGACCCACCGCGAAAATAGCTGCCAGCTGTATCCCCGGCATAGTGACATCATATTGACTGAAAAAGGAAAATGCATATACCCCCAACAACACCGGCCAGTAATTTTTTACATGTACACCGAAAGCGGCAAAACCAAAGGACATCCAGACCGCTCCCACTACCGGCCCTGACAAGTCGCCGCCGATAAGCAATATATAAGTGAGACCAATGATTCCCACCAGACCCATATTCATCAGACTGGCTCCCGGTCCATCCATCAATACAAAATCGGAAACCGCGCGACCGGGACGATGCACTATAGATATTAGTTTGTCGATTTTTCCTCTATTTATCCACAAGCCCATAAGCACGGCAATGACAAAATACACATACATCCCCACTGCCAGTGGATGAGACACGCCTTCCTGCCAGATTAACACAGACTGGCTCTGCAAACCAAAGGCACGAAAGAGGCATACCAGTACAAAGGCTAACAGACCCGCAGAGAATCCCACGTTAAACAAATTATAGCCCATATGCATGGACGCCGTATGCATGGACAGGGGAGATATAACAAAGCCCAGGAAAATGCCCACGACTATGGCAAGTACAAAATTCACCGGCTTGGAAAAGGGTAATAAGTATATAATCTCTGTCACAAAGGGCGCCAGTCCCGTACCAAACAGGCCCATGTAAATATATCGTCCAAAACGCATATGATGCAGCTTGGCATACAGAAACGTACCCAGAAGTATCGGCACGATATTAACAATGTTTTTGCCCCACAAGGCGTATCCTGCATTGATATACAGCACTGCCATGGTAGGACCGGTAAAGGGAATCTTCTCCACCAATAAAAGTATCTTGCAGACAGACATTACGAGAGCCGCATTTAAAAACGCCGCACCATATCCCGCCAGCACAAAATAATCCGTAATTAATGCATCTCTGGATACAATAATCTGAATCATGCCCTGTACCAGTTGCTTAGGTGTTGCGCTAAAAAAAGCCATCAAATATAACAGCACATTTGTAGTTAAGGTAAATAGCAGTAGCTCTTTACCATCGGTCTTTTCCCGAAGCCTTTGCAAATATGATTTTTGATTCTCCATATTTTTCCTTACTATAGATTTCTTTTCTATTGATTTCTGCTCATTTTCAACATTGTAACATGCATTCCTCTGTTTGCATATCGAAATCTGTAAAATAGGCATTTAGAGCAATGCAGTATCTATTATCAGAATAATTATCCGCAAATTCGCAAAAAATATTTTTTGAGTACTTATTTTGAATATGAATGACAGAGGAATCTCCTATGAATGATAACACATTACTTTCCACTTCCTTACAGGAAAATATTGCAGCCCTTGAGCGACTGCTTCCCATCGGAACAAGCTTTGATTTGGTATCCCGTCATCTCTATCTGGGTGATACTCCCGCTTATTGGCTGGGTGTGAATGGTCTATGCAGGACTGAAATTCTTCAACAGATTTTCTCAGATTTGCAGAATCCTCTCTATGTCAAGAATGGACAGGTGGAGGATATTGTGCGTTTTATGAGTGCCAAAATCGGTTATGCTCAGGTAACACTTACCGATTCCATGGAAGAAATATTGCGAAATGTGTTAAGCGGTCCCTCCGTGCTTTTTATTGACGGATTTGCGCAGGCGCTTCTTATTGATGTGCGTACTTATCCCACACGCAGTATCTCTGAGCCGGATGCCGAGAAGATTACAAGAGGCGCAAGAGACGGTTTCGTGGAAACTCTGCTGTTTAATGCCAACCTAATCCGGCGCCGTGTGCGCTCCACGGACCTTACCTTTGCCATACACAATGTAGGCACAGACAGCAAAACCGATGTGGCTATCGCCTACCTGGGGCACTCTGTCAATCAAGAGCTATTAGAGGCACTGACACACACATTGCAAAACCTGAAGGTAACATCCCTGACTATGGGCTCCAAAAGTCTGGAGGAGCTGCTGGTGAAGAAGCATTGGTGGAATCCCCTGCCCAGCATTCAGCTTACGGAACGCCCTGATGTGGCATGTAGCTATCTGCTGGAGGGTCATATTCTGATTATTGTGGACAACTCCCCCGGTGTACTGATATTACCCGGTACGATTTTTCAATTTACACAAAGCCCCGAGGACTATTATAAAAGCCCTCTGATTGGCAGTTATTTTCGCCTGGTGCGACTGGCCTGTATTCCGGTCAGTCTGCTGTTGATGCCCTTATTCCTGCTTGTGACAGCGTACTTCCCGGAGTTTGCACAAAGATTGCAGCTTCTTCACACGGAGAACCTGACTCCCATCCGACTCATTGTGTATGTGATAGCAGTAGAATTTATTCTTGACCTGTTCAGGTATTCCGCTTCTGTCAGTTCCAGCCACGTCTCGGGCTCTCTTTCAATTGTGGGCGGCTTAATCATAGGCGACATTGCCGTTAATTTAAACTGGGCTTCTCCGGAAGTGCTCTTCTATGGTGCTGTCACACTATTAACATCTCTATCCATATCCAGCGTGGAATTTGCGGATGCGCTCCGGGTTTATCGGATTTTCCTTGTGATTGTCACAGGGTTCTTTGGCCTGCCCGGCTTTATCATCGGAATGACACTTGTGTCATTATCCATTGCTACCACACCCTCCTTTGGCGGCATGAGCTACTTTTGGCCGCTTGTCCCTTTTAATGGAAAAGCACTGCGCAACCTGCTATTCCGTTGCCCCACCTACAAGGCTCAGCCCAGCAGGGTATGGAATCGAGGGCATGTAACCAAAAGATTTTGAAAATCCTTATAAAAATGGCACCATATACACCGGTAAGCATAAGATATCTTCATCCTTAGACAAATCTTTGGTGTATACTAAATAACGCCGCAGAATTCTATCTGAGAATTTCTGAGTAAATGCATCCAGCGAGGCATGAGCTTTATAACCGGAGGATTTGATTTCAATTGGGCAGACTTTATTCTTTCGTGCCAAAAGGAAATCAATCTCATAATTATGTCTGGAAGACTCATTCATAAAGGTATGATAGAACAGCTCATCTCCATTTGCTGCCAACAGTTGTGCCACTACATTTTCATATAGATATCCCAAATTTGCACTAAGCTTATCGTTCAGCAACTTCTCGTAAATAATGTTTTCCGTAAAATCCTTATCCTTGAACATCAGTGTTACAAACAATCCTGTATCACACAAGAATAATTTATACTTTGCCAAATCCTTGTTATTTGCCATTCCTGCGTTTGGGTCATTTACGTGGTAAGCTACTAAAACGGTTCGAGAATCTTTCAATTGTGCAATCAGCTCCAATGTTCTATCCGCGCGGTCACCCTCTAAAACGCTGGAAATCTGGTATCGGGAAGCATTTTTATTTAACTGTTCCGGTATGGCATCAAATATAAGTGAACTCTTTCCTGTAGGGTCGATTTTTTTAAAGTCAACCTCATACAGGCTCAAAATATCCCTTTTTATCATATCGACTTTTCGAAAATTATTGGTTTGAATATATTCATTTACTGCTTGAGGCATACCTCCAACCAACATATATAATCGAAAATCACGAAGTAGCTTTCGATTCATTTGATCACCCAATGGCTTCTTCGATTCATATACTTTCTTAAGAAGCGGCATAGTAGAGGTATCCCCCAACGCCCACAGAAATTCTTCATAGTCCATCGGATACATACTTATTTTTCGTTCTTCACTGGGAATTAAAATATCCTTAACATTTTGCTTGATGGAAACCAACGAACCGGTTTCAATATAATCATACCTATGGTCTTTTACCAAAGATTTGATTGCCTGTCTTGCCAATGGACATAACTGTACTTCATCAAAAATGATTAAAGAATTCCTTTCATGTAAATCTACCTTGTATTGCAGCTGTAATTGTAGAAATAAGTAGTCCAAGTCGGATATATCTTCAAACAGTTCTTTTACTGTCTTTGATGCAGTGGCAAAATCTATGAGAATATAACTTTCGTATTCGTTTTTCCCGAATTCCTCCACAACTGTGGATTTCCCAATTCGTCGTGCCCCCTCAATCAAGAGTGCTGTATTGCCATTTGATTCATTTTTCCAGTCCAAAAGCTTACTATATATCTTTCTTTTAAACATGATATGCCTCCATAAACAAAAATCGCATTTTTTAAAAGAGATTTGTAAGAAATGAAAACGTCCTCACTTTTTCAAAAGCATAATGAGCGCGAGACGGCGCACGAGGTCCGGGGGACCTCGGCTTTGCGCGGACCGGAGCGGAGCGGAAAAGATCGAATCTTCGAGTCCAGGATTGGACTCGAAAAAAGCAGCGATACCATTCGATATCACTGCTTTTTCAAAGCGCGAGACGGGGATCGAACCCGCGACCCCCTCCTTGGCAAGGAGGTGCTCCACCGCTGAGCCACTCGCGCATACAATTTACAGGTATAAAACCTGTATTTTGAAGGTATGAAATTATATGTTACGGCATCCCAAAGCGCAATCTTCTTTAGTGTGCCTCGCTGTGTTCCTCACAGCAAAATTTATAATACATGGTATATCGGAAAATGTCAAGTATAAATTGAAATAATTTATAAAATTAGCTATTACCGGATTTCATGCAAAATACAACAGTGCACCCAGCACCATACCGTTGCTGCAACCTCTTTTTACCAAAAAACGTAACAAATATGCAAATGCGCCTGCCATTAACAACATCTGTACAATGGAGTAAAACACCAATCCATTGATTCCTATGCCATTTTCCAGACTCACGCAAAATTTCCAAAAGTATGTATGCAGGGGTGGGTGAAATCTGGTTATCTCCGAAATTCCCATTGCCTCCAACGTCTGAATCGTAATGTCATAAGAAAAAATACCGGAATAGTATGCCAAATAACAGGGTATCCATGCCACGAAAATAATTACCGCCATTAGTATAGGGTATCGGAACACCTTCCATGTTACCTTTTGACTGCGCTTCTCGTACTTATCCAGCTGAACAAAAATTAAATTAATAATTGCCGACAATAGTGTCATAAATCCAACAAAAGTAATCGCAGCCTTCACAAAGCCCCTGGATGTAAACAAGCTCTGTATACTATTCTCCGTGTAAACTGTGTGTCCTACCACAAGAGAAATAGACAGTAATCCAGCAAATATGGCACTGTGCAGTTTTAATCTTTTTCCTTTAACAGAAAAGCCTCTTTCTATTAGAAAGAAAGCCCCTACATCTTCTCGGTAACTTCTTTCTCGAAAGCAGGGTGCAATCCCAATGTCATTTAGTTAAGGATGACATCATGGCCAACGAAAATTATGCGAGGTACATTTTGATGTACCCCGCTATTTTTTGCCTCAAAATCAAAAAACTCTTGACAAATAATCAAAAATATGTGGCGCAGCCCCTTGAATATATACATTTCAAGGAGGTTTTGTATGCATTATGCAACACATGTAAAATCAGTTTTAGAAA
>SVFK01000024.1 GCA_015056915.1 Lachnospiraceae bacterium
TTCATCCGTAAAGTATTACCGGAAGATGTCGAATAACCAGCTTGCAGAAGAAACCAGAGATATGCGTAACAGCATGGATGAAATTTTACAAAACTTGATAAAGGGGTGGTAATCGTGACTAAGTATCGTAAGGAGAATTGGTTATGTGGAAGGTTGGTTTGCTGGTATTATATCTTCTGATTTTAAGTATATACGATTGTAGAGAAAAGCAGGTTCCTACCGCCTCGCTGTATGCCGGGATAGTCGCGGCGGTGACTATCTTTTTGGTCGAATTGCTTGCAGGGCAGATTGCGCTGTCACAAATATTGGGAATACTGCCGGGCACGTTATTGGTTTGTGTGGCAGCAGTTACAAGAAAAGCGGGAATGGCGGATGGCATTGTATTGGCAATTATGGGTATCGCGCTAGGTTATCAATCTGCCATGCTGTTGCTGTGTATCAGTCTGATGCTTTTTTCCGTTACATCTGTTCTGCTTATGTTTGCGCGTAAGGTGAAAATGAAAACACAAATTCCGTATCTGCCTTTTTTGACAGTGGCACTGCTAATACAACAAATAATCTAAAGGATTTGGCAAATGAGGATGACAGTATGATTAGGAGATACTTGCAGAAGAAGATGAAAGCCTATTTTACGGTGGAGGCTGCCATGGTGCTGACATTGGTGACAGGAATGCTCACATTATTAGTTTACATAATTTTCTTTCAATATAATCGCTGTTTGCTGGAGATGGATATAGGGGCGCTGGCATTAAAGGGATGTAGTGTGCAATCAGAGAACAAGGATGATTTGTTGCAGAAATTGAATCAATACAGTGCCCAAATATATAAAGACAAATATCTGGCATGGGAGCATGGAGACATAATCCTGAAATTAGAAGAAAACACGGTGCGGATAGAGCAAACAGGCACTTTGCAATTCCCTTTTACGGGAAGTGGCTTTTTTAATAAAGAATCAGAGTGGACAACGATGGCGGTCTACGAAAATAGAAAGGTATCGCCCATTTCATTCTTAAGAAATTACCATAAATTAACAGGAGGAGATTAGATGTTGCAGACAGAATATGTGAGAAGCTTAAATTGTAATTATGAAAGAATTCTTTTGGATGGGAAGCCGGAGGAGCATAAATACCAATACTGCATGTTAAGCCGAGGAGGAATAAGAGGATTATTGTCCTGTAGTCTTCGTTATATAAATGGGGTATCATACTTATATTATGATATTTCTTCGAAGCAGAGCATTGTGCAGCTTTATGACAGGCGACCTATGGAACGACAATGGGTAAAGGATTTCTTTTGGAGCTTTAAGGAGATTAGATTGGAGCTGGGAAGATTTCTGCTGGATGAACAAAATGTTCTGTGGTATCCGCAGCAGATCTTTCAGGATTTGGAAAGTAACATTTTTTCTTTTTTATATGTGCCTTATTATGAAGGTGATAACGGTTTTGGCCAGTTGTTGGAATATTTTGTAGAGCATATTGACTATGAAGATGAAGTGTTAGTGGAATGTATTTATAAAATGTATGAGCAATTTGAACGAGCAGGGCAGGTGTATTTGCAGGAACAGATTTTTGAGGATGCAAAAATGCTGGATGGGAAAATGTCCCTTGAGCCGGGAGCAATAGCCAATGAGAAGCAAGCGCTCGACACAGAGGATGAAGCGGTCTGTGATGTGGCGAATCTCGAAAAAATGACAACATCGTCATATACTGCAGAAGGCAGGAAAGGAATCTTATCTTTATTTGGGGGAAGGAAAAAAAGGGATAAGGATATACGTGATAATTATCAACAGGCAATGCAGCAGGTGATGAGCGGATATGCTGTGGCAGAGGAGTCTGCTTATGATGAGGAAGAATGGGGAAAAACCGTTTATGTTGAAGAGATATCTGTGCCAAAGGAAGTGATTCATTGTCTGTGTACACCAGAAGGTAAGGTAGCCTTACGGTTGGACAAGCAGGCGATAACAATTGGAAAGAAAAAGGGAGAAGTAGATTTTGTGTTGGAGGATATGTCTGCCAGCAGATTGCATGCAAGAATTATAAAAGAGCAGGAAGAAATGTATGTGGAGGATTTAAATTCTACTAACGGAACTTTTAAAAACGGTTTGCGAATGCAGCCATATGAAAAAAGAAAATTGGAAGAGGGGGATGAAATAAGATTTGGCAAAAAGACTTTTGTCTATTGTTAAGCGGTGTAGGTTGACGAGCTAAGGCAAAGAGTGGTACATTTTAATTGATACTGTTTTATTAAATGCCTTAGAGAGGATGCGTTTTTAAGTTGAGACTGCAAAAGGATACGCCCATTGTCAGTGCAGTGCTGGTGGCTATCAATGTAATTGTGTTTCTGATATGTACTTTTACTGGCGATATGTTATATAATAAGGGTAGGCTTGATATTGTCAGCGTTTTGGTACAAGGTGAATACGGAAGGCTTATTTGGTCAATGTTTTTGCACAGCGGAATTAATCATATTTTCAATAACATGGTTATTCTGTTTTTCCTTGGATCGATGATTGAAAAGGAAATCGGTCATGTCCGATATGGACTGTTATATTTTGGTTCCGGAATCGGAGGGGGCTTGTTGTCGCTGGTGTATAAGGTGCAGACATATAATTTGTCCGGCTCTATTGGAGCCAGTGGTGCAGTGTTTGGCTTAGATGGTGCGTTGCTTGCCATCATTCTTTTTGGCAACAGAAATCTGGCTACTCCTTTTAGGGTTGTGCTAATGATTGCGTATTCCTTGTATAGTGGATTTGCGAGTGCCAACATAGATAATGCGGCGCATGTAGGTGGTTTGATAACAGGTTTTCTTATAACCTTTGTCATTTGCATGATAGACAAAAAAGTGAAAAGCGAGAGGTGTAACATTGAATATTAATATTTATTACGGCGGAAGAGGCATTATTGATGACCCCACTTTATATGTAATTAATAAGATGCAGGAAGTGTTGGAAGAGCTCCGCGTTAATGTAAAGAGATATAATCTGTATGAAATCAAAAATGCCATTACTACACTACCTCAGACATTGAAAGAAGCAGACGGCGTTATTTTTGCAACAACGGTGGAGTGGTATGGAATCGGCGGATATATGCAGCAATTTCTGGATGCCTGCTGGCTATTTGGCGATAAAGACAAAATAGCGCAGATTTATATGTGCCCGGTTGTTATGTCAACCACATACGGAGAAAGAGAAGCAAAGCTGAATCTGGCCACTGCATGGGAGATTCTGGGGGGGCGTCCATGTAGCGGTATTTGCGGATATATAGAAAATACAGTAATGCTTGAAATGAATCAGCAATATTTACATATTATTGAGAAGAAGGCAGAAAATCTGTACCGTACAATTAATCAGCGGATGTCAAGCTTTCCTGCAAGTAATCAGGCAGTAAAGCAAAAGGTTGCATTGTCTCAGGCTATTGAGTTGACACCTCAAGAAACAGAGCAGCTTTCAGAATATGTCTCCGACGATACCTATGTACAGCGCCAAAAGGAAGATATTCAGGAATTAACCAGTCTGTTCCGTGATATGATGAACAACGAGGGTGCAGACAGTGAAGAGGAATACTTAGATAAGCTTCGTAAAGTATTTAAACCTCAGGCAGGATTTGAAGCAGAATATTCTATTAATATAGAAGAAAAGAAAAACAATTTGATTATCAATGTGAATGGCACCAAGCTGGAATGCTATTACGGCACGACAAAACAGCCTGATGTAGACATGGAAATGAATAGAGCGACTATGGAGGATATTGTAAACGGTAGAATGACCTTCCAAAGAGCTTTTATGTCCGGAACAATGAAGAAGATGAAGGGTGATTTTAGAATATTAAGAACACTGGATCAAATTTTTTCTTTTGAAGGTCAATAGTCAGATTAAAGTGAGAAGGGAACAGAAACAATGAGAAAAGATGATTGTATTTTTTGTAAGATAGCAAACGGAGAGATTCCATCTAAGACATTATACGAAGATGATACATTCCGCGTAATCCTTGATTTGGGTCCGGCAGCCAAAGGACACGCTTTGTTAATACCAAAGGAGCATGCTGCAAATCTTTATGAGCTTCCTGATGAGACGGCAGGAAAGGTATTGGTACTTGCCAAGAAAATGGCAGTGCAGATGACGGATGCATTAAAGTGTGACGGTTTCAATTTGGTGCAGAATAATGGTGAAGTTGCAGGACAGACGGTACATCATTTTCATTTACATCTGATTCCCAGATATGCAGATGACGGACAGGCAATAAATTGGGTGCCGGGTAATCCGACTCAGGATGAATTGGAAGCTGTCAGAAAACAGATTGTGGAATAAGGAGCTTTTATGAGAACAATAGATGTATCTCTTGTGACACAGAATATTAAAGAAATGTGCATAGAAGCAAATCATTTTTTGTCAAAGGATATGGAAAATGCTTTGCGGAAAGCACAGCAGATGGAAGAAGCACCTTTAGGACAACAAATTTTACAACAACTTCAGGAAAATATGAAAATGGCCGGAGAGGATATGATTCCAATCTGCCAGGATACGGGGATGGCTGTTATTTTTGTGGAAATCGGTCAGGATGTGCATTTTGAAGGTGGACTGTTGGAGGATGCTATCAATGATGGTGTGCGCCAAGGCTATGCAGAAGGCTATTTGAGGAAATCCGTTGTTAAGGACCCGATTTACCGAGACAATACCAAGGATAATACACCGGCAATTATTCATTATGAGATGGTGGCGGGAGACAGAGTGAAAATCATTGTAGCACCAAAGGGCTTTGGCAGTGAGAATATGAGTCGTGTATATATGCTTAAGCCATCGGACGGTTTGGAAGGTGTGAAAAATGCAATTTTATCAGCGGCAAAGGAAGCAGGTCCTAACGCATGCCCTCCCATGGTTGTGGGAGTAGGAATTGGCGGCACATTTGAAAAGTGTGCATTAATGGCCAAAAAGGCACTCACGAGGTCGGTGGACGAACGTTCTCCTATTCCTTATGTAAGAGAGTTAGAGGAAGAATTACTGCAAAAAATCAATCACACCGGTATAGGTCCGGGCGGCTTGGGGGGAAGCACAACTGCGCTGGCAGTGAATATCAATACATATCCCACTCACATAGCTGGCTTGCCTGTGGCAATTAACATATGTTGTCACGTTAATCGCCATGCGGTAAGAGTTATATAATATTTGAATTATTATAGAACGAGAAAGGTATGATTTAGAGATGAATAAGTACATCAGTGTGCCGTTAGATGATGTGGAAGCAAAGACGTTACGCGTAGGTGACTATGTCTATTTGACAGGTACGATATACACCGCAAGGGATGCCGCACATAAGCGTATGTACGAGGCTTTGGAACAAGGGAAAACACTTCCTATAGATATGAAAAATAATGTGATTTATTATATGGGGCCTTCACCGGCCAGAGAAGGCAGACCGATTGGCTCTGCCGGTCCTACAACAGCAAGCCGTATGGATAAATATGCACCGGCGCTATTAGATCTCGGATTAAAAGGTATGATAGGCAAGGGGAAGCGCTCTTCGGAGGTTAGTGATGCAATCGTTAGAAACGGAGCGGTTTATTTTGCGGCAGTAGGTGGTGCCGGAGCTTTGCTTTCGCGGTCTATCACTGCATCTGAAGTAATTGCATATGATGATTTAGGTACAGAAGCAATCCGTAAATTAACCGTAAACAATTTTCCTGTTATTGTGGTCATTGATTCAGAGGGCAATAATCTGTATGAGACTGCTGTTTTGGAGTACTGTAAAGAATAATATATTGATGAATAATATATCTAAGTAAAGAAAGAGGTATAGAAAAACATGGGACGTATTATACTAATGGTGCTGAGGCTTTTTTATAAGGTGCCATATTATATGTATAGTATTTGCAAATGTGCAAAACGAGATGACATTAGTTTGGAAGAGTCATATGCAGTGATAAAAAAAGTTACTAAAGCAGCAAACCGTGCAGGGAGAGTGACTATTGAATCTCATGGGTTAGAGAATATACCGAAGGAAAATGGTTTTGTGTTTTTTCCCAACCATCAGGGCCTGTTTGATGTACTTGTTTTTTTGGAGTCCTGTCCGGTGCCATTTTCTTTTGTTATAAAAAAAGAAGCGAGTAATATCATATTATTAAAGCAAGTAGGTGCTGCTCTGAAATCCATATCAATCGATCGCGAGGATATAAGACAATCCATGCAGGTTATTAATGAGATGACAGAGGCAGTAAAGAATGGGAGAAATTTTCTCATTTTTGCGGAAGGAACCAGAAGTAAAAACGGAAATAAACTGTTACCTTTCAAAGGCGGAACCTTTAAAAGCGCAGTAAAGGCAAAATGCCCCATCGTTCCATGTGCGCTGATTGATTCTTTTAAACCGTTTGATGAGAAGTCAATTGCGCCTGTTACCGTGAAGCTGATTTATCTTCAACCTATTTATTATGAAGAGTATGCTGTAATGAAAACACCGGACATTGCAGAAATGGTAAAACAGCGAATTGAAACAGCAATTGCAGAGTATGAAAATAAATAAAAAAAGCAATTGACAAACCAACTGTCCTTCTGTATAATAACATTTGCGTCACAGATAGGGACGTACAATAGCATATTGGTAGAGACGTAGTTCAGATTAAGGAGAAATACTCAAGAGGCTGAAGAGGCGCCCCTGCTAAGGGTGTAGGTCGTTTACGCGGCGCGAGGGTTCAAATCCCTCTTTCTCCGTTTCACTACCAATTAACAAGAAGAGAATCTTGAGAGATTGAGATTTCTTTTTTTTCGCTCTTCTTTAAAAAGACGCGATTAAAACTTGTTGTTTTGCATAACTGCCACAAAGAGAAATAATTGTAAAAAGTTGTTGACAAGTAGTTGTGTGATATGGTAGTATGAAATTCCACCGCGTAAAATGAGAAATCATGAGCGCTGGAGAAAAGTTTGAAAAAACTTAGAAAAAGCTGTTGACAGTGGAAAGTGCCTGTGATAATATAACAGAGTTGCCGCTGAAAAGCAGACAGCATAGAACCTTGACAAATAAACAGTAATGCAACCCTGAAGATTCCAAAAAGGAAGCGAAAGCTTCCAAAAGAATTTCAGAGAACA
>SVFK01000017.1 GCA_015056915.1 Lachnospiraceae bacterium
CCTGAGGCGCTCCTGCAGGTCTTGCTCCCTGAGGCGCTCCTGCAGGTCTTGCTCCCTGAGGCGCTCCTGCAGGTCTTGCTCCCTGAGGCGCTCCTGCAGGTCTTGCTCCCGGCTTCTGACCGGGACCTACCGTATGCACTACTTTCTTATTGTTGTTCTGGCTTTTCACTTCTCCTCTTCTACGGAGTGTTTCTCTTTCTACCTCCGAAAAATATGCAGAATCTGTCATATCCTTAATCTTCAAGAATAACAATGCTGCCGCTGCTGCGCATGCAATCAAAAGAATCACCAGTATAATAATTGCAACCTTCTGGCTGTTTACTGTCTTTTCACTTGCTTCATATAATTGACCATTGGTTTCCGCAGCCGTAAACAAATCCTCGATTCCCCACTGCTTGTCTGTTTCCAGATTCAGCAGATACCACTTGTCATTCTGAAGCTGTGTGTCCCATGTTTTGGTTGGCTCAGGCTCAACAGGCACTTCCGGTATAATCTCCGGTGTAACCTCCTCCGGAACCTCCGCTGTTACAGGCACCAATTCTCCGGAAAGTGCTACATAATCAGAGCGAATAAAACCAACTACATTGGCGCCGTCTGCAATAAATTCAACCTGATACCAGACCTTGCCATCCGTACCATTTGCCTGGCCTGTTACCGTCAAAGCCAAACCTCTCTGGGCACTTGTAACAATAGAACTGGTGGTGGAGGCATTGCTGCGCACACGAACTCTGTCACTATTTGTAACTGTTGCACTCATCGGCTCTACCGCCGTGACTACCGCCGGTGTTTCATTCGTAGTAGTGGTTGTTGACGGAGTTGATGTATTAGTCTGCGTATCCTGTGTACCGGTAGTCGGCTCCACAGTCGAAGGAGTAGAGCCATCTGTAATCTCCACCAGATCAGAACGAATATATCCCAATGTATTAGCATCCACAAACACCTGATACCACACAGTACCATCACTTGCGGTCGCCTTTCCTCTGATGTCCACTGTTGCACCTCTCTCAGCACTGCCTACCACTGCGCTGCTCGCACTGGCTTCCTTTCGGATATTTACCGAGCTGGAGGCTGTAACCTTACCCTTGCTTTCTGCATGACTTACAAACGAAAAATGCTCTATGGCAAATCCCATGGTAAGCACCAGCACCAATGCCATCATGCTCAGGCGAGCCCATTTACCGCATAGTATTTTCTTTGCTCTTTTCATATGTCATCCCTTCCTGTACTACAGCAACCGTATTCCCTACAGCCACTAAATTTATTGTTCCTCGCGAATAAAGCGTCGTTGTCCTTCTTCTCCGCGTCTGCCCACTCCCATAATTTTCACCTTCTTACGAAGCTCTTCTCGCTGGGCAGCCTCTACATTGCGGTGTAGCTTTATCTCACATTCATTACAAAAACGTCCGCTGCGTATATCCTTATTGCAGACCTCGCAATGAAGAAAGGTTTTGGAGCCTTCCGCTATTTCAATTCTGGATTCCCGCAGCATTCTTCTGATAGCGCGCTGAGATACCCCTGTAACCATTTCAATTTCTGCAGCCGTAGCGCCTTTATGCTTTTCTATGTACAATCTGACCTTGCCATAATCGTCATAGTCCACATAGCCACAGGATTCACATTGATATTCTCCGACTCCCTTGAATATCATTACGCCTCTGCACTCTTTACATAAACGGGGAATATTATAATAGTCTATTAAGCCTGCTTCCAGTCCGTCCATAACAGCTCCTATCTGCGCCCCAACTCTGTTTAGGCCTCATCTATCGCCTTGCCTATATCATGGCGCATATATTTATTATCAAAACTCACCCACTCGGTAGCAGCATATGCATTAGCTCTGGCCTCCTTCAGATTAGCACCTTTGGCCGTAATACCAAGGACACGACCTCCATTGGTAACAATGCCTTCCTCTGTAAGCTTTGTTCCTGCATGGAAACAATAATAGCCTTCTTCCTGTTCAAAGCGCTCCATACCCTTAATTACAAAGCCCTTTTCATATGCTACCGGATAACCGTCACTTGCCAGTACTACACATACAGCGGCATTATCCTCAAACTGCAAATCAATTTTATCAAGATTACCGTCCACACAAGCCTCCATCACCTCGATAATATCGTTCTTCATACGAGGCAACACCACCTGTGTCTCAGGGTCACCGAATCTTGCATTGTATTCAAGCACTCTGGGACCATTGGGTGTAAGCATCAGTCCGAAGAAAATAACACCCTTAAAAGGTCTTCCTTCCGCTGCCATGGCATCCACAGTTGCCTGATAAATATATTTCTGACAGAATGCATCCACCTCTTCAGTGTAAAAAGGACTGGGTGAAAAGGTTCCCATACCGCCTGTATTCAGGCCCTGATCACCGTCTTTGGCACGCTTATGATCCTGCGCCGATGTCATTATCCTAATATGCTTACCATCCACAAAGGACAGTACGCTAACCTCTCTTCCGGTCATAAACTCTTCGATTACCATACGGTTACCCGCAGAACCAAAGTGCTTATCCAGCATAATCTCCTTGACGCCCTCTTTGGCTTCTTCCAGAGTATTGCAAATCAACACGCCCTTACCCAGTGCCAGACCGTCAGCCTTAAGTACAATCGGATAAGAGGCCTTCTCCTCCAGATATTGAATCGCATCCTCTGCATTATCAAAATTCTCATATGCCGCAGTAGGAATATTGTATTTCTTCATTAAGTCCTTGGAAAATGCCTTGCTTCCTTCCAGAATAGCTGCATTCTTTCTGGGACCGAACACACGCATTCCCTGAGCCTCCAGCACATCCACCAGACCTCCTACCAAGGGATCGTCCATACCTACAATGGTAAAATCTATCTCCGCTTCCTTGGCAAAAGCCGCAAGCTTATCAAATTCCATAGCTCCGATAGGAACGCATTCTGCAAGCTGTCCGATACCCGCATTGCCCGGTGCACAATAGATTTTATCTACCTTAGGACTCTTTGCCACACTGGCTGCGATTGCATGCTCTCTGCCGCCACTTCCTACAATCAATACCTTCATGATTTATTTCCTCACTTCTTTACAATTCTATTGATGAATTCGTTTTACACTGCCGTCCACTACAGCAATACGTCCGTTGGCAATATCATCAATCGCCTGGGGAAGAAGATGCCACTCAGCCTGCTCCATAACACGAAGCTGAAGGCTTTCTGCTGTATCATCCTCCAAAACCGCAACTGCCTTCTGGGCAATAATAGGACCCTCATCCATTCCCTCAGTCACAAAATGCACTGTAGCACCGGTTACCTTTACGCCGCGCTCCAACGCCTTCTCATGAACCTTCAGACCGTAGTAACCCACACCGCAAAAGGAAGGAATCAGCGATGGATGGATATTGATAATACGATTGCTGTATTTGCACACCATAGCCTCAGGAATAGCTACTAAGAAGCCTGCCAATACAATCAAATCCGGTTGGAATTCATCCACCTTCTGTAAAAATGCCTCGTTAAAAACAGCTCTGTTCTCATAATCCTTGGGAGATACACTGACAGCAGGAATTCCTGCCACCTTAGCTCTCTCCAGACTCTTTACGGTTTTATTATTACTGATGACACCCACCAGTTCCACATTGGAAATGGTTCCTGCTGCCACAGCATCGATAATCGCCTGTAAATTGGTACCGCCGCCGGATACCAGTACCACTACTCTTAACATAAGGTTACACCCTTTTCTCCCGCCTCACAGCTTCCTACAACATAACAGGTATCACCTGCCGAACGAATCGCTTCCATAGTCTTATCCACATCTGCCGGATCTACTGCCAGAATCATACCAAGACCCATATTGTAGGTGTTATACATCATCTGCTCCGTGATATTACCTGTTTTCTGCAGAAGCTTAAAGATAGCAGGCACTTCATAGCTGTCCTTCTTCACGACTGCACGGATACCGTCAGGAAGCATTCTGGGAATATTCTCATCAAAACCGCCACCTGTGATATGGCTACAGCCCTTGATGGTAACGCCCGCCTCTTTCACAGCCTTTAAGGCCTTCACATAAATTCTGGTAGGAGCAATCAATGCCTCACCAAGAGTGGTGCCCAGCTCATCATAATATGTATTGAGACTCTCCTTAGTCATCTCAAATACCTTGCGTACCAGAGAGAAACCATTGGAATGAACACCGGAGGAAGCAATACCGATTAAGGTATCACCGGGCTTAATATTGGCACCGGTTATCAGATCCTTCTCATCAACCACGCCTACTGCAAAGCCTGCAAGATCATATTCATCCTCAGGCATCAGACCGGGATGCTCTGCCGTCTCGCCACCGATTAAAGCGGCACCTGACTGCTTACAGCCCTCTGCAACACCCTTTACGATAGTCGCAATCTTCTCGGGATAGTTCTTACCGCATGCAATATAATCTAAGAAAAACAAAGGCTCTCCGCCTGCACATGCCACATCATTTACACACATTGCCACCGCATCAATACCGATAGTGTCATGCTTGTCCATCAAAAATGCCAGCTTCACCTTCGTACCGCAGCCATCGGTTCCCGATAACAGAATAGGATTCTCCATATTCTTAATTGCGCTCAGGGAAAAGGCTCCCGAAAATCCACCAAGACCACCCAATACTTCAGGGCGCATAGTTTCCTTTACATGCGCTTTCATCAGCTCCACTGACTTATATCCGGCTTCAATATCAACTCCAGCTTTCTTATAATCCATTTCTCTTCTCCTCACATTTGTATTATTATTTCATACCTTCAAGATAAGCCTTGTAACCAATTTCCTGCAACTTAGTATCCTTTGCCACAACCTGCTCCTTTAAGCTTTGACTGTAATCCTTCAGCCTCTGCAACAGCTCTGCATCAAAGGTTGCAAGAATCTTTGCTGCCAGCAGACCTGCATTGGCACCGCCGTTAATTGCCACAGTAGCCACAGGGATACCGGAGGGCATCTGTACGATAGAATACAGGGAATCACGTCCGCCAAGGGATGTGGTATGCATCGGAATACCGATTACAGGCATCGGGAAAATTGCCGCACACATACCGGGTAAATGAGCTGCCATACCGGCTCCTGCAATAATCACCTTAAAGCCCTTTTCTTCTGCACTTTTTGCATACTCAAAAAATACGTCAGGCTCTCTGTGTGCACTGATGACCGTCATCTCATAAGGAATACCCAATTCCTCTAAAATATCTGCAGCCTTTGCCATTACAGGCATATCGGAATCACTTCCCATTACAATGCCAACCTTATAATTTTTCTCTGTAGTTGCCATGTTGACCTCCTTATATCGCCGAAATCGGCATATCTTGTTTGTTCAAAAATATCACTACTATATCTAGTTTACTAAAATTACGCAAGCCTTGCAATATCTTCCGGTCTTTTTTTTGATTTTCCGCCCTCTTTTTTGCTTTTATGCTTCAAAAGGCTCATTTAAAGCTTCTGTACCGGGTAAGACAAACCTTCCGTTTACAATAATCGGGATACGGCTACCGTCTTCACACACCGCATTTAACTCGCCCAATTCATCATAAGGAATGGTAATGTCTGTGTGACAGTTAAAATATGCCTTTGCAGGCTTCGTATCACGAAGCAGTGACACCTCATTATCCTTTGCCACGATTTCCTTACCGTCAGGATTGTATACTCTGACCTCCTCCGCGTGGGAATAACAGGTATCACCTACCGCAAAATGAGGACCCATTTTCTCTGCAATCAATATGGGAAGCTTATCCTCCACACCAAATTTCTTTGCTACCACGTAGGCTGTGGTATTCGTACCGATTGCAAACTCACCCAATGGCAATGTCTTATGGCGGAACAGGATGTTTTCTTTAATGAACGCTTGATTTTCCTCTTCCTTTTGGAAATTGTCACAGGTATAGTCCTTAATCATGCCATCCTCAAAGGCAATGGACAGATTCTTATATTCCAGACCATTCAAATAAACGCGGCTCACATGCAGAATACCGTTTGTACCCGCAAGCATGGGAGAAGTAAATACCTCACCCACAGGAATATTCACATCCGCCACACAATTTTCAAAATTAGTTTCCTTCTTGGAATCAACCAGCCGATGCAGGCTTACTGCCAAATCTGTGCGATTGCCGTCCGAGCCCTTAATTTCACAACACACAGCCTGATCCAACGCATCAATAAGCTTCTGCTGAATGCCCTGATACAGCTTATAATCCAACGTATTGACACGGATAATTTCTTGAAACAGCTCCGGAAAGCACTCTCCGATTTCCGGTATCGGGAATGCGATAATGGTAAAGCTTCTTTCCTCCGGCAAAATATACTCTCGCTGAATATCCCCGGCCTGTGCACGGTAATCCACCCATAATGCACTCTGTTCCTCTGTAAGGGAAATGCTCTGAGGTTTATTAACCGGCTCAAAGCTCTTTTCCCCAAAGGTTTCCAAAACAGCCGGTCCCGCATGTCCCCTTGCCTCGGTCTTATATTGTTCAAAGGCAGTGCGTGTCACCTCCAGTTTTCGATTGACATAGGCCTTATCCAGAAACAATGCCTTATCATCCTTATGGTCAAATTCATACTGCCTGTTGACAGTTCCACCGAAGAATCCGTTTTTCACCAACGTGGGATTGTACAACACGCTGGTCGCAGCGCGATAAATCACAGGCTGCAGACCCAGCTTTTCAAAATTCAGGATAGCTTTTCTCATCATGCGCTCAAAACCCAGCTGATAACGGATATCCACAGTCTGCTTCTTAGATAAATCCTTGTTGCTCACCTCAAATCCTATACGATACCCTTCCGTATAGGTATCCGCCATGGTATCAATCGTCTCCTGAGGTAGGGTAGCCATAAAACGCGCCATGGTGATTTCATTCTCGCTTACATACTCGCCGTAAGCAAACAGGTATCTTTCGTCACTCAAATTCGCATTCATTATAATATTGGCAGCGAAATTATTCTCCGGCACCACCAGCTCTCGCACTCTCTGCTCTGCAGCCACGTCCGCATAATCACTGGCAAACCAGTATATTATCTGGCGGATACTTTCGTATGTCGGAATTACTCCCTGCTCCTGCCATTCATACACAAAGGCGGCATAGATTTCCAGAAACAATTCCATGCGGATTACCATTTCACCAACACGTCCCTCGTATACAAAGCCAATCAGACTGCGCATTTCCGTATACAGAAATGACAGCATGGCACCATATTCCTCACCCAGCACCTTTACAGCATAAGCCGGATTGGCATAGCTCTCCTCATAATGCTCAGGCAAGATGTCCGCATACAGGGCATGGTTACGTTCCTGCAGCTCCTCAAATGTTGCTGTCACCAGAGCATTCTGCTCCAAAAACATCTTCGTCTGCCCAATCAATAATAAAAATTGTGCCACCGACACAAAATATGCCTCATATTTCTCTGCTTCGCCGATACCCCAGCGTTCCTCGGGAATGGCACCAATGCGCTCCAGTGCCAGTTCGATTCTTTCCTGCATCATTTCACAATTTTTCACTTCACTCATCTTCATACCTCTCTATTACACGATTTCAAATCGCTCCCCCTCATGCCGCAGGCTACAACCTGTTACCCAGATATAAAATAAAACTGAGGGTGCCCAAAGCAAGAATGTTGAGCCCGACACCAAGCCATGGAAACAATCTGTAATTGTCCCTATCCCGCACGGTAATAATACCCAAAATCAAGCCTGTCAAAGAGAAAATGGTGGCAAGAAGCCCTGTAACACCATAGCCGCCCTGCGCCACACCGCCGCTTCGATAAGTAAGATAAATTACAATCCAGAGGGAAATATTACTTATCATCCCCAGAATTACGGACATAATTGATTTTTCGGATTTCCTTTTATTTGTAAAAATATAACTTCTTCTTTTCATATATCAGCACAATCCCATCATAAACTCTAAAAGGGCACTCCCCAAAGAGACTGCTTCGCTCTTAGGAAATGCCCAATTCCAGCACTCTATTAAAATAATATTTTGGATTTGCCCGCAATCAGCTTAGCACCGCTGATAATCAGTAAAACACCGGTGGCAATTCCCACAACAATCGCGATTGCTCCCAATACAACATTCAATGCTCCTGCACCATTCATAGTTTTGTAAACTTTCTCTTCCATATGACACTCCTAATCCATTTAAAATTTAAAGTCTACTATGCACCGTAGGTTGCATAATACTCATCTATTGCAGCCTTTAAGGTATCATCAATCAACACCTGACCCTTGTAAGGCTTGTTGTACAAATGCTCAATCACATCAGCCATGGATACAATGGCATTCGCTTCAAAACCGTACTTCTCCTTAATCTCAGCCAAAGCACTCACCTTGCCACCCAAGCCCTTTTCCATGCGGTTTAAGGAGACCATCAGACCCTTGACCTCCACATTAGCCTGCTCCTTCAAAATAGGGAAAGTCTCTTCGATAGACTTGCCGGAGGTGGTTACGTCCTCGATAATAACTACTTTGTCACCATCCTTTAACTTGCTGCCCAGAAGGATACCCACATCGCCATGATCCTTTACCTCTTTACGGTTGGAACAATAACGAATCTCCTTGCCATACAACTCACTGTAAGCAATAGTGGTTGCTACACTCAAAGGAATTCCCTTGTAAGCAGGTCCAAACAACACATCAAAGTCATCACCGTAATTGTCATGAATCGCCTTTGCATAATACTCACCCAGCTTTTTCAGCTGCGCTCCGGTCACATAAGCTCCTGCATTCATAAAGAAGGGAGACTTACGTCCGCTCTTCAAGGTAAACTCTCCAAACTTCAACACCTGGCTGTCCACCATAAACTCAATAAATTCCTGCTTGTATGCTTCCATTTTGTCAAAACCTCCTGTATTTACGGGCTTTCCCATTTGTGCCTCCCTTCCGACTGTATCTTCGAAAGGACACATCAAACATCTCATTAATACTATCACAAAACCTTGTATTTTTCAACCATGTATCCGATAGCGTTGGGGTAAACAAATTCACTTTTAATCCTTCTTTATCGAATACCTTTCTCTAAACGCTTCATAATCTGCTTTGGCAATTTTATACTGCTCTCCAGATTGTTCTTCGTTCATGGAATACTCAGGCTCCTGCTTCTCGCCTTACAATGCATCTGATATAATCCGTCTTAAGTACTCTTTCTGGTCATAACTCGCCATAACCAACGAATCCCTCACATACATCGGATTATTCCGCAGCAATGCCACTTGAATCATGGTAGTCTGCATATTCTGCGGAACCACCTGACAAAACACGCGCGTTCTTATACAGATTCTCTTTTCGAAATGTTCCTGCCCATTCATAAATATCCCCAAATAAATACTTATGAATGTTTACCATGTGCTCCACATCATAAGTACAGGCAATCCTTGTAGGCTTCACATCCAAACCTAACAGCTTCGCAAACACCTTCTGTATTTCAAATTTTTCTAAAAGCACCTTATCACGAATGTTATATTTATTGATAAGAACATCACTGTCCGGATAACAATTCTTTCCATCACTCATATATTACGCTCCCAAATACTCAAATCTATCAATTCTAACTTCCAGCTCTTCTAACGTTATTTTTCCAAAAATATAGGAATCCAACACCTCTAAAAAAACAATTCGTCAGGACCATTTGTAGCACTTAATATAATAGCCATAGCATTTTCCACACTCTTTCTTCTCGCATCACATGCTTCCACATAACTTTGGCTGATAAGCATCCCTTTATATTGCAAAATCGTTCTCATCATATTTATAACGTACGCCGGAGGATTTCTTCTTTCCTGCTCCCAATCTTTCAAAGTAGAAACAGGAACATCAAACATTTTGGCAAATTTACTCTGGCTCAATCCTGTTTGTAAACGCAATTCTCTTACTTTCATGATATTACCTCAACTTAATTCTCTATATATAGTATACGGCATTGCCTACCACTATACAAGGTGTTTCAAGAATTATGCCATTTCAAAAAATGCACAATCTATTAGAAAAAACAAATACTTTGTGCAATTTAAAAACCCATGCACCTGCATCTCGCAAGTACATGGGCTTCTACATTACCATTATTGAATAACCATCTACGTTTTATATCTCAGTATAGTTTTCCTGCACATATTGCATAATATCATCTCTCTCCTCAGGCATACGGCAACCCACAATGTATTGTCCCTCATTATCCGTAACACGAATAATGCAACCTTCCAATTGAGAGGCTGATTTCAATTCGAAATCCTTGATAGTAATAGTAACATTCTGACCTTTTGCATCCTTTAAAGCATTGTCATAAGAAGCAAATGCCATACCGCCGGCACTGATGTTAACCATTTTACCTTCCATTGCCGCTCCGGTTTCCTTTACGGTTATGCTACAACGCTTTGCCAAAGGCATACGCGGATGCTTTCTGCGGTTCAGCACTCTCGGATGTCCGTCAACCGCAATTTCAAATAAACCATTTTGCTGAACAGAAGCAACTACGTCATCCCATACATACACTTCATTCTTGACAATAACATTAAGAGAATACTTTGCTGCCATTGGCAGGCTAACAGTATTTTCAGAAAGCTTAGCAACAATAGCAGAATCAAGCACTTCAGTCACATTACCCTTGTATTCCTGCTGACCGGACTCTGTCTTAACCCTTAAAGTCAGATACATACCGGGCTCAACATCGTAAGTGCCCATAAATCCGCCTTCACCCAGTTCTTCAATCAGCTGACCCACAACCTCATCGATAACTTCTATGTTGGAAGTAGTTTCCTCATACTTACTTCTCATCACTCTGGTCTGTTCATCAGCATCTATAATGCTTTCTGTCATCAGCTGCATTACTTCGGTTACCTGCTGCATATTTTCAACCATGTTGCGGTTAGATTTTTCAACCTCCTGCATTGCAGCATCCACCACCTGAATATTATCTCCCAGCTTGATGGAATCCTCTGTAATGTTGGTTACACTCTCATTAACCAAGGTTACATTGGCAAGTGTCGCATTGATAAGCTCGAGAGTCTTGGTAATGGAGGACAACATTCTGTCTGAGGTCTCCTCCAAATGAGTGAGTGCTTCCATAATACTGGTGGAAGAATCCTTGGTACCTATACTGAGATTTCTGATTTCATCCGCAACCACAGCAAAGCCCTTGCCTGCTTCACCGGCTCTTGCAGCTTCAATAGAAGCATTCAAAGCCAACAGATTCGTCTGACCGGTAATCTGCTCAATCGTACCCGTTTCTCTCTTAACCATCTCAAATTCTATCTGGAATTCCTGTAAAATCTTTTCAACCTCTGAGGACAATTCAGCCATTTCCCCTGTTGACTGCATAACGGCACTCAGCTGCTCAGAGCTTGTCTTAGCATTGGACACGGACTGCTGCATCAAGCCTACGATTTCCTGTATCAGAGTGGCCGCATTCTGCACCTGAGTATTAATGGACTGGGTCATCTCCAATGAGGAATTCGTTCTATCCTGAAGCACCTCGTTATTGGCAGTCAGCTTCTGCATGCTGTCTACAACACTGTTGGCACTCTGTCTGTTTTCATCTGACAATTCTCTTACAACCACCACTCCGTCTACTATGGAGCTGCTCGCCTCTTTTACCGTCTCAATGGTGTGAACCACCTTATTCAGATTGTTTTCCGTAGAATGCAGTAATGCCTTTTCCGAACGCATCAGATAAATCAGCGAAAGCATATAGCTCACATAGCACAAAATCGTACATGCCAACTGCACTTCAAAATCAGGCATTGTTCTGTCCGTCTGCTGACCGGATATCATAGTCTTAAGGAATACCGCAATAATAATGATAATGTTCAATATCTCTGTTCTAATTAAAAGCGGCATGCTCTTATACAGAATCATAATTCCCGCTACCGGAA
Source organism: Lachnospiraceae bacterium (assembly GCA_015056915.1). GTDB lineage: Bacteria > Bacillota > Clostridia > Lachnospirales > Lachnospiraceae > Acetatifactor. The sequence goes on from SVFK01000017.1 coordinate 11,841, forward strand.
ACATATAGCTGAAGGTAATTGCCGTCTCCGCCGTAAACATTACATATGTAAAGAATATCAGATAACCGAAGCAAAGTATTTCCTTGAAAATCTTGGTATGCATACCCTTTATCTTCAGTGCAAGAGTTCCTGCAATCACCGGCACCCATGCCAGAATCAAAAAGGGAATCAGGAAGGAAATCGTCTTCTTACCTCCTGTCACCTCAATAATATAAGCAACCGTCAAGATAGCATTCAACACCAGCCATACAGACAAGGTCTGCTTATTCGCTAACGCCTGAAACTTCTTCTCATTATACTCCATAGTGACCTCCTACATATCATCTCACAACGATATTTATATTGCTTTAATACATTATATTATATTTTACCACTTTCTACAGATTTGTACATAATTTTTTTACAATATTATGTATAAAACCACATTTTTTAACTCATTTCCACAATTCTACCCTCTAAAATCAGAAAACCACCAACCACATTACGTGGTTGGCGGTTCTATGCCTATTGCTATATTCCTGTTACTCTGTAGGAGCAATCCTTCTTACTGTAAACGAAGTGCCTGTCCAACATAAATCAGATTAGCATTCGCAATATCAGGATTCAACTCTAACAGACGGGACATACGCACACCGTATCTTGCAGAAATACGAGACAGGGTATCTCCTCTGCGAACGATATAGGTATCTGCGGAAATACTCTCATTCGGTCTGGTATTAGTTACTGTAATCAGATATTCAGCACCCTTTGTAATACCGAACAAAGCATGACCGGACTCGTTAATGAGATAGCTTCCCATATATTCCAGACGTCCTGTTGTATCATTATAACGATACAGATTAGCATACTTGCCTGCATTGTCAGCACCGAATGCTGTATGCAGATTTACTAACATTCCCAAGCTGTCATGATTAACCATGGAAATCTGCTTGCTTGTCACTGCATTCGCAAGCTTTTCATTTAACTGTGCAGCAGGTACATTAATTCTCTCTGAACGCACGGTTAAATTCATATCCTTACGGGCTGCCTCTGCAGAAACACTGCTTCCGCCCAAGCTGAATGCCACGCCGTTACCGGTGTGAAGAGCTAAGGTGAAATCTTTATTTCTCAGTTCCTGCATGGTCTTTGCAGGAACTATAATGTTACCACCGGTGGTAACATTCATATTTGAGCTGGGAGCCTGATCCTTGAACTCAACTGCCACCTGATTCCAATCCACATTCACCTGAGGCATAGCACTTACGCTGCCACTAGCAGATGCGCCCGGTGTAGGCACAACAGGGGTAGTACCGGGATTGGTTCCCGGGGTAGTACCAGGGGTATTTCCAGGAGTATTTCCGGGAGTATTTCCGGGAGTATTTCCAGGAGTATTTCCAGGAGTATTTCCAGGAGTATTTCCAGGAGTGTCTTCTACGGTAGTGGTCTCAAACTTCGCAGTAAGAGTCACATCACGGCTCGCATCTACATTAAAGGTTGCATCTGTACTAACTAATACAGTACCTGCATACCAGCCTACAAACTCAGCATCCTCACCTGCAGTTGCCACAACAGTTGCCGTATTATCCAGCACATCTCCTGTTGCAGTTCCGTCACCGTCAACTGCCGTTGCAATACCGAAAGGTACAATTCTCAAATCAGATACAGTACACAACTCACTCCACCAGGAAGAGGTCTCACCTGCAAATTCCTGAGGATTACCGGTACCAAAACTTACGATATCACAGGTCTCAATAAATGCCAGCAGATCCGCATAGGTTGCAGCGCCGGAATTAATCACATTACCCAGATTCAACGCAGTGCCGTCCACAGTCATATTTATTCCATCTGCAGTAATATCAATTACTACCTCAGAGTCAACGCCGGAAGCAATGTTCCAATCAACTGCTGCGTTGTCTCCACCCTGTCCGGGCTGGTTAATATCCATATAGGTTCCTGCCCAGTCATTGAATGCCACGTAAGGTGCACTCTGTACAGATACACGACCTGTACTTGTGGTGTTGAAGAAGCTGAATAAGCTGTCCCAACCACGATACTGTGCTTCATCAATGAAGTTTACAGTGTATTCCATATGAAGACTTGCTACGTCCTTATTAAAGAAAGGATTGGCAATCTTTTCAATGTCAGTCACCTGATCCAAGGTGTAGGAATCCTTCTCCAATACAGGCATTCCTGTTGTAATGGCAACATCCTTTAAGGTACACATCTCAGTCCACCAGAAGGAGGTCTGTCCCTGACCAACACCAAAGGTAAACTGGTCACAGCTTGCAACACAGTCAAATAAGCCTGTATAATCGTTGTCAATCTGCTTAAACAGTACACCGTTAATGTACATCTTCATGGTATCCTCAGTAATCAGGATATCAAAGTCATAATCCACACCCTTTTCCAAGCCAAGCTCGGTGAGAGTACTGATGATATTATCCTGATCGGAATCGTCCGGACGATTGAGATCAAGGTAATTGCCTGCCCAATCGTTGTAGCACACATAAGGTGCACTCTCGAAGGATACTCTTCCTGTCGTTGCGGTGTTATAGAAGCTGAACAAACCGTCAAAGCCGTTCATAGCTGCATTACTGTTGAAATTAATGGTATAGGATACAGCCATGGAATTAAAATCTTCACCCTCGAAAGGATTCTCCAGTACTGTAATTGCAGAGTTGGATGCCAATACCACTTCATCTGCAAAGATGCTCATCTCACCCAGATTAGCCTCTACATCATCATCTTCATCGTCATCACCACCGATAACGGTTCCGCCCACGGAGGACATCTCCAAATCGGTAATGGTACACATTTCAGTGTTCCACCACTGGGTAAGCGCAGTTTCAGGAGCTTGCTCTGTCCAACCGCCTCCTATACCCAGTGCCAGCTTGTCACATCTTGTCATATATGACAGCAAATCACCGTAGTCAGCGCCGGAACCGGTTGCAGGCGGTTCAAATTCCTCACCATCAACGCTAAAGACTGCACCTTCTGTAGTAATATCAATCATCACTGCATGCTGGGTTCCCGGAGTCATGTCGGGTGCCTTGTTTACACCATTTGCATTACTAGGCTGGTTAATATCCATATAATTTCCTGCCCAGTCATTGTATGCCACTAAAGGAGCTGAATGGAAGGTAATAAATCCGTTGCCGGTGCTCTCATAAACACCAAACAAACCGCTCCATCCATCCTGAACAGCACCATCTGCCATTTCAATAGTGTATTCTACATGCAGATTGTCAATAAGCTTTCCGTAGAAAGGATTGTCCAATCTTGTAAGATCACTTGTCGTTGCAAGCGTAAATTCATCATTGGTATAGCTTACGTCATCCGTAATCTTGGCGCCTGCCTTAGGACCAACCGTACATTTTACATTGGCAATGGTCATGTTGGCTTCGTTCTCTGTAGCAGTATGCCACCAGGAACCTGCACCAAAATACAGCTTATCTGCATTCTCGCTAAGCCACTTCAATACATTTGCATGGTCAAAGCTTGGCGCACTGTATGTTGCCAGAGACTGGTTATAAGCCTCCTCACCATCTACGGATACGGTAAAGCCGTCCTCTGTAAAGTTAAGTGCCACATGTGCAGCCTTGCCGGTTGCAGTATCTACCTTGCTACTAATATAGTCAGTTACCAGAGTCCAGTTATTAATATTTGCATCATAATAACCGCCTGTTGCATTATATCCCAGATAAGAGCCCGCTGAGAAGTACAGCGTACCACCATCAGGATTAGCATCATCAAAGCCGAAGATAGCACTACATACATTAATATTGCCGGTAATCTCTGTTACATCAAATTCAATGGTTACACCACCGGATAAATCAAGTCCGCTGTTATTTCCCTGATAGAAAGGATTCGGCACATACAGGCTCTTATCCAGCTTGGAAGCCAGATTGGTAGGTGTATCGGTGAGATATTCACCTACTACCAGAGAGTCTGTAGTATTCTGCTTATCTGCCTTAACAGTAACAGTGTATTCCTTCTCGAAATAGTAATCACCCTTGGAAATCTTCTGAGTCAGAGTAACTGCCGTATCTGTATCAGGAATGGTGATGGTACCGTCATTTGCCATTACAGCAGGATTGCTGGAGGTCCATGTGATGGTAGCTCCGCTTGCGCCCTCTGTAGGCAATGTAATATCCTTGTAGGTATTGGTAGGAATAGTCACAGTGTTGCTTACTACATTCTGTGCTACTACCACATCATCCGTAGGCTGACCGGAGCCCCAGATGCTGACACCATCTGCACTTACTGCAGTGAAGCACATTGCAGTGATACTGGTTCCGTCCACAGTCTGCTCTACAAATACACCCTTGTAATCCTTACCGCCGAAGCTTAAGGTCACATAAGGAGTGCCGGCTGTTGCAGTCCATGTACCTGTATAGGCACCGCTGATGGTATTGTCATTATTCAAAGTAATAGTCTCAGGCTCTTTATATTCCAAATCTGCATAATCAATCTGGAAATCATGAATAATCATATCATAATTGCCGGTTACATTGGCATATCCGGTAGGAGAAAGAGTCTCTCCGCTATACTCATAGGGAGCAGCTACCAGCCAGCCGTCTGCATTGACAAAGAGCTGGTGAACACGCACGGAATGTGCCATTGTACCATCTGCAAACTTGGTATGATATACTACATAAGCCTTGCCGTCATCATCCACAAAGGCAGAGTTATGTCCCTGTGCCACTTCGGCAACGTCCATGGTACTCCACTTGTAGTTGCCCATCAGCTTCATACCTCTGTTATTGGCTGTATCGGTACTGCTGTAGTTCATAATAAAGGTATCGAAGATAGCATTGTTGCCGCTTGCATCCACATAAGGTCCGTCCGGATTGGATGAGCGGAACACACGCATATTATATCCTCCGGTAGGATCATAGAAGCCGTAGGACATAAACAGATAATAGTAGTTACCCACCTTCTGAATGTAAGGGCCTTCACCGGATACATAGTTACCACCGGCAATCTTCTTACCAAAATATGCATCTGTAGTTACCGCTTTACCCTTGGTGTCGAAATCAGATGCATAGGCAACGGTATAATCTCTCAGACCGGTATTCTCATCCAACTCCAGTACATAGATACCGCCGGACCAGGAACCGTAAGCCATCCAAAGCTTACCGCTTGCATCATAGAATACATCCGCATCGATTGCATGAGGCCAATATCCACCCCAGGAATCAACATCAGTACCGCTTCTCTGCTGATATCTTGCAGGAAGCTCGTCCAACTCACCAAGTACAAGCTCCAAATCGGTATCCTCGTAGCTCATACCATTGGTTGCTGTAGTACTGGTAGAAAATCCGGTGTACACTACAGGTCCCTGATAGGTGTAAGGACCACCGGGAGCATCTGCAGTCATAAGTACAATTACAGAGTTATGTATATTACCATTCAAGCTCATGTACATACACCACTTACCCATAGCAGTGTTGTAAATAACATCCGGTGCCCACATGTTGCCCGATACGTTATTACTTGCAATCCATGCCTCTGCATTGTAATCTCCGAAAGATACGGAAACATTGGTGGGATTGCCGTCGGAAACAGTTGTAACCGTCACATCCCCCTTGTACGCATTGTCTTCAAATGCTGTAGCAACATTATAAAGACCATTTGCATTATCACCGTTCAAACTAGTCCAATTGTTCAAGTCAGTTGTTTTTGCTGCAGCTGCATGAGAACCGATAATATAGTATTCGCTACCTGCTTTTACTATAGACGGGTCATGCACGCTTACACGCGTTCTTGCAGTAGCTGCGCCCAACAGGCTGTTCACCTGGTCCATGGTAAGCTTCTGTGTTGCTTCAGCAGCTTCCGCGGAGAGCACATTGCCATCACCTGCAAAAGAACCGAATACCAGTACTGCTGCAAGTAATGCTGCAAGGTGTTTCTTCATTCCTCGTTTCATTAATAATACCTCCGTTACTTGTTTGATATGCCAAAATTTATTCCATTTTACATATCATTTTAGTAAATCCTACATAATTAAAGTTATCACATGCCAATACTTTAATCAACACCTTTTTCATAAAAATCTAAACAAATTTATGTTTTTTTAAACATATTAACAAATTATTTGTTACAAAGGACGGGAAAGGCAAAAGTTTCCATCGCCCGCAAGGGTTGGAAGTGTTTGTCATCTACAGGAGCCTTAGTTACTCTTAGAATTGACAAATATGCGTTGTTGCCCAAAATTCGTCTGTTTGAGCGCAGCGAGTTTCGAATTTTTGGGAACGTATTTAGCAGATTTGACAATTCTTAGTGTAACTTGGCTCCGCAGCCGCAAACACTCCAACTCTTGCAGGCGATGGAAACTTTTGCCTTCCTCGGCCTCATTCAAAAAAGGTGCTGCATTTTTTTGCAACACCTTGATTACTTTATTTAGATAGAGCCCAATGCCTGAGCAATGTCAGCCTGCATATCCTTAACGGCCTCTCTGGATGCCTCTGCATAATTGGCTCCGCCGTATTGTGCATATTTTTCCTGCTGATATGCTGCAATAATACCGCGGGAGGAATTAATGATAGCTCCCAGACCATCTTCATTAAAGAAGTGTACCAGATCTGCGCCCTTACCACCCTGAGCACCGTAGCCCGGCACCAGAATGAAGGTATTGGGCATCAGCTTGCGCAGAATCTTGCCCTGTTCCGGATAGGTTGCACCTACCACAGCACCGACATAGCTATAGCCACCTGTCTCAGGCATGCACTCAGCGCCCCACTGTGCTACCTTCTCACCCATCCATTCATACAACGGTCTGCCATCAATCATTCTGTCCTGAAATTCACCACTACTGGGGTTAGAGGTCTTTACTAATACGAAGATACCCTTGCTCTCTTCCTTACACACCTTGGCAAAAGGATTGATACCGTCAGAGCCCAGATAAGGATTCACCGTCGCAAAATCCTCATCAAAGCCATAGAAAGAGTTGTTGCCTACCTGCACCTTGCCCAAATGTCCCACAGCATATGCTTCGGAGGTAGAACCGATATCACCGCGCTTTACATCACCGATAACCACCAAATCCTTTTCCTTACAGTAATCCACTGTCTTCTTAAATGCAATCATTCCGGGAATGCCGAATTGCTCATACATGGCAATCTGAGGCTTTACGGCCGGCACCAAATCATAGATTGCATCTACGATTCCCTTATTGTACTGCCAGATTGCTTCTGCCGCGCCCTCCAGAGTCTCACCGTATTCTGCAAAAGCAGCCTTCTGAATATGCTCCGGCACAAATTTCATCATGGGGTCCAGACCCACCACAATAGGAGCGTTCGTTTTCTGAATCTTGGTTATCAGCTTATTAATCATAATTTCTCCATTCCGAAGCGGCCTGTATTGCTGCTTCTGTTGTATTTTTGCACACATAAGGCGTTGCCATATCCTAACAACGCCTTAAATTACTTCTTATTATACCAAGGCTTCCGCCAGTTGGTCAACGTACTTCTTTATGTTTGAAGCATTTACATATTTCTTATATTGGTCGCCGTCCACAACCACCAGGGTAGGTGCCTGCATTACACCGTACAAGCCCACAAGCTCCGCATTTTCCTCTGCATCAATTACCATGTAATTCACATCCTTTAAATACTCCTTTGCCAGCTTGCAGTTAGGACATGTCTTGGTGGTAAAGAGATACTTAATATTATGAGGCTGTTCCACCTGCATCTCCACATCATTTTCCAGATTGGAAAGTGTCACCACTTTTCCGGCAGGATGCTTTAATACGGAATGCTCAATATCATACTCTGTACGGTTCGCATATTCCTGAAGCTTACCATCATTCCAGTTCTGCACCGGACGATAGTAGCCGGTAATACGGCTGTAAACCTCCGTTCTCGCACCGCAATGAGGGCATTCCTTCACCTCGCCTGCCAGATAGCCATGCTCCTTACAAATAGAATAGGTAGGAGACAATGTATAATAAGGAAGCTTGTAATTGGTTGCAATCTTGCGCACCAGTGAAGCGGCCGCCTTCCAGTCAGGAAGCTTCTCACCCAGGAAAGCATGGAATACTGTTCCCGAGGTATAAAGAGTCTGCAGTTCATCCTGTATATCTAATGCATCGAAAATATCTGTGGTAAAATCAACCGGCAAATGAGAGGAATTGGTGTAGTAAGGCGTATCATCCTGCTTACCTGCTGTTTTGATAGCCGGCCAACGCTTTCTGTCATGCTTTGCCAGTCTGTAGGTAGTACTTTCCGCAGGAGTAGCCTCCAGATTGTACAAATCACCGTACTGCTCCTGATAATCAGACAGTCTCTCACGCATATGATTCAATACTTCCTTAGCAAATTCCTGTGTCGCCGGGTCACTCATATCTGCGCGAAGCCAGTTGGCATTCAGACCCACTTCATTCATACCAATCAGACCGATGGTAGAGAAATGATTGTCAAAGGAGCCCAGATATCTCTTAGTATACGGATACAAGCCTTCATTTAACAGCTTGGTAATAACTCCACGTTTAATCTTCAGGGAACGAGCCGCAATATCCATCATATGATTCAGCTTTGCATAAAACTCGTCCTTATTGGCAGACAGGTATGCAATTCTGGGCAAGTTAATGGTAACAACGCCCACGCTTCCGGTACTCTCACCGGAGCCGAAGAAGCCACCCGTTTTCTTACGCAACTCTCTTAAATCCAGTCTCAGACGACAGCACATACTGCGCACATCGCTGGGCTGCATATCAGAATTAATATAATTAGAAAAATACGGTGTTCCGTACTTGGAAGTCATTTCAAACAGCAGACGGTTATTCTCGGTATCGGACCAGTCGAAATCTCTGGTAATGGAATAAGTAGGAATAGGATACTGGAAGCCACGACCGTTAGAGTCACCCTCAATCATGGTCTCAATAAATGCCTTGTTGACCATATCCATTTCCTTCTTGCAATCCTTATACTTGAAATCCATCTCCTGACCACCGATGATTGCAGGAAGCTCTGCCAAATCATCCGGCACGGTCCAGTCCAGAGTAATATTGGAGAAGGGCGCCTGTGTACCCCAACGGCTGGGTGTATTTACTCCATAAATAAAGGCTTCAATACATTTCTTTACTTCAAAATAGCTCAGATTGTCCACCTTAACAAAGGGAGCCAGATAGGTGTCAAAGGAAGAAAATGCCTGTGCACCTGCCCACTCGTTCTGCATGATTCCCAAGAAATTAACCATCTGGTTACAAAGCACGGACAAATGCTTCGCAGGAGCAGAAGTAATCTTACCGGTAATACCGCCCAAGCCCTCGGTAATCAGCTGCTTCAAGGACCAGCCCGCACAATATCCGGTCAGCATGGACAAATCATGGATGTGAATATCAGCATTCCTGTGCGCTTCTGCAATCTCAGCATCATAAATCTCTGACAGCCAGTAGTTGGCAGTGATTGCACCGGAATTGCTCAGAATCAGACCACCTACGGAATAAGTAACGGTGGAATTCTCCTTCACACGCCAATCCTCTACCTTTACATAGCTATTCACCACATCCTTATAATCCAGAATGGTAGATTTCATGGTACGCATTTTCTCGCGTTGCTTACGATACAGAATATAAGCCTTTGCCACGTCCTCATAGCCGGCCTGACCCAATACACGCTCAACACTGTCCTGAATGTCCTCTACATGAATCTCACCTTCCACAAGCTTTGACTGAAAATCAGCAGTTACACGAAGTGCCAACAGATCCACAATATCATTATTGTAGGTCATCTGAGTAGCCGTGAAAGCCTTCATAATAGCATCATTGATTTTGGTCAGCGTGAAATCAGCTCTGGAGCCGTCTCTCTTAATTACCTGAAACATCTAAATTAATACCTCCCCGTAAAACTTATCTTTCGTCCTCTGTCTATAGAAAACTCGATTTGATTTCATTGTAGCATTCCAATTTTTAAAAGTCAATGTATACATACAATATATTGTGGTTTTCTTTTTCATAACACATGATATATTGTGTTGTTATGTTGCAACTGTTCCAAAATCTCATACAATTAATGAAGTTTATGATACACTTTCTTAATTTTTATTTTTCAAAATCTCCATATACTCACAAGTGTGACTCCTCGCAGAGTGTTTCTTGCCGTATAGTTTTATACAAATGTCGGATTATTCCCGACCGCAGCAACAAAATACGGCGGCTCATTTTAGTTTCTCTAAAATGAGCCGCCGTATTTTTACTATTTTTTCACATTTTCTAAAATATCATAATTTCAAAAGGAGAATACTATAAAATAGTTTCTAACTAAAGCAATACACTAACAATACACTAAAACGGAGGAGTCCAAGATGACATTAGGTCAACGCCTTATAGAATTAAGAGAAGAAAAAGGCATTTTCCAAAAAGAGCTTGCTGCCATTATGAATGTCTCCGTCAGTACCATTTCCAACTATGAAAATGATGTACACGATCCTGATTTGGAAATTCTCCGCAAGCTTGCAGATTTCTTTCAGGTTTCCACAGATTATCTGCTGTTGCGTACGGATTGCCGTTATGACCTCTCCTCTTTGAATCAACGAATCTCCAAGGATTATACCGTATCAGAATTTATCAATACTACTCTGGAGCTTCCGCAAAAGGATATTTCCACCGTCGTGGAATATGTAGACCTGTTGACAATGCGCAAGCAGCTTCAAAACACGAACCTATCTGGTGAGTAAAAATTCCTGTTCTCTTCGGGCATTTTCGTCATCTGGGTAGGTTTTTAAATAGTTGTCTAAAAGCACTGCCGCCTTCTGATATTCTCCCAAATACTCATAAGCTACAATTTCATTAAAGGACAGACTCTGCAGCAATCCGCTATCCTCTATCTGCATACCTGCCTGAAAGGCTTCCAAAGCCTTCTGATATTCTCCCTTTGCCATTTCGCACAAACCAAGCTGATTATAGATTTCAGCATTACCGGTATCCTTACTGATATAGCTGTTGTACACGCTGGCAGCATAGTTGTAATCACCGGTAGCCTCGTAGGCTCTTCCCAGATATAAATAGCTTTCCGCGTCACCCTCCTCCTTTGCTTCTTCCAAGGCAAGGTACGCCTTCTGGTACTCCTCCAGATAGAAATATATCCGCCCACTGTCATATGCATTCATATTACTCGGAGCATTGGCAATCGCCGTCTGCAAATATTCCTGCGCCACTTCTTTATAGCCGTAATGCGCAAGCACCTCATATATTTCAATGAGCCGGTCATAATTCTTGGAATCCATAGAAATCGTCTGGTCAAAATCCCCCTTGGCACCCTCGTAATCTGATAAGTCCAGTCTTACGCAGCCGCGCAAAAAGTACGCATCCTCTTCCTCAGGGCGCAGTGCCAGTATAGCATCATAAATAGCTTCCGCCTGCTCAGGCTGTCCGCTTTTGGTATATGCTGCTGCCAGATAATAATTCAAGTCAAAATCAATATCCTCTACCAATCCGTTACTGCCGGCAAGAGACTCCACAAAGCACTCTACTGCCTTGTCATAATCCGTCAGCCCCATATATGCAATGCCTCTTCCTCTAGCTATCAGTCGGGCATTCTCCTGTTGCAGCTCCGCTTCGTCAAAGGCAGTCAACGCACCTTGATAATCCAGACCTTTAATCAGCTGCATGCCCTCTTCAAGCTTATTGCCATTTCTGCCGCAGCCTGTCAGAACTGCAAAGGGCAATATCATCACAAGCAACGCCAGATTTACCTTGCTACCAATCCTCTTAAGGCGCAATTGTGTGCCACGACATTCATCTTCTGTTTTACATCCAACATGTTTGTAATTCCAAAATAGCATTTTGTTCCTCTTAATTTTCCTCAAGCTGAGATGTACAGTGCGGGCATCTGGTAGCATCCAAAGCAATGTCACTCTTACAGAAAGGACATTTCTTGGTAGTAGGTGCTGCAGGAGTCTCCTCCTTACGCTTCATTCGATCACTCAGCTTGTTAATTGTCTTTACCAAACAGAAAATCACAAAGGCCGTAATCAGGAAATTAATTACCGCCGTAATAAAGTTACCATAAGTAAGCACCGGTGCTGTCTCGCCGCTTCCCAGTGTCACCGTAAGGTGTGAAAAATCCGTGCCGCCAAATACCCCTAATAACGGAGTCAGTATATCCTGATTCAGAGAGGTCACAATAGCGGTAAAGGCTCCGCCCACAATTACACCCACAGCCATATCCATTACGTTTCCACGTAAAATAAATTTCTTAAATTCTCCAAAAAAACCGTTACCTTTACTCATAAATCTCTTCCATCCTTCCTGTAGCTTTATCATTTATCTTTTCGTACTTCATGCCAATGCATTTCATATTATTTATTATAGTAGCATAAGGCACGCAAAACCTCAATAGAACATTTTAACACTTACATTTGCAATGCCGCACAAGATGTTTTATACTTAAAGCATTGATAGAGGGAGCAGGAACATGCAACGTATTAATGAAGACATCAAGCAGGGAAATTTCAAACAGATTTATCTTCTCTATGGCGAGGAGCGCTATCTGCGTAAACAGTACACAGACCGCCTGCGCAAGGCCATGTGCAATGAAGATGACCAGATGAACACTCATTTTTATGAGGGCAAGGACATCTCTGTAGGTGAAATTATTGATTTGGCAGAAACTCTGCCTTTTCTCGCCGAGCGAAGAGTTATTTTCATCAGTAACAGCGGACTCTTTAAGTCCGGTGGTGAAAAAATGACAGAATACCTGTCCGACCCTAACGAGACCACTACCTTTGTTTTCACAGAAAGCGAAGTGGACAAACGCAGCAAGCTCTTTAAGACTGTGCAGAGCAAGGGCTATGTAGCCGAATTCTCCATTCAGGACGAAAACACCCTCAAACGTTGGATTGTCGGCATTCTGAACCGCGAAGGCAAAAAAATCACCGAGAACACGATTCAACTCTTTCTTACCAAGACCGGTACTGACATGGAAAACATTCAGATGGAGCTGGAAAAACTTATCTGCTACTGCATGGAAAGCGATGTTATCACCTCCGAGGATGTGGATGCTGTCTGTACCAATCGCATCAGCAATCATATTTTTGACATGATTAATGCCATCGCTGACAAACAGCAACAACAGGCATTACAGCTATATTACGATTTGCTTGCCCTGAAGGAGCCCCCCATGCGCATTCTCTTTCTGATTGCCAGACAGTGCAATATGCTGCTTCAGGTAAAGGAAATGAAGTCCCGCGGCTACGACAACAAGACTATCGGTAGCAAAATCGGTGTCCCTCCCTTCATTGCCGGCAAATATGTAACACAGGCCGCCCGCTTTAAAACAGCTACATTAAAAAGGGCAGTCAGCCAGTGTGTGGAATCAGAGGAAGCTGTCAAGAGCGGCCGCATGAATGATATGATGAGCGTAGAAATCTTGATTATATCGGTGTTGCAATAAACATTTGCAACACCGTTTTTTTTGCATTATCGTTTTTTTGCAGTAACCATCGGTTTCTCTATTCTTCCAGAAACAGCTTTCTTATCATTCCATCCAAGGTCCTGGAATTTAATGGCTTTTTACTTGTTTCATAAGTAGTGAACAGATTGACACCAAGATATATTCTATTTCTTTCATACGTGTTAAGCTTGTACATTACATTATCCACATAACTGCTATCATCCATCAGCCCCAAGTGTTCCAGATACACTTCTTCTCTGGAAGACATCTTAAGAATCGTAAAATCCGGATATATTTTGATATTCCCTTCCAACATTAATGGATACTCATACCGATATGGTATCCCCAGCATATATAGCTTATCCGCAATAATCTTTTCAGATTTAGACCGGACTCGTTCTCCTCTTTCTGTAATGATTTCTTGCGCTTCGACTGCAAATGCTTTTCCTTCGTATTCCACAGCCTGCCATCTCTTCACATATTCCTCATCAGATATGACTACAGCAGAAATCAAATCTCTGCGGTAACCGTTCGTGTTCTGATATATTCTCTTTATGCTTGTTTTTTCATACTTTTCCAGAAAATTTTTGATTACTTTAATTCTTTCCACCGCACTTTTTGCCAAAAGCGCATCGTAATCTCTCTGCGCAATAGCCCTTGCAAGGCTTTCCTCATTCTTCTTTATATATCTGCCATTCGAGCTACTCACTTCGACACTTTTGTAGTAATATTCCACTCGGCCATTGTTTGTCGTGATGCGCAAATGTCCATTTGGCGCCCCTTTCAGCCTTCCCAGAGCTTCCCTTGCTACTTTTTCAAGCTGCCGCATTTCTTCCTTTAGTGTAGATTCCATTGTTTTCATGCCAGACCTCCTTTTTCATTCATTGTCACTTGACGCTATCCCCTCGTTTACACCTAATCCAATTACTAATCCCGACTATTCACTTGTTTTCTTGCTTGCAGGCGGGTAGTCCACCTCCTTTCAGCCCGACTGCTCGCTTGTTTTCTTGTCAGCAGGCGGGTATTTCACCCTCGTTCAGCCCGACTGCTCGCTCATTTTTATGTCAGCAGGCGGGTATTTCACCCTCGTTCAGCCCGACTGCTCGCTCATTTTTATGTCAGCAGGCGGGTATTCCACCCCCTTCCACCCCGACCGTTCACTTACTTTCCTACTAGCAGGCGGGTATTCCACCCCTTTTCAACCTGACTATTCACTCATTTTCTTGCTTGCAGGCGGGTAGTCCACCTTCTTTCAGCCCGACTGCTCACTTGTTTCCTTGTCAGTAGACGGAACGTTCCGGAAAATAAGCTTGGTGGCTGTCGGACGGATTGTTGTTGGGCAGTTATTACTCAAAGGACAACCAACTGCGGAGCTTGAGCTTTTCGCCAACCTCTATCGTGATGGCACCATATTCCTGTGTAGACCAAATCAAGGCTCCGCTCACATCCAATCTTTCGAGCAGCGCTTCATGTGGATGTCCATAAGAATTGTTCCTGCCTGCCGATATAATTGCCACCTCGGGCTTACATTGCTCCAAAAATGCTTCTGACGTAGAATACCGGGAACCGTGATGTGCCACCTTCAGAACGGTAGCTTGTGTAATATTACGCTTTTGCAATTCCTGCAGAAGCTGCGCCTCTCCCTCCCCCTCCACATCGCCGGTCAGTAGCAAACTCATGGCATCAGCCATTTCAACGTAAAAGCATTGGGAAAAGGCATTGGAATCTTCAAAGGCTTCCAACGCAGACGGATGCAGACAGGTAAAACGCACGGAGCCGCTCTCGCATTCCCATGTATCTCCTGCCACAATCTCACCCGGCAGTACCAGATTATCTACGGTAATTCCCCATTCATTTTGGTTTTCCAACAATTCCTGCACACCGTTGTAATGGTCACTGTCGGAATGAGACACAAATATCCCATCAATATGCCTGATACCCTCATATTTTAAATATGGCTTTAACACATATTCTCCCACCAGACTTCGGCTGGTACTACCACAGTCAAACATGTACACCTCTCCGGAAGTCGTCTGCATACAGATACAATCCCCTTGCCCTACATCCAGAAAAGTAATGGTAGTTGGTCCGGGGATACGCACACCCAGCACGATGACTGCTATAGTCAACATTCCCGGTATCACTTTCCACAGTCTTCCATCCAACCTTCTGCACAAATTTTTCCGCAACCTTCCGTACAATTCTTTCCACAACTTTCTGCACAATTCTTGCCGCAACCTTCCGCGCAATTCTTTCCACGATTTTCTGCACAATTCTTTCCGCGACTTTCCATGCAATTCTTTCCACGGATTTACGCACAATTTATGCCGCTCCTCTCCGCGCAGCTTCCTCGCCGCCTCTTGCGAAGTATGCATCTGTTTGCCATAACTACTCACCCAGCAACACACCAATAGTAAAGTATAATAAATTACTACCTGCCAGCCTTCCGGCTTCCCGGGATTCCATGTATGAAAAGGTAATTGTTCAAAGCTCTTGCAAAGGATTTCATATCCGCTCAGTATCAGGCAATCAACTGTTCCTATAATTCCAAGTCCCGGTATGAGCATTGCAAAAATACCACAGGCCATCACCACACTCATAAAAGGTATCACCAATAAATTTAAAATCAGAGAATACACCGGAACCTCGTAGAAGAACCACAGCTGTATGGGCAAGGTTGTCAACGTAATTGCCAGCGATGCCAGCATTGACCGGGTTAGTTTCTCCCTGACTATTTTTGCGATTCTATATACAATTTGTTTTCTTCTGTCTCCCACGTATTTTAAAAGAGTTTCCTTCTTTCGTAGTGGTAGCAAGGCCGGATACAATATTCCGATTCCCAGAACTGCACCATAGGACAGATAGAAGCCTGCATTGTACAAATATCCCGGATTGACCCATAGGGTCACCACCGCTGTCACTCCCAATGCCGTCAACATGTCATAGGTTCGCCCTACTGCCTCTGATAGCATGCGGAGCAGATACATTCCGATTGCCCGGCAGGCAGACACGCTCAATCCGGTCATAACACCGTAAAGAAACAAAACCATTCCGCCTGCAATAGCTGCCACCCAAACCGGTGCCCCCATCCTACGCAACAGCCTGAATAAGCTCATTCCGATGATGGTTATATGCAATCCCGATATGCTTAAAATATGTACAATACCATTACTTTGGTAGAGCGCCTTGATTTCCGGTTCTAACGTACTCTTATCTCCCAAAAGCATAGCACTCATGATGGAGGCCTCCTTCACCGGAAAAACATGATATAATCTTTCCTTAAAGTACTCTCTGACTCTCCAGAGTGCTTCGCGCCACTCACTATATTCCTCACCTGCTTCCAGCAATACTACATCCTGCAGTTTTCCGCCAATTTGCAGAGAGTGATAGTATTGTGCACTGTCAAATTCACCCGGATTGGTAGCATGAGAAAAGCGCCTGATTCTTCCGGAAAACCTCACGGTACTACCAAGCAATATTTCCTGCGCTTTTGCATATTCACATATTAAATTGTCTGTAAAGGGAATGATCTGCTGCTGATTGGCAGCATCCGTTTCTGAAAATAAAGAATTAGAATAAGTTTGATCGACATCCGTTAGTTCCAATACCACGGAGTCCAAATAAATACAATCTGTTTCTTTTTGGTACACCCGCCCTGTGACTATATAGTTTTCATCACTCAAATCCGTTTGCATGCCAGAAATATCCTTACACGCAAACAGGGCCACAAGGCAAAGGCATACCAAGAATAATGGTCGCCTCATGGCATCCTCCTGTTACACTATTCTCCTAACGTTGTTACATAATCTAAATTCCGCTCATAGGTAGCCGTAGCAAAGGTGGACGGCACCTCACCGTTTATCATAATCTGAACCTTATTGACATTGCTTAGCTCCACTAAGGAATTGACCATAGAGTAAATAGCAACTTCCGTAGATACATTGTTTACTACCGTGAGGAAGGTGGCATCCAGATTCACATAGCATATACCGTCCTTGGTCATAACATTGATAATCTTTGTCTGGGGATTAATAGCGGGATACATACCTTCT
This sequence comes from Lachnospiraceae bacterium, assembly GCA_015056915.1. Lineage (GTDB taxonomy): Bacteria > Bacillota > Clostridia > Lachnospirales > Lachnospiraceae > Acetatifactor. Next base: position 29,266 of record SVFK01000017.1, read on the forward strand.
ATCTGACCGGTAGGACCTGCAATCAATTCCTCCACTACCAATCTCTCCATAGACACATTGGTAGAATAATGCTTCTCTCGATAAGACGCAACAAGCCTGTCTCCACTTTCATTGGCAAAATATAGCTTCAGTCTCGCTAATTCATAGGTATTAATCTCGTTACCGTCATTATTAATAAACGTATCCGCATTCATCCAGCTCACAACCTCACCGGCATTGTCAAAGAGCTGATTCCCTTCTACTGTAATGCCCACATAGTTGATACCTTCTATTTGTATCAGAGTGTGCACGATGGCCGCACGCACTAATACCTCTGTAGTCGGCGACAAATTACTATAAGCCGCATCCACATTCAGAAGTAGCTTTTCCTCCTCCAACTTCATGGAAAGCACTTGGAAGCCCATAGCCAGAGGCGCCTTGTACTTCAGCTTGTCCGGCATGGTTGAAAGGCATTGAATTAATTCCTCCAACTGTTCTTCCGTGTCTTCGGACTGCATCACATAATCATGCATCTCGACCTTTGTCTCCGAATTGCTCACATAATAAACCTGATATATCTTTTCTTCGTCAACCTCCTCTTTCCCGCAGGCCGTCATAGCCAGCAGGCAAAAGAGCAGTACAATTATATTACCTATTCTTTTCATATATAAACCTTCATCCATCAAGTAGTCGCAATATAGGTTAGGGGAATTTTTACCAAAAAGCAGGTGCCCTCCCCTTCTGTACTGGTTACCGTAATGGAACCTCTATGCATCAGTACTGCCTTTTTGGTAATAGCAAGCCCCAGACCGGTTCCGCCGATTTCACGAGAGTGGGATTTGTCCACTCGGTAAAAACGCTCATAAATGTGCGGCAGTTCTCCTTCCGGAATACCCATTCCCGAATCACTGACTTCAAAGGTAAAAAACTGGTGATCCGCATCCAGTACTACCTTAACCCATCCTCGCTCACAATTATACTTAATAGCATTTTCCACCAAATTCGTCATAATCAGCGACAGCTTGACTTCATCTACCTCTGCCACTACAGGGCGCATGCTTTCAAACACCAGCTCTACATCCCTTTTGCGTGCTATAGGTCTGAGTCGCTTTAAAATCAACTCTGCCAAATCATTGATATTAAGCGAAACAATATTCAATTCCTGCGCACGCTTATCCATTTTTACCAGTGCAAGCAAATCGGTAATAATCTGATTTTCCCTGTCAATTTCAGATACGATGTCCTCCATAAATTCCCGATACAGCTCTGCAGGGGCATTTTCCTGAGCAAGCAGAGAATCTGCCAACACTTTCACAGATGTCATGGGTGTTTTCAGCTCATGGGACACATTTGCCACAAATTCCTGTCTGGAATCATCCAATGCTTTCATATGCTTCAACATCTGATTAAATGCATCCACAATATGTACTGTTTCCACATAGTCCGGCACAGATATACTTTCCTCTCTGTATCCGGCTCTTACCTCATTGATAGCATCCGTTACTCGGTTAAAGGGTCGGGTAAGTACAATAGAAAGCACGATTGCCAGTGCCACGATAATCATAATCATGATGATTTCCAGAATAAATGCCTTACGATTCAGGACCTCCATTGTAGATACAATACTTTCATTGGAAATACTTGTCAGCATAACACCGTTTACTACTCCGGCAGCATTTTTGTCGGTGTCATCAGAAACCACGGAGGTATCCGTAATCGGTGTAGTCATTTCAATATAACCATGCTCACGGTCGTAGCTGGAGGTGACCTTACCCTGAAAACACTCAATTACCTCCTCCGAGATAATTGTTTTGCCTTCGCTGATACCATAGGTATCCTTTATCACTTTAAAATTCTTATTAATAATCATTACACGGCCATCATACAGGTTGGAAAGCATCTCCAACTCTGCGTTGATAACCTCTCTGGAATTACGATAAATCTGCTCTTCAGACTGATAATTGGTGAGATATGTGTTGGTCACCAGGTGATTAGCCAATATAACCAACTGATTCTGTACCGCAGCAATTCGCTGCTCCACAGCTCTCTCCTCATAGTTACTTACAATACCGTAGCACATGAATACACTGGGCAGAATACCCACCACCAGAATAATCACAAACAGGCGGGCACGCAAGCTGCGAAGAGTTATCATGTGTTCCAGTTTTTCTAATATTTTCGATATCATCTTTCCCATCCAAATCTGTAAAAAGTCTCTTATTCGTTCTGGAAGTAATAACCCACGCCCCACTTGGTATGTACATACCTGGGCTCACTGGGGGTGGTCTCTATCTTTTCACGAAGTCTTCTGATATGCACATCCACAGTGCGCACATCACCGGGGTAATCTGCTCCCCACACCAGCTTGAGCAGACTCTCACGTCCATACACCTTATTGGGATTGAGCATTAACAGTTCCAGTACTTCAAATTCCTTTGCCGTCAGACTAATCTCTCTATTACCGATATAAGCTCTTCTGCCGTCGCAATCCAGACGCATATCTCCGCTCTCGATGATACTGGGTGTCTCCTTCACTTCCTTTTTGGTTTCCACACGGCGCATAATCGCCTTAATGCGCGCCTTCACTTCCAGAATATTAAAGGGTTTTGTTATGTAATCATCTGCACCATATTCCAAGCCCAGAATTTTGTCCATATCATCGCCCTTTGCAGTCAGCATAATAATAGGCACAGAAGAAAATTCCCGAATCTGCTGACATACCTCAAAGCCTGTAAGCTTGGGTAGCATCACATCCAACAAAATAATATCATACTGATTATTGCGGGCGTACTCTACAGCCTCTTCTCCATCATACGCACAATCCACCTGCATATTTTCCTGCTCCAGGCTAAAGCGTATTCCCTTCACAATCAATTTTTCATCATCTACAACCAACACCCTCTTCGCAGCCATCTTTTTTACCTCTTCCTCTTCACTCAAATACTTTGTTCTCTTTATCAATTAACGCTTATTCTGTCACACAACTTCTCATAAACGCTTTGCTTAATCCCCGATACCTCCATAATGGCTTCCTTGTTCGGAAACGCCCCCCGCGCTTCTCTGTAAGCCACAATATCAGCAGCTCTCGCCTCGCCTATTCCCGGCAATGTACATAGCTGTTCAATTCCTGCCGTATTAATATTGACAAGGTCTTCCGCTACTTCCTCTTGCTCCTCACGTAGCAGCTTCGCTTCCTCTCTGGTAGGAAAATATAACTGTTGGGCATCCTCCAGCCTGGCTGCCAAATTCACATAATCCGGCTGTGCCTCCGCAAGCAGACCGCCTGCTGCCTCCAGAGCATCTGACGCCCGACTTTCCGGCGGCAGCTCCACCACACCGGGGCGCTTGACTGCCCCACAGACATGGACAAATATTTTCTGCTCTGATACTTCTTCCACAAGGTCGGACTGCAACGCTTTTTCTGCTTCCAGAGCATCGGCCTGCTCATCCCTCTCCAGAGTCAGTACCAAAGCCTCATCCTGCACGCCACAACCGGCAAGCAACATGGCACACAACAGCGTACCCATCAAAACAGCTCCACATGCTTTTCTTTTTCTCGCATCTGCCGTCACCTTATTTACTTTTCGTAACCTCATAGTCCCTCGCTTTCCGACCTGTTCCTTTCAGGCCCCGAAATCAAAGGATTGCCTCTCTATGCTGGTAGCTTTTATTGTATGCCAATCAGCCCAAATTGACAAGACACTAAATTCTTAAAATTATCACTTCCATTTGAAAATAACAATGCCCGCAATAGCCACTGCCATGCCAATCGCCTTTCTCCATTCCCAAGGCTGCTTTTCTACGCCAAACCAACCGAAAAGCTCAATAATATACGCCACCAAAAGCTGTGCTACCACAATCAGCATTACCGCCTTTGCCGGTCCCAGCATATCCATACTCTTAATAACTGTGTATGTGATAAAGGCTCCGATAGCACCTCCCAACAGCATATACTTGGGCTGTACCTGAAATACCTGTGTCAATGCACTTCTGTCTGTCATCAACCATGCTCCCAAGCATACCAGAAGTGCTGTAAACTGCACAAAGGCACTGGCACTCCAAATACTGGATGCCTTTGTCACCTGTGTATTAAAAACTCCCTGCACACTCATTAATGCACCCGAAATCAGCGCAATGAAAAAACCAATCATGGATATTACCACCTTTCTGCCCTCCGCCATTGCGGACAGGTCTGCTTTGTCTGGTAGTATTTTGTCCCATGATTGGTAATTTATTCTCAAATATATCTTCATAGCCGGGCAGAACTTAACACCTTTAACTCGGTGCACTTTCAATTAAAACTGTCATGCCATCCGCTAATTCCTGCACCAGCATCGTCACATCCTCGCCGTTCCACACCTTTGAGAAAAGAATCTCCAGCTGTAGCCAGAAATTACCCGTCTCCATCATCTTAGGCAAGGATACACTTTCTGCATATTCCATAAAAAACGTCTGTAAAGCCTGATTGTCCGTGTCGGCATGAAGATTGGCCGACATCTTTCCGGTTCTGTCATAAAGAGTTGCACTGTATTCCCCTGTCAGATAGGCCGCAAATTCATTGGCAAGAGCTTTATGTTCGGAATATCCGTTTATCACCACCGCATTGGTTACAGATAAGGAGCGGCTTTGCAGCTGTCTGCTTACCTCCGGCATTGTAGCAATACCATATTCATAAGCAAAGCTTCCATCCTCCTTTGCTTGTTGCAGTCTGGCAAGCACGTCAGTAGTAACGATTGTAAACACTGTCTTACCATCAATAAAATCCTGAACAACAGATTCGTATGTTACCGTATCGGATTCAATAAAGAAAAATTGATTCAGCCCCTTGTATACCTCAAGGCATTGGATGGTTTCCGGGTTGTTAATGTTCATATACTGCTCATTATCTCCGGCATCTCCACCCACAATCATATAATCGCCCACTATCCAATAATTATAGAAAATATCTGAAACATCCCACTTCATAACACCTTCAACTCCTTCCGGAACATCAAAGGTATTGGCTATATTCAGAATATCCTCTACCGTGGCAGGAATCGCCTGTTGCATATACGTCAGCGCCTTTGCTTCCACCTCTGCCTGATCCAGAGTGGCTCCGTCTACCGGCTCCGTCATTCCGGAATCATCTCCCTCGTCCACAGCCCCGGCAATTTCCTTTTCAGCCTGCTGCTTTGCCCATGCCTCCAGATAGGTCTTATTATACACCAGGGCACTGGTCTCAAAATACATAGGATACGCAATGGTCTTTCCCTCATAGGCCACTGCATCAAGGGCTGCCTTGGGGAAATTGGTCTCAGTACAAACCCCTTCCGAATCCATCACTTCACTGGCCAGACCTGCCAAATAAGCCTTTTCCAAGGAATCATTACTCAACAGATATACATCCGGCATCTGCTCGGAATGCAAGGTTTCTCTATTTACCGCTTCCAGATATTCACTGTCAGAAGTAAGGATAGGAATAACACGTACTCCCTCCCGCTCTCCGAAGGCTACTGCGGCACTGTTGATATAATTGGTCATCGTGTCATCTGAGTACCAGAAATAAATGGTTTCCTTATTCCCAAACCAGGATATACTATCCTGTACCTCTTCCTCCACATTCAAGGAAAACGTACTTCCATATATCGCAGCAGCAGCCATGATTATCACAGCTGCTGTCGCAATCAATTTTGACTTTAAATTCATTTTCACACCTTACTTTGCAATACAATCATCCAGAATGGCAATCATCTCATCAATATTGTCACGTGTAATAATAAGCGGTGGCACAAAACGGATAATATTAGCTCCTGCATTAATTAGTATCAAGCCCTTTTCCAGAGCCTTATTGATTACATTTGCAACAGGTACATCAAATACAAGTCCCTGCATTAATCCCGTACCGCGACGTTCTGTAATACAGTCATACTTCTGCGCCATTTCTTCAAGGCGCTGCTCCAGATAAGGAGCCACCTCTCTCACATGTTCTATTATATGGTTCGTTTCAAATAAATCAAGCACTTTTTCTACTGCTGCTGCTGCCAACGGATTACCGCCATAGGTGGTTCCGTGGTCACCCGCTACCAACGACTGTGCCGCTACCTTTTCTGTCATCAGGAAAGCACCCACAGGCACGCCGCAGCCCAAAGCCTTAGCAGACGTCATAATATCCGGCTTTACACCATATTTCTGCCATGCATACATATAACCGGTTCTGCCCATTCCGCACTGAATTTCATCAAGAATCAGCAAAATATCCTTTTCGTCACAAAGTGCACGTACCTTTTTCAGGAAATCCTCCTTAGCCGGTAACAGACCACCCTCTCCCTGTACAGTCTCCAGTATAATGGCACAGGTTTTGTCTGTCACACAGGCAACAACACTGTCAAAATCATTCATTTCGGCGAATTTAATATGGCCAATCATAGGCTCAAAAGCTTCTCTGTACTTAGGTGTACCCGTCACAGACAAAGCGCCCATAGTTCTTCCGTGGAAGGAATGATTCATGGCAATGATTTCATGATCCGTACAGCCATCTTTTAAATAAGCATATTTTCTGGCAGCCTTAATAGCACCCTCCACTGCCTCAGCACCGGAGTTAGTAAAGAACACCCTGTCCATACCGGAAGCCGCCTTCAGCTTTCTTGCCGCCTCTATGGCCGGCACATTATAGTAATAATTGGAAGTATGAATCAGCTTATCAATCTGTTCCTTTAAAGCATTATTATATTCTTCGTTATGATAACCCAGTGCAAATACTGCTATCCCTGCGCAAAAGTCCAGATACTTTTTGCCGTCCATATCATAGAGATACACACCGTCTCCCTTGTCCAGTACAATCTGATAACGATTATAGGTATGAAGCAGGTCTTTTTCGGCCTGTTCAATATATTCCTGCATATTCATAGTATTCTCCTAAACAATCTCTTTCCTACTCAATTTCCTCATCATCCGCGACAATCGCAGTACCAATACCATGATTGGTAAAAATCTCAAGAAGCAGGCAATGTGCTATTCTGCCGTCCAGAATATGTACGCGGTTTACACCGTTTTTGATAGCAGAGGTACAGTTATTCAGCTTGGGCAACATACCGCCACCGATAAAGCCGCTGCTAATCAACTCATCAGCCTTCTCGGCTGTAATTCTGGAAATAAAGGAGGATTTATCATTAATGTCTCTGTATAAGCCCTCAATATCGGTAAGAAATACCAGCTTATCTGCGCCTACCGCCTTTGCAATGGCACAAGCTGCATCATCCGCATTGATATTGTAAGTGGCAAAATTTTCATCCAATCCGATAGGAGCAATAATTGGCAGGAAATCATTCTCCAACAGGTCATAAATCACCTTAGGCTTGACATTGGTAATCTCTCCAACAAAGCCGATATCCTGACCGTCGGAATATTTCTTCTCCACCTGCAACAGGTTGCCGTCCTTACCACTGATGCCCACAGCCTTGACACCCAGTTCCTCCACCATAGTTACCAGTTGCTTGTTCACCTTATTCAGCACCATTTCGGCAATTTCCATGGTCTCTTCATCCGTTACACGTAAACCGTTGATAAATTTGGCTTCCTTGCCTACCTTACCTACCCAACGGCTGATTTCCTTGCCGCCGCCATGCACAATAATGGGCTTAAAGCCTACCAGCTTCAACAGCGTTACATCCTTAATAACATTTCTCTGCAATTCCTCATTGCTCATAGCGCTTCCGCCATATTTTACAACGATAATTTTGCGGTTGAATTTCTGAATATATGGAAGGGCTTCTATCAGCACCTCCGCCTTTTTCAATAACTTTTCCATATCCTTTTCCATGGTTTTCCTCACTTTCCTATCTTAAGAGCGATAGTCCGCATTAATCTTTACATAGTCATAGCTCAAATCGCAGCCCCAGGCGGTTGCCTCAGCATCGCCCATGTGCATATCAACCAGAACAGTTACTTCCGGGTCGGAAAGAATCTTGGTAGCTTCCTCTTCGCTGTAGTCGCATGCCACTCCGTTACCGAAAATATGAATCTGACCACTCTGACTGCAGAAATACAAATCAACATTTTCCGGGTCAAACTGTGCACCTGAATAACCCAGTGCGCACAAGATACGTCCCCAGTTTGCATCATGACCAAAAATAGCCGCCTTGGTCAGGGAAGAGCAGATAACGGATTTGGCCAATGTTCTGGCATCTTCCTTGGTAGCTGCACCCACAACCTTAGTCTCAAATAAAGCGGTAGCACCTTCCCCGTCTCCTGCCATTTTCTTGGCGAGATAGGTGGTGATAAAATGGAGTGCTTCACAGAACGCATCATAATCCGCACCCTCAGCAGTAATTTCAGCATTGTCTGCCAAACCGTTTGCCATCACCAGCAGAGTATCATTGGTAGAGGTGTCTCCATCCACCGAAATCATATTAAAGGAATCTACTACATCAGCACTAACTGCCTTCTGTAGCATCTCCTTGGAAATATTCGCATCAGTGGTAACAAAACCTAACATGGTACACATATTGGGATGAATCATACCGGAGCCCTTGCACATACCGCCCAGCGTTACGGTCTTACCACCTATTTCTACTTGAACAGCCACTTCTTTATGTACGGTATCGGTAGTCATAATCGCCTTTGCCGCATCCAGACCCGCCTCAAGAGTGGGCTGCTTTGCTGCAACCAGTTTCTCAATACCTGCATTGATTCTGTCAACAGGAAGCTGCATACCGATAACTCCGGTAGATGCCACCAACACTGCATTCTCAGGAACACCCAATAAACCTCCTGCGCACTTAGCCTCCGCCTTACAGCAATCCAAGCCCTGCTTGCCGGTACATGCATTTGCTATGCCGGAATTCACTACAACTGCCTGCACAAAAGGAGCTGTCTCCACCAGATTTTTATCCCAAAGTACGGGAGCTGCCTTTACCACATTGGTAGTAAAAGTGCCTGCCACCTTACAGGGTGCCGTACTGTAAATCAACGCCATATCCTTCCGATTCTGATATTTAATGGCAGCCTCCACGCCTGCTGCCTCATAGCCCTTTGCTGCGGTTACACCGCCTGCTATCTGTTTCATGAGTTATCTCCTCTTTTCCATCTGTTATTGGTTAAAAGCCGTAATGTTTTCCTCATTCAGCGTAAAGTCATAATAATTCAAATCCTCGCGCTTTGTCCAACCGATGCAGCGCCAAAAGGCGTTGCCTACATCATTTTTGGTAAAGGCAATCAAGCTGACCTTGTTGATATTCTCCGCCTTCAGGGCATTCATACAATACACTACCATGGCCTTGCCGATACCAAGACGTCTGTAATCCTCTCTCACACACACATGATAGAGGCAGCCTCGTCTGCCGTCATGTCCGCACAGGATGCCGCCCACAATAGAGCCATCCTCCCCCACAGCCACTACGCTGGTATCAGGATTTCTTTTCAAAAACTGCGCCACACCCTCTCTGGAATCATCAATGCTTCGAATTCCAAAGCCGTGAATGGTCATCCACAGAGCACGAAGCCCATCATAATCCTCAACGGTCATTTTCTTAATGGTAAATTGCTTACTCATCTGTTCCAACTTCCTTTCTTGCGTTATGTCATTACGGGAAGCAAGGTACTAGCTGCAAGCCTTCACTTTCATCCAGTCCAAACAACAGATTCATATTCTGCACGGCCTGACCGGCTGCCCCTTTTACCAGATTATCCAAAGCACCCATCATAATAATACGTCCGGTACGCTCATCAATCACAAAATTAATGTCCACGTAGTTACTGCCTTCTACCCATTTGGTCTCAGGACATACTCCCTTATCCAACACGCGGATAAATTTTTCATTCTGATAATATTTATCGTAAACCGCCTTAATCTCCTCATAGGTGGGCAGTGTTCCGTCAGCCTTCTTTTTCAGTGTTGCATATTCGGTAGCAAGAATACCTCTGTTCATAGGTACTAAATGAGGTGTGAAATTGATGGTCACCTGACAGTCGCCTGCATAGCCCAACTGTTCCTCGATTTCCGGCGTATGTCTATGACTTGCCACACCGTAAGCCTTTATATTTTCATTGACTTCACAGAAAAGATTCGGCAGCTTGGCACCACGACCCGCACCGGAGGTTCCGGATTTGGCATCCACAATCAATGTATTGACATCAATCAGTCCTTCCTTCACCAGCGGATACGCTGTCAGAATCGAACAGGTTGTATAGCAGCCCGGATTGGCAATCAGACGGGTCCGGTCTGTAATCTTATCTCTATTGATTTCACAAAGACCGTATACGGCTTCCTCAATAAACTGAGGGGACTTGTGTTCAATGCCGTACCACTTCTCATAAACGGCTACATCCTTAATGCGATAATCTGCGGACAAATCCACAATCTTCACCTTAGACAAAACATCCTCAGTAAGCAATCCTGCCAAATACCCTTGCGGTGTTGCCGTAAAGATTACATCCACCTGCTCTGCCAGTTCCTGAATATTATCATCCTTGCAGACATTCTCCACAATTTGGAACATATTCTGATATACCTCATAATATTTTTTATCTATGTAGCTTTTGGAACCGTACCAGACGATTTCTGCTTCTTTGTGATTCATAAGAATACGCACCAGCTCTGCACCGGCGTAACCTGTCGCACCGATAATACCTACCTTAATCATTCTTTTTCTCCTCGCATTGCACGCTATCATTTCGTTTTCTTTTCCAAATAATAACTGATTCTTTTGTAATCATACCACTTTTTGCATAAATGTCCACTACTTTTTTAATTTTTATGCATTTTTCTTTTCTCTATATGTATTTTTATACATCAATACATTGTTTTATGCATTGTTTTTGCATATTGCTGCATATCTATTCAATTTCTATCAATTCATATTCTCTGGAACCAATGTTCAATGCCGCAGCTGCTTCAATTGTATGGATTCCGTTCCTGCTTTCTATACGCTTCAACAAATGCTTCTGTCCCGGGTCATCCGTTGCTGCATAGACAAGGTCAATACATGCTTGGTCAATCGCCACCGGATCCAAGGATACCAAAATACCGATATCCTTCATACACGGATCTTCCGCCACTGCACAGCAGTCACAATCTACGGACATGTTTTTCATTACATTAACATATACTATATTTCCTTTAAAATACTCTGTCACAGAAGAGGCTGCATCTGCCATAGACTCCAAAAAGGAATCATGGTCTGCCGTCCAAATCTTCTTTACGTCACCCGCTCCGTGAATATACGCTTTTCCGGTAGAGGATGCAATTCCTATGGAAAGCTGCTTTAATGCTCCGCCGTAGCCACCCATAGGATGTCCTTTAAAATGAGACAGCACCAGACAGGAATCATAATTGACCAAATTCTTACCTACATAATTTTTCCGAATGCGCTTGCCATTCGGAATATCCAGCTCCATATCAGGGCCTTCTGCATCCAGCAGATCCACCATAAAGTGACGGCTCCAGCCATGAACCTCCATGGTCTTCCTATGCTTCTCGGTAGTATTCCTCTCGCCTCTGTATGCAGTATTACACTCCACCACCGTTCCCTTTACGGCATCAATCACAGGCTTCCAAAAATTAGGTCTGAGAAAATTCTGATTTCCCACCTCACCGGAATGGACCTTCACTGCCACCTTACCCGGCAATTCCTTCCCCAGCACCTGATATAATTCCAACACCTTCTCAGGTTCTATTGTTCTACAAAAGTACACGATTGGCTTTCTGTTGTTCTCCATAGCAATAACCCTCCATTGGTAAAAATCACTACACATATTATAATACAAATTTTACCACGCCTCAATAGCACATTCCGCATTTCTTCCCGGCGGCCGTTGCTCCCAGGTGCGGATAAATTACATTCTGATTTTAAAGGTTCGTGGTGCCAAAAGGTAAATCAAAATACTTGCCACCACACAATACCCTGCGCAAAAAACAATTGTCATCACCCCAAACTGCAGGGTAGACAGCTTAATGTCCATAACGAACAGGCTGCCAAGGTATGTTAGTGATGTAACAATCTGATAGGTGGCGCTTTTGATTTCCGTTCCTGCATTATAGGGCTGTAGGAGATAGTATATGGTAAGGTTATGAACCGAGAAAAATATACTCATGCAGGGTATCGCCACAATAAGCACCAGATAATTCATTGATTGCAACGTGCCTCCCGAAACCCAAAGCAACGCAGCCAGTGACAGACCGATTACCACTGCCGGAAGCAGATTAATCTTAATCAGCTCCCACAAACGAAGCTGAAAGAGGCGTAATATGGATCTCGGCTGCTTATAGAATGAATAAGTCAGCAGACTGTGATCGCAATTAACAAACAACGCACGGGTAAAGCCCGGTCCCCGATTAATAGCGTACATCACAATTACAAAGGAGGGCAAAAATGTCAGAATCACCTCGTTGGCTGTCGCCTTAGTGGATGGTTCCACATAAAAGGTCAGTATAAGTGTAAAAAACATTACAACACAGGTAATTGCAACCTTGATAGCGGAATTCCAAAGGATTCTTTGATGCCGTTTGACAAATAGCTCGTTCAGATATTCAAATCCCGCGCGCTTGCTTACAATATTCGTACCGGTCGTGATAACATTTCTGCTTTGCTCTGTAATTGCCTGCATCACAATTTCCTTCTGACGTTCCGGGTCTACAAGAATCCTTCGATAGACTTCACGATAACGAGAAAAGCGCAGAAGCTTATTCACAGACATTATTCCTATGACAATACCAAGTATCATAAAACCGATGCTAACCGCTTCAGAAAGCACTATCCCCGCCAACGGCAGACCATAGGCAGCCGCCAACAGCACTATTATCGCAATCCACGATTTTACATCCTTGCCATTTTCACCGGGGGAAATGCCTGTTTTCTCATACCTACGCAATCGCCATGCAACCACACTCGTTTTCATCCCTGCCACAAAAAAAGGAATCAGCAGACACTGTGTCACAGAAAGACCACTGCTTAAGCCGAACAACGTTCCCAGCACACCAAATCCCAATAGAACCTTTAACATGGCATAACCGTAATTGACCAATGCATATTCTGCAGCATTCATGCGCATCAATATCACTGCATAATATTTGTCCCTGTCCGGCTCGAACATATAAACATTGACAAAGGAGCCAATCACAGTGAGACAAACAAGTATATGAAGAAAGCCCTCCCTGCCACGGGCCTCGGGTATCCCTTGTGCTATACCGAAGAATATCAAAAAGTAGAGCAATTTGCCACCAAATGCCAACACAACCTCCCATAATGCGGAGAGAATGTTTGCAAAAATTTTTAATTCCTTCACACTGTAAAGCGTCTCCGGAAACAGCTTGCCCAGTAACGGAATCTGCTTCAACGCATATAAGATGCTATTGACACGATAGGTATTTTTTAAAGCGAAAGAAATCTGCAACGTCTTATACATTTCCTTCCTCCCTCAATGCCGCTATAATTTTTTCCTTAAATTCTTTTCCGCCCAAGTCTCTCCTGTCAATACGCTCCAGCACGCCACCATGAAGTAATACAATCTCATCACAGAGATCCAACGCCAAATCCATAATATGGGTAGAAAAGATAGTAATTCTGTCTTCCTTCATAGCGCGCAGCATCTGCTTCATCTCCTCTGCTACAACAACGTCCAGAGAGGTCAAAGGCTCATCCAACAACAAAACATTCGGCTCCGCCATCATGTTCACCAGCATCTGCATTTTATTTTTCATACCGTGAGAATAGTCCTTTAACAGTCGGTCTCTGTCCTCCCTGCTTATATTCATAAAATCAAAATATTCATCTATGCTCTTTCTATTTCCAATTGATTTTTCATTAATATCCATGAAAAACTTGAGAAATTCTCGTCCCGTCAGGAATTCCGGCACTGTAGGCGTGGAGAGCACATAACCGATATCCTCCGGTGTCACTTCTTTTTTTCTGCCACCTTCCTCCAGCCAGAAACCACCTCCATCCACCTTAATATCGCGATTCAGGCAGTTGAACAGTGTAGTCTTGCCGGCACCGTTTCTTCCCAGCAAACCATATATTCTTCCACTCTCAAAGGTAAAATCAATCCTCTTTAGTACCTCTTTTTTCTCATAACACTTGGATAAATTTTCAATTACAAATTTCACGATAATTATTTCTCCTTTACCACCGCTTTAAACTCCCGCCCATTATATCATTTTAAAGTGTTGCCGTAGTGCCTTTTTCTATTCTTAACAGTTCTTTTACACCCTGCTCTCATTCCTCCTTCTCTTTCCTATTTCTGCTCCAACTGCCATAAACAGATTATGAACCAAGACTTCACATTATCTCCTTTTGTGTATATTTATTCTTCTTTCCGCTTGTTTTATGCATATATGTGTGTATTTTATTCATTTTTATACATATCAGCGAATGTTTTATGCAAATTTTGCGCTTGCTTTTCCCCTGATAATGTTGTATAGTAATTTCAGATAAAAAAACAAACCTTAAATACATATTATTTTATGGAGGCATTTACTTATGAAAGAAAAAGTAATTTTAGCGTATTCAGGTGGTCTGGATACCACAGCAATCATTCCCTGGTTGAAAGAAAACTTCGACTACGAAGTAGTTTGTGTCTGCATCGACTGCGGTCAGGCAGAGGAATTGGACGGACTGGAAGAAAGAGCCAAATTCTGTGGCGCTTCCAAACTCTACATTGAAAATGTTATTGATGAATTCTGTGATGAATATGTAGTTCCCTGTGTACAGGCCAACGCTATTTACGAGAACAAATATCTGTTAGGCACTTCCATGGCAAGACCTCTGATTGCTAAGAGACTGGTAGAAATCGCTAGAAAAGAAGGTGCTACCGCTATCTGCCACGGTGCAACCGGTAAGGGTAACGATCAGATTCGTTTTGAGCTGGGCATCAAGGCTCTGGCTCCTGATCTCAAGATTATTGCAGCATGGAGAAGCGATAAATGGAACATGGACTCCCGTGAATCTGAGATTGAATATTGTAAAGCACATGGTATTGACCTTCCTTTCTCCGCAGATTCTTCCTACAGCCGTGACCGTAACATCTGGCACATCAGCCATGAAGGTCTGGAGCTGGAGGATCCTGCAAACGAGCCTAACTATGATCACCTGTTAGTGCTGGGCGTTACTCCCGAGAAGGCTCCCGATGAGGGCGAATATGTAACCATGACCTTTGAGAAGGGTGTTCCCACCTCCGTAAACGGCAAGAAGATGAAGGTGTCCGACATCATCAGCACCTTAAATGAGTTGGGCGGCAAGCACGGTATCGGTATTATTGATATTGTTGAGAATCGTGTTGTAGGTATGAAATCCCGTGGCGTTTATGAGACTCCCGGCGGTACTATCCTTATGGAGGCACATCAGCAGCTGGAAGAGTTGATTCTTGACCGCGATACTTACGCATTAAAGAAGGAAATGGGCAGCAAATTTGCAAGCCTTGTATACGAAGGCAAATGGTTCACTCCTCTTCGTGAAGCTGAGCAGGCATTTATTGAGAAAACTCAGGAATATGTTACCGGCGAAGTAAAATTCAAGCTCTACAAGGGTAATATTATTAAGGCAGGTACTACCTCTCCTTACTCTCTGTACAATGAGAGCATTGCATCCTTTACTACAGGTGATTTGTATGACCACCATGATGCTGAAGGCTTTATCAACCTGTTCGGTTTATCCTGTAAGGTTCGTGCAATGAAGATGCAGGAGCAGGGCGAAGAGCTGCTGTAAGCATTATGATAAGTATCAGTATTTTTCATGTTTTATTAATTTGTTATGTGATATTGGTCAACATTGCCGGTTTTGTGATGATGTGGTCCGATAAGAGACGCGCGATAAAGGGAGCCTGGCGGCTCTCTGAGGCCTCTCTTTTTGTGACTGCGGCAATCGGCGGAAGTATCGGTTGCATTGCCGGAATGCAGATTTTCCGACATAAGACAAAGCACTGGTATTTCAAGTATGGAATGCCTGCCATTTTATTGGTGCAGCTCGTACTAATTCTGGTGCTGATTTAAAAAAGGTGGTGCTTTCATGCATATTGCTATTTGCGATGACAACGTTGCTGACCGCAAACAGATGGAGCGACTGTTAAAAAGAGAATCCGATAAGCGGATGTCCACAACAGGAAATATTTATGCGGACTCCTTCGGTAATGTGGAAGCATTGCTTGCCAATCCCATGCAGTACAACGCCTTTTACATTGATATCTGTAAGACAGAGGGGGTCACCGGTACGGAGGTTGCAAACGCGCTAAACAAGAGAGAAGGCAATGCACTTATAGTCATGTGCTGCTCTGAAATCAATTACCGCCTGCAATCCTTTCCGGACAACGTCATTTTCCTAGACAAGCCTGTCAAAGCAGAGGAATTGAGTCAAAGTATCGATCTTGCCCTTTCCATGATGGCTAAGGCAGAGCCTTTGATTGAACTGCGTGAGACAACAGATACCTATTATGTAAGGGAAGCCGAGATTCTTTATGCGGTAGAGGATACTATTCATACCGTCATTGCATTGGCTGACGGGCGACACATTCGCATCCCCACCTCTGCTCTCAATTTTTATGCTCAGGTGGAAAAGCATCCTGTTTTCATGGTTCCCTCGGAAAAGGTGGTTTTAAATTGCCGCCATATTTCCCAATTTGGTTTTCGCAAGATAACAATGTCAGATGGAACCGTTTTCAAAGTATCCGGAAAGCATATAACTTATGCAAAAGCAATAAATAAAGAGGTCTGCAGCCAATGATGCTGCAGACCTTCTTTTCTTCTATGCTGTTACAATCACACCGCCGTCATTGGCATACATACTGCTTAAGCCCTTGGTATCCATAATGATAACCTTAGCAAATTCCAGTTTCTCCATAATCATATCCTTTACCAGCTTTGCTCTCTCCGGCGCATTACAATGTGTAATAATCAATCTTCTGCCCTCCGCAGTGCCAATCTCCTTCACCAACATATCTACCATCTTGTTCAATGCTTTTTTCACACCCACACTCTGTCCCTTTTGTATAATAACGCCTTTATCAGCAGACATCACCGGCTTAATATTTAAGGTCGTTGCCACCAATGCCTTTACACCTGTCAGTCTTCCGTTTTTCCGCAGGGTCTCCAGATTATCCAATACAAAATATACACAACGGGTATCTCTGAAATTCTCAATCTCTTCCACTATTGTGTCAAAATTCAATCCCTGCTCTTCCAGTTCCATCAGCTTAAGTGCAATCTGTGTCTCTCCGCCGCTGGCTGACTCTGAATCCACCACATGGATTTTCTTATCACCATTCTTTTCACAATACAGATTCTTAGCAAGCATGGCACTATTATAGCTACCGCTCAAATGGGAGGAGATGGTTACTGCATAAATGTGTTCAGCCTCTGTGTCATATGCCTCCATAAATCGTTCCGGCGATGGGCAGGATGATTTAGGACAAGTGGGACACGCCGCTACTCTTTGCAGGAAATCTGCCTGATTGAAATTATCATCATCCAGAATTTGATATTCCCCTACCTCCAAGCCTAAAGGAACCCGCTCAAATCTGGGGTCATTCAAATACTCCTCCGGCAACTCACAGCAGCTATCAACAACAATTTTGTAACTCATAATACGCTCTCCTATCATTTAGCAAACCTTTTGATGTAGTTTTAATTACTACATATTCTAGCATAGTAAACATTGTAAGTAAAGTAAAAAAAACACGTTTACACAATTTTTATGCTTTCTTTATTTTTACAATCTTCTATACATTATTTCTCTTTTACGCTATACTAAAACATATCTATTTAAAGTCATTGTGAAGAAGCATTCGGGAAAAGAGGAAATATGATAGCATTAGAGATTACTTCACTTAAAAATTTTATGAATCAATTATTGGCAGGGGATAGCTTTGACTCCTTTTTGTTGGAAGAGGCTGTTATCAGTACTGCCAACACTTACACTATTGATGGACATATCAACAATGATTTTTTCCCACTTGAGGAGCGCAACCGGGAGCATATACCCTATGAGTTTCAATCTTGGAGCGACATAAAAGGACTATGCTTCAACCTGATTAAAGGAAAGCATACTCCTCTGTTTTTCAAATTTGTGCTACATCTGAAGCCGGAAGAAACAGCTAAGCTTCTTACCCGCTATGATTGTTCCGTAAAATCTGAGCAGGTCAAAGCATTAGTGTTAAACATTCGTTTTGATGGTTCCAAAGCATGCCTGACCACCGGCACCTCCTACCATACCTTTATCATGAGTAAGGAGGCTGATGTTATCTGGGACAAAGCACTGGTTACCTTTCTGACTGACAAAGAGATTGGGTTTGAAGAAATGTAAGGGAAGCAAACCAGAACGCCACCTCACATAAAGCTACTTGCTTGCAATGTCCAACTATGAAATTGCGTAATGTAATGTGAATTTGTTGTGTTGGTTATTAGGATAAAATCAGGAAATACCCGACCGCATAAGCCAAAAGCTAGTTTAGGCGGGAAAAATGCTTGGATTGTACCCGACCGCATCAACAAAAAACTAGTTTAGGCGGGGGAAATGCTGGGATTGTACCCGACCGCATCAACAAAAAGCTAGTTTAGGCGGGGGAAATGCTTGGATTGTACCCGACCGCAACAACAAAAAGCTAGTTTAGGCGGGAAAAATGCTTGGATTGTACCCGACCGCAACAACAAAAAGCTAGTTTAGGCGGGGAAAATGCTTGGATTGTACCCGACCGCATAAGCCAAAAGACAAATTTAGGCAGGGGAAATGCTTGGATTGTACCCGACCGCATCAACAAAAAACTAGTTTAGGCGGGGAAAATGCTAGGATTGCACCCGACCGCAGCAGCCAAAAGCTAGTTTAGGCGGGGAAAATGCTTGGATTGTACCCGACCGCAACAGAAAAAAAGCAAGTTTAGGCGGGGAAAATGCTTGGATTGTACCCGACCGCAACAACAAAAAGCTAGTTTAGGCGGGGAAAATGCTTGGATTGTACCCGACCGCATAAGCAAAAAGACAAATTTAGGCAGGGGAAATGCTTGGATTGTACCCGACCGCATCAACAAAAAACTAGTTTAGGCGGGTGGATGACAAGAAAAGTACCCGACTAAACATAGAAAAAGCATAAACAGGAATTTAGCAAATAGGAGCAAATGATAATGATTGAAATATCTTATGGAACAATGTTTGCATCCATATCCGTGCTATGGTGCTTAAGCAGAGCAATTGTTGGTTTTAAGAATAAGAAACTTGATTGGAAAAGAGAGTTTCAATTACTCTTGGTGTATATATGTATAGTTGTTATTGTAAGGTTTACATTTTGTCCGTTTGGAAAAGTGGACGGTAATATCCTGCCACTGGTTTTTGATATGGAAAGGATGTTACCATTTCGAATAAATCTACTTCCGTTTGTTAATATGTCGGACTACGAAATAATTGGTGAAGCAATCTTAAATTTTGTAGGAAACACCTTGATGTTTGTCCCGGTAGGTATTGTTTATCCGATTGTATATAAAAGATTGAATACTCATAAAAAAGTCATAGCCGCCGGGGTGGGATTTTCTTTGGCTATTGAGATTTTGCAGTTGCCATTTTATGACAGAGTAAGCGATATTGATGATTTGATATTAAATTCGTTGGGCTATGTGCTTGGATATTTAATATATCTTGGTGTAAAGATGATTAAAAATAAGAAATGAAATTTGAAGTTGGGAAAGAGGATAGTAATGAGTAAGTTAACTAAGGAATATTTGTTTTACACTTTTTTAATTATGATAGTATGTTGGGGAATATTTCTATGGTGCAGTGTATCAGGTATAAATATAGAAGATAATTATCTGCTATATTTGCCGTATTTATTTGGCGGATGGTCACCGACGATTGCTTCATATGTTGTGTTAAGAAAGAATGGGAATGTTAATAGTTTTAAAGAATGGATGAAGAATGTTTTTGATTTTAAGCATAGTGTAAGTTCGTACTTGACGGTAGTTGTTTTTGCTGTGGCATATATTCTGACACAGTGTTTGGTTTCAGGATATGAAAAAGGAACACCGTTGTACATGATTATTGTTATGATACCTATGATGATAATTGCCGGTGGATTAGAGGAAGCTGGATGGAGGTATATTTTTCAGCCGGAAATGGAGAAGAAATATTCGTATTCTGTATCAACAATTATAGTTAGTGTTGTTTGGTGGTTGTGGCACTTGCCTTTGTTTTACGTTAATAATGGAGCAGAATTAGGACTGAATTATATAGCTTATGGAGTAAATGTATTAGGATTAAGTTTTGCTTTAGCGTGTATAAAGAAAAATACTGGAAGTGTATGGTTGTGTGTTTTGTTTCACAGTATTGTTAATTCGCTGACTGGAATATATAGCGTAAATGAAAATATTTGGGGCAATATTGTTGCTGCAGTAGTTTTGATTGTTTTTTCACATATTTTTGTAAAGAGCAATATTGTAAAAAGAATTATGTACTAATGCCTTTTAGTATTCTGTTACATTTGGTGTCTTGCAAAATATATGTCTCTTAATATTGCTTGATAAATATCAGAAAAAGGAAGCGCAAATTTCAGTTTGACGGAGTGACAAATTCCAATTTATAGGGAACAGAAACTTTGAAGTTTCTGCTGAGTTTCTTTACAATATTTTTTTATATTTTTTGGAATTAGTATTGACTCCGACGTTACGTAATAGTTTATGCTAAAGTTACCAAGTCAAAGGAGGAAATAGTAATGATGACAATAAATGAAGTAAGCAAACTT
>SVFK01000018.1 GCA_015056915.1 Lachnospiraceae bacterium
GGGAATGGCATAGACTTAGATAACATCTCTATGAAAAAAAGAAAATGTAAGAAAAAGCGAGTTAACAAGAGAAAAACAAAGATTATTATGGGAGGAAATGATGATATGAGAAAATTGGGGAAACGTAAGATAAGCGTGCAACGAATGAATAGAAAAGAGGAGAATAGTAGAGATTGGAGACTGGTCTCTTTATATATTGGAATGGTAGCGGGTATGACAGCGTACTTTTCACTAGTTTTAAATTTCCTTGAACTAATTAAGGTCAGCGATTTGGCAATAAGTATTATAGGTGTTATTATGGCTGTTTTGGTTTTGATATTAATGTATTTTTGTGGAAATTATAAAGTGCTTGATAAAATACATAATAAAAAATCATTAGAAAACATATTAGAATCTTTTACCTTGGCTGGTATTTTTGGCTTTTCTGTTGAGAAAATAATAAATATTTTACCTATTGAGAATCAGTTGTGGAGCGATATTATGCCTTTTATATTCATGATTGTAATGTTCATGTTTCTTCCTATAGGGGTTATATTAGCTATAGTGAAAAAAGAGGATTGGAAGCATAATGTAGATTAAGATGGATACACAAAGGAGATAGGGGATGGCAAAACTAGATTGGGTGGAGAACTTTATTACAAAAGAATTATATGCACCTTATGTGGTAGCATGGGATGAAGATTACTATAAAGATTTGAATGCAAAGTATAAATTATTATATGATACAGCAAAGATGGCGGGAGCTGATGAAGAAAGTCTTAAAATAATTAAAAAGTATTCTGATAAAGTGAAAGAAAGTCTTAGATTGTATTACGATGGGAGTATTTCTAAGGCACATACTATAATAAGAAATTTAGTTAAAGGTTGCGAGAATGATTCTTTGGCCGTAAGTACAATTACTAATTCTGAGGCATTTCCAGGGATTAAAGGAACAGAAATACAATTTTTTAGAGCACGATTGAGTGATGATGCTAAGGCATATAAGGCAAAGGAAATGTTGCATTTACCACTTTCAATGAGAGGAAAAACCGGAAATTATAGATTTAGCATTCCGGGAATACCTAGTTTGTATTTGGGAAACAGTTCATATGCGTGTTGGATTGAATTAGGATGCCCACCGGAATACAAACTCAATGTAGCCCCGGTTGTGTTAGAAGGAAATCAGAAGATTTTTAATTTGGCTGTTATGTCTAGGAACTGGTGGAAACTTGACGAACTAGAGGCGGCAAAAGTACACTGTTGGTTGAAGCTATTAATTTTAATGATGGCAACCTCATATACAATTGAGGAGAGTGGACGTATATTTAAGTCAGAGTACATTGTATCGCAAAGTATAATGTTAGCGTGTAAAGAATTGGGATATGATGGTGTTGCATATTTTTCAAAAAGAGTAAGTGATGAGATATTTGCTTATGCAGCGATAAACTTAGCTTTATTTGCACCGTATCAGAGTAATAAAAAATATTCTACTGTGTGTGAACACATAAAGATTGACGATTCATTTAATTACTCGATGTATAAACAATTAGGACGCATTAATAGAGATTGTACATATGACCTTCGTTTGTTGAGAACAGGAATTATTACAAACATTGGAGAATATCGTGAGGACAGGCAGTTTCAATATGCTATGACAGAATTTTGTGCGTTTGATAAATTTTTGTTTTCAACATGGAAGCAGAAAGAGGAAATAGAGTGGGGAAATGCTTTGAAGTAAAGCGGGTAACACGACGAGGACTTTGGGAGAAATCTCAAAGTCCTTGTTGCATTATTACGTATAAATAGTATAATAGTCGTAACAGAACGCTACAACTCTAACAGAAAGGTGGCTAAACATGAACATAGCAGCATATTGCAGAGTTTCCACAGATAAAGAAGACCAACTCAATAGTTTAGAGACTCAGAAAGAGTTTTTCTTAGAATATACAAAACGTACAGGGGACAACCTTATTAAATTATATGCAGATGAAGGTATTTCCGGAACCAAAATCAAGAATCGTAAGGAATTCCAGCGTATGCTTGCAGATGCCGAAAAGGGTCTGTTTGATATGGTTGTGGTAAAGGACATTTCACGTTTTGCTAGAAATACTGTTGATTTACTACAGAGTGTGCGCAAGTTGAAAGCACTTGGTATTGAAACGCAGTTCCTTACTGCAAACATGACAAGTATGGGTAACTCTGAATTTGTATTGACCATTTTCGGCGCATTAGCGCAGGAAGAAAGTGCGAACACTTCTAAGCGTATCAAATTCGGTAAGAAGATGAATGCTGAAAAAGGTCGAGTTCCAAACATTGTTTACGGATACGATAAAACCATCGGTGACTATTTCAATCTATCCATCAATGAAGAGGAAGCAAAGGTTATCCGTCAGATGTACAAGTGGTACACCGAAGAAGGATTTGGTGGAGCTAAGATTGCAAATATGCTCAATGAACGTGGTGTTAAAACAAAACGAGGAAATAACTGGAGTCAGAATTCTGTATGTCGTATTCTGACCAATGAGATATACACCGGAAAGATTATCAATGGAAAAGAAGAAGTTGCAGACTTCCTTACCGGGCAGAGAAAAGAAAAGGATGAATCTGAATGGTTAGTAACGATTCGTTCGGAACTTCGTATCATCGATGATGAAATCTTTGACAGAGCACAGGAGATTTTAAAAGGTCGTCACGATTCATTCAAGTTGACTCATGAGCGTCAGAGCAACAAGTATTTATTCTCTACATTGATTAAGTGTAAGGATTGTGGTTGGTCATTCCGTAGAACTGTCCGCCAGTATAAGAATACTTATATTCGTTGGGTGTGTTCCGGTCACAATGGTCGTGGTGCAGATAGCTGTCCGAATGCAATTACAGTGGATGAAGAAGAATTGATTCAGGTATTGCAGGAGTACTTCCAAGATGTGCTAAGCAAAAAGAAAAAAGTAATCGACTATGTAATCAGAGAATTCCAGCGTGTATACAAAGCGAAGGATGAGAATGTAGAATATGAAAAGGAATTGACTACAGAGTTAAATAGACTTCGTAGATCACGTGAGAAATTTATGGATATGTACACTGATGATTTGATTTCCAGAGAGGAATTAAACGAGAAAATCGGTGGCATGAGAAAAGAGATTGATAGATTGGAAAATGAACTTAAAATGGTATCTTTCAATCTGACAAAGGGAGAACAGCTCGAAGCGATTCTTAATAGCACCTTCAAAGAGATGGAAGATATCACAGATGTTCATGAAATGACAAACACCCAGCTCAAGCGTCTCATTAATAAAATCGAAGTGGACAAGGATGGTAACGTAGATATTTACTTACGCCTTATCGGCGACTTAGGATTAGACGAAACTGTGCTTATTGAAGGAACAGAGAGTATTGACCAAAGAGCAGAGGACACAGACGCAACCTCAGAAAACGGAACAAAAGTAGCCGCGACCAAAACCGTTCCAAATACACACAACCATACATAAAGACGTAACAGACAGATTAATGCAGATCAACCCATCCCTGGCAAAGCAGGCAAGAAAGGTTCTGGATGTGAATAAATCCGAGAGGCATATTCGGGGCGGCATGGCTACCAAAGAAAAATATTTGCATTTGGAGCAGGGGTAAAGGATGAAAGGGATTGCTTTTTGAGAATGATGTAGTATCATAAAGTAAGCAAGACTTGTATTTTACGAAGAGTATTAATAAATACAAATAGATGAAAGAAGGTAAGCTTACCGTATGCTTTATTCTAAAAAGGATTTGCAAAAACTGATTATACCACTTGTATTTGAACAGTTGCTTTCACTACTGGTAGGGTTGGCGGATACGCTGATGATTTCCGGTGTGGGAGAGGCAGCAGTGTCCGGCGTATCGCTTGTGGATACGTTGAATATTTTGATTATCAACATCTTTATGGCATTTGGTACCGGTGGAGCTGTGGTGGCAGGTCATTATCTGGGACAAAAGGATTCTGAAAATGCCGGAAGAGCAGCTTGGCAGGTGAATCTGTTTTCAGCAGTGTCGGCTGTGGCTGTAACGATTCTGTTTATGGTATTTCATGATGGACTTTTGCATCTTGTCTTCGGACAGGTGGAGGTTGCTGTCATGGAAAATGCGAAATCCTATTTATTGATTACTGCCGTGTCTATTTTGCCACTGGCAATATATAACGCCTGTGCCGGATTATTCAGGGCAATGGGAGATTCCAAAACTACCCTATATATATCCATATTAATGAATGTGTTAAATGTAGCGGGAAATGCGATTCTTATTTATGGGGCGCAGATGGGTACGGCAGGTGCGGCAACTGCCACTACCATTTCCCGTACTGTGGCAGCAGTGTTAATTTTTGCATTAATGTTCCAGAGAAAGCGTGTCATCAATTTCTGTGGCAAGGTAACTTTGCGATTTGAACCACACATGATTAAAAAGATTCTGCACATAGGTGTGCCTAACAGCTTGGAGAACAGCTTGTTCCAACTTGGCAAGATTATTACCATCAGTATGGTATCAACCTATGGTACTTATGCGATTGCAGCTAATGCAGTTTGCAATACATTGACAGCATTTAATATGTTGCCGGCTCTGGCAATCAACAGTGCGATTTTATCAATTGTATCTGTTTGTATCGGCGCCGGAGAAAATGAGCAGGCAAGATACTATACCAAAAAGCTGATGAAGCTGGCAAATGTAAGTCTGATTATTATGTCAGCACTTATTATACTGGGAGCTGATGTGCTACTTGCCTTTTATAACTTAAGTCCGGAAGCAACTGTTTTGGCTAAGCAGGTGCTTTGTTATCATGCTGTGTTGGCAGTGCTTTTTTGGATACCTTCCTTCTCTCTGCCTAATGCATTTCGTGCGGCAGGAGATGTTTTATGGCCCATGGCGATTGCAATCCTTTCCATGTGGGTGTTCCGCTTAGCCTTGTCGTACTTTTTGGGAACAATATGCAGTATCGGCCTTATGGGTGTATGGATTGCAATGACGGTAGACTGGGCATTTAGAGCTGTTTGCTATATGATTCGTTTTAGAGGAAATAAGTGGGAAAAGATGAAAGTATAAGTAAGTAGATTAAGCAAGCAGGATTAAGTAAGTAGGCTCAAGTATGTGGTTTTAAATATGCGGAGGTAACATGACCTCCTACTATTTTGTAAGAGGAATTCCACGAAATACTCTGCGCCCTATTTTCCATAGAATTACTGCAGGGAAGCTGATTGTCAGATACAGAGTGGAAAGCAGTCCTGCAGCACCGCCTACAATAGCAATAATCATAATTCCAATATTCATTGTTGTTACCAACCTTTCAAAAGTTTTTATGTAATATTATGTTTTCCGTATACATAATATGTTCTTTTATCGTATTAGAAAATAGATTTCGAGCAGCTTTAACACTTCTTTCCCAAGATATTAACATGGCATTGACATGGCGTTTACACAATCTTAACTGATAGGGAGAATGTATGGAGGCGGCACTGTTGTGAATAAAGGCTTTGTGGGAGGTATTTGAAGTGGGGATGAAGATAGTTATGTAAAGATAGCTGCGTAGGGATTGTTATGCGAAAATAGTTACATGAAGATAGTTATGTGAAATAGTTGCGTAAAGATTGTTATATGAAGGCTGTTGCATGAAGATATGGTTTGACGGATAGCTTACATCATTTGTAAAGATATATACGCCGATTTCCATATCTTTTTGCTGCTCTCAGCGTATAGAATTATTATTTTTGATATATCTATCTGCTGCACATTGACTTGTATGTGTGTTTTGGGCGTATAGAAAGTATTGCTTAGGCGAATCTATCTGCCGCATGCCTAATTTGAGATTGTAGAGATGAGAATACAACTTATTCTCCAAAAGAAATCAGAAGCCAGAAGACCAGAGATTAAGAATTCAAAAGCCAAGAAACTAGAGACCAAGAAATTAACAGCTTAGGGATAAAACGCTGAAAGTCCCAATACCATAAAACAGGAAGCTTGAAAGTAGCGTATTAGAAAAATAGAGCAATAGAAAATTGGAAATAGAAAATTGAAAGCCAGATAATTAAAATTTGGAAAGTTTTAAGAAGACTACAAAAGAAATTAAGATTATATTCATTTGCGTGAATGCTTTGCATGAAGTATAATGTAAAAAAGATAAGTGATAGAGATAAGTAATGAAGATAAGTAGTGAAGATAAATAGTAAAGATTTTGTGCGGGTAAGGTTAAAACTTGAGGGTTTTGAGATTGCAGAGTGAAAGAGGAGAAATATTATGACACTGGAGCAGGCGAAGGAGAAATTAATAAAATATGGTCAAGAGCATGTGCTGAAGTATTATGATGAGCTTTCTGCGCAGGAGCAGCAGGCATTGCTGGAGCAGATTGAGGCAACAGATATGAGCATTCTCGCTGCATGTCAGCATAAGGAGGAGCTTGCGCAAAAGGGTGTGATTACGCCTTTGGCTGCTATGGAATTGGATGAGATTGAAGCTGGCAGAAATGGATATGTTACTACGGGCTTAGAGGCAATTCGCGGAGGGAAGGTCGGAGCAGTACTCTTGGCAGGAGGAATGGGAACCAGACTTGGCTCTGATGCGCCCAAAGGCATGTACAATGTGGGCTTAACCCGTGAGCTATATATTTTTGAATGCCTGATAAATAATTTGTTGGATGTGGTAAATGAGGCAGATGCATGGATCCACTTATTTGTGATGACCAGTGACAAAAATCATGATGCCACGATGACATTCTTGAAGGAACATGCTTATTTCGGCTATAAGGCAGAGTATGTGCATTTCTTCAAGCAGGAGATGGCGGCGGCTACAGATTATCAGGGCAGGATATATCTGGAGGAGAAGGGTAAGCTTTCCACCTCGCCCAACGGTAACGGTGGCTGGTTTATTTCCATGAAAAATACAGGCATGCTTGATATTGTGAAAAAAGCAGGCATTGAGTGGTTGAATGTATTTGCGGTAGATAATGTCCTGCAACGGATTGCAGACCCTTGCTTTATCGGTGCAACCTTGCAGAAAAATTGCGTCGTGGGTGCTAAAGTGGTTCGTAAGAATGCGCCGGATGAGAAGGTGGGGGTAATGTGTCTGGAGGATGGCAGACCCTCTATTGTGGAGTATTATGAACTGACGGAAGATCTGATGAATGCCAAGGATGACAAGGGCAATCCGGCATATAATTTTGGTGTAATATTGAATTATTTATTTAACGAGAGTGCTTTGGAGGAATTACTGGAAAACAGCCTGCCTCTCCATATCGTAGAGAAAAAGATTCCTTATTTGGATGCGAATGGTGAGTTGGTGAAGCCGGAGGAGCCAAACGGTTACAAATTTGAAAATCTGGTTCTGGATATGATTCACCAGATGGACAGCTGTTTGCCTTTTGAGGTAGTGAGAGAGAAAGAGTTTGCCCCGATTAAAAATAAGACGGGAGTGGATTCTGTGGAAAGTGCAAGAGCCCTTTTGCAGGAAAACGGAGTAGTATTGTAATGATTCCTATAACATTTTGACAGGTGGGAGCGATTATGAGTATTTTAGTTACAGGCGGAGCCGGATTTATCGGCAGTCATACTGTTGTAGAATTACAGCAGGCAGGTTATGATGTTGTGGTGTTGGACAACTTAAGCAATGCAAGCGAAAAGTCCTTGCAGCGTGTAGAGGCGATTACAGGAAAGGCAGTTCCTTTTTATAAGGCGGATATTCTGGATAGGCAAGCCCTGGAGGATATTTTTGCCAAGGAGAAAATTGATGCAGTAATTCATTTTGCCGGATTAAAGGCGGTGGGTGAATCTGTGCAAAAGCCTTGGGAGTATTACGAAAATAATATCGCAGGAACATTGACTTTGACAGATGTCATGAGAAAGCATGGTGTAAAGAATATTATATTTTCTTCCAGTGCTACGGTATATGGCAATCCGGCATTTGTGCCCATTACAGAGAGTTGTCCCAAGGGGCAGTGTACCAACCCTTACGGTTGGACCAAATCCATGCTGGAGCAGATACTGTCCGATATCCAGAAAGCAGATAATGAATGGAATGTTATCCTGCTTCGTTATTTCAATCCTATCGGAGCGCATAAGAGTGGTACTATCGGAGAGAACCCCAATGGAATTCCCAACAATCTCATGCCGTACATTACTCAGGTGGCAGTGGGCAAGCTGAAGGAATTGGGTGTATTTGGCAATGACTACGATACTCCTGACGGAACCGGTGTGCGTGACTATATTCATGTGGTTGACTTGGCACGCGGTCATGTAAAGGCACTGAAAAAGATTGAAGAAAAGGCCGGACTTAAGATTTACAATCTGGGTACAGGCGTGGGCTACAGTGTTCTGGATATAGTGAAGAATTTTGAGGAAGCAAATGGTGTAAGGATTCCCTATGTGATCAAGGAACGCAGGGCAGGTGATATTGCTACCTGTTATGCAGATGCTACACTTGCTAAGGAAGAGCTTGGTTGGACAGCTGAGTATGGCATCTGGGAAATGTGTGAAGATTCCTGGAGATGGCAGAAGAACAATCCTAACGGATACGATTGAATTTCCTCATCCCTGGCAGAAGCGGTCACCGGCACAAAATGCGGAGTGTCAAATGTGTGAATTTCTTATGTGCGTGACTTTGGAATAGGGTTCGTGTTTTTATGGTCTTGAACAAAAATAGCGCCGTGTACGTGAGGGACGGAAAGTGGAGTTTTTCTCATCTTTCCGTCCCTCACGTACACGGCACTATTTTTGTCCCAGCTCATAAAAAGCACGAACAATCGAAAATTCCAAAGTAAGCACATTTAGAAATTCCATCATTTGTTTCGCAACATATCCCCATACTCCCGGAGTGGACAAATCGCGGGGAGCGCGTTCAGGTGAAAAGACACGAACCCGATTTCAAAGGGCGCATCTGAGAAACACACACATTTGTCACAACTTATTTTGTGCCGGCGACCGCATCTGCCAGGGGCGAGGAAATTCAATCTGCAAGAAAACGGCTTAACTTAGTTTTACAATCCTTGCTCTTATCGGTTATGCTACATATACATACATGAAAATGAAATGGCAGACACTTCCTCCCATAACAAAAAGGTGGAACAGTTCATGAGAGCCAAACTCTTTGTGTCTGGAATTGAAAATCGGTAGCTTTAATGCGTAAATGATACCGCCCACAGTGTAGATGACGCCACCGCCCAGCAACCACAGAAAAGCAGCGGTAGGAAGAGTGTTCCGCAAGGTGCCGAATACAAAGAGACATACCCAACCCATGGCAATGTAAATCAATGATGAAAACCATTTGGGGCAGGTAATCCAAAAGGCCTTGATTAATATTCCGATTAAAGCAATGCCCCATACAGTAAACAGCAGGGTATATCCTAACTGTCCGCCAAGAACAATTAAGCATACGGGAGTGTAAGAGCCTGCAATCAGAACAAAAATCATCATGTGGTCGATTTTGCGGAAAATGCGTAATCGCTCACCGCTGAAATCTACAGAATGATAGGTTGCGCTGGCCGCATACAATAATATCATACTGCCCATAAAAATCGCCATGGCAATAAAGTTACGTTCTCCTGATGTGATTGCAGCCTTTACCAGCAGAGGGACTGCGGCGAAAACGGCCATCATCATAGCAATAAAATGTGTAAATGCACTTCCCGGTTCACGAATAGTAATCTGCATAATCCTTCCTCCATTTAAAAAGTAATATTAAGGTAACGTGATAAAAATTATTCATGATAATAGTTTATCCACGTATGTAGTCAAAATATTCTTTAGAAACACAAAAAAGTAGTTTCTGGAATTCGACATGTAGTATTCAAAACTACATCTAACAATATAAATACTACTCCTTGGAGCAAAGAAAGTCAATATCTGAATTGAAAAATTAATCTTCTTCAATAATCTGGATTTCCAAATAGTCAAAATCAATGCTTTCAATAAAATTGTCTTGCGTAAAACGAGCCTTATTATGCCTTTTGAATTCTGTGATAGTCTTATCCAGCCAAATGGGTTTGCCCAGATCAAAATGATAGCATGCCTCTTCTAAGGCATGAAATACCTTATGTGTGCGGGTGTCCTCACGGTCATCGGCTATACAGATATCCTTCAGCATATGATTATCCTGAAATATTCGTACCCATAAACGGAACATATCATTACTCCCTTCCAAGTTGATAGTCTTATCTTAAGTCATTTACAGGATAAGTTCAAGGTCTAAGGTTTATTGGCAGGATATGGATATTGCAAAAATATCCAATGAAAATTAAAAAAGGATTAATATTTTGTGAATAATATACTTTTTCCTCAAAAATATGCTATAATATTAATGATATAAATGTATCGCCAGTAGGAAAAGGAGCAAAGATGGAATTTAAAATAGAAAATGATGACGGAATTGACAGCTGGAAAGAAGTTACATTAGTCTATAGTGCAGCATTAAAACAAATTGAGACTAAAATGTCAATCTTGAATGAAGAGTTTCAACATGTTCATCGATACAATCCCATAGAGCATATTAAGGCCAGAATCAAAACGCCGGAAAGTATTGTTAAAAAACTAAAGCGACATGGCTATGAATCTACTATTGATAATATGATTAAGCATATCAATGATATTGCGGGTATTCGAATTATCTGTTCCTTTACATCGGATATTTATCGTATTGCGGATGTGATTAGTGAACAGCGAGACATAAAGGTAATCGCTGTGAAGGATTATATTACATATCCTAAGGCAAGCGGCTATAAGAGCTATCATATGATTGTGACCGTACCAGTGTGTTTGTCAGATCGTACAGTAGACACGAAAGTGGAGGTACAGATACGTACAGTTGCCATGGATTTCTGGGCAAGCTTGGAGCATAAGATACATTACAAATTTGAGGGGGATGCCCCGGAGCATATTAGGAACGGTTTGGTGGAATGTGCAAAGATGGTGTCTGATTTGGATGCAAGAATGTTATCGCTAAACGAGGAGATTTCTGCATTAAGTCATGTCAAAGTGTAATGTATAGGGTCATTTTAATAGGGATAAGGAGTCCATTTTCTTTGATGTAGATTTTATGTCAAAGAGAATGCGACTCTCTTTTTTATAGGGGGAATAACGGAATATGAAATTGCAGGTGGGAATTTGTGATGATGAAATTCTTATATTGGACAAGCTCAAAGATATAGTATCTTCGTGCCTTGAGGAAATGGGTGTGGATTACGACCTCATGTGTTTTGAAAGTGCGGAAACCCTTGTTGAAAAGGCAGAAGGTCTTGATATTGTCTTTTTAGATATTGCCATGCCTCAGATGGATGGGATTGCAGCAGGTAAGCAGATTCAACTGATAAATAAAGAATGTAAGATTATTATAGCATCAGCTATGATTGAGCGCTTTAAGGAAACTTATCAGATTTGTGCATTTCGATTTATTACCAAGCCATACGAAAAGGAAGAAGTACAAGAGGCTTTGAAGGCAATTGTACAGCGCGGAGTGGGAGTAGAGTATATAGAAGTGTACAGAGACCGGAAAAAGTATACTATAAGGCAAAAAAAGATTAAATATATGGTGGCATATGATGGATATGTGGAGGTAAAGGCAGGACAATATCTATTTCGAAAGGAGACATCTCTTAATGAAATGGAGAAATGTTTGGACGAAAAAATTTTTGCCAGAATACATAAGCAGTATCTGATTAATATGCTATGGATTGATGAATATAGTGATAACAGTGTGCAAATAGAAGAAAAGGAGTTTAAAATATCCAGAAGAAAAAGCTTAGAGTTTAATAAGAAATATATGAATTTTGATATTAATTATCGTTAAATTGTGGAGATATAAGAGGGAATGGAGTAAAAGGGAATTTTATGGCTTTTTTTGTTGGCTTTTTTTTACTTTCTGCATTGATAGTGGGTATCGTATTTTCTTACATTGAAAGAGAGAACAGAAAGGTTAAAAGGTATCTGGAGATAGATGAAATTCTGCTAAAAACACAACGAGAATTCTATGAGGCGTTACTCTCAAAGGAGAATGATACAAGGAGATTTCGACACGATATCAGAAATCATTTAATTTGTTTGGCGGAGTTGGCAAAGCAAGGACATACAAAGAAAATTGAGCAATATATCGAAGAAATGTCAGAACGACTACAGGTAATAGATAAAAAGATTTATTGTGTTGGCAATACAGTTGTGGATGCAATTATTAATTATTATATCGGATTGCTGGACGATGAGGTAGATGTTGAAATAAGAGGAATGTGTAATTGTAATCTGGGAATATCAGAAACGGACTTATGCACTGTTATTTCCAATCTGGTGCAGAATGCAATGGAGGAATTAAATCGAAAACAAAGTGAAAATCCGTTTTTGAGGATTGTATTTACAAGCGGGGAAAGGTATTTAAAGATTGAAATAAGCAATTCTACAGCGGACAATAAGGAAAGGCTTTTACACAATTTTGTTACAAGTAAAACGGATAAGAGGAACCACGGACTGGGGTTGAGAAATGTAAAGGAAGCACTGGAGAAAAACCATGGAAAGCTGGAGACGGATGTAGGGAGAAATGTGTTTAAAGCAAAAGTAATTTTACCGCTTGAGAAAAGTGTACAACCGTTAACGGAGTTATAGATACCGTATACGGAGAAATGATTGAAGCCATAGCTTACGTATGATATTCTCTAGAAAAGAGAGACGGGAAAGACCCCAAAATATAACCTTTTAAAGGGATGTAAGCTATAGTTTTACATATAAAGTACATCAGGTTGCAAACTGATGTAACAATAGTAAAGAGAGGAGTGTATAGGGGATGCAGGAATTAAGAATTGAGAAATTAGAAACGATTGAAGCATTTGATATCTGGTATGATATCGGATATGGAATCGGAGCAGCAATTCACGACATCATTCACTTTTTTGCAGGTTAATGCGCAAGCAATGAAATTGTAGAGAGGAGTAAAATTAATATGTGCGAAGTATGTGTTGAAAGAATGGAAGCAGTGATTGCACCCAATCTCTGGGGCGATATCTGTAATGCAGTAGGTAACTTTTTCCAGGGCCTGTATGATGGTCTTTCAAATGGTTTGATTTTTTAATTTAGTACATATGTATGTCCAGTAAGTTTAACTTGCTGGACATGCATACTTTATGAGGTATGTGTGATGGAAGAAAAACTACAAAATGTAAAGGTCACACTATTTGATGAATATTACATGGTGTGTAATAAGGGGACTTACTTTAAAGTCGGTATGCGGGAGGGACGCATTTTGTCTTTGCTTCTAACCGGCAATACAATTGAGATGATTGCGGGAAAAGAACATGTTACAGCGGAAGAAATAACTTATATTATTGATGTATTTGAATCGCAGGGAATTATAGGAAAAAAAATAAAAGAGAAGTTTAATCCGTTACATATAAAGATTCCGCTGTTTAATATGGATAAGCAAATGGGAAAAATTTGTGATTGCATCCGTAAATACAGGATATTGCGATTAGCTATTTTCTGTATAGGATTGCTGCTTGTTGCAGTTGGAGTATTGACCATCTCATTTCGATTTAATGAGATTTTTAAAGTGGATAGTCTGATATTACCTTTCTGGCAGTATATACTTATTTATTTTATCTATACAGTCATTATTTTTTGTCATGAATTGGGACATGGTTTTACCTGCAAATA
Organism: Lachnospiraceae bacterium; assembly: GCA_015056915.1. Taxonomy (GTDB): domain Bacteria; phylum Bacillota; class Clostridia; order Lachnospirales; family Lachnospiraceae; genus Acetatifactor. The sequence goes on from SVFK01000018.1 coordinate 13,617, forward strand.
TTTTGGTGGAACAATTGGTAAAATCGGCGTTGCATTCATTTTGTTTAACCCCGCGATGTACTGTGATATAAGTGCCATAAGAGAGTTTCGTGAGAAGCATAAGCAGGTACTTAGCAGCATGGCGGGATTTATTGTAAATGCTATATTCATAGGCATTTTTTCAATATTATTTCATTTCTATCCCTGTAACTTTTATAAGTTATTAATTATCCTGAATGGCACTTCAATATTAATTAATGCCATTCCTTTTATTCGGTTAGATGGATATTGGATTCTTAGTTTTATAACCGGAATACAAAATTTATATAGTAAGTCGATAGCAAAATTGATTCATATTAAGGGGATTTTTCACTATAAATCTTGGAAGGACTATTTCTTGTTGAGCTATGGAATGATAAACGGAATACTAATTGTTTATTGTACAACGCGATTTATAGTGGTTGTGGCCGGTTTTATTACAAGGATTCTGTAAAAAGGGGACAAGATAATGTTAGTGTTAAGAGATGTTTCGAAGGATTATTCTATAGGGAAAGAGCAAATCTCTGTTTTGAGAGATATAAATTTGACAATCAGACAGGGTGAATTTGTAGCGATTGTGGGCCCGTCAGGTTGTGGAAAAACGACTTTGTTAAATCTAATATCCGGAATGGACAAGGTGAGCACGGGAAGCATAGAATTTGACGGAAAAAGTATAGAAAAGAATCGAGATGCGCAGTGGTCTGCCTGGCGGAAATGTAAGGTGGGATATATTTTTCAGAATTATAATCTGATTGAATTTATGACTGCGATACAAAATGTGGAATTGGTGTTGCAGGCTAATGGTGTTCGCAAGGAAAGGCGACGAAAGAAAGCAAGGGAACTGTTGAACAAGGTGGGATTGAGTCAAAGAGAAAAGCATTTGCCCTCACAGCTGTCAGGAGGGCAGAAACAGAGAGTGGCAATTGCACGGGCGTTGGCTAATAATCCGTACATACTTCTGGCTGATGAACCCACGGGTGCAATGGATTCGGTAGTATCACAGGAAATAATGGAGTTGTTGGCAGACTTGAATAAAAAGGAACATGTGACAATTATTATGGTGACACATGATGAAAAGCTGGCAAATCAGGCGAACCGAAAAATCACAATGTTAGATGGGAAGATTGTGTCCGATGAATACTATAATGAGAGCCAAAAGGAAGCCATACCTGTGACGGGTAAGGAAAGGAAGGCATTACCTTTTACGGAAATCGCTATTGCATTTAAGAATATGACTACAAAGAAGAAAAGAACCTTCCTGACAGCGCTTGGAACTTCAATAGGTATTGCAGGTGTGCTGCTATCCTGCGGGATTGGTTCCGGTGCAAAGGAACGCATTATGGAGGAACTGAATACAGTTGTAAATATGCAGATTGTGGATGTTGGAGAGACTGATGTCAAGATGAATGAAGATATGCGGGAGCAGCTATTGGAAGATGACAGAATATTAGATATTTATCCTAATAACAGACCGGAAGTGTTTTGTCAATTTAACGATAAGGTAGGAGGCGCACTTGTTCATTCGATAGGACCGCTGGAGCATTCCCGGGAGTATTGGGAAGAACGCTTGCTGTACGGAACCATTCCGGAAGGAGACAACAGCCATGAGGCGATTATCACACTTACCATGGCAGAAAAGCTTGTGGGAGAAGAGGATGTGCAAGCTATTCTGGGTAAGGAAATTGATATGGCTTTTTTTGCGGAATCGCAGACACAGCTTTCAGGTATGGCTATGAGAACGGTGAAGGTAGTCGGTATCTCAGGAAAAGCCTTTTTGGGTGTGACGGATATTGTGAATGTACCCTATTTATTGGCAGAACAGGTTGTAAAGGAGTCTTTGCAGGACGAAAGCTATCAATCTGAGGCATATTGTGTAACAATAAAGGATAAGAAAGATGCTGTTGATGTAAAAAACAAATTGATTGAGCTGGGGTTAAATGCAAGCATAGATATAGAAGCGATGGGAAGCGTTGGCATTATGGTAGATCTTGTTACTGCTATATTGATGCTTTTGGCGGGGATTTCGCTGATTGTATCCGGTATTATGATTGCTCTTGTCACCTATATGGGTGTGACGGAGCGTATTAAGGAAATCGGTATTCTGCGAGCGGTAGGATTCTCGGCTAAAAGTGTGAAGAGAATTTTTCTGACAGAAGGTGGTATAGTGGGACTTTTGGCAGGAATCATTGGAGTCGTGTTTTCTGTCATAGTGGGAAATGCGATTAATCGTATGGTAGAGTTATCCTTTGAAGAGGTAGCCTTTGGCTTGTATCAGGTAAGTAGGGAACAAATCCTTTTTTGCATTATGTTTAGTACTCTGATAGGTCTTCTCTGCGCCTACTCTCCGGCACGCAAGGCCTCTAAAATGCAACCGGTTAAAGCGTTGGGATACGTGGATTAGGTCCATAAATGAGGAGTGCCCAGGCACCACAAGGCACCCGGGCTATTATGAAAAAATTTATCTAATGTGTAATGAAACATTAGGAATATCGCTTTTTTAGATTAAGTAAAGTATATCAGAGAAAAATGAATAAATTATGAACACAATATTAATGATTGGTGAATGTTACAAAAAGAAAGAGAGAAAAAGAAAATGATTATGCAAAATAAACAAAAAAGAGGAAATTGATTTTACAAGATAAAACTGCTATCGGTTAGAGTTGTCAGTAGCCCAAAAAGGTGATAGAATAATAATATTATAATAAAAACACCACAAGAATCAACACATAGAAAGTGTAAGGTAGACATGGGCGGAGGAAAATTAATGGATACTTTTATGGATAAGCTGGCACAGAAGTTGAATGCACAGGAAATGATTCGGGCCAACTCTGCAGCAGATGCAGCAGAGATGGGAAAGCTTAAGAATCAGATTGAAGAGTATAACGAATGCTTGGGAAAGCTTCAGGAGCTACTTGCAGAAGGTGAGCAGAAGTTTGATAATGTAAAGGTCGATAACGACGAGGTAAATCGTCTTGTAATGGATTGTATTGCTAAGATTGATGAGGTTCTGTCAGATACAGAAAATATTGAGGATTTGACAGAGACTGTTTCAGAAACTGTGACGGGAATGAAAGATGCGCTTCGCTCCGTTCTTGATGAGATGAAGTCATCCTTAAGACCGGCATTGGAGGAGCAGAAAACAGCCCTCAATACAATGCTTGATGATTTTAGCGGTAATGTACATAAGGAATGTGTAAAGGTATATCGAAATGTACAGGCTATGGTTGTGGAAGAGAATGAAAAGCAGGCCAAGGAAATGGTGGATGCTGTGAATGCTCTCGGACGTCAGATGAAGGCAATTATGGGAATTTCCATTGCTGCATTGGTAGTAGCATTGGGTGGTGTGGCTTTCCAGTTGCTTGTATATTTTCATATTTTGTAATAGATTGGAAATGCTTTAGAAAAGAATGTATGAAGAGTTGCGAAAGGAAATGATATGGCAAAGGAATTATGGAAGCCGGGCAATATGCTGTATCCGCTGCCGGCAGTTATGGTCAGCATGGCAGACAAGAATGGCAAATACAATATTATCACATTGGCATGGGTAGGAACGGTGTGTACCAATCCGCCTATGGTATCCATATCGGTACGTCCGGAGCGATATTCCTATCCTATATTAAAGGAAACAGGTGAATTTGTAATTAATCTCACCACAAAGGAGCTTGCCTTTGCAACAGATTATTGTGGAGTGAAAAGCGGACGTGATGTTGACAAATTCAAAGAGATGAAGCTTACGCCCCTGCCGGGCAAAGAGGTGGCAGCACCTTTAATTGCGGAGAGCCCGGTAAATATTGAATGTCGCGTGAGAGACATACAGGAGCTCGGTTCTCATCATATGTTTCTGGCGGATGTGGTGGCAGTGCATGCAGATGAGCAATATATGGATGAGCAACGTAAATTTCATCTGGAGCAGGCTGAGCCTATTATTTATTCTCATGGTGCGTATCTTACCTGTGGTGAGATGCTGGGAACCTTTGGCTATAGTGTTCGCAAGCGTTAATGTTCGGGGGAGTCTAACAGACTCCCTCTTTTAATGGAATCTTTACCATAACGATTTCGAATATTGTCCAATGCTGCATCAAGGCGCTGCTGTTTCTCTGATGCCGGTGCGGCATAATCGAAGAGATTCAGTTGGATGGGTTCATCCTCGGCTACCAGCTTGGTGGTACGAATTCCCAAAAGACGTATGGGCGTACCGTTCCAAAGCTCGTCAAAAAGAGAACAGGCTTTTTGATAAATGATATCAGTGGAGGCCGTGGGAGTATTCAAAAGCATCTGGTGCGAAACGGACTGAAAGCTGCTGTATTTGATCTCCGTGCAGACTGAGCCTGCCAGATGGTGGGATGCCCGTAATCTGCGCCCCACTGATTCGGAAAGGCTTAGCAGTACTTTATATGCATCTGCTTTGGACACAACATCAGAGCTAAGTGTGGTGGAATTGCCGATTCCTTTTGCCTTGGCAGGCTCGGGCAGTACCTCAGAGGCATCCTGCCCATTTGCATATTTCCAAAGAATAGTACCATGACTTTTCAAATGAGATTCCAACACATTCAAATTGGCACAGGCAAGGTCGCCTATGGTCAGAATTCCTAATTTGCGCAGGGTTTCAACACTGGAACGACCGCACATAAAAAGAGAGGAAACCGGCAGTGGCCACATTTTCTCCTGAATCTCCCAGGAATATAAGGTATGTACCAGATTGGGCTTTTTAAAATCAGAAGCCATTTTGGCCAACACCTTACGGTCTGAAATACCTATATTTACAGTAAAATGAAATTTTTCATAGATGGTATCCTTGATGAGCGCAGCGGCGGACTCAGGGGAGGAATATTTGGCTGCAATAGGGGTATAATTCATATAGCACTCATCAATGCTGACCTGTTCAATGTCAGGACATATGCCGGACAGATAAGCCATAAGCTCATGGCTCATCCGGGAATACAGGGCATGATCGGGTGCTACAGATATCAGGTTGGGACATTTGCGAAAAGCGTTTACCACAGGCTCGCCGGTAGTGATACCGTATGCCTTGGCAGGGATGGATTTGGCTAGGACGACACCGTGCCTGGTTGACATGTCGCCGCCAATAATGGAAGGAATTTCTCGCAAATCCACAGTCTCCCCATCCTGAAGGCGACTTAAGGCAGTCCAACTCAAAAATGCAGAATTGACATCTATATGAAAAATAATGCGTTCAGCCATAGTACGCCTCCTCCTTCCTCTTCTATATTACCACGTAATACTTCATCTGCAAATATTTTTTCGAACAAATATTCTGCCGTAGAAACACTTTACAAGCCTTATAAATACTGATAGAATAAGTCTGTTACAAAATTGTTACATGGAATAATCAGATGTTGAGAATTGATATTTATGAAAAAGATAAAAGGATATATTAAGAAATTACAATTTACATATATCAAAGCTACGCTGTTGACACTTTTTGTTTGTTTACTGTTTTTGGACGGTTATGTAGAGTTTGAGCCAAGCGGCGAGAATCTCTTTCATGTGTCTGTGAACGGAAGGTTGGTTGGCATCCTTGGGGATGCAGAGTCCGCAGAGAGTCTGCTACTTGCTGCGCGTAAGAGTGTCGCATCTGAAAGTGAGGAATTGACCTTTATTGAGGCTGAACTGACGACGGTAGGAGAAGCGGTGCTTTGGGGAGAAGTAGATGCTGAGGACACTGTACTGGCTGCCATGGAGGCTGTGCTGCGTGATAGTATTATCGAAACGATGCAGCACTCCTATACAGTAAAGGTCAATGAATATATGGTGAATCTTGCCAGTGTGGAAGAGGTAACGGGTCTTCTGCAGGCGGCTATTGATAAATACGGCGGACAGGGAATGTTTGATGTAGAATTGATGCATGACGACAACCGGGAATTTAATGTGCTTACAGCCCATGCAGTCAATCGCAGCGTGCAGGATATTGAAGCGGAAAAGGAACAAGAGGATTATCAACGGGCCGGTGTCCAAAGCTTTTTTGACAGTTTAGATGAAGTGGAAGAGGTGGAGGAAGAAAAGAGCTTTGAAGATTATGAATTGGGTCTGTTAAGCATGAATTTTGCCGAAGAGGTAGAAATTGTGGAGGCGTATTTGCCTGCAAATCTGCTCACACCCGTGGACACTGCCATAGAAGAGGTGATTAAGGAGCAGGAGACTCCCGGTGAATACGAGGTGGTATCAGGAGATACCCTGTCAGAGATTTCCATTAAAGTAAATATTCCTATGGATAAAATCATTGAGATGAACAGTGAGACACTGGAAAGTGAGAATTCTACCATTCGTGTGGGTGACAAGCTGATTATTACTGTGCCGGAGCCGGAGCTGTCCGTGGAGCGCCTGGAGCAAAATTATTACGAAGAAATATATGATGCAGATGTAATTTATGTGGATAATAATGACTGGTATACCACGCAGACCAAGGTGCTGCAGCAGCCTTCAGCAGGCTTCCGCAAGGTGGTGGCAGATGTTTCCTATCTGAATGACAAGGAGGTATCCAGGGAAATACTAAAAGAAGAAATCGTGATGGAAGCAGTGCCCAAGATTGTGGAAAGAGGTACGAAAACACCACCTTCTTATATTAAGCCTATTTCCGGCGGACGCTTAAGCTCCAGCTTTGGACGGAGAAGTGCACCTAAGAAGGGCGCAAGTACCTACCATAAGGGTATTGACTGGGCAGTACCTACCGGAACGGCAGTATTTGCTTCCTGCGGCGGAACAGTTGCCAAGGCGGGCTGGGGAAGCGGTTACGGATACGTGGTTTACATTAATCACGAGGATGGTTCCCAGACCAGATATGGACATTTGAGTAAGGTATTGGTAAAGGTAGGAGAGACTGTAAAGCAGGGTGAAAGAATTGCATTAAGCGGTAATACAGGTGTAAGTACGGGTCCGCACCTTCATTTTGAAATCCTGATGAATGGTTCACAGGTCAATCCTGCAAAATATATACAATAGAATATAACCACTAGATATTGGGGGGAACGCTCGTTCAGTTTACAAATGAGGGAAAATGTGGTATAAGTGCTATAAGAGACTATATTTGGTACAAATGATTTTCAATAATTGAAATGAGCAAAATAACCTGAACAAGAGGTAGAGATAGATGGAACAATACGCAATCAAAGGCGGTAATCCATTAGTGGGAGAGGTTGAAATAGGGGGTGCAAAGAATGCTGCACTTCCTATTCTTGCTGCTTCCGTTATGACGGATGAAACCGTATATATAGAGAATATGCCGGATGTAAGAGACACCAATGTATTATTGAGTGCAATGCAGAGTATCGGCGTGATGATTAAAAGAGAATGTCGCCATAAGGTGATTGTAAATGCTGCCAACATCAATAATCTGGTGGTAGAGGATGAAAGCATTAAGAAAATTCGTGCATCTTACTATTTAATAGGTGCATTATTAGGAAAATATAAGCACGCAGAGGTTGCGCTTCCCGGAGGCTGTGACATCGGATGCCGTGCTATCGATCAGCATATTAAGGGCTTTAAGGCATTGGGCGCAGAGGTGCGCATCGAGCATGGTCTGATTAAAACCAATGCAGAGCGTTTGGTGGGTAATCATATTTATATGGACGTGGTCAGTGTAGGTGCCACCATTAATATTATGATGGCCGCAACGATGGCAGAGGGTACTACTATTATTGAAAATGCAGCCAAGGAGCCTCATGTAGTTGATTTGGCGAATTTCCTGAACAGCATGGGCGCCAATATCAAGGGTGCCGGTACGGATATTATCCGTATCAAGGGTGTAAGCAGACTGCATGGCACAGAATATGCCATTATTCCCGATCAGATTGAAGCAGGAACCTTTATGTTTGCTGCTGCGGTTACTAAGGGAGATGTCACTGTAAAGAATGTCATCCCGAAGCATTTGGATTCCATTACGGCTAAATTGTTGGAAATTGGTTGCGAGATAGAGGAGGCAGATGATTGTATTCGTGTAGTGGCTTCCAAGCCCCTGCAGCATACGCATGTGAAGACCCTGCCTTATCCCGGTTTCCCTACGGATATGCAGCCGCAGATTACCGTGGCATTGGCTTTGTCAAAGGGAACCAGTATTGTTACCGAGAGTATTTTTGAGAATCGTTTCAAATATGTGGACGAGCTGACACGCATGGGTGCCAGCATTAAGGTAGAAGGCAATACCGCCATTATTGACGGTGTGGAGAAATATACCGGTGCCAGCATATCCGCTCCTGATCTTCGTGCAGGAGCAGCACTTGTAATGGCAGCTTTATCGGCAGAGGGTTATACTTTGGTGGATGATATCCGTTATATCGAACGCGGCTATGAGGACTTCCATCTGAAGCTGCAGGGACTGGGTGCACAGATAGAGCTGATTGAAACCGAGAGAGAATTCCAGAAATTTAAATTAAAAACAGGCTGATAAAAGGCTTGACAGCGATACCTATTCATAGTAAGGTATGTATGATATGACAATTCCATATTGTGATTACACTGAAAGGTGTAATGTTTTCTCTTATTCAGAGTTGGTGGAGATACATAGGATCGATGAAGCCACGGCAACCCCTTTTAAGGAAGGTGCCCACCTGAGCGAGTAATAGTCGAGCAATAAGAGGATTTGATTATCGGTAAGATACGGGTCCGCTTCTTGTAAGCAGACCCTTTTGTAGTTATGAGATTAGGAACAAGGAAAACGGAGGAAAACATGGAAAAATATTTATTTACATCAGAATCAGTAACAGAAGGACATCCCGATAAAATCTGTGATGCGGTATCCGATGCGGTGTTGGATGCTTTAATGGAGCAGGACCCCTTCAGCCGCGTGGCATGTGAAACCTGTACCAATACCGGTTTTGTACTGGTAATGGGTGAGATTACTACCAAGGCCAATATTGATATTCCTGCCATTGTGCGCAAGACAGTAACGGAGATCGGTTATGATGCATCCGAGAAGGGCTTTGACGGCAATACCTGCGCGGTTATGGTATCTCTGGACAAGCAGTCCGCAGATATTGCAATGGGCGTGGATCGCGCGTTGGAGGCCAAGGAAAACAATATGAGTGATGAACAGTTAGAGGCAATCGGCGCAGGAGATCAGGGTATGATGTTCGGCTACGCTACCAATGAGACAGAGGAATTGATGCCTTATCCTATTTCATTGGCCCACAAGCTGACCCTGCAGCTCACCAAGGTGCGCAAGGATGGTACATTGACTTATTTGAGACCTGACGGCAAGAGTCAGGTATCTGTAGAGTATGATGAGAATGGCAAGCCTTTACGCCTGGAGGCAGTGGTGCTTTCCACACAGCATGATGAAAAGGTAACGCAGGAGCAGATTCATGCAGATATTAAGAAATATGTATTTGATCCGATATTACCCAAGGAAATGATTGATGCAGACACCAAATTCTTTATCAATCCTACCGGACGATTTGTAATCGGCGGTCCTAACGGCGACAGTGGTCTGACCGGACGCAAGATTATTGTGGATACCTATGGCGGTATGGCACGTCATGGCGGCGGTGCTTTCTCCGGTAAGGACTGTACCAAGGTGGACAGAAGTGCAGCTTACGCAGCTCGTTATGTGGCAAAGAATATCGTGGCAGCAGGTCTCGCTGAGAAATGTGAGATTCAGTTGTCCTATGCAATCGGTGTAGCACAGCCTACCTCCGTTATGGTAGATACCTTCGGAACCGGCAAGCTTAGCGATGAGAAGCTGGTAGCAATTATCCGCGAAAACTTTGACCTGAGACCTGCCGGAATTATCAAGATGCTTGATTTGCGCAGACCTATCTACAAGCAGACCTCCAGCTACGGTCACTTTGGTCGTACAGATATTGACTTGCCTTGGGAGAAAGTCGATAAGGTGGATGTGCTGAAGAAGTATTTGGATTAAGCATTTTAAAATATGTAATGTAACAGCCCTACATGAGCGAGTTGTGCTCACGTGGGGCTGTTTTTATTGGCAGGAATTATCAAGCAAATATAGACGATATAGGCATGTTCGTTGTATAATAATACTGGTATATATTAATTTATTTTCACACAATTTGTCTGGAAAGGGCTGTCAGAAGGCGTTATCTGATTTATGAGAGAAATAATGAAGAAAATAGTCACATGTTTACTATGCGCAGGGCTTGCGTTTTGCCTGATTTATACGGGGGCATTTGGCACTGCGGATAAAGCGGCGGAGGACATGCTGTTCCATCATGCGGGCAGCATAGATACGCGAATAAAGATTATTAAGATTGATGACCGCACCATGAACCGGCTGGGTGATTTCGCTGATTGGAACAGGGATGTGTATGCGGACCTTGTGGAGAAATTGTGTGTGTCTGAAGAAGTGCGCCCTGCGGTAATTGGTTTTGATATTTTGTTTAGCAGCGAAAAGGACGCGGACTCAGATGCGAGATTTGCAAAGGCTTGTGAAGAACATGGCAACGTAGTCCTTGGATTTAGTTATGTGTTTACCAAGGAAGTGACCTCTGATGAAAATGGACATCTGGTAGAAAACGGCATGGCAGTGCAGGAGAAGGTGATGCCGTACGAGGCACTTTGTGAGGTGACGGAGCTTGGATTTGTCAATGCACTGATGGATGAAGATGACGGAATCATCCGCAGTTCACTTCTCTATTTTGTCGAAGACGGAACAAGGACCAAGAGCTTCAGCTCTGCGGTTTATAGTAATTATATGGAGTCTGTGGGTAAGGCTGCAGTGTATCCCACAGAAAAGAATACCATGACATTCCGCTATTCCGGTAATCCCGAGGAATATGAAAATATTTCTTTGGTAGATGTGTTGGACGGTACGGTACCGGCGGAAGCGTTTGACGGATGTATTGTTTTGGTAGGGGCTTATGCGAAAGGTATGATGGATGCCTACTTTGTTCCGGTGGACCGCTCCGGGCAAATGTATGGAGTGGAAATCCATGCCAACACGATTCAGGCCCTGATGGAAGGAAAGAACCTCGCCAATGTTTCGAAGGCGCTGGACGGATTTCTTACTGCGTTAATTGTAATCGCCCTAGTGATTATTTGTGAGAGACTGAGTGTGACAAAGGTTGTGATTGTCTGTGTATCCACAGCGGTGTTTAAGCTGGCGGTACAGTTTATGTTGTTTACGCTTGGATATATGTGTAATGTTCTTGTTCTGCCAGTGATGGCGGTTTTGATTGGCATTTACTATATTGCTCTTCACTATTACAAGGCCACTGCCGCAAAACGCAGCATTGAAAAGGCTTTTAGCAAGTATGTGGCGCCACAGGTTGTGGCGGAAATCGCAAAGAACGGCACTTATGAGCTGAAGCTTGGTGGAGAAAAGAGGGAGGTAGCCGTGCTGTTTGTGGATATCAGAGGCTTCACCTCTATGTCGGAAAGCTTGGAGCCGGAACAGGTAGTGGATATTTTGAACGGCTATCTGGCGCTTACCACGGAAAGTATTTTACGACACGGAGGAACCTTGGATAAATTTATCGGTGATGCTACCATGGCAGTGTTCAATGCACCTTTTGACACGGAGGACTATGTTTACAAGGCGATTTTGACCGCCTGGGATATTGTGCAGGGTGGCAATCGGATTGAAAAGGAATACTTGGAAAAATACGGAAAGAGCGTAGGCTTTGGTGTGGGTATCAACTGTGGTCCTGCAGTCGTGGGAAATATAGGCTGTGATTTCAGAATGGATTATACGGCCATTGGCGACACGGTAAATACGGCGGCGAGATTGGAATCTAATGCGCCAAGGAATACGATATATATCAGTGAAGCCGTGTACATGCAGGTGAAGGACTGCATCACGGCAGATGCGGTGGGAGAAATCCCGCTGAAAGGAAAGACCAAAGGTGTCTTTGTATATTCAGTAACAGGTGTAGGTGACTATAAAAGTCCCAAAGAGGAGTGACGATAAATGAAACAGGTACTGATTATTCCTGATAGAGACCGTTTACCGGAGAGCTTAGAACTGGCAGCAGAGTATGGCGTAGGCTTTGAATATAATGACTTTTTTGCTCCGGATGTTTTGGATGATATAGATAAAAAGACGGAGATTATAGAAGGATACAGCCAGCAGGATTTGCCTGTGTTTACTACATTGCACGGTGCTTTCTATGATGTGATTCCTTTCAGTCCGGATGCGAAAATACGTGAAATTGCGGATATTAGAATCCGACAGAGTATTTGGGCGGCAAAACGAATAGGCGCAAGAGCAGTGGTGTTTCACACAAGCTATAATCCGAGACTGAATTCGAAAGGTTACGTGCAGTCCTGGCTACTGACCAATGTGGCATATTGGAGCGGGATACTGAAAGAAAATCCAGATTTGAATATTTATCTGGAAAACACCTTTGAGACGCATCCGGATATTTTGGAAGCGTTGTCGGAGGAACTTTGCCAATATGAGAATTATGGTGTCTGCTTTGATTACGCGCATGCCGTTCTTTCTAAGGTGTCCCCGGAAATTTGGGCAAAGAAGTTGGGGCGCTTTGTAAAGCATGTTCACATTAACGATAATGATGGCAGCAGTGATCTGCACTTGGCATGGGGCGACGGTGTAATTGACAGAGCAGAGTTTTACGCATGCTATGAGGAGTATTTGCAGGGTGCGACGGTGCTTGTAGAGACTTCTGTCTGGGAAAGTAAGGTTCGTTCTTTGGAAGTGCTAAAACAGGAAGGCTTTTTGGAGTAATTTATGGACAAAAGAGAAATAGGTAAAAAGAAAGTATGGATTGCATTGGTAACTGTGGCGGTGGTTTTGGCGGCAGCTGTTGTTGTGGTGCTGATGACAACGAATAAGCAGGCCTACCGGACAGTCAGTGTGATTGAGGTTTCCGGTAAGGTGGGAGTAATGCGGGACGGCGTGGAATACAGTGCCTATCCGGGCATGATGCTTCAGGAAGGTCATGAGATTGTCACTTCAGCGGACAGTTTTGTACGTCTGGTGCTTGATGCGGATAAGTATGTGAAACTGGAAGAAGACAGTAAGCTTACCTTTGAAACCCTGGGAGTCGTAGGCAGTGGAAAGACGCGGCTGAATCTGGAGTGCGGCGCCCTGACTACAGAGCTGATAAATTCTTTGACAGAAGAGGAAGAGTATGTGGTAAATACCCCCAATGCGGTTCTTGCCGTACGCGGTACCTTTTTCCGTGTAGATATCCGGAGAGAGGAAAACGGTGAAGTTGTCACGGATGTAAAGACCTATGGAGGAGCAGTGGCATCCAAGCGTATTATGCCTGATGGCGCGATAGTGGAGGAAGACGTGCTGATTGCTTCCGGTTTTAAGACCAGTATTAAAAAGGACGATGTGATTACCGTTTATATGGTAGAAGGTGTGGAAAGGCCTGTAGAACCCGGTGCAAATACGCAGGAAAATACGGAGCCTATCGTGAAGGAAGAAATTTCGGATGGGGATTTAATAGATATTTATTTTGCTGTGAAAAACGGACATGATCTTTTTACCACCGCTGAGGAAGTAAAGGAAGTCATTGAAGCGCGAAAAATTGATATTGAGCAGGAAACTTCCGTATATGAGAAGGCACAGAAGGTGCTGGAGACACCTGCAGAGCCTGAGGTAGCTACGGAGTCGGAGCTGCCAGTAGAGCCTGAGATATCTGCAGAACCTGAGCCGCCAGTAGAGCCTGAGACATCTGCAGAACCTGAGCCGCCAGTAGAGCCTGAAGCACCTACAGAGCCTGAGCCGCCTGTAGAGTCTGAGACATCTACAGAACCTGAGCCGCTTGTAGAGCCTGAGACATCTGCAGAACCTGAGCAGCCTGTAGAGCCCGAAACACCTACAGCGCCTGAAATACCCACAGCGCCTACCCCGCCTGCAACGCCTACTCCGCCTGTAGCGCCGGAACCCCCTACAGAACCGGAAGCTCCTACAGAACCGGAAACCCCGGAGGCACATGTTCATCAGTATGATAATCAGTTGACCACGCCTCCTACCTGTACGGAAAAGGGCGTGAGAACCTATATCTGTACTTGCGGTGACAGTTACACGGAAGATGTTGACATGACGGACCACAGAGAAATTTTGGCGGGAACTGAATTGGTTCACAGTAAATGCGGTATTTGTGGTGAGCCCATGAGTAATGTGCACAATTTGGTGGAAAGCACAGTGCAGGAGCCTACCTGTACAGAGAAGGGCAAAAAAGTATTTGCCTGTGAGTGTGAATATAGTTACTCGGAAGAAATCGACGCTACCGGTCATACGGAAGTGAAAGCAGGTTTGGAGACCGTACACAGTAAGTGCGGAACCTGCGGCGTTCCCCTTGCGGACGGTACCGGACATGATTTCACAGAAACCGAATATGAGGGGAATTGCCTATATAATGGTATATTGAGACATACCTGTGACTGCGGATATACCTATGACACGGAGCTTCCTTTAGGTGACCACACCCCTTCATATGTGGGGCAGGAGGATATCCACACATGGTGCGGTGTGTGTGGCATAACGCTGGAAGACGGAAGCGCCCATAGTTTTTCAGTGGTCAGAGAGGAGCCTACCTGTACCATGGTCGGTATGATAAGAGAAACCTGTGACTGTGGTTATGTGAGAGAAACGCCAATTCCGAAAACGGACCATAATTGGGAGTTTGTCGGCAGTCAGAATATACATAGGCAGTGTAGCACTTGTGATGATGCGTTTGAATATGATAGTTACCATGCCTTCGAAGAAAGGGTAGTAACTCCTGCAACGTGTACAGTGGACGGTGAAATGTTGCATGAATGTGAGTGTGGATATAGTTATACCACCATCATTGTGAAAACAGGACATGCAGAAGTGGGCGGAGGAGAAGCGGAAGTTCACACGAAGTGTGGAACCTGCGGAGAAGTAATATTGGACGGCAACTATCATTCCATGGGTAGTCATATTACGAGTGCAACCTGTACAACGGATGGCTTGCAGACAGAGAGTTGCTCTTGCGGTTATGTGAAAAATACAGTACTTCCTGCCACAGGTCATGTGAAATACGATGAGTATTCGGATAATACGTATTGTAGGTACTGTGGCCAGCCTTGGATAGAAATCAATACCATGGTCTTTGCTGATGACGTGTTGACAAATTATATTGCTACTAATTTTGATACAGACGGCGACGGAAAGTTGTTTGGCGATGAAGTGTTTAATGTAACTGCCATCGATGTATCAGGTACGCCGGATACGGATGGCGGAATCAGTTCTTTGTTTGGATTGAATGTTTTCCCGAATCTGACGACACTGGATTGCAGCTATAATGTCTGGCTTCCGGATATTAGTTCGAGTGGTTGTACCCACCTTACTACGCTCAACTGTTCTAATACAGGACTCACCTCCTTGGAAGGCCTGTCATCAGTTGCATCGACGCTGGTAAATCTTGCTATTAGTAATAATGCGATTTCGAACGTAGAACTGGCCGGTTTCACGAGTCTGCAGAGTTTTACATGCAAAAATACGCAGATTGGCAATATTACATTGAATGGTTCTTCTGTCCGTAATGTGGATCTGAGCGAAAACGCATCCCTGACTCAAGTGACTGCGGAAGGTATGATGTATTTGGAAGGTATTGTTATGAATGACTGTCCTTCCCTGCAGAGTGCGTCTATTTGGGGCAATGACAAATTGACCAATATAGTGATGAAGAGGGCTAATTCCCTGCTTACCTTCAATGCAACGGAAAATCCCACGCTTGGTCTTATCGATCTGACAGAAGGTGCCACAACTCTGGGCTTCTTTAACGTGACAGATTCTGCAACCGACGGTCAGACCATGTACGTCGAAGTAACCGGAGACAGCATTGATATCTCCGATATCATCGGATGGAATAACGAGAATATGAGTTTGGTCAACTACACACCATAGATTGGAATTGATAATGTGGAGGAAATGAAATGCAACCGGAAACAATTTTACAACTGAAAAAGCTTTCTGTACCGAGGCAGTTCGGAAAGAACGATTATATCTGTCAAGAGGGCCAGCCCGGAAATGAAATGTATATTATTTTAAAAGGTTCTGTGGGCGTATTCCTCACAAATCCAATCGGAACCCTAACCCAAGTGGCAACCATAGGGGGAGGAGACTTCTTTGGTGAAATGGCGATTTTTGATAACCTTCCGCGCAGTGCGTCCTGCATTGCGCTGGAGGATACCATAACTGTGACGGTGACAAAGGACAATCTGCAGGAGTTTTTGGCTACCTGCCCTGAAATCACAAAACAAATGCTGGAAAAAATGAGCGGAAGAATCCGTAAGCTGGATGCAGAGCTTTATAAAAACAATCGCTTTGTAAAGAATCGTCACGTACCTCGATTTGCCATGCCAAGACTGTATCAAAACGGACATACGGTGCGGCCACCCCGCACAAAGCCGGAATTTCTTATGGAATATAAGCAGGCTTGTCCCATTTGCGGAAAAGCGGTGTCTGTAAAGGTGTTGAAGAGAAATGTTTTGGAGGAAGAAGCCTTTGATTATGACTGCCGCGTGACTTATAAAGGCTGTGACCCGCTGTGGTACGAGGTGATTGCCTGTCAGAACTGTTATTATGCAAACCACTATTTGAAATTCTTTGGAATCAATAATTTTGAATTTGAATTGGTGGAAAAGCTGTTACATGCAGAGCATAAGCCCATTGTGGAAGCCCGTCTTGAGAGACGCAGCGATTATGATTATCTTGTGCTGAGATATTTGCAGGCGATTAATATCAATGAGCATATTAATCCAGACGCCAATGCTTTGATTGGAAGTATGTGGAGAAATCTGTGTTGGCTCAGCAAGGATGTGAACGATATTGAGTTTGCTAAGTTTTGTGCACAAAAGGTTATTGAGAAATTTAAGGTGGCAGTGGACGAAAACCAATTTATAGATGCCACCGGTAAATGTGCGACAGCCCTTTCTCTGGTCAGTATGATGATATATTGTGATGAAAAGCATGATATTTTAAAGTATGTTAATATCGCCGTGGAATGTCCCGATGAGAAAATCAAAGGCAGGGCAATGCAGATTAGGGCAAAAATTGAGCAGAAACTGAAAAGACAGGAGTAGGCGTAAACAGAGAGTTGGTTACAGAATGGTAACCGGCTCTCTGTTGGGTTAACGGGTTTTTAATGTCAGATGTTTATCGTTGACGTTTACCTTGCAACAACAACCCTCAATACGATATAATAGTTGTGTTATTTACTATTTCAAGATAAGGAGCGACTTCCATGGCATTTGCTCATCTACATGTCCATACAGAGTATTCTCTTTTGGACGGTTCCAATAAAATAAAAGAATATGTGTCCAGAGTGAAGGCTTTGGGTATGGACAGTGCGGCAATCACAGATCATGGTGTGATGTACGGTGTCATTGATTTTTACCGCGCAGCAAGAGCAGAGGGGATTAAGCCTATTTTGGGCTGTGAGGTGTACGTGGCACCCAATTCCCGTTTCGATAAGGAATTGACCGGTGGCGAGGACCGTTATTACCATTTGGTACTGCTGGCGGAAAATAATACCGGTTATGCCAATCTGATGAAGATTGTCAGCCGTGGTTTTACGGAGGGCTATTATTATAAGCCCCGTGTGGACATGGAGGTGCTGAACCAGTATCATGAGGGGATTATAGCCCTGTCCGCCTGTCTGGCCGGAGAGGTGCAAAGATACATTGTTAAAGGGCTGGTAGACGAGGCGCGGAAGGCCGCAAGGAAGTATGAAGCCTGCTTTGGAAAGGGTAATTATTTTCTGGAGATGCAGGATCATGGGATTCCGGAGCAGAAGACGGTCAATATGGAGCTCATGAAGATGAGCCGAGAGCTGGATATTCCGCTGGTTGCCACCAATGATGTTCATTATACCTATGCAGAGGACATGGATTCCCATGATATCTTACTGTGTCTGCAGACCGGTAAGAAATTATCGGACGAGGACCGTATGCGTTATGAGGGCGGTCAGTATTATGTAAAAAGTGAAGAGGAAATGAAAGGGCTGTTTCCCTATGCGTGGGAAGCGGTGGAGAATACCCAGCGAATAGCCGACCGCTGTAATGTGGAGATTGAATTCGGCGTGACGAAGCTGCCCAAATATGAAGTGCCGGAGGGCTATGATTCCTGGACCTATCTGAATAAGCTTTGCATGGACGGGCTTAAGGAGCGCTACGGTAATGTGGATCAGCCTGCCGGCGACACGGGACTGACACTTCGGGAGCGTCTTGATTTTGAGTTGGATGTTATCCGCAACATGGGGTATGTGGATTACTTTCTGATTGTGTGGGATTTTATTAATTATGCAAAGAGCAACGGAATACCTGTAGGACCGGGAAGAGGCTCTGCGGCGGGCAGTATCGTATCCTATTGTCTGAAGATTACCAATATTGATCCGATTCGTTACAATCTGCTCTTTGAGCGTTTTCTGAATCCTGAGCGTGTATCCATGCCTGATATTGATATTGACTTCTGCTTTGAACGCAGGCAGGAGGTGATTGATTATGTAGGTCGCAAGTATGGTGCTGACAAGGTGGTGCAGATTGTTACCTTCGGTACTATGGCGGCAAAGGGTGTTATCCGTGATGTGGGGCGTGTGATGGACCTGCCCTATGCTTTTGTGGATTCTATTGCCAAGCTGGTGCCCAATGAGTTGAATATTACGTTGGAGCGTGCTTTGGAGCTGAACCCGGAATTCCGTAAGCTCTATCAGGAGGATGAACAGGTTCATTATCTGATTGACATGTGTAAGCGTCTTGAGGGGCTTCCCAGACATACCTCCATGCATGCAGCAGGTGTAGTTATCTGCCAGAAATCAGCGGATGAGTTTGTACCGTTATCGCGAGGCTCCGACGGCTCCATTACCACCCAGTTTACCATGACCACACTGGAGGAACTGGGGCTGCTAAAAATGGATTTCCTGGGACTGCGTACCCTTACGGTAATTCATGATGCAGTGGAATTCATTGAAAAGAGTACCGGTAAACGTATTGACATAGATAACATTGATTATGATGATGCCAAGGTGCTGGCATCTATCGGAACCGGCAAAACGGACGGCGTGTTTCAGCTGGAAAGTGCCGGCATGAAGAATTTCATGAAGGAACTGCGCCCCCGGAATCTGGAGGATATTATTGCGGGTATTTCCCTGTATCGTCCGGGTCCTATGGATTTTATTCCCAAATATATCAAGGGTAAAAACAATCATGGAGATGTAGCATATTCCTGCCCGCAGCTGGAGCCGATTTTGTCTCCTACCTATGGCTGTATTGTGTATCAGGAGCAGGTAATGCAGATTGTGCGTGACCTGGGTGGTTATACCTTGGGTCGAAGTGATTTGGTGCGCCGTGCCATGAGTAAGAAGAAGCAGGCTGTTATGGAGAAGGAGCGTGCTAACTTTATCTATGGTAATGAAGAGGAGCAGGTGCCGGGCTGTGTTGCCAACGGTATCAGTGAGCAGTTAGCAGGTCAGATTTACGAGGATATGATGGATTTTGCGAAATATGCCTTCAACAAATCTCACGCGGCCTGTTATGCGGTGGTTTCTTATCAGACAGCTTATTTGAAATATTATTACCCTGTGGAATTTATGGCGGCGCTTTTGACCTCCGTCATTGATAATTCGAAGAAGGTATCCGAATATATTTTGACCTGCCGAAACATGGGAATTGAGATACTGCCTCCCGATATTAACGAGGGAGAGTCCGGCTTTTCTGTGTCCGGCAACAGTATCCGTTATGCGCTGACTGCCATTAAGGCGGTGGGCAGACCCGTGATTGAAAGCATCGTGCAGGAACGAAGGGATAGAGGTCCTTTTACCAATATTAAGGATTTTATTACCCGCATGGCGGACAAGGATGTGAATAAGCGGGCTATTGAAAACTTTATCAAGGCAGGCGCTTTGGATAGTCTGGGCGGTACACGCAAGCAGTTTATGAGTGTGTATGTTCAGATTTTGGACCACATTACCAAGGACAAGAAGAGCAATCTGGCAGGACAGATTTCCCTGTTTGATATCGCAGCCGAAGAGGATAAGGAAGATTTTGATATAAAAATGCCTGAAGTCGGAGAATATAATAAGGAGATGTTACTGGCTTTTGAGAAGGAAGTACTGGGTATCTATGTCAGCGGACATCCCATGGAGGAGTATCAGGAGCTGTGGCAAAAGCATATTAGCAATACCACCAATGATTTTGCACTGGATGAGGAAACGAACAGTGTGCGGGTAGTGGACCAGTTCACGGCTATTGTGGGCGGAATGATTGCAGAAAAGACCATCAAGTATACCAAGAATGACAAGGTTATGGCTTTTGTCAATTTGGAGGATTTGGTGGGCAATGTGGAAATCGTGATTTTCCCTAAGGATTATGAGCGCTATGGAAGCCTTCTGCAGGAGGATGCCAAGGTGTTTGTAAAGGGGCGTGTGTCTGTGGAGGAGGATAAGGATGGCAAGCTGATTTGCGAGCAGGTGATAGGCTTTGATGAAGCGATGCAATTACAAAATGGTCCTTTGTTCCAGAACCGATTTGGCCGTACAGGCAATCGTGCAGCTTGGGGCAATGGCTCGCAGCAGCGTAGTGCAGCGGTTAAGTCTCCCCGACCTGCGAATAAGATGCCGGAGGGAGTATGGGTACAATTCCAGACGGCGGAGGATTATGCGCGACGTGAAAGGGAATTGCTTGAAGCAATTTCAGACTCAGACGGCAACAGTGATGTGGTAATCTTTATCAGGAATCCAAAATCCATGAAGGTATTGCCTCCCAATCTGAGGGTTAATATGGACGAAGAATTAGAGGGCAAACTGAGCAATTTGTTCGGTAAGGAAAACGTTAAATTCCTAACGAAACCTATTGAAAACCAATAAGAAATAGATTAAAATAAGACCTTGAGGAAAATATTATGAAAAATTCCGTTCGGACTTATTTTAGGAGGTAACGGTCATGGCAAAGGAATTGAAAACAATTGGTGTTTTGACAAGTGGTGGAGACGCACCGGGTATGAATGCAGCAATCCGAGGTGTTGTGCGTACTGCTATCGCAAGAGGGCTGAAGGTAAAGGGTATCAAAAAGGGATATCAGGGTCTTTTAAATGAAGAGATTATAGATATGGAAACCAAGCATGTATCTGACATTATTCAGCGCGGAGGTACGATTTTAGGAACTGCAAGAAGTATGGAATTTAAGACTGCAGAAGGTCAGGAGAAGGGCGCTGAAATCTGCCGTAAGCATGGCATTGATGGTGTCGTTGTAATCGGTGGAGACGGTTCTTATCGTGGCGCTCAGAAATTATCCCAGTTAGGCATCAATACCATTGGTATTCCCGGAACCATTGACTTGGATATCTCATGTACAGAATATACCATTGGATTTGATACGGCAGTAAATACTGCAATGCAGGCTATTGATAAGGTAAAGGATACCTCCTCTTCCCATGAGAGATGCAGTATCATCGAGGTAATGGGACGTAATGCGGGTTATATTGCGTTATGGTGTGGTATTGCAAACGGCGCTGAGGATATTCTGCTTCCTGAGAGATATGATTACAACGAGCAGAATATTATTAATAATATTATCAGCAATCGTAAAAGAGGTAAGACCCATCATATTATCATTAACGCTGAGGGTATCGGACATTCCACTTCCATGGCAAGAAGAATAGAGGCTGCTACCGGTATTGAAACTCGTGCCACTATCTTAGGTTACATGCAGCGCGGCGGTTGCCCCACTGCAAGAGACCGCTATTATGCGTCAATCATGGGCTCCTACGCAGTAGATATTCTGCTGCAAGGCAAAACCAATCGCGTAGTGGGATATCAGCATGGTGAATTCGTAGACTTTGATATTGAAGAAGCACTTCAGATGAATAAGGGCATTGACGAATACGAATTTGAGGTTTCTAAAGTATTGGCAATATAGTAAGAGGCATAGAGCAGCTATATCTTTGATAAGATGTGGCTGCTTTTTTCGCAGATAAGCAGGGATAAAAGGTGGGCAGATGATTACAAGTAGTGCAAATGCAAGAGTGAAGCAGATTATACAATGGCAGAGCAAGGCAAAGGAACGGCGAAAAGCTAAGGTGTTTCTGGCAGAGGGAATTAAAATGTTTGAGGAAGCCCCGGAGGAAAGGATTCTGGAGGTATATCTGTCTCAGGAAATGGAAGCTAAAATTAAAGGTACATTTAATGAAGGTCATGAAATAAAGGAAAAATTAAAAAGAACCGGATATGAAGTGGTGGCTTCCGAGTTGTTTGTCAAAATGTCAGATACACAGACCCCACAAGGGATTCTTACGGTGTTGAAGCAACCGGAATATGAGCTGGAGGAAATGTTGTCTTGTGAGAACCCATTGCTCGTGGTGTTGGAGAATCTTCAGGACCCCGGCAATCTGGGAACCATCCTGCGAACCGGCGAAGGGGCGGGAATAACAGGTGTTATTATGAGTAATAATACTGTAGACATCTTTAATCCCAAAACAATTCGTGCTACAATGGGGTCAATATACAGAGTGCCATTTCTATATGTAGAAGATTTGAAGGCAACTCTGCAGAAATTACAGGAACATGGTATACATACTTATGCGGCACATCTGGAGGGCGAGCAATACTATGATGGTGTTTCCTTCTGCGAGCCCACCGCCTTTATAATAGGAAATGAAGGAAATGGTTTGACGAGGGACATAGCCGATAAAGCGGATAGTTATTTGAAGATTCCTATGGAGGGACAGGTGGAATCCCTGAATGCAGCAGTGGCAACAGCGCTTTTGATGTATGAAGCGCACCGGCAGAGAAATATAGGGAAATAATCATTCTTTGATTACAAGAATTGGTATTAACAGGATTAATATAGGATTAGCAATCAATGCAGAATTAACACAATACAGAATTAATACAATATAGAATGAACATAAGAAGGGAAGGATATAATATGAAGATTGGATTTATTGGATTAGGAAATATGGCAACTGCAATGATAGGCGGTATGCTGCAGAAGAAAATGGTAGAGCCCCAGAATGTGATAGGTGCGGATGCTCTTGCTGATGCAAGAGATAAAATTAAGTCTAAATTTAATATTTTAATTGCTGAAAATAATGCAGAGGTGGCAAGAGAGGCAGATGTTTTATTTCTTGCGGTGAAGCCTATTTTTCTGCCGCAGGTAATTGCGGATATTAAGGAGGTAATTAACTCTCAGACTTTAGTTGTAAGTATTGCGGCAGGACGTAATTTGCAATTTTACCAAAATGAATTTGGCAGGGAGGATCTGAAAATTATTCGCTGCATGCCTAATACACCGGCATTGGTGTTGGAGGGCTGTACCGGTGTGTGCTCCAATGACAACGTGACTGCAGAGGAAATGGAACAGGTTCTTGCGTTGCTTCGCTCCTTCGGTGTGGCAAGTGTGGTGCCTGAGCGACTCATGGATGTGGTTGTGGGTGTCAGCGGCAGCTCTCCCGCATATGTTTTTATGTTTATAGAAGCAATGGCAGATGAAGCTGTGGCGGAAGGCATGCCCAGAAAGCAGGCTTATGAATTTGCGGCACAGGCTGTGCTTGGAAGCGCGAAAATGGTGCTGGAGACAGGCATGCATCCCGGAGAATTGAAGGATATGGTCTGCTCGCCGGGCGGAACGACGATACAGGCGGTAAAGGTTTTGGAAGAAACCGGATTACGTGCAGCGGTAATGGATGCCATGGAAGCATGTATCGAAAAGTCCAGAAATATGTAAAAATTTGAAAGCTTGACAAAAATATTTCCTTCTGCTATGATACTCTGCGTAACAAATTTAACAAAATCGTAATATTTTAGTTAAAAAGGAGACATAATACTTTTTGACGATTCAAATTTGTTGGAGGTAAAGACAATGGCAAAAAGCAGAAGGCTGCTTGTGGCGTTTGCCGGATTCGCTATGTGCGTATCCATGGCATTGCAAACAGGCATGACCGCTCAAGCTGGCAGCACAAAGAATTACCTGGATGTTTTGAATGGTGGCGTGGCATCTGTA
The DNA here is from genome assembly GCA_015056915.1 of Lachnospiraceae bacterium. Lineage (GTDB taxonomy): Bacteria > Bacillota > Clostridia > Lachnospirales > Lachnospiraceae > Acetatifactor. The sequence goes on from SVFK01000018.1 coordinate 37,545, forward strand.
CTGGATCCCAGTTCAGTCTACTCATCAGAGATGTTAAACGCTACAATAAGTGAAATGGATTTGGCAGCTATTGCTGAAGAAGAGGAGCAGTCTAAACTGGTAATGGCAAATGTTAGAGATGCTCTGAATGTGCGAAGTGACGCCAGCGAGGAGGCCGATAAGGTCGGAAAATTATACAAGGATTGTGGTGGAACCATTATCGAGAGAAAAGATGGTTGGACCAAGCTGCAGTCCGGTAATATGATTGGTTGGGCAAAGGATGAATATCTTTTGTTTGACGAGGAAGCCGAGGCATTGGCAAATGATGTAGGTAAAATGATTGCCACAGTTGAGGCAGAAGCCCTGCACGCACGCGTGGAAGGCGGTGAGGAAGCAGAGAGCTATGGCTTGCTTCCCAAGGGAGAAATCCTTGAAGTTATCAGCGACAGTGAGGAAGACTGGATATGCATTGATTTTGAGGGAAAGGATGCCTATGTGTCTGCAGAGTATGTAAGCTTGAATTTCCAGATTGATGCCGGTGAGACACTGGAGGAGATTAAGGCCAGAGAAGCAGCAGAGCGTGAGGCAAAACGTCACGTGAATTACGGAGAGTACACTACGGATGCCGATACAACCTTGTTGCTTGCAGCATTGATTCAATGCGAGGCAGGCGGAGAGTCCTATGAAGGTCAGGTCGCAGTGGGTGCGGTAGTAATGAACCGCGTAAGAAGTGCGGCATATCCGAACAGTATCCACGGTGTTATCTATGCTTCCGGACAGTTTACACCTGCTATGAGCGGTAAGCTGAACAGAGTATATGAATCCGGTAAAATATATGATAGCTGTATTAAAGCAGCGCAGGAAGCACTTTCCGGTGTATCCAACGTAGGCGATATGACCCACTTCCGCCGTAATAACGGAAGAGAGGGTCTTGTAATAGGTAATCATGTATTCTATTAAAATAAAATGTAAAGTGTGCAAAGAGCAGCATCGCCTTATGGCGGTGCTGTTTTTGCACGATAAGAGATTGTAACGTGTGTGAAAAGGCATTGCCCAATGGTATCTTTTGTAGTAAACTAAACATACAATCAAACAGCACAAATAAAACCAAAACTGAGGGGCAACAATATTGCTAGTGAAAGGTGAAAAAGTAAGGGAGTGAGAATATGGGTGATATGATGATTTTGTGGTTGGTTGTATTAATTATTTCTATAGTGATTGAGGCAGCTACGATGGGACTTACCTCCATATGGTTTGCAGGAGGAGCGTTGGTGGCGCTGGGTGCAGCAGCTTTCCGACTGCCGATAGCAGTACAGGTTATTTTATTCTTTGCGGTATCTTTACTGCTTTTGATTTTTACACGTCCCGTGGCAGTGAAGTATTTCAACAAGGACCGTATCAAGACTAATGCAGAAAGTATAGTAGGACGTCAGGCAATCGTAGTCAGTGAGATTGATAATCTGCAGGGCATTGGTCAGGTGACTGTAAGTGGTCAGGAATGGAGCGCAAGAAGTATTGATGATGATGTGAAGCTGTCTGTGGGAACCGTAGTAAATGTGGTGGCAATCAACGGTGTGAAGCTGATGGTGAAGCCTGACCCGCAGATGGAAAAGGTAAAATAAAGCAACCTGCAACATAGAACAAGCAAAGTAAATTAAGTGAGGTGCTACACTTAAAAGTGCACAGAAGGGAGTATTATATGCCATTTTTAATTATTGGAATTGTTATTGTATTATGGATTCTTGTATCCTGTATCAAAATTGTACCTCAGGCGCAGGCTTATGTAATGGAGCGTCTCGGAGCTTATCAGAGTACCTGGTCGGTAGGCTTTCATGTAAAGCTGCCTTTCCTTGATAAGGTGGCAAGAAAAGTTAACCTGAAGGAGCAGGTAGCGGATTTCCCGCCTCAGCCTGTTATTACCAAGGATAACGTTACCATGAGAATTGATACCGTAGTATTTTACCAGATTACAGATCCTAAGCTGTTTACCTACGGTGTTGAGAATCCTATGATGGCGATTGAGAATCTGACAGCCACCACACTTCGTAACATCATTGGTGATTTGGAGTTAGACCAGACACTGACCAGCCGTGAGACCATTAACACCAAGATGAGAGCTGCTCTTGATATTGCAACCGACCCTTGGGGTATTAAGGTAAACCGTGTAGAGTTGAAGAATATTATTCCTCCTGCAGAGATTCAGAATGCGATGGAGAAGCAGATGAAGGCAGAGCGTGAGAGACGTGAAGCGGTAACTCGTGCAGAAGGTGAGAAGAAGGCTAAGATTCTGGAGGCAGAAGGTGCTAAGGAATCCGCAATCTTACGCGCAGAGGCTGATAAACAGGCAGCCATCCTCCGAGCAGAAGCAGAGAAGGAAAAGATGATTCGCGAGGCAGAAGGTGAGGCAGAAGCGATTCTAAAGGTACAGCAGGCAAACGCAGACGGTATCCGTATGCTGAAGGAAGCCGGCGCAGATGAGGCGGTATTGAAGATGAAGAGTCTGGAAGCCTTCGAGAAGGTTGCTGACGGTCAGGCTACTACCATTTTACTTCCTGCAGAGCTCCAGGGCATTGCCAGTATCGGAGCAGCACTTAAGGAAGGCAGCAGCGTAGCAAAATAAATTTTAAAATATTCCTATCAATAAAAGGACCGTCCATGGACGGTCCTTTTCGTGTCGTTGGTAAGGAGAGTAAGGGTTCCATAGCCTAGGGGCAGCGGTCGCCGGAATAAAATACGTTGTAACAAATGTGAGCGTTTCTCATATGCGCCTTTGGAATCGGGTTCGTGTCTTTTCACCTGAACACGCTCCCCGCGATTTGTCCGCTTCGGGAGTATAGGGATATGTTGCGAAACAAATGATGGAATTTCTAAATGTGCTTACTTTGGAATTTTCGATTGTTCGTGCTTTTTATGAGCTGGGACAAAAATAGAGACATGTGCGCGGTGGGGGGAAAGACGAGTAAAAAATCTCGCTTTCCGCCCACCGCGTACATGTCTCTATTTTTGTTCAAGACCATAAAAACACGAACCCTATTCCAAAGTTACGCACATAAGAAATTCTTACATTTGGTTTCGGACAACATATCCCTATACTCCCGGAGCGAACCAATCTGCGGCAGGAGTGTGTTCTGTTGAAAAGACATGGACAATAAGGGGTTCCAAAGGCGCATATGGCAGAAACACCACATTTGATACTCCGTATTTTGTTCCGGCGACCGCTGTCCCTAGGCCATGGAACCCTTGCTCTCCTTACCACACTCCTAATTTTTAAGTTGAAAAGTGCTTGGAAATGCAGTATATTTAAGAGTATCACAAAAAAGCGATGCTAGTGCAGGCTGAATTGCAAATACAGGAGGCATATTTATGAATTTAAAGGGACGCGATTTTTTGAAGTTGTTGGATTTTACTCCGGAGGAGATTACCTATCTGCTTGATCTGGCAGCAGAATTGAAGGATAAGAAGAAAAAGGGGATCCTTGTGGATGACATGCACAGGGGTAAGAATATTGCCTTGATTTTTGAGAAAACCAGTACGCGTACCAGATGCTCCTTTGAGGTGGCTGCTCACGATTTGGGAATGGGTACTACATATCTTGAACCGGACAGCTCTCAGATTGGCAAAAAGGAAAGTACTGCAGATACGGCGAGAGTTTTGTCCAGTATGTTTGAGGGAATTCAATACCGTGGCTTTGACCAGAGTATCGTGGAGGAGCTGGCAAAGTATTCCAAGGTGCCGGTGTGGAACGGACTTACCAATGAATTTCATCCCACCCAGATGCTGGCAGACCTGCTTACTATCAGAGAACATTTCGGATACCTTAAGGGTATCAAATTAGCATATATGGGAGATGCCCGTTACAATATGGGCAATTCCTATATGGTAACCTGTGCAAAGATGGGTATGCATTTTGTGGCATGTACCACGCCCAAATATTTCCCCGATGCAGCTCTGGTGGAAGAGTGTAAGGCCATTGCGGCACAGACAGGAGGAAGTATTACCTTAACAGAGGATGCTATGGCAGGTACCAAGGGCGCACATGTAGTATGTACGGATGTATGGGTTTCCATGGGCGAGCCGGATGAAATCTGGGCAGAGCGCATTAGAGAGCTGTCACCTTATCAGGTGAATAAAGCGATTATGGATAATGCCGGCGAGCAGGCCATCTTTATGCATTGTCTCCCTGCATTCCATGATTTGAAGACCAAGGTGGGCGCAGAGATTGGTGAGCGTTTTGGTATTACAGAGATGGAGGTTACGGACGAGGTATTTGAGTCACCTAAGTCCCTTGTATTTGAAGAAGCAGAGAATCGTATGCATACCATCAAAGCAGTGATGGCTGCTACGCTGTAAAGTGACATGATATATTGTGAAGAGAATATTGTAAAAGAATTACAGGCAAAATGCACGGGACATTCGGTGATTTTCTATGAAAGCACGGACTCCACCAATCTGCAGGCACATCATGCAGCCGGAGCAGGTGCAGGCCATGGGACGTTAATTGTGGCGGATATGCAGACGGAAGGACGTGGCAGAAGAGGAAGAGAGTGGGAGAGCCCCGCAGGCTGTAATCTTTATTTTTCCCTGCTGCTGCGACCGACTGTTGCCAAGGACAAGGCATCCATGCTTACACTGCTTATGGCATATGCAGTTTATAAGGCAGTAGATATGTGTTTGAAAGAAGAAACGTCATCCAAGGATGCGTCCGGCGCAGATTTGAGTGTTGCCCCATGCGGCATTAAATGGCCCAATGATGTGGTGGTGAATGGCAAGAAGGTCTGTGGAATCTTAACAGAAATGCAAATAGAAGGCAATGGGGATTATTATGTCATCATTGGTGTGGGCATCAACGTTGGAAAGCAGGAATTCCCGCCGGAATTGGCAGACAAGGCGACCAGTCTTGCAGATGTGTGCCCGAAAGAGATTCTTCGGATTCCCCTGCTTGCAGATATATTGAAGAATTTTGAGGAAGAGTATGAAGGATTTTGCAGAGCGCAGAATCTGGAAGCCTTCCGGGAAAAGTATAATCAATGTCTCGTAAATAGGAACCGTCAGGTCTGTGTACTGGACCCTAAGGGAGAATACCGGGGCACTGCGCTGGGCATCAATGACAGCGGTGAACTGTTGGTAGAACGGGAAGGCGACACGGTGGAAACAGTATATGCAGGAGAAGTGTCCGTGCGCGGTATATACGGCTATGTGTAGATAGGAGTTGCAATGGAAGATAACAGAGTGGTGCTTTGCGGTGCCAATGCATATGAAAAGAAATATTATTTTAACGATCAGTTTCAGGGGATACCGGACTCTATCAAGGAAGAGCTGAATATTATCTGTGTGCTTTTTACAGAAGAGGTGGGCGGTATTTTTACCATTGTCTTTGAGGAGGATGCTTCCGTATCCATGGTGACCGATGCGGAGGAGGATGATATTTATTATGATGAAATCTCCAGCGGTTTATTGGTATCGGAAATCAGGAGAAAACGTCAGGAGCTGTTTGAATCCTTAAGTCTGTATTACAGGATTTTTATATTGAAGCAGGACGTTGCAGATTTGTTAAGTGAGGAATAGAAAATGATTTTAGTAATTGATGTGGGCAACACAAATATGACAATGGGAGTGTATTGCGGTGATAAGCTGGAGGCAACCTTCCGCATTATGACCAAGACTCCCAGAACCTCTGACGAATACGGAATTATGATTACGCAGCTACTGCAGAATAAGGGTGTGGCGGCGGATGAATTGGAGGGCTCTATTATTGCCAGTGTAGTGCCGGATGTGATGCATTCTCTGACCGGTGGTGTGGTGCGGTATACCGGAACCAAGCCTTTGATTGTAGGACCGGGTGTTAAGACCGGCATCAAGGTGGCTACAGAGGATCCCAGAGCCATCGGTGCGGACAGAATCGTAGATGCGGTTGCCGCCTATGAAAAGTACGGCGGTCCTGTACTGGTAATTGATTTTGGCACGGCGACCACCTATGACTTAATTACAGAGGACGGTCAGTTTACTGCGGGTATTACCGCGCCCGGTATCCGCATCAGCTCGGAAGCATTGTGGAAGCAGACTGCGAAGCTTCCCAATATAGAAATCAAGAAGCCCAAGTCCATCCTTGCGCAGGAGACCATCAGCAGTATGCAGGCAGGTCTCATGTACGGTCAGATTGGACAGACGGAATACATTATCAACAAGGTGAAGGAAGAGAGCGGTATCCACAATCTGAAGGTAGTAGCTACAGGCGGTCTGGGCAGAACGATTGCCGATGAGACGGACACCATTGATATTTACGACAGTGTATTGACACTGGACGGTCTGCGCATTATCTATGATAAGAACCGCAGAGCGGGGTTATCTTGAGACAGGAAAGAAGATATGAGTGTATTACAGATAGGTAATGTGACCTTGGACAACAATGTGATTCTGGCTCCTATGGCAGGTGTATCCGACCTGCCATTTCGTTTGCTTTGTCGGGAAATGGGAGCCGGTCTGGTATGCATGGAAATGGTAAGTGCCAAGGCGATTTATTATAATAACAAAAATACGGACAGCCTGATGGAGATTCATCCCGAGGAGTTGCCGGTATCCCTGCAGCTGTTTGGTTCCGATCCGAAGATTATCAGTGAGATGGCAAAGCGTATTGAGGAGAGGCCTTTTGCGATTCTGGATATTAACATGGGATGTCCGGTGCCCAAGGTGGTAAATAACGGAGAAGGCTCGGCATTATTAAAACAGCCTAAGCTGGTGGAGGAGATACTTACATCACTGGTAAAGGCAGTTGACAAGCCTGTTACCGTCAAAATACGCAAGGGCTTTGATGAGAGTAATGTAAACGCAGTGGAAATCGCTAAGATTGCAGAAAATTGTGGTGTGGCAGCAATCGCTGTCCACGGACGTACCAGAGAGCAGTATTACAGCGGCAGGGCGGATTGGGACATTATTGCACAGGTGAAGGAGGCGGTTACCATTCCTGTTATCGGCAACGGTGATGTGGATAGTCCGAAGTCTGCACGAGAGATGCTACAGCAGACCGGCTGTGACGGTGTCATGATTGGACGGGCAGCGCAGGGTAATCCGTGGATTTTCCGTGATGTGGTATCCTTTTTGGAAAACGGTACGATACCGGAGCCACCTACCAATGCAGAGAAGAAAGAAATTATTTTGCGACATGCAGAACTGCAGCTACAGTATAAAGGGGAATACACCGGTGTCCGGGAGATGCGCAAGCACTTGTCCTGGTACACGGTAGGAATGCCTCATTCCGCCAGATTCCGCCAGACCATCAATTCCATGGAAAGCATGGAAGAATTGATACAGGGCGTGGAAACCATTTTCGGATAACTGTGCATAATACAACAACATGTGCATATAATGGAGCATGGAAACGATTATTTATCTGTATCGGTGGAAGCATCCGATACAACAAAACGAGTTAAATGTGCAAAAGGAGCAGGCATTACATCTCCAGAAGCTGATGGTTCGTGAGGAATTCGACATGCGGGACTACAAGCTGGTAAAACTGGGAATGTCAGAAACGCTCTTGCAGATATGCGAGGAAAATGGTATCAGGGAAAGCGGCCGTCGGACCAAGGAAACCGGCGGCTTTTTTGCCAGACGGTGCAGAAAGAAAAGAAGAATGCAGGAGAAGCTGTTGTTAGAGGAGTTGGAAGAGATGCTTTCTGCTGAGTCGGAGATTGGCGGAATAGTCTGCGAAGAAATCATTGCCTATTTTGCAGGAAGGGAATTTAACGGCTATTTCCAAGCAGACTACGTGCGACACATGCTGCGATACGGAACAGAATTACTGTCACACCTTGTTATTCTGGGACAGACAGCCTGTGTGCCGGAGCTTGTGTATGAGTCCATACGCCATGTGAAAAGCATGAAATGGATACTGCCTAAGCGACAGTTTCGAGTGGAGCAACAGGAAATGGTAGATATCCTTTATGAGGAATACGGCTTGGCGGTGGAGGTGAAGCTTCTTGAGGAGCGGGAAAGCTATATGCAGGTGTATCCCATCTGTCTGCATCCCTCACTGGTGCTGGATTTCAGCGAGGCGGACAGAATCGCTACAGCAGATGTGCCGCGCGGAAGTATCTGGCTTGATATGGCAGCTTCGGAGGAAAAACGCAGGCGCATAGAGGACCGTAATACGGGAATTCGCTATTTTTCTTTGAAAAAGGAGTGGAAACAGCCACAAAAAGCCTTGAATCACCTTGACACTACCAGTAAAAATGGGTATAATACGTAAGTTAATTGGGCTAATAGGCAGCGTGGGATAATATCTCACAGTGACAGGAAGAGAAGGAAAAAAGGCAAGATAGAATAATAACAGGAAGGTGCGGTATTATGCAGGAAAAAAAGAACATTCTGACCTACGAAGGTCTCAGAAAGTATGAGGATGAGTTACACGAGTTAAAGGTAGTAAGACGTCAGGAGGTTGCCCAGAAGATTAAAGAGGCAAGAGAGCAGGGCGATTTATCTGAGAATGCAGAATATGATGCAGCAAAGGACGAGCAGCGCGACATCGAGGCAAGAATCGAGGAATTGGAGAAGATTCTGAAGAACGCTGAAGTCGTAGTAGAGGATGAGGTTGATTTGGACAAAATCAACATCGGCTGCAAGGTAAGACTTTTTGATGTGGAATTTAATGAAGAATTGGAATATAAGATTGTGGGTTCTACCGAGGCTAACAGCTTAAAGGGTAAGATTTCCAATGAGAGCCCTGTAGGTAAAGCACTGATGGGACATCAGGTGGGCGACACTGTTGAGGTAGAGACACAGGCAGGCGTATTTGCATACAAGATTCTGGAGATTCAGAGGAGCAACTAAATTAAGATAGAGATAAGGAGTGGACAACGTGGCAGAAGCACAGAACACAAATGTACAGGAACAGGATATTAATCAGCTGCTGAAGGTAAGAAGAGAAAAGCTGGCAGCACTGCAGGAAGCAGGCAAGGACCCTTTTCAGATTACCAAATATGATGTGACACATCACAGCACTGATATCAAAAATAATTTTGAAGAGTTGGAAGGCAAAACTGTTCGCGTGGCAGGACGTATGATGTCCAAGCGTGTAATGGGTAAGGCATCCTTCTGTAATGTGCAGGATTTGCCCGGCAATATCCAGTCCTATGTGGCAAGAGACAGTGTCGGCGAGGAGGCTTATGCTGATTTTAAGAAATATGATGTGGGCGATATTATCGGTATTGAGGGTGAAGTGTTCAAGACCAAGACCGGTGAGATTTCCATTCATGCTACCTGCATCACACTGCTGTCCAAGAGTCTGCAGATACTTCCTGAGAAATTTCACGGACTGACCAATACGGATATCCGTTATCGTCAGCGTTATACTGACCTGATTATGAATGCTGATGTCAAGGATACCTTTGTAAAGCGTTCCAAGATGATTAGTGCCATTCGTCGCTATTTGGACGAGCAGGGCTTCATGGAGGTTGAGACCCCTATGCTGGTATCTAATGCCGGCGGTGCGGCTGCAAGACCCTTTGAGACCCATTACAACTCACTGGATGAGGATGTAAAGCTTCGTATTTCTCTGGAGCTGTACTTAAAGAGACTGATTGTCGGCGGTATGGAGCGTGTATACGAAATCGGTCGTGTGTTCCGTAACGAAGGTCTGGATACCAGACACAATCCTGAATTTACCCTGATGGAGCTGTATCAGGCATATACCGATTACTACGGTATGATGGATCTGACAGAGAACATGTTCCGCTATGTAGCACAGGAGGTGTGCGGCACCACATTACTTCCTTATGCAGAAGCAATGATTGACCTTGGTAAGCCTTTCGAGCGCCTGACCATGGTAGAAGCTGTAAAGAAATATGCAGGCGTTGATTTTGATGCAATCCCTGATACCGAGGCAGCGAAAAAACTCGCTGACGAAAAGGATGTACATTACGAGGTTCGTCATACAAAGGGCGATATCCTAAATTTATTCTTCGAAGAATTCGTAGAAGAACACTTAATTCAGCCCACCTTTATTATGGATCATCCGGTAGAGATATCTCCTCTGACCAAGAGAAAGCCGGACAAGCCGGACTATGTAGAGCGTTTTGAGCTGTTTATCTATGGTCGTGAGATGTGTAACGCTTATTCCGAGCTGAACGACCCCATCGACCAGAGGGAACGCTTCAAGGCACAGGAAGCAGCACTGGCAGCAGGCGACGAAGAAGCCAACACCACTGACGAAGATTTCATGAACGCATTGGAAATCGGTATGCCCCCCACAGGCGGCATTGGCTACGGCCTCGACAGACTGGCGATGCTCCTCACTAATTCCCCTGCGATTAGGGATGTGTTGCTGTTCCCGACAATGAAAAGTTTGGACAAATAAATCCAGTGTTTATGCGGGTTTGCGGGCTTTTCAAAATGATTTTGACAACAAATTGACAACAAATGCGAATGGAATCACAAGTTATAATAAGTGATGATAA
>SVFK01000005.1 GCA_015056915.1 Lachnospiraceae bacterium
GACTGCGTCGCTTATACATCCGTTAAAAAGATAGTTAAGTAACGCGTATATTCCTCCTTAGCTCAGTCGGTAGAGCACCTGACTGTTAATCAGGGCGTCGTTGGTTCAAGTCCAACAGGGGGAGTTTACTTATTTAATAAGTATTTGGCTCCATGGTCAAGCGGTTAAGACATCGCCCTTTCACGGCGGTAACACGGGTTCGATTCCCGTTGGAGTCATTCTGCAATATATTTGCAGTAGACCCGAAAGGGTTTGCGGACCTTTAGCTCAGTTGGTTAGAGCAACCGGCTCATAACCGGTCGGTCCCGGGTTCGAGTCCCCGAAGGTCCATTCGAGAGTTATCTCGTAAAAGCAGTTTTCACAAAAGAATATGGCCCAGTGGCTCAGTTGGTTAGAGCGCCGCCCTGTCACGGCGGAGGTCGAGGGTTCGAGTCCCTTCTGGGTCGTTTATGGGGTCTTAGCTCAGCTGGGAGAGCATCTGCCTTACAAGCAGAGGGTCACAGGTTCGAGCCCTGTAGGCCCCATTATTACTTTAAATGCCTATTTTATAAATGTGCTGGTGTGGCGGAATAGGCAGACGCAAGGGACTTAAAATCCCTCGGGGGCAACCCCGTGCCGGTTCAAGTCCGGCCACCAGCAGTACAGGGTGAATGTGAAATTCGCCAGAGAGTAGAGAAAACACTGAATTTTCAATGTTTTCTCTATTTTTTGTTTGTTGTGTGTGTAGAAACGTGTAAATTTTTTACACTTGTTTACACTCGTTCAAAATGATGTAAAATATAGGTTTTGCGCACCTGCGGTGCAAACACACTGATACTAAATATTCAGAGTCTTTTCTAATTCTTGCCGTTTCTGCTCGTCAGAGTACCGGGAGAAGCAGTAATGGTTGCTAAAGGTCTTTACATCCCGGTGTCCGGCAAACTCCATTGCGTCCTTAAGATTTATATTAGGATTGTCCGCAACCTTTGTGAGAGCCGTCTTCCGGGCTTTGTTGTTGCCTTTTCTTGGCTTTATTGTATCGGTTACGGAGTTGGTTCCTGCCGGCTCTTAAGTCTTTTTTCATCTTGCTAATGTTGTCTATGATGGTAGAATATAAATAGCACAAGATTATTATAAAAAGTCAGTTTGTTTTAATAGACTCACAGAAGAAGAGCAATTAAAGGAGTTTTATGGAAAAGAAAGATTATAAATTATTTTTATCATTATTCTTATGGATGTTAATTCCATCTATTTATAATGTTATAAGAATGGGTATTATTAGCATTAATCAAGTTGATATTAATATTTTAGGACAAATGGAATGGTTTGATTTGATTGATGAAATTTTAGTAACTACTTTAACTGTTCCTTTATTCTCATTATTAAAAATCAATGTAACATCTAAAGAAAAAAATGGTTTAGCGTTTATTATATCTTTTAGTATTTATACTATATTTGCTTTAATCATTTCTACATATGTTTCAAATATTTCAGAGTTTATGAATGCTGAATTTGCTTCAGAATTTTTGAAATTACAAACTTTTTCTTTGCTTATTGGGTTTATTAGTACTTTTTGTATAATGTTATTAATTTTGAATAGTGATTTTAAAATGGTTGCTATATTAACCATAGTTAAATTAGTAATTCTTAGTATTTTAGATTTTGTATTTATTGATGCTTTTTTAGAATTAGGGGCTTCATATTCAGAGATAATAACAAATTCATTAATTGGTATTATTGCATTAATTATTGTATATATTAGAAAATATATTGGATTTGGAAAAGTAAATTTATATTGGTTGAAAGATTATTTAAAAATTGGTTCATTTTCAGGTTTACAAATTTTCTTAGATAATTTTATTTATGCTATTATGATTTGTAAAATGGTTAATGCTGTATCAGAATCAGGCAATTATTGGGTTGCTAATAATTTTATTTGGGGATGGTTGCTTATTCCTATTATGGTTATTACAGAAATTATAAAGAAAAACAATTTAGAAAAATTAGAGTTTAAAAATACTTGGAAATATGGATTGACTATTAGTATTTTATGGTTAATAAGTGTTCCTGGTTGGAGATAGTTTATTATAAATGTAATGTCTTCAGATGCAAATACTATTTTAAATATTTTGTATCCTTTAGTCCCTTTTTATATTGCATATATAATTTCAAGCTTTATAGATGGTTGGTTCATATCTAAGGGAAAAACTTATTATAATACAATTAATTCATTTTTAGTTAATATTGTTTATTATGGAATTGCATTCATTCTTTTTAATAAAGGATTATTTGAATTAAATATTATGTTTGTAATTTTGCTCTTTGGATTTGGAAATGTATTTCACATGTTAATATCTATTTTTCTATATAAAATTGAAATCAAAAGAAAAAATAAAGAAATTTAAGCAGAAAAGAGACTTTAAAAATAAGGTCTTGAAGAAAAAGCATTTCAAAGGGGAATATTATGAAAAAACAATACATATATGCATTGGCCACTGTCTTTATATGGGCGACAATGGCTGCTATAGTCAAGAAAATGTTGTTTGATATACCGAATCTAGAGGCTCTTTCCATCAGTAGTTATTTTGCATTTCTTTTTATGTTGCTTGTGAATTTAAAAACCGGTGTATTGAAAGAAATGAAGCAATATTCAGTAAAAGAATATAGAATAATGAGTGGCTTAGGGTTTCTTGGTCTGTTCCTGTATTCAGTCTTGTATTACTATGGATTGTCGCAATTAAGCTCGCAGGAAGCTTGTATTTTGAATTACCTGTGGCCTATTATGTTGGTAGCTTTTTCCTGTGTTATTTTGAAGGAGCGAATGACAGCTATGAAAGCTGTGGCTATGGTATGTTCCTTCATAGGAATTATTATTCTTTCAATGGGAGATGGTGGTGCATCCACCGGAAATACCACACTGGGGATTATTAGTTGTGTGATTGCTGCCGCTTGCTACGGATTATTTTCGGTCCTAAATAAAAAGGCAGATTTCAACCAGAATATTTCGATGATGGTCATTTGGTTGGTTGTTGCAGTGTGTGCAACGATACTGGGAATTATGACAGAAGATTGGGTTCCCATCAAGGGAATACAGTGGTTAGGAATATTGTGGTTGGGAATTGTGATTGATGCTGTGGCATATTTACTGTGGGCATTGGCATTAAAAGGTGTTGAAAACACGGCAAAGATAGCCAATCTTGCTTATTTGACTCCATTTTTGTCGGTGCTGATATCCGCAGTTTTCTTAAAAGAAAGAATACAGGCACAGGCGCTTTTGGCGTTGATTTTTATTGTTGGAGGGATTCTACTCCAGAATTTTTATGAGCATAAGCATGGAAAATAAGGTGTTCGATGCGAATTGTATTACTGTGTGAAAAAGAAGATTGCTTATGAGATCCGGTTGCATTGACAAGTGTCTGTTTTTCGCATAGAATAGGGCATAAAAGAGGATATTACCAAAGAAAAGAGGTGGCGTTATTGTATCAGGTAGCATTGCGAGAAGCCAGGGTAGGTATGGTGTTGGCAGAGCCGGTAGTGACTGAGGATGGACATCAGCTGTTGCTGAAAGACGGTCAGGTGTTAAATCGTGCCATGATTCAGAAATTGGTGGAACGAAATATAGCACGGATTTCGGTAGCGGATATTTATTCCTTGCAGATAAGTCCCATTGATCAGATGCAGATTTTGTTGGAGGAAGCGTACCATTCTTCTATTTCAAAGTATTCTTCTCCGCAGGTGGTAGGCAATAAACGGGATGACATTCCTCAGATTGTTAAGAAGATGTATGGGATAATTGCGCATATTATCAAGGATGAGATGATATTAAATTATTGCTTGGAAATGCGGATGGTTAAGGAACGCAATCTCTTTCAAAAGGCAGTAGAGACCTCTGTGTTTTCCGGTTTGCTTGCCGGAGTGTACGGTTGTAGTGCGGAGCAGATGTATGACATTATGATGGGTGCACTGTTGCATGATTCCGGTTGTTTGGAAATGACCTTTCTGATTGGTAAGAAAGAGAAAACCCTCCAGGAGGAGCTGTTATGGAAGGAGCATCCTACATATGGATACTATTTTGCCATTCAGAATAATTTGTCGCGAGAGATGGCAGAAATCATTCAGTATCATGAAGAACGGTTCGATGGTTCGGGTTATCCCAAACAGTTAAAGGGAGAAGAAATTCCACTGGGTGCCAGAATTGTAGCAATTTGTGCCAATATTACGGAAAGCACTATTTATAACGGGATGAAGCCCTATGAGGCATTGGAAATCATTTATGCAACAAGCGGTATTTACTTTGACAGTAAGCTGGTTAATTTATTTGTGGGAAGTATTGCACTATATCCCATGGGGGCGCTTGTCAGATTATCTACAGGAGAAATAGGAATCATCACCAATATCAGAAAGAATCACGGCGCCCGCCCTATTGTCAATGTGCATTATAACAGTTTTTACAAACCGTTGTCTTCGCCGAAGGTAGTTGATTTAGGGGAGCATAGGACCATATTTATTGAAGAAATATTAGGATAAATTTTTGTTAAAGAATAGAACGACACAATGAACAAGGAGGCAGATTATGAACAATTTCAGATATCATGCATATACGGATGTAAGATTTGGTAAGGGACAGGTGGAGTGCTTGCCGGAATTGCTCGCACCATATGGTAAAAGGGTACTTATGGTGTATGGCGGAGGAAGTATTCGCAAGAACGGACTGTATGACAAGGTAAAGGAGTTACTTGCTGATTTTAATGTGTTTGAGCTTGGTGGAGTAGAGCCTAATCCCAAGATTACATCAGTGCGCGATGGCGCAAGTATTTGTAAGAAGGAAAATATTGATGTTGTGCTTGCAGTAGGCGGAGGCAGCACTATAGATGCGGCAAAGGTGATTGCCGGCGGTGCCTATTATGATGGTGATTCATGGGATTTGGTTGTTGATAGCAGCAAGATAGGAAAGGTACTCCCCATTGTGACGGTTCTGACTTTGGCAGCAACCGGTTCGGAGATGAACAAGAATGCAGTAATCTCTAATATGGAGACCAATGAAAAGCTGGGCACAGGCTGTCATGATTTTATTCCTCAGGCATCAGTTTGTGATCCGGAATATTTGTATACGTTGCCGGCCAATCAGACGGCAGCCGGAACTGCGGACATTATGTCACATATTTTTGAACAGTATTTTCAGAAGGAAACACGTGCATTTATCTCAGATAGATTTGCAGAAAGCTTGCTAAAGGCTTGTATTAAGTATTGTCCCATAGCATTGAAGGAGCCGGATAACTATGAGGCAAGAGCTAATCTGATGTGGGCAAGTACTCAGGCATTGAACAGCCTTATTTCCAGTGGAAAGGGCGGTGCCTGGACATGTCATCCTATAGAGCATGAGTTGAGTGCATATTATGATATTACCCACGGAGTAGGACTTGCAATCGTGACACCGCGTTGGATGCGTTATATCTTAAGTGATGAGACAGTGGGCAAATTCTGTGAATACGGTCGCAATGTATGGAACATTACGGAGGAGGATGCCTATGTGTGTGCCAACAAGGCAATCGATGCCACAGAGCAGTTTTTCAAGGATTGTGGTATTCCCATGACTCTTTCTGAGATTGGAATAGATGCTTCCAAGATTGATATAATGGCGGAGGATACTATCAAATACAATGACTTGGCACATGCCTATGTTGCATTGAACAAGGAGGATGTGGCAAATATCCTCAGAGAGTGTTTGTAAAATGGAGGTTTAATATGAGCTTTACTACATATACATGTGAAGATTTTGTGGAAGTGTTGGCAACCAAGGCACCGGTACCGGGTGGCGGTGGTGCTTCCGCATTGGTAGGTGCTATCGGCACGGCACTTGGCAATATGGTGGGTAGTCTTACCGTAGGCAAGAAAAAGTATGCAGATGTGGAGGCAGATATCATTGCTCTTAAGGAAAAGGCAGATACACTTCAGAAGGATTTCTTAAGACTGGTGGAAGAGGATGCGCAGGTGTTTGAGCCCCTGTCCAAGGCCTACTCTTTGCCTAAAGAAACAGAGGAAGAGAAGGCCGAGAAAGCCAGAGTAATGGAAATCGTGTTAAAGGATGCCTGTTCGGTTCCCATGGAAATCATGAGAAAGTGCTGTGAAGCTATTGATATTATTGAAGAATTTGCAGCCAAGGGAAGCGTAATTGCATTGAGTGATGCAGGTGTGGGTGCTGCTTTTTGCAGAGCGGCACTGCTTGGAGCATCCCTGAATGTGTTTATCAATACCAAGGCCATGGCTAACAGGCAATATGCGGAGGAAATCAATCAGGAAGCAGAAGAGATGATTCGCGTATATGTGGTGAAAGCGGACAAGGTGTTTGAAAGTGTGAATGAGAGATTGAAAAAGTAAGAGCATTGGAGGATTGGTTATGGCAAAACAGCTGCTTGGAAAAGAAGTAACAGCGGCATTAAATGAGAAGATTAAGGCAAATGTAGCTGTATTAAAGGAGAAGGGAATCACTCCAACGCTGGGGATTATCAGAGTGGGGGAACGTGAGGATGACATTTCCTATGAGAGAGGTGCCACAAAGCGTTGTGAAACTTTAGGAGTGGCATATGAGAAATACGTATTGCCACAGGATGTTTCCGAGGAGGAGCTTCTCGCGGTTATTGACCGGGTGAATCAGGATGACACAATACACGGAGTGCTGTTGTTCAGACCGCTGCCAAAGCATTTGAATGAAGAAAAAATCATCAATGCCCTTGATTTTTCCAAGGATGTGGACGGTATTACGGACGGCTCTCTGGCTGGCGTTTTTGCAGGAAAGAAGCAGGGCTTCCCACCCTGTACGCCCCAAGGCTGTATGGAGATACTGGACCATTACGGAATAGACTGCACCGGTAAAAAGGCGGTTGTGGTAGGAAGAAGTCTGGTGGTAGGCAAACCGGCTGCCATGATGTTAATACAGAAAAATGCCACAGTAACTGTGTGTCATACCAGAACTAAGGACATGCCTTCTGTAGTAAGAGAGGCTGATATTGTAATTGTTGCTGCCGGAAGGGCAGGCGTCGTGGATGGTTCCTATCTCAGACCCGGTCAGGTGGTTATTGATGTAGGAATCAATGTAAACGAGGAAGGTAAATTATGCGGTGATGTAAAATATGATGAGGCGGAAGCGATTGTTGATGCGATTACCCCTGTACCGGGAGGCGCGGGAAGTGTCACAACCTCGGTTCTGGTAAGTCATGTAGTGGAAGCCGCTATGAGAAGGATGTGTTAGTATGCGTATTTTACAGGAGTGTGACATGTTGAGGCAAGTCGTTCCTGTGCCTTTTTTATGACAATCCGGTGGCAGGAAGAATTTATAACAGAATCGGATTTCATGAAATTGGGGAATATGGTATGATGAGATAGGCAGTTGAACAATGCCGGAAGAGGTAAGCTTATGAAAATAACATTTGATGATATTCGCAACAATGAGGCAGTGAAAACATATATTCAGAAGGCTGATGAGTCCTTGATTGCTTTGGGATATACGGAGCACAGCTTTCCCCATGTAATGAGGGTGGCACAGGTGGCAAGTGATATTTTGCTGACTTTGGGTTATAGTGAACGTGAGGCAGAGCTTGCCAAAATCGCAGGCTATCTGCATGATATTGGGAATGTGGTTAACCGTGTGGAGCATGCGCAATCAGGAGCTGTAATGGCATTTCGTATTCTGGATAAGATGGGCGCAGACCCTGAGGACATTGCTACAATTATCACGGCCATCGGCAATCATGATGAGTCTACTGCTTTCCCGGTGAATCCCATCGCGGCGGCATTGATTTTGGCGGATAAGACAGACGTGCGTTATACCCGTGTGCGCAATCAGGCTATTGCCAATTTTGATATTCACGATCGTGTCAATTACTCCGTAAAAGAGAGCAAGGTGGAGATTGTAAAGGATTCCCACATAGAGCTTTGCTTAAAAATTGAAACGGAAATGTGTACGGTCATGGACTATTTTGAAATCTTCTTAAACCGCATGATTTTGTGCCGCAAAGCGGCTGAGAAATTGGGCTTAGAATTTTGGCTGATCATCAACGGCCAACGCCTGATATAATATCTTAGCAAAAAAAGGGGGAGCAGCCCAATGACTTTGGGTTCCCCCCTCCTTTTTTTATTACTCAGTGGAGCTGTCGTCAGGAGCGTACAATTCTACTTTTTTCTGTAAGTGTCTGTAGCGCGCTTTGGCCTGAGCGGAGGCCTTTTCAAACAACTGTCGCGCCTCTTCGGGACGAATGCGACTCAGCGTATCATAGCGGATTTCTCCGGATAAAAATTCCTCATAATCTAATTTGGGTTCTTTGCTGTCCAATATAAAAGGATTCTTGTTCTGGTCCTTTAATGCAGGGTTGAAGCGGAAGAGGTGGAAATAGCCTGTTTCTACAGCCTTTCGTTCTTCGTGGGGAGTAGTGCCCATGCCTGCGCGGATACCATGGGAAATGCAGGTACAGTACGCAATGACAAGGGAGGGACCGGGATAGGCAGCTGCCTCCGTAAGCGCCTTTACTGTCTGGGCATAGTCTGCACCCATGGCAATCTGCGCCACATAGACATTACCGTAGGTCATTGCCATCGCCGCCAGATCCTTTTTCGGGGTTTTCTTGCCGCCGGTTACAAATTTTGCTGTAGAGCCGGTGGGAGTTGCCTTAGAAGCCTGACCGCCGGTGTTGGAATATACTTCTGTATCCAATACCAGAATATTGATATTTTTGCCGCTTGCCAGTACATGGTCCAAGCCACCGAAGCCAATATCATATGCCCAGCCGTCACCACCTATTACCCATTGTACAGTATCATCAGCATTGGAGCGTACTGCTTGTGCCATCAGCATACCAAAGCCAAATTCGGCAGCATCCTCAAACAGGGAGTTGGACCAGGCAGGACCATGGCCGCATTCGTTTACGGTATATGCTGTTGAGGGAGAGGAATTGGCCCAGATGGAGGAGCAGCCTGTGGCGTTGGCAATATACATTTTGTCGCCATATAGCTGTGTCAGTAGCTTAACATAAGGTGTTTCACCGCAACCGGCACATGCTCCGGAGAATTCCATGAGAGGACGTTTAAACTGGCTTCCCTTTACAGTACTTTCTTTAAATTTCTCAATAACCTCTTTCTTGGGGGAAATTGCTTTACCATAGTCAAAATATTGCTGTCTTTCCTTATGCTCGTGAATGGGATTCATTTCCAATGCCTTTTTGTTCATTTTACCGGGACATACCGCGGCACAGGAGCCACATCCTGTACAGTCTACGTGAGAGACGGTTACCGCAAAGGAATATTCCGGCATCCCCATCATGGGCAGATGCTCCATACCTTCTGGTGCATTGGCGCGCTCCTCCTCGGTCATTACGGCAGGACGGATAACCGCATGAGGACACACGTAGGAGCAAAGGTTACATTGAATACAATTTTCCGGTATCCATACAGGGATTTCCGTGGTGACATTTCGGCGTTCATGAGCAGTGCTTCCGGGCGGCGTATAACCGTCTGCATAGGGTACAAAGGCAGATACAGGCAGTTCATTGCCTCGCTGGTCTGTAATGGGCTGTTGAATATTCTTTACATATTCCAGCATCTCAGGGCGATCCTGTAGCGGAGGATTGTCCAGAGAAGGTGCATCCTGTGTCGATGTGTGGGAAAGCGTTATCTCTATCACTTCATCAAAACCTCTGTCAATGGCATCATTATTCATTTGCACAATGTGCTCGCCCTTTTTGCCATAGGTTTGCTGGGCTGCATCCTTTAAAAGACGTCTTGCTTCTTCAAGGGGCAGAATGCCGGAGGTGGCAAAAAAGGCAGCCTGCAAGATAGTACTGATTTTGCCGTTCAGACCGATTTCTTTGGCAATTTTCATGGCATCAATCAGATACAGGCGGATATTGTGCTCCACAACATAGGTTTTAAAGTTTTCGGGGAAAAATTTCGGTAATTCACCTTGCTTTACAGTGCAATTTAACAGGAAGATACCGCCGTCTTTTACCTGTTGCACCATTTCATATTTATGCAGGTACACAGGATTGTGGCAGGCAACAAAGTCAGCCTGCTGTATTAAATAGGTGCTTCTTATAGGGCTTTTGCCAAACCGCAGGTGAGAAATAGTAAGTCCTCTGGATTTTTTGGAGTCATATTCAAAATAGCCTTGCGCGGTCATGTCTGTATTGTTGCCGATGATTTTAATGCTGTTCTTGGTGGCGCTTATGGTGCCGTCTCCGCCAAAGCCCCAGAATTTGCAGGAGATTACATCTGTGGGGGTGGTGGAGATACTTTTGTCCACGGGCAGGGACAGGTGTGTTACATCATCCTCAATGCCCACGGTAAAGAAGATCCGGTCCTGATTGTGATAGATGGCATGGATTTGTCCGGGCGTTGTGTCCTTGGAGCTTAAGCCGTATCGGCCGCTGCATATTTTGACTTGTGCAAAAGGGGTGTTCTGCAGGGCTGCCAGTACGTCCAGATAGAGGGGCTCACCGATGGCACCGGGCTCCTTGGTACGGTTTAAAACGGTAATCTGTTGCACGCTTTCCGGTAACACCTTAAGCAGATGTCGAACACTGAAGGGGCGGTAGAGATGAACGTTTACCAGACCATATTTCTCAGAAGTATTGGCGTCAATATATTCTTTTATGGTTTCGCAGACACTTCCCATAGCGATAATGACATGGGTGGCATCCGGTGCACCGTAATAATCAAACAGTCCGTAATGGGTGCCCAGCTTCTGATTAATTTTAGTAAGTTCATGTTCCACAATATCGGGAAGCGCATCATAATAGGGATTGCTTGCTTCCCTTGCTTGAAAGAAGATGTCCGGATTTTGGGCAGAGCCACGGATGATGCCATGGGTTGGGTGCAGACTACGGGCACGAAAGGCAGCAATTTTATCATGATTTACCATATCAGCTAGGTCCTGATAGTCCCAGACCTGAATTTTGTGCAGTTCATGAGAAGTTCTGAAGCCATCGAAAAAGTTGATAAAGGGAATACTTCCTTCAATAGCTGCCAGATGTGCTACGGGAGTCAGGTCCATAACCTCCTGTACACTGCTTTCGGCCCACAGGGCAGCACCCGTCTGGCGACAGGCATAAATGTCGGAGTGGTCACCAAAAATAGACAGTGCATGGGTGGCAATGGTACGCGCTGCCACATGAAATACACCGGGCAACAGTTCGCCGGCAATTCGGTAGATGTTGGGAATCATCAGGAGCAGGCCCTGTGAGGAAGTAAAGGTGGTTGCCAGTGCCCCGGCAATCAATGCGCCGTGTACTGCGCCGGCGGCACCTGCCTCCGATTGCATTTCTGAAATTACAATAGGCTGTCCAAATATGTTTTGGCGGTTATTGCCACTCCATTCATCTGCAAGCTCCGCCATGGGAGAGGATGGAGTGATAGGATAGATGGCAGCAGCTTCGCTGTAGGCATAAGCCACATGTGCAGCGGCCTGATTGCCATCCATAGTTTTGAATTGTCTGGATATCATAGGAAACCTCCTCATATAAAACAAATATCAAATTAATTAAGCTATGTACTAGCATATGTAAGGTAAAGTGTTTTTATCCTATACTTGACTACGGAATCATTTCGAGGTATACTAAAAATTAGTAAAAACACCAAATTTTAAGTGTTAAACAAAAAAAACAATATACATTTTGTACAAAGGAATGGGTGAAGTATATGGTAGAGTATATTTTGGGTAATTACTTAGTAAAAAGCGGTAAGATTTCTAAGGAACAGTTGGATGTAGTTTTGAAAAAGCAGGATACTGCGAAAGTCAGATTGGGTATCATCGCTGTATCAGAAGGAATGATGACCTTGGAGGAAGCAGATAAAGTAAATCGTCTTCAGTCAGTAAAGGACATGCGTTTTGGTGATATTGCAGTAGAGCAGGGATATCTTACTGATGAACAGGTAGGTACTCTCTTAAAGAAGCAGGGCAATACCTATTTGATGTTTGTTCAGACTCTTATTGATGAGAAATTGGTGACCATGGAGGACATGGAAGCGCTGCTGGAAGAATTTAGAAAAGAAAACAGCTATGGCAATGCTGAAATGGAAGATTTGAAGAGTGATGATGTTAGTAGAATCGTATCCCTGTTATTACCGGAAGAGGCAAAGGAATATCAGGAATTGGTAGGCACCATGGTTCGTACAGTCATCCGTTTGATTGATAGAAGTGTGTACATTGACAAAGCTGAGGTTGTGGCAGAATTTCCTACAGAAGGGCAGGTTAGTCAGGAATTGGTAGGAGACATCTGTTTGGTTGATTGTTTGGCAGAAAAGAATGGAGCATTATTGCGTGTGGGCTCTGTATATGGTAGAGAGATTTTTGATGAGTTAAATGCTGATGCACTGGATGCGGCAGGAGAATTTTTAAACTGTGTCAATGGTCTGTATGCTTCAGGATTGAGTCGAGAAGGTCAATTAGTGGAACTGTTGCCACCGGAATATGCGGTAGCAAGCAGCCGTAAGAAGCCTATTTACAGAGTGCCGATATTTATCGGTGAAAAGGGCTTATATTTCTTAGTTGGATAATCTGTGCTTATATTATGTCAGAAACATTAAAATCGAGGAGGCTAAAGATGGCAAAAATACTGATTGTGGATGATTCCAGAACATCCAGAAACATTTTAACTAATATTTTGGAGAATGCAGGACATGAAGTGATTGGAGTAGCTGCTAACGGCGAAGAGGGTTATTTAAAATATAAGGAATTGAAGCCTGATGTTGTTACCATGGATATTACCATGCCGGTTATGGATGGTCTGGAAGCGTTGAGATTAATTAAACGTGATGAAGATGCAAAGGTGGTTATGATTACTGCGGCCGGACAGAAAGAGAAAATGATTGATGCTTTAAAGCATGGCGCTACGGAATTTATCACGAAGCCATTTGAGGATACTGAGGTTATCAAGGTAATTAACAATATCGTTGCAGAGTAAGGCGAATACATAATAGACATGAAAAGGGAGCTGTGTACATGTTATATTGCACAGCTCCCTTCAGTATGTTGAGACACTACTTTAAAAATCCATTAACAATCTGTGCTTCGGCTTCCGCCTCGGTAAGACCCAATGTCATAAGCTTGATAATCTGCTCGCCGGCAATTTTGCCAATGGCTGCTTCATGAATCAGGGCAGCATCCAGGTGGTTAGCGGTAATCTCGGGAATGGCACTGATTTTGGCGTTGTCCATGATAATGGCATCACATTCGGAATGTCCGGCACAGCGATTATTACCGTTTATCTTGGCCAGAAACAGCTGCTTGGAATTATCCCTGGCAACAGCACGTGAGATCAGGTTGGCACTGGAGTCCTCACCGTCCAAATTCACATGGAAAGCCGATTCTGCATATTGATTTCCATGAGTCATCAGGCGCTCTGTAATCACAAGCTTTGCACCGCGGGCGAGCTTAGCTTGCGTAGTACGTTTGGTAGAATCCACACCCTTAATCTGCACAGTTTCCATTTCCATATGGCTGTATTCATCCAATTCTACAATTGTCTGGGGATTCATAATGCGTTCGCCCTTGCCGTCACCGCTTCCGTAATGCTTTTCCACGTATCTTACATGTGAATTTTTTCCAATATAAAAAGCATGTATTCCATCGTGCTTACTTGCTAGGTCGCCACCGTTATGGATACCACAGCCTGCAATGATGGTGATGTCGCAGTTTTCGCCCACATAAAAGTCATTATAGACCATTTCGGTCAATCCACTTTGGCTTAGGACAACCGGGATATGGATACTCTCTTTTTGTGTACCGGGCTTAATAATAATGTCAATGCCCTGCTTATCTTCTTTGGTAATAATGTCTATATTAGCAGTAGTGTTGCGTTCGATACTTTGCCCATTGGCACGAATGTTGAAAGCTCCGGTGGGAATCTCGTGAAGTCCGGCAACCTGCTCTAATAATGTTTTCTGAATCTCGTCCATGAATAGCCTCACTTATATATACATTTTTATAGCAAACCAAGCCGCTTATTGATAAAACTTGCAGCTGCCTGTATTGTTTAAAAGCTTGGGAAGAATATCCTCCTTACAGCCTTTTTCTTGAATGCTACCGTTTGCAATTACTACGATTTCATCCGCAATATTCAGGATGCGTTCCTGATGAGAAATAATAATCAGTGAATTGTCTGAGGTATCATGCAATTCCTCAAAAACCTTGATGAGATTATTGAAACTCCACAAATCAATACCGGCCTCTGGTTCATCAAATACAGAGAGTGGAGTATTGCGGGCGATAATGGTGGCGATTTCGATACGCTTCAATTCGCCGCCGGACAGACTGGAGTCCACGTCACGATTAATATAATCCCTTGCACACAATCCTACCTTGGACAGATATTCACAAGCTCCGGCTGTGGAAAGCTGTTCACCGGCAGATAGCCTGATTAAATCCTTTACCTTAATACCCTTAAAACGTACCGGCTGCTGAAATGCAAAACTGATACCCAGCTTGGCACGTTCGGTAATACTCATGTGGGTAATATCCGTATCATTGAAAAGGATTTGTCCGGAGGTGGGCTTCTCAATACCCATAATGAGCTTGGCAAGAGTAGATTTACCGCCTCCATTTGGTCCTGTAATTGCAGTAAAGGTATGGTCATTTAATTTCAAGCTGAGATCCTTGATAATCTCCTTTTGATTGGATGCATCGTCGGAGACCTGAAATGAGATATTTTTTAACTCTAACATATAGTTCCTCCTTGGTGACTATTGTGACAACTCATACAGAATTATATCATAATAGTCACTAGTGGCTATTATACCACAAAATATAAAATTGCCATACTCTTTTTAAAAGAAATAACGCGAGAAGAGAAGTATTTTAAATCAGTAGTCAGGCAACTGAAAATTTATTAAAAAAAATAGAAAAGAGGCTTGACTTTTTATGCTAAAGCGGTTAAAATATCAAATGTTGCAGGTGTCGTACTGTAATACAATGTGCGTTTAGCTCAGCTGGATAGAGCGTTTGGCTACGGACCAAAAGGTCGGGAGTTCGAATCTTCTAACGCACGCTTTAAAAAACCGAAATTCTTTGAATGCTCAAAGGATTTCGGTTTTTTGTTTAAGTATCAATCTTTCTTAATAAATAAGTGATTGCCATAATGATTACCATTGTGGTAAAAATTCCCAACATGCCTAATGACATGATTTCTAATGCGATTTGGAAATGTTCCATGCTCTATATCCCTCCTGTTAGAAAATATTTGATAAGTTACATAAAGCTTGTTACCAGATGAATCAACAGACCACCGGCTACTGCCGAGGCTATCTGCCCGGCAACATTAGCTCCGGCGGCATGCATCAGAATCACATTGCCCGGAGCTTCCTCCTGTGCGATTTTTTGTACCACACGGGATGCCATAGGAAAGGCAGAGATACCGGCTGCCCCCACCATAGGATTAATCTTTTGCTTTAAGAACAGATTCATAAGCTTGGCAAAGAGTACGCCACCTATAGTATCAAAGATGAAAGCTGCCAGTCCGATTGCCATAATAAAGAGAGTGTCCAGTCTGACAAAGGCTTCTGCCTGCATACTAAAGGAAATAGTGATTCCCAAAAGCAGAGTGACCAAATTGGTCAATATGGTTTGTGCAGTTTCACTCAAGGATTGAAGCACCCCACATTCACGAATCAGATTGCCGAACATTAAGAATCCAACCAGTGATGCTGAGGAGGGAGCTACCAGTCCCACGATGATAGTGGTGAGAATGGGAAATAGAATCCGGGTTCTACGAGATACGGCGCTGCTTTCATAGCTCATGCGGATGCAGCGTTCCTTCTTGGTGGTAACAAGTTTGATGGCGAGTGGCTGTACAATGGGTACTAATGCCATGTAGGAATAAGCAGCCACAGCGATAGCACCTATGTAATTGGAATTTAATACCTGAGATACCAATAGGGCAGTAGGACCGTCTGCCGCGCCAATGATGCCGATAGAAGCCGCATCGGGTAATGAAAAGCCCAGAGCAATCGCCAAAAGCAATGCGGTAAAGATGCCAAATTGAGCGGCGGCACCGAATAGAAACATAGAAGGCTTGGCGAGTAGTGGTCCAAAGTCAATCATGGCACCGATACCGATAAAAAGCAAAAGTGGTAAGGCCTCGGAGGAGGCAATACCTGTTTCGTATAACCATGACACAATACCATGTACTTCTCCCACGCCGGGCAGTGTCTGGTCGATGGCATTGCTGCCGGGCAGGTTTACAAGAATGGCGCCAAATCCCATGGGCAGCAGTAAAGCGGGTTCATATTGCTTTTTGATAGCTACCCAGATAAGGGCAGCTCCGACGATGTACATTACCAACTGTTGCCAGGTTATGGCAGAGATTCCTTCCCATATAAATGACATAAAAATACCTCCTTTTGTTGTGAGTGCACAAAAAAAGACCTCTATTACGAAAACAGTACTCGTAATAAAAGTCTTGCCATTTCAATTTTCAGCGGACAGCGGGACTGTCGTATTGACGCATCTAATCCATATAAATATGGCGGCTACTCCCTTTCAATATTTTTATATAAGATATATTTGTAAATTGCAATAGAGGTAAAGAAATTTTAACAGAAATATTTGATGAATTGTAAGGGGGTGATTGAAATTTAGCAGTAAAAAGGCTATAATTATTAGCAGTAATGTGCTTTATAAAGAAGGAGGATTTGAGATATGGCAGAATTGAAGGGTAGCAAGACGGAGAAGAATTTGATGGAGGCTTTTGCAGGCGAATCTATGGCTCGCAATAAGTATTCTTATTATGCATCTAAAGCAAAAAAAGACGGCTATGTGCAGATTGCTGAGTTGTTTGAGGAAACAGCGGCAAATGAGAAGGAGCATGCAAAAATATGGTTTAAGCTGTTGCATGACGGCATTGGTTCCACGCCTGAGAATCTGAAGGATGCTGCAGAGGGTGAAAATTATGAATGGACCGACATGTATGATAAATTTGCAAAAGAGGCAAGAGAGGAAGGCTTTGACCATATTGCAGATTTGTTTGAGGGTGTTGCTGCTATCGAGAAGGAGCATGAGGAAAGATACAGAAAGCTGCTGCAGAACATCGAAACAGGTATTGTATTCTCCAGAGATGGTGATATGATTTGGAAATGTAAGAATTGTGGTCACATTCATGTAGGACAGAAGGCACCGGAGGTATGCCCTGTATGTGATCATCCGCAATCTTATTTTGAAATCAAAGCAGAAAATTATTAAATTGGGGTAAGTCCGGACCGGAATGATGATAGCTATGGATAAAAACACAGAAGGTACTACGGTGGAAAAAGGCCACGAAGCATATAGATTTTGTAAGAAATGCCTGACTCGGGATTTGCTGGGGCAGGAGGAATACTTTAAAAATTTAAGAGAATATATCAATAATCTGGATGCAGATATTAAAGCAACAGAGGAGTTATATGAATCCAGGTTGGCTATTTGTAAGGAATGTGATTTACTATTTCAGGGAATGTGCAGAACCTGTGGCTGTTATGTGGAATTGAGGGCAGTAATTACCAAGAATAAATGTCCAAACAACCGTTGGTAGAGAAGCGAGTGTTTGAGTGAAGGAAAGCTATGACTAAACAGAAATTTATTGAGCGTTTGAGGTCTGCACTGAATGGCAGAGTATCCTCCAATGCAGTGATAGAAAATGTGAATTATTATGAAGATTATATTAACACAGAGGTGCGTAAAGGCAGGACTGAGACTGAGGTTTTGCAGAGTCTGGGAGATCCGAGGCTGATTGCTCGTACTATTATAGAGACGAATGGCAGAAATGAACAGGCGGAGCAGGGCACGGAATATCAGAATTCAGGATACCGCAACGCAGACTATCAAGGTGGTGGCTATAAGGAGCAGGAGTCCCAGAAGCGCTTTCATTTGCCTGGGTGGCTTTGGTTAATAATTATTATATTGATTGTTGTGGTGATATTGAGTGCCGTAATGTCAATTTTATCTTTCCTTGCACCTGTTATCATAGTGTTTGCCGTGGTAGTGTTTTTGGTAAAATTGTTTAGAGATTGGTTAAATTAGTAGAATAATATAAGCCATCAAGGGGATTGATGGCTTATATCGAGGGGAGTATAAATAATTAATATATAAGGGTCGTAAATAGAATGATGAAAGGGTTTCTACTTACAATATTATTATAGTGCTAAAGTCACAAAAAATCAACTTAAAATAGTACCAAAGTACCGTGTGCGTACAGGTATTTTTTTTGTGCGATTTTGACATACTACTCCTGTAACTAACAACCAACAGGAGGAATTCAAAATGTCTAATAATAATCAGAACAATGATAACAGATTTAACAACAGCAACAATTTCGACAACAATCAGAATTGCAAGAACAGCCAGAACAACAACCAGAACAACAATAGCCAGAATAACAACAGCCAGAACAACAACCAGAACAATAACAACCAGAATAGAAGAAATAACAATTTCTAATTGTGCTGGTGACAATAGGAACACCTTTGGGTGTTCCTATTTACATAATTTCGAAAAAAATGTATACTAGGAAAAAAGAATGCCATGAAATATGTGGTAACGGAAGGTTAGTAGCAGATATATGAGAAGATTTGAACTGATTGCCCCCTGTCATTTTGGCATGGAGTCAGTACTAAAAAGAGAAATTGATGATTTGGGATATGATATTACGGAGGTGGCTGATGGAAGAGTTACCTTCTATGGAGATGAGGAGGCATTGTGCAGAGCCAATGTCTTCCTTCGTACGGCGGAGCGTATTTTAATTAAAATCGGAAGCTTTCACGCAGAGACCTTTGAAGAATTGTTTCAGGGGACAAAGGCACTCCCATGGGAGGAATATATTCCTGTTGATGGTAAATTCTGGGTGGCAAAGGCTGCTAGCGTGAAATCAAAGCTTTTTAGTCCCTCCGACATTCAGCGTATCATGAAAAAGGCAATGGTAGAGAGAATGAAGGAATGTTACCATGTGAATTGGTTCGAAGAGAGTGGTAAAAGCTTTCCTGTGCGTGTGTTTTTGATGAAGGATGAGGTGACAGTAGGTCTTGACACTACCGGAGAATCCTTGCATAAAAGAGGCTATCGGAAGTTAACTGCTAAGGCACCTATTGCGGAAAATCTGGCGGCAGCATTGATTACGTTGACTCCATGGAACAAGGACAGAGTATTAATTGATCCCTTCTGTGGAAGTGGCACGATACCCATTGAAGCAGCTATGATGGCAGCTAATATGGCTCCGGGTATGAACCGAAGCTTTACCGCAGAGGCATGGTCACATATAGTGGCAAAGAAAATCTGGTACGATACGTTGGATGAAGCAAGAGAGCTTGTGGATTTGTCGGTAGAGACAGATATTCAGGGCTATGATATTGATGAAAATATGGTCAGTATAGCAAGAGAAAATGCCAAATTGGCAGGAGTGGAAAAGCTGATTCATTTCCAGAGAAGAGGTGTGGAACAACTCAGCTGCCCCAAGAAGTATGGCTTTATCATTACCAATCCTCCTTATGGAGAGCGTTTACAGGATAAGGAATCAATGGCACCCTTATATCGTATGATTGGAGAACGTTATCGTAGCTTGGATTCTTGGAGTATGTATCTGATTACTGCTTATGAGCAGGCTGAGAGAGATATCGGAAGGAAGTCGGACAAGAACCGTAAGATTTATAACGGAATGATGAAGACCTACTACTATCAGTTTATGGGTCCCAAGCCGCCAAGACGGAAGGGTTGATGATACAAAATGGGAGCGATGATAAAGGACAGTAAAAAACAGAATATCATACTTACACTGATTATATGGAGTGTTTTATGTGTGGGCAGCATGGCGGCCATGCTGGTAGTGGCATCAGACAAAACCATTGTCATTGAAGCGGCGGCGCAGGATCAATCAGAGCTCTCGGCTGATAGCATACAAAATGCATCCGGAGAGTTGCTGTTGCTGACATCCAAGGATGCGCTGGAGAATTGTGTGTGCATACCGTTGGAGGAAGGCACCAAGGCGGAGCAGGTGACGGTAGAAAACAGATACATGGAACAAGAACTGTGGATATATATCAAGAATGCCAATGAAGATTTTTATGGGCAAAACAGAATAACCGGAGATATGTCAGAGATACAAAAAGGCTGGTATGAAGTGCAGGAGGATGGAATTCTCTTGAAGTTTGGGATGGATACCGTATGGGAATACCACAGCACCATGGAAAGCGGCACCTTAAAAGTGGTATTTTCCAATCCTCGTGACAGCTATCAGCAGATTGTGGTTTTGGATCCTATGGGCGGTGGCAGTGAGAGTGGAGCTGTGGCAGCGCGATTTACGGAAAAGGAACTGACTTTGCAGGTGGCAAAGTTGGTGCAGAAAAATATGGTGCAACCGGACATTAAGATATATATTACCCGCAGTGAGGACATACAGGTTACTGATGAACAGAAATTAGAGCTTGTAGAGGCAGTAGAGCCGGATTTGTTTTTGCAGATAGGTGTATCTGAAGCCCAAGAGGATGCAGCTCAATATGGAATTCAGACTTATTATAATAATGAATACTACATACCGGAATTTGGAAATGTGGAATGGGCAGATATGGTGACCAAGGAGGTTACCGTGGCGGTAAGCAATCGAGCACTGGGCTTATTGCCGGTTGAAGAAGAAAGTATTTTGAAGCAGTTAGATATGCCGGCAGCGCGTTTGCATCTAGGGTATTTTACCAATGCGCAGGAGGCGGCATTGTTGAAGCAGGAAGGCTATCAGGATAAGCTTGCAGTAGGTATTGCAGAAGCCATCCTTGAGGTTTATGCCAATACATATTAACATGATGACAGCTTTTGGGATATGTGATATACTCCATTGTGATAGTTTCTGCTAAATGAAGCAATACGAGGCGATATAGGAGCATTATGAAGGGTAGAATAGTATTTGCCACAGGAAATGCTGGCAAGGTAAAAGAGATACAAATGATAATGGCAGATACCGGCATGGAGGTTATATCCATGAAGGAAGCAGGGATTACCATAGATATTGAAGAGGATGGCACTACCTATGAGGAAAATGCCATGATAAAGGCCAGAGCGGTAGCTGCTTGTACCAATGATATTGTTATGGCAGATGATTCGGGACTTGAGATTGACTATCTGAACAAGGAGCCGGGAATCTATTCGGCACGGTATCTGGGAGAGGATACGCCTTATAGTGTAAAGAATGCCAATCTGATTGAACGCCTTACAGGTGTTCCCGACGAGCAGCGAACTGCAAGATTCGTCTGTGCCATAGCGGCTGTTATGCCGGATGGAACAGAGCTGACTACCAGAGCCACCATAGAAGGCCGCATTGATTATGAAGAAAAAGGAAGTCATGGCTTTGGCTATGATCCTATTTTCTATGTACCACAATTTGATAAGACTACAGCAGAGTTGACTGAGGAAGAGAAAAATCAAGTCAGTCATCGTGGAAAAGCACTGCAGCTTATGAAAGAGGAGATGGCCAGATATGAAAGTATTAATCGTCAGTGATACACATAGGAAAAATGATAATTATTTTAATGTGCTGCAGATGCATAAACCGGACATGGTGATTCATTGCGGTGATGCAGAGGGCAGCGAATATGCACTTACGGAAGCGGCGGAATGCCCGGTACAGATTGTGTTAGGTAATAATGATTTTTTTTCGGAGTTACCCAGAGAAATGGAATTAAATGTGGGGCTATATAAGGTGTGGGTGACCCACGGACACAATTATTATGTGTCTATGGGAAATGAGACCATTAAGCGTGAGGCCATAGCAAGAGGTGTTGATATTGTAATGTATGGTCATACACATCGCCCTGTAGTTGACAGAGACGAAGATATTATTGCGTTGAATCCGGGCAGCTTATCCTATCCGCGACAGGAGGGACATAAGCCCTCCTATATCATTATGGAGATAGATCGACAGGATGAGGTGCATTTTACTATTGCGTATTTGTAAGGAAGGAATAGCTGACATGTTTTTGCAGAATGCATGGTGGCAGAAAGGGTCTTGACAGATACAAAAGGGGTAGTATATAATAGCATTTGCGTTACGAAAAATGCATATCCTTTCGGGGTGTGGCTCAGCTTGGCTAGAGCACCTGGTTTGGGACCAGGGGGTCGCAGGTTCGAATCCTGTCACCCCGACTAAAATTTCATAAAATGCGAGTACAGTAGTGATTGTTAAGCATGCAGAGTATTCCTCATGTGTCACTGCTAGCGGGGCATTATTATGCGGGTGTAGTTCAATGGTAGAACACCAGCCTTCCAAGCTGGATACGTGGGTTCGATTCCCATCACCCGCTTTCTTCATGCCCATTTTAATGGGCATGAAGCATTTGCGGAGCAAATGAGCGGCGAAGCCGCCAAAGCGGGGGGAAATTATATTGGCAAATAAAGACAATATGTGATAAAATGAACGCAAGACAGTAGTAACGAAAGAAAGAGGGATACGAAGTATGGGGTTTTTAGATTCTTTATTACGCCAAGGGGCAAAAAGACTTATTTCAGAGGTGACGGATGCAGCCATTGATGCTGTGAAGGATGAGATTATATCGAATCGAGATAAGAAAGATGAAAGCAATGTCAATACAATGAGGGTAGCAGCATCTACCGCAAAAGCAGATGACAGTGTACCGGCAGGATATGAAAGTGTTGCTGAGGAGGATGTGGAAGTCAAACTGCGTACAGTGTTTGCCAAAGAGTTTCCTCAGTATGAGATTTGCGAAAACGTATCTCCCACTACTTTGGGAGGAACCGGAAAATTTATGGATTATACCTTTGGGGTATATGAAAACGGTGTTCCGAAGCTGTTTATTATGGTGGTGTCCGGCAACGACTGTGCCCTTCGCACCTATCGCTGGTCCAAGGAAGAAGCTCAGCGTGCTGGGGTGACCTTGATTAATTTTGTAGCAGCCTTTGAGAACAGAATTGATTATATTATTAATCGTTTACATCAATATCTGTAATTTACATATTGTTAAAAAAGAAAGAGAAATGCATGATTGCACCTGCGGCGGATGAAGCAGCGGCTTAAAAGAGTTTTGCAGGTAACCGGTTGCTGTTCAGTCTTGTAACTTAAGCATAGCTTAATTCAAAGCTTTTTCTCTTTCTTTTTTTATACCCTTTTGGAGAAATGTTATGAGTATTTTAGAAGAATTGAATGCCCCTGCGGTCTGGGAGGAATTTCTGCGGTACAAGTTGGACAAAAACCATCTTTCATCCAAGGAGCAGGAAGAATGGACCGCTTTTATAGATAACGGCGACTATCGTAAAGTGACAGAGCATCTGATGGAGGAGGATTTCACCTTTTCGTATCCAACTAAGGTATGCGTGAACAAAAGCGCTACTCATAAGAAAAGAATCGTATATTCTTTTGCGGAGGAAGAGTCCATGGTATTAAAGTGTATGGCTTTTCTGCTGTATCGCTATGATGACAAAATAAGCAGAGCATGCTACTCCTTTCGCAGGAATTGCTCAGCCAAGGATGCCATGGAGCGCATTCTTACAATTCCGAATCTGTCGGGCAAATATTGTTTTAAAGCAGATATCAGCAATTACTTCAATTCTATTCCGGCGGACAAGCTACTCAAGGTATTACAGCATGTGATTACGGATGATGAACCCTTGAATGCCTTTCTTCGTAAGCTTTTGTTGGCAGGTAAGGTTTATGATAATGGAAATCTGGTAGAGGAAGAAACCGGTGCTATGGCAGGAATCCCCATTGCCCCCTTCTTTGCCAATATTTACCTTGGTTCTTTGGACCGGTTGTTTGAGGAAAAGGGTATCCCTTATTTCCGCTATTCGGATGATATTCTTTTCTTTGCGGATACAGAAGCAGAATTGGCGGATTACCAACACCTTTTGGAGGGACATATACAAGATAAGGGACTTAAGCTGAATCCTGACAAAATAGCGGTGACAGAGCCGGGAGAGAGCTGGGATTTTTTGGGATTTAGCTATAAAAGTGGAAAAATAGATTTATCTGAGGTGACCAAGAATAAGCTAAAAGCAAAAATCAAGAGAAAGGCACACTCGCTGTATCGCTGGCGCTTGCGCAACCACGCAGACTTTGAGCGTACGGCAAGGGCGATGATTCGTACCTTTAACAGAAAATTTTATGATGACACGGATGAAAATCGTTTTACCTGGAGCAGGTGGTTTTTCCCGGTACTAAGCACGGATGAGGGCTTAAAGGAGTTAGATGCCTATCTGGTGCAATATATCCGCTACCTTTCCAGTGGCAGACATTATAAGGGCAATTACCGCGTAAGCTATGAGCAAATCAAGGAGCTTGGTTTCCGAAGTCTGGTGAATGAATACTATCGGTCGAAGCTTACAGATTCAATTTAGGCAGATTCCAGCGGAATTTCATTGCAAGCAGCCGGATGATAAGTACCGCTATTGCACCGATTCCCATGGCAGGAACGTCACCGACGGGCCAAAGTAATGCACAGAGTATGGCACCGATTAGGGAAGCGCAGGCATAGACATGCCTTACCAGAATATAAGGCTTCTGGGTGGCGAGGATATCTCGAAGAACACCACCACCCACACCGGTAATCACACCCAGGAAAATAATCAGGAATAAATTATCAGAATATGCTGTGTGCATGCCGGTGCTCACGCCTATTACCGTAAAAATTCCCAGTCCGATGGCATCCAATAGGAGCATAAGCTTTTCGTATTTCTGCATAAAGCTGTTGGTAAACAGCTTTCTATTCAGATATAAGACCAAAAACAGCAAATTGCAGGTAATCATAGCCACCAACGCATAAATCGGCTCAATAAACATGATGGGCGGTGTCTGCCCGATAATCAGGTCGCGTATACAGCCACCACCTACTGCCGTGATAATTGCCAGTACATTAACCCCGAAAATGTCCATATTTTTCTTCATGGCAGTCAATGCTCCGGAGGAAGCAAAGGCAATGGTGCCGATAATTTCCATAAGAAATATGATATTGGTTGAGTTTATAAATAAGAAATTCATGATATAGTCGTCCTTTTCGCTATGTTTATTATCTCAATTCTTATTATTTTAATGTTTTTATCAATATATTTCTTTTTTTAAAATTGTACTTTATCTGTGAATAAAGTACAATAAAAATGAGCAAAACAATAAGTGTATTTATTTTACAAAAAATTAGAAAAATAAAATTGCGAAAACTGTTGACAAACCCTAAATAATACGATAAAATATGCTTCGTCAGTTTGGTAACAAACAAGACGATATGTGTTCGTAGCTCAGCTGGATAGAGCAACGGCCTTCTAAGCCGTGGGTCGGGGGTTCGAATCCCTTCGAGCACATTTGAGATAAGAATGTTTAAGCTTTTATCTCGTATTATGGTGGGTATAGCGCAGTTGGTTAGCGCGCCAGATTGTGGCTCTGGAGGCCATGGGTTCGAATCCCATTATCCACCCTCATTGACGTTTGCGTTGTGTCGTAATGACACGCTTGGTGTCATAATGTAGGGCTATCGCCAAGCGGTAAGGCACAGCACTTTGACTGCTGCAGTCGCTGGTTCGAATCCAGCTAGCCCTGTTTTGAATTTCATATTCAAACTATGTGGGATATTAGCTCAGTCGGTAGAGCACTTGACTTTTAATCAAGTTGTCCGGGGTTCGAATCCCCGATGTCTCATTAGGTAAAGAAACGGAAGTGTTGAAAAATCAGCACTTCCGTTTCTTTTGTTTCAATAAGTATGTAGATTTCGGCAAGATTATTCGGAATCAATATCCGAAAATGCATTCAGCAATGTCTCTCTGGCGCCTTCCTGACCATCTAACCATGAAATAATAATGAGAACCATTTTGTCTTCTAAAGTGTTTACAAATATTTCATGATGAAGGGCTCCGTAGGATTCGTTGGTGGTCAGAGTAAAGGATAAATATTCTTTGCCGGCAATTTCGGTTGTTTTGTCGGACTGAGTGACAGGAACACCCATAAATTGTGGAAGATGGGTCTTAAAAAATTCCGTATCATTGTTTATATCACCATCGGTCGGTTTGTAAGGAAAACAGCCAACCATAACATTAGAACCTGTTGTGGTATGTAATGCATCCATTTCGAATACCAGATTGTCCTTTCCATATTCGATGGCATCTTCAGCATAAGTTGGAGAATTGGCATCTAAAGGCATCTTGGTTTCTTGTATTAAGCGTTCTCGTGATAACAGGTAATAACCGGATGGAGTGGTGAAAGTAAATCCAAAGTAGGTGGATTTGTATCCGGTTGTGGTTTGGAAACCGGGGTAATATAGTGCTTTGGGCGTACCACATGCAGTTAAGGTAATGGTAAGTAATAAAATAAGAAAAGACAAGAATTTTTTCATAATGATTTCTCCTTTTTTTCTATATATTAAAATATCATATCATAGTTTGTTTTTCAACAAATACAACCGGACGGTAACATTTGGGGCGTAATTCCAGAAAGAGAACATTTAACTGATGAAGCAGCAAGTTTATAAATTTATGCAAAGAGACTTCAAAAAGCTGTATTTCATAAAACAAAGTTGGTATAATAAAGAAAGTTAATTATTGGGAGGCATAATCGATAATGAAGAGATGCATGTCTAAAAACTATAAGTCAAAAACTAAGATAAATTTTGTCCTGTCAAAGCGACAAATATCAAGTTGGACAAAAAGTATTAGCTGAAATGAAAAGGAAAATGAACGAGGAGCTGGATATATTATGCAGAAATCCACATTTGAATTGATTTATGATGTTGTAAAACAAATACCCAAGGGAACGGTGGCGACCTATGGGCAGATAGCAGCTCTTGCAGGAAATAGACGTTGGTCGCGCGTGGTGGGTTATGCTCTTCACGCCAATCCCGACCCGGAGAATATTCCTTGTCACAGGGTGGTCAATCGTCTGGGGGACGTGTCCAGGGCATTTGCTTTTGGCGGTGAAAACAGACAGATCACTCTTTTGGAGAGTGAGGGTGTTAAGGTTGAAGGAAACAGAGTGGATTTGAAGAAATACAGGTGGGAGGTTTTAATGTGAAAAAGGTTTTTGGCGGTTGGGTAATCTTATCTGCTATCATAATGCTGGTATTGCCGTGGCTGACCGTTTCTTTTGTCAGAAGCGATGCGGCAATGGCGATATGCTTTTTGTTATTCTTTGGGGTGAATCCAATCTATTCTGTTATAGTAGGTGTATTTGCAGGAAGAAATGCTAAGCAATTATGGAGCTTACCGGTTATTTCGGCTGTGTTGTTCTTGATTGGTACATGGATGTTCTTTGATATGGGAGAGCCGGCTTTTGTGATGTACGCAGGAATTTATCTTGCAGTGGGCATAGTTGTTATGCTAATATCCATGTATATCACTACTAAAATGCAAGGATAAATATTTGTTTATATCCCGGCAAGGGTAGGATTATGAAAGGAGGCGTTGTACTATGTATCAAACACGAGATAAAAAATACGCAATTATTGCGATTACGTACTATGTCGCCTTGATGGCAGGATACCTTTTGATGGGAGTTGTGTACAAGAATGGATTCGAACACTATTCCCTGATTCAATGGCTGCTGTTAGGTATTGCAATTCTTGTAACAATACTGAAGGATAAAAATATTTATAGTCTTGGATTTTCTAAGGAAAAAATAAAATCTAATCTGCTGATTGCAGGTGCGATTGTGGTTCTTTCGGTCGGTTTTGCATTGCTATTTAGTGAGCATTCTGTGCTGACAATATTTAGGGGAGTAGCATATTATCTGATTTATATTGCCCTGTTAGAAGAAATGATTTTCAGAGGTTTTATACAAAATTATTTGTTTGGACTTCGTGTGAATAGGAAGGTGATTTACATAATTGGCGGTGTATTCTTTTCTTTGATGCATCTGCCGTTTCAAATGTATGTGAATGATATGGTTTCCTTTTCTTACATCGTTTTGGCGTTGCCGCAGCTGATATTTACCTTCTTCTTTCATCTGCTAATGTGCTTTATTACTTATAAAAGAAAAGACATTTTAGTGCCGACAGCGTTGCATTTTGCCATAGATTTTGTTCAGGCGGTGATGTAGGGCAGTGGTGTAAGGCAGATAATAGTGCAGATTTGCTGTAAGAAAGGTGCTTGTAGGAAAAGCGGATATTGTGAAAGGGTGGAGTTCTTTATGAAAAATAGATGTGTTTTAATGATATTGGTGATACTGGCTGCGACTATTGCCGGGGGATGTGGCTCTGCAGCCTCTAAAACTCCGTATCCTGTTCCGTATGAGGAGATTGAGTCTACTCGGGAAGCAATATTAGCAGAGGAAGCAACTTTGGCAGAGGAAGCAACTTTGGCAGAGAATTTAACTTTTACAGAGGATTTAACTTTTGCAGATTTGGCAGAGCGGCAGTTTGGGTTTTCCAGTGGTGCAGGAGGCTGGTCAGAAGAATTTGTAATTGAAAAGGACGGTTATTTTACAGG
This sequence comes from Lachnospiraceae bacterium, assembly GCA_015056915.1. GTDB lineage: Bacteria > Bacillota > Clostridia > Lachnospirales > Lachnospiraceae > Acetatifactor. The sequence continues at coordinate 28,391 of SVFK01000005.1, forward strand.
GAAATATCATGATTCAGACATGGGTGACACCGGGGAGGGTTATGAGGAAGGCACCATATATAGCAGTTCTTATACCGGTCACTTCACTGACCTTAACAAAATAAATGAGTATACATATACGATGAAGCTTGGCGATATTTTATATGAGAAGGATGCGGATACTGTGGAAATGAGAGATTGTGTCCGCTATATTTATACGGAATCCTACTGCCTGGGAGGAACAGATATCTTTACAGTCTACCTTCCGGGCACCCCTTTGAGTGAGCTTTCTGAGGAGATTCGCATGTGGATTGAATCGTATAACCAAGATGAATCAGTGCTTACCATGACGGTTATCACAGATGAGGTCAATGGTTATGGCATTTATTCTCATGATAGACCTGCGCCGTTGGAAGATGCGCAGATGACCTTTGACAGCTGTAAGTCTTCATATGATTACTATAGTAACAAGCTCACCGAGGCGAGTACGACCTTAGAGATGGTTGAATATTCAGGAATCATGTATGAGATAAGTGATGAGTGCCTGAATTATATTTGGAAGCTTATCCGATATAATGTTGATGAAGATAGGTATGACACAATTCTTGCGGAGCAGCGGGAATGGATTGCTGAAAAAGAGACCAAGGCAAAGGAAGTGAGCTCAGAATATGAGGGTGGTTCTTTTGCGGCAGTGAGCTATAATGATACGCTGGCACAACTTACAATCGAGCGCTGCGAGGAATTGATTGAGTATTTAAAGGAGTAGGAGATTTAGAGAAATTGGGCTTTGGAATAGTAAGACGTTTCCTTAGGGGTTGGTCATTTTCTTTGTAGTAGATTCCACTAAGTAAGCCCTGTCCCCGACTGCAACGGCAAAAAGGCATGATTAGTCGGGTTGAAAGTAAGTCCAGGTCCCGACCGCAACGACAAAAAGGCAAGATTAGTCGGGTAAAAAGCAAGTCCAGGTCCCGACCGCAACGACAAAAAGGAAAGAACAGTCGGGTAAAAGACAAGTCTTAACCCCGACTGCAACGACAAAAAAGCAAGTCTAGTCGGGTTGAAAGCAAGGGAAGTCCCCGACTAAGAATGCAAAAGTATAAATTAGTAGGGGAAATTGGTGCGACAAAGATTAAGTTTGTTGCCAATACCATCTCTTGACAAAAAGCAGGCGACAAGGTTATAATCTTTTTCGTGGGCGGATATGGCGGAATTGGCAGACGCGATAGATTTAGGTTCTATTGTCAGCAGACGTGCAGGTTCAAGTCCTGTTATCCGCACGCTAAAACCTCAGTGTTTACTGAGGTTTTTCTTTTTTTTGTGTTGCATATTTGGGTGCTCTGGCGGTAGAAAATTTGTGTCTCCGTTTTTTGTTGGCAGTGTAGGCTTCGGGGATAGTTGTTTGACCGGAAATGGCAACTGTGATAGTATAGATAATATAGAATTTCATAGAAAAGAGTGAATTGTAATGAAGGAAGATAGGGCGCAGATGCCTTTGGTAAAAGAAGCTGTAAAAATGGCATGGCCGGCAGTGTGCGAATCGTTTTTTATAGCATTGGCAGGTCTGGTGGATACTTATATGGTGAGCTCAATGGGAGCCAATGCTGTGGCGGCAGTAGGTCTCACCACACAACCGAAATTTTTGGGAATGTCAATATTTATTGCCATGACGGTGGCAATATCCGCATTGGTGGCAAGAAGGCGTGGAGAACAGAAACAAACACAAGCTAATCAGATTTTGCTTACTGCCATTGTTTTCTGCATTTTGGCGGTGATTGTTATCAGTGCCGTTTCGGTTGTTTTTGCCAATGAAATTATTACTTTTTGTGGCTCTACGGAAGATACGCATGAGATGGCGGTGATTTACTTCCGCATCATTATGGGCGGCATCTTTTTTAACGCTCTTTCCATGGGTATCAATGCAGCCCAACGTGGTGCCGGTAATACCATGATAGCCATGCGAACCAATCTGATTTCCAATCTGGTAAATGTTATCGGCAATTATTTGCTGATTCAAGGACACCTTGGTTTCCCGGCATTGGGAATCTATGGCGCGGCATTGGCAACCGTATTCGGTACAGTTGTTGCATGTGTTATCAGTATAGTGTCTCTGCTAAAAAAGGACGGATTTGTAAGTATTCATTATATTATTGCAGAAAAGATAAAACCTACCTGGGAGGCGTTTGTCAATATTGTAAAGGTAGGATACTCCGTATTTATCGAGCAGATACTTATGAGAATCGGTTTTATGTCAACCTCAATTATGGCAGCAGACATGGGAATGGTTCCTATGGCAGCACACCAGGTGGGAATGAATATCATGGGTCTGACCTTTTCCTTTGGCGACGGTATGCAAGTGGCGGCGGTAGCATTAATCGGCAGAAGTCTTGGGGAAAAATTACCGGATAAAGCCAAAAAATACGGTAGTATCTGCAGACGTATCGGCTTATGTATTTCCATTGTGTTGGCATGTGTTTATTTCCTGTTTGGAGAAATGATATTCCGGCTTTTCTTTGTAGAAGAAGAAATTATCGCAGTAGGTGTTGATATTATTCATGTTATTATCTTCATTGTCCTGTTCCAGGTGTCACAGGTGATTTACATGGGATGTCTGCGCGGTGCGGGCGACACGGCGTATACGGCATTGGCCTCTACCATTAGTGTAACAATTATCAGAACCGGTTTTTCCTATGTATGCGGTTATGTGCTTGGTTGGGGCATGACGGGTATCTGGCTGGGTATTCTGGCAGATCAGATTTCGAGATTTTTGTTTGCTTCTATCAGGTTCCGAATGGGTAAGTGGATTTATATAAAAATATAAATTTTACTATTCATATATACAGATTGGGAAAACAGTTATATAATATTACTAAATGAATAGGGAAAAGTACAGTGTTTGGGGATAAGGATTGTTGGCAGGGGGTCTGAGTATGATGAACCGAAATATTGATAAGTACAAATTTGAAGATTTGTTTGACATGAATAAAGTACAGAAACTGACGGATTCGATTGCAGATGCATTGGAGATTGGCATCGTTATTGTGTCCCCGGAGGGTACGCCTATTACGAAGCCCAGTAATTTCTGTAGATTTTGTCTGGATGTAGTGCGTCGTTCTGAGATAGGAAATCGTAACTGCGAATATTCGGATTCTGTACTGGGAAGAAAGTCCGATAAGCCCATTGTGTCCAAATGCCTGTCTGCCGGTTTGATGGATGCCGGTATCAGTATTATCATAGACGGTAAGCATCTCGCCAGTTGGATGATAGGACAGGTAATGATTGAAGAGGATATGCTCAGCGTTGCAGAGCAACGAGAGAGAGCACAGGCTTTGAAGATTGATGAGGATCTTTTCCTTGAAAAGATTCAAACAGTGCCTCGTAAGACAAGGGCGCAGTTTAACAATATTGTAGAAATGATACGCGTGCTGGCAATGCAGCTTTCAGAGCTGGGTATGCAGAGTTATATTCAACAGGAAGAATTGGCATACAGAAAAGAAATCGAGACGGAGCTGCGTAGTGAGAAGATTAAGTTGGAATTGTCACACCAGCATGATGAATTGACCGGTTTGCTTTCGAAAGCCCGCTTTGATGAGAAATTGAAAAAGCTAGTTCAAGATAAAGCATATCCGATTGTATTTTTTGCAGGAGATATGAACAATCTGAAGCTTTGTAATGATGTATTCGGACATCGTATAGGTGATGCGGCTTTAAAGGTCGTGGCTGATATTCTTAGAAAAGAAGCAGGTGTGGATTATATTATCGGAAGGCGGAGCGGAGATGAGTTTTGTATTGCAATCCCTTATGGCAGAGCTCTGGAAGCAGAGGATTATTGTAGCAGAATCCATAAGGCATGTGCAGAAGTGTCCAATACGATGCTTCCTCCTTCCTTATCGTTAGGATATGCTATTCTGAAGTCGGAAGAGGACGATTTGCGTTCCGTTATGAATCAGGCTGAAGAGGCTATGTATAACGCCAAGGTACAGAGAAAGCGGAAGCAGAATATTCATAATGATATTATGGAGCTTCTGTACCAGAAGCAATATATTTCCAAGAAGCAGGTTGCGGAATCTGTACATAGAATTGAGAGGTTTTCAAGATATTTGAATCTGGAAGAGTATACCGTGCAAATGCTACGACTTTCCGCTAAGATACAGGATGTAGGTCTGATTGCCATTCCTAAGCATATTGTCGAAAAGGATGCGGAGCTTACAGAAAAAGAGTATGTAGAGATGTCAAAGCATACCCTGATTGGTTATCGACTGGCCAGATTGTATGAAGAAAGCTTTCCTGCTTCCAATACGATTTTGCAGTCCCACGAGTGCTGGTCCGGTATGGGATACCCGAATAGACTTAAGGGAAAAGAAATCCTGTATACTGCACGAGTTTTATTTATGGTAACCAGCTATAGCTATTGGATTTACCCGAAGCCTACCGGATCGGGAATGGACGTTGCTGAGGCAAGAGAACGTCTGCGACAGGAAGCCGGAAAGCAGTTCGATCCGAAGCTGGTAGACAGCTTTTTGGAATATCTGGAAAATGAAGAACCGATGGAATAGTGACTTGACATTTTGTGATGAAAATGGTACGGTATTTTAAGTTAAAAAGAAGTAAGACTTTTAGCACAAATGTGCTAAAAGTCTTTTTTTGGAAAAGGACGGAGGATAAAAGTGGAAATTTTGCTACAGCTATTTTTATTGATAATCGGCTTTGTGCTGTTGATGAAGGGTGCGGATTGGTTTGTGGAAGGAGCATCCAAGGTGGCAGATCGTTTTGGGATTCCCCAATTAGTAATTGGTTTGACGATTGTGGCAATGGGAACATCGCTCCCGGAAGCGGCAGTGAGTATATCCGCAGCAGCAAAGGGCAGCGCGGAGATTACCATTGGCAATGTAGTGGGCAGCAATATCATGAATGTATTGGTTATTCTTGGCCTGACAGCAGTGATTCGCAGCATTGCTGTGCAGCAATCTACGGTACGTTATGAGATCCCTTTTACAATATTGATAACAGCGATTTTGTCAGGAGTGGGGCTTGCTGACAATCAGGTCAGCAGAATTGAGGGGGCTATTCTCTGGGTGTTTATGATTGTTTATCTGGTATATTTATTCCACATGGCCAAAAAGGGACAGCCTCTTGAGGACATCCCGGAAGTAGATAGTAAGGATTCCGTTTTAAAATTATTGGCTATGATAGTGGTGGGAGCTACTATGATTGTATTCGGAAGTGATATTACTGTAGAGGCGGCTTCTGAGTTGGCTACAATCTTTGGTATGGGTGAGCGATTAATCGGTCTGACCATTGTAGCATTTGGAACCTCTCTGCCGGAGCTCGTAACCAGTGTGACTGCAGCTATAAAGGGTAAGGCAGATATAGCTGTAGGCAATATTGTGGGCAGCAATATCTTTAATATTTTATTTGTGGTAGGTACCACAGCATTGATAACGCCGGTGGCTTATGGCGCTAATTTCGTGGTTGATAGTATTGTTGCAGTAGCTACTATGGTTTTACTTTTTGTGGCTGTGATTCGCAAAAAGCAGCTGGCGAGACCGGCAGGCATTGTAATGTTGCTGGGATATGCTGCATATTTTGTATACTTGGTACAGTAAACCGTGAACCCATAATGCGCTGCAAAAGAGGAGAAACAGGTATGAGACAACAGGGTATATTGATGCCGATAGCAAGTATTCCTTCAAAATACGGAATAGGAACCTTTGGTAAGGAGAGCTATCGGTTTGTAGATTTTTTAAAAAAATCAGGAAATAAATTGTGGCAGATATTACCCTTGGGACCTACCGGCTATGGGGATTCACCATACCAATCCTTTTCGACCTTTGCGGGTAACCCTTATTATATTGATTTGGAGCTTTTGGTCGAAGAAGGGTATTTGACTACAGCCGAATGTGATTCCTTTGATTTTGGAAAGGATGAGCATTATGTTGATTATGAGAACATGTATCTCCACAGATTTACCATACTGAGAAAGGCATGGGAATGTGCTGTAAGTAAGGGGATTGAAGGTGCTCCTCCCTATCGAGAATTTGTGGAGAGCAACAGTTATTGGCTGGAGGATTACGCACTGTATATGGCAGTGAAGAATCATTTTGGCGGAGTATGCTTTTTGGAATGGGAGGAGGACATACGTCTTCGCCGAGAAGTAGCGTTACAAAAGTATCGCGAGGAATTGGCTGAGGAAGTGGCTTTCTTCAGATTTCAGCAATATCTGTTTGCAAAGCAATGGAAGGCTTTGAAAAAATATGCTAATAGCCAAGGCGTTGAGATTATAGGGGATATTCCCATTTATGTGGCGTTTGACAGTGCGGATACATGGGCGCATCCGAAGCTGTTTCAATTGGATGAGGCAGGAATGCCTATAGGTGTGGCGGGGTGCCCGCCGGATGCCTTTTCGGAGACAGGTCAGCTATGGGGCAACCCACTTTATGACTGGGAATATCATAGACAGACCGGTTATGAATGGTGGATGCAAAGAATTGCATATTGCTATGAGCTGTATGATGTGGTGCGTATCGACCATTTTCGTGGTTTTGATGAGTATTGGTTTGTACCTTACGGAGATGACACTGCAAGGAACGGTTGCTGGAAGAAGGGACCGGGTTATGAGCTGTTTGCAACCATGAAGGAAAAGCTTGGCGAGAAAAAAGTTATTGCAGAGGATTTAGGCTTCCTGACGGACAGTGTCAAGGAATTGGTGAAGAAGACAGGCTATCCGGGGATGAAGGTGCTGCATTTTGCCTTTGAGGCATGGAAGAATAATGAATATCTTCCTCACAATTACGATAAGAATTGTGTAGTGTATACCGGAACGCACGATAATGATACGACTGTGGGATTTATAAAGACAATGCCCGGAAAGGATAAGGATTTTGCCCAAAGATATTTTGGTCGGAGAAACAGCAGGGATTTGAATCGGTTGATTGTCCGTGCTGCCTTGGCAAGCGCGGCAGATACTGCAATTATTCCTATGCAGGATTATCTGAATCTGGGAAGAGAAGCGCGTATCAATATTCCGTCAACCTTGGGCAATAATTGGAAATGGCGTATGGACAAGGATGCTCTAAATGATAAACTGGCAGAGGAAATTGCAGAAATGGCAAAATTATACGGAAGGCTTTAAGCCTTCCGTTTTACTTTTTACATATGCAAAGCCATATAAGAATTGTGATATTCCTTGTTATAGGTCACCTCTTCATCAAACCAGTCGGGAGGGAGAAATGCCTCTGCAGCCTCCTTACTTCCGAATTCCACCTCTGCCATAATAAGGGGAGCAAACGGAGGGTCAAAGACATCCAATTCAATAATCAGGGAGTAATCATCCGGTGGAGCAGGAAAGCCTTCCTTGAATCCCGGGTGATGTAAGGGAATCAGGTATCTTTTTTTGGAAATAATATTGCCGTCTGCCTTTTCCCGGAGATGATAGTAAGCCTCCTTGTTCAGAGAGAGGTTGCTTTCCTCTCTGGCCATCATTCCGTTGCCCTTATAGGTAAGATAATAGGAATTGTCCTCCTTGCGTACGCGAACCACGGGATTGACGTTCAGATACGCTTGCTCAATATGATGAAATGGATAATTCTCCAGATTTTCCGGTAATGATTTTAAAGTAAATTTGCGTTCGATTTCCATAATTAGTCCTCTTTGTGTAGTTTTAATTATTTGGAAACGCACATAGCTACTGATATTAAGAAGTGCCAAGGCGTTTGCCCATTCTATAGTAAATTATACCACATCTGTCACGAATTCCAACCAATTAATTGAAATATTTGTAAGAAGTGTGTATACTATCTGTAGTATATCTGCTTAACAGAAGTATGATGCATAGATTTTGGTATTAGAAAGGTATGGTAGAGGATATGAGTAAAATAGCAATCTTTTTTGCAAAGGGTTTTGAGGAAATAGAAGCGCTAGCAGTGGTGGATATTTGCAGGAGATGCGAATTGACAATCGATATGGTATCCGTAACCGAGGAAAGCACGGTGGAGGGTGCCCACGGTATTGTGGTAACAATGGATAAGACCTTTTCTCAGGTGATTTTTGACGAATATGATATGCTGGTGTTGCCCGGTGGTGGTGAGGGAACCAAGAATTTGGAAGCTCATGAAGCACTGATGACTCAGCTGGATGCATTTTATGAGGCTGATAAATATATTGCTGCAATTTGTGCGGCGCCCAGTATCTTTGGTCATAGAGGATATTTGAAGGGAAAAAGGGCATGCTGCTACCCGAGCTTTGAAGGTCATCTGGAAGGTGCTGAGGTAACGGAAGATGCAGTAACAGTATCCGGTCATGTAATTACCTCCAGAGGTATGGGAACAGCCATTCCCTTTGGTCTGGCGCTTGCAGCTGTATTTTGTGGACAGAAGAAAGCAGATGAATTGGCAACGGCTATTGTTTATAAGTAATGATACAATGATTATAGGATATTAGCAAACCGTTATATCAAAGCGTGGAGAGGACTGAATCGTACTATGATGGAAAAAGATGCAAAAATATATGTAGCCGGACACAGAGGAATGGTGGGAAGTGCTATTTGTCGTGTGCTCGAAAAGAATGGTTATCATAATATTATCACCCGCACCCATAAGGAACTGGATTTGTGCAGACAGGAGGCTGTGGAGGCTTTCTTTGCAGAAGCGAAGCCTGACTATGTATTTCTGGCAGCAGCGAAGGTGGGCGGTATTATGGCCAATAGCGAAGCTTTGGCGGATTTTATGTATGAAAATATGATTCTGGAGATGAATGTGATTCATTCGGCATGGCAGAATGGTTGCAAGAAGCTGTTGTTCTTGGGAAGCAGCTGTATCTATCCCCGTATGGCACCACAGCCTATGAAGGAGAATTGCCTGCTTACTTCAGAATTGGAGAAGACCAATGAGGCATATGCCCTTGCTAAAATATCAGGTTTAAAATATTGCGAATATCTGAATCGCCAGTACGGAACGGACTATATCAGCGTGATGCCCACCAATCTGTATGGCCCTAATGACAATTATCATCCGACCCATAGTCATGTGCTGCCGGCATTGATTCGTCGTTTTCATGAGGCTAAGGTGTCAGGGGCAACAGAAGTGGTATGCTGGGGAACGGGTACTGCATTACGGGAATTCATGTACGTTGATGATCTGGCAGATGCGTGCGTATATTTGATGAATACCTACAGCGGAAATGAGACAGTCAACCTGGGAACCGGAAAGGAGCTTACCATAAAGGAATTGACTCAGTTAGTCGCAAAGGCGATAGGCTATACCGGAGAGATTAAATGGGATACTACCAAACCGGATGGTACGCCCAGAAAGCTGTTGGATGTAAGTAAGCTGGAGAGCTTGGGATATCGTTATACAACAGAGCTGGAGGATGGTATACGTCTGGCATATGATGATTTCCTGAATAATCCTACCAGGGCAGAGAGATAATACTCTTGGCTTTAAAAGAAACGGAGTAAAAATTAATTGCATGAAAGAATATATGGATATTACCAATAATATGCTGGAGTTTATAGAGAAAAGTCCCACATGTTTTCACGCGATTCGTAACATACAGCAGGAGCTTGAAAGGGCAGGCTTTGATGAACTGACGGAAAATGCGGAGTGGAAGCTTACACATGGCAGAAGCTACTATGTCACCCGGAATGATTCTTCTTTGATTGCATTCAGGCTACCGGAAGCACAAGACATTCAGGGCTTTCATATGGTGGCTACGCACATTGATTCTCCTTCCTTTAAGGTAAAGGAGAACCCTGAGATGATGGTGGAGGACAACTATATTAAGCTGAATACTGAAAAGTATGGCGGAATGATTCTTTCAACATGGCTTGACAGAGCACTTTCTGTGGCGGGAAGAGTGGCTGTAGAGGAAGGAAAGGGGATTGTGACCAAGCTAGTCAATATTGATAAGGATTTACTGGTGATTCCGAATATGGCTATTCACATGAATCGCGATATGAATAAAGGAGTGGAATATAATCCTCAGGTGGATATGCTTCCCTTGTTTGCTGGCAGTACAGAGAGTCAGGGAAAGGGAGCTTTACTACAGCAGATAGCAACGGCAGCCGGAGTGGAGCCGGAGGCTGTACTGGGATATGATTTGTTCCTGTATCCCAGAGAAAAGGGCAGGATATTTGGAGAAAACGGTGAATTTGTCTTGTCTCCCAGATTGGATGATTTACAATGTGTATTTGCAGCGGTCAGTGCCTTTGTGGAGAGCATACCGAAAAAGTATATCAATGTATGTGCGGTATTTGACAATGAAGAAGTAGGAAGTGGCACCAGACAGGGAGCAGATTCTACCTTTTTGGAGGATACCCTTCAACGTATCGGTGAAGCCTTGGAAGTGGATGGAAGTGATTATCTCAGATGGATTGCAGGAAGTTTTCTGATATCTGCAGACAATGCCCATGCAGTGCATCCCAATCACCCGGAGAAGGCAGATCCTACCAATCGCCCCTATCTCAACAGCGGTATCGTAATCAAATATCACGGAAGCCAGAAATATACTACTGATGCGGTTTCGGCGGCTACAATGAAGAGTATTTGCAGGAAGGCTGGGGTGCCCTGGCAGACTTATGCTAACCGCTCGGATATTGCAGGAGGTTCTACCTTGGGAAATATTTCGACTGCCCATGTATCCGTTGCTTCTGTAGATATCGGACTTCCTCAGCTTGCCATGCATTCTGCGGTAGAAACAGCAGGAACCAGAGATACGGAGTATGCGGTTAAAGCAATGAAGGTATTCTGGCAGGAATAAGCTGAAAGGAATATAATCAATCGGGGACAGATATACATTAGGTAAAGGGATTTGATGCGGAGAAATACATGAATCAGAAAATGGAGAATATCTTAAACCTTGCACTGGAGACCCCGGAGGAAGTAAGACAGCAGACGGACACATTGAATGTTGGCTTTGATGATGCCACACGCAGCTGGGAATTGATTGTAAAGTATAATGGAAATCTGGAAGCCATAGAGGCACAGGGAATACAGGTAGAAAGGCTATTGGCCGGATATGCGATTCTTACAGTGCCGGAGAATTTGGTAGAACAAATAGCAGATTTTGAAGAAATAGAATATGTGGAGATGCCGAAGCGATATTTTTATTCACAAATTGGACCGGCATCCTCTTCCTGCTTTCCGCAGGTTACAATGAGAACACCTTTTCTGAATGGAAGAGGTGTTCTTTTAGCTGTATTGGATTCCGGTATTGATTGGAGGCGGAGAGATTTTCGCAAGGCAAACGGTGATACCAGAATTCGTTATTTGTGGGATCAGACCTTGCGCGGCATGCCGCCTGAGGGCTTTGCCATGGGGGTAGAATACACGCAGGAGCAGATTAATCGGGCATTACGGATAACTTCGCCACAGGAGCAATATGACATACTGCCAAGTACGGATGTCAGTGGACATGGTACAGCAGTGGCCGGTATTGCAGCAGGATACAACCCGGAAGAGAATTATACAGGGATTGCCACTCAGGCAGATTTGCTCATTGTAAAATTGGGAGTGCCGGAGGAGGGTGGTTTTCCGAGAACCACAGAAATTATGCGAGGAATCGTATATGCCTTACAAAAGGCGGAGGAATTGGGAATGCCTCTGGCTATTAACCTAAGCTTTGGCAATAATTACGGCTCTCACGACGGAAGCTCTCTGTTGGAGCGCTTCCTGGATAATGCGGCAGAGGTGGGACGGACGGTTATCTGCGTGGGAAGCGGTAATGAGGGGAACTCTGGTGGACATATTGCAGGAAATGTGGAAAGTGCAAGAGAGATTGAAATGGCGGTAGCAGAATATGAACGCAGCCTGAATATTCAATTTTGGCAAAATTATAGCGACAGATACCGCATTAGTCTGCGTTCACCCGGTGGGCAGCAGGTAGAGCTGCCTGCTGCTGTAGAGGGTGGGAAATATACTTTGCGATTAGAAGATACGGAGATACTGGTCTATATCGGTGAGCCGCGTCCCTATGCGGTTGCTCAGGAGATTTACCTGGAAATGATACCGGTGGAAGGCTCTTATATCAATAGTGGGATATGGAGTATCCTGATAGAGCCGATTGAGATTGTGACAGGACAGTATTATCTGTACCTTTCCGACAGCGCAGTGCGCAGTAGCAGCACCGGCTTTTATAATCCCACACCGCAGGTGACATTGACGATTCCTTCCACAGCAGCCAAGGTCATCACGGTGGGGGCATATGATTTTACTTATGATAGCTATGCGGATTTTTCAGGACGAGGCTATGCGGATACCCAAAGAACCATTGGCATGGTGACTGCGGGATTGACGAAGCCTGATTTGGTGGCACCGGGAGTGGGAATTCTGGCGCCCAATACCTATGTTGGCTATGATGCGTTTACGGGAACCTCCTTCGCCACACCCATTGTAACCGGCAGTGCGGCATTATTGATGGAATGGGGAATTGTTCGGGGGAATGATGAGTTTTTGTATGGGGAGAAGGTGAAGGCGTATCTTCGCGCCGGCGCACAACCGTTGCGTGGGGAGAGCGTATATCCCAATGAGCGGGTAGGCTGGGGGGCGCTGTGCGTGTCGGAAAGCTTACCGGAATGAATGGTTACAGTGTTATATGGCATATTAAAACAGAAAAAATGAGACGGCAGAGCATTAGAAACGGAAATGGTAAAGTGTATTGACAGCTATACTGATACAAGCTACTATTAATAATGGTAGCTTGTATCAGTGACTTTACAGGAATCCGTTGGATGTTGAATAGAATACAGTAGGATATGTAGTCATGTGAATATGAACATTCATACAAATTACGAAAAGATAAGAGGGATTCGTGTTCATGAAGCCCCCAGAAACGGAGAAAAGGAAAATGAGAGCATTATCAGAGAAAAGACATCCTATGATGCAGGTAAAACGTTGGTTTGTGGCACTTTTATGTCTATGTCTGTTGTCAGGAATGGTGCCGATTACAGCCAAGGCTGCAACGACTGTAAAGGCGATTAATCTTGACCCCACCGTGTTAAGACCAAACGGTGCATGGGAAGCAGGCGGCAATCAGGTGTATTTCGGAAAGAAGGGTTCCAGTACGCTTTCTTTCAGAATACTGTCTTCTTCACCGACTACACAGACGGTGGCGGAGGAGTGTCTGTTGCTTGACTGTGAAGGCATATATAATGGCGAAATAGGCTATGGTTTTAATGAACAGAGCAATCCTAACTGTAGAGTGTGGACAGGCAGTAGGCTTGAAGCATTTGTAAACGGAGCTGAATGGTATGAAAATGCCGAAAACTTTACCACATTAGAAAAAGCGGCCATTATACAGACGAGTCTGTTGGCACAAGGTCCGTATGACGAGAGCACTCTTATGGGTCCCGGTGGCGTTCCGCTGGTTTCTTCAGGTGTAGACCATGCCGCTGATGACTATTTATTTGTATTGAGTGGAAAAGAAGCACGGGAATTGTATGCTGATGATGATGCAAGAACAAAAACAAGGACTGACAATGATACGGGGTGGTGGTTGCGCACCGAAAGGAGTGGTACGGCATATCTCGTGTATGCAGTGGTTCCGGCCGGTGGAATCAACTACTACAGTTGCGGAAGTCAATTCGGAGTGAGCCCTGCCTTAAATGTTAAGCTGTCATCTATCCTTTTCGCATCTGCATACTCTACAGATAAATCTTCTGCACTGGCAGCGGTAGAAGCCAGCACGGCGACACAATGGAAGCTGACATTGTTGGATGCCGGCATGGCAGTATCTGTTCCCGGCGGACAGAGCGTAACAAGAGAAGGCAACACCGTAACGGTTCCTTATGCTTACACGGGAAGCGGCATTAACCAGATTTCGGTGATGATTACCAATAAAGCATACACAGAAAGTGATGCGGAGGTACTTTACTACGGCGCACTGCAGGATGTGACAATCAGCAATACCAGCGGTACAGGAACCTTTACGCTTCCTGACGCATTGGCAGATAAGGCTTGTGGAGCAGATTATTTTGCATACATTATTGCAGAGCAGACCAATACTGTCGTTAAAACTGATTATGCAAGTACTCCTGTATCTATTTCTGTTCCGGCGGTCTATAATGTGACGGTAAATAGCGGAACCGGCGACGGACAATATATGCAGGGTAGAACGATAACAGTTGCAGCGGATGCTCCGGCCACAGGAAAGATGTTTAAGGAGTGGACAATAGTAAGCGGAGGCGTGACTCTTGCAGATGCAACAAGCAGTACCACCACTTTTACCATGCCTGCTCAAGCCGTGGAGATAACAGCAACTTATGAGGATGCGCCCATAATCAAATTCCCTGTTGTAGTTAATAACGGAACCGGCGACGGAGAATATGAAGAGAGTGACACAGTAACAGTTACAGCAGATGCTCCGACCACAGGAAAGCAATTCAAGGAGTGGACAATAGTAAGCGGAGGGGTAACCCTTGCAAGTACAACCAGTAGTACCACAACCTTTACCATGCCTGATGAGGCAGTGGAGGTAACGGCAGTTTACGAGGATATTATTGTTCCGACAACTAAGTACGCTGTTGTAGTCAATAACGGAACCGGTGACGGAGAATACGAAGAGAGTGACACAGTAACAGTTACAGCGGATGCTCCGGCCACAGGAAAGCAATTTAAAGAGTGGACGATAGTAAGCGGAGGCGTGACTCTTGCAAGTGCAACGAGCAGCACCACTACCTTTACTATGCCTGATGAAGCAGTAGAGATAACAGCTGTTTACGAGGATATTACCGATACTCAGCCGGATACGAATCCAACCAATCCGACTAACCCAACAAACCCGACAAACCCGACGAATCCAACTAATCCTACTAATCCTATCGGTAGCACGGGCGGCGATAGTACTCCGTCTGTAGCACAGGATAAAAAGGATGATGTGCCCGATACTGGAGACAGTAATTTATTTGCAGGCTTCCTTTGCTTGCTGGCACTATCAGGAGCAGGAATCGTTCTCACCGGCAAGAGACGGAAAGTATCAGACAGATAGTTGATGATAGTGGTATATGGAACAGGAAAATAGTTATAAAAAGAATTGGTATAAAAAGAATTGGTATAAAAAGAATAGGAAGCTGATTCGTCTTCTATGTGTCATCGTATTTATCCTTGCGGTGGTGGGATTAGGCATATACAGTATTTGGTACTTGTGGCAGAGTCTAGAGGCAAGAAATACCCAAAAGGAATTGCAGACACTTCGGGTAGAAGATATTGAGCAGGAGTATGACATACCGCATGATGAGGACGAGGAGCGTACAGCACCAATCAGTAGTCCTGATATAATGTCTCAATATCAATCCCTATATGAAACTAATTCGGATATGATAGGGTGGCTTTCTATTGATGATACTGTAATTGATTATCCGGTCATGCAGACCATGGAGGATGAAGATTACTATTTAAAGCTTGATTTTTACGGACAGCCCAATCAGAATGGGTGCCTGATGATGGATACGGATTCTGTGGTGGGCACAGGCACAAAAGCTTGCGCCTATGCAGATGGAAGTGCGCCCTCCACCAATCTGATTATTCATGGTCATACCATGAAAACGGGTGAAATGTTTGGTGATTTGAAGCTTTATGCAGATGAGACCTACGGAAAAGAACATAGTATGATACGCTTTGACAGTCTGTATGAGGAACGGGAGTATGAATTGATTGCCGTGTTTTACTCACAGGTGTTTTACGAAAGCGATAAAGTATTTAAATTTTATAAGTTTTTTCAGGCAGATACGCAGGAGGAATTTGACGACTGGTATCAGAATATCAAGGCAATGTCTCTCTATGACACAGGAGTGACTGCGGAATTGGGGGACGAATTTATTACCCTGTCCTGCTGTGCATATCATGTGGAGGACGGAAGATTTGTGGTGGTAGGAAAACGAGTGAAATAAGGCGGTTCAGGGATGAATATTTTGTGTGCTACAAAATGAGCCTGCCATGTATAATCACATGACGGAGGCTTAAGTCAGGATTTAGAATGACAATATTGGCAATATGTCCGGGGCGCAGATAACCGTACTTATCTGCAATACCGATGCAATGCGAAGGGGTGGCAGTGGCACAGCGAATAGCGCTTTCCAGAGGAATACCAAAGGAGACAGCCTTGCGGACACAATCCATCAGGTGAGTGACAGAGCCGGCTAAGGTCTCATTGGAAGAATTTGCAGAATCGAGCGTGCAAGCTCGGTTTAAGGTGGCAAGATTACCACAGACTTTGACAGTCTGACCGCCCAGCGTATAGCTACCGTCAGGCATACCGGTAGCACGCATACTGTCACTAATGAGAACAATGCGAGCATCAGTAAACAGCTGAAATGCCATACGAATGGTAGCGGCATCCACATGGATGCCGTCACATATTAATTCAACAGTACAAGCCGGGGTATCATAGGCAGCACCTATGAGCCCCGGTTTTCTGTGATGAAATTCATTCATTGCGTTAAAAAGGTGCGTCACATGGGAAGCACCTGCGGTAAAGGCTTTTTGGCAGGTAGAGTAATCGGCAGCAGTGTGGGCGAGAGATACTTTGCACTGTTCGGAAACTGTTTGCATAAATTGACAATCAGTATCGGCCTCAGGTGCCACATCCACAATTCGAATCAGACCATTGGCTTTCTCCTGAAGTGTTTCAAAGAGGGTCAGATCTGCCTTTTGCAGATAAGCAGAGTTCTGTGCGCCGCACTTTGCCTCTGATAAAAAGGGACCTTCCAGACGAATGCCCAAGAGGTCAGCACAGGGCAGTGTATTACTGTATGCGGCGGCATTTTCCATAATGGGTATCAGTTTCTGCTCGGGCAAGGTCATGGAAGCAGTGCAGATGCCGGTAATACCCTGAGAAGCCTGATAGGCAGTAATGGTATGTAGTGCTTCCGGAGTAGCGTCACAGACATCAGCTCCCATACAGCCGTGTAAATGAATATCAATAAGTCCCGGTAGCACATAGCAACCACCGGCATCAAGGATATTATCGGGCTCCAAGTTTGATGAATTACTCATTATATGATTTTCTGCGGAGACTAAGGAGATATATTCATTTTCGATTTCAATCGTACCGGTGTGAAAGTGATAATCCGGCAGATATAGGTTTCCGTTAGTGATTTTCATGCTTTTACACTTTCTTTTATCTGGATATCAATTGTTGATCATAAATCAGTGTTTACAGGAAGGAATAAAAAGAACTGCGTCACCTAAATGGATTCGGTAATACGCAGTTTACAGATTATAAATAATTATACTGTGACTTTTTCAAAAGAAATTTTACAGGGTATCCGGCTTCGTCACAGACAGCACGAACAATGTTCTCAGCATCTTCACGAACGGTATCATTAATGCAGATGATACAGGAATTTTTGCGACGGTTGAAAAGGCTTCCTTTTTGCCAACGGATATAATAGGAGATTCGATTCTTCAGAAGCTCACGTTCTATTAGCTGCTTGCAATCTAAATCAGATACCTCACATAATTCAATTTCATTATTTACCTGTACAGTGGTATATAACGGTTGCATGGTGTCCTCCCTTTGCTTGCCCTTTTACGGGCAGAGCCGCAATGCTTGCCCTTTTACGGGCAGAGCCGCAATGCTTGCCCTTTTACGGGCAGAGCCGCAATGCTTGCCCTTTTACGGGCAGAGCCTCGAAACGCTTCGCGTTTCTCGGTCGCTTCGCTCGTCAAATGAATTCAATTATGTCTGCTCGTGCAAGCACGGCAGCCACATTTGAATTCACTTGACTCTGCCCTATGGACATTGTAACAAATATTTTGAAAAAGTGCAATGATATGCTTGTCAGGAAGAGTGGAAATATATATACTGAATATTATCACAAAGAAATAAGTATGCCGTATATAAGAAGGCAAAGATTATAGGGAGGTATGGAATGGATTTTTTGGAAAAGATAGGAGATACCATTACTTTAAAGGGAAAAGAGGCAGCAGAGAAAGCGAAAGAAATCGCAGAAATTGCTAATTTGAAGAGCCAGATATCTACTTGTGAAGAGGTTATTAAGAAGAATTATATGGAAATCGGTAAAATTTATTTTGAAATGTATGGGGACATGGCAGAGGAACCATTTGCAAAGCAATGTCGCTCCATTCACAATGCCAAGAATGGTGTAGAAGATTTGCAGAAAAAGATTAAGGATATAAAAGGCATGTAATAAACTGTATTTTGAATAAAAACTGCCACCGGGTAGTGGATGCGTAAAGCATTCGTTTGCACATCATTAGGTCTTTGAAGATGTGTATGCGGATGCTTATTTTTTAGGAGGTTACTGAGTTGAAACTAAAAAACTATTTTACAGTGGGTGAAATTATTTTATGGAGTTCTTCTGTATCAGTTATTATAATTTCGTTCTGTCTATTCGATAGGACAAATTATATGACTTTATGTGCATCGATAATAGGAGTAACATCATTGATATTTAATGCAAAGGGAAATCCTTTTGGACAATTGCTTATGGTTATATTTAGTTTGTTGTATGGGATTATCTCATATACTTTTTCGTATTATGGAGAGATGATTACATATCTGGGAATGACGATGCCAATGGCTCTCTTTGCTTTGATATCGTGGCTTAAAAATCCGTACAATGGAAATAAAGCAGAGGTTAAGGTAAATAGTATAGGAAAAAAAGAAAATATGTATATGTGGCTGGGAACATTTGCCATTACATTTCTATGCTATTATATTTTGAAGTATTATAATACAGCGAACGTCATTCCAAGCACCATCTCTGTAACTACAAGTTTTCTTGCAGTATACCTTACCTTTAGAAGAAGTCCATATTTTGCATTGGCGTATGCCGCTAACGATATTGTATTGATTGTATTGTGGGTATTGGCAAGCATATATGATATTAGGTATATTTCGGTTGTCGCATGTTTCATGGCATTCTTTGCAAATGATATATATGGTTATATAAGTTGGAGAAAAATGAAAATCAGACAGCAGCAATAGCTGACACAACAGCTACGGCGTGATAAATTCAGTATATCGCATACAGTTGACATTGATTTGTGATGTTTGTAGCGATAATGTATGTGATGTGATATAATTGATATGCTCGAGGGGAGCGGAAAACGAATTTGATGGAGAAAATATCGTATGGCAAAATCATTAAATGAGTTAACTGCAGAGGGTTATCGTGATAATCGAGGTGTAGTTGTAGGGGCATCTGTTGTTGCGTTACCAGTTTTTGCTGCTCAAAAATTATTAAAACAAGTTTTTACGGAAGAACGCAGTAAATAAAATTGTCTGTGATAAGAAACGGATTCTAAATATGCAATCAAAGAAAAGGCTCCCCAATCAAAAGATTGGAGAGCCTTTTTTATGCTTTAAAAATTTATTGTGCAGCAGCGGCTTCAGCTTCTGCTGCGGCAGCTGCCGCTGCCGCAGCACGTTGGGTTATGTCCCAAAGCTGCTGGTTAATAATAATTTCGTAGTCAGGATTGGCATAAAACATCGCATCATGCTGGCATTGTGAGGAGGTTTGCGGTGTGGTAATTGTCTGTGTACCGTCGGGATTCTCGATAATGGTAGTGGAACCCTGATCCAAAGAAGGATCTTCAATTAAAGGAATCTCGATAATACCTTCATGCTGGAACGGACAATCAGGACTTGCGGGAAGTCCGTCATAGCTACAAACAGCACCCTGGAAGTGTACGCCACAGCTTTCAGTAGGTACAGTACCCTCAGCAAAAAATTCTGTGTAGGTAGTAGCATCGCACAGTCCCGGAATAGGTAACTTGCCGGAACGGGAACACACCTGAGCCTGTACAATTCCCTCGGGAGTCGAAAATTGCTCATTAGGGAGACTTTCATGTACACGTTGCATTACGCTTCTCCATAAGGTTTTGGAAATGGCAATTTCGGAATCCGTCATGTTAATATTATTGTCATAGCCGGTCCATACGGTACATGCATAATAGGGAGTGTAGCCTGCAAACCAAGCATCCCAGTCATCAGTAGTAGTACCTGTTTTACCGGCAATAGCCATTCCCTTGAAATTACACTTGGTACCAGTACCCATGGTTACAACATCTACCATGGCATCGGTTAACAGAAATGCAGTGGTTTCTTTTATAACCTGACGAGTTTTCGGGTTAGTGTTATCAAGAATAACATTGCCGTCAGCATCTGTAACTCGAGTATAAAGCTTCGGCTCAATATAGAGTCCACCGTTGGCAATGGATGCATATGCGGCATTCAATTCATAGGGTGACACGCCATAGGTTGTACCACCCAGTGCAAGAGACTGGTTAATGTCAGATTTCCATTCGCCGTTGATTTCCACACCGCTGGTAAGGGTGGAGAAACCAAAGTTAAGCAGGTAATCGAAGCCTAAATTAGGTGTGATGACAGTCTGATTCTTTACGGCAACAATATTCATGGAATCCTGGATTCCTAATCGAATAGAGCTGATACCGCGGTAAGGAATCGCTTGCTTCCAATACCAGTTACGCACGGGAGTACCGTCTGCATAATTAAAAGGTGCATCATTGTATACTGTTGCCAGTGTTTTGCCGGCACTATCCAGTGCAGGAGCAAAGGATGCCAGTACCTTAAAGGTAGAACCAGGTGAACGGTTTGCAGAAATTGCGCGGTTCAAGGTTCTGCGTCCTTCCTTTGTGCCGCGACCGCCAACCATTGCCACCACATATCCGGTGCTCTGATCTTCGACGACCATAGCAGCCTGTGGCTGAGCGGTCAGGGATATACTTTCATCATAATTGTCAACTTCATCTGCTATGCCTAATTCCTCAAGCATTGCAGCGCGGTAGAGCGCTATTGCTTCGTTTGCTTCGTCATGGGAGGAGAAAATCAAATTAAAATTAGAACTGTGGTTTTCCTTGAACCATGACATCATGTTTTCTTTACTGAAATTATGCTTGGTATCATCGGTACCGAAAATAGTGAGGGCGTAATTCAGATACCATTTCACATTCTCAGGGAAATTATCAGGGTTGGCAAATTCTTCATCCATAATCCGCTGAATAGTAGGGTCCATGGTGGATTCAATGCGTAAACCGCCTGAGGTCATTAAGGTTTCGGCCATACTTTCAGAATAACCGGCTTTTTCCACCAAGTCCTCTTTAACCTGTTCGTATACTGCATCAGAAAAATAGGAGCCGGAGGTGGTGTTGCTTAACTGATAATCTGTATCGTATAAACCAATACGTTCATATACCGCATCCGTGTCCGCCATTGCCGCATCATACTGTTCTTTTGTAATAAATTCCAACTCTAACATTTTATCGAGACAGTTTTCGCGACGCTTGGCATTTTCCTCCGGATTACGCAAAGGATTGTATTTGGAGGGATTCTGTGTAATGCAAGCAATAACGGCACTTTCTGAAAGTGTCAGCTCGCTGCAGTGTTTACCGAAGTATCGCAGGGAAGCCGCTTCCACACCAAGTGTGTTCTGACCAAGGTTGATGGCATTCATATAACGAATCAGGACCTCATCCTTACTGTAATATTTGGTGATTTCCAGCGCAAGGTACTGTTCCTGCAGCTTACGCTTGATTTTCTTTATCATGTTATCACCTTCGGAGGTCCAATCCGTAAAGATGGTATTTTTCAGAAGCTGCTGTGTGATGGTACTTGCACCCTGTGCCTCCTCACCGCCTGTTTTAATAAATTGATAACCGGCACGGAGCATACCCTTGAAATCAATACCGTTATGCTGATAAAAGCGTTCATCCTCGATGGCCACGAATGCATTGGCTAAATGCTCAGGTACTTGATCCATGTCTACCTCAATTCGATTGGAATTGGTGCTGACATATTGATCGATTTCATTGCCCTCGCGGTCATAAACGATGGTCGCTTCTCCGGAAGCTATGACATCGGACAGACGGATATTCGGAGTACATGCAAGTATGCCTCGGAACACGCCGATTCCGGCTGCCACGCCGCACACTCCTATACCGACGATTGCTATTAAAATTACCCGTACACAGGTAAGTGCAATTTTTCTTCCCCACTTCACAGATTTAGAATTCAGTGTCTTTTGTTTGGCACGGACACCTTTTTTTCCATAATTCATAAAGTCAGTTCCTTTCTGTCTGTGGTTTCAGACGCACCTATTATACCAAAAAAAATTATGTAAATAAAGGTTTTCTTTCCACTCTTAAGAATTGTTTCACATTTTTTTCAAATTATGCTACACTTAAGAAAGATTATTTTAGAAGATTTACAGGTAAGAGAAGAGAGTATGGGCGAAAACAGAATGGATTCCTATAGAATATTATTGGAAGGCGGCGAGGGCGAAATCGTAGAGAAGAAATCACGATTTATTGCAACTGTTCGGAAATGTGAGACGGAAGCGGAAGCCGTTGCTTTTATTGAAGAAATGAAAAAGAAATATTGGGATGCCAGACACAACTGTTCCGCATTTGTAATAGGAAGCAGGGGGGAATTGACCAGATGCAGTGATGATGGTGAGCCTAGCGGAACAGCAGGAAGACCTATGCTGGAGGTGTTGTTGGGAGAAGGCATTCGTAATATAGCAGTGGTGGTTACCAGATATTTCGGAGGTACGCTTCTGGGAACGGGTGGACTGGTACGTGCCTATACACAAGCCGTAAAAGAGGGCTTGAAGGATTGCACTGTTGGGAAAATGCGGTACGGATGTGAGTTGGAAATCGGTACGGATTACAATGGAATTGGTAAGATATTGTATCTGCTGGGTCAGAGAGGAATCGAACCGCAGAGTAGTGCTTATACAGACACGGTGAGCCTGCAGGTGCGCATTCCTGCGGAGGAAGAAGCCTCTCTTTGCAAGGAGATGATTGAGGCTACCTCCGGCAAGGTAAAAATAAAAAAAGTGAATGAACTCTATTACATTGACAAAGAATAAACGAAAGAATAAAATAATGATAGATTTTTATTTGTTCAAGCATGGAAAGGTGGTGGTTTTTTATGAAAAATAATAGTTGTAATACTGATAATCCCGTCCCCGGGCGAAGTTGCGGATATCATAAAAAACCAATAGAGGAGAAGTGCTATGGAACAGATGAAGGAACTGGAAGAATTAGTTGAGCTTCTGGATACCAAGCAGTATACCAAGCTTCGCCAGTATCTGGCAGAGTTGAATGAAGCTGATATTGCCGCGCTTATGGAGGAACTGGAAGAAGAGGACATGTTGAAGGTATTCCGTATCCTGCCAAAGGATCTTGCGGCTGATGTTTTTTCTTATTTAGATGTGGATAATCAGCAGATGATTATTACCTCCCTGTCCGATAGGGAGGCTGCCAGCATCATCAATAATCTGATGGCGGATGATGCGGCGGATTTGTTGGAAGAGATGCCGGCCAATGTGGTGAAGAAGCTGCTTGCAAATGCCAATCCGGAGGCACGCAGGGATATAAATCACTTGCTGCGTTACCCGGAGGATTCCGCCGGAAGTATTATGACGGTGGAGTTTGTGGATTTGAAGGAAAATCTTACGGTTGCTCAGGCGATTGAAAGAATCCGTAAGGTGGGAGTGGATAGTGAGACTATCAATATATGCTATGTGCTGGATGCCCAGAGAAAGCTTTTGGGTACTGTGGCGCTACGCTATCTGCTGTTGAGTGAGAATGATGAGATTATCGGCGACATCATGCATGAGAATGTCATCTCCATTAATACCCTGATGGACCAGGAGGAGGTTGCCAGACAATTTAAGAAATATGACTTTACAGCCATGCCGGTTGTGGATAATGAGAATCGTCTGGTAGGTATTATCACAGTCGATGATATCGTGGATATTCTGGAAGAAGAAAATACAGAGGATATGGAGAAAATGGCGGCTATCGTTCCCAGCGATAAGCCTTATATGAAGACTGGAGTATGGGAGACCTTCCAAAAGAGAATTCCTTGGCTTCTTTTGTTGATGGTAACTTCTGTTTTTACGCAGGCTATCCTGACCTCTTTTGAAGATGCACTCAGTGTGTGTGCAGTGTTGACTCCATTTATTCCCATGTTGATGGGTACCGGCGGAAATGCCGGCGGACAGGCAAGCGTAACGGTTATCCGTGGATTGTCTCTGGGAGAAATCGAGTATCGTGATGTACCCCGCATCATCTGGAAAGAAGTCCGCGTGGCGATAATCTGCGGTGTGTGTCTGGGAATTGCGAATTTTGCAAAGGTTCTGCTCTTTGACCATCTGGGAATGATGGTTGCATTAGTGATAAGCTTGTCCTTGGTGGCAGTTGTTTTTCTGGCAATGATTGTAGGATGTATTTTGCCGGTTGGTGCCAAGAGGATAGGACTTGACCCCGCCGTTATGGCAAGCCCCTTTATCACTACCATAGTAGATGCACTATCCTTGCTGGTATATTTCCAATTCGCCGCGATGATATTAAAGATATAGTGTGAAACAACGAGCCAAGGAGCTACAACTGCCATGCTTGCATGAGCAGTTGTAGCTTTTTGGCGAGTGTACAGTATGAGTAACGTAGAGCGATAGCTCGGAGTTACGAATACGGCGCCTGCGTGAGCTTCGAAGAAGCGAGCAGGCGGTTTCACACGTAGGTGACGGCGGAGCGCCTGCGTGAGCTTCGAAGAAGCGAGCAGGCGGTTTCACACGTAGGTGACGGCTGTCTTCTTAATAGCAGGCTCCGGGGTGATAGGCTTTGTAGCCCATGATTATCAGAATTGTTTGCAACTTGACTCCTGTAGATGACAAACAATTCTGATAATCATGAGCTACAAAACCTCCCAACCCAGAACATGTCATTGAGAAGACAGCTGCTTATTATTAGGAAAGGAATCATGTATATGAATCAAAATAATCATAACGAAAATACATCACAGAATAAACTGGCGGTGATGCCCGTGGGTAAGCTTCTTTTTTCTCTGGCATTGCCGGCTATTGCAGCGCAGCTTGTTAATTTGCTCTATAATATGGTGGATCGCATTTACATCGGACACATTCCGGAGTATGGCTCTTTGGCATTAACAGGTCTTGGAATCACCTTTCCGATTATTATGCTGATTTCGGCATTCGCCGCATTAGTTGGCTTTGGTGGTGCACCCAGAGCATCTATTGCTATGGGCAAGGGAGAGCATGAGAGTGCAGAGAAGATATTGGGCAACTGTGTGTTTACACTGATTATTCTAGCAATAATATTGACAGTGGTGTTTTCGTTATTTGCGGAGCCTATACTCTATGCCTTTGGTGCCAGTGATGAAACAATTATCTATGCCAAGCCCTATATACAGATTTATGTATTGGGTACGTTATTTGTCCAGATTACCACAGGTCTAAATGCTTTTATTACTTCTCAAGGCTTCTCAGGCACCGGTATGAAAACAATTCTGATTGGAGCGGGGCTTAATTTGATCTTGGACCCGATTTTTATATTTGGATTTCGCATGGGGGTACAGGGTGCTGCGGTAGCCACTGTACTGTCACAGGCGGTATCAGCCATATGGGTTATCAGCTTCCTGTGTGGGAAAAAGACGATTCTGCGCATCCGAAAAGATAATTTGCATTTTTCTTTTAAAATTATGGGACCGGTGCTGGCATTGGGAGTCTCACCGTTTATCATGCAGTCCACAGAAAGTGTTTTGTCTGTTTGTTTTAATACCTCCCTGCAACAATACGGCGGAGATATTGCGGTAGGTGCCATGACCATTCTTGCCAGTGTGATGCAGGTGTCCATGATGCCTCTGCAGGGACTTTGTCAGGGTATGCAACCCATTGTAAGCTTTAATTATGGTGCCCGGAATATGGGAAGGGTACGCAAGGCTTTTCTGATTACGTTGGTGAGCTGTCTGACCTATGCCATGGTTATGTGGGCATCGGCAATGTTCTTCCCACAGGTTTTGGCAGGTATTTTTACCGGTGACGAGGAAGTAATTCAGTATGCGGCATGGGCAATGCGTATTTATATGGCAGCCATCGGTTTGTTTGGTGCGCAGATTGCTTGTCAGCAGACCTTTGTGGCGTTAGGCAAGGCAGTACATTCCCTGTTTCTTGCCGTACTGCGTAAGATTATATTGTTGATTCCGCTGATTTATATTCTGCCTAATTTCTTTGAAAATAAAGTGTTTGCAGTATTTTTGGCAGAGCCGGTGTCGGATTTTCTGGCAGTATGCAGCACGGTTGCACTGTTCTTCGGAACCACATGGAAACTGCTGAAGGAAGAGTAGAGTTTGTTAGATAATGTAAATATTTGTTCAATTTACACAAAAAACGGGTACATTTCATTAGATTTCCTTTGTTTGAGAAATTGACATACCCTACTATGTAATGGTAAAATAATTCACAGTGGAAAAAATTAAATTAAATTCAGGAGGGACACATATGCCCAAGAGAACAGATATCAATAAGGTACTGATTATCGGTTCCGGTCCTATCATTATCGGACAGGCCTGCGAATTCGATTATTCCGGTACTCAGGCATGTAAAGCATTGAAGAAATTAGGCTATGAAATTGTACTGGTTAACTCCAATCCGGCTACGATTATGACGGATCCGGAGACTGCGGATGTGACTTATATTGAGCCGTTGAATGTGGAGCGTCTGGAGCAGATTATTGCGAAGGAACGTCCGGATGCATTGTTGCCCAATTTGGGAGGACAGTCCGGCTTGAATCTTTGTTCAGAATTGAACAAGGCAGGTGTCCTGGATAAATACGGCGTAAAGGTTATCGGTGTTCAGGTAGATGCCATTGAGCGTGGTGAGGATCGTATTGAGTTTAAAAAGACCATGGATAAGCTTGGTATTGAGATGGCACGCAGTGAGGTTGCCTATACGGTAGATGAAGCACTGGCAATCGCAGATAAGTTAGGCTATCCTGTAGTACTGCGTCCTGCTTACACCATGGGTGGTGCAGGCGGCGGTCTGGTTTATAATAAGGAAGAATTAAAAACGGTATGTTCCAGAGGTCTGCAGGCCAGCTTGGTAGGACAGGTTCTTGTAGAAGAATCTATCCTGGGCTGGGAAGAACTGGAGCTTGAGGTTGTCCGTGATGCTGACAACAATATTATTACCGTATGTTTTATCGAAAATATTGACCCTCTTGGTGTGCACACCGGCGATTCCTTCTGTTCCGCACCGATGTTGACTATTTCCGAGGAATGCCAGAAGAGACTGCAGGAGCAGGCATACAAAATCGTCGAATCCGTAGAGGTTATCGGTGGTACTAACGTACAGTTTGCGCACGACCCTGTGTCAGACCGTATTATTGTTATTGAAATCAATCCTCGTACCTCCCGTTCTTCAGCACTTGCTTCCAAGGCGACCGGTTTCCCGATTGCTCTGGTGTCCGCAATGCTGGCAACAGGTCTTACCTTGAAGGATATTCCTTGTGGTAAGTATGGTACTTTGGACCAATATAAGCCTGATGGAGATTATGTGGTAATCAAATTTGCGCGTTGGGCATTTGAGAAATTTAAAGGTGTTGAGGATAAGCTTGGCACACAGATGCGTGCGGTAGGTGAGGTCATGAGTATCGGTAAGACCTACAAGGAAGCTTTCCAGAAGGCCATCCGTTCTCTGGAGACAGGTCGTTACGGTCTGGGTCATGCCAAGGATTTTGATGCGCTTGATAAAGAAGAATTACTGGCGAAGCTGGCTAGTCCTTCCAGTGAGCGTCATTTCCTGATGTATGAGGCACTGCGCAAGGGTGCAACCATAGAAGAGATTCATGAGCGCACCAAGGTAAAAGCATATTTTATCGAGCAGATGAAGGAATTGGTTGATGAGGAAGAAGCAATTCTTGCATGCAAGGGCAGCATGATTTCCGATGAAATGCTGATTGCAGCCAAGAAGGATGGTTTCTCTGATAAATATTTAAGCTTATTGCTTGAGATTCCTGAGGAGGATATCCGTAATAAGCGTATTGCATTAGGTGTAGAAGAGGCATGGGAAGGTGTTCATGTAAGCGGCACCGAAGACAGTGCTTATTATTACTCAACCTACAATGCGCCCGATAAGAATCCTGTCAACAGTGATAAGCCTAAGATTATGATTTTAGGTGGCGGTCCCAACCGTATTGGACAGGGTATCGAATTCGACTATTGCTGTGTTCATGCTTCCATGGCACTGAAGAAGCTTGGATTTGAAACCATTATTGTAAACTGTAATCCTGAGACGGTATCCACCGATTATGATACCTCTGACAAGCTGTACTTTGAGCCTCTGACTCTTGAGGATGTTTTAAGTATCTATAATAAAGAGAAGCCTCTTGGCGTAATTGCACAGTTTGGCGGACAGACTCCTTTGAATCTGGCAGCAGAGCTGGAAAAGAATGGTGTAAAGATTCTGGGTACAGCCCCCTCTGTTATTGACCTTGCAGAGGATCGTGATTTGTTCCGTGCTATGATGGAGAAGCTGGAGATTCCGATGCCTGAGTCCGGTATGGCAACTACGGTAGAGGAAGCAGTAGCCATCGCCAACCAAATCGGTTATCCTGTTATGGTTCGTCCTTCCTATGTATTGGGCGGACGTGGTATGGAAGTCGTATATGATGACAACAGCATGACAGAATATATGAAAGCAGCGGTTGGTGTTACACCTGATAGACCGATTCTGATTGATAGATTCCTGAATCATGCATTGGAGTGTGAAGCTGATGCCATCAGTGACGGTACACATGCTTTTGTACCGGCTGTTATGGAGCATATTGAGCTTGCGGGTATCCATTCCGGTGACTCCGCATGTATTTTACCTTCCGTACACATCTCCCCTAAGAATGTGGAGATTATCAAGGAATACACCAGAAAGATTGCAGAGGAGATGCATGTTAAGGGTCTGATGAATATGCAGTATGCAATCGAGAATGATAAGGTATATGTGCTTGAGGCTAACCCAAGAGCATCCCGTACCGTGCCTTTGGTATCCAAGGTATGTAATATCCGCATGGTGCCTTTGGCAACAGAGATTATTACTTCAGAGATTACAGGTCGTCCTTCTCCCGTACCTGCATTGAAGGAGCAGAATATTCCTTACTTTGGTGTTAAGGAAGCAGTATTCCCCTTCAATATGTTCCAGGAGGTTGACCCGGTACTGGGACCCGAGATGCGTTCCACAGGAGAGGTGCTCGGACTTTCCGCTTCCTATGGCGAGGCCTTCTACAAGGCACAGGAGGGCGCACAGTCTAAGCTTCCGCTGTCAGGTACTGTACTGATGTCCGTAAATGACAGAGATAAGGATGAGCTGTTAGAGGTTGCTAGGATTCTGCATGAAGAAGGCTTCCAGATTGTAGCAACCGGCGGCACCTACAATATGCTGACTGCAGCCGGACTTCCTGCTACTAAGGTGAAGAAATTAGCAGAAGGACGTCCCAATGTGGGTGATTTGATTACCAATAATGAAGTTCAGTTGGTGCTGAATTCTCCCAGAGACAAGCGCAATGATAAAAATGATGACGGTTATTTAAGAAAAGCAGCCATCAAGGCGAAGGTGCCTTATATGACTACCATGGCAGCTGCGAAAGCAACAGCAGAGGGTATTCGTTACGTTCGCAATCATGGTGCAGGAGAAATGAAGTCCATTCAGGAATTGCATGGTGAGATTTGCGAGAAATAGCGGGTAGCAAGAAGCATTTCCCACAATAAGGACAATAAGAAAATCCGATGTAGATTAATAGGTCTACATCGGATTTTTTGATTTCTTTGCTTCTTTGATAAGTGAGCTATGAAAGGATATGTATTTTATCAGAGAGATACACATACACACTATCATGAATACAATAATGATAGTGGCAACAGGGGTAGGAATATCCCGGAAAAGTAAAAGGGCAAATACGCATACATCTATGATGACCGTACAGATTTTACCATACCATTTGGCACCGTTCCAAATATTGTATTTCTTTTTCAGGTACAGTCCCATGATACCCATGTAGAATTCCTTAACGATAAATAGCAGCAGACCGACTATCATAAAAGGATAGTGGAAGGTTACGGCAATGGCGAGGGAGCCCTGAGTTAGCTTGTCGGCAAAGGGATCTAATGCCTTGCCAAAATCGGTTATCATGTTAAATTTCCGGGCAACGAAACCGTCTATAAGGTCAGTAATCAAAGAGAGTGCCAAAAGAAAGAAGGCTACAAAATAATCTCTTGAAGTTGTTGCGTTATAGTATAGAATTAAAAAAATCGGAATGATTATAATTCTAAAATATCCCATAAGATTGGGAATGCTAAAGTATTCTCTTTTCATGGTCAGATATCTCCTGATAGAAATATTTTGCTTATGCTATAAAAAACATAAAGAAAGTATATCAAAAATATTATAATGAAGCAAGATTTTGATGAAAACTATAAGAAAGAGAAGAATTTGGGGAAAGATATTTTCAAAAAGGGAAAAAAGGTATATAATAGAAGCAAAGGAAGGGGGCAACGCTATGAAGTATGAAGAATTGGTTGCAACAGTAAAAGCAGCAACGCAGAAGGTCGTTGTAAGCAAGGGTTTAGGGCATCTGGCATATCAGTTCAATGTGGAAGGCGAGGGAGAAGGCGCATTTTATCTCGAGCTTGACCATGGCAAGATTAATGTTGAACCCTACGAGTATTATGACAGAGATGTAATTATTGTATTAACAGCTGATGTGTTGCTGGAAATGGTGGCCGGTCGGATTAAGCCAATGGAGGCGCTGACAAACGGACAGATTAGGGTATATGGCGAGGTCGACAAAATAAAACTGCTACCGCTTGGCCATAGCCGCGAAAAAGTATAATTTTAGCACCGGTCGTATAAGCTATCAGCTTGTGTGACCGGTGTTTTGTTTATTTACATTTTAGGGAGAAAAAGGTAAAATAGAGGGGTATATTAAAGTGAGGGTTATGTGATGGAAGCAAATAGAATGGATGAATTAGGTATTGAAGATTTGAATCCCACGTTCCTGTTTACGTGGAAGGGGACCCGAATGGGGACGGAGGAGAATTATCATAGTCATGATTTTCCGGAGATTGCTTTTGTGTTGTCAGGTGCAGGTAAATATCGCATAGAGGATGTGATTGTACCCGTGCAGGAAGGCGATCTTCTTATTATTAATCCGGGAATCAGACATCAGGCATTGAATGGTGTAAATCACGAGATTACTACCACGGAATTTTTTGTGGCTTTTACGGATATTCAATTTAAGGGTTATCCTGCAAATTTTTTCCCGGTAAAGGATGGGGAGCACATTATTCATACGACAGGTGAGTTGAGACAAAAGCTTTTCAAAATATGCTCATCTATGGAGGCTGAGAATGCTGTTTGCCGACAGGGGCGTTATTTTATGCTGAAGGCATATTTGATTCAAATGATACTGCT
Source organism: Lachnospiraceae bacterium (assembly GCA_015056915.1). Lineage (GTDB taxonomy): Bacteria > Bacillota > Clostridia > Lachnospirales > Lachnospiraceae > Acetatifactor. Next base: position 59,607 of record SVFK01000005.1, read on the forward strand.
GGTTATCAGAGAGCAGTGTGAGCAACCGCTTTCGCTCAAGGGATATGCCTTTGAATCTGCCAACAAAAAGTATGTGGTGGAGCAGATGGTCAATTATTTTGAGGATCATTACAGTGAGAAGATTTCCCTTGACCGGATAGCGGGCAATATGTATTTAAGTCCTTTTTATATATCAAAAATATTTAAGAGTGAAACAGGAGATACCCCTATACGTCATCTGATAAATATTCGGCTGGAGAAGGCAAAAGAACTTCTGGAGAGTGGTGCAGAGAACAGTATTCAGGAAATAGCAGCATCTGTAGGTTATGATGATGCGTATCACTTTAGTAAGCTTTTTAAAAAGCGTTACGGTATCACGCCCTCACAGGCCAGAAAGAAAATGTAAAAATGTTCGATAATTTTTTGACAGTATGTTTTTTTTTTAGTACTTATGTCAAAACTGTTTGCAACAGGAAGAGAATTTGCTACAATCAAGACAGAAGCGTATAACTGTTGTTTGATGGCTTTTGAAATGCTAGAACGGAGGAAAAATGAGATATTTTTTTGAATCTACTGTTGAAAAAAAGGACAAAGGATATATGATTCAGATTCCCTTTAATGTATGGGAGGTTTGTAAGCAGAGAGATGTGATTCAGGGTGATATTGTGTTAGACAATACCATTATTGACTGTGAGCTGCTTCCGCAGGAAAAGGGTAATTATGAGATACACATAGAAGATGAAGATGCTGTAAAGGTGGAATTGGGAGTACCCCACAAGATTCTGCTTCATGTAAACGGTTCTTTGATTCGCATGGATCAGAACAGTCCTTACAGCTTTGACAATCCTATTCGTAAGATTGACAGCATGAAGGTTATTATCCAGCCGGAGGACGGATTGTGCGGTCAGGCTTGTGTGGCGATGTTGGCAGGCAATACCATTGCTGAGGTTATCAGTGTGATGGATTGCAGAGAGTGGCAGGCTACCATGGGGCGTGTAATTTCTGCTTTGAATTATTATGGTATCGATCACAATGATATTATTGTTTATACGGAAGGAAAAGATGCTGTATTGCCGAAGTGCTGTATTTTGATGGAGAAGATGGGACGCTTCTGTCACTATTTAATTCATTTTGACGGCAAATTCTACGATTCCAATCTGGGAGTACTGGAAGAGTATGATATGAGTAAGCTTCTGGGGTATTTGGAAATCAAATGTTAAGAGGTTAAAAACTGCCAGCCGGAAATGGTTGGCAGTTTTTTTGGGGCTATTTATAAACTAAATATTAAATCTATTTTTAAGCAGCTTGATATGAAAACAAGAGAAAATGAGAGTAAACAAGAGAAAAACAAAGAAAAAGAAAGGCAAATCGGCATGAATGTGTTTGCAAAGACCTGCATATAAAACTAATATATGATTTAGTGATTAGCACTCGGCCAAGAGGAGTGCTAACGAAATGAAATACATGTGTATATAAGGAGGCATTAGCTATGAAATTAGTACCTTTAGGTGACAGAGTAGTATTAAAGCAGTTAGTTGCGGAAGAGACCACCAAATCAGGTATCGTTCTTCCCGGACAGAATAAGGAAAAGCCCCAACAGGCAGAGGTTGTTGCTGTAGGACCCGGCGGTGTGGTAGACGGCAAGGAGATTAAGATGGAGGTTAAGGTTGGTGACAACGTTATTTACTCCAAGTATGCGGGCACTGATGTGAAGCTGGATGATGAGGAATATATCATCGTAAAGCAAAACGAAATTTTAGCTGTTATCGAATAGTGCAGAATGAAATCTGTAAGATAGGAAATAGAAATATATAGAACATGGAGGCATAAATCATGGCAAAAGAGATTAAATACGGTGCAGAAGCCCGTGCAGCTTTAGAAGCAGGCGTAAACCAGCTGGCGGATACAGTAAGAGTAACCTTAGGACCTAAGGGAAGAAATGTAGTATTGGACAAATCCTTTGGTGCTCCCCTAATTACCAACGATGGTGTTACGATTGCAAAGGAAATCGAGCTTGAGAATTCCTTTGAAAATATGGGAGCGCAGCTTGTAAAAGAGGTTGCTACCAAGACCAATGATGTGGCAGGTGACGGTACCACTACTGCAACCGTTCTTGCGCAGGCAATGATTAACGCAGGTATGAAGAATCTGGCAGCAGGTGCGAACCCTATTATTTTGAGAAAGGGTATGAAGAAGGCAACTGATTGTGCAGTAAGCTCTATTGCACAGATGAGCCAGAAGGTAAATGGTAAGAATCATATTGCAAGAGTAGCTGCAATTTCCGCAGGTGATGAGGAAGTAGGTCAGCTGGTAGCTGATGCAATGGAGAAGGTTAGCGGAGATGGTGTTATTACCATCGAGGAATCCAAGACCATGCAGACAGAGCTTGATTTGGTAGAAGGTATGCAGTTTGACAGAGGTTATATCTCTGCATACATGGCAACTGATATGGATAAGATGGAAGCAGTTCTTGACAATCCTTACATCTTAATTACAGATAAAAAGATATCCAATATTCAGGAGATTCTGCCTCTGTTAGAGCAGATTGTACAGTCCGGTGCGAAGCTGTTGATTATTGCTGAGGATGTTGAGGGCGAAGCTCTTACCACCTTGATTGTCAATAAGCTGCGTGGTACTTTCAATGTTGTGGCTGTTAAGGCTCCCGGCTATGGTGACAGAAGAAAAGCGATGCTTGAGGATATTGCAATTCTTACCGGTGGTAAGGTTATCAGCTCTGAGCTTGGCTATGAGCTGAAGGATACCGACATGAGCATGCTGGGTCGTGCAAAGTCTGTTAAGGTACAGAAGGAGAATACTGTTATTGTTGATGGTGATGGCGATAAGGATGCTATTCAGTCCAGAATTGCACAGATTAAGAAGCAGGTAGAAGAGACTACCTCAGAATTTGATAGAGAGAAACTGCAGGAGAGACTTGCTAAGTTGGCAGGCGGTGTGGCTGTTATCCGTGTAGGTGCAGCAACAGAGACTGAGATGAAGGAAGCTAAGCTTCGTCTGGAGGATGCACTTGCAGCAACCAGAGCAGCAGTGGAGGAAGGTATCATCTGTGGTGGTGGTTCCGCTTACATTCATGCTTCCAAGGAAGTCGCTAAGCTGGCAGACACCCTTGAGGGTGATGAGAAGACCGGTGCAAGTATTGTGTTGAAGGCACTCGAGGCTCCTTTGTATCACATTGCGGCAAATGCAGGTCTGGAAGGAAGCGTAATCATCAATAAGGTTCGTGAGTCTGAGTGCGGCGTAGGCTTTGATGCGCTCAAGGAAGAGTATGTAAATATGGTAGAAGCAGGTATTCTGGATCCCGCAAAGGTTACCAGAAGTGCATTGCAGAATGCTACCAGCGTTGCAAGTACTCTGCTTACCACCGAAAGCGTTGTTGCAAATATTAAAGAGGATGTTCCCGCAATGCCTGCAGGTGCCGGCATGGGCGGAATGATGTAGGTGTCTGCATGAACAGATTCGAATATATCGTAGAGGCTATTGACGGTGATTATGCGCATCTGCGCAGAGTGGACGAGGAAGCTGACGACAATCAGGAATTGAAGCTGGTAGCCAGAGCACTCTTGCCAGCTGAGATAGTCGAAGGTACGAGACTGCTGTATGAGTGGATGCAATATTCTATCATGGAGTAAGGCCTGATTGAAATACAAATATATAGAGCCCTGACGCATCTTTCAGATGCATCAGGGCTCTTTTTCACCACTTAATTCGAAAAAATAACCTCTTACTACAAATCTATTTACAGGTTTTGAAAATCAGATATACTGATATTATAAGCAAGATTGCTACATATAACAAAAAGGATAAGGATGGAAAAGGAGAATGTGCAATGAGCGATAAGAGAAGCTATCAGAATCCGGTACAGAGAGGATTTTTTCCGGACCCTTCCGTAATTAGGGTGGGTGATGATTATTATATGGTAAATTCCAGCTTTCAGTATTTTCCGGCCATTCCCATATCACATTCCAAGGATATGGTGCATTGGCATATCATAGGTCACGCAATTACCAATTCGGAGTGGTTGGATATCAGTGATATACGCGACTCTCATGGTATTTGGGCACCGGATATCGAGTATGTGGACGGTCGCTTCTACATCTATGCAACCCTTCGCTTGAATGCAGACGGTAAGCGCGATAATAATGTGATGCGTCGACAGCTGGTTATGGTATCAGACAGACCGGAGGGACCTTACAGTAAGCCGGTATGCCTGGAGGTGGATGATATTGATCCGTCGCTGTTTGTGGATGATGATGGTAGCAAATATATGATGATTGCCAAAGCAGCAAGAGCAGTGCCTTTGACAGCAGACGGTCTGGCTGTGGCAGGTCCTGTGCGCACTGCATGGGAAGGCACCGGGGAAAGATGCTCCGAGGGTCCTCATATGATGAAAAAGGATGGCTATTATTATGCCATTGTTGCAGAAGGCGGCACCGGCTACGGTCATGGAATCAATGTGGGAAGAAGTAAAGAGCTATATGGTACATATGAAGTATCTCCTTACAATCCGGTCATGCGCCAGCTGAATCCGGAAGCACCCATTCAAAGAGCGGGACACGGCAAACTGGTTTGTGACCAGAATGGTCAATGGTGGTGCTATTATCTCTGCGGCAGACCGAATGGCGGTAAGTATACTACTATCGGCAGAGAATCAGCACTTGATCCGGTACAGTGGACGGAGGATGGATGGTTTACCATCAACGACGGACAAGGTCCCAGCTTAGAGCAGCAGGCACCGGATTTGCCTCAAGTTATGTTTGAACGTAATCTGTATGATGATTTTGATGATACCAAGTTAAATCTCGAGTGGGAATTTGTGCGCAACCCGGATAACGGAAGCTGGTCGCTGACAGAGAGACCGGGATATTTCCGTATATGGACCAGGGATGGAAAGTTAAATGAAATACGTGCCAAAAACACCTTGCTTCGCAGGGAGCAGGAATTATCCTATGAGGCGGAGACGAAGGTGGAATTTTATCCCGATAAGGATGGCGAGCAGGCAGGACTGACCTGTTATTACAGCACAGCAACCTATGCCAGATGCGCCGTTTGCTATGAGGGCGGCAGAAAGCTACAGCTTGTTATTAATCGCAATCAGGGAGAAGAATTGGTGGCTGAGGTGAGTCAGCTCAAGGAAGCACCGATTTATCTGAGGGTTGTGGTAGACAAACTGACCAGAAGCTTTTACTACAGCTATGACGGCAAGGAATGGATGACAGTAGGTGTATTAGAAAATTGCATTTATCTTTGTGATGAAGGAGTACCCAATGATCCCAAACGTCATACGGGCACCCTGGTAGGAATTTATGCCAATAACGGTGGCTGCGGCAGCAGAAAGGCTGCGGATTTCGACTATTTCAGATATAATGATTAAAAGTAAACGGAGGGAGCCTGCAATGAATATCTATCAGCATAAGGTACAATATTATGAAACCGATAAAATGGGGATAGTACATCATTCCAATTACATCAGATGGATGGAGGAGGCGAGAATAGATTTCTTAAGCCAGTTGGGTTGGGCATATGAAAAACTGGAAGACATGGGAATTATTTCACCGGTTACGGCAGTTGAATGCAAGTATAAGGTGAGTACCGTCTTTGGTGATGTGATTGCTATTTCCGTGTGCTTAGAAGAGTTTAAAGGGGTAAAACTGAAACTGAGATATGAGATGCGAAAAGCAGATGGTGCAATGGCGTGTGAAGGTTATTCGGAGCATTGCTTTTTAAATACAGAAGGTAGACCCATCAATATGAAGCGGGAATATCCTGAATTGTATCATGCATTAATAAGCTAATTGTAAAGTGCTTTCCGATTGGGGCTGAAAGAAAGGAGACCACACAGGATGACGGACAGAACCTACATGTGCATAGACTTAAAATCCTTTTATGCATCCGTGGAATGTGTGGAACGGGGACTTGACCCTCTGACCACCAATCTGGTGGTGGCAGACCCGGAGCGGAGTGAGAAAACCATATGTCTGGCAATTTCTCCGTCCATGAAGAAGCTGGGAATCAAAAACCGATGCAGGCTGTTTGAGATACCGGGAAATGTAGGGTATATCTGTGCACCGCCTCGGATGAAGCTTTATATTGACTATTCTGCCGAGATTTATGGAGTGTATCTCAAGTATATCGCCAAAGAGGATATCCATGTGTATTCCATTGATGAGGCATTTATGGATGTAACGGATTATCTGCAGCTCTATAAGATAAGTGCCAAGAAGCTGGCAGAGCGCATTATGGAAGATGTGAAGCATACCACGGGAATTACGGCAACGGTAGGCGTGGGTACGAATTTGTACCTTGCCAAAATTGCGCTGGATATTACGGCGAAGCATGTGGAGAATAATATTGGCTATCTGGATGAGAAGATTTTCCGAGAAAGACTGTGGCAGCATAAGCCGCTGACAGATTTTTGGAGAATCGGTGCAGGAACGGTCAAGCGATTGAACAGCGTGGGCATTACCAATATGGAGGAGATTGCCCATGCTGATGAGGATTTGTTGTATCGTCTGTTTGGTGTGGATGCGGAGCTGTTGATTGATCATGCATGGGGCAGAGAAAGTGTCACTATGGCAGATATCAAAAACTATAAACCACGTAACAATTCTATCTCCAGTGGACAAGTGCTTTCCCGAGATTACAATTATGAGGAGTGCATGCTGATTGTAAAGGAGATGACAGATGCTGTTTGTCTGGAGTTGGCGGAGCTGGGAATGGTAACAGATTCTTTGACGTTGATGGTGGGATATTCCAATGCGTTGGACATCCCTCCCGTAAGCGGCAGTGTTACCCTGCCAAGGGCTGCTAACACATATCGGGTGATTTTGCCGTATATATTGGATACCTACAAAAGAATTGTGGATGAGGATAAAAGTGTCAGAAGGCTCAGTTTATCCTGCAATCGGATCACAAAGGAAGGATATATCCAGTATGATTTATTTACGGATCCTGCGGAGACGGAGAGGGATAAGAGACTTACGCAAGCCACCCTTGAGATCAAAAAACGATTTGGCAAAAATGCATTGGTGCGTGGCATGGATTTGCAGGAAGAGGCTACCACAATGGAGCGCAACAGGCAGATAGGAGGACATAAAAGTGGCGAATAGACCTAAGATGGACCCGGCAGACAGAGCGAAGCAATTCCTGCCCTTTGATGCGCTGAAGGGTTTTCGGGAGGCGTTGGCAGAAAAGGAGCGGACAGTTGTGCCTCAGGGAGAGCTTTCCAAGGAGAGTTGCCCGGAGGATGATTGGTTTTTGGAAGAAAGCTTGTGAAAAAAGGAACAAAAGTGTTGACATTGCAAAATATTAGGTCTATACTGACATTATATCAGAATAATTACTAGAGTAAGAGTGGACGCGCGCCACTCTTTCTTATTTGTTTAAAGGAGGATAGGAATGTCCAAAAGGGAAACCTACGAAGCAAAGACGGAAAGTCTGCTTCTGCCCATTGCAGAGGCAAATGGTGTGGAAATTTATGATGTGGAATATGTCAAGGAAGGCAGTGACTATTATCTGCGAGCCTATATCGACAAGCCGGAAGGCGTTAATATTATCGATTGTGAGAATGTAAGCAGAGCTTTATCAGATGCACTGGATAAAGAAGATTTTATTCCTGAGGCGTATATTCTGGAGGTCAGCAGTCCGGGACTTGGAAGAACCTTAAAGAAGGATAAGCATTTGCAGAAGAGTATTGGTGAAGAGGTGGAAATAAAGCTGTTTAAACCCATCGACAAATGCAAGGAGTTTGCCGGTGTTCTGGACTGCTTTGATGCAGACAGTCTTACCATTTTAGAGGGGGATGTGCCCAGAACCTTTGCAAGAAATGACATTGCACTGATTCGTCTGGCACTTGATTTTTAGGAAAGACATTATGATAGCAAGACATAAGAACAAATAAGCACAGCGGAATCCACGCTGTGATTTGGAAAAGAGTGAAATTACACACAAATTTAGGCATACAGCCGGAATGGAGGAAATGATGAATAAGGAATTAATGGAAGCACTGGATATTCTGGAGAAGGAGAAGGAGATTAGCAAAGAGACTCTTTTTGAGGCGATTGAGAATTCTTTGATGACTGCCTGCAAGAACCACTTTGGCAAGGCAGATAATGTGAAGGTTGAAATTAACCGTGAGACATGTGATTTTCTGGTATATGCAGAGAAGGAAGTGGTGGAGACCGCAGATGATGTAGAGGACGATTGCATGCAGATTGCGCTGGAGGATGCAAAGGAGCTTTCCAAGAAGGTAAAGGTTGGCGATATTTTAAATGTAGAAATCAAGTCCAAGGAATTCGGACGTATCGCAACCCAGAATGCTAAGAATGTGATCCTGCAGAAGATTCGCGAGGAAGAGAGAAGCGTTATCTACAATCAGTATTATGAGAAAGAAAAGGATGTTGTAACTGGTGTGGTTCAGCGTTATGTCGGTAAGAACATCAGCATCAATCTGGGTAAGGCAGATGCGATGTTAAATGAAAGCGAGCAGGTAAAGGGCGAGGTATTCAAGCCTACTGAGAGAATTAAGGTATACATCTTAGAAGTGAAAAACACTCCCAAGGGACCTCGTATTAATGTAAGCCGTACTCATCCCGAATTGGTAAAGAGACTTTTTGAGTCCGAGGTAACAGAGATTAAGGATGGTACAGTGGAGATTAAGAGTATTGCCCGTGAAGCAGGCAGCCGTACCAAGATTGCGGTATGGAGCAACAATCCTAACGTAGATGCGGTTGGTGCTTGTGTCGGTATGAACGGTGCAAGAGTAAATGCTATCGTAGAAGAACTGCGCGGTGAGAAGATTGATATTGTAAACTGGGATGAGAACCCCGGTAATCTGATTCAGAATGCATTATCACCTGCCAAAATTGTTGCTGTGTTTGCTGATCCTGATGAGAAGACAGCAAAGGTTGTTGTACCTGATTATCAGTTGTCTCTGGCAATCGGTAAGGAAGGTCAGAATGCAAGACTCGCAGCAAGACTTACCGGCTACAAGATTGACATTAAGTCCGAGACTCAGGCGAAGGATGCACCCGGCTTCCGTTACGAGGATTATATGGATGACGAGTACGAAGACGATGATTACGAAGAGTATAGTGAGGAGTAAATATATCTATGGCGAAAAAAATTCCTTTGAGGCAGTGTGTCGGCTGCGGTGAAATGAAAGGGAAAAAGGACATGATGCGAGTGCTGAAAACGGCCGAGGGTGATATCTGTTTGGATGTTACAGGCAAAAAAAACGGCAGAGGCGCATATGTTTGTAAGAATGCAGAGTGTCTGAAGCTCGCCCAGAAAAATAAGGGTCTGGAGCGCTCTTTCAAAATGAGTATTGATAAGGAAATATATAGCGCTTTAGAGAAGGAGTTTGAGAATCTTGAAGCAGAATAAAGTTTTGTCACTTTTGGGAATTGCAATGAGAGGGCGTAATCTGGTTAGCGGTGAATTCCAGACTTTGGATGCGGTTAAGACCGGAGCTGCCATGCTGGTAATTATTGCGGAGGATGCGTCGGCGAATACCAAAAAGTTGTTTACTGATAAATGTTCTTTTTATGAAGTCCCGGTATACAGCTATGGAACGAAAGAGGCGTTAGGCCGGGCAATCGGAAAAGACTTGAGGTCTTCTCTTGGCGTATGTGATGCAGGACTGGCGGATGCGATTGTCAAACAACTGAAAAGCGAGCAAGTATGATAGATGCCGCAGGTGGCAGAAATGGAGGAAAGCATGGCAAAAATAAAGGTACATGAACTTGCAAAAGAATTAGATAAGCAAAGTAAAGATATATTGGCCTTTTTACAGGAAAAAGGCATAGAAGCAAAAGCTGCACAGAGCTCTGTAGAAGAGGATGCGGCCCAGATGGTACGTAAAGCATTTGGTGGTGTGAAAGCTGAGCCTGTAAAGGAGAAAAAGGCGGAAGAAGTAAAGCAGGAAGCTCCCAAGGCAGAAGCTCCCAAGGCAGAAGTGCCCAAGGCAGATAATACAAAGACAGAAGAGGCACCTAAGAAGAAAAAGAAGATTATTTTCGTAAGTAATCCGCAGAATTCTAAGATGCCGGGACAGCGTCCGAACAATGGACAGCAACCCAGACAGGGTGGACAGCAGTCCAGACCGCAGGGCAATTACAATAATTATGGGAATAACAGAGCGCAGGCACCGGTTCGTCCCATTAAGCCGTTAACGCCGCCGTCGCCTACTCCCAGTGTACAAATGGTGCCGGGAAACAAGAATCAAGCTACCCAGCAGGTGCAGGCAGCAGAGGTGGGACAGAATACAGCACCACAGGCTGCGGTTCGTGAGCAGGCTTCCGTTCAGCAAAACAATCGTCCTCAGAATACAGGTCGTGTAAATGCAGACAGACCGGCACGTGACAATCGTTATCAGGATAATCACGGACAGGACCGCAATCAGGATAACAGAGGACGTGATGGTCGTTTACAGGGAGGTCAGTATCCCAACAGAGGCGGCATGGGTAATAACAGACCTCAAGGTGACAGACAGGGTGGCTTTAACAGACAGGGTCGTCCCGGTATGGAAAACGGTCAGAGTGATCGCCGTGACGGCAAAGGAAAATTTGCTTCCGGCAACGGCGGACAGGCAAACAGATTTGGAGATAATAAGCCGGGTAAAGGCTTTGCAGGCGAAGCTCCCGGTAAGGATATGGAAAAGAAGCGTGAGGAAGATAAGAGACGCTTCAGTCAGGAGAGGGATAAGCGCTCCAAAAAGGATCATATCTATGAAGAAGAGGATATGATGAAGAATAAACCCGGCAGATTTATTAAGCCGGAAAAGAAGAAGGAAGAGGTTGTAGAGGAAGTAATTAAGGTAATCACTCTTCCGGAGAGTATTACCATCAAGGAATTGGCTGACAAGATGAAGATTCAGCCTGCAGCGATTGTGAAAAAGCTGTTCTTAGAGGGTAAAATCGTAACTGTCAATCAGGAAATCACCTATGAAGATGCAGAAAATATTGCAATGGAATACGAGATTCTTTGCGAGAAAGAGGTTAAGGTTGACGTTATTGAGGAATTGTTAAAAGAGGATGATGAGGATGAGGCAAATCTGGTAGAGAGACCTCCTGTTATCTGTGTTATGGGTCACGTTGACCACGGTAAAACCTCTCTTCTGGATGCGATTCGTAAAACAAATGTAACGGACAGAGAAGCCGGTGGTATTACACAGCACATAGGTGCGTATACTGTAAATGTTGGCGAGAAGAAGATTACATTCCTGGATACACCCGGACATGAAGCGTTTACCGCTATGCGTATGCGTGGTGCCAATTCCACCGATATCGCTATTCTGGTGGTTGCGGCAGATGACGGTGTGATGCCTCAGACAGTAGAAGCGATCAATCATGCCAAGGCAGCAGGTGTAGAAATTATTGTTGCAGTGAATAAGATTGATAAGCCCTCTGCCAACATTGACCGCGTAAAGCAGGAGTTGTCAGAGTATGAGCTGATCCCTGAGGATTGGGGTGGAAGCACCGTATTTGCTCCGGTATCTGCTAAGAGTGGTGAAGGTATTGAGCAACTCTTGGAAATGATTCTGCTGACTTCGGAGATTTTGGAATTAAAAGCTAATCCCAAGAGACGTGCAAGAGGTCTTGTTATTGAAGCTGAGCTGGATAAGGGACGTGGTCCGGTAGCAACAGTACTGGTACAGAAGGGTACACTTCATGTGGGAGATTTTATCTCCGCAGGTGCATGTCATGGTAAGGTAAGAGCTATGATTGATGACAAGGGAAGACGAGTAAGAGAGGCTGGTCCTTCTACTCCGGTAGAAATCCTTGGTCTGTCCGATGTACCCAGTGCAGGCGAAGTATTCCTTGCACATGAGAGCGATAAGACCGCTAAGTCCTATGCAGAGACCTATCTGGCACAGAATAAAGAGAAGATGCTGGAAGAAACCAAGGGAAGAATGTCTCTGGATGACCTGTTCTCACAGATTCAGGCAGGTAATCTGAAGGAGCTGAACCTGATTGTCAAGGCTGACGTTCAGGGTAGTGTAGAGGCAGTAAAGCAGTCCCTGCTTAAGCTTTCCAATGAAGAGGTTGTGGTAAAATGCATCCACGGCGGTGTAGGTGCAATTAATGAATCAGATGTTATTCTGGCAAGCACCTCCAATGCGATTATCATTGGCTTTAATGTAAGACCTGATGTAACTGCAAAGGCAACTGCAGAGCGTGAAGGTGTGGATGTAAGACTATACAAGGTTATCTATCAGGCAATTGAGGATATCGAGGCAGCAATGAAGGGTATGCTGGATCCTATCTATGAGGAGAAGGTAATCGGTCATGCAGAGGTACGTCAGATATTCAAGGCTTCTGCAATCGGTAACATTGCAGGCTCCTATGTGCTTGACGGTATCTTCCAGAGAGGCTGCAAGGTGCGTGTTTCACGTGAAGGTAAGCAGATTTTTGAAGGTCAGCTTGCTTCCCTGAAGAGATTTAAGGATGATGTAAAGGAAGTAAAATCCGGCTTCGAATGCGGTCTTGTATTTGAAGGTTTTGACCAGATGCAGGAATTGGATATTGTAGAGGCTTATATTATGGTAGAAGTACCGCGCTAGAACGATAAGAAGAAATTCGTCGGTATTCTTCTGTGAAATGGAGAAGATATATGAGAAAAAACAGTGTTAAAAATACCCGTGTAAACGGGGAAGTGCAGAGAGTGTTGGCGGAAATTATCCGTGGAGAGATAAAGGACCCCAGAATTAGTCCATGGACAAGTGTTGTTGCTGTGGAAGTAGCACCTGATTTGAAGAGCTGCAAGGCGTGGATTAGCGTTCTTGGTGGTGAAGAAGTCAGAGAATCAACACTTCAGGGCTTGAAGAGTGCAGAGGGCTTTATCAAGATGAAGCTGGCCAAAACCATCAATCTTCGTAATACGCCCGATATTACCTTTGTGATGGATCAATCCATTGAGTATGGTGTCAATATGTCACATAAGATTGACGAGGTGCTTGCACAGGACGGTAATCGTGGGGAAGTGGCAAATGCTGAAGCGGAAGCTGCTGATACTGCACAAGAGAGTGAATAAGTAAATGGAAGAAGCCTCCTTAGTGGGGCTTTTTCGTGCAAAGAGAGGAGAAACTGAAAATGAATATACTTGCGGAATGTAAAGGCGCAAAACGTATCGGAATCAGCGGGCATGTTCGCCCGGACGGAGACTGTGTAGGCTCCTGTCTGGCATTGTACCTGTATTTAACTAAAAGCCTGCCTGATGCGGATATAAAGGTGTTTTTGGAAAAACCGGCAGATATTTTCAGTGAAATAGCAGGCTTTGACAGAATAAACAGTACCTTTGGCGAGCAGGAGACCTTTGATGTATTTTTCGCATTGGATTGTTCCGGTGACCGCTTGGGAGAAGCCGAAGCATATTTTCTTGCGGCAACCAAGAAAATTAATATTGATCATCATATCAGTAACAGCGGCTGTGGTGATTTGAATGTAGTGCGCCCTGATTTGGGAGCTGCCTGCGAGGTTCTTTATGATTTGATGGATAAAGAGATATTGGATAAGGATATCGCTATGGCACTTTATATCGGTATGATTCATGATACCGGAGTGTTTCAGTATTCCAATACTACACCGGATACCCTGAAGAGGGCGGCACACCTTATTTCTTTTGGTTTTGACTTTCCCAGATTGATTGAGGAGACCTTTTATCAAAAGACTTATTTACAGACACAGATTATGGGGCGTGCCTTGATGGAGAGTATTCGTTTCCTGAATGGCAGATGCATTGTGAGTGTGATAGACAGAAAGACTATGGACTTTTACAATGTGACACCAAAGGATTTGGATGGGATTGTCAATCAGCTGCGCAATATAAAAGGGGTAAACTGCGCTATTTTTATGTATGAGACAGGAGTTTTAGAATATAAAGTAAGTATGCGTTCTGACAGCTGTGTTGATGTTGCACAGGTGGCTGCTTATTTTGGTGGTGGCGGACATATGCGTGCTGCAGGCTGTACCATGAAGGGAACCTTCCATGATTGCGTAAATAATCTGTCGCTACATATTGAGAAGCAGCTACTGGAGAATGCGTTAAGGTGATATGACCGGAACAGCCAGACCGCTCTGTGAGGGTGGGCTGATCAGGAGGAGAATAGAATGTTAAACGGCATTATCAATATCTATAAAGAGGCAGGATTTACCTCCCATGACGTAGTGGCCAAGATGCGAGGAATCTGTGGACAAAAAAAGATTGGGCATACAGGAACGCTGGATCCGCAGGCTACCGGTGTACTGCCGGTGTGTCTGGGCAGTGCCACAAAACTTTGTGATATGCTTACGGACAAGGATAAGGAATATGTGGCAGAGCTACTGCTGGGACAGGTAACAGATACACAGGATACCACAGGACAGGTGTTGGAGGAGCAGGCGGTTACATGCTCTGAGGAAGAGATACGCCGTGTGATTGCCGGATTTGTGGGAGATTACGCACAGGTTCCACCGATGTATTCAGCGCTTAAGGTCAATGGGAAAAAGCTTTATGAGCTGGCGAGAGCAGGTAAGGAAGTAGAACGGGCAGCAAGAAATGTTTATATTTCCGAGATTGAGATTCTGAAGCTGGAGCTTCCGGTGGTAACAATGCGTGTGGTATGCTCAAAGGGAACCTATATCCGCACCTTATGTGCTGATATCGGAGATAAATTAGGCTGTGGCGGTACCATGCAGAAGCTGGAGCGCACGCGGGTTGGAGATTTTCGAGCAGATAAGGCTGTGACCTTGAAGCAACTGGAGCAAATGCGGGATGCAGGGCAGTTGGAGAAGGTGATACTCTCCGCTGATAGTGTGTTTGCTCACTGTCCGGCTCTTCATGTGCAGGAAAAATGGAGAAGATTATTAGAAAACGGCAATGCCTTTTATCCGAACCAGACCGTGGAAGGGCACACATATTCGCCGGATGCATGGGTACGTATTTATTGCCGGAATAATCACTTTGTCGGTATCTATACTTATGATGCACAGCGCAAGTGGTACAAGCCGGTAAAATTGTTTTTTGATTCTTAATGAGGCAAAGAGGAAAGCAAATGAAAATCATTGCGAATACAACAGATTTTTATCTGGATACAGATACAGCAGTTGCCATTGGTAAATTTGACGGTGTACATATAGGACACAGGCGGCTTTTGGAGGAAATCCTTTTGCAGAAGTCACAGGGGCTTGCGGTCTGTGTGTTTACCTTTGACCCTGCGCCGGCAGTGCTTTTTGGCCTGTCAGATGGCAAGGAGCTTACTACCAAAGAGGAAAAGAGGCATCTGTTTGAGCAGATGGGAGTGGATATTTTAATCGAATTTCCACTGACACCGGAAACGGCAGGGATTTCACCGGAGCAGTTTGTTTCAGAGGTTTTGGTGAAGCGTATGAGGACTCGTTTTATAGCGGCAGGAGAGGATTTATCCTTTGGATGTCGTGGTGCGGGCAATGCGCAAATGTTGAAACAACTGGGAAGTGAATTGGGATTTGATGTAAAAATTATCAACAAGATTACGGTTCAGAATAGGGAAGTCAGCTCGACCTATGTCCGCGATGTTGTGGAAAGAGGAGAACTTGTCATTGCAGAAGCCATGCTGGGAATCCCCTATATGATTATGGGAAAGGTATCCCATGGTAAACGTATCGGTAGAACAATCGGCTTTCCTACCGTAAATCTAATCCCTGACAGTAATAAGCTATTGCCCCCTAATGGTGTATATTACTCACAGGTTTGCTGGCAGGGCAAGCAGTACAGAGCTATCAGCAATGTAGGCTACAAGCCCACAGTGACAGAGGAAAAGACTGTGGGTGTGGAATCCTTTCTATATGATTTCGAGGATGAGATATATGATGAGAATATCGTAGTCAGTCTGTTGGAATTCAGACGTCCCGAACAGCAATTTTCGAGTTTGGAGGCCTTGCAGGAGCAGCTGAAAGAGGATATTGCGGCAGGTAAAATATTTGTAAAAAAAGGATTGTAAGTTTTTGTCTTTTCCCGTAAAATGGTAGTAGTGCGCAATACTAACTACATGAAGGGATAAGAATATGAGTATAGCTGTTTTGTTATCAATGGCCGGCGGTTTAGGACTTTTTCTGTTTGGTATGGAGCTTATGAGTGATTCCATTGAAAAAGTAGCCGGTGCCAAATTACGTCGAATTCTGGAAATATTCACGAACAACCGCTTTATGGGCATGATTGTCGGTGTTATTTTTACCGGTATTGTACAATCCTCCTCTGCCTGTACGGTTATGGTTGTCAGTTTTGTTAACTCCGGTCTGATGAATTTGTATCAGGCGGCAGGAGTGATTCTGGGTGCCAACATCGGTACCACCGTTACCTCACAGTTGATTTCCTTTAATCTGTCGGAATATGCTCCGGCATTTCTTCTGATTGGCGTAGTGGTCATGATGTTCTGCAAGAAGGAAAATATAAAGAAAATAGCAGAGGTGGTAGTTGGCTTCGGTATTTTGTTTGTGGGCTTAAGTCTGATGTCTGATGCTATGGGTGCCTTGAAGGATGATCCACAGGTGGCGGGTTTGTTGATGTCCATGGAGAATCCTTTCCTCGCAACATTGGTAGGCTTTCTGTTGACAGCAATCATCCAGAGCTCCTCTGTTACGGTAAGTATTGTTTTGCTTTTGGCAAGTCAGGATTTGTTGGCATTACCTATTACCCTGTATATTATTTTGGGCTGTAATATCGGTTCTTGTGTGACTGCATTGCTGGCATCCATGACCGGCAAGAAGGAGGCAAAGAGAGCTGCATTGATTCACTTTCTGTTTAACGTAATCGGTACAGCGATTATCTATGTAATATTGTTTGTTGCAGAGGCTCCGGTTCTGAATCTGATTCACTCTATTTCAGCAGATAATGGCAGATTTGTAGCAAATGCACATACTATGATTAAGATATTCCAGGTAATCATTCTCTTCCCATTCAGCAAGTATCTGGTAAAGCTGGCATGTTTGTGTGTTCCCGGCGAGGACAAGAAGGTGGGTTACCGCGAGAGCTATCAGTTGAAGTATATTGGCGAAAAGGCGGTATTCAATCCTGCTACTGCAGTAGTTGATGCTATCAAAGAGTTGGAGCGTATGGCATCCTTAGCAAGCGAGAATCTGAACCGTGCAATGAACGCGCTGATTACTCTGGATGATGATGATATTCAGGAGGTTTACGAGGTTGAAAAGAATATTAACTTCTTGAACCATTCGATTACGGATTATTTGGTTAAGATTAATCAGACCACACTTCCGATAGAAGACTTAAAGAGTCTGGGTGCTCTGTTCCATGTGGTTAATGATATAGAGAGAATTGGTGACCATGCGGAAAATGTGGCAGATGCTGCAAGACATCGCAAGGAAGACAATATTTCTATCAGTAAGGAAGCACAGAAGGAACTGGGTGAGATGTTAGAAATGGTCAACAAGATTATCCAGTATTCTATAGATATGTTTATCAGAAGCGACGAGGCTCGTCTCCAAGAGATTCTGGTGCTGGAGAATAATGTGGATGCCAAGGAGAAGGAGTTGCAGCGTGCTCATGTGGAGCGATTGACACGAGGTGACTGTACCCCTGGTGCGGGTATGATTTTCTCCGACGTAATATCCGGTCTTGAGCGAGTTGCAGATCATGCGACCAATATTGCTTTTGCAATTACAGCAGAAGAAAAGGATGATGAGATGGATTCCGAATAGAGGATTTAATCATAGAATAGTAAGTAAAATAATAGCTTGTGGGCAGGTACTTATGGAGAGTGCCTGCTTATTTTTTGTGAAAAATTAAGAAATTTACTTAAAAATTAAGGAAAATTTAGGAAATAGTTGACAAATGCAAGGGCAGAATTGTATAATCAAAAATGTAGCGTAATAATTTTGTAACAAAATTGTAAAAAGGATTTAAGGTACTTATATGACATATAGAAAAAATGCGAAGAAAGTGATGATGATATCGGCAGGTTTGGTACTGTGTCTTGGCATGGAACCCTTGCAGGTAGCGGCAGCAGAGAGTCAACTGGTGCTTCCGGCAGCAGGTGTGACATCTGTTTTAGAATCTGAATTGTCAATAGAAGAGTATATTCAGCTTGCCGAAGAAGCGCAGGGTGCTCTGTGGGGTTATACCAATATTGGTATTGCTAATGTGGAAAGCGGCAATTTGAATGTACGTGCGGTTCCTTCCACAGACGGCAAGCTGGTTGGTAAGATGCGTAATAATGCAGCTTGTGAGATATTAGATTCTCAGGATGGTTGGGCACATATTCAATCCGGTGAGGTGGAAGGCTATGTCAGCATGGAGTTTCTTTTAACCGGTGTTGATGCCAGAATTAAAGCCAATGAATTGGTGACAACGGTTGCAGTTGCTAATACAGATAATTTGAATGTGAGAGAACAGGCCAATACGGACAGTGCGGTGTTGACACAGATTCTGAAGGGAGAAGAGTTGGAATATGTAGAGACGCTGGATGAATGGGTAAAGATTTCTCTTGACGGAACTGAGGCTTATGTGGCAGCAGAGTTTGTATCTGTTGAGGAAAAACTGGATACTGCTATCACCATGACAGAGCTTCTGTACGGCGAAGGTGTATCAGATGTTCGTGTAGACCTTGTGGAATATGCAAAGCAGTTTTTGGGCAATCCTTATGTATGGGGTGGCACCAGTCTTACCAAGGGTGCTGACTGTTCAGGATTTGTATTGAGCATTTACAAAAAGTACGGTGTGAGCCTAAGCCACTCTTCCAGAGCACAGGCGAATGAAGGAACTAAAATCAGTGCTTCCGAATTGAAGCCGGGAGATTTGGTGTTCTATGGTAATTCCAGCGGAACCATCAATCATGTGGCAATTTATATCGGCGGCGGACAGGTTATCCATGCGAGCAGCCCCAAATCAGGAATAAAAATCAGCAAGTACAATTATCGTACTCCCGTGAAGTGTGTAAGAGTACTTTATGACTAAAATTTTGTGAGTTTAGAACTAAAATTTTTTGTTTACATTTTGGTAATACTATGCTATACTACCAAAGTATGATTTAGCCGATGCTCAGGTTCGGGACACTCCGACCCAGTCTTAGTGTCAGGCGTCAACGTGAATTTTCACATAATAATTAAGGAGGAAGCAAAAATGATTTCTAAGGAAAAGAAAACAGCAATCATGAATGAGTATGCCAGGACTGCTGGCGATACTGGTTCACCTGAGGTTCAGGTAGCAGTGTTAACTGCAAGAATTCAGGAGTTAACCGAGCATTTGAAGGAGAATCCCAAGGATCATCATTCTCGCCGCGGTATGTTAAAGATGGTAGGTCAGAGACGTGGTCTTCTGGATTATCTGAAGAAAAAGGATATCAACAGATATCGTGCTTTAATTGAGAAGCTTGGCTTAAGAAAATAATGTCAAAGGTAGAAGCGGAGTCAAGCCGGTTTATTTCGGCACTCCGCTTTCTTAACGTGTAACCTGAACAGAGGTAAGCCCCGAGACCGCTGAAAAGAATAAAACAAGGTTTTGTTTTTTTCAGTAGTTTCGGTATCCTCTGTTCCAAACAATAGTTATATCGCAAATGCGATGGATAGGAGGAAGATATGTTCCAAAGTTTTAAAATGGACCTTGCCGGACGTCCTCTGGTTGTAGATATCAACCGTGTGGGTAAACAGGCAAATGGTTGTGCATTTATGCACTATGGTGATACTACAGTACTTTGTACTGCAACTGCATCCGAGAAGCCCAGAGAGGGTATTGACTTTTTCCCTCTTAGCGTAGAGTACGAAGAGAAGCTGTACGCAGTAGGTAAGATTCCCGGAGGCTTCAACAAGAGAGAGGGTAAGGCAAGTGAGAATGCAATTCTTACCAGCCGTGTTATTGACAGACCGATGCGCCCTCTGTTCCCTAAGGATTACAGAAATGATGTTACCCTGAATAACATGGTAATGAGCGTTGATCCTGCGTGCCGTCCTGAAATCGTGGCAATGATTGGTGCAGCAATCGCTACCTGTATCTCCGATATTCCCTTTGATGGTCCCTGCGCAATGACCCAGATGGGTATGATTGACGGCGAATTAGTAGTGAATCCTTCTCAGGAGCAGTGGAAGGTTGGCGATTTGAGTCTGACTGTTGCTTCTACCAGGGAAAAGGTTATCATGATTGAAGCAGGTGCTAACGAAGTGCCTGAGGATAAGATGATAGAGGCTATTTACAAGGCTCATGAGATTAATCAGACTATCATTGATTTTATTGACAAAATCGTTGCAGAGGTAGGTAAGCCGAAGCATGAGTACACAAGCTGTGCAATTCCTGCAGAGATGTTTGAGGAGATGAAGAAGCTTGTAACTCCCGAAGAAATGGAAGAAGCAGTATTCACTGATGACAAGCAGACCCGTGAGGAGAATATCCGTGTGATTACCGGAAAGCTGGAGGAAGCTTTTGCAGATAATGAGGAATGGCTTGCAATCCTTGGCGAAGCTGTATATCAGTATGAGAAGAAAACTGTGCGCAAGATGATTCTGAAGGATCAGAAGCGTCCTGACGGTCGTGCTATTGACCAGATTCGTCCTTTGGCTGCAGAAGTAGATTTGATTCCTCGTGTACATGGTTCTGCTATGTTTACTCGTGGACAAACTCAGATTTGTAATGTATGTACTCTGGCACCTCTCTCCGAGCAGCAGAAGATTGATGGTCTGGATGAGAATGAAGTAAGCAAGAGATACATGCATCACTATAACTTCCCTTCCTACTCCGTAGGTGAGACAAAGCCTTCCCGCGGACCCGGAAGACGCGAAATCGGTCACGGTGCATTGGCTGAAAAGGCATTGATTCCTGTACTTCCTACAGAAGAGGAATTCCCTTATGCTATCCGTACTGTTTCCGAGACCTTTGAGTCCAATGGTTCTACCTCCATGGCATCTACCTGCGCTTCCTGTATGTCTCTGATGGCTGCAGGTGTTCCGATTAAGGCAATGGTTGCAGGTATTTCCTGTGGTCTGGTAACAGGCGATACAGATGATGATTTTGTACTGCTTACAGATATTCAGGGCCTTGAAGATTTCTTCGGAGACATGGACTTCAAGGTAACCGGTACTACCAAGGGTATCACTGCCATCCAGATGGATATTAAGATTCACGGTCTGACCAGACCTATCGTTGAAGGTGCGATTGCAAGATGTCGTGAAGCAAGACTCTTCATTATGGACAACTGCATGAAGCCTGCAATCTCTGAGCCCAGAGCTGAGGTTGGTCAGTACGCACCTAAGATTATTTCTCTCCAGATTGATCCTGAGAGAATCGGTGATGTAGTAGGTCAGCGTGGTAAGACTATTAACGAGATTATCGCCCGTACCGGTGTTAAGATTGATATTACCGATGACGGTATGGTATCTGTATGCGGTACTGATAAGGAAATGATGGATAAGGCTGTAGATATGATTAAGATTATCACTACAGATTTTGAAGAAGGTCAGATTTTCAAGGGCAAGGTTGTAAGTATCAAGGAATTCGGTGCATTTATCGAGTTTGCTCCCGGAAAAGAAGGCATGGTTCACATTTCCAAGATTGCGAAGGAAAGAATCAACCATGTAGAGGATGTTTTGACTCTCGGCGATATGGTTACCGTAGTTTGCCTTGGCAAGGACAAGATGGGCAGAATCAGCTTCTCCATGAAGGATGTTGCTCAGCAGTAAGCCGTTTTCACCTTATGTTATACCCTCGAACCTACAAGCGGTGGTCATCGGAAAGAAATGCGGAGCAACAAATGTGGTGTTTCTTGCAGATGCATCCTTTGGAGTCCCTTATTATTCGTGTTTTTATGGACTTGAACAAAAATAGAGGTATGTGCGCGGTGGGCGGAAAGCGAGATTTATTTACTCGACTTTCCGCCCACCGCGTACATACCTCTATTTTTGTCCCAACTCATAAAAATCACGAACGTTCGAAAATTCCAAAGTAAGCACATTTAGAAATTCCATCATTTGTTTCGCAACATATCCCCGTACTCCCGGAGCGGACGAATCGCGAGGAGCGTGTTCAGGTAAAAAAACACGAACTCGATTCCAAAGGACGCATCTGAGAAACGCGCACATTTGTTACAACGCATTTCTTTCCGATGACCACCGCTTGTAGGTTCGAGGGGCAAAACATTTCATGTATTGTTCACAAAAGTTTATATATATTTAATTGTACTTTTTTCCAATTCGTTAGATAATTCTAAGGAACGGATTACTTAAAAAGCGAGGGATAGGAAATGAGAGAGAAATTGCAGCGATTTATGTGGGGAAGGTATGGCAATGACAGATTGAATCAGTTTCTGATGATTGTAGCACTGGTGCTGATGGTGATTTCCCTGTTTGGCCCCAATATTCTCTATACATTAGCGCTGAGCTTAATGATTTACGCATATTACAGGATGTTTTCCAGACAAATTGCAAAGCGTTCTGCTGAAAATCAATGGTTTTATCGCAAGGAAATGAAGGTGAAGAATTGGCTTCAGCGTAAGAAACGGGAATGGGCACAGCGCAAGGATTATCATATTTATAAATGCCCGAATTGCAGGCAGAAGCTGAGAGTGCCCAGAGGTCGGGGCAGGATTGCGATTCGCTGCAGAAAATGCGGTACAGAGTTTATTAAGAAGAGCTGACGGAGAGATTTTATGTTTGGATATATCATTGTCAATAAGGATGAGATGAAATTCAAAGAATTTGATATGTACCATTCCTATTATTGTGGCTTGTGTCGCAGCCTGAAGGAAAGGTACGGCGCGATGGGGCAGATTTCTTTGAGCTATGATATGACTTTTATACTTATGCTTTTGTCAATGCTTTATGAGCCGGAGACAGAGGTTACACAGTGTAAATGTATTGCGCATCCGTTTGAAAAACATACCACAAGGAGAAACCTGTTGACGGATTATATTGCGGATATGAATGTTCTTTTCACCTGTTACAAATGTCAGGATGATTGGGAGGATGAGCATAAGCTTCATAAGCTTGCATACGGAAAGCTACTGGAGGGGAAAAATAAAAGAAATGCGGCGCTTTATTCTGATAAAATACGAAGAATTTGCTTGTTGATGCAGGATTATTCGGAAGCCGAGCAGACAGATAAGGAAGATATTGATACCATGGCCGGACTTTTTGGTAAGGTTATGGCAGAAATCGTGGCCTGTCGAGAGGATGAGTGGAGTGAGACACTCAGACGTTTTGGTTTCTATTTAGGCAAATTTATCTATCTGATGGATGCATATGAAGATGTTGAGCAGGATATAAAAAAAGGCAATTTCAATCCCTTTAAAAAGAAGTTTGAACAGCCTGATTTTGAGGAAGAATGTCGTACCATCCTCACAATGATGATGTCGGAATGCTGTCGTGAATTTGAGAAGCTGCCGATTGTGGACAATGTAGAAATATTGCGCAATATTCTATATTCCGGGGTGTGGTGCAGATACGAAGCAGTCAGAGAAAAGAGATTGCAGAAGCAACAGGAGGGGTGTTAAAGAAGATGATAGGAGATCCTTACAGCATCCTTGGTGTAAGCAGGAATGCTTCAGAGGAAGAAATCAAAAAGGCATATAAGCAGCTAAGCCGAAGATATCACCCGGATGCCAATGTTAATAATCCCAACAGGGCTCAGGCTGAGGAAAAATTTAAAGAGATACAGGCGGCTTATCAGCAGATTATGAAGGAACGCACGGAGGGCTACAGCTATGGCGGAAGCAGCTATGGAGGCACAGGAAGTAACTCCGGTTATGGAGATTTTTATGGCGATTTCTTTGGAGGCTTTGGCTTTGGTGGAT
This sequence comes from Lachnospiraceae bacterium, assembly GCA_015056915.1. Classification (GTDB taxonomy): domain Bacteria; phylum Bacillota; class Clostridia; order Lachnospirales; family Lachnospiraceae; genus Acetatifactor. Next base: position 83,347 of record SVFK01000005.1, read on the forward strand.
ATGAGCAGAGTCAGAATGTCGGTTATGAAGAAGAACCTAGGCTGAGAGCTGCCGGTAATTATATCCGTAATGGCTATTATAAAGAAGCTCGAACCACACTGGATAGCATGGGTGAGCATGAGAAAAGTGCAAGGTGGTATTATTATAGTGCCATTGCCAATTCGGGATTGGGCAATAATGTGGCAGCTTTGGAGCATGCCAGAAGGGCTTCAGCAATGGAACCGTCTAATGCAGAATATCAAACGCTGGTGCATCGCCTGGAGAGTGGTGGAAAGTGGTATCAACAGCGGCAGGCGGCATACGGCTATCCCCAATCCGGTGGAGGCAGCTTATGCTTCAAGCTGTGTATGGCTAATTTAATATGTAATATGTGCTGTGGCGGAGGTGGTATGTGCTGCGGCCCCGTGTTTTATTTTTAGGCAGATAATGGAGCACTATTTGCCTATTTCTTTGGTTGTGTTATGCGTAATGTATGATATAATTTTATAATAAGATGTCAGGGAAGGTGACTTTACCGACATCTTACCGAAAGACCTTTGTATATGGGAGGAATTAGTACAGTATGAGAAGTGAAGATAAGAAATATGTAGATTATATTATAGAAAAGACTGTGGAGGTACTGTCGGTGGACAGCCCGACCGGTTATACGAAGGAAGCGGCGGATCATGTTTGTAAGGCGTACAAAGAATTAGGCTATGAGCCCGCTGTAACAGTAAAGGGTGGCGTATTAGTAGACTTAACGCCGGACATTTCGTCTGATAGTATGAATGACGGCGGAATTCTGCTGGAGGCGCACATTGATACCTTGGGTGCAATGGTAGCAGAGGTGAAGGGGAACGGCAGATTGAAGCTGACACCCTTAGGAGGACTGAATCCCAATAATGCAGAGGCTGAGAATTGCCGTGTGATTACCAGACGAGGCAAAAAATATGAAGGAACCTTCCAGCTTGCCAATGCTTCCATTCATGTAAACGGCAAGTATGATGATACCAAGCGCAGCTATGATGATATGGAAGTGGTATTGGACGAGGCTGTAAATTGCGCTGAAGAGGTAATTGCACTGGGAATTATGCCGGGAGATATTGTGGCATTTGAGCCGCGCACGCGCATTACCGAGAGCGGATATATTAAGAGCCGCTTTCTGGATGATAAGCTGAGTGTAGGTATTCTGTTAGGCTTTGCGAAGTGGCTGAAGGAGGAAGGTATTGCTCCAAAGCGCAAGGTTTATCATCACATTACAGTGTATGAAGAGGTAGGACATGGTGCCAGTGGAACAGTTCCGGCGGATGTAACAGAGATTTTGTCTGTGGACATGGGCTGTGTCGGTGAAGGGCTGGGCTGTGGAGAGCATCAGGTATCTATTTGTGCCAAGGATAGCAGAGGACCTTACAATTATGATGTGGTGGGAGCTTTGATAGATGCAGCCAAGAGCGCAGAAATTGATTTTGCGGTGGACGTCTATCCCTATTACGGTTCTGATGCGGATGCTGCTTTGGCGGCGGGCTATGATGTTCGGCATGGCTTAATCGGAGCAGGAGTGTATGCCTCCCACGGCTATGAGCGTAGCCACATAGACGGTGTAGCCAATACCTTCGCGCTGTTAAAGGCATATCTTACCTAAGGGAGAGTAAAGATGGATATTCATAAAAATAATCAGAAAAATGATTCAGATATGAGCTTTGTGGAGGAAAGTGTCCGCGCTCGGAAGGCAATGGCACTTTTCAAGGAAGGCTTTAACTGTGCCCAATCGGTGTTTCTTGCCTTTGAAGACCTATATTCCATGGACAGGACGGTGGCATTGAAGCTAAGCTCCTCCTTCGGCGGTGGCATGGGAAGATTGCGTGAGGTATGTGGAGCTGTCTCCGGTATGTTTATGGTGGCAGGAATTCTATATGGGTATGATTCTCCCGATGCGTATGAAGAAAAAACTGCCCATTATGAGAGAATCCAGAAGCTTGCGCATGACTTTTCTTCATGCACAGGTTCTATTGTGTGTAGGGAATTATTGGGATTGGAACGAAAAGAAGATAGTCCCACCCCTGAGAAGCGCAGTGAGACGTATTATCAGAAGCGTCCCTGCGTACAGATGGTAGGACTGGCAGCAGCTCTTATGGAGCAGTACATAGAAGCGCAATAACAGGGGGCCGGGCGACAAAACGTTGCCCCGGCACCCTGTCTTCGTAGTACCTTATTGTATCTGCTTATATATCAGCCGGGTCTCTTCGTCGTCGTAGCCGCTGATATAATAGAGTGTTTCATCTGCAGTAAAGCGGATGAAAAGATTGTTTTGCGGATTCAGGAAGCATTGGAATTTGCCGTCCGCGCTGTTACGAAAGGTTCCCTTAAGTAAGTTATCCATTCCGGTACCGCTGACCTTGCTGGTGCGGGGAAGCTCCTGCAACAAAGAGACGTCTGTTATGGAGTTTGCAGGGATTTCATAATCCTTTTTCCAGTGCTCAGCTATGAGAGTATTGTCTGTGATTTCCAGTGAGATGGGAGTGAATTCCTCCATCATTATCCACACGCAGCTGATGGGTATGATTAACAGAGATACAATTCCTATCAATGCTAAAACCTTACCACCGAGAGTAGCCATGTTCATTGTGGTGCCCATACCCATGGTTTTGTCCACCATGGAGCGCCTATCGTTGGGATTGTAATAGAGAATTCCACCGATCCAATACTGTTCACTATTTTCATTTACCAGATCCATTTTATCTTCATATTGCTTATCCAGCAAAAGCTGTTTGCGCCATATCAAATAACATATCGCCAGTATAACAATGCAATATACGATACTTCCCCATAAAATAATGTCGATCACAAGGACATCTGAAAAATTTTTGAGTAATACAGTTGCCAACACAATACCGGTAAAAAGAGTATTTATCCATATGGACAGTCCCCAAAAGGTTCGCAACAGCTTCTTGGTGGCACGGGTGTAATTGATATTGACATCACTGTTGGTGCTGATGACCTTGGTGCCGGTGTGGTCCATCCAAATAGCACAGCCATAGAATAATGGAGTGCAGGAGGCAAAGACAATAATAAGCACACTGTATAATGCAAAACGCTCATCAAGCAGAATAATAAGGGAGAAGATTGCCATACCGATACTGAGCAGGTTGGGCAGAAGAAAATCCCAGCTCTTGATGGTGCGGATAGTACCGGCGGCTTTTATTTCTGCATAAATCATACCGGCTTCCTCTGAGTATGCGCGTTCCTGCTTGAGTTGCTTTAATTTTTGATGCCCTGTTGCCATAGGCAACATAAAGAGTACAATTACTACCAGAAGCCATATCATCCAAATCGTGAAAGAAATAGAGAAATATGGTATAAACAGGGCAGTAAGTGGGATAAAGGCCAATATGAGCAGATAGCGGTTCATTTTGCGGCGATATTCCTTTTCGAATTGAGTACATTCTTCTTTGGACAGCCACTGTTCGGATATGCGGATGCCGAAAAGAGTGTGCTGCTTTACCGTTCCTTCGCTTTTGCAGATGTAGTACTGCAGAAAAATCACAGGGTACATTGTGATAAGAAAAATAGCATTGATAATATTCATTGTAATCTAGTCCTCCTCAAATAGTGCTTCGCATTCTATAAGAAAAGCCTCACGAGATAATCCGCTGATTTTAGCTTCTGAAATAATCTGTTTTAACAGGTCTTTGTGATTTTGGGATAGCCCGCTTTGTTGCTCAAATGTATCACGGACACGTGCACCGTTTCTTCGGTCTGCATAGATATATCCATCCTGCTTTAAAATTTGATATGCCTTGCTGACAGTCATGGCATTAATTCCTATTTCATCGGCAAGTGCCCGCACAGTGGGAAGCTGTTCGCCGGGAACAAGTCGTCCATCTGAAATGCCCAGAACTATCTGATTGCGAATCTGCATATAGATGGGGATTTCAGATGAATGATTTAGTGCAATAATCATGTTGTCACCTCCATAATTGAGCTTCATACATATTATTATGAGTTGGACCGCGGTCTGCAGTTTTAATACGTGCATGTTTGTATCGATTATATTAATACAAATAATATAAAAAGTCAAGGAAGGAACAGAAAGGCGAGTGCGAGTGCACAATTTGTGAAGAATTAAATATAAATAACAAAAAAATTAATGTTTTTCATTAAAAAGTTGTTGACAAAAGAAAAAACCAATGCTACGCTAGCATTAACGATAAACATTAAAAAATTATTTTTTATCGTATGCTTTCTTGCAAGGGCAATTTGGAATAACAACAAATAACAAAAATTAGAGTCGATAAAAGGATAAGGAGAAATTTAAGGATGAAAGAAAAAGCAATTCAGAAAATTAACAAGGTAGGTAAAATAAGTTATATTATAACAACTATTGCAAAGGTATTAGTAATTGTCTCACTGATTTGCACATTGGTGGCAGCTGTGTTTTGTGCTGTGATTCCCGAGGAGGCAGTTAAGATGTCTCTGGGAGGAAATTTAAATGTTGAAATAGATTATGCCAGTCTGGGAGGAAATATTTCTGAGGAGGAAAGAGCAAATCTGGAAGCAATACTGGAGGAAGAACAGGATATAAAGGTACAAAATATTCAGGTAGGAATGATAGACGGTGCTTGGGGAATAACGGTAGCCGATCAGAATTATCAACCGACAGATATTGTTGTCACGGAGGACATTGTGCAGATGGCATTGGTGTCGGAGGATGTTATGTATACATTTCAAGATCTGGTTAGCTTGTGGTTGCTTGCTGCTGTGGCATTGGCAATGACGCTGGTTACTTTATGCTTCATAGGAGCATTATGTAAGGCATTTAGAAATTGTACGACTCCATTTGATGGGGACGTCATTAAAAAAATGCAGAATCTAGCAATTTCTCTTATTCCGTGGACCATTGTTTCTTCTCTTGTAACGTCGGTATTGGAGAGTGCGATGAGTGGTGGTATCCATTTGATATTTTCAATAGACTTAGGTGTTGTTCTGGTGGTTCTTATTGTGTTAGTATTAGTCAGCATTTTCAAATATGGTGCTGTTTTGCAACAGGAATCCGATGAAACCTTATAATAGAGTGAGACAGATGAATGTTCGCGTAACTTGAATAATAAGCTGCTATATTTGAAATACATAGAAACATGGAGGAATATATGGGTAAAATTATTTTAAGGTTAGACCGAGTTATGGCTGATCGGAAAATGAGTTTAAATGAATTATCTGACAGAGTAGGAGTCTCTAATGTAAATTTGTCTAAGATGAAGACCGGCAAAATCAGTGCGATAAGATTTTCGACCTTAGAAGCAATCTGTGATGTGTTAAATTGTCAGCCGGGAGACATTTTGGAATACGACCCAAATGCTACAGAATAATTGTAGGGTAAAGTGGTTTGGCCGTTTTAAGTGAATAAGGGCGGAGACTTAAAATAATACTGAGGAAGTAATTGATACAAGGGATGGAAAGTATGTATACTTTTCATCTTTTCTTTTTTTAAGTCCTGTAAAACGGACTGCAAAAGGCGCAGAATGGGTACATAGAGATAACAGAGATACTTAAGGGAGATAACCGAGAGATATCCAAGGGAGTTACTTAGACAGGAGGAGATTGGAAATGAGAAAAACAGGAATCAGAAGACTTAGAGAAATGTTAGGAAGTACAATGGCATTTGTAGCGGTTACCGGGATCCTTGTTGTAATGATTGCTTTTTGCGTAACCGGCACAGTGATTAGTCAAAGTGATATGGGTATGCAGGAGGTGGAAAATTATTACAGGGAACAAGAGAGAGTATTATTACAAAACACAAGAGAGCAGCTTCGGGAAATGGGTTATACGAACTGCGGTGTAACGCTAACGAGAGTAGTGGATGCTGAAGGAAATCGAGAATACACCTTCACCATACATCATGGTAAAATCGACAAAATGAGTGACACAGAGCGCGATGAGCTTGCAAAACTGCTTGCTTGTGGAGAAGGCATTGACGAGAATTGTACCTTTTACCATGAATTTCTTTTATATGATTAACAAGAATTGCATGACATTTTTGAAATTTAGGGGTATACTTTTATAGATAACAGAATCAATATTTTATGAAAAATATGGAGGGATTCAAATGTCATTTATACCCCAACCGCATGAAATTTATAAACATTTTAAAGGGAACCTATATCAGATAGTAGCCATAGCAGAGCATTCCGAAACCGGTGAAGACATGGTTGTATATCAGGCGCTTTACGAGGATTTCAAGATTTATGTAAGACCTCTTGAAATGTTTACAAGCAGGGTGGATAAGGACAAATATCCGGATGTACAACAGGAATATCGATTTGAACGCCAGAGTCTGTCCGGATCGGCGGCAATTGTGCAGACCAACCAGCAGACAAAACCACAAGCCGTACAAAGCCGGGAAGATGAGCGGTCAATGGAGCAGACCACACAGGAGGAGCATACGCAGGAGGAGCTTGCGCTAGATCCTATGGTGCTGGAATTTTTGGATGCTGATTCTTATGAGCAACGATTGAATATTCTGGCAGGGCTACAGCATCGTATAACGGATGACATGCTTACCACCATGGCGATTGCCTGCGATGTGGAGCTTGGAGACGATAGCACAGAGCAGCGTTTTGATTCTTTGAAAAATTGTCTGCTTACATTGGAAAAGTACGAATGTAACCGCCTTCGATAATTGGGAACAATCGGCTAAAAGTCAATTTGTGCACTGATAGAGGAATTCCCGGAAGGGAGTTGCATATGGCATATAAACTTGATAAGAAAATGGTAATCGGAGTATCCTCCAGAGCCTTGTTTGATTTAACTGTGGAAAATGAGATTTTTGAGAGGCAGGGGTTGGAGGCTTATTGCCAGTATCAGGTAGCGCATGAGCAAGACGTGTTAAAACCGGGTCCGGGGTTTCGACTGATTCAGTCATTATTGCGGTTAAATGCATATTGTGAGAATAGGGAACTGGTAGAAGTGATTGTAATGTCAAGAAACAGTCCGGATACTTCCCTTCGTGTCTTTAACAGCATTAAGCATTACGGCTTGCCGATTACACGAGCAGTATTGGTGAGTGGTGCGTCACTGGCGCCTTATCTGAATGCCTTTCAGACAGATTTATTCTTGTCAGCTTATGAGGATGATGTGCAGTGTGCTATAGATAGCGGTATTGCCGCCGGAATTATTTGTACAGAACATAACGTGGTGCCCTTTCAAGGGAAGGAGCAGGTGAATATTCGTATAGCCTTTGATGGGGATGCCGTAGTATTCTCGGATGAATCCGAAAAAATATTCAAATCTGAGGGTTTGCATGCTTTTGAAGAAAATGAAGAAGAGAATGCCGGGAATCCGTTGGCAGAGGGACCTTTTGCAGGGTTTCTTCGGAAGCTGTCAGACTTGCAAAAGGAGCTGGGCGTAGCAAATTGTCCCATCAGGACGGCTCTGGTAACCGCCAGAAGTGCACCGGCTCATGAGCGCGTGATTCGTACTCTTCGGGCGTGGAACGTGAGAGTGGACGAGGCCTTCTTTTTGGGAGGCTTAGAGAAAAGAGAAGTGCTGCGGGCATTTGGAGCACAAATCTTCTTCGATGACCAGTCTATTCACACAGTCAGTGCATCTCAGGCAGTGCCGGCTGCGAGAGTGCCCTATCGGAAAGAAAAAACATCGGAAAGAGAGAAAGCAATATAGATGAAATATCAACATATTGTACAGGCATCGTTCATTGACCGTCCCAATCGATTTATTGCACATGTGGATGTAAATGGGCAGAGGGAAACTGTACATGTGAAAAATACGGGTCGATGCAAGGAGTTATTGACTGAGGGAGTCACTGTTTATTTGGACAAAAGTGATAATCCCAAACGTTCTACGGCATATGACCTGGTAGCAGTGGAAAAGGGAAGACGGCTTGTAAATATGGATTCACAGGCCCCAAATAAGGTGGTGGGAGAGTGGCTTTTAAAGGGAGAACTCTTTGACGACCTTATTTTGGTACGACCGGAGACCCAATACGGTAATTCCCGCTTTGATTTTTATGTGGAAACCGCAAAGGAGAAGATTTTCATGGAAGTCAAGGGCGTTACCCTTGAAGAAAATGGTGTGGTGCGTTTCCCTGATGCGCCGTCGGAACGGGCGTTGAAGCATGTGGAAGAATTGATACAGGCGAAAAAGGATGGCTATCGTGCTTTTGTTTTGTTTGTAATTCAAATGGAAAATGTGGAGTATTTTACTCCAAATCAGGAAACACATGCTGCATTTGCGGAAGCGTTACGGCGGGCAGCCGCGGAGGGCGTGGAAATTCTGGCGTATGACTGCAGGGTGACGTCGGATAGCATGATGTTGAACAAGTCGGTTCCGGTAAGGCTTGCTGATAACATAAATGAGGAAAAAAGTGTTCAGGGAGATATTTCTTTGATTCCCAAACCGTTATTATCGTGGTATGATAATAACAGACGCATTCTACCATGGCGGGAACAGCCCACACCCTACAGAGTATGGGTGTCAGAGATTATGCTGCAGCAGACTCGTGTAGAGGCTGTAAAGCCATACTTTGAACGTTTTATGAAAAAACTGCCTGACATCGAGGCTTTGGCGGAAGCGGAAGAGGAAGAACTGCTGAAACTCTGGGAAGGACTAGGGTATTACAATCGTGTTCGTAATCTTCAGAAGGCGGCAATACAAATTATGGAGGAGTATGGCGGCAGGATGCCGGATGAGTATGAAGAATTGTTACAGCTCAAAGGCATTGGCAGTTATACGGCCGGTGCCATTTCATCCATTGCATATAGGAAAGCCAATCCGGCTGTGGACGGCAATGTATTGCGGGTAGTCTCACGCCTTCGAATGGATGAACGTCTGATATCCGACGCAAAGGTAAGACAGGCTGTGGAGCGGGACTTATGGCAGATAATTCCTAAGGAACGACCGGGAGATTTTAATCAGGCGATGATGGAAATCGGTGCTTGTGTATGTATTCCCAACGGAGCGCCTCACTGTGACGAATGTCCTCTTGCACACATTTGCAAGGCGCATGCAGAGGGTGTGGAAACAGAATATCCCCAAAAAGCATCGACAAAGGCAAGAAGCATTGAAGAGAAAACCATTTTGGTGATTCGTGATGCGGACAAGACGGTAGTGAGAAAACGACCGGGGAAAGGCCTGTTGGCGGGAATGTACGAATTCCCTTCCATGAAGGGCTTTTGTACTGCAGAAGAGGTGGCACAGTATTTGGCAGATAATGGGCTGAAGGCAATTCGTATTCAGCCGCTTGCGGATGCGAAGCATGTTTTTACACACAAGGAATGGCATATGAAGGGGTTCGTGGTGCGAGTTGATGAGCTGGCACCGAAGGAGGTCGGAGAAGCTTCGTCAGACTGGATATATATTGAACCGCAAGAAACCAGAGACAGATATCCGATTCCGTCAGCCTTTGCGGCGTACACGAAGGGCTTAGATATTAAATTGGGAAATGAAAGATATCGGGAGGAATAAGAATGAAATTATTATCGATTGCAATACCCTGTTACAATTCAGAAGCATACATGCGTAAATGTATTGAGTCTCTTCTGGTGGGAGGAGAGGATGTAGAGATTATCATTGTAAATGATGGCTCCACCAAGGATAGGACTGCGGAAATTGCGGATGAATATGCAGCAAAATATCCTACCATTGTCAAAGCAATTCACAAGGAAAACGGCGGTCATGGTTCTGCGGTAAATGCAGGTATAGCCAATGCTACCGGTCTGTATTTTAAGGTGGTGGACAGTGATGACTGGGTAAAGGAAGAGGCGTATATGCAGATTCTTGACAAGTTAAGAGAGCTTGCCGGCGGTGATACCATGCTGGATATGCTTGTCAGCAATTATGTCTATGAAAAAGAAGGGGAAAAGCGTAAAAAGGTTATGCATCAGAGGCATATTCTTCCCAAGGATAAAATGTTTACATGGGCAGATTGCCGTCATTTTTTGAAAGGACATTACATATTAATGCACTCTGTAATTTTCCGCACCAAGCTGTTGCGGGAATGTGGCTTACAGCTGCCGGAGCATACCTTCTACGTGGATAATCTGTATGTATTTGAACCATTGCCTTTTGTGAAGAATATGTATTATCTGGATGTGAATTTCTATCGTTACTATATCGGACGCACGGACCAGTCTGTCAATGAGACTGTTATGATTTCCCGTATCGACCAGCAGCTGAAGGTAAATAAGTTGATGCTGGACTATCTGGTGGAGCACAAAGCAGAAATTGCAAAGAATAAGCGCCTATACCAGTATATGCGCAATTATCTCGAGATTATTATGACAGTATCCTCTGTGTTACTGATTCGTTCCGGTACAGAGGAGAGCCTTACCAAGAAAAAGGAATTGTGGGATTATTTAAAATCAAAGGATAGACGCTTATATCACTGGATGCGTAACGGTATTATGGGAGGCGCCATGAATCTGCCCGGTAAGGGCGGCCGCAAGCTTTCTGTGGAGGGCTACAAACTCTGTCAGAAGATATTTGGATTTAATTAGAAAAATGTATCTTAACCTAATTGAGGTTTCGTCTTTTTCTTTTTGCGGATGGCTCTTATGGCAATGACTACATCAAAGCGGTATACAACCAAATACATAATGGCAGCCATCACAAATGCGGTGAGCACATCAAATACAGAGTGCTGTTTTATGAGTATCGTTGACAAAATGATGGACACAGCCAATATCAAAGAGCCAAAGTGAAGCCATTTTTTATTTGCAAGCTTCTTGCTGTGTGTAATTGCCAGGTGGGCACCGATGGAATTATACACATGAATGCTGGGCCAGAGATTGGTGGCGGTATCTGTCTGGTACAAGCCACTAATCATTTGTGTAAAAATATTATCCCTTGGCATCACTGTGGGTCTTAAGTGGTGCCCGTTGGGCCACAACGTAGATACAATTAAAAACACAGTCATACCCGTAAAAAGGAAAATGCAGGTTTTGTAGTAAGCATCCTTTTCTTGAAAGAAAAAGTACGCTATCTCTGCAGCTACATATGCAAACCAAAGGAAATAGGGAATGACAAATATCTCGCAAAAAGGGATATAGTTGTCAATATCCATATGTATGACCTTGTAATGCTTGGTCACAGTATCCTCTAAGTAAAAGAACCATGTTAAATAAATGGCAAAATATATCAACAGTGGAATTCCATGTCTGTATTTGTGAAATGCATATTTTAATTTTTCCATACTCTCCTCCGTTGCGGTGAAAATGTCACCCAAAACAAGATTTAGTATAATCTAAAAAAATAAAAATGCAATGTTTTTTTGAAAATACTTAAACAATCTTAAGAAAAACTTTAACTCCGATGCCGTGCATTACGGATTATGGACATATAATCTGCAATGCCTGCTTGTCACAGGTGACTGTGAGGGAAGTAGCCCTGCGGGTAACCTCGCCGTCGGTATGCACCCACAGGGGGGTGTTGGTTTCTATTTTGACTGTTTTGGCTTTATAAGGTGTGATACCCTTAAAGCGATAGTGCTTTCCCTTCAGTGCGGTGGGAATGGCCAGTAACACCAGAGGTTTTGGCAGGTCCCCGGCAACACATAAATCAATAATGCCGTCAGCATAGTCGGCTTCGGGACAAAACATAAAGCCGCCTCCCTCATAGCGGTGAAGCATACTGGCTACGAAGAAAAGCTTATCAATCTTAATAGGTTGGTCATCGTCCGGTGTCAGTACACAGGATACCTTTTTGGCAGAAATTAACTGCTTTAAGGCGATGCATACATAGGTAAGCTTACCGAGACCAAGCTTATTTAAGACAACCTTCATTTTAGAATGCATTGCTTCCTCACAGATGGCTGCATCAAAGCCGATACCGCAGCTTACCGCAAAACGCCTCTTTTCGCCATTATCATAGGTTACAGTACCCAAATCCATATTTACAACCTTACCGCTGTGCAGAATCATGTCCAGCGCGACAGCAGGGTCCTTAGGAAGCTTCAAGTCCCTTGCAAAATCATTGCTTGAACCGGTGGGGATATAGCCGATAACAACTTTGGCGGGCTCTGAAATGCCTTGCAAGGCTTCGTTTACAGTACCGTCACCGCCCAGAATGATAATATTGACGGGGAAGGTGGTTGCTGAAGCAATAATTTCACCGGTTATTTTCGCTACATCACCGGCTTCCTTTGAAAAATAAGAGCGGTAGGAGACTTGTTCCTGAAGGAGTATGGGTTCTACCTGCTCCTTCCATATTGCTAAGCCCTTCCCGGAACGGGAGGCAGGGTTGATAATAATGTGATACATACAAATCCTCATCTTTCCAGTAGATTCAATCAAACAACTCTATTTTATCAGTAAATACATTTTTCGTAAATAAAATATCAAATTTTGTTTGCAATCCCACCATTCTATGCTATAATCAAAACCAAAGGCTTTATCGCACTATAACGGCAAAGTGTATAGATACGAGAACGAACATATAGGAGGATGATTATGTATTCTTTAGATGAAGTAAGAAATGTTGATCCTGAGGTTGCACAGGCGATTGTGGATGAGCAGGAGAGACAGAACAGTCACATTGAGTTGATTGCTTCTGAGAACTGGGTAAGCAAGGCTGTTATGGCAGCTATGGGAAGCCCCCTTACCAACAAATACGCAGAAGGATATCCGGCTAAGAGATATTACGGCGGATGTGATTGCGTTGACGTAGTAGAAAATCTGGCTATTGAGAGAGCTAAGGAGCTGTTTGGTTGTGATTATGCCAATGTACAGCCCCATTCCGGCGCACAGGCTAATATGGCAGTACAGTTTGCCGTATGTCAGCCCGGCGATACCATTATGGGTATGAACCTTGATCATGGCGGACACCTGACACACGGAAGCCCGGTAAATATGTCCGGTAAGTATTTTAATATTGTTCCTTACGGTGTGGATGACAATGGTTTCCTTGATTATGATAAGATGAGGGAGCTGGCACTGGAGTGCAAGCCTAAGCTGATTATCGCAGGTGCTTCTGCATATGCACGTACCATTGATTTCAAGAAATTCCGTGAGGTGGCAGATGAAGTGGGCGCTGTACTTATGGTAGACATGGCTCATATTGCTGGTCTGGTGGCAGCAGGTGTTCATCCCAGCCCCATTCCTTATGCAGACGTTGTTACCACAACTACCCACAAGACTCTCCGTGGTCCTCGTGGTGGTCTGATTCTTTGCAATAAGGAAGCAAATGACAAGTTTAATTTCAATAAGGCTATTTTCCCCGGTATTCAAGGTGGTCCTCTGATGCACGTAATCGCTGCAAAGGCTGTGTGCTTCAAGGAAGCCTTAAGTGATGAATTCAAGGCATATCAGAAGGGTATCGTAGACAATGCACAGGCACTTTGCAAGGGTCTGATGAGCAGGGGCATCAAGATTGTTTCCGGTGGTACAGATAATCATCTGATGCTGGTAGACCTGACCAACTTCGGCCTTACAGGTAAAGCAGTGGAGAAGTTGTTGGATGCTGCACATATTACCTGTAATAAGAACACCATCCCCAATGATCCCCAGTCACCTTTCGTAACAAGCGGTATCCGTCTGGGTACTCCCGCAGTTACCTCCAGAGGTATGAATACTGAGGACATGGACAAGATTGCTGAGGCAATTGCCATGGTTATCAAGGGCGGCGAGGAGAAGGTTGCAGAAGCAAGAGCAATCGTTCAGGCTCTGACAGATAAGTATCCTCTGGTATAAGAAGAAAAGATTTATAATTAATATGTCATGAAAGGGTGTTGCTATTAGGCAACACCCTTTTTTTATTCTTTTCAAAAAAGTGAAAAAAAGGGTTGTGCTTCGTAAGATGTTGTGCTAGAATATCTTTCAGCGGCAGACATGTGTGCGTGCAGGGAATACATTTTGTTAAATGTATATACAATTTGTGCAATATGTCTAATTCGAAAGAAAGGGATGAGGATATTATGGGAGAAACAGCCAAATATTTTGTGGTAAAGCAAAAAGCTGTACCGGAAGTGCTTCTGAAGGTTGTTGAGGCGAAGCGACTCCTTGAGTCGGAGAAGGTCTTAACCATTCAGGAAGCGGTAGATGCAGTGGGCATCAGCCGAAGCTCTTTCTACAAATATAAGGATGATATTTTTCAATTTCATGACAATTCCCAGGGTACTACCTTCACCCTGACTTTTCAGATGGATGATGAGCCGGGGCTGTTGTCCGATGTATTGAAAATAATCGCAGAGTATCATGCGAATATCCTGACGATACATCAGAGTATTCCGATTAACGGAAGAGCATCCTTAAGTCTGAGTATTCAGGTGTTGCAGACCACAGGAGATATTTCCAAGATGATAGAGCAGCTTGAGGATCAGAAGGGTGTTCATCACGCCAAGATTATAGCAAAAGAATAAAAAGCAATGTACCTGTGAGAACAAATAAATATCAATAGAATGCAGGTCGCGGAAAGGTGAGATTAATATGATAAATGTAGCAGTTTTAGGATATGGCACCGTAGGAAGCGGTGTGGTAGAGGTAATTGAGCAGAATAAGGCAATAGTCAATAAGAAATCTGCGGCAGAATTAAATGTAAAATACATATTGGATTTGCGGGAATTCCCCGGAGATCCCTATGAGGATAAAATCGTTCATGATGTGAATGTAATCTTAGAGGATGAGGAAGTAAGCATTGTCTGTGAGGTTATGGGTGGTGTCGGTGCGGCATATCAGTTTACCAAGCAGGCATTGGAGAAGGGAAAGAGCGTATGCACCTCTAATAAGGAGCTGGTGGCAAAGCATGGTCCTGAGCTTCTGGAGCTTGCCAAGGCAAATAATTGTAATTATCTGTTCGAAGCAAGTGTAGGTGGCGGTATTCCTATTATTCGCCCGCTAAATGCATCCCTGACAGCAGAAAAAATAGAAGCTATCACAGGTATTCTCAACGGTACCACCAACTACATTTTAAGTAAGATGGAAAAGGAAGGTGCTGATTTCGCAGAGGTACTGAAGGAGGCACAGGATAAAGGCTATGCAGAGCGCAATCCCGAGGCAGATGTGGAGGGACATGATGCATGCCGTAAGATTGCCATTCTTTCTTCCCTGATGATGGGCAAAAATGTAGATTCCGAGAAGATTGTAACGGAAGGAATTACCAAGGTAACTGCGGCAGATTTTATGTATGCAAAGGCTGCAGGCTGTACCATCAAGCTTTTTGGTATGAGTAAAGCTCTGAGTGATGATGAAGTGCTGGCAATGGTTGCTCCCTTTATGATTAGCAAGGAGCATCCTCTGGCAATGGTAAATGATGTGTTTAATGCAGTATTTGTAACCGGTAATATGTTAGGAGATTCCATGTATTACGGTCGTGGTGCAGGTAAGCTGCCTACGGCAAGTGCAGTAGTGTCCGATGTGGTAGATTGTGCCAGACATCAGGGTAAATCTATTCTGTGCTTCTGGGATAAGGAAGAGGTGAAGCTTGCGGATGTGGCTGAGACCGAGAAGGCATTTTATGTTCGCGCCACAGCAGATGCCAAGGCAGAAATAGAAGCTGCTTTCCCGGGAGGCAAGGTGCTTACTGTGGAAGACCGCAGCAAGGATTTCGGTTACTTTACCCCTGTAATGAAGGAAAAGGATTTTGCTGCAAAATGTGAGAAGCTGGGTGACAAGGTGCTGAGCAAAATCAGACTGGCATAGGCTTTATTTGCAAGGAGGAGCAGTATTATGAAATATATCGTTGTTTTAGGTGACGGCATGGCTGATGAGCCGATTGCTGAGTTGGGAAATAAGACTCCTTTAGAATATGCTGACACCCCGAATATGGATAGACTAAGCAAGCTTTCGGAGATTGGAATGGTTCACACTATTCCTGAGGGGATGAGTCCCGGCTCCGATACAGCCAATTTGTCCGTTATGGGTTATGACCCGCAAAAATATTATTCCGGACGTTCTCCTCTGGAGGCGTTGAGCATCGGTGTGCCTATGAAGGATACGGATATTGCTATCAGATGTAATATCGTGACTGTTTCAGAGGATGATGTACCCTTTGAGGAAAAGACCATTACCGACCACAGCTCTTCTGAGATTAGTACGCAGGACTGTGCTGTGCTTTTAGAGGAAGTACGAAAGGTACTGGAAAACGAAACATATCAGTTCTATGTGGGCACCAGCTACCGCCATTGTCTGATTTGGGATAAGGGAGAAGTAGTTGCATTAAAGCCCCCTCATGATGTGCTGGGACAGGTGATTGGGCAGTATCTGCCTACGGATGAAGTGCTTCGTGAGATGATGAAAAAGAGCTATGATATTCTGGTGAATCATCCCATCAACATAGAAAGAAAGAAGCAGGGATTGAATCCTGCCAACTGCTGCTGGTTCTGGGGAGCAGGTACTAAGCCCATGCTTTCCTCCTTTGAGGAAAAGACCGGAAAGCGTGGAATGATGGTGTCTGCGGTAGATTTGTTAAAGGGCATTGCGGTAGGCGCCGGTATGGGCGTGGCACAGGTAGAGGGTGCAAACGGTGGTTTGCATACTAATTATGCCGGTAAGGTAGATGCGGCAGTAAAGGCTGTGACACAGGATGATTATGATTTCGCTTATATTCATGTGGAAGCACCGGACGAGATGGGACATCAGGGAAGTGTGGAGCGCAAGGTGACGGCAATCGAGTATCTGGATAAGCAGGTAATTGGTCCTGTGGTAGAAAAGCTTACTGCAGCCGGTGAGGATTTCCGCCTTCTGGTATTACCGGATCATCCGACTCCCATTCGTGTGAGGACACACACCTCCGACAGTGTGCCCTACATGCTCTACGACAGCACGAAGCCGGAAACACAGGCTTGGAGCTATAATGAGAAAGAAGGCCGTGCAAGCGGTAATCTTGTGTCGGAAGGACACAAACTGATTGACAAGCTTCTGGAATTGTAAGTATATTATATAAATGTGTGATGTAATAAACTTATTATTTATTCGGTAAATAGTAATTTAAAAGATACAAGGAGAAAACAATATGTCAAAGGTAGTAAAATTCGGCGGTAGCTCACTTGCAAGTGCCGAGCAGTTTGAAAAGGTAGGAAAGATTATTCGTGCAGATAAAGCCAGAAAATATGTTGTGCCTTCTGCGCCCGGCAAGCGTTTTAGTGCGGATACGAAGGTTACAGATATGCTGTATGCCTGCTATGCGTTAGCAGAGGAGGGCAAAGATTTTAAAGCAGAGCTGAAGGCAATCAAGGAACGTTATGAAGAAATCATCAGCGGATTGAAGTTAAACCTTTCCCTTGATGCGGAATTTGAAGTGATTGCCAAGAATTTTGTAGAAAAGGCCGGTGATAATTACGCGGCTTCCAGGGGCGAGTATTTGAACGGTATTATTATGGCAAAATATCTCGGGTATGAATTTATAGATGCAGCAACCGTTATTTTCTTTAATGAAAGCGGTGATTTTGATGCAGACAAGACAGACAAAATTCTATCTGCCAAGCTGGCCGGATGCAAGAATGCGGTAGTGCCCGGATTTTATGGTTCCCTGCCTGATGGTAAGGTAAAGACCTTCTCCAGAGGCGGTTCTGATGTAACCGGCTCCATTGTTGCAAAGGCAGTGAAGGCTGATGTATATGAGAACTGGACCGATGTATCAGGCTTTCTGATAGCTGACCCCAGAATTATCGAGAACCCGGAAGCAATTGACACCATTACATACAGAGAATTGAGAGAGCTTGCTTACATGGGAGCAACTGTTCTTCATGAGGATGCGATTTTCCCGGTACGTCGTGAGGGTATTCCTATTAATATCCGTAACACCAATGCTCCTGAGGATGACGGAACATGGATTGTAGAAAGCACCTGCCAGAAATCAAAATACGTGCTTACCGGTATTGCCGGCAAGAAGGGCTTCTGCTCTATTAATATTGAAAAGGCAATGATGAATTCTGAAATCGGTTTTGGTAGAAAGGTACTGCAGGCGTTTGAAGAGAATGGTATCTCCTTTGAGCATGTTCCTTCCGGTATTGATACAATGACCGTGTTTGTGCATCAGGATGAATTCATGCACAAGGAGCAGAAGGTGGTTGCAGGTCTTCACAGACTGGCAGATCCGGACTATATTGATATCGAAGCTGATTTGGCGTTGATTGCAGTAGTGGGACGCGGCATGAAATCCACCCGCGGTACTGCGGCAAGAATCTTCTCTGCATTGGCACACAAAAATGTCAACGTAAAGATGATTGATCAGGGTTCCTCCGAGTTAAATATCATCATCGGTGTCACCAATGATGACTTTGAGACCGCTATCAAAGCTATTTATGATATTTTTGTACTTACGAAGCTGTAAGATATAGAGGATAGGATTAGAGGTTGTAAAATACATTAGAATGAGAAAAACGGCTAGAGTATAGCCGTTTTTCTTTTTGTTACTATAAGAATCGCTAAGAATAGTAGTGTTCAGGTGTAAATGCTATTGTAAAATCATGGAAAATTAACAGATAATATGGTGAAAAATGTCGAAAAATGCAAATGAAAAGCAATATTGGAAAAATATTGAAAAAATATAAAAATATTTTAAAAAATGTGTTGACAAATAATGAGCATTTAGATATAATAAAATCAACAAAAGAAAAACGAACAAGAAAACGACAAGAGAAAGTCGAAAGGAACAAAAGAAAACTGTAGAAAGAGAGGTACGGACCACCAAAAACTAAAGCTTAATTCCACATAATTCTTCCATTGATGTACAAATGAATAGGGAACCGAAGATGAAACAAATTTATATAGATTATATAAATTCAAGTACACAAAAGAGAAAGTAGCGAATTACATAAGATAACAATTATGACGTTACAGTACCCGGTACAAAAGAGAAGTGGAAAGAATACAAAAGAGGAAATGGAAGAATTAATTACTAACTGAAGAAAGAGAGGACAGGCCATTGGAAATTAACGTCTAGGAGAGCGTATTGATTAAAAGATAATCGATACGCTCTCATTTTTTTCCTTAATTTTTACGAAAGAAATGATTTCCTGTAGAAAAAGTATGAAAAGTAATGTAAAATAGAAGCTAATATATGCAATTAGAAGATGAGGAAATATTATGGAACAAATGAATATGACACAGGAAGAAAAGAGAGAATTAAGAAGAAAGCGCCGGATAAGGAATCAGGTGATTGCTTATATTACGGTTATCGTTATGATTATTGCACTGGCGGTGGGCATCGTGTATGGAGTCAGAGCTTTGACCCAAAGCAATGAGCAGCAGGAGATAGAGCAACAACAAAAGGTGGAAGAGATGATTGGTACGGAGGAGGTCATTCAGACCCCGGAACCAACAACGGAGCCGATGGTGGAGCTTACACCGGAGCAGAAGCTCGATGAGATTGTAAACGCAGGCATCGAAGTGATGCCTCTTGAAGATAAAGTGGCAGGACTGTTTATTGTGACACCGGAAGCAATCACCGGCGTATCTACGGCTATTCAGGCGGGTGAAGGTACTCAGCAGGCGCTGTCTCAATATGCGGTGGGTGGTATTATTTATTTTAGCAAGAATATCCAATCGGAAGAACAGTTGAGAAAGATGATTGAGAATACCCAGCTGTATACCAAGTATCCATTGTTTATTGCAGTGGATGAAGAGGGTGGCAGTGTCAGTCGTGTTGCTGATGCAGGAATCGGCACGAAGGTAGATTCGGCTAAGGCAATCGGTGAGACCGGTGATTCCGATAAGGCATATGAAGCAGGCACAACTATTGGTAGCTATCTGGCAGATTTGGGCTTTAATCTGGATTTTGCACCGGTAGCAGATTTGGCGAATGTTGAGAATAGCATAATGGATGGCAGGGCATATGGTTCGGATGCGGCAACGGTATCCCCCTTTGTTAATGCAATGGTACTTGGATTAGAAGAAAATAATGTGACGGCATGTCTTAAGCATTTCCCGGGCATTGGCAGTACTACGGCGGATACCCATAACGGTCTGGCATCTACGAACAGGAGTGCAGAGGATTTTCGGGCCAATGAATTTGTGGTATTCCAGAACGGTATTGAAGCTGGTGCGGATATGATTATGGTGAGCCATATGTCAGCTCCTTCTCTGGCAGGAGATAATACGCCCAGTACCTTGTCGGAAGCAGTGGTAACGGATATTCTGCGTAACGAGTTACATTTCAATGGCGTTATTATTACTGATGCAATGAACATGGCGGCAATTTCCGACTATTACGGAGCAGATGATGCTGCTATTATGGCACTGAAAGCCGGTTGTGATATGATTTTGATGCCGGAGGACTTTGAAGTGGCTTATAACGGTGTGTTGGAGGCTGTAAGAAACGGCACTGTTTCAGAGGAACGTATCAATGATTCCTTAAGAAGAATATACCGTATCAAATATGCTGATAAAATCGCACAGTAGATAGGGGTATGTATGATGGCAAAGAATTACCAAGGTATTCATTTTGGAACAGATTATTATCCGGAGCATTGGCCCAGAGAGCGATGGGAGACAGATGCACGTCTTATGCAGGAAATGGGCATTCAGGTAGTGCGTATGGCAGAATTTTCCTGGCACAAAATGGAGCCCAGAGAGGGGCAGTATGACTTTGACTGGTTGGAGGAAGCCATTACTTTGTTGGCACAGTATGGCATTAAGTCTATACTTGGAACGCCCTCTGCGGCACCGCCTGCTTGGATGATAAATAAGCACCCCGATATTCTTCCCATAGACAGACAGGGAAGGCGACGGGGCTTTGGAGGCAGACATCACGATTGCCAATCCAATGCCACTTATCGGAAATACATAACGGGTATGGTGACAGCCATGGCAAAGCGTTTTGCAGATAATCCCAATGTAATCGGTTGGCAGACAGACAATGAATTGGGCAACAGTCATGGTGATTTGTGTATGTGTGATTCCTGCAGAAGGAGCTTTCAAGGCTGGCTTGAGAAAAAGTACGGCACCATAGAAGCGCTGAATGCTGCTTGGGGGACTCATTTTTGGAGTCAGGAGTACAATTCCTTTGAGGAAATTTTTGCACCTCTGATTACCGTAACCGGAGAGAATCCTTCCACCATGCTTGATTGGAAATGCTTTTGCTCTGATTTGATTGTAGATTTTCAGCAGATGCAGATTGATATTATAAGAAAGTACTGTCCCAATCATTTTATTACACATAACTGTATGGCTTTTGCCGATAAGGTAAATTATTTTGACTTGAATAAGGAGTTGGATTTTGCCAGCCATGATCAGTATCCGGGAGGCTTTTATGCAGTGATGCCCCACGAGTATAATCATGACATGGCGGCTAATCTGGATATTACCAGAGGCTTTAAGCATCAGACCTTCTGGATTATGGAGCAGGAATCCGGTATCACAGGCTGGGAAATCATGGGCAGAGCTACAAGACCGGGACAATTGGCAGCATGGGCAGAGCAATCTATTGCTCACGGAGCTGATGCCATTGTATTCTTCCGTTGGAGAACCTGCACGGCAGGAACGGAGCAATATTGGCATGGAATTCTGCCACATAGTGGTAATCCCGGCAGGAGATATGATGAATTGAAGCAGATGATAGCACGCATGCAGCCTGTAATGGATGAAATAGAGGGCAGCATGCCAAGGTCAGAGGTGGCGATTGTATTTTCCTATCGTCAGGAATATGCGATTCAGATACAGCCTCAGCACCCGGATTTGAATTATTTAACACAGGTGAAAAAGTATTACAAGGAGCTGTATCGCAGAAATGTGCCGGTGGATTTTGTGCAGGATACAGATGATTTTGGTAAATACAAGTTGCTGATTGCTCCTTTACAATATCTGATGACACCGGAACTGGCACAGCGATATTTCGATTATGTAAAAGGTGGCGGCAGGCTGGTGTTAACCATGCGCACCGGTGTGAAGGATGCACACAACATCTGTATGTCTGACAGAGAACTGCCGGGTACGCTGGGAGAACTGTGCGGTATTGAAATCTGTGATTACGATTGCCTGAGAGATGTACTTGTAAAACTTGATACATCTAATCTGCAGGTAGAGAGTGCACAGGTGAATGTAATTTCCGAAAGGGAGACCGGTGTTGAGAGTGCGGCGGGATGTGCTGGTTCTAAGTGGGCTGATATCATCACCCTAAAGGGAGCAGAGAGTCTTGCGGATTATGCAAGTGAGTATTATGCGGGAAGTCCCTGTATTACCCAAAATCATTATGGAGACGGCGCTGCCTATTATGTAGGAACGGAGCCGGAAGAGGCATTGATGGAGCAACTGATGGACAAACTGCTCGCAGATGCAGAAGTTAAGAGTCTTGGCGCATCAGAACCGGGAGTAGAGCTGGCTATTCGCGAGAAGGACGGCAGTAAGTGGCTGTTTGCCATTAATTTTAACGAAGAAGCTGCAACCTATGAGGTGCCTGCAGATTTTGAAATAGTACAGGGTGAAGTGAAGGGTACGTTAAAGCCCTATGAAATGCATTTGTATAAAAAGTTTTCTTAAGTGCGCGAGCTTTCTGGAAGCAAGCAAAAACCCCGCCTAGACTGAGAAAAAGTAAACTTGGTCGGGTCGGAAACAGGCAAAAACCCTGCCTAGACTGAGAAAATGTAAGCTTGGTCGGGTGAGAAACAGACAAAAAACCTGCCTAGACTGAGAAAATGTAAGCTTGGTCGGGTGAGAAACAGGCAAAACCCCCGCCTGATAAGAAGAAAAGCAAGATAAGTGGGGTCAGAAACAAGCAAGAACCCCGCCTGATAAGAAGAAAAGCAAGATAAGTGGGGTGGAAAGCAAGCAAAAACCCCGCCTGATAAGAAGAAAAGCGAGATAAGTGGGGTCAGAAACAAGCAAGAACCCCGCCTGATAAGAAGAAAAGCAAGATAAGTGGGGTGGAAAGCAAGCAAAAACCCCGCCTAGACCGAAGAAAAGTAAGTCTAGGCGGGGTTTTGACTGCTTCTTAGAGCGCCGACGGTCGCGGGGCGAAGACGATTGAAATACTCTCCCCATCAACAGACCCCATGGAAAGGAGCTTTCCGGTGCATCCTCTCAAAATGTAATCATAAGTGTAATCAAAACAAATCTTCTGTGCACTCCCCTAGTAAGTTAACTCATATTTGATGGCTTCAATTCTATTTGACTATCCTTACAGTGACAGATTTGTGGTGCTTGTTCCCAGGCAAAAGAGGTTCTTTCACGGATAGACCACCAAGGAGATTATATTTTTATGCGTGATGGCGGGTATCTTACTTCTCGTCAGGTTGCATATGTTATTAAAAAGTACGCAGAACGTCAGGTAGTGCAAACGAAGTCCGCTCACAAGATGCGTAAAGCATATGCAAGTACATTAAGCAATAATGGTGTTCCACTGGATAGTATCAGAGAATTACTCGGACACAATAACCTGAACACAACTCTTGGCTATATCTACAATCCACTTACAGAGACTGAAACTTTCAATCTGATTGTCAATGCTCTGTAATAAAAAATGACTGTCTACAACTGTCTACAACATTTCACAGACACACTAAAAAAGGAAACCTTGATAAAATCAAGGTTTCCTAAAAAATTAAAAGAGCGCGAGACGGGGATCGAACCCGCGACCCCCTCCTTGGCAAGGAGGTGCTCCACCGCTGAGCCACTCGCGCATTTATTGTCCGTTCTCACGGACAAATAATATATTACTATAGAACAATTCTTTTGTCAACATCTATTTTTTATGTTTTTTGTTTTTGTTGTATATTCTTTTGCAAATTTTCACAACAATACTTTTGATTGCTTCCAATACTACAGAATAGCCCAGACAAACGACTAGCAATGCCAATAAAATCAGTCCGGCATACTGAAACCGGTAAATCTGCTTTTGCCACAGTGCCATATAGAAGAAGGTATGCACCAGATAGATAGTCATGGAATGTTTTCCGATGAATGCCATGAGGCTTGACAGAACCGGCACGGAAGCAATCAATACACCGAAGAACCACACCAGGAGCAACGCGATAAATCCATCGGCTATGTGGAGGTAGCTTTGCTGTACGACATAATTTTGACGGACGAGTACACAGAGGACGATTCCGACTACTGCTACACACCACTGCAAAATAGAAGAGTATTTCTTATCCATCAAACGCTCCAGCCATTTGCCGTAGGCAGCACAGACACCGATAACGGCAGTGAACAGATAACGCTCCATGTCAGGATGAAAGGTAATAACGGAAGGCATCAGTAATGCCAAAATCAGGATGGAATAACCGATTTTTTTTACCAGCCAAGCCAAAAGCGGTATTAGGAAAATCAGTAAATAAGCAATTTCCATATACCACCAGGTCATATTCAGAGTTGGCGTGTCGAAAAACATGGAGAGCCCCAGAGCATCCGTAAGCATATACAAGAAGCCCTGCTTGTTCACTCCATAGAGAGTGTGATAGTCAAATTTATACCACCATAAAGCATTTACACTGATAAAGAGCACGGCAAAATTCGCCATTAATCGACCGAAGCGTTTGGTGGCCTGATGATAGGCTTGCTTTGGACTTATGCTTTCTTCTGCGAATAGTCCCTTTGAGATTCCGTAGGCTGTCAAAAACACAAATATAGCCACGCAGATATTTCCAAATCCTGTAACGGTAAGAAAATTCTCCAACGCAAAAGGTGCGTATGTCACGTTCAGGGAGGTTATAAGATGTTCATTTTCAAACAAATGGTACATTAAGAGTAGCACTATGGCAAAGCCCTTTGCTACTAAGGTTTGTTTCTTCGTAAACTGACTATGCATTACTTTCATCCTCTTTTTTCTTTGTTAGCATCAAGCCGTATAAAAGGGGCAAGGTTGCCAATATAGGCAATGCGTATCTGGGGTGATTCCAAAAACAGGGTGAAGCCATGCATATAAGCAGGCTGACCCAGAGAGGAACGGTCCACACCGCAAGGTTCTTTTGTCCCTTCTTTCGTTGGTATGCTGTCAGGAAGAATAGTACCCAAACAGCCATTCCGATGTTTTCTAAGATTCCAAGCAAAGGAAAACGGTTGGCAAAACGATAGAAGAAAATCATTATTTTGTCAGCATTGGGGAACAGTCCGCCCTGATCTATGACATCATAGGACGTTTCATAGCGAATGGAGTTACCCAAAGAGGGAGTAAACCAACCGTGTACATGTGCCAGAAAGGCTTCTGCATAGACGGCAGGATGCTTAAATAATCCTTGTAGCCATGCTCCAAAATAATTGAAAATATCCGAGAGGGAGGCATCTTTGTGAAATAGTGCCTTAACCGGATCTGAGATATCAGGGTCATATTGGGCTGCTATGGTATCCACATCCCCAAGAATGGTTTCGATGGCAGTCTGTTCTTCCTCGGTAAGCTCATTCTGGTAAAGCTGCAAATACCTTGCCGTCTGCTGAAAGGGAATGGAAAGGATTTCTCCCTTACTGCCTGAGGAGGCATTGCAGATTCCTGCCAGAATATTTAAAAGCAGGGTGCCAATCAGGACTCCTACACCAAAGAAGACCAGCAGACTCTTGATTTTGGCTTTGACGGAAGCACCCTTGGTGCTGAGCAGAAAACCGCATACGCCACTTATGACTACCATGGGCAATCCGTTGTTGCGGAACAGAATAACACCTATCTGCAATAATATAAAAATCACGGCAAATTTTGTGTTCCGGTACAAGGTGGGTGTTTCAACCAACAGGGCAAAGCAAAGTACATAGCCTATTACAAAGGCGCAGAAGGGGATATCCTTCACTGCGGTACTGACCAAATTGGTATAAATAGGTGTGGCAAGGTACAGAAATAATAAGGTCATTACCAAGCCCTTTTTGGCATTTCTTTTTACCAATACTGTAATGGTAGCGGCAAAGGCAGCGGCAAACATTAGCATCTGCAACCACGTATAAATAAAAAGTCCGATTTCATAGGAGCCAAACAGTACTTTACCCATTTGTACAAGACCGCCTACAATGAGCGTATGTGCCAGTGGGTGATGGGTGCTGTAGCCACCATCCGTAATTACCTGTTCGATCTGACCGATGACATCCCAGCATAAATTTCCGGGATAGCTTATTATTACAAAAATACTGTAGCAGCCTGCCAGAATCAAAAATGCTTTTAGAAAGGGACGGCGGGAGAAGAAGTGTGCTTCGGAAGCAGTAAAGCTTCTGCCCTGCAGCCAGTCAGCCAAAAGACACATTGCGGATTGGAAAAATGCGGCATATCCCAATAAAGACAATATACTTTTTATAAAATTTACAACACTGCCAAAACAATAAGACCAATTGCCGACTTCATGATAGCTGTTGCCAAGTAACAGGCATGTCCCAAAGAAAAAGGCTAGCAGCAGATAAGAGCGCTTCTGCTTTTTTACCTTTGAAGCGGTAGCAGTAAAAAAAGCAAAACCGGCTGCCAACAATAAGAGAAATTTAAAATGATAGGAGCCCAGCAATTCATAAATATTTGCAATAATATAATCTATTTGTGTTTCATACGCTTCCGGTAATAAGGGCGCGTGGAACACTGTCGACAATGCGAAAGCCAGCAAAAAAGCTTTTACAAATGCTAAAATAGTCGGGCTATATTTTTCGTAAAATGCTTTCATGTATTTTCCCTCCAATTAGTCCAAACGACTAAAAATTTCCAGTGTCTTGTTGCAAATGACGGACAAAAGTGTTGTCATTCTGTCGCAAACCTTGTAAATAAGTATGCGCAGTGTATATCGATATATCAGACCGATAACCAGACCGGCGACATAGCAGATAAGTGCCAATAACAGTGACCACAATGCCACATGCGTATAGGAATAGGTCTGATAGATATAGGCAAAATATGTGGGTCTTGCATAGGTGGCAAACAGGTAGTTTTCATGGATTACATAGATATATAGTGTGACGGAAGCACACAGGTTTATTACCTTATTCGTAATATGCCATTCCTTACAAAGATGAAAGGAAGAAAATGCAATCAGCAGAATAAACGGATTCACAAAGATGCAATAGTGAAGCATTTTCTCGTAAAAGGTATCAGTGTACTGTCCAAGAACGTTCGTCACTAAAATCATACCCACAAGTGCAAGGGTGGATATAGTGAGAACTGCCAGATTCCATGCTTTCTTCTTGGCAGTGTTTTTCAAATGATTCTTGCTGTAGGCCATTAAAAAGTATACCAGAATAAAGCCCACCAGCCTTGTGTAGTAAAAGCTGTCTCTCAGTACCATCTGTGCAATACTGTATAATCCGATGCCGATGAGATTGACCAAAAGGAGCTGCTTTTGGGACAGACTGCGGATAATCAGATTCAACGCAGGGTGGATGAGATACAATAAGAGGTAGCAGCCCACATACCAGTTGAATTCAAAGGTAGTAGGAAAAAACTGCTTGAGAATAGTCATTCTGGGAAGCTGGTAGCCCATCAGTGAGAAGGCAAGTAAAAAGCTCAAGGAAAAGAACAGGCAGTCGGTCAGAAGGTATAGTACCTTACGTCCTTTCACCTTATCCTGCTCCAACATAAAAAAGGTAGAACACACCAGAAAGATACAATTGCCCACCTGTCCCAGATACACAAAAAAGATTAATAGGAGATTCTGAACATTAGTGGTTGCCACGCGCAAATTAACGTAGCTTTCTGCATATACATCTCCGTAATAAGGCGCGGAATGGCTGATAACAATTAACAGCATGGCAATCAGCTTTAATAATTCTATGCCGGACAGGCGGCTTTGCTTTGATAGCTTCATATATTTTCTCCATTTCTATGCTTTTGCCCTGAAGACTAAAGCTTCAAACGTTTTTTGAGCCATCCGGTAAACTTTTTCTCCATAATATTCCAGCATATATAAGCGGCTACCAGACACAGGAGGATACTGACAGCAACACCCAACAGACTGAAAGGGGTGCAGCTTGAGAAATCAAACACCACACGGTCCAACAGCATTACAGGGTAGTAATGGATTAAGTATAAGGAATAGCTCATATTACCCAAGCCCACGCTAAAGCGAGGCATGGTAAGGAATAAACCTATGATAAATGCACACAACACTAATATCATTGCGGGTAATCCCCACAGGTATAAGCGGTGGAAGCCCAGTACGTTGATATAGGGCTTGGATACCGGCAACAGCACAAAGAGTCCCAGAAATACTACGAGGCACAAGGGAAGCAGGATGCGCGGCAGAGGCTTTCTGCAATGGAGATGGTAGATGCCTCTGATTACATAATAAAGAAAAATACCCATTACAAATTCCAGCATTACCGGATTACCGTAAAAGGTAAGCGGAGCAAAATCTGTGGGTAACAGCTGCGCAAGCAGTACGATTCCTCCCAGAAGAATGCTGCAAATCAAACCGCGATATTTATGGCTGATATGCAGGGCAATTAAAAACAAAACATAGAAAAACATTTCGCAGTTGACGGTCCAGCCAATGCGAAGCAGGGGCTGTATAACGCCGCCTCCGATGTCAAAGGGAATAAAGAGCAGACTTTTGACCAAATACATGGGATTGGCCGTAGTTTGCTCAAACATACTTGGGAATAGCAAAAGAAGCCCAAAGGTGCCGATAGTCATAAGATAGTATAAGGGTACGATACGAATCAGTCTTTTGCGCAAAAAGCCTTCGGTGCTTTTGTGGGTACTGAACATAATCATAAAACCGCTGATACAGAAGAAGATGTCTACGCCAAAGGCTCCGCAGCTTAAGAAGCGAACATGCTCCAACACTACAAAGAGCGCCGCAATGCCGCGCAGGGTCTGTATACTCTCAAAATGATTGTCGTGAAAGGCTTTCGGTTGCATAAGATACCTCGCAAAGTAAATTGGTGTCGTGAAATGCCGACATAGTTATCTTATCATTTTTTTTACATTTTGAAAACAGAATAATAGTCTATTTTTCCCTTGATAACCTTCTCATAAAATAATACAATAGAATCAGATATAATAGTAAGGAGTTTTAGATGGAACCGAAGCAATATACATCAGGGGTGCTTTTTAAGCGGTTTTCCCCTTATTTTAAGAAATATAAAGGTACTTTGATTCTGGATTTGTTTTGTGCGGCACTGACAACGATTTGTGAATTGGTACTGCCCTTGATTATGCGTTACATTACCAATGAGGGATTGCGGGATTTGGCAGCATTATCTGTCAAAACCATCGGCGGATTGGGACTTTTATATTTTGGTCTGCGCATTGTGGATTGTGTTGCAAGCTATTATATGGCCAACATGGGTCATGTGATGGGAGCTGCGATAGAAACAGATATGAGGCGAGATGCCTACAATCATTTGCAGAAGCTGTCCAATACCTATTACAACAATACCAAGGTTGGACAGATAATGGGACGCATTACCAACGATTTGTTTGATGTTACGGAATTTGCACATCATTGTCCTGAGGAATTTTTTATTGCAGGTATCAAGACGGTAATTTCCTTTGTGATTCTGGCAGGAATCAATCTGCCCTTAACTATTTTGCTGTTTCTCTGTGTTCCGCTTATGCTTATTGTATGCATGCCCTTGAATTTTAAAATGCGAGGTGTGTTTCGCAAGCAGCGTAACCAGATAGGAGAATTGAATGCTCGCATTGAGGACAGCCTGCTGGGACATAAGGTGGTAAAAGCGTTTACCAATGAGGAGATAGAGAACGAGAAGTTTGAGACAGATAACGCAACCTTTTACAGAATTAAGAAACAGACCTATCGTTATATGGCAGCCTTCCATACATCCATTAAGGTATTTGACGGCTTTATGTATCTGATTGTGTTGGTGGCAGGCGGACTTTTCATGCTAAAGGGTCTGATAGAACCGGGTGATTTGGTGGCATATATGATGTATGTGTCCACGTTGATTGCCACGATTCGAAGAATTATTGAATTTGCGGAGCAGTTTCAACGAGGCATGACCGGTATTGAACGCTTCTTACAGATTATAGATGCGGATATTGAGATATTTGATGAGCCGGATGCGGTGGAGCTTAAGGAGCCCAAGGGAGATATTGTATTTGAGGATGTCAGCTTTGAATATCCTGATGACCACAACAGAGTGTTCACGGGACTGAATCTGCAGATACATGCAGGGGAAAAGGTGGCTATCGTAGGTCCCTCCGGTGGCGGTAAGACTACGTTGTGCAATCTGATTCCCAGATTTTATGATGTTTCCCAAGGCCGGATTACTTTAGACGGTGAGGATGTAAAGCATTTTACATTGAAGAGCCTGCGTGGGAATATAGGAATTGTACAGCAGGATGTGTATTTATTCTCCGGTACTATTTTTGAAAATATTGTATATGGAAGACCGGGAGCTGACAGAGAAGAGGTTATTGAAGCGGCAAAACGTGCCGGAGCCCATGAATTTATTATGGGACTCAAGGATGGCTATGACACCTATGTGGGAGAGCGTGGTGTGAAGCTGTCCGGTGGACAGAAACAGCGTATCAGCATTGCAAGAGTTTTTCTGAAAAATCCGCCCATTATTATCTTGGACGAGGCAACCTCTGCCCTTGACAATGAAAGTGAATTTGCGGTGGCACAATCTCTGGCGGAGCTTTCCAAGGGGCGTACCACATTGACGATTGCCCACAGATTGTCCAGTATCCGTAATTCTGACAGGATTCTGGTATTGACGGAGGAGGGTATTGTAGAGGAAGGTAATCATGACCAGTTGCTCCAGAAGAAGGGAATGTATTACCAATTCTACAAAATGGCGGATGCATTAAAATAGTAAGAGAGCAAAAGCAGACCAAAGAAAAATCGCTGCAGGTATGCAGTAAATATAACAACAAAGGGGTAGAGCGTATGAAGCTTACATTTATCGGAGCAGCACATGAGGTTACAGGAAGCTGTCATTATCTTGAGGTGGGCAAAAAGCATATTTTAGTTGATTTCGGTATGGAGCAGGGCGTTAATGTTTTTGAAAACGCACCCTTACCGGTGGACGAGGCAATGATTGACTATGTCTTTCTGACACATGCCCATGTGGACCATTCGGGAATGCTACCGCTTCTGTATGCCAAGGGCTTCCGCGGACAGGTGTTTATGACAGATGCTTCTGCAGATTTGTGCAGTATTATGCTTCGTGACTGTGCACATATTCAAATGATGGAGGCAGAGTGGAAGAATCGTAAGGCGAAGAGAAGCGCCAATAATGCCGTACAGGAGCCATTGTTTACCATGGAGGATGCGGATGGTATTATTAAGCGTATCGTGCCCTGCCACTATGATGACATGGTTACGGTCTGTGACGAGGTACAAATCCGTTTTACTGATATAGGGCATCTGCTGGGTTCGGCAAGTATTGAGGTATGGCTCACAGAGGACGGCAGAACGAAAAAGATAGTATTTTCCGGTGATATCGGTAATAAGAACCAGCCTTTATTAAGAGATCCTATCCCTACCCGTGAAGCGGATTTTGTGGTGATGGAATCTACCTACGGTGACAGGTATCATCCCAAGGAGAAGCTAGACTATGTAAAGGAATTGACGGCTGTGCTGCAGGAAACCTTTGACCGTGGCGGTAATGTGGTGATTCCTTCCTTTGCGGTAGGAAGAACACAGGAGCTCTTATATTTCTTGAGGAAAATCAAGGTGGATCGTCTGGTAAAAGGACACGAGGATTTCCCGGTGTATGTTGACAGTCCCATGGCAGTGGAGGCAATCGGCGTATTTCAGGAGAACCGTATGGAATGCTTTGACGAGGATGCCATGGCATTGGTAAGAGAGGGAATCAATCCTATTTCCTTTGCCGGCTTAAAGCTGTCCATCACAAGTGAGGAATCCAAGGCAATCAACTTCAATGAAACACCGAAGGTTATTATTTCTGCTTCCGGTATGTGTGAGGCAGGACGTATCAGACATCACCTCAAACACAATCTCTGGAGACCGGAATGTACCGTGCTTTTTGTAGGTTATCAATCGGTGGGCACTCTCGGTCGTCATATCATAGAAGGCGCAGAGGAGGTCAAGCTCTTTGGAGAACCTATTCAGGTGAGAGCCCATATTAAACGGCTGGAGGGCTTGAGCGGTCATGCAGACAAGGACGGTCTGATAGAGTGGCTTTTAGGCTTTACAGAGAAGCCCAAGAAGGTATTTGTGGTACATGGTGAGGACAGTGTATGTAACTCTTTCGTGGAGTGCTTGAAGCTGGAGTATGGTCAGCGTGCTTATGCGCCTTACAGCGGCACAGAGTTTAATCTGCTCAGCAATCAGTTTGAATATGAGGCAGAGCCGATTATGCACAAGAAAAAGGCAAAGCCTGCGTCTACCGTATACGCACGTCTTGTGGCAGCAGGTCAGAGGCTGGTGGCACTGATTACCAGAAGCGACGGGCTGGCTAACAAGGATATGGCAAAGTTTGCCGACCAGATTAATTCCTTGTGCGATAAATGGGAATAGGAATGAAGGGAGAACAACATGAGTTTAGCAGATAATATTTTTATTCATATGTGCAAGGATATTCTGGAGAACGGGACGAGCACAGAGGGAGAAAAGGTCAGACCTCACTGGCCGGATGGGACTCCGGCATTTACCATTAAGAAATTCGGTGTGGTAAATCGTTACGACCTGTCGAAGGAATTTCCAATTATGACACTGCGCAGGACTGCGTTAAAATCCGCTACAGACGAGATTCTCTGGATCTGGCAGCAGAAGTCTAATAATATTAATGATTTGCACAGCCATATCTGGGATGAGTGGGCTGATGCAGACGGCTCTATCGGTAAGGCGTATGGTTACCAGTTGGGAGTGAAGCATCAATACAAGGAAGGCATGATGGATCAGGTGGACAGGGTGATTTATGATTTGAAGAACAATCCCTTCAGCCGCAGAATCATGACCAATATTTATGTACATCAGGATTTGCACGAGATGAATCTGTATCCTTGTGCCTACAGCATGACTTTCAATGTAACCCAGAAAAAGGGGGAGGACAGACTGACCTTAAACGCAGTGTTGAATCAACGTTCTCAGGATGTTCTGGCTGCTAATAACTGGAATGTGGTACAGTACGCAGTGCTGGTGCATATGCTGGCTCAGGTATGTGATATGAATGTGGGTGAATTGGTACATGTAATTGCAGATGCCCATATATATGACAGACATATTCCTATTATTCAGGAACTCATCAGCAGAGAACCCAAGCCCGCTCCTACTTTCTGGTTAAATCCCGATATTAAAGACTTCTATCAGTTTACCAGAAATGATGTGCGTGTGGATGGTTATGAAACAGGTGAACAGATTATGGACATTCCCATAGCAATATAGAGGAGAAAGGATACAAAATGAATTTAATAGTAGCAGTAGATAATAATTGGGCAATCGGCAACAAAAATGAACTGTTAATCCGCATTCCCAACGATCATAAGCATTTCAGAGAGGAAACTACCGGGAAAGTGGTAGTATTGGGACGTAAGACCCTGGAGACCTTTCCGCAGGGATTACCACTGAAAAACAGAACTAACATCATTCTTTCCAAGGATAAGAATTACAAGGTGAAGGATGCCATTGTGGTACATTCCATTGAGGAATTAATGGAGGAATTGAAGCAATACAGTGAAGAGGATATATACATCATTGGCGGAGAGAGCATATACCGCCAAATGCTTCCCTACTGTAACGTGGCTCATATCACTAAGATTGACCATGAATATGAGGCGGACACCTACTTTCCGAATCTGGATGCGGACGGAGACTGGGAGATTACGGCAGACAGCGATGAACAGACTTATTTTGATGTAGCCTACCAGTTTTTGAAGTATGAAAGGAAGAAGTAAGGAAACCACGCAAGTATATTGACTTTTGCGTGGAAAAGTATAATAATAAAACACAAATAATGGATGAAATAAGGTCCAAGGAAAGAAGGAATACCAATGGAAAAGAAAAATATCGATTGGAGTAATCTCGGTTTTGGATACATTCAGACGGATTACAGATATGTATCTAATTTTAAGGACGGCGCATGGGATGATGGCGTGCTTACCGAAGATGCCAATATAGTATTAAGTGAATGTGCTGGTGTACTGCAGTATGCCCAGACAATTTTTGAAGGCTTAAAAGCGTATACGACAGAGGATGGACATATTGTTACCTTCCGTCCTGATTTAAATGCAGAGCGTATGGAAGCTTCTGCGGCAAGATTGGAAATGCCAGTATTTCCTAAGGAACGTTTCGTAGATGCTGTTACTAAGGTGGTGGCTGCAAATGCGGCATATGTGCCTCCTTACGGAAGTGGTGCAACACTTTACTTACGTCCATACATGTTTGGAAGCAGTCCCGTTATTGGTGTAAAGCCTGCTGAAGAGTATCAGTTTCGTATTTTTGCAACTCCCGTAGGTCCCTATTTTAAGGGTGGCGTAAAGCCTTTGACCATTCGTGTCAGTGATTTTGACCGTGCGGCACCAAACGGAACCGGTCATATCAAGGCAGGTCTGAATTATGCGATGAGTTTGCATGCGATTGTATCTGCTCACAAAGAAGGTTTTGATGAGAATATGTATCTTGATCCCAAGACAAGAACTAAGGTGGAGGAAACCGGTGGTGCCAACTTCCTGTTTGTTACCAAGGATGGTAAGGTTGTTACTCCTAAGTCCGACAGTATCCTTCCTTCTATTACCCGTCGTTCTTTAGTATATGTTGCTAAGGAGTATCTGGGACTTGAGGTGGAAGAGAGAGAAGTATACTTAGACGAACTGACAGATATGGCTGAATGTGGTCTCTGCGGTACTGCAGCGGTTATCTCTCCTGTAGGTAAGATTGTTGACCATGGCAAGGAAATCTGCCTGCCCAGCGGAATGACAGTGATGGGACCTACCACGAAGAAGCTATATGAGACTCTGACAGGTATTCAGATGGGCAGAATCGAAGCTCCCGAAGGCTGGATTCATGTAATACAGTAATCATTATAGTTAAGCGTTTCTCAGATGCATCCTTTGGAGTCCCTTATTATTCGTGTTTTTTCAACAGAACACACTCCCCCGCGATTTGTCCGCTCCGGGAGTATGGGGAATGTTGTCCGAAACCAAATGTGAGAATTTCTTATGTGCGTGACTTTGGAATAAGGTTTGTGTTTTTATGGACTTGAACAAAAATAGAGGTATGTACGCGGTGGGCGGAAAGCGAGTTCTTTTGCTCGACTTTCCGCCCACCGCGTACATACCTCTATTTTTGTCCCAGCTCATAAAAATCACGAACGTTCGAAAATTCCAAAGTAAGCACATTTAGAAATTCCATCATTTGTTTCGCAACATATCCCCGTACTCCCGGAGCGGACAAATCGCTGGGAGCGTGTTCAGGTAAAAAAACACGAACCCAATTCCAAAGGATGCATCTGAGAAACGCTTAACTAAATAATTGGCAACACCCTTTTTGGATGCGGGGGTTTTTCCTGCCAATACCTTCAAATCATTGTTATTTTCTTGTTCCTATGATACACTTCTCATAGATGAATCAACTGTTTTCAGAGGAAACCTATATGAAATTTTTGCATACAGCCGATTTACATATCGGCAAGAAAATCTTTGAGCTTTCTTTAATAGAAGACCAAAAATATATATTGTCACAGATTTATGATATTGCCCGTAGGGAGGCGGTGGATGCCGTAATTATTGCAGGAGATGTGTATGACAGGGCGGTGCCGTCTACAGAGGCAGTGGAGCTGTTGGATGAATTTTTGACAAGACTGCAGGAGGCACACATCCCTGTGATTATGATTAGTGGTAATCACGATTCGCCGGAGCGTGTGTCCTTTGCGGATGCCATATTGGAAAAGCAGGGGATATACATATCAGGGTGTTATCAGGAGCCGTTGAAAACGGTGACACTGGAGGATGAGCATGGTCCGGTACATTTCGTATGTATGCCCTTCGTAAAGCCTGCCGTGGTGGAAGCCACTAGCAGTGCAGAGGCTGTTGAACACATGCTGTCGCATTTTCCCATGACCCTTA
This sequence comes from Lachnospiraceae bacterium, assembly GCA_015056915.1. GTDB lineage: Bacteria > Bacillota > Clostridia > Lachnospirales > Lachnospiraceae > Acetatifactor. Next base: position 119,155 of record SVFK01000005.1, read on the forward strand.
GCCTGAATCAGAGATATGTGCTTGTGACTCATTATTTTGTTACCGGTGAAAACGGTCAGTCTCCGGAGCTTTCTGATTCGGAAACAGATGTAAATGTAGGAGGCTTGGATAATGTTCCGGCTGATTATTTTGCTAATTTCTGTTACGTTGCTTTGGGACATATTCACAAGCCGCAGCATATTGGTAACGGACAAGTGTACTATTCCGGCTCACCGTTAAAATATTCCTTTAGTGAGGCACAGGGAGAGAAATCTGTAAATATTGTGGAACTTGGCGAGCGTGGAACGGTATCTGTGCGTAGAGAAATACTAAAGCCGCTTAGAGAAATGCGTTGTATCAAGGGTAGATTGTCTGATTTGATGAGTGGCGAGGTGATAGCGCAAATCGGTGAAGGCTGTCAGGATTACATGCAGGCCACGTTGACAGATACGGAAGAATTAATTGATCCCATTGGCACCTTGCGAAGTGTGTATCCCAATGTACTGCATATTATGTTGGAAAAGAATATGCCTGCAGGGGAAGCGGATGAAGAATATGAGAGCAAGCTTACTGCAGCACCCAAGAGTACAACGGAGCTGTTTGCTGCATTTTATGAAATCGTAAAGGGAGAATCCTTGGATGAAAAGCGCAGGCAGGTGGTTGAGGAGATTGTGGCGGAGGTCAAAGCAGAATAAAACGGAAAGGAAGTCTAAATGAGACCTAAGAAGTTGACCCTATGTGCATGGGGCCCTTATAAAAACAGGCAGGAGATTGATTTTACAGTATTTGAGGCAAAGGGGATTTTTCTGATTACCGGAGCAACCGGAGCAGGAAAAACCACTATTTTTGATGCCATTACATATGCACTATATGGCTCCTTAAGTGGTGAGGAACGTGATAAGGAGAGGGGAAGTGTACGAAGTGATTTTGCAGACCCTCAGACACCCACGTGCGTGGAATTGATAATGGAGCATGGAGGTCATGAATATCGTATTGTGCGTAATCCGGAGTACTGGCGTCCCAAGAAGCGAGGAGGTAACTCGGGAGAGAATGCAAAGCCGGCGTTGACTAAGGAAAAGGATAATGCCATTTTGTACTATCCCGATGGGCGTGTGCTGGAAGGAACCCGTGAGGTGAATGCCGCACTGCAGGAGCTTTTGGTACTGGACTATCAGCAATATAAGAAAATATCCATGATTGCTCAGGGAGAATTCGCCAGACTTTTGGTGGCGCCGCCCAAGGAAAAGACCAGAATCTTCCGAGAGATTTTCGGAACCGGCATCTATGAGCGATTTACCGCAGGACTGGGCAATCGTTCCAGAAAGCTATACGCCAAGGTAATGGAGCAGAAGCACAAGCTGGAGGAGGATGTCCGCTTACTTACAGTAGGACTGGAAAGTAGTTGCTGGCAGGAGGATGTCAAGCAGCAGTTTACAGAGCTTGTGAGTGCTGAAGATTGGAACTACGATGCTTTGGAGCAATGCCTGCAGCAGATGGAAAAGGTGGCGCATGCCAATGTAGCAGAGCAAAAAGCAGTATTTTCCAAAGCAGATAAGGCAGTAGAAAAATTGGCGACCCGGATCTCCAAGGAGGAGGAAGCCAATCGCGGAGTCCTACAGCTACAAAAGGTAACGGAAGAGAGAATGCAGCTACGGGCAACCTCCAAAGAATATAAGGCTATGGAAACACGTTTTCGCCTGGCAGTGAATGCCGGTTTTGCAGAGACGGCGGAACAGGCAAAAAGGCAGGTGGAGCAACAGCTTGGCAATAATATACAGGAGCAGGAACGGCTGCATGGTGAGCAGGAAGCTTGTAGGAGAGAGGCTACTGAGTTAGCCTTTAGCGTGCAACGTGCAGACAAAATACGCGATTTACTCTCACAAGCAAAGGAAATGCAGGAATTACAGTTGGCTTTGTCCCAGACGACAAACTTAGTTGCCCGGGAGGCAAAGGCTTTAACGGAGGGGCAGGAGCATTATTTACAACAGGAGACGGCATTTCGTGAGTTGAAAAAGCAATATGAGGAAGAGGACCACAAGCGTAGATTGGCAGCAATTGGTTTGGCAGCGGAAATGCTTTCTGAGGGAGAACCCTGTCCTGTATGTGGTTCCATAACACACCCCGCACCGGCAAAGGTTACGGAATGTATCATAACCGAGGAAGAATTGGATAAAATGAAGGAACGACTTGAAAAGTCGGAAGGAGATATCAAGTCACTACACGAAGGGCTCGTGGCAGTGAAGCTCCGTCTGGAGAGCCTTACTTTACAACAGGAGCAGCAGAGGGAGCAAATTGACAAGCTGGAATACCTCCTGGGTGAGGAAGAGGATGCTTACTGTTTGGAATATCTGGCGATGCCGGTGGATACAGCCCTGCGGCGTTTGACAGTAAAATGCGAGAGAGCCGGTGCGCTTACAGAGCTTTTGCAGGACAAGGAGCAACAGGAAAAGCGTTTACAAGAACAAGCGCTTAAGCTGACGGAGGCTCATAAGGAAGCGATTCATGCATTTAAAACGGCGTTACAACAATATGGTTTCCAAACAGAGAGCGCTTATAAAAAGGCAAAGCTGCCCGGAGCCGATAGAGAGGCTCTGCAGAGCGAATTGGAGACCTACCGCAAAAGAGTGGCTGCCAATGAGGAATTGTATCAACATTTGAAGAGCACCCTAAAAAGGAAGGACATTGCGGATGTAGAGGCACTGAGGCAGGAGCTGGCAGAGCTGCGCGGAGAAAAGGAAAGAAGCTTAAAGGCGCAAAAGTCTTGGGAAAGACAGCTGTCGGAGGTAAAGAAAACCCTGCATTTAATGAAGGACAAGCGTAAGAGTATGGTGGAGGCTTCGGCAGAATACGGCTACATTAAGGATTTGGAGAATACGGCAACCGGAAATAACGCCAAGAAGCTGGTATTTGAGCAATACGTTCTTGCAGGATATTTTGAAGAAATTTTGCGTGCTGCCAATCTGCGCTTTCGTAAGATGACAGCCGGGCGGTATGAAATGTCCCGCGTGGGAGAGGTCGGTGACGGCAGAGTCAAGGATAATCTGGAGATTCAGGTGATGGATTTTTATACCGGCAAGTATCGTTCCGTGCGCACCTTGTCCGGTGGAGAATCCTTTAAGGCATCCTTGTCTCTGGCTCTTGGCATGAGCGATGTGATTCAGTCAATGAACGGAGGTATCAGAGTGGATACGCTGTTTGTGGATGAAGGCTTTGGCGCCTTGGATGAGGAAAGTCTTGATCAGGCATGTAATGCTTTGATGGGGCTTGCGGATAAAAATTGTCTCATCGGCATTATATCCCATGTCCCGGAGCTGCGTGAGAGAATCAGTCAGCAGTTACTTATTGAGAAAACCGGCAGTGGAAGTTTTATTAAAAGTAGTGTATACTCTTAAGGGGTGTCGGAAAGCTGCCTCAACTAAAAATGATGATATGGAATAATGGATTGGAAGTTGATATGAAACTTATAAAAGGAATCGGGAAGAAATTTTGTATAGGCGTATTGGCGCTAGGCCTGTCAGTGGGAGGTCTGACTGCTTGCGGAGAAAATGATAGCGGCACCAAGGTGGTATTTACTACAGGCTTTGGCAAGGATGAGGTGTTTCGTATTGCGGATGAAAGCTGTAGCAAGTCCGAGATGATGGTGTATCTGACGAACACTCAGAATCAGTATGAAAATGTGTATGGTGCTGCAATCTGGAATACCTCTCTGGATGGTGTTACGCTGGAGGAAAATGTAAAGGAGACAGTGTTGGCCAAAATTGCCCAGATAAAGACTATGTATTTGCTGGCACTGGAAAAGGAGCTTGCATTAGATTCGGAGGAAGAAGAGCGAATTAAGCAGGCCGCTGCGGAGTATTTTCAGTCCTTGAATGAGGAAGAAATCCGGTTGATGGACGTGAATCTGGAGACCATAGAGAATCTGTACAGAGAATATGCCATGGCAGATAAGGTTTACAATCATACTATTCAGGATGTCAACCCGGAAATCAGTGACGATGAAGCACGTACCATCACGGTACAGCACATTTATATACGGACATGGACTACGGATGGTAGCGGCACGAGAATTGAGTATAACGACACTGCGAGACAGGCGGCCTATGAGAAGGCCTGTGAGGTCCGAGACATGGCAGTGAGCGGAGAATATGATTTTACGGAGCTTGCATCCAAGTACAGTGAAGATACTAATATCAGCTATTCCTTCGGCAAGGGAGAAATGGATGAGGCATACGAAAAGGCAGCATTTATGCTGGAAACGGATGAAATCAGTCAGGTGATCGAGACAGAGGTAGGTTACCATATTATCAAATGCTTAAATACCTTTAACCGTGAGGAGACGGATGCCAACAAGCTGAAAATTGTTGAACAGCGTAGAAATGAAGCCTTTGGTCAGGAATACGATCGTTTTGTGGAGACACTTGTCCGTAATCTTAATCAGAGTCTGTGGGACGAGATTGAATTGATTCACAATAATGAGGTGAAAACGACCAACTTTTTTGACATATATGCGAAGTATTTCCCGGAGCAAAAATAGCAATTTACAAAATTAAGGAGTCTTGACTTTCATTGTCTTGTGTCCTAAACTTGTCATAGGAAATGACCTATAGAATATAAGTCGATATAAAGGACTTATTATTACAAGGTCCAAAAAGTATAAGAAAAGGAAGTGGATAAGATGGCAGCTAAGAGCGGCAGTTTATCAATTAACAGTGAAAATATTTTCCCTATTATCAAAAAGTGGTTATATTCCGACCATGATATTTTCTACAGAGAGCTTATCTCAAATGGTTGTGATGCGGTTACCAAACTGAAAAAGTTGGATATGATGGGTGAGTATTCTCTGCCGGAGGGCTTTAAGCCCAGGATTGATGTGATTGTTGATCCGGCAAAGAAAACCCTTACCTTCAAGGATAACGGTCTGGGCATGACTGCAGATGAGGTGGAGGAGTATATTAATCAGATTGCATTTTCCGGTGCAACGGATTTTATAGAGAAATATAAGGACAAGAGCAATACTGACCAGATTATAGGACATTTCGGATTAGGCTTCTATTCTGCATTTATGGTGGCGGATGAGGTGCACATTGACACATTATCCTACAGGGAAGGAGCAACCCCGGTTCATTGGGAATGTGATGGTGGAACCGAATATGCTATGGAGGATGGCGACAGGGAAGAGGTTGGTACTACCATTACCCTGTTCTTAAATGAAGATTGTCTGGAATTCTGTAACGAGTACAAGGCACGCGAGGTGGTAAAAAAATATTGTTCTTTTATGCCTACAGAAATTTATCTTTCCAAGGAAGGTTCTAATGAGACCCAGATTATTGAAGAGGAAGACAAGCTGGATAATGATGAAGTACTGGAGATTGTTGAACCGAAGGAGAAGGAAGAGGCTAAGAAGCTGAAGATTAGAAAGCGTCCTGAATTGATGAATGAAACAACGCCTCTTTGGACCAAGCATCCCAATGATTGTACCAAGGAGGAATATCAGGAATTTTATCGTAAGGTATTTCAGGATTACAAGGAGCCTTTATTCTGGATTCATTTGAATATGGATTATCCCTTTAATTTGAAGGGTATTCTGTATTTCCCTAAGATTAATATGGAATATGAATCTATTGAAGGAACCATAAAATTATACAACAATCAGGTGTTTATTGCAGATAATATCAAGGAAGTAATCCCTGAATTCCTGCTTTTGTTAAAGGGTGTCATTGACTGCCCCGATTTACCTCTGAACGTGTCCAGAAGTGCATTGCAGAATGATGGATTTGTGAAGAAAATTGCTGAATACATTACCAAAAAAGTAGCAGATAAGCTGTCCGGTATGTGTAAGACTGACAAGGAAGAGTATGAGAAGTATTGGGATGACATCAGTCCCTTTATCAAATTCGGCTGCCTGAAGGATGACAAATTCTGTGAGAAGATGAATGACTATATTCTCTTCAAGAATCTGGAGGGCAAGTATCTGACACTTCCGGAATGTCTGGAAATCAAGCCTCAGGATGAGGAGGAAGAAGAAAATTCTGCAGATACAGATATTGAAGAAGAGCAGAAAGAGAAAATCATCTACTATGTAACGGATGAACAGCAGCAGAGTCAGTATATCAATATGTTCAAGGCTTCCAAGATGGATGCGGTGATTCTGACCCATAACATTGATCAGCCGTTTATTTCTCAGTTGGAGTCTAAGAATGAGGGCATCAGGTTCCAACGTATTGATGCGGATGTAAGTGATGCCATGAAGGCCAAAACCTCCAAGAAGGCCGAGAAGGAGATGGAGGAACAGGCTGAAAGCTTAGGTAAGCTGATTCGTAAGGCATTGAAGAATGATAAGCTTGCCGTTAAGGTAGAAAAGCTGAAAAATAAGAAGGTTTCTTCCCTGATTACCCTGTCTGAGGACAGCAGACGTATGCAGGATATGATGAAGATGTATTCCATGCCCGGTATGGACATGAGCGCATTCGGAGGCGAAGGCGAGACCTTGATACTCAATGCCAACCATCCGCTTGTACAGTATATTACCGAGCATCAGGAGGGGGATAACGCGAAAATGATTTGCGAACAGCTTTACGATCTTGCAAAGCTTCAGCATGCACCCCTCAGTGGAGAGGCTATGACCAAATTTATTGCCAGAAGCAATGAAATTATGATGCTGCTAACTAAATAAAAAAACAAAAGAAAACGACGGGTGTTGCAGAATAGTTATGCTTAGACGACTAATCTGCAACACCCGCTTTGATTTTTATTTCAGCAAAGGCTATTTTACATATTTTTCAAGGGTTGACTTCACGGCGCCGGTTCCACAGGAGAGCTCGGCAAAATATGCTTTTACAAGGTCTGCCATTCCGATAGCCACCAAATCCACGCCGAAGATTTTCTCGTTGGAAAGTAGTTTATCGAGACCGGATAAGTCCTTGGGGGCATCTGTTAAGGAATATTCTGTCACATAAGGAGTTACGGTATCTAACAGAGGATCGGCACTGGGAGTGAAGGTGTTTCCTTCATCATCCACACCCATCAGGTAACGAAGCCAGCCTGCAAATACCAGAGGAATCAGCTTCAGATTCTGCACGTTCAGTGAAGGATCCTTTTCGTAAGCCTTGATGGTCTCGCCAAAGCGGATAGCCAGCTTCTGGGAAGTATCGGTTGCAATTCGCTGAGGAGTATCCGGAAGGAAAGGATTGGGGATACGCACATTTACCACCTCATCGATAAATTTCTTAGGGTCAAGAATACCGGGATTGATTACCACGGGAAGCCCTTCTTCATAGCCGATGATTTCTACCAGCTTCTTCAGGGTAGGATTTTTCATTTCCTCAGAAATCAAGGTATAACCCAATAAGCATCCGTAGATAGCCAGGGTAGTATGCAGAGGATTTAAGCAGGTGCATACCTTCATCTTCTCCACCTTGTCAACAGTCTCACGACTGGTGTAGATAATACCGCCTTTGTCCAAGGCAGGCTTACCGTTCGGGAATGCATCTTCAATTACAAGATATTCGCATTCCTCCGCATTTACAAAAGGAGCAATATAAGTATTTTTGGAAGTAATAACTGCATCCAGCTCTTCAATGCCGTCTGCTCGTAACATTTCCTCAACCTTTGCATCAGGTCTGGGAGTAATTTTGTCAATCATACTCCAAGGGAAGGATACGGAATTGGTATCATTTACATAAGCAAGGAAGCCTTCTTCGCACAGACCGGATTCGCACCATGCCTTGGCAAAGGCATTAACTGCGCTGTACAGCTTGTCTCCATTGTGAGAGCAGTTGTCCATGCTGACCATTGCGAGAGGCAGCTTACCGTTTAAGTAACGGGTATATAACAGAGCAACCACTTTACCCAGATAGCTGTCAGGAGCTTCGGGACCCTTCCTGTAATCGGCTTCAATGCCAGGCAGTACATTGCCCTTGGAATCTGTAATGGAATACCCCTTTTCGGTAATGGTAAAGCTTGCCATCTGAAGAGTGGGTGCACAGAAGATTTCCTTCAGTCGTCCGAATTCTGCCTCGTTGGCACTGTCCAGAATCAGAGATTCCATGATGCTGCCTACTACCGTTTTTTCTACGGTATTGTCAGCTTTTAAGGTGGCTAAAATAGTCAGATTGTCATGAGGACGGATACTCTTTTCAATAATTTCATAGTCATAGCCTTCTGCTGCAATCAAACCTACATCCATCACACCCTCATTTAACAGATTCTGCATGACATTTGCCTGAAAGGCGCGGAAAATATTACCGGCACCAAAGTGAATCCATACAGGACGCTTGGCGGTATTTTCTTTTACAGTATCATAATCAAAGGTGGGAAGCTGATAGCCGGCAGCTTCATAGGCTGCACGGTCGTTGCGAATACCTTCTAATGTAAGCTTCATAATTAACCTCGCTTTCCTAGTTGTTCATTTCTATATAGATTCGGTTATTTTGAGAAAAAGTATACTAAAATAGCTTTTATTTGTGCTGTTTTTCAATGGCTTCCCAGAGACCATTTAAGTAAGTAGCACCAAGTGCTCTGTCATACAGACCGTAGCCGGGCATTGCCACCTCGTCCCAAATCATACGTCCGTGGTCAGGTCTGATAGGTCCGGTAAAACCGATGTCATACAGAGCCAGCATGATTTCATACATATCAAAGGTGCCATCGCTTGAAAGGTGTGCTGCTTCCTCAAAATCGGTGGGAGTGTTGAATTTTAGGTTGCGTACATGTGCAAAATGGATTCTGCCCTTCAAGGAACGAATCGTGTCAGGAAGATCATTCTCCAGATTGGTGCCATAGGAACCGGAACAGAAGGTTACACCATTGTGAGGATTATCAACCATTTTCATCATACGAAGAATGTTGGTCTTGTTGATGATAATGCGAGGCAGACCAAATACGCTCCATGCGGGATCATCGGGATGAATAGCCATGTTAATATCATACTTGTCACATACAGGCATGATGCGCTCTAAGAAATACTTCAAATTCGCAAAAAGCTTCTCATCATCCACGTCCTTATACATTTCAAATAATTCCTTTACACGAGCCATACGCTCAGGCTCCCAACCGGGCATTACAGTGCCGTTCATATCCCCGGAGATCGATTCAAACATCTTCTCGGGGTCAAGAGCATCTACAGCTTCCTGCGTGTAAGCCAGAACAGTGGAACCGTCAGGGCGCATGCGAGCCAGTTCTGTTCTGGTCCAGTCAAATACAGGCATGAAGTTGTAGCACACCAGATGAATGCCTGCCTGTCCCAAGCGCTCCAGAGTAGTAATATAGTTATCAATATATTGGTCACGATCGGGCGTACCCACCTTGATGGCATCGTGAATATTTACGCTTTCGATACCTGCCAGCTCTAAGCCTGCATCTTCAATTTCCTTTTTTAATGCAAGAATGTCTTCCATTTCCCATACTTCACCGGGTGCGGTTCCGTACAGGGTAGAGATAACGCCGGTCACACCGGGAATCTGTCTAATTTGTTTTAAAGTAACTGTGTCGTACGTGCTGCCGTACCATCTTAAAGTCATCTGCATAGTAGTAACCCTCCATTTGATTTGTGCGTGTTTCCTGTACTTTGGTTGGTTGGTTGGCTGTATTTTCCAACCAGTCTATGATTATAGTATAATTGAATGAGAAATGCCTTAAAAGACTATATATTGCTTGAAATAGTGCAAAAATTGCGGTATCCTAAAAAGAGAAGAGGATTCTTTAAGAAAGAGTGGTTTATGAAAAAGGAAAGCACAATAGAAAGTCGTATCCGTAAGCTGGAAGCGACGGATGAGCGTCAATATATGATTAACGAAAATTATGAGGTATATGAAAAACAGGGGGCGCCTGTTGGGGCTGCATCCTTTCACTATCATAATTTTTATGAAATTATTTATGTATTGGAGGGGGAATATTCTTCCCTGATAGAAAATCGGACCTATCATCTGCATAAAGGAGATTTTCTGCTGATTGATCAGAATGTGATGCATAAATACCATTATGTGGAGAAAAAGCATGATTCCTCCCGCCGTATTATTCTGTGGGTGACAGCCGGGATGCTTACAGAATTGTCCAATGGGGAGATGGATTTGACCGCCTGCTTTACGAAACAGGGCTCCTGCGCATACCATTTTCCGATTTATTATGAGGAGATGTTACGGGGCTATCTGGTGAAGCTTGCCATGTCTGAGATTATGGAGGGGGAGTTTGCCGGCACCAAGCAGGTGTTGGACAGAGGATACCTTTTATTGTTCTTTGGATATTTGAATACCCTGTGTGGACGTAGGGAGTATCTTTTTACAAAGGAAGAAATGGTTACTCATCCGCTGGTAGAACAGGTTAGTAACTATATTGACGAGCACATTACAGAAAAGATAACCATAGAGAATCTGGCAGATCAGGTGCATATGAGTAAGTACCACTTTCTGCGTAAGTTTAAAGAATTGACCGGTGTAACAGTTCACTCCTTCCTTACAGATAAACGTTTAATCAGGGCCTGTGAGGAATTAAAGGCGGGTAGGAATATCACCATGGCTTATCAGGCGGCAGGGTTTGCGGATTACTCCTCCTTTTTACGGAATTTCAAGGCTGCTTATGGAGTGTCTCCGGGAAGATATATGGAATTTTACCCGGATAAGCGGTAATGTACAATATTTAACATAACTTTAACATGATTTTAATATGTGGAAGTAAATAGTATGCTATACTTTTAGATGATAAAAATGAAAGGTGATTAATAAATTGCAGTTTCTACATTCAAAATTTAAAGAAAAGTTTACAGAGACTTTAAAAGCGGTGTTACCGATTTTAGTTATTGTTTTGTTTTTGTGTTTTACCATTGCACCGATTCCGCCAAGCATTTTGATATGCTTTCTGATAGGGGCGGTTCTTTTGGTGGTCGGCATGCTCCTTTTTAATGTGGGTGTGGAATTGTCGATGACTCCCATCGGTGAGCGTGTAGGTTCGATTATGACCAAATCCAAAAATCTTCTGATTGTAGTGGTTGTCAGCTTTGTGATGGGCTTTGCCATTACCATATCAGAGCCGGATTTGCAGGTTTTGGCACAGCAGATTCCTTCCATTCCCAATCTGACTTTGATTCTTGCAGTGGCAATCGGAGTGGGGATATTTTTGGTGTTTTCCATTCTGCGTATGCTTTTGGGTATTCCATTGTCGTATTTATTGGTCCTTTTTTATGGTATTATATTTGTTTTGGCAATTTTTTTCGTGCCGAGAGATTTTCTGGCTATTGCATTTGACTCCGGTGGTGTGACGACGGGGCCCATGACAGTTCCCTTTATTATGTCCTTTGGTATCGGTATTGCGGCAATCCGAAGCGACAGGCATGCAGAGGATGATAGTTTCGGTCTGGTTGCTATGGGTTCTATCGGTCCCATTCTTTCCGTGTTGATTCTGGGAATGATTTTCAAACCCGGATCGACAGAGCAGGTTTCGGAAGCGATACCTATTATTGACAATACTGTTGATTTGTGGATGCTGTTTGCACATGAATTTCCCACGTACATAAAAGAAATTGCATTGTCTGTTTTGCCGATTATTGTGTTTTATGGCATTGTACAGATAATTGCAAGAGATGTGAACCGTAGAACACTGATTAAAATCGCAATTGGTATGGTATATACTTATGTAGGGTTGGTACTTTTCTTAACAGGGGTAAATGTTGGCTTTATGCCGGCAGGTAATTATCTTGGACAGACCATTGCAGACCTTCCGTATTTTTGGATAATTGTTCCCATAGGAATGATTATCGGTTACTTTATTGTATTGGCAGAGCCAGCGGTATTTGTACTTACCAGGCAGGTAGAAGAGATGACTTCAGGAGCTATATCGGCAAAGGCCATGGGACGGAGTTTATCCATTGGTGTTGCGGTATCCGTAGGTCTTGCCATGATTCGCGTGCTGACAGGAATCTCTATCCTGTGGTTCTTGATACCGGGCTACGCCATTGCATTACTGTTAACGTTCTTTGTATCGAAGCTGTTTACCGCTATTGCATTTGACTCAGGTGGTGTTGCTTCCGGTCCCATGACAGCTACCTTTCTGCTACCTTTTGCCATGGGAGCTTGTGAGGCGTTGGGGGGCAATATTATTACGGATGCCTTTGGAATTGTGGCAATGGTAGCTATGACACCCTTGATTACCATTCAGGCAATGGGTCTGGTATATAAGATAAAAGACAGCAGACTTCGCAAAGAAGCACTGTATCAGAAAATTTCCGCACCTTCCGATATGTACGGAGATATGGAAATTATCGAATTATAGCAGAAGAATAGTGAAAATTATATTTTTCTGTAGAAAGGCATGGTGATTACAATAGGAAGTTTATATTTGATGACGACAATTACAGATAGGAAAAATGCCGGTAAATATGTCGAATTATATCAGGATAACGACTTACATGTTATGTTCCTGACTTTAGGATTTGGTACGGCGGCCAATGATATTCTGGATTATCTGGGACTGGAATCGACGGAAAAGGCTGTAGTCTTTTCTGTTTTGAAGGATGATAAATGGCAGACGGTAAAAAAGCAGTTGGAAAAGAAGCTTAAAATTGATGCTCCGGGTGGTGGTATTGCTTTTGTTATTCCGCTCAGCAGTATCGGTGGGAAGAAAACATTACAGTTTTTGTTAGAAAGTCAAGATTATCAAAAGGAGGAGGAATCGACCTTGCAGAATACGAAGCATGAATTAATTGTTGCAATCGCAGAACAGGGATATACGGAATTGATAATGGGAGCGGCACGGGCTGCAGGAGCATATGGCGGAACGGTTATCCATGCCAAAGGAACAGGAATGGAGGCTGCTGAGAAATTTATGGGCGTGTCACTTGCCGCGGAAAAGGAAATGATATTTATTGTAACCAAAGCGGAACAGAAAAATGATATTATGCGGGCGATTATGGAAACGGCCGGTTTAAACAGTAAGGCAAAAACGATTACTTTTTCACTTCCTGTAACGGATACCGCAGGACTTCGATTAATTGAAGATTGATTTTATAGCAAAGGCGTAGCCATCGCAAATGGTTACGCCCTTTTTTTATTCCGGTTCTGCAATTCTTGTTACTCCCACATAGATATCCGATACCTCGTACCAGGTGGGGTAGTCGGTCACACCTGTCTGGGGCAGGTTGAACACTCGTTGGAAGACGCGGATGGCTTCGGCAGTAGCAGGACCATAGATGCCGTCCGGTATGATAGTGGGGATTGCGGGATAGTTTCTCGCAATACGATTTAGCTGGTTCTGTAATTGCCGTACCTTATCACCGGAAGAACCAATCGTTAAGTCATAGCCCGGCCAGGAGGAAGGTACTCCTGACACAATATCTGCAGAGTTGATGTACATATCGTTTCCGTAGTAATAACGTATGATTTCGATAGCGGAATAGCCTTCCTCTGCCAGATATTTGGAACCCCATTGACTCAAACCGTCACAGGTTACCCGGTTGCCGTCGCAGTAGGAGGTAAAAATAGGCTGCCTTACGCCCGGTCTGGACAGGAAGTTGGCAAATATGGTGTCTACAAGGTAATCAATGTTTTCATAGATATTGCGGCCGTAGATCCATTTCTGGTCATAAGCAGTAGAAGAGGTAATGGTAAAATTATAGCCTTGGTTTCTGTACCACTCCGTATATACTCTATTCAAAGTAAAAGACTGAATGGCTAAGATATTGGCATAGATGGCGCTCTCCGGCCAGGTGGAATATATCTCGCAGGAGGCCACGTTTTTGATGTAATCCTTGTACCGCACCCAATAGTTGGGAGCGGTAGAATCCCCCGGTACGCCGTCGTGCACGATCACATATTCCGGAATTACCACACGGCTTAAAACGATTTCTCCTGTGTCCGGCATAGGCTTGATTTCATCCTCCGGTATTTTGGGAGGATATTCACCGAATAGGGTATGTGCAGGGATGATTACAATTCTCTCTGCATCTTCTGTTGTGTCCAACGGATTCATGCGAATAGGCTGTAAGGAAAGCTGGTTTGGCAGAATTTCGGAACCGGATACCAAAATCGGTTCATAGCCTTCGGCAGTTACCTGAATATTATATTCGGAATAGGGCTGTTCTGTTGCCGAAGAGTCCAGAGAGAGCTCTACCGGAGGGGCAGGAAGTTCTACGGTAGGTGTTTGGCCGGATTCATCCGTAGTCAGGGTTTCGATCGGTGCATTCGGATCTCCGGTGTAGGAGATGGTAACAGTAGCACCGGTTACAGGAATCAGTCCCAACGCGGATACAACACTTACTTTTATGGTTCCGGCAGAAGCCTCAGAGGTGTTCTCCTGCGTTGCCTGTAAATCTGTATTGGTGGTCGCAGCACGCTGCGGTTGTGACTGTTTGTAGTATGATATAGTATTCGACATATAAAAGCCTTCGGAATTCTTTTAGTTTATATATATGCAAAGAGGTTACAAAAATTTTATTTTTTCTAAAAAAGGTATTGACGGAAGGTTTGTAACGATGTATTATTGTATTATAGTGTTAATACAACAATATAAACAAAAGATGGCTAAGATGTATTCAAATTATGAAAAGAAAGGATGATGGCATGGCGTGGGAATTAGATTCTGACAGACCGATTTACGCGCAGTTGGTGGAGCGGATTCAAATGGAAATTGTATCAGGGTATTATCCGCCGGGCGGAAAGTTACCCAGTGTCAGGGAGCTTGCTTCCGTAGCAGCGGTGAATCCGAACACGATGCAAAAGGCATTGGCCGAGCTGGAGAGAAGCGGTCTGGTTATGACCCAGAGAACCAGTGGGCGCACTGTTACGGAGGATGCAGATAAGATAAACAGCATCCGCCAGAAATTGGCAGACAGTCATATGATAACGTTTCTTGGTAAGATGAAGGAGTTAGGATATACCAAGAAGGATGTGATTGATCTGGTAGAAAAATCATATGAGGGAGAATAGAGAATGAATGAATTAGTGGAAATTGTAGGTTTGACCAAAGCCTATGATGCGAAAAGTATTGCTGTGAATAATATTACACTTTCCCTTCCCAAAGGGAAAATAATTGGTCTGTTGGGACCGAATGGAAGTGGCAAGACTACTTTGATTAAAATGATGAATGGTTTGCTGACACCTACAAGCGGAAGTATCAAAATCAATGGTCGCTTTGTGGGACCGGAGACTAAAGCAAGAGTGGCATATCTGCCGGATAGAACATATTTGGCAGGCGGTCAGAATATCAAGGATATCTTGAACTATTTTGCAGATTTCTATAGTGATTTTTCTAAGGAAAAAGCAATGGAAATGCTGCAGAGCTTAAATATTGATCCCGACACTAAGATGAAGACCCTGTCCAAGGGTACCAAGGAGAAGGTACAATTAATACTGGTAATGAGTCGTAATGCAGATCTGTATATATTGGATGAGCCGATTGCAGGTGTCGATCCGGCAGCCAGAGATTATATTCTCAATACGATTATAAATAATTATAATCCGGAAGCTACAGTATTGATTTCCACACATTTGATTGGTGATGTGGAGAAGGTGTTGGATGAAGTGATTTTTATGCGTTACGGTCAGCTTGTGCTTTATACTTCTGTGGACAATATCCGAGAGCAGCACGGTAAATCGGTTGATGCTTATTTTAGGGAGGTGTTCGCATGCTAGGAAAATTAATTAAGCACGAGTGGAAGGAAATCAGCAAGGTAGGGGGAGTTATACTTCTCATATTAGTAATTGTAACCGCAATTGGCGGATTGATGCTTCAGATGCCGGGTATGAGTGAATTGTTGGAAGAAGGCAATAGTGCCAATGCCGGATACATGGTTTTCATATATTTGACTGCTATTTTCAGCTTTATGCTTTACATTTTTATGTTGATGGGTGCTGCATACGGTATATTTATTTATTTGGGAATCCGCTTTTACAAAACAATGTATTCAGATCGGGGATATCTTACCAATACCCTGCCTGCAACTGCCAATCAGTTGCTTTTCAGTAAAGTCCTTGTATCAGGATTGTGGTTTGCTATTGTTGAGGTGGCGGTAGTTGCATCTGTGATAGCTATGTTTGCTTCGTTGTTTTCCGGATTGTTTGCGGCAGAATTGAGCCGGGAAGGTATTACATTATGGGAAGCTGCAAAAATGATATTCGTCGAAGTGGAAAGCGTGTATTCGGAAGCGGGGCTGGATATGGTTCACTATCTGATTTGGCTGATTGCCACACTTATTCTGCTTCCCTTCGCTACGCAGGCAACCTTGTTCGGTGCAATTACCATTGGTCAGTTGTCTAAGAAGTATAAGGCAGTGATGGGAATTGTTGCTTATATCGGTATCGGTTTTGTTCAGATGATAATTTCCTCTGTAATTCAGATTGTTTATACGGTACGGATGACCTTTGAAATCATGAATAATCCGAACATGCCATTGTCTAATATGAACGGAATAATGGATATGAATAGTCTGCTTACATTAATTATCGGAGTAGTACTTTATCTGATTTCACATCAGATTCTGACCCAAAAGCTTAACATGGATTAATTGTCAAGGGAGCTTGCAAAATGCAGGCTCCTTTTTTGGTGCCAAATTTTGACTATATTGTGTGTTTTTTCTGAAAATTCGTTGCTCTACAGACAATAATTTGGTATAATCATACATAATACTAAAGGATAGAGCAGGTGAGTATAAATGCAGGAGATTATCGAGAGAATTTTAGAGGGAAACTTCGATTATGAGAATGGTTCTCTTGATTTCTCATGCGTCAAAATAGAAATAACTATGCCCCAAGGCAGTATTTATGAGGGCTCCTTTCACATAACCTCTTCTCCGGGAAGTCTCACGGAAGGACATGTCTATTGTTCTGACATCCGAATGGAGTGTACCAATCCGGAATTTTCCGGCAATGATGTGGAGATTTATTATTGCTTCCACGGTGAGTACATGGAAGAGGGGGATGTGGTTAAGGGAGCTTTTTGTGTTGTCAGCAATCAGGGAGAATATTATCTTCCTTATGTGGTATCCATAGAGCATACGGTTCTGAAATCCTCCATAGGTAACATTAAAAATCTGTTCCATTTTGCCAATCTGGCAAAGAGTAATTGGGCGGAGGCATTACATTTGTTCTATTCGTCGGAATTTACTCGCGTTTTTGCGGGTAATGATGGTTCCTATTATGACAGCTACCGTGCATTGTCTGCCTATCCGGGAAATGAACAGAATATGGAAGAATTTCTGATTCAAATCAATAAGAAGCAGAAGGTTGAATTTTTTGCAGAGGAATCACAAATCAATCTGGATATGCACGTGGCAGACAATCCCTATGCAGTGACAGAGACAGAATTGAATATTGTACGCAACGGCTGGGGCTATACAGCACTTCATGTGGAGTGTGAGGGTGATTTTGTCTTTACCGAGAAAGAAGTTTTGTCGGATGATGAGTTTTTGGGAAATCACTGCAGGCTGCCGATATACATAGACACTACTATGTGCCGCCATGGCAAAAATTTTGGTATGATTTATATTTACAACTCGTATGTTTCTTTGGAAATTCCGGTGATTGTACGATTGGGTGACAATTTGGTGGGCAGACATTCCGAATGGAAAAGGAAGCGAACCATTGTGCAGATGATGGATTTATACCAGGCATTTCGCATGAAAAAAATCAGTACCAACACATGGCTGAAAGAGACCGGTAAGCTGATAGACGGCCTTGTGGCTATTGACGAGAAGGATGTGGAGGCGCGTTTATTTCAAGCACAGTTGTTGATTACGGAAGCACGTTACAATGAGGCGGGGTGGTTGTTGGATCATTCTGCAGATTTGTTGGAACAGCAGGAGGAAAAGGACAGTGCGTTATGGGCGTATTATCTTTATCTGACTACGTTGATTCATCGCGAGGAAGACTATGTTAACCAGATAGCTGCAAAGGTGGAGAATATTTATCGTAGAAATAAAGAATCATGGAGAGTGGCGTGGCTGCTTTTATATTTGTCTGAGGAGTATAACAAATCGGCGGCAGCTAAGTGGAATTTTCTGGAAAAGCAGTTTTATTATGGATGCAGCAGTCCGATTTTGTATATTGAAGCGCTCAATCTTGTAAACAGCAATCCATCGCTGTTGCGCAGGCTGGATGGCTTTGAAATGCAGGTATTATGGTATGGAGCAAAGCAGGAGACCGTCAGTGCCGGTGTGGTGGAGCAGCTACTATATCTGACCGGAAGAGTCAAGTCTTATTCCAATGTATTGAAAAATATTTTAATTCGCTTATATGAAAAAAAGGCAGATACTCGTGTTTTGCAGGAAATCTGTGCATTGCTGATAAAGGGCGGCAAAAGCGGCAGGCAATATTTTACGTGGTATCAGAAGGGTGTTGAAGCACAGCTGCGCATTACCAATCTTTATGAGTATTATATGATGTCCATAGATATGAACCCGGCACAGATCCTGCCGAAGATGGTGCTGATGTATTTCTCCTATCAGAATAATTTGGACTATGAGCATTGCGCCTTTTTGTATCATTACATGTGGCTTCATCGAAATGAGTATAGCGATTTATACTACAACTATCGGCCAAAGCTGGAACGCTTTGTGGCAGAACAGGTTCAGAGGGAGCATATCAATCGTTACTTGTCAGTCCTGTATCAGGATATTCTGACCCCGGGAATTGTGACACAGCAAACGGCAGGTCCTTTGTCCAGATTGGTGTTTGCACATCAGATTCATGTAGAGGATACGAGATTTCAGAAGGTGATTGTATATCAGCCGGGTAATCTGCATCCCGCGGAATATAGCCTGCAGGGCGGAAATGCATGGGTTTCATTATATGGTAATGAATATACGATTGCATTCGAGGATGCATGGGGCAATCGGTTTGTGAAGAATGTGGAGTATGTTTTGGAAAAGCTGATGATGCCCAGCAAATATATTAAGATGCTAGCTCGCTATGTAAAGGATTCTCTGGAGTTGGATATCTACTTGTGTACCAATGAAAGAGAAGACGGAGATATGTCGGAGGAAGTGAAGGAACGCTATGTCCGCGTGGTCAATTCCCCATATGCAGATAATACACTTAAGCGAGATATCTGTTTGAAGCTGTTAAAATTCTATTATGATGGGGACGATATGAGAGCGCTGGATGATTATCTGGAGCAAATCTCTCCGGACAGTCTTTCCATGGATGATAGGAGTCAGGTACTACGGTACATGGTGTTGCGCGGTAAATGTGATGCTGCGTTCTCGTGGATTGGTCAATACGGCCCCTATTTTGTGGATGCTAAAACGCTGATGCGCCTGATTAATGAAATGATAAGAAATTATGATTATGTGGAGCAACCGGTGTTGTTGGCGGCAGCAGTGTATGCCTTCAAGAAGGGAAAATACGACAGTACAATTTTGAAATACTTGTCAAAACATTATATGGGGATGTCCAAGGATATGCGTGATATTTGGAAGGCATCCAATTCCTTCGATGTAAATTGCTATGAGTTATGCGAACGAATGCTGATTCAGATGTTATATTCGGGTGCCTTCGTAGGCGAGAAGATGGACATATTACGCTATTATGTATCTCAAGGAGCCAAGCAGGAGGTAGAGGAGGCTGTGCTTGCACAGTGTTCCTACGAATATTTTGTTCATGAAAAGCTGACGGAGGGCTATATATTCCAGGAAATATACTATGCATATCAGCGTGGAGAGGCGATACAGAAGGTATGTAAGCTGGCATTCCTAAAGTATTATGCAGAAAATCCCAGTCAGTTGACGAATGAACTGCAAGCTTTGGCGTGGGAATTTCTGGAGGAAATGATGAGAGAACGGATTCATTTGAATTTCTTTCGAGAATATAAGAATATGGATTTGCTGATTCGAGAAATGTCGGACAAGACAATCATTGAATATAAAGCGCATCCCAGAGGACGTGCGCGTATTCATTACGTTATACTTCATGAGAATGGGGAAGCCGAAGAATACCGGTCGGAGTATATGCAGGAGGTATATGGCGGAGTCTGTTTTAAAGAGTTTGTGCTGTTTTTTGGAGAAAGTCTGCAATATTACATTATGGAAGAGCTTGACGGCGTGGAACAGCTCACGGAAAGCGGTAATCTGCAAAAGAGTGATATTATTGGTGCCTCGGTGGGCAGTAAATATGAAATGATAAATGATATGGTTATCAGCAAAAACCTGCAGGATTATGATACCTTGGATGAACTGCTGGAGGAATATTATCGCAGGGAGTTTTTGAATCAGCAGTTGTTTGTGTTGGAATAGGTCGTTTAATTGCATCATAAGAGGCCGGTTGCGAAAGGGCAGTATTAAACTGCCGGAAAGGAGGAGAGCATGAAGCTGTTAAATAGTGAAAAAGTCGTAGTGGGCTACGATTTGTGCGATGATTATTGTCAAATAAGTTATTGCACTTCAGAAAGTGACAATGTTGAAACCATCTCCTCCGTAGCCGGAGCAGAGGTGTTCAATATTCCTACAGTACTGTGCAAGCGTGAAGGTGTCAATCAGTGGTTTTACGGAAAAGAAGCGATTCGCTATGCACAGGAAGGTCAAGGTATTTTGGTAGAGAGGCTGTTAAGTCTGGCACTTGACGGCGAGCCCATCCAGATAGAGGGGAACAGTTTTCAGCCGGCCGCACTATTAACGCTTTTTATAAAGAGAAGCCTCGGAATGCTTTCACAGATAGCTTCCGTGGATAAGATTTCAGCAATCATGATTACCTGTGAGAGGATGAATCACGAATCGCTGGAGGTGTTAAATCAGGTAGTGTCCAATCTGGGATTAAAGACGGATAAGATTTATTTCCAGAGCCACAAGGAAAGCTTTTACCATTATATGATACAGCAACCCGAGGAGTTGTGGCGTTTTCAGACCTTTCTTTGCGAATACCGGGATAATCATGTTCGCATGTACCGTATGGAGTGCAACAAATACACCAACCCTGTGGTGGCTTTTATCGATGAAGCGGAATATCCGTTTATATCCTATGAGCCCATGCCGGAAAATGAATCCATGCGATTAGATAAGCAAAGGCGTATGGATGAGGAATTTCTGGAGCTGGTAAAGCGGGTATATGAAAACCAATTAATTTCCTCAATCTATCTTATCGGAGAACACTATTCTGAGGAGTGGATGAAGGAATCCTTGAAATATTTGTGTAAGGGAAGAAGAGTATTTCAGGGAAATAATCTGTACAGTAAGGGTGCCTGCTACGGAATGCTTGAGCGTTTGCAGGAGAGCGAGGTTGGCAGAAATCACGTTTTTCTGGGCAATGAGAAGCTGAAATCCAACATAGGTATGAAGATTCTTCGCAGAGGTCAGGAATCTTATTTTGCGTTATTGGATGCCGGCGGCAACTGGTTTGAAGCAGAGGCGGATTTGGAATTTTATTTGTATGAAGAGAATTATGTAGAGCTGATTATCACCTCGCTAGTAGGTAAAAACAGCAAAATTGCACGGATTGTGATAGAGGATTTGCCGGAGGGAATCAGCCGGCTAAGGATGCATTTATACTTGAAGGATGAGCAGCATCTGACGGTGACCATAGAGGATTTGGGCTTTGGTGCATTCAGAGAGGCTACGCACCGTGTATGGGAAGAAGAAATTGAGCTATAGAAGAGTTGCAGGAATGGGAGGCAATTATGCGCGCCAGTATATGTGTTGGTGAATATGCGACAACTCCATATTATGTTTTAGGACTGGAGCTTCCGGTATATTGCATGGAAGAACTGTGCTATTGTCTCAAAGAAAATGCATTTCTGTTGGATGTGTCATTAATGAATGATGCTCTGATGGAGTGGATTGGAGACGGCTGCGGTCTGGGGGTGCTTGCCAGAGAATTGTATCCCTTAGTCCATAAGCAGGGATCTCTTAGTGCCTTTGTCTGCATGATATTGGAATATGTGGGGCTGTATGATACAACCGCCATTCATGAGGTGGAGCAGGTGCTAAAGCAGGGGGCCGGCTTAAGTAATATTGAGAAAAGAAAGAGCCAGATTGATTATTTGGTGAAAAAGAAAAAATATGATATGGCCTTGCGGGGCTATGATGCGTTGTTATCCAAATGGCAGCAGCTAGAAAGGGAAGGGCAGGGAATGCCGGCTGCGCGTGTAAGAGCTGCTATATTGCATAATAAGGGTGTGGCATTTACCGGTCTGATGCTGTATGGTCAGGCTGCAGATGCTTTTTGGTTGGCACAGGAGACCTATAATAGCGAGTCACATTTTATGGCATTTCTTGCTGCAAAGCGCATGGAATTATCGGAGGAAGAATATATCGCCTTTGCGGCGGAAATGGCAAACAGCTACGATATGACTCTGGCATTGGAAAAGCAAATAGAGAGCCTGCAAGGAGAATGGCAGGAGCATGAAGATTATCAGCGTTTGCAGCTGCGTAATGAATGGAAAGAAGGCAGCAGCAAGCAAAAATATTACGAAGAGAGTGAACGTTGGACCTTGGGACTGAAGAATAGTTACCGCAACAGCGTGTTGGAATAGGAGAACCGAATGGGTTGGTGGATAAATCTATTTAAAAGGAGAAAGAAGCAGCAGATAGAGGAAGATTGGGAGCAGATAATATATGCCAGAGATGACGTGGATTTTACGGACGAAGAGCAAAGAAGCCGTTACATTGTTAATTGTCTGGAACAGATTGCGGAGGCTTCCAAGGAAATCGATTTGTTGAAAGGCGAATATGCCTTGGTAACCGCTTATCTCACAGATATGGAGGAAATCGAGGCGTTACCGGAGAGTGAAAAGGAAGAGGTTAATCGTATCGCCGGCAAGCTCATATATCTGGAAGAGGAGCGAGCGCGTTACCGGGGAAAGAAAAATCGCATGAGCGATTCTGAATATTATCAGATACGGAAGCAGGAGCATGAGATTACCGAGGGGATTCAAAAGCTAAAGGACGGAGAAAAGTATGCCGCTCTGATAAAGCAGGATTTGCATCGCTTGGACGGAGAAAGGCATGCTTACGAATACAGGCGCAATGAGCTCGACAACGCAGTTGCCAATTTACGTGGGATGGCAGTAATCTTCCTGTCTGCTCTGGTGATATGTCTGGTGATGCTGGTGGTTCTGCAATTTGGCTTTGGAATGGATACCTACGTGGGATATTTTATTGCAGTGATGGCAGCAGCCATTGCTATAGCCGTATTGTGCGTGAAATATCTTGATGCTGACCGTGAGTTGATACGTGTAGGGAAAGCTATTAATAAGCTGATACAGCTACAGAACAAAGTGAAAATTCGCTATGTAAATAATTCGCAGCTGTTAGAGTATCTTTATATTAAGTACAATACAGACAGTGGAGCAAAGCTGGAAAAGCGTTGGCTGAATTATCAGCAGGAAAAGGAAGAGCGCAAGCAGTATGCAGAGGCTGAGGCCAAAACAGAGTATTATCAAAAGCTGTTGGTGCAACAGCTGTCACGCTACCGTGTCAGTGACCCTTCCAGATGGATCAATCAGGCAAGTGCGTTATTGGATAAGCGGGAAATGGTGGAAATCAGACATGAGCTTATCTTGCGCAGACAGTCTCTGAGGAAGCAGCTTGATTACAATAATGACGTGGCTGAAACAGCACGGAATGAAATAATGGATGTAGTAGGACAGTATCCGGCATATGCGCAGGAGATTCTGGATATGGTGGACCGCTACGACAGATAGAGGATGCCTCATAAATGGTTTGTTTGGGAATTTTTTTGGAAAAAGAGCGCGAATAACGGAGGCTTTTGGGCACAATGCAGAAAAAGAGCAATGTGCCTTTTTGATGTATTGATTTCTGGGTGGGTGTGTTCTATAATGATTGCGTATGAAGTAAAGAGAAATGTATTTATAGTATAATATAGATAAGGGAGAACATTAGCATGGGTGGCTTTTTCGGAGTGGCATCAAAACAGGACTGTGTATTTGATTTGTTTTTTGGAACAGATTATCATTCTCATCTTGGAACTCGTCGTGCAGGTATGGCAGTCTACAGCAAAGAGAGAGGATATGACAGAGCAATTCATAGTATTGAAAATGCTCCATTCCGTACCAAGTTTGACAAGGATGTAAATGAAATGCAGGGTAACATCGGTATAGGCTGTATTTCCGATTATGAACCGCAACCGCTGATAGTGCGTTCCCATCATGGAACTTATGCGATTTCGACGGTCGGTAAGATTAATAATACCGATGCTATTATTAAGGATATATTTGCCAAAGGACATTCCCATTTCTTGGAAATGAGTGGCGGAGATATTAATGCTACCGAGCTTGTAGCTACGATTGTCAATCAAAAGGATAATATTGTAGAGGGTATTCAGTATGCGCAGGAGCTTATTGAAGGTTCCATGACGATACTGATTATGACCCCTAAGGGAATCTATGCGGCTCGTGATAAAATGGGCAGGACTCCCGTGGCAATCGGCAAAAAGGAGGATGCCTGCTGTGTATCCTTTGAAAGCTTTGCTTATCTGAATCTTGGATATCAGGCAGAAAGAGAACTGGGGCCGGGTGAAATTGTTGTAGTAACCCCGGAGGGTGTTCATACGTTGGTACAGCCCGGCAAGGATATGAAAATTTGTACCTTTTTATGGGTGTATTATGGTTATCCGTCTTCATCCTATGAAGGTATTAGTGTAGAGCAGATGAGATATGATTGTGGAGCACTTTTGGCTGAACGCGATAATGTGAAGCCGGATATTGTAGCAGGTGTACCGGATTCGGGAACCCCTCATGCAATCGGTTATGCGAATAAGTCCGGTATTCCATTCTCCAGACCTTTTATTAAATATACACCTACCTGGCCGAGATCCTTTATGCCCACCATCCAGACCCAGCGTAATCTGATTGCCAAGATGAAGCTGATTCCGGTTCATGATTTGATTCATGGTAAGAGTATGCTGTTAATTGATGATTCTATTGTGCGAGGTACTCAGCTGCGCGAAACAACAGAATTTTTGTACCAGAGTGGTGCAAAGGAGGTTCATATTCGTCCGGCATGCCCACCTCTGTTGTTTAGTTGTAAATATTTGAATTTTTCTCGTTCCTCCTCTGAGATGGATCTGATAACCAGAAGAATACTTAAGGAAATCGAGCAGGAAGGAAAAGAGATTGATTTAAAGGCATATGTGGATCCTGATACAGCAGAGTACAATGACATGGTGGACAGAATCTGTAAGCAGTTGAATTTCACCTCCTTACGCTTCCATAGACTGGATGATATGATTGCTTCCGTAGGAATTGACAGAAGCAAGCTGTGTACCTATTGCTGGGACGGTAAGGAATAGAAGAGGATTAGAAAAAAAGGATAGAAGTGAAACAATGATACGCCTGAAATGTTGAATTGCTAAAGCAACATTTCAGGCGTGTTTTTAAAAACAAACATCTGCATAGGAACAGGTTATGAACGGCATAATATATATTGATTTTACTTATGAAAATAAAAGTGATATAATATAAATATTTACAGGTAATGTTTAATGTTGGGGAAATGAAGGAGCAAGATATATATGATTAGTAATCTGGAATATTACAAGGTATTTTATTATGTGGCAAAATGCGGAAGTGTGACGAAGGCGGCAGGGGAGCTTTCTATTTCGCAACCGGCGGTTAGTCAGTCGGTGAAACAGCTGGAGAGGATTTTGGGAGTGACACTGTTTTCCAGGGCGGCAAGAGGTATCAAGCTTACAGGGGAAGGTCAGCTATTGTATTCCTATGTGGAAAAGGGGTATGAGCAAATCGAGCTTGGTGTGCGGAAGGTGCGCCAGATGCAGAATATGGAGTTGGGAGAAATTCGTATCGGAGCCAGCGATATGACCTTACAATTTTATCTGCTTCCCTATTTGGAGAGATTTCATGAGCAATATCCTGATATTAAGGTGATTGTCACCAATGCGCCTACACCGGAAACGCTGGAATTTTTAAAGGAAGGCCGAATTGATTTCGGTATTGTCAGTACTCCTTTTCCCGAGGTGGAGGATGTAGAAGTGACACCGGTTCGGGAAATCGAGGATGTGTTTGTGGCAGGCAGGCGATTTATTTCTTACAAGAATAAAATGATGGATTTTCAGGAATTGGAGAAGCTCCCGCTGATTTTTTTGGAGAATAATACAAGCACCAGAAGCTATATGGATGAATTTCTGGCACAAAGCGGTGCTGACGTTCAACCGGAATTTGAACTTGCAACAAGTGATATGATCGTACAATTTGCCAAAAGAAATCTGGGAATCGGATGTGTTGTAAGAGACTTTGCCAAGGATGCTCTGGATTCAGGGCTGCTGTTTGAACTGCGTTTTAACAAAATGATTCCCCGACGTCAGTTTTGTGTGGTACAAAGTACCAAAATGCCGCTATCTATGGCGGCGGCAAAATTATTAAAGATTATGGAGCTAAAGGATTCAAATGATTAAAAATATTATTTTTGATATTGGAAATGTATTGACCGATTTCAGGTGGAGAGGGTTTTTGCTTGATAAAGGATTTGATGAGGAAATGGTGGAGCGTATTGCTGCGGCTACCTTTAGACATCCTCTTTGGGCAGAAATCGACAGAGGGGTGTGGACCGAGGAGCAGCTGATGGCGGCTTTTCTAAAAGAAGACCCGGGTATCGAAAAGGAAATTCAAAGGACCTTTGATAATATACATGGCATGGTAACGCCCAGAAGCTATGCCATACCGTGGCTGAAAGAATTAAAGGGGAAGGGCTATCGTGTTTTGTATTTGTCGAATTTTTCCAGAAAAGCGGAGGTGGAGTGCAGTGACTGCCTGAGCTTTATACCGTATATGGATGGAGGGATTCTCTCCTATAAGGAGCAGTTGGTGAAGCCGGACCCTGCAATATATCGTCTGCTGTTGGAGCGGTATGGGCTTGTAGCGGAGGACTCTGTATTTATTGATGATACGCCGGAAAATGTGGAAGCTGCAAGAGCAATGGGGATTCACGGGATTGTATTTCACACCAAGGAGCAGGTGGATAGAGAATTGAGTGACCTTGGTGTAAAATAAAAACGCCATTAAATTTTATTCTTTTTCGGCCTCATCAATGCCGGCATCGAAATCGGCAAAGGTTTTCTTATTGGTAAGTTTACCGTACATCCAGGTATATATCCAGATTAGGAAAGGAATGCCGATGGAGGCAAACAGACATGCAGTAAACAGACTGCCGGAAGCAGTCTTGTCTACAAAGGCAGCTATCAGTGTTATAACATACAACAGTACCAGAAGAATGATCCCTGTCATAGCAACTACCTGCTTGGAGGTTACTTTCTTTTTGTTTTTTTCGTTTTGGTTTGTATTTTCCATAATTAACTCCGTTCTGTGCCGAATCGGCGACCTGTCTTTGGTTGAAGGGTGTCCTTGCATCAAATTATGTATTATCATAACATATCTCTTTTCTTTTTGCAAAAAAAGTCCCCAAACCTATGCTGACGGCATGCTTGCTTGCATTAGCCTGATAAGTCCGGGAACCTTTTTAAGGGGAGGATTAAGTATTATTCTTATCATTGGTTTTATCAAAGGAGGGGGTTCCGATGATAGTAGTAGTATGTCACGGAAAAAGAGGTTTATACATGGTAAAAATATTTTTTTAAGATTTTTTTTATTGTGCTTACGGACAATCTGTTATATACTATAAATTGTCTGGAACATAAGAATCGGCGATATACTTAATATTAGCGAGCCGATTTAGTAAAAAAAGGTGGTATGATTATGGCATTATTAAAACAGTGGAGATCAGTAGCATATAGTGAAGATACCGGAAGGGCAGAGCTGCAGCAGCTTTGGACAACCTATTTCGAAGAAGAAAAGGGTATTTATGCGCAGCTGTTACAGAATCCTGACGAGGTAGTAAAAGGTAGTGTCAAAGAGCTTGCTGAGAAATACGGCGTGAGCCTCATGACTATGACAGGATTTCTGGATGGTATTAACGACAGTCTGATTGAGCAGAATCCTATTGAAGAGATGGGAGAGGATACTGTTGTAAATCTTGGTTTTGACAAGGCATTGCTATATAAGAATATGGTAGCAGCAGATGCTGACTGGTTATACGAGTTGGAAGAGTGGAATGATATCTTTGATGAAGAAACCAGAAAGGCACTTTACAAGGAGCAGAAGTCTTCTACTACTATTGTTAAGGGTGATAAGGTATATCCGAATGACCCTTGTCCTTGCGGTAGCGGCAAGAAATATAAGAAATGCTGCGGCAAGAAGTAAAAAAGAATGTTTAAGGCTTTCCCAAGGGAGAGCCTTTTTGCTTTTCTAAAGCGGAGCAACAGTGTACATATAAGAGTGTTTGGGATGGATTACAAAGGAGATATAGCGTGAATATAGCATCATTTTTATTACCTAAGGTGGAGGTTACTTATTTATATGATTCCATGACGATTCGTCAAGGAATAGAGAAATTGCATAGAAGCGGATATGCTGCAGTTCCTGTAATTGACAAGGAGGACCGCTATGTGGGAGTGGTCAGTGAGGGAGATTTTCTGTGGAATATTCTATTAAATAATAATAGTCTCGATGATGTCTCAATCAAAAAGCTTGAAAAAATGTCTATCCGTGACGTGCTGCAGATGGGAAAGGTTAAGCCGGTCTGTATTGGTACGAACATGGAGGAGCTGTTAGGATATGCGCAGAATCAAAATTTCGTGCCTGTGATAGATGACAGAAATATCTTTATCGGTATTATTACCAGAGGAGACATTCTTAAGTATTTTGTGAAAAAACAGTTGGACGCTGTACAGCTGTAATAAGTTTTGACTTTCCTGACGAAAAAATATATAATTAATCATTAAGAATGCTTGTGGCTCTTTTCCTGCAAAAGGTCTGTAATAGTGGGAAAATATAGCAAGAGAAAGGTATGAATAAATCATGAAAAAATTAGAAGAATACGTGGTAAGTATCCCTGATTTTCCGGAGGAGGGAATCATATTCCGTGATGTGACAAGTGTATTGCAGGATGCGGATGGCCTTTGCCTTGCTATAGATACTATGCAGGACAAGGTAAAGGATTTGGAATATGATGTCATCGTAGGTCCTGAATCAAGAGGATTTATTTTTGGTATGCCTTTGGCATATAATAACAGAAAGCCTTTTGTGTTGATTCGTAAAGCAGGGAAGCTGCCTCGTGAGACTGTTTCCGCCACCTATGATTTGGAATATGGTACTGCAACCATTGAAATGCACAAGGACAGTATCAAGCCCGGTCAGAAGGTATTGATAGTAGATGATTTGATAGCAACCGGCGGCACTACAGAAGCAATGATTCAGTTGATTGAGTCTCTTGGCGGTGAAGTGGTAGGTATTGTGGTAATGATTGAGCTGGCAGGCTTAAAGGGACGTGAGCGTCTCAAGAATTACCGCTTGGATGCAGCTATTTGTTATGAAGGAAAATAGGTTTCGAGGATATTAGGGGAACGCAAAAAACAGGCATGGAGTATTGTATGACAGAAGAAAAAAGCAAGGTCATCATAGATGACGGAAAGATAAGTAAAGCACAGGAATTTCTGAATCCTGAGGATCTTTATCAGGAGCTTGTTCGTCGTGTGCAAAAATATCACCCCAGCGATGATATTTCCATGATTGCAAAGGCCTATCAAATAGCCGGAGAAGCACATAAGAATCAGTTTAGAAAATCCGGCGAGCCTTATATTGTTCATCCCCTGAATGTAGCTATTATTCTGGCTGATTTGGAGTTGGATAAGGAGACTATTGTAGCGGGTATTCTCCATGATGTAGTAGAAGATACCATAATGACGGATGAGGATTTGAAGAGAGAATTCGGTGATGATGTTGCTTTGCTTGTGGATGGAGTTACCAAGCTGGAGAAAATCCCCCTGTCAAGCAGTGTTGAAAAATCCGATGCCAAGTTGGAAATGCAGGCTGAGAATCTGCGCAAGATGTTTTTGGCAATGGCTAAGGATATTCGTGTTATTATGATTAAATTGGCGGACCGCCTTCACAATATGCGTACCCTGAAGTACAAGAATCCTGAGAGCCAGCAGCGGATTGCCAAGGAGACGCTGGAGATTTATTGTCCCATCGCACAGCGCTTGGGTATCAGTAAATTAAAAACAGAATTGGATGATTTATCCTTAAAATATCTGGAACCGGAGATTTATTATGATTTGGTGGACAAAATCGCGGTACGAAAGAGTGTGCGCGAGAAATATATTCAAGATATTGTAGATGAGGTCAGTGCACATATTGATAAAGCAGAAATCAAGGCTAAGGTTGACGGTCGTGTAAAGCATTTCTTCAGTATTTACAAGAAAATGAAGAACCAGAACAAGACCTTGGATCAGATATATGATTTATTTGCTGTGCGTATCATTGTAGATACGGTAAAGGACTGTTATGCGGCGTTGGGTGTAATTCATGAGATGTATAAACCCATTCCGGGACGTTTCAAGGATTATATAGCTATGCCCAAGGCTAATATGTATCAGTCACTGCACACAACATTAATCGGAAGTAGCGGTCAGCCCTTCGAGATACAGATTCGTACCTTTGATATGCATAAGGCAGCAGAATACGGTATTGCTGCCCATTGGAAATATAAGGAAGCATCCGACGGCAAGAAGGTGGCGGCACAGGAGGAGAAAAAGCTTGTATGGCTACGCCAGATTCTGGAATGGCAGCGTGACATGTCCGATAATAAAGAGTTTATGACATTGCTAAAGGATGATTTTGACCTATTCTCCGACAGTGTGTACTGCTTTACGCCAACCGGTGAGGTGAAGAATCTTCCGGTAGGCTCCACTCCCATTGACTTTGCATACAGCATTCACTCGGCAGTGGGTAATAAAATGGTGGGTGCGAGAGTAAACGGTAAGCTGGTAACCATAGATTATCAGATTAGTAACGGTGACCGCATTGAGATTATCACCTCTCAGAATTCCAAAGGTCCCAGCCGAGATTGGCTGAATGTGGTGAAGAGTACCCAGGCGAAAAATAAAATCAACCAGTGGTTCAAGAATGAGCTGAAGGAAGATAATATTATCAAGGGCAAGGAAATGCTTACCGCTTACTTTAAAACCAAGAATATGAATGCATCCAACCTTATAAAGCAGGATTACATGGATGTCATTCAGTGCAAATATGGTTTTCGTGACTGGGATGCAGTGCTTGCGGCAATCGGTCATGGTGCATTAAAGGAAGGTCAGGTAGCCAATAAGCTGCAGGAGCTTTATGATAGAGAACATAAGAAGGAACTGAGCAACGAGGAGGTTCTTGCAAGTATTGCGGAGGCAAGCAGCCATCTTCAAAACAGGCAGCCCATGCATAAGTCCAAGAGTGGTATTGTGGTAAAGGGCATTGCAGATTTGTCGGTACGATTTTCCAAATGCTGTTCGCCTGTGCCGGGAGATGAGATTGTAGGCTTTGTCACCCGTGGAAGAGGTGTGTCCATTCATCGTACTGATTGTGTGAATATGATGAATCTGCCTGAAATCGAGAGAGTACGACTGATTGATGCGGAATGGCAGGCACCGGAGAATACAGCTTCCGAAAAGTATGTTGCCGAGATTAAGATATTTGCCAATAACCGTAATGGATTGCTGGCGGATATTTCCAAGGCTTTGACTGAGAAAAATATTAATATTATCTCAATGAATACAAGAACTACAAAGCAGGGGACTGCAACACTGCAGACTACCTTTGAAATCAGTAGTCGCGATGAATTAAACAGAATTATTGAAAAAATCCATGGTGTGGAAAGTGTAATTGATATAGAAAGGACGACCGGCTAATGGGAGATATTAAAATCGGACGTATGGTGCTGGGAATGTGCCAGACGAATTGCTATTTTGTATATCGTACAGGTAATCCGGAAGCGATTGTTATTGATCCGGCTGATAATGGAGACAGGATTGCCGATGCTTTAGAGAGAAACGGCTTTCGGGTGGCAGGCGTATTGCTTACCCACGGTCATTTTGATCATATTTGGGGTTGTGAGGCTCTTTTGGAGGCAGTAAAGACAAAAGCGCAGAAGGATGTGCAGGACAATGGTGCCTTGAATGAGCAGAGCGAAGAATCCGTGAAGGTGTATGCCGGTGAGGCAGAGCGTGAGCTTTTGCAGGATGCACGTAAAAATGTATCCCGCTCCATGAACAGACCTTGTACCATAGAGGCAGATGTATATGTAAATGACGGTGAGGAAATAACCATTGCCGGTATTACCTGTAAGGTCCTTGCAACGCCCGGTCATACCATTGGCGGCACCTGCTACTATTTTGAAGAGGGTGGATTTGTAGTATGTGGTGATACGTTGTTTGAAGAATCTGTAGGAAGAACAGATCTGCCTACCGGCAGTATGGGCACATTAGTGCGTTCCATTCAGGATAAGCTATTTACATTGCCGGAGGAAACAGTTGCCTATCCGGGACATGGAGACAGTACTACCATTGGCCATGAAAAGAAATATAATCCGTTTTGTGTTTAATATGATTCGAAAGATTTGCTTGTAGTAAGAACAAAAACGGTTGAATAGAGACATGGTAGGAGAACAATGTTTGTAGTAGAATTAAACAGAGCAAATTATGAATATGACGTACATTCCCTTGTGAAAGCCTTTTGGCCGGATGAGCAGGTAAGCGTATTGACTCCCGAGAGTAAGGAGGAAAAGCGAAAGGAGCTCGCCCCCCAAGTGAAGCTGATTGTAGAAATATCAGATAAGGGTAGTGCCGTTCAGATAGAAGAGCAAACTTTCACATGGGAGTATTCGGAGGACACAGCGATAACAGGCATGGAGCAAAAAGACGGCTTCAAGCGTTTCCTGTACCGCAGTCTCTGTGAGATAACCGGCAAGACGTTGCCCTGGGGCAATTTGACAGGAATCCGTCCGACCAAGCTTGCTTATGGCATGCTGGAGGAAGGGAAAAGTAAAGCAGATATTCTGGAATTTTACAAGGAAAAGCATTATGTCAGTGAGGAGAAAGCACTGCTTAGTATTGACATAGCCGAACGTGAAAGAGAGCTTCTGAAGAATGTACACTATGAAGGCGGTTACAGCTTATACATAGGAATTCCTTTCTGCCCGACCACCTGTCTGTACTGCTCCTTTACATCCTATCCTATTGGTGGGTATCGCAAGCTGGTGGATGCGTATGTGGATTGTGTGATTAAAGAGTTGAAGTATACTGCTGCAAAGTATGCGCACAAGATTTTGGACAGTGTCTATATAGGTGGCGGTACGCCTACCACACTGGAGGCAGAGCAGTTAGACCGATTGCTCAGCAGCTTAAAGGAGCTGTTTGAATTCTCTTGCGTGAAGGAATTCACGGTAGAAGCAGGTCGTGCAGACAGTATTACAAGGGACAAGCTTGAGGTACTTTATAAGCATGGTGTCAGCCGTATTTCCGTGAATCCCCAGACTATGAAGCAGGAGACCTTACATTTAATCGGCAGAAAGGCTACAGTGGAGCAGACAATAGAAGCCTACAGACTTGCAAGAGAGGTGGGCTTTGATAATATTAATATGGATTTGATACTGGGCTTGCCCGGTGAGACAGAGTCGGATGTGCAGAATACCATTGACAGAGTGGTGGAACTGAATCCGGATTCCCTTACGGTGCATTCTCTGGCAATTAAGCGTGCCTCTAAGCTGAATCAGTGGATTCAGGAGCATGGTGTATCCATGCTTCGCAACACGGATGAGACAATGCGGATTGCGGCAGAGGGTGCCAAAAGACTTGGGATGGAGCCCTATTATCTCTATCGCCAGAAAAATATGTCCGGTAATTTTGAAAATGTAGGTTATGCCAGAGAAGGAAAGCTTGGTCTTTACAACATTCTCATTATGGAAGAGAAACAGACTATCGTGGCATTGGGAGCAGGTGCATCCACCAAAGCGGTATATCCGGACGGAAGGATTGAACGTTGCGAAAATGTCAAAGATGTCAATAAT
>SVFK01000019.1 GCA_015056915.1 Lachnospiraceae bacterium
ACATCCTGATATCCATGATTTTTGGTCTAGGGGAATGGCATAGACTTAGATAACATCTCTATGAAAAAAAGAAAATGTAAGAAAAAGCGAGTTAACAAGAGAAAAACAAAGATTATTATGGGAGGAAATTTATAATGAACAATGAAAAACATGTTATTCCTATTTTAGCCTTAATTTTTGGTATTTTGGCAATGGTTGCCTGGTGCATACCCTGCTTTGGTTATCCGGTGGCTATTACAGCTTTTGTGCTGGGTATCATTGGTTTAAAGAAGAATGGAAGAGGCTTGGCGATTGCCGGACTTGTAATGGGAATTGTATCATTTGTATTGTCTCTCATTAATTCTATCGCAGGAGTATTGATAAACTTAGCAGCAATGTAATGTGAAAGGAAGCTTATTATGAAATTTCAGGATATGCCGTACGAACGCGTGGATTTTATACAGGTAGAGAAGGACATGCGGCAGCTCATGAAGGAATTTGATGAGGCTGCCAGCGGGGAAGAGCAGTTTGCGGTGCATGAGAAATATTACGCGCTGACAGACAGAGTGTCTACACTGATGACTATTGCGCACATTCGTTTTGACATTGATACATCTGATAAGTTTTATGAGGAAGAACACAAATTTTATGATGAGCAGGGGCCGGTTTTCAGCAATTTGGTATTGGCATATCAAAAGAAGCTGTACGAATCGCCCTATCGTTCCTATCTTGAGGAGAAAATCGGTCCGGTAGCCTTCAAAAACATGGAATTGGCACAGAAATCCATGAGCGAGGAGTTGATTCCCCTGATGCAGGAGGAAAACAACCTGACCATGGAGTATAACAAGCTGATTGCAGGTGCTAAGATTCTATTTGGCGGAAAAGAATTGAACCTATCTTTGCTACGCCCTTATCTGATTCATTCAGATAGAGAGGTGCGGGCAAAGGCATGGAAGGAAATGAGTGCCTTCTTCTCGGCAAACGAACAGCAGCTGGATGAAATTTATGATAAGCTGGTAAAGAACCGTACCGAGCAGGCTAAAATGCTGGGCTACGAGAATTATTTGGAGCTGGGTTACTACCGAATGAACCGTAATTGCTACGGTAAAGAGGAGGTAGAAGCCTTCCGCAAGCAGATTAAAGAGTATTTTGTGCCCTTTGCAGAGAAGCTTCATGAACGCAGAAGGGCGCGTTTAGGTTTGGAGAAATTAAGCTATATTGATGAGCAGGTATATTTTCAGAATGGGAATCCTGCTCCGATTGGCACCCCGGAGGAAATCATGGCAGCAGGCCAAAAGATGTACAGGGAATTGTCTCCGGAGACCAAGGAATTTTTTGACTTTATGATGGAAAATCAGCTCTTCGACGTGCTGGGTCGCAAGACAAAGCGCGCCGGTGGCTATATGACCTATCTGCCTATTTATCAGGCGCCCTTTATTTTTGCCAATTTTAACGGTACCAGTGGGGATGTGGATGTGATTACCCATGAGTGCGGTCATGCATTTCAGGGTTATCTGTCCGGCAAGGACCCTATCAGGGAGCATTCGGATATTGGCATGGAGACAGCAGAGATTCACTCCATGGCAATGGAATTTTTTGCAGAGAAATGGATGCCGCTTTTCTTTGGAGAGCGCGCTCAGGAATATATTGATATGCATTTGGAGGATGCGGCGGCATTTATTCCTTATGGCTGTATGGTGGATGAATTCCAACATATTGTATATGAGAATCCGCAGCTGACTTCCGCGCAGCGCAAGGCAGCATGGATCCGGCTGGAGCAGGAATATAAGCCTCATCTGGATTACGGCGATGATG
The DNA here is from genome assembly GCA_015056915.1 of Lachnospiraceae bacterium. Lineage (GTDB taxonomy): Bacteria > Bacillota > Clostridia > Lachnospirales > Lachnospiraceae > Acetatifactor. Next base: position 1,795 of record SVFK01000019.1, read on the forward strand.
CTTATTTTGGCGAGGGCGGTTTCTGGCAAAAGCAGCTGCACATTTACAATTATCCGCTCTATTATATCGATTACTGTCTGGCACAAACCTGTGCTTTGCAATATAAGGTAAAGATGGATGCAGATTTTGAGGCTGCATGGGCAAGTTATTTGAAGCTGTGTATGCTATCTGCCAGCGATTATTACACCGGTATTCTTAGGGAAGTAAATTTAGACAGTCCCTTTGAGACCGGATGCATTAAAAATATTGTTGAAAAACTTGAAAAATATGTGAAATAGCTTTATTTTTTGCTTGAAATACTGTAAAATAAGGCAATGTAATGTGGAAAAATGTCTGTGAGAAGCCGTTTTTTCAAAATAGGAAGGAGACTTTTCTATCATGTCAAAGAAGGAAAAGAAAATAGAAGTAACAGAAGAAAAGGTTATGACAAAATATGACCGTAAAATCCAGAAGCGTAAAGAGCAGAAGGAAAAGGAGAAGCGTGAGAAGCGCAGAAGCACCATTATCACTGTAGTGGTTATAGCTGTGTTGGTATGCCTGATAGCTTATTTCCCGATTCGAAACTATCTGGCAGTGAATGCGACATATGTAACTGTCGACGGTGAAGATATCAATCAGGTTGAATTTGATTATAACTACAATATAACCGTGAACAACTATTTAAACACTGCGGGAAGCTTCCTGCCTTACCTGGGACTGGATGTTTCCAAGGATTTCTCCACTCAGATGTATTCAGATACCCTGACCTGGGAGGATGTATTTGAGCAGATGACAATGGAATCCATGATTCAGAATAAGGCTTTGTTAAATCAGATTGAGGCAGAAGGCTTTACCTTTGACACAGCAGCAGAATATGCAGCCTATGAAGCGGAATTGGAAGCTGCGGCAGCAGCACAGGGTGCAACCGTAAAGAATTATGTTCGCGCCATCTATGGTACGCATGCAACCGTAGACCGTATTGAGGATTATGTGAAAGAGGACATCGTAATCAGTGCCTTCTACAATCACAAATTAAGTGAAATGACACCTGCTGATGCTGATATCCAGGCAGAGTATAACAGCAATAAAGCAGATTACGATTCTGTAGATTATCGCATCACCAATGTTCAGGCACAGCTGCCTACAGAGCCTACCGAATTGGCAGATGCAGCTGCTGACAGCACCGAGGGAGAAGCATATCAGCCCTCTGAGGCAGAAGTAGCCAAGGCAATGGAGGATGCCAGAGTGTTGGCAGAGGCAGCAGAAGCAACCATTGCAACAGAAGGCGAGCTTCGTGAAAATGTCGCTAAGAGCAATATTGCAGAGGTACTGCGCGACTGGTTATTTGATGATACCAGAAAAGCCGGTGACACTACTGTTATCGAAGATGCTGCCAGCAATCAGTACTATGTGCTTGCATTCGAGAAGCGTTATCTTGACGATTTCCCTACAGCTGATGTACGTCTGATTGTTACCTCCACACAGGATGCACAGGCTATTCTTGATGAGTGGAAGAGCGGTGAAGCTACGGAAGACAGCTTCAGTAAGCTCTGTGCAACCTACAGTGAGGACAGCTCCGCAGCAAACGGTGGATTGATTAAAGGCGTATCCAGAAGTGGTATTATGGAAGGGCTGGGAACCTGGTTATTTGATGAAACACGTGCTACCGGTGATACGATTGCTGTTTCTCCAGAGGATGACACTTATAGCTATGTAGTATATTATGTAGGACAGAACGAGCCTCTGTGGAAGATGAATATTGTAAACAGCTTATCCTTAACAGCAATGAATGATTACCTTGGCGAAATTATGGCAGACATCAAGGTGGAAGATCCCAAGGGCAATCTGGAATATTTAAAGGTTGAAGCAGCAGAGTCTGTAGAAACAGAAGATACGGCAGCAGAAGCACAGTAAGTATTATAGGATTAACAGATTACGGCGGCAGGCGGACGGTGTAGATTACATTTGTCTGCCACCGCCGTTTTTACTTTTATACAAGGGAGTTATTATGGAAGAGAAGGTACTCGTATTAGATATTGACGGAACTCTGACCAATTCAGAGAAGATTATTACAGAAGCTACCAAGAGAGGTATTTTGACCGTCCTGGAGCACGGGCATAAAGTGATTCTTGCTTCCGGCCGTCCCACACCGGGTATGCGCCGCTATGAAAGAGAATTGGAATTGGAGAAATATGGCGGATATCTGTTATCCTTTAACGGAGGACGTATTATTGAGTGTCGTACGGGAGAGATTATATATCAGCGTATTTTACCTCTTTCCATTATTCCGGGACTTTATGGTTTTGCCAAGGAAAATGGTTGCGGAATGGTAACGTATTTTGGTGACAGTATTATTTCTGCATTTGAGCCGGATGAGTATGTGGAGCTGGAATCCCGTATTAATAATATGCCGGTGAAGGTGGTAGACAATTTTGTGTATTATGTGGATTTTGACATTAACAAATGTCTTTTGACAGCACCGCCGGATAAAGCGCCGGAGCTGGAAAAGCAGCTACAGGACAGATACGGAGACCGTGTCAGCGTGTATCGCTCGGAACCCTTTTTTATTGAGATTATGCCCAAGAATGTAGATAAAGCTACTTCACTGGACAGAATGCTGGAAAGTGTAGGTCTGATCCGTGAAAATGCAATCTGCTGCGGGGATGGCTTTAATGATATATCCATGATACAATATGCAGGAACAGGTGTGGCAATGGGCAATGCGCAGCCTGCAGTAAAAGAAGTTGCAGACTATATTACCGGTACGAATGATGAGGACGGACTGGTACAAGTGATTGATGAATTTATTATGAAAGGTTAGGTATTTCATGACAATACAAATACCTGAGAAAGCAAATTATATTATTAAGACAATAACGGAAGCCGGTTACGAGGCGTATGTGGTAGGTGGTTGTGTCAGAGATTCTATTTTGGGCAGAAAGCCGGAGGATTGGGATATTACTACCTCAGCCGAGCCGGAACAGGTCAAGAAGCTTTTCCGCCGTACCATTGATACCGGAATTGCCCACGGTACGGTTACCGTTATGCTGGAAAAGCAAGGCTTTGAGGTTACTACCTATCGCATTGATGGCAAATACGAGGATAGTCGTCATCCCAAGGAGGTTACTTTTACCCCCAATTTATTCGAGGATTTGAAGCGCCGTGATTTTACCATTAATGCTATGGCATACAATGACGAAGTGGGTCTGGTAGATATTTTTGGCGGCATGCAGGATATAGAGAATAAGGTGATTCGCTGTGTGGGGGATGCCCAGGCGCGTTTTGAGGAGGATGCGCTTCGCATTATGCGTGCCATTCGTTTCTCCGCACAGCTGGGATATACTGTGGAGCCCGGCACACAACAGGCCATTCGTCTGCTGGCGCCCACTTTGCAAAACATCAGTGCAGAAAGAATCCAGACGGAGTTGGTTAAGCTCATTACCTCACCGCATCCTGATACCCTGCGGATGGCATACGAGCTGGGTGTTACCCGGGTGATTCTGCCGGAGTGGGATAAGGCAATGGAAACACCTCAGAAGCATCCTCACCATATGTATCATGTGGGAGAGCATACCTTGAAAGCGCTGCTGGAGGTTGAGCCTAAGAAAATCTTGCGTTTGGCAGTTTTGTTCCATGATATGGGAAAACCGGACACAGCCAGTGTGGATGAAGAGGGTATCACTCATTTCTATGGGCACGCAGCTGCCGGTGAAGAAATCACTCGTCATATTCTGCGGAGGCTGAAATTCGATAATGATACTGTCTCTCAAGTTACAAAACTGGTTCGATTCCACGATTATGGGAATGCTCTGGAGCCGGACATGCGGATGGTCCGCCGGGCAGTCAATAAAATCGGTGAGGACATTTTTCCTCTGCTGCTACAGGTAAAGCAGGCGGATATCCTTGCCCAAAGTGATTATAAGCGAGAGGAAAAGCTAGAGAGACTGGAGCAGTGGCGTGTTTTTTATGAAAGAATTGTCGCCGAACAGCAATGTGTCTCACTGAAAACCTTAGCGGTGACCGGAAGTGATTTGATTGCGATAGGTATGAAGCCCGGCAAGAGCCTGGGTGAAATGTTGCAAAAGCTACTGGAGTTGGTACTGGAGCAGCCGGAATACAACACGAAGGAATTGCTGCTTCAAAAGGCGGAAGAATTTTTCGAAAAAGCATAAAAATAGTAAAATCCTTATAACATACTTTTGAAAATCCCCTCATAAGATAGCTTATGAACGGCGGTCAAGAAGCGTTGGTTCGCGAGTGTATGTTAGGAGGGTTAAAGGTGAATGACAGGGCAATCAGTTTGCTGGAACAGTATGATATAGAGGTACTTCGCACCCGAAAGGGAAGAAGCGCTATTTTGTGTGATACGGAAAAGGGATGCTATATTTTTAAGGAATATACCGGTAATGAGAAGAGAATTACCATGCAGGATAAGCTGCTGAAGACCATTCGGGAACAGGGCACTATCCGTGCAGAAATGATTGTACCCACAAAAGAGGATGCACTTGTAGTAAAGGATGCAGATGGTGTACAATATATACTTAAGACGTACCGTGAGGGCAGGGAATGTAATATTTATGAGCGTGAAGAATGTGCCGAGGCCGTAAGACTCCTGGCACAGCTTCATAAAAGTATGGAGCTGCCTACAGATACGGAAGATTTGCCGGCAGCCTTTTCACCCACTGCAGAATATACGAAACGCAACAAGGAACTGAAAAAGGTGCGCAAATTTCTGCAGCAGAGAAGTCAGAAGACCTGGTTTGAGATTCGATTGATTAATACCTTTAACTTCTTTCTGGAGCAGGCACTTATGGTTACAGAGGAGTGGAGCGGCTATGAAAACAGTCTTGACATCCCCAACAACTGTTATTGTCATGGTGATTACCAGTATCACAACATTCTAAAGACCGGCGAGGATTGGTTTGTAATTAATTTTGAAAAATGTCTGCCGGACAGTCCGGTCAGGGATTTGTATCATTTATTGCGTAAGCTTCTGGAAAAGAGCAACTGGTCCGTAGCTCTGGGAGAAGCATTGCTTGCAGAGTATGAGCGGGAAAATCCGTTATCTGCAATCAATAGAACTGATTTGTATTATCGACTTGCTTATCCTGAGAAATTTTGGAAGATTGCCAATTTCTATTATAATTCCGGCAAAGCGTGGATTCCGGAGCGCAATCAGGAGAAGTTAGATAAGCTGATTGAACAGGAAAAGGAAAAGCAACATTTCTTGGATGAATTATTTAGAAACGTATCATGTTAAGAGCATAAGAGGAGCATACATTGAGAAAGAAAAGTACATCAGATAAAAAGAGAAGGAGCATAATACTGTCAGCCGCCATAATTGTGACAGCACTGTCACTTGTTGCCTGTGGCAATCTCGCCGATATGGGCAATAGTTCTGATGCAGATTCCCAGCAGACCGGCAGTTCAGATAGCATTAATAAGGCTGAACGAGTAGACACCGGATTTGTTGTTACGGGACCGGACAGCTATGATTCTGCGGACACTCCCATACTCGTAGGGAAAAATGAGGACGACAAGACGGTTACCTTTTTAAATCTGGATATTGGAAGACGATATACGTTGTCCATAGATGGCACCACAAAGCTATATGATAAGTACGGTGAGGCTGTTTCTCTGGATCAGATACAGGTGGGAGATATTGTAGATGTTACCTTTCTGAAATCAAAGAAGCATCTCACCAGCATGCAGTTATCTGCAAATGCATGGAAATATGACAGTGTAGAGCGATATGAAATCAACCGAATCCGTCAAGAGGTAACTATCGGTAGTGAAATCTATAAGCTTTCTGACAATACCCAGTATCTGTCGGAGGGCAGGGCAATAGAAGAAATCGATTTAAACCCTGCGGATGTTCTCAGCTTTCAGGGAATTGACAGTACTGTGTTAAGTGTTCATGTAGAAAAGGGGCATGGCTATCTTCGACTGGTAAATGATGAGAATTTCGTGGGTGGCTGGATAGAAATCGGGCAGAAGCAGATTCAGAAAATCACAGAGGATATGCTTCTGACAGTGCCGGAGGGTGCTTATCAGGTTAATATCAGCCACAATGGTGGAGGCGGTGCTAAAAGTGTAATTATTAACCGCAATGAGGAGACCCTGTTGGACATTGGTGATTTAACGGTAGCAGAGGCTAAGTATGGTATGGTGCTTTTTTCTCTGAATCCATCCAACGCCAAGCTTTATATTGATGGCAGCGAAGTGGACCCTTCCCAGCCTATTACGTTGGAATATGGTATTCATCAGATTATTGCCAAGGCAGACGGTTATAAATCCCTGACTCAATATCTCAGCGTAGGTCAGGAGTCAGCAGGAATTGATGTGGTGCTGGATGCTGTGGATGATGAGGATGATGAGGACGAGGACGAAGAAAGCAGTTCCGATAAGGATGCAGAGAAAGAGGATGCCACCACCAGCTATTACAAGGTATATGTAGATGCCCCGGAGGGTGCAGAAGTATATCTGGACGGCAATTATGTGGGAATTTCACCTTGTAGCTTTAAGAAAAATGCCGGAAGTCACGTAATTACATTACGTCAGACCGGTTGTGAAACCAGAAGCTACACAGTACAGATAGACGGAGAGGATAAGGATATTTCGTATTCCTTTGCTGATTTATTGGAGGCTGCTACGGTAAGCGGTTCATAGGAGAGATAGTTCATTTGGCTAGAAGGTAATTATATAAAGAAAGGCAGTAACAAGATGCAGAAAAAGTACACATATGAGGATTTTCTGGAAATCATTAAGACATTACGCAGCGAAAACGGTTGTCCGTGGGACAGGGAGCAGACCCATCAGAGCTTACGACCTTGCATGATGGAGGAGGCTGCAGAGGTTGTAGCCGCCATTCGTATCTATGAGAAAACGGGCAATTATGAGAATCTGCGTGAGGAGCTGGGAGATGTACTCCTACAGGTTGTGATGCATGCTGAGATTGCCGGAGAGGAAGGGCTTTTTACCATGGAGGATGTGGTGTCTGAGGTTGCAGAGAAGATGGTGCGCAGACATCCCCATGTTTTCGGAGATGTGACCGTAAGCGGTTCCGGACAGGTGCTTGAGAATTGGGAAGAAATCAAAAAGAAGGAAAAGGAAGGAAAGAGCTACGTATCCACACCCTTAAAGGACATTCCCAAGGAGCTTCCGGCATTGACCAGGGCTGTGAAGGTAATCAAAAAGGCAGACAAGCTTTATGAGCCGGCAGAGGATTATCAGCTATCGGTACAGCGGCTAAAGGAGCTGTCCGCTGATCTGGAGGGTATGGAATACACAGAACATAATAAAGAAATCGAGGAGCTTGTGGGAAATATTTTAATGACTGTATCAAATATCTCCAGACTGTGCAAGCTATCTCAGGAGCAGATTTTAGCTGACAAGGTAGATGATCTGATAGAACAATACGAAAAATAGAAGAAAAAAGCGCAAAAATGCCGCAAAACAAGGGAAAACTAAGGAAAATCCCTTGACAAACGAAGCAAAAGAAGCTATATATATTTATAGACGTTTCATAAGAAGCATCTATGTAATATACAAAAAAGAAAGCTCATTATAGGAGGAGTTCAACATGAACAAAACAGAATTAGTTGCAGCTATCGCTGATCAGGCTGGTATTTCTAAGAAAGATGCAGAGAAGGCTTTAAAGGCTTTTACAGATGTTGTTGCTGAAGAATTAAAGAAAGGTGAGAAGGTTCAGTTAGTTGGCTTCGGTACTTTTGAAGTATCCGAGAGAGCAGCAAGAGAAGGTAGAAATCCTGCTACTTTACAGCCTATTACTATTCCTGCTTCCAAGGCACCTAAGTTCAAAGCTGGTAAGGCTTTAAAGGATATGATGAACGCATAAGTAAATCATAGATTTCTTCAGAGAACCTGTAAAGGTTCTCTGTTTTTTTGCTTTATAGGATGAGGTGAGACGAAAATGAGATTAGACAAATATTTAAAGGTTTCAAGACTAATAAAGAGGCGTACCGTTGCAAATGAAGCCTGCGACAGTGGACGTGTTATGATTAATGACAAGCCTGCCAAAGCATCTGCGAATGTAAAGGAAGGCGATATTATTACCATTTCCTTTGGCAATAAAGAGGTTAAGGTAGAAGTTCTTGATGTGCAGGAAACTGTTAAAAAGGAAGAAGCAAAGGAATTGTTCCGCTATTTATAAATCACATAAATGAGATGATGCTTTTTTGAAAATTCATTCATGAAATAAAGTCTCCTCTAATATAATGTATCAGATAGAGCTTCCGAGATGTTAAATCAATGCGGTTGCTTAAGTATTGGAGGAGATTCTATGGAGGAATTAAACGGAACCGGCCGTATGCATAAAGTCACAATGAGCAACCGAAGGACATGTACCATAAACGGTGTGAATGATGTATTGTCCTTTGATATACATGAAATCCTTCTGGAGACAGAACAGGGAATGCTGATGATTAAAGGCAATGACTTGCATGTAAACAGGCTGACACTGGACAAAGGAGAGGTGGATGTGGACGGCAAGATTGACAGCTTTACCTATTCTGATGTGTCCGGCAGCAGCCACAAAAACGAATCTCTGCTTACCAAGCTATTCCGCTAAGGTGGGGCAAAGCTATGGCAAGCGAAAACGTTTTCTTATTTTATGCCCTGTTGATGGGCATTTTTATTACCTTCGTATATGATATCCTGCGTATTTTTCGCCGGGTCGTACCCCATGGCAATTTCCTGGTATCTCTCGAGGATATTGCCTTTTGGATTTATTGTGCAACAGAAGTATTCTTACTGATGTATCATGAGAGCAACGGCACTTTAAGGTGGTTTGCTATTTTGGGAGCCATGGTGGGAATGCTTCTATATAAGAAGCTGGTAAGTGCATTTCTGGTAAAATATGTTTCTTTTCTTTTGCAAAAGCTTCTGATATTGTTAAGTAAAGTAATGAGGATTTTATTAAAACCCTTTCGCTTTGTGGGGGGTAAAGCCTCGGGCGTAGCGGGGAAGGCAGTACGCAAGGGCAGAAGGGGCGGGCGCTTCATAAAAAAGAAGTTGACGTTCTTTTTGAAAGTGCTTAAAATGAATTTGTAGGAAGTAATTGTGTGGAAGGGCATCTGCCGGGACTAATGGAGTAGATAATGGCGAAGAAAAGAAAGGTTGCATATCGCAAGAGACAACAGAATAAGTTCAGTATGTTTCTGGTAGCGCTGGTCGTGCTGATGATTATGGTGGTTGTGGCTATAGACAGAGTGGAACTGCAACGTAAAATAGATGAGCAGACAGCGCAGATAGCGGAGCTTCAGGTACAGAAGGAAGCCGAAGAGGTCAGGGCTGCTGAAATCGAGGAGTATCGCAAATATACCCAGACGAAACGATATGTAGAAGAGGTCGCCAAGGATAAGCTCGGACTGGTGTATGAAGGTGAGATTTTATTTAAAGAAGAAAATTGAGAAAGCAGGCTAGGTTCAGGATGAACCCTCCTGCTTTTTTTGTCGCAAAAAATGAAGGCATTTCCAACCTGTTTTGACAAAAAATGAAAAAGCCCCTCACTATAATCAAGTGTACTGCGCCAAAGGGCACAGATGTGGTTGTGTAAAAAGCGTATAGAAAGGGGAGCTTATTATGATTTTTACTATGGAGAGAAATCAGTTAATAATAGAAAAGCAGGACAGACGAGAAAGGCAGTGTGCACAAGTATCTGAGCTGTGTAAACAGAGATTGCTGGGATATGCGGAAAGCTTTCATGAGCTTGCAAGAAGCCTTGACGGAAGCTTTGCGCCGGTGGCAGAAGACCGGCAAGGCGTGCTGGAGGCATGGAAATCTTGGGAGAACAGACAGGTCATCAGTACCAATTTAAAGGAAGTGGCGCAGATTATGACGCAGGTGGCAATGGAGGAGCTGTGGTATCAGCCCTTGGAGGATAGAAAGCGCAGACTGTTGCATCATGCACTTCGTACAGAAGGAATCTATGCGGAAAATATTTGCTATCTGCCTAATGAAAAGGGGCGCAAAGCCATCGGAATGACGCTTTTCACAGATAAAAAGGGAGGAATTCCCGCAACAGAGATATCGGACATGCTCTCTGTAATCTTAAAACAACAATTTCAGACATCTGTTACCAGTCCCTATCTGGTAGACCAGAACCGAAGAAGCTTTGTCTTTGTGGAAGAGGCACGGTATATTGCTTTGACAGGCTTCTCAAAAGCGGTAAAAGAAAGCGAAACAATATCAGGGGACAATTATTCTGTTATAGAGTCAGAAAAAGGTAAAATGACGATTCTGTTATCGGATGGCACCGGTTCCGGTGAACAGGCAAATGCAGACAGTGGAAAGGTTCTGGATTTGATGGAGAAAATGTTGGAAGCCGGTTTTAGTACGGAGGCAGCGGTGAATATGGTCAATGCCGCGATGTTTGCCACGGGGGAGGAGTATAATCACCCCACCTTGGATATTTGTACACTGGATCTGTATCAGGGGCATTGCGATATCTGCAAAGTAGGCGGTGCGGCTACCTTTATAAAGCGGGAACAACAGGTGGAGGAGATTTCCGGGGGAACGCTTCCGCTTGGTATTTTTCAAAATGTGCAGGTGCAAACACTCCATCGGCAATTGGAGGATGGGGATTACCTGATTTTCATGACGGACGGCGTACTGGATGCTCTGGAAGGAAATGACTGTGAGGCACTGATGCAGGAAGCGATTCGCGGAATTAACGAGCGGAATCCGCAGGAGATTGCAGAAAGGCTGATACAACAGGTACTCTGTCATTGCGGAGGTCGTATTCTTGATGATATGACTATTCTGGTAGTGGGAATCTGGGAAAACTGAGACAGGCAGGAAACGTGCAGATGCCCAAAAGTACTTGATTTTTGGGCATGGATACGGTACATTTATAGCATATGAAAGCGAAACAGTTGACAGAAGAAAAAGTGTTTGCATTCATGCGTAAGCACCATATGCTGGAGCCCGGAGAACGGGTTGTTGCAGGAATCTCAGGAGGGGCAGACTCTGTTTGCCTCTTATTTGTGTTGATGGAATGGGCCCAAAGAGTGCCCCTGCAGCTGGCAGTGGTACACGTAAATCACAGTATTCGTCCCGAAGCTGTACAGGATGCTGCCTATGTGGAGACGTTGTGCAGAGAACATGACCTGCCCTTTTACCTTATTGAGGAGGATGTACGGCAGCAGGCGGCTATCCACAAATGCTCTGAAGAAGATATGGGGCGCAGAGTTCGCTATGAAGCCTTTCAGCGTGTGGCACAGGAATTTGGCGCGGACAAGATTGCGGTTGCTCACAACTGTAACGACTGCAGCGAGACCATGCTTTTTCATCTGTTTCGGGGAAGCGGCATCAAGGGCTTGTGCGGCATTCGCCCTGTAAGAGAAAATATTATTCGTCCGCTATTGTGTCTGGAGCGAGTAGAAATTGAAAATTATCTACAGGAGCAGGGAATATCCTATTGTGAGGATGCGACCAACCATTCGGATGATTACACCAGAAATCGTATCCGACATCATATTCTGCCCTATATTGAAAAGGAAATCGTATCGGGCAGTGTGCAGCATATGGCACAGACAGCGGAAATGCTTGCGGAGACGGAGGACTATTTGGAGCAGCAGACACGTGCAGTAATCAAGAAGTGTACAAGTGCTCCGGCAGAGAATGTGCCGGAGGAGGCCCGGCAGCAGACCTGCGGAGAAAGTGCGGTATGGTCCGTATCGGTTAATGCGCTATTGGAGAACCACCCGGCGATTCAAAAGCGAGTACTTCACACCTTGCTCAAAAACCTCTCTCCCAATCAGAGGGATATCTCCCACGTACATGTACAGGCTTTGAGGGGATTATTTACGGGAGAAGGGAATCGAGAGGTACATCTGCCCTATGGGATTCATTGCAGAAGAGAATATGACACGGTAGTGCTGGAGCGCATATCGGCGGAAAAGACTCAGACCGCTGCTGCGGATAATCAGGAGAAGGAATTAACGACTCTTATGCAAAAGATGATTCTGCAGCTGCCCACAGAGGACACCTTGCGTAGCAATCCCCGGTGGGAAAGAGTAATTCTGCTGGAGGATGGCACAGAATTCCATTTTAGCATCCTGCAAAAGGAGGATACTTTTTCTGAAATTCCCCGAAATGAGTATACGAAATGGTTTGACTATGATAGAATAAAAGGATGTATGGAGCTGAGACAGCGACAAACTGGGGATTATCTCACGTTTGCGGACGGACAGGGCAACATTAGGCGCAAATCCCTGAAGGAATACATGATTTCACAAAAAATCCCTCGTAAGTTGCGGGATTGTCTGCCGCTTTTGGCGGAAGCAGAACATGTAATATGGCTACCGGGTTACCGGATTAGCGAGTATTATAAAATTAGAGAGAATACAAAACACATTTTACAGGTACAATTAATAAGAAAAGCGTGTACCAAGGTTAAGACGGAGGAAGAATAATGGCAGAGCATATAAGAGTACTATTAGCTGAGGACGAGGTTGACAAGCGTATTCAGGAAATCGGAGCACAGATTAGCAAGGATTATGAGGGCAAGCAGGTACACCTTGTATGTGTATTAAAGGGCGGAAGCTTCTTTATGTGTGAGCTGGCAAAAAGAATTACCGTTCCGGTATCTCTGGATTTCATGTCTGTGTCCAGCTACGGAGGCGACACAAAGTCCAGCGGTGTTGTAAAAATCGTGAAGGATTTGGACGAATCCCTGAAGGATAAGCACGTAATTGTTGTGGAGGATATTGTGGACAGCGGAAGAACCTTAAGCTATCTGCTGGAAATGCTTCGGGACAGAGGGCCTGCTTCTATGCGTTTATGTACTCTCTTGGATAAGCCTGACAGAAGAGTGGTTGATGTAAATGTAGATTATACGGGATTTTCCATTCCCGATGAATTTGTAGTCGGCTATGGACTGGATTATGATCAGAAATATCGCAACTTGCCTTATATTGGTATTGTGGAGTTCGATTAAGAATACGAAAAGGTATTTTGTGAAGAAAATTATTTAGGAGGCTCGTAAAGTTGAAACAGAGCGGCAGAGGTATTAACTCATATTTTATTTTGATAGGATTATTATTGCTTGTAATCTGGACCATGAATTTCTTGAGCAGCAAGACCATGGAGGATTACAGCAGGGCGGAGCTGATAGCAGATTTGGACGCAGGAAATGTAGTTACTGCGGTAGTTTATCCCAATGAAGAAGCGCCTACCGGCTATTTGGATATTGAGCTGAAAAACGGCAATGACAGAAGATTATATGCTACAGATATTACGGAGTTGGAAACCCTCGTGAGAGAACACGGTGTGGACCCGGTGGTGGCAGACGTACAGGGTGAGAGTTGGTTCCTTACCACTTTGTTACCCATCATTATCGTGCTAGTGGTAGGAGTATTCCTGTTTATGATGATGAATGCCCAAAATGCCAACAGTGCCGGCTCCAAAATGATGAATTTTGGTAAGAGTCGTGCCAAGATGACTATGGGCGATAAGAACATGAATTTCAATCAGGTGGCAGGTCTGAAGGAAGAGAAGGAAGAATTAGCAGAAATCGTTGAATTTTTAAAGGACCCTGCCAAATTTACCAAGGTGGGTGCCCGTATCCCCAAGGGTGTATTGCTGGAGGGCCCTCCCGGAACAGGTAAGACCTTACTGGGTAAGGCTGTGGCAGGAGAAGCCGGTGTTCCTTTCTTTAGTATCTCCGGTTCTGATTTTGTGGAAATGTATGTTGGTGTAGGAGCATCCCGTGTGCGTGATTTGTTTGCGGAAGCCAAGAAAAACGCACCCTGTATTGTATTTATTGATGAGATTGATGCGGTGGCCAGACGTCGTGGTACCGGTATGGGCGGCGGACACGATGAAAGAGAGCAGACACTGAATCAGCTTTTGGTGGAAATGGACGGTTTTGGCGCAAATGAAGGCATTATTGTAATGGCAGCCACTAACCGTGTAGATATTCTGGACCCTGCGATTATGCGTCCCGGACGATTTGACCGTAAGGTGGCAGTAGGAACCCCTGATGTAGGTGGGCGTGAAGAGATTCTGAGGGTACATGCCAAGAATAAGCCTTTGGGAGAAGATGTGGATTTGGAGCAGATCGCCAGAACCACGGCCGGCTTTACCGGAGCAGACCTGGAGAATCTATTAAATGAGGCAGCAATTAATGCCGCAAAAGCCGGCAAATCCTACCTGATGCAGGAGGATATCAAGAAGGCATTTATCAAGGTTGGAATCGGCGCGGAGAAAAAGAGCCGTATTATTTCCGACAAAGAGAAGAAAATTACTGCATACCACGAGGCAGGTCATGCGATTTTATTCCATGTACTCCCTGATGTGGGACCTGTATACACGGTATCTATTATTCCCACCGGTCTTGGCGCGGCAGGTTATACCATGCCCCTGCCGGCAAAGGATGAGATGTTTCTGACCAAGAGCCATATGCTTCAGGATATAATGGTATCTCTGGGCGGACGTATTGCAGAGGAAATTATTTTCAAGGATATTACTACCGGAGCCTCCAGTGATATTAAGAAGGCTACCAAGGTGGCACGTCGCATGGTGACCCGCTTTGGTATGTCTGATAATATTGGTGTAGTCTGCTATGATGACGATGATGATGAAGTATTTATCGGACGTGATCTGGCACATGCCAAATCCCACAGTGAAGCAATCTCAGGACAGATTGATCAAGAGGTAAAGGATATTATTGATGATTGCTACGCACAGGCAAAGGAAATTATTATAAAGCACGAGGATGTCCTTCATAAATGTGCAGAGCTCTTGCTTGAGAAGGAGAAGATTAGCAGAGACGAGTTTGAAGCATTGTTTGCAGAAGAAGCAGCAGAAGAAGTGTAAACAACTTTTCAGACAGCTTACAGGGTAATTTGGTGGAATCGCACAACAGAGCATTGTCAAAAATGCACAAAAACAAATGAAAGCTTTTGTAATGTTTGTTAATTATGAGAATAGTCAAAGTGGTTGGGTCATGATATTATAATATTCGTAACCCCCCCCAATACATTATATAGTTTTTTGCTATACCCCATAAGAAGAAATACCTTCTCTAAAAAGGACAGCCTCTAAAAGCTGTCTTTTTTACTGTTCAAACGCTGTAAAAAAGGTTATAATATAAGAGGTGGAAAATAGATAGAAAGGCTTTGTTATAATGGACATAGAAAAATTACGCCGAACAGAATTTAACAGACAATATATTGCGACAATGCGTCCGGTTTTTAATAGAAGAGCTCTTTTTTCTGATACGTCAAAGGAATATTTAAATCCGGCGGAGCCTGCCGCATATGATGTGGTGACGGTGCGATTCCGTACAGCAAGAAATAACGTTGACAGAGTATTTTTTGTTCATAAGGGTGAAAAGCACTTGATGAACAAGGTAGAAACAATAGATGACTTTGATTATTATGCCCATGAATTCACGGTGGATAATGAAAAGGTCTGCTATTATTTTGAGATTCAGACCGGACGTATTACGGGATATTATGATGTGCGTGGCCTGGTACAGGAGGTTAACGAGTATTATGATTTTGTGATTATACCCGGTTTTAAGACTCCCGAATGGGCTAAGGGTGCAGTCATGTATCAGATATATGTGGATCGTTTCTATAACAGCGACCCCGGCAATGATGTGCAGACCGGCGAGTACTGCTACATCGGTGAGCAGGTACATCGCGTGGAGGATTGGAATCGTTACCCGGCATCTATGGATGTCAGAGAATTCTACGGCGGCGATTTGCAGGGTGTACTGGATAAGATGGACTATTTGCAGGATTTGGGAGTAGAGGTTATTTACTTTAATCCCTTATTCGTGTCCCCCTCCAATCACAAATACGATATTCAGGATTATGATTATATAGACCCGCACTTTGGTAAGATTGTCAACGAGACCGGAGAGCTTCTGCAGGAAGGACAAAAGGAAAACCGCTTCGCTTCAAAATACATAAACCGTGTAACTAATAAGGAGAATCTGGAAGCCAGCAATGAATTGTTTGCCAAGGTGGTGGAGGAAGCCCACAGACGTGGAATGCGCGTTATTCTGGACGGTGTATTCAACCACTGCGGTTCCTTTAACAAATGGATGGACAGAGAGCGTATTTATGAGGATGCGCAGGGCTACGAGAAGGGTGCACATATCAGTGCCGACAGTCCTTATCGCAATTATTTTGCTTTCCATAATGAATATGCGTGGCCCTATAATACCTCCTATGATGGTTGGTGGGGGCATGACACTCTGCCAAAGCTCAATTATGAGGGATCGAGAGCGCTGTTCGATTATGTGCTGCAGATAGGTAAAAAGTGGGTATCACCTCCGTATAATGCGGATGGCTGGAGATTAGATGTGGCGGCAGACTTAGGACACAGTCAGGAATTTAATCATTATTTCTGGCAGGAATTCCGCCGTGCGGTGAAGGAGGCCAATCCCAACGCGATTATCCTTGCAGAGCATTACGGTAACACCCGTGACTGGTTGCAGGGCAATGAGTGGGATACCGTTATGAACTATGATGCCTTTATGGAGCCGGTGACATGGTTCCTCACCGGTATGGAGAAGCATAGCGATGATTTCCGCGAGGATTTATTGGGCAATGCAGAAAGCTTCTGGGGTGCTATGCGCCATCATACGGCAAGCTTTTCCATGCCCAGCTGGCAGGTAGCCATGAATGAATTGTCCAATCATGATCATTCCCGCTTCCTAACCCGAACCAATCACAAGGTGGGAAGAACCAATACGCTGGGACCACAGGCGGCAGAGCAGGATGTCAATAAAGCAGTATTCCGTGAGGGTGTTGTGATGCAGATGACCTGGGTTGGCGCACCGACCATTTATTACGGTGACGAGGCAGGACTCTGTGGATTTACCGACCCGGACAGCAGACGTACCTACCCTTGGGGACATGAAGATCAGGAAATGATACAGTTTCATAAGGACATTATCAGACTCAGAAAGGAACATGATGAGCTACGAAACGGTTCTATTAAGTATGTGGACAGCGATTACAATTTCCTGGCATACGGCAGATTCCACAGAAACGGACAATGCATTATCCTGATTAATAACAATAACGCTCCCCTAACTAAGGAATTGAATGTGTGGGAAATCGGAACTCCGAAGACGGGCCGGATGAAGAACCTGTTGTGTTCTGAGCAGAACGGATATACATTGGAAGAAAGAAAGTACGAGGTGAAGGCAGGTAAGATTACTCTTGAAATGCCACCCACATCTGCAATGATTTTAAAATTCGAACGAGAAGAAGCATAATTAAAATAAGCCCTTACAACAGACCGAGACAATAATCGGAAATGTTGTAAGGGCTTTGTTTGTTTCGCGCGAATACGGGTTTGCGGACACTTTTTTTAGAGAATATAAGCGGAAGGATTAATATAATACAAACCACTGAATACATGGATGGAAAGAAGAATCCAACCAACGGAGATAATCAATTTATTCTTTAAGCTGTCATCCTCCGATACAGTACGCTGTATCAGCCGGCAGCCGGCCATAACCCACAGCAACAGCATACCGGACATTAATGGCCATGCAAAATTAAGATGAGCCAATCTTTCACCCGTCTCAACAAAGAAGGAAAACTCTAATGCGCCTACTGCGTAAGCAAGGGCACCCAGTCTGCCTTCCACAGATTTGATAAAATATCGGGGACTGGTAATTATCATCCAAAGAGGCAAGCTCATGCCCATTACAATAGAGGCAGGAACATTGGCGGAATACAGATGCCAGCCTGTCAGGAAGGGATATATGGCAACCGAAGCATCTTCACTGGTGCCGCCCCATATATAAAAGGCCGAATACTCCAATATCAGGTAAATCAATGAAGGAAGACAAGCGCAGGCAAGCTTCCACATCAGATTCCAGGTCTTCTTCCAGGACTTGTCCTTACGAAGCAAAGCAATCACCAGCTCTATCAACACGAATACGATACCGGTAGGTATCAGCATATAAATGAAGGTAGGCTTTGCAATAGTTGATAAGAACAGGAACAGAGCAAAGATCACATACAACCATTTCTTTGATTTCTCACCCTTAAAGAAAATCGTGTCCTTTTCCTTATATCTAAGAAGTAAATCAACGGCAACCGCAAAAGCCAGCAGACCAAAGGGTTTCACCGCCATATGCGTGGGATTGAAAATCGGATTAATGGAAAACTGTCCTTCATATTGATAGGCATTAATCCAAGGGATATACAAGGGCTGAACCAGAGACAGCATAGCGGACACTACGGCTGAAATAACAGCGGTATCCTTCTTCGTAATATGCACAGACACCTTCTCCAGAATCCAAAAGGTAACATAATAGTTAAACACAGCGAATGCTCCACAGGTACATGCAGCGGCATGAAAGGTAGGCATGGAACAAAACTGAATGAAAAACTTCACGCACAGATGCCAGAGGATGTAAGGTCTTATCAGCCAGACGGACCAAAAGGTATCTGCCGTAATGGATTCCGCCGGAATCGTATGCTCCAGCAGGTCTGAAATATTACCGATGGAAAGAATATTCAGATTGTATTTATAGGTAATAACATAAAGCAAAACCGCTAAAAACGCAGCAAAGGCAAACTTAATTTGAGTATTACTTTTCTGTATGTGTCCGGTGTTCATTTAAAAATCTCCTTACTAATAGTATTATAAAAAAAATAGCATACGCCGGGAAAAACGTCAAGAAGAGGAGCAACTATCAGAGGTCAGATTACAGGTCAGCTCAAGCATAATAAAATGAAAAGAGAAAAAAGTGGTAGAAAAAGTTTTCAACAAAATATTGCATTTTGCAGGAACATATGCTACAATTTATCTCTGTCAGAGTAATCTGTATGGATGGATTCCCGAGTGGCCAAAGGGGACAGACTGTAAATCTGCTGCAAATTGCTTCGGTGGTTCGAATCCACCTCCATCCATTTGCACGCTGCGTTGTAAAGCAAAGCTTTTTCGTATGCACGGGCAATCGACCTATAGCGTCCGCTGGTGTGGCGGAATAGGCAGACGCAAGGGACTTAAAATCCCTCGGGGGCAACCCCGTGCCGGTTCAAGTCCGGCCACCAGCAGTAATATGCGAGTAGAGAAAACACTGAAATTTCAATGTTTTCTCTATTTTTTTGTTTGTTGGGTGTGCGTGTAGAAACGTGTAAAATGTTTACACTTTTTTACACTCGTTCAGAATAGTGTAATTGATACTAAACATTCAGAGTCTTTTCCAGTTCCTGCCGTTTCTGCTCGTCCGAGTACCGGGAGAAGCAGTAGTGATTAATGAATGTCTTTACGTCCCGGTGTCCGGCAAATTCCATAGCGTCCTTTAAGTTGATGTTAGGATTATCCGCAACCTTTGTCAGAGCCGTTTTCCGGGCTTTGTGGTTGCCTTTTTTGGCAATGCCTATCTGCTTACAGTAACGCTCGTAATGGCTGTCGATAGAGTTGGCAGTAATGCGGTGCTTCCGGTACATGAAGATATAGTCCTCAGCTTCGCAAGTATAACCGTTTTGCAGGTTGGTTTCTCTTACCTTGTCGAAAAGTTCCATTGAAGAAGATACCACATACAATGTGCGGTAGCCTGCGTCTGATTTGGTATGCTCCACCACTTCTAAATGCTTCTTCCACTTGCCGTTTTCCAACTGCTCATATTGTTTCTGTTCCATGCGTCTGATATGCAGGTAGGAGTCTTTTAAGTCTTTCCACTTAAGGGCAACAAGCTCGCCTACACGTAAGCCAAGGGAGAAGTTAATCAGTACCGCAAGTGCGGCGGTGCGGTTGGGATGTTCTGCAAATTCTGCGGCTGCCAATGCTTTCAGCTTCTTTTCTTCGTCCTCAGTAAAGACTTCCTGCTGTGCTTCCTTGGGGATGACCGGAGTAAAGAGAGAAGCCTTGATTTTGAACTCTGCAAAGTGATTGCAGGGCAGTTCCCCAAGCTCCACAAGGTATTCCAAGCTCTGCCGGATAATGATTGCCATGTTGTAGTACTGCTTCTTGTTCAGCTTCCCGGTAATAATCTTGTTCCTTGCCCAGTTCTTCAGCTCCAAGGTGGTAAATTCAACCACCGGGCGGTCTACAATGGGGTCATTCTCATAATACCGCTTCCATTCGCCGTCAATGTGGTTCATATAGCTGGAATTGTTGGTGTCCTGCCATTTGTAGGCAAACCATTCCGGGTACAGCGTCCGCAAGGTAATCTTCTTGCGTTTGTTGGCTTGCTCCTGCTCCTCATAGTAGGCAAGAATTACAGCCTCCAAATCTTCCCACTTACGCTTTGCAATAGGCTTCATTCCGCGCGGATGCGTTTCATCCGGCAGGAAAGAGTGCCATCGTCTGTCTGACTCATAATATTTAGTTGTAAATTGCTCCATGTGCTTCTTAATGATGTTTTCACGTTGTTTCTTTGTCATATCCTCATTATCTGCCGGAGCACTGACTTGTGAGTACATCATACCTTCGGAAAGAACTTCCTGCAAGCAGTTTTTGATTATTTCCGGGGAAGAAGTGTATTGTGCCGGGATAAAGCATTCCTGCACGATTGGTCTAACTATTTCCATAGCTTTCTACCTTCCTTTCTAGTCGTTGTTTTTCTTTGGCTTTGTTGTAGCGGTTGCGGAGCTGGTTCTTGCCGGCTCCTAAGTCTTTTTCCATCTTGCTGATATTGTCATAGTAACCGTAGTCAATCAGTTGCATTAGGTACTCGTCGGTCAGTTCCCGTCCGTCTAGTCAGAAATCCCGGCGAGGTCTACTGGGTTTTTGGAGAGCCTTCTTTTCGAGAGTGGCAATTCTCTTAGTAAGTTCTGCAATCTGTTTATCCTTACGCAAATTTGCTTCAATGAGTCCCGGAATAAGAACGTTATAATTGAATTTGCCGATAAGAAGTTTTGTCAGTTCTTCGTCCGTCATTTTCTTAAGAGGCTTAGGAAATGGCATGTGGAGTAATTGTCTGCTTTCGTAATTATCCATGGTAATTAGTACCTCCTTGTAAGTTACCGAATTTAGCGGTAATAAAAATAAATTAATTTGTTTAACATGTTTTTTGTTTCAAAAACTGCTGAAAACATATCTTTTTTGCCTTTACGGAAAAATAACTGCCACGGAAGTGGTAATAAATAAAAAGTAATTAATGCTCTGTAATGTTACTTTGCAAATAAAAAAGCAAGGCAAATCGGAAGCAGTATGCTTCGTAATTTGTCTTGCCGTTTCAAGGCACTGCCTTTCATTTTGTTGTCTGTTATTGATATCGGTAGCTTGTTGATATCGGTTTAGAAAAATAAATATAAATTTTTTGTAAATATTTAAAAATAGAGGCTTGTGTGATAATATGGTATTAACGAAATTGAAGAGGGTAAATATGTTGAAAAATCACATTGTAGAGTTATCATAAATGGAGTACGTGGGAGGAAAAAATGGCTAAATTATATTATCAGGCGACAGTGAAACATGAGGGGTTGAATAAATTTAGAATAATTAAGGCGGCTAGTAAATATGAATTGGATGAAAAAGTTTCTGCTGTGCAAGCTCAGTGGGCTGAGCAGTGGCAGCGTAAATGTGAGGCTGATAGAAAGCGTGCTGAAAAAGAATTTCAACGAAGAACTGCCGAGGAAGCAATAGCATATGCAGAACAATTGACACAAGAAGCAGAAACAAATCTACTAAATATCAGTGAAATTAAATTAAGATTATTAAATCCAATTCCGTTAAATAGTATGGATATGAAAGATTTTTCGGTTTTCCCGGAAGAGGAACCACAGAAACCATATCCTATCAAAATTCCTAATATGCCAAATAGAGATACAGAAAAGTACAATCCTAAGATGCCATTTTTCACGCGCATATCGAAACAGAAGAAAGCGGAATTTGAAGAAAACAATAGAATGTCATATCAAAATGATTTAGAAATTTGGCAAAAGAAAAAGGAAGAAATTGAAGATAGAAATGCCCAGAATGAAAGAAATTATCAGAATGATTACTCGGAATGGGAAAAGGCAAAGTCGTTATTTGAAGAAGAACAAAGAAATGCTAATGATGAAATAGACATTTTATTTGAACGTTTTAACAGAGGGGAAAAAGATGCAATTGAGTTTCTCTATTCATATGGGTTAGAACAGTTGGATATACCTATAGAGTATAAAAGGGGGGTATTTGCAGAATATAATCCAGAAACAAAAGCCTTATTGTTAGATATATTACTTCCTATTAAGCAGAATATCCCTACACTTAAAAAAGTTACATATGTTAAATCTAAGAATGAATATAAGGAGCAACATCAGTCAGAGGCATTCATAAAAAGTACATATGATAAAGCAATATATGATATAGTCTTAGTTACTTTAAATTACATTTTCAAATTGGATGTAGGTAATTTTATTAATGCAGTCGTACTTAATGGTCAAGTAGAAACAATTGACGAAGCTACGGGTAAAGAGATTGCACCATATATTTTATCTGTAAATGTTACGAAAGAAAGTTTTGCTGAATTAAATTTGACACTTGTGGATTCAAAAGCATGGTTTAAAAGTACAAAAGGGGTTTCTGCCGCTACGTTCACAACAGTAACTCCTGTTCCACCTATTGTAAAGATGAATCGTGAAGATAGACGTTTTGTGGAAGGCTATGATGTAATTGAGAATATTGATGACAGTGTAAATTTAGCGGCTATCGATTGGCAAGATTTTGAAAATCTAATAAGGGAATTGTTTGCAGAAGAATTTAGTTCTACGGGTGGAGAAGTTAAAGTAACACAGGCTAGTAGGGATGGTGGAGTTGATGCAATAGCATTTGATCCAGATCCAATTAGAGGTGGCAAAATTGTTATTCAAGCAAAAAGATATACTAATGTTGTAGGAGTATCAGCAGTAAGAGATTTATATGGTACCGTTATGAATGAAGGAGCAACCAAAGGTATTTTGGTAACAACTTCAAATTATGGAAATGATGCGTATGAATTTGCTAAAGGGAAACCGCTTACTTTATTAAATGGAGCTAATTTGTTAGCATTGATGGAAAAGCATGGACATAAAGCCAGAATAGATATTAAGGAAGCACGGAAAATTTTAGGGCTCTAAAAGTTGATTGATAGCATAAACAAAATGTTTACACTCCGTTTACACACCCCAAGTCAGCACTCCGACAATCTCCTTTCTATGCGGGGTTGCGGGTAGTTGTCCGGCGTTCAAGTCCGGCCACCAGCAGTATTTTAAGAGTAGGAGAAACGTTGAAAATTCAGCGTTTCTCCTATTTTCATTACATACAAATCTTGCTTGTAAATGTTTGTAAAAAATTTCCGTTAGTCTAACAGCGATTTCATGGCAATTATAGTAGCTTCATCGGGATTGTTTTTCTGTTTCGGACAAATATGCGTTTGTCGGTCCATCTATACGCCCTACTACGAGTGAAATTGAGAAGACAAAGGAAAAGTTGGTTTACGTTTCAATGGGAACGGTTAATAATGACATGCTACCGTTGTATAAGTAATTTATTGGGGCATTTGCTAAGGCAAATTATCAAGTAATTATGTCAGTGGGAGGTCAGGTGCCCATAGAGAAGTTCGGGAACGTACCGGAAAACATATCCGTTTATGAAAGTGCAGATAAGATTATGAGTGTTTGTAAAATATTTGTTGACAATAATACGTATTCAGATTAGTATAAAAGTAGGAAAGGGTACTACCGATAGACGGTTAGTCCACATAAAGATAGTTATAAAAATAACCGCTTAGTTTGCAGACCGGGCGGTTATTTTTGTGATTTATTACTTCCGATTGAGTAACCAAGACCGAATGCAGTAAGTACAAGACTTATAACTGCAATCAGACCTTCTATTGTCATCATGGCAATCATCCCTCTTTCGTACAAATTTCCAATGCGTTAAATCCTACATTAGATTTCTATATTAACAGAGGGTCACAGTCCCCCTGAAGAAGGACTAACCGCCTACCGTGAATGGTAGCACCCATGAGAGTAGTGTAACAAATGAGTTCGCAAAACGCAACAGAAAAAGAGAAGAAAAATAAACGAAATAACGACAATTATATTAAAAAGGATTTTTACACGACCTTTACACACCCCAAGTCAGCGCCCCGGCAATCTCCTTTCTATGCGGGTTTGCGGGTGTTAGACCTGCGTTCAAGTCCGGCCACCAGCAGTAAAGGAATACGTGTAACAGCGTATTCCTTTTTTAGTAAAATAAGCTTCATTCCGCCAAATGTTAAAAAAGGTCATAGACCTTATATATTAATTCTGTTATTCTATAATAAACGGACTTAATATATAAGGTCTATTATTTTACTAAAATAGGAGGAACACTGGCATGGCATGGTATGATGAGGCCATATTTTACCATATTTATCCACTGGGGCTTACCGGAGCACCCAAACAGAATCCTTATGGAGAACCGGTACATCGGTTAAATACATTACTTCCATGGATTTCACATATTAAGGAGATCGGATGTAATGCCATTTACATCGGCCCTCTTTTCGAATCCGTAGGACATGGCTATGAAACAACCGATTATAAAAAATTGGACAGCAGACTTGGAACTAATGAAGATTTGACTAACTTTGTAGTAGAATGTCACAAGCAGGGAATTCGAGTAATTTTAGATGGTGTGTTTAATCACACCGGTCGTGATTTCTTTGCATTTCAGGATATTAAACAAAATAGGGAACATTCACAGTACAAGGACTGGTACTGTAATGTGAATTTTGGGGGAAATAACTCATTTAATGATGGATTTTCCTATGAAAACTGGGGCGGTTATGACCTTCTTGCAAAATTGAACCAGCACAATCCGGCTGTTAGAGATTATATTTGTGATGTAATCCGTTTCTGGGTAAGTGAATTTGATATCGACGGTATTCGTCTGGATGCCGCGGATGTTATGGACTTCGAATATATGAAGGCACTTCGACATGTGGCAAATGAAGTGAAGCCGGAATTCTGGCTCATGGGTGAAGTAATTCATGGCAACTATTCGCGTTGGGCAAACGAAGGGACTCTTCATTCGGTTACAAACTATATGCTTCACAAAGCATTATATTCCGGTCACAACGATCACAACTACTTTGAGGTAGCCCATACCATCAAGTATGTCAGCGGTATGGTTGGGAACAATTTGAATCTTTACAGCTTTGTGGACAATCATGATGTAGAACGTATCTATACGAAACTGAAAAATAAAGCGCATTTTGTACCGGTACATGTAATGCTTTATACATTGCCGGGAATACCTTCTCTTTATTATGGTTCTGAGTTTGGTATTGAAGGTCGCAAGGAACAATTTTCGGATGATTCCTTAAGACCCGCATTGAATTATGAAGATTATAAGAATGCAGTAGACACAAATCCTTGTACAAAGCTTATAGCGGCCCTGGGTAAGATTCGCCGGAATACACCGCCGCTTATGTTTGGGTCTTATAAAGAATTGGAGCTGCAGACAACACATTTTGCATATGCGAGAATTTTAGACGGAAAATTTGTGATTACAACAGTGAATAATGGAGACAATGATGTGTCCATGAATCTGGAGGCGGGATGTTCTGCAGAATATGTTGGCGCGCTGACAGGAGAAAGAGTGGCCGTAAACGGTGGTCGCATTCAGGTGAGAGTACCCGGTAACTTCGGTGAAATCTGGATTCCTTTGGAAATCTGCGGTGAAAGCTTTGCTCCCATTAAAACTGTGAAAATCGAGAAAGCACCGGAACCGGTAAAATTGGTGGAAGAACCAAAGAAGGAAGACCTTGTAAAAGAAGAATTTCCTAAAGTAAAATCACTCGAGCAACCGAAAGTAGAGTCTGTAAAAGTACAGGAAGAAAAGAAGCCTGAAAAAGTAGTGGTAGACTGGAACAAGCCCTATGAAGAGATGTCTGTAGAAGAACTTCAGGAAGCGATTCTCGAAAAAATGAGAAGAAACGGCCCGGTAACAGACTATATGTTAGGCTCTGTCAGAGAAAATACACACCATGGTTCCTTAGTAACCTGGGTAAGAAGTTTTGGTTAAATAATAAGAAAGCTTTTATGAAGGTTTTTACCTTTACTATTCTATAAAATCACACATATCCAATTTGCTCAAATTAATGCTATGATGCCGGGGTCAAAAGGTTTTAATGTCCGGCATCATGGCATAATCTTTTGCCAGAAAATCTTGTATTGCATCTGCCAATAGGCAATGCACATTTTATTCTTATTTAGCAGATATTCTGCGATGATAGAAGCCACGCAAGGATATTTAATGGAAACGTTCTTTTCAGAATTATGTCGTTATGTTATTATTGACACAAAAGATTTGCATTTTACCACCATGTGACAAGAGTAACCGAAAGCAAATTGAGTCAGAACGTCATTTCATACACAGTTGCAAGGTAAGCCCCGCCTGCAACAACAAAAGAGTAGGTTTAGTCGGGTGTAAAAGGCGGAAAGTCCCCGCCTGCAACGGCAAAAGGATAGGTTTAGTCGGGTGTAAAAGGCGAAAAGCCCCCGCCTGCAACGGCAAAAGGGTAGAATAAGGCGGGTGGAAAAGAAGGAAAACTCCCGCCTGCAACAGCAAAAGAGTAGAATCAGTCGGGTGTAAAAGGCGGAAATTTCCCGCCTGCAACAACAAAAGAGTAGGTTTAGTCGGGTGTAAAAGGCGGAAAGCCCCCGCCTGCAATGGCAGAAAAGTAGAATCAGTCGGGGAGCTCTGTGTACTGGTTTAAAATAGGAGATGAGATAATTGAGCACAAAAAGAAAAGATCACACCAAAAGCGTTGAAAAACAGGTCAAGACAAGATATTCATGGAAGTTTTGGTGTATGGTAACTGTGACGATTGCCGCAATGGTTGTTATTATTTTGTTAGCAGCGTTGTCAATAAAGGCGTTGGTGCAGGATATTCAACTGGTATTGTACGAGAACAAAGTGGAAGGGACGGTTTCTGTTGCGGAATTCGTAGGAGGAACATGGGAATACAATGAAACAGATACCGGACAGCACCAGAAGTTTGACTCTGTCCATTATGTAATAACCTTTGATGAGAAAACAGCAGGATACAGTCAATATGAATATCGTGCAAAGGACATTATTTCTTCCGAAAAATATGTGGGAGATCGCTACGTTGTACTATTTAACAGCATAGAAGATCCGACGTTGATTCAGAAGGAAGATATTGCAGCGGATAATGCAATATTACTTTCATTTTTTGTTTTGGCTGCCATAGTGGTAATCTTCCGAAAGAATTTTTCTGCATGGTTGACCAAGATAGATATGAAATTTTAGGAGGAAAGCAAGCAGTGAAGGGTTATGAAACATTTCATTTGGTAAAGTCAGAGGACTTGAATCATCACGGAACCTTGTTTGCTGCAAGAGCGGCGGCATGGCTGGTGGAGGCAGGCTTTGCGGCAGCAGCCTGCGAGCATGGAAATGCAGATGAGGTGGTGCTCCGGTGTATTCAGAATATGTCCTATTCCAAACCGGTACAGAAGGGTACGGTGGTGAAATTGATAAGCAGGGTTGTTCATGCAGGGAATACCAGTCTGACGGTTGCCGTTACAGCAGAGGATGCTATAACGGAGGAGTTGGCAATCGAAGGATATCTCACTTTTGTGACGATCAATAAGGACACGGGAAAAAAGCAATCACATGCAGTTTCGTTGGATGAAGCAGCGGATGAAAAAGAGGAGCAATTACGAAGAAAGGCACAGAAGTATTGTTGCCCATAGTCTTCTGATATGGTAGTATAAGTCTCAGGAGTATTAATACATAGGAATAATCTGACACCGATATTATAATCTGAAGATAAGGAGCAAAGACATGCAATTTGGAAAAGTGGATAAAAAGAAACTGATACTGGTAATCTTCTCAGTAATCATGATGGGATTTAGTCTGACCTTTTTAAATCAGACGAATTTCGGTACGGACCCCTATACGGTGCTGAATCTGGGTATTGCATCCAAGATAGGGCTTTCTCTGGGTAATTCTCAGGCGATTTTTAACTGTGCCCTGTTGGTAATTGTTTTCCTGTTTGATAAAAGACAGATTGGCTGGGGAACGATTGCTAATATGTTTCTGATAGGCTATAGCTTTGATTTCTTTACCTGGTTAAACGGATTCTGGTTTCCTCAGGAGATTTATCAGAGTTTGACAGGACGCATTTTGGTTATGATTCCGTCTCTGTGTGTCTTTATTTTGGTGGCTGCTACTTATATGGCAGTGCAGCTGGGAACCTCACCCTATGATGCAGTCCCTTTTATAATTTCCACCAAATTACCGAAGGTGCCTTTCAGAATCATCCGTATTATCTGGGATATTCTGGCATGTGTAATCGGCGTGCTGCTAGGCTCCAAGCTGGGCGTGGTGACTGTTGTTATGGCTTTTGTGCTGGGTCCCGTAATCACATGGGTAAAGACCAACATTGTAGAACGCTATTTAACTAAATAAACGAAGAACACCGGACAATGTTATGATGCCGGGGACATACGGGTCTGCCATCTACGATTGTTGGTATTGTTTGTCATCTACAGGAGCCTTAGTTGTTCTTAGGATTGACAAAGATGCGTTGTTGCCCAAAATTCGTCTGTTTGAGCGTAGCGAGTTTTCGAATTTTGGGTAACGCATTTAGCAAATTTGACAATTCTTAGTACAACTTGGCTCCGCAGCCGCAAACAATACCAACAATCGTAGGTGGCAGACCCGTATGTCCCCGGCATCATGTTATTGAAACACCGGAGTCACTTTTTTCGTTTATATGGATAAAGAGATATTTAGGAGGATACTTATGAGGAAAACAAATCGGAAACAAGGGTTATGTGCTATTTTGTCTCTATTTTTGATGATGACGCTAATCGGCTGTGGTAAGGAAGCGGATTCGCCGAATTCAGTGAAATCATTTCAGCCCGGGCAGCAGGCAGTAGCGGAAGAAGCATCGTCGCTTTTTGAAGACAGTACGGAGCAATTACCGGCGGAGGCAAGTGCGCAGAGCCTTACGGATTTTGCAGTACGATTGTTTCAGCAAAGTCTGGAGGAGGAAGGCAATACGTTGATTTCGCCTTTGTCTGTGATTTCCGCACTGGGTATGACGGCAAACGGCGCAGAGGGAGACACTCTTTCACAGATGGAGCAGGTATTGGGAATGGAGTCGTCACAGTTGAATACTTATTTGCATGACTACAGAGAAGGTTTGCCGGAGAAGGAAGGCAAATACAAGCTGAATATGGCAAATGCTATCTGGTTTAAGGATACGCCGGGTCTTGTGGTGGAAGAGGAGTTTCTGCAGACCAATACCGATTATTATGATGCGACAGTCCGCAAGGCGCCCTTTGATGACTCCACGTTAAAGGATATTAACGATTGGGTGTCTGATAACACAGATGAGATGATTCCGACTATCTTGGATGATATTGCATCGGAGGCGGTAATGTATCTGATAAATGCTCTTTCCTTTGATGCGGAGTGGCAGGAAATCTATTATGAGCATCAGGTGAGAAATGGTGAATTTACCAAAGAGGATGGTAGCAAGCAGGATGCTACGCTTATGTATTCTGAGGAGTACAGCTATCTTGAGGATGAAGATGCCATAGGTTTTATGAAATATTATGCGGACGGCAAATATGCTTACGTCGCGCTGTTACCCAATGAAGAAATCTCCGTGTCTGAGTATGTGGCTTCCCTCACCGGTGAGAAGCTTCATAACATTTTAACTAATGCTTCGGACAGGAAGGTCAAGGCTGCCATTCCCAAATATGAAAGTGAATACGAGATAGAGATGAGTGCAGTTCTGGCATCTATGGGTATGGAGTCCGCCTTTGATATGTCGACGGCTGATTTCTCAGGCTTGGGATATTCCGAAAATGGTAACCTTTATATTGACAAAGTGATTCACAAGACCTTCATCGGTGTGGACGAGAAGGGAACCAAGGCCGGTGCCGCCACTGCAGTGGTAATGGTGGAGGGAGCAGCAATGGAGGTGGAAGAGCCCATTCGAATTTATTTGGACCGTCCCTTTGTTTATATGATTGTAGATTGTGAAAATAATGTGCCGATATTTATGGGCGCCATGAAAGATTTGCAGACTACCCCGGAGCCTTCTTCGGTATCTCTCGTTATGGTAGGAGATATTCTGCTCCATACCCCTGTGGAGGAAAGTGCCAGACAGGAGGATGGAAGCTATGATTTTACGGCTGTTTTTTCTGAGACACGGGATATGATTGCGGCAGCAGATCTGGCATTGGTGAATCAGGAGGTTATCATTGGCGGAGAGGAGCTGGGAATCTCCGGCTATCCGGCATTTAATGCACCTTTTGCGGTGGGAGATGCACTGGTGGAAGCCGGCTTTGACGTGGTGTGCCATGGAACCAATCATGCCTTGGACAAGGGCGCAAAGGGTCTTAACAGCTGTCTGGACTTCTGGGCAGATCATTATCCCGAGATAGGGGTTCTGGGTATTCATGGTAGTCAGGAGTCTCAGGATAGTATTTATATTTATGAGCAAAACGATATTCGCATAGCGATTTTAAATTATACCTACGGAACGAACGGAATCTCTCTTCCGGCAGATATGCCCTATGCAGTGGATTTGTTGGAGAAGGACAGAGTTGTGGCAGATATTGCCAAGGCAGAGGAAATGGCAGATTTTACAATTGTGTGTCCTCATTGGGGCACGGAGTATGAGCTTGGTATTTCTTCCATGCAGGAGAAATGGACACAGATTTTTCTGGAAAACGGTGTAGATCTGGTGTTAGGTACGCACCCTCATGTGATAGAACCCATTGAGTGGGTAGAGGATGAGGAGAGTGGTCATAAGATGCTGGTATATTATTCTCTGGGTAATTTTGTGAATTGGACCTCCGGTACAGGAACAGGCGTAGCCAACCGTATGATGGGCGGTATGGCACAGGTTACCTTGGAGAAGGATGAAAATAACGAGGTGTCTATCTGTGAGTACGGTATAGAGCCGTTAGTATGTCATTTGCAGGAAGGCAGGAACGGTGTTACGGTGTATCCCTTGGAGGAATACACCGCAGAAATGGCAGAAGTCAATGCAATCGTGAAGCAGGATGCAACCTTTTCACTGGACTACTGCAAGCAATTATGTAATGAGGTATGGGACTTACCTTAGAAGCTGTGACCACCACCGCCGCCGCTGCTACTACCGCCACCGCCACCGCCGGAGCTACCGCCGGAGGAGCCGCCGCTGTCAGAGCTTTGAGGGCTGTAGATCTTGGTTTCATGGGTCTTAACAGCCGTGGGCGGTGTATATTCCAGGTGGTTTTCCAGTGCACGGATTAATTCCTTTGAGGTGGGCTTCTTTAATCGTGAGAAATAGCAGATCCATGCAAAGTTGATGAGCAAAGCCAAAATAACAGCCAATAAAGCATTGCTGATATATTTCATGGGCTGCATTACCCGACCGCCTTCCAGTAAAGTGTAAATCTGCTCAAAAGCGCCACTAGCGCAGTCAAAGTATCTGGCTGCGGAAGCCTCGCGATACACATTATCGGTAATGGTATTGGCGTAAGCCTTAGTAATCGTGCGGTATACCTTTCCATCGCTGAATATCCAGATATTCCGATTGTCCATATCAATGACAAATAATGTACCGCTTGTATTGCCAAATTTATTCTTATAGAAGCTGCTTGCATAGGAGCTTGTGGTGGCGGGATTGGATAAAGTGGATTTGAAGGCCGCATTTCCATATTCCGTGATGGGCTCCATTGTCTCAGCAAGGAGCGATATTTCTTCTGCCGTTAAGAGAGCGGCATCATCTTCAATCAGCACTTCATACCCCGTTTCGGGATTCTGGTAGAGTACCTCGGCATGACAGGGTATTTTAAACAGTAACAATCCTCCCATGCACAGCAGAAAAGCCATAAACTGTTTATTCAACCTCATCACCTCCCCTTCTGTTGAGCTGGGGCGGTTTGCGGGTGGATAACACATTATGCTGCTTCATAATGTCCGTTACGCCCCAGATAATCATACCCATACAGGCAATAGCACCCAAATAATAGAACAGGTCTGACACAGGGTTGATAATTAAAATAAGTATTGCTATCAGAATACCGGAGAGCGGCTTCGCCAGTATGGGAAGCTTCCGTTTCCAGTCGCCAAAGAAGGAATGAGAGGTATCACGCTCCTTTTTCCTAATCAATCGGGTAAACAGTGTAAAAAAGGGCAACAGTGCGACTACAATAAAGAATCCCACGAACAGCTTCAGTGCAATGTCTGCCAAACCCAATAGCATAAAAGGTGATATGGTGAAAAAGAATATAATGGGAAGCAGGTAGCAAGCCCCTATCATAATTAAAATTTTGACCCATCTGTTTTGTAAAATGGATGGAGTTTGGGTCTTTTTTTGTAGGGGAGCAGCATTTGTTTTGCCTTTGTCATCATCACCGCTTTCCCGGCGCAGAATGCGCGTCAGCTGTACATTGGAAATAATGGTGCACAGCAATGATAAAATGGCAACTAACCCTAACAGCCAACCGGGCTTGAGGGTAAACAATAAATTGAGAAGAAGAAACAGCGGTACAGCAAGGATAAAAGAGCCCAATAAATACTTTTTGGGGTCCACAGGCAGATCGGCTGCAACCTTTCCGGTTTGCCCGTTTACTACGGCATAGGCCACACGGTCATCCTTACGGTAGGACAGAAACCATACCGGGAAGAGAGCCCGTTCTATGGTAATCTTGTCCGCTCTCAGAGACCTTTTGAAGGATGACATATGTTGGGAGTCTGTAATGTTATATTTGGAAAATGCCCGCGTTTTGGCAAACTGATCTTTTTGGACATCAACTACAATATCAGTGGCGTCGGATTTATACCGGGATTTGCCAACGTCGGCAATATCAGCGTAAAAGCCACTTAAGAAAGCAGGCGTAAAGGGCTTGCTCTTTTTGATGTCAAAGGGTGCGATGGCATTGCTTAAGCTATCACAAAAGGTAGAGGAGGCATCAAAAGAGATTCCTTTATACTCTGCATCTATGTCACAGCTTACATCATAATGACTGGTAATAATATAATCGCCCCGACGGCGGTCTTTACTGCCTTTGAAGGTGGCAGGACCTTTCTTTTCAAAGGAATAGACCCAGTAGGGCATATAGATACCGCGGAATTTCTGTATATGGGACTCATCCTTTAAGGCATCCGGTGCGAAGAGAGCCTGTTTCAGCATCTTTTTGTACGCATTCCGACAGCTGACTTCTGTTTTGGCAAAGGGGATAATATAATCCGGTCGTCTTTCCCTGCTGATACGGCTGTCCAGAATAGTGGAGGAGCCGCAGTAGCTGCAGAAGGTGGCAGCAGTAGTATCCTCGCTGATTATCTCTCCGCCGCATTGCGGACAGGTAAAAAGAGTCACTTCATATTCAGTGGATTCCTCAGCGTCCTGTTCCTTATGAAAACTGTAGGGGTCTACGGTAGTTTCGCAGTGCTCACAGTAGAGAGCCTGCTTATTAATGTGGTATTTTAGATTGGCAGAACAATTTGGGCATTCGTACATAATATTTTCCTCATAAGTATTCGTTGAAAAGCTTTGCTTTATTTTATCACAAAAGTGTAGTACTAGGAATACGCTAAAAGAGTCTGCTAAAAATTTCTACCATGAAATTACAAGAAAGCATGGACAAAAATAGTGTTTTAGAGATAAAATAAGACGAAAGAAATTATTCTTCGACAAAAACTGAAAGACAAAAATAAATAAGGAAAGGATTATTTCATGAAAAAGAAAGTACTTGCAGCAATTATTATTGCAATGGGCATATTAACTGCCTGTGGCGGAGAGGAGGATGTAAAGTCCCCTATTATCCTTGAGGAAGAGCCTATTGCGACATCTCAAGCTGAGGACGTAGAATCCTCTGTTGCCGAGGGAGAGACTGAGACAGAGTTTAAGGTAATTACCGAGCGTGAGATCGTGGATGGTCAGATGCAGAGCTATCTGACCGGAGAATGGAAGGATGCCGATGTAGTCCAGAGAAGAAATATGGCGGTAATGATTCCCAACAATACCCCCGCATTACCTCAGTATGGTATCTCTAAGGCCAGCATTGTATATGAGGCTCCTGTAGAAGGACGTATTACCCGTTTAATGGGTCTGTTTGAGGATTATGATGATATGGATCATATCGGACCGGTACGAAGCAGTCGTGACTATTATGTGTACGAAGCAATGGCATATGATTCCATCTATGTAAACTGGGGTCTTGCAGTTCCTTTTGTTGGTCCTATTATCAACACAGATCGTGTCGATAATGTCAGCCAGGCAGTATCCGGTATTGAAGTATCTGCGCAGGAAGCGTTTGACCGTATTAGCAGACCCGGTTATGCTACCGAGTTTACCGGTTATATGTTTATTGACGGCTACAATGACGCCGTAGAGCGTTTGGGTTATGATACTACCTACGAAGAGCATGGTCGTTTTGTACAGGCATTTACCTTTGCAGATGAGGGATGTAGAGCAGAGTATGAAGGTTATCCTGATGCAACCGAGATTCGTCCCGGTGGTACAGGCTCTAACAAGGGCGGCTACGGTGATGCCAATCCTTGCTTCAGCTACAATGAGGAGGACGGACTTTATTATCGTTCCCAGTTTGGCGCTCCTCACACAGATGAGATGAACGGTGAGCAGCTGACGGTAAGCAACGTAGTATTCAAGATTTGCTACGGCGAGGTACGTGAGCCGGCGGATAAGGATTATCTGGCATTTGGTGTACATGGTCAGGGTGATGCCTATGTATTTACCAATGGTAAAGTAATTAAGGGTACATGGAAGCGTAACAGCGATTACGAACCCAACATCTTCTATGATGAGAACGGTCAGGAAATCGTGTTCAATCAGGGTAAGACTTGGATTTGCAATATTTGGGCAGATTATACCGAATATATGGAGTGGGAATAAATTAAATTATTCCTTGCCGTGTGTCTGATATAAATAATACAAAAAGGAAGCTTAAACAAGCCGAGTGTCTCACAGAATCGGTTTTGTGATAAGCTTCCTTTTCTAAATTAAGTAAAAAAACAGTAGTTTGTACAGGTATTTCCCAAAAGAAAAGCGGATAACACTGTGAATTTGTTGTAAAATATTTGAAGATAGAGATAGTATGTAAAAACAAGAGCAAATTATATAGTAAAAGCAATATTATAAATGGAGTAATTATGAAAGCAGCAAAGGTAAAGAACAGGCAGTTGTTATTGCAGGGAAATATGCTTCATGCCATATTGTCATTGGCGATTCCAGTAGTTATTAACAGCTTCTTGCAAACCATGTATAATCTGACCGACACCTATTGGCTGGGACAAATCGGTACCCACCAGCTGGCAGCCATTAATCTGGTGACTCCGGTGCAGAATATCATTATTAATTTTGGTTCCGGTATTACTGTTGCCGGATCTGTGCTGATTGCCCAATACATTGGCGCCGGAGAGAAAGAAAATGCGAAAGGAATGGCCAATCAGATATTTATTTGTGCCTTATCTTTTGCCATGGTTTGCGCTACTGTGTGCTTCGCGGCAACCCCCGCCATTATAAGCTGGCTGGGAGCTGACGGGGAAACCTTCCGTCATGCACAGATGTATTTGCAGATTGTTATTTGGGATATGCCCTTCTTGTATATGGTAAGTATCTTTTCGGCAGTCAATCAGGCACAGGGAGATACGGTTCGTCCCATGCTGTTGAATTTCGGCGGTATTACCTTAAATTTGTTTCTGGATCCATTGTTAATGGTCTATTTTCAATTGGGAACGGCGGGGGCGGCGTTGGCTACGCTGCTGTCCAAGGCAGTTCCTGCTATCATAGCCTTTTGTCTGCTTAGCAACCGTAAAAAGGACGTCTCCTTAGATGTACGACATATGCGGTTTCAGGCAGATAAGTTAAAGCTGATTCTGCGTATCGGTCTGCCTACCGCCATCGGCGGAAGCACCATGCAGCTAGGCTTTTTGTTGATGAGTAAAAATGTATACTTTTACGGTACACAGGCAATGGCAGCATACGGTATCGGCAATAAGGTCAATGGTCTGATTACCCTGCCCAGTAATGCTATCGGCTCGGCAGTAGCTACGATTGTCGGTCAAAATATGGGTGCAGGACAGCGAGATCGTGCAGAAAAAGGATATCGCATTTCTATGCTGATTTCCATTGTATTTCTGTTCACGGGCGGTATGATTTTGTCAAGAGACATAATATCTACCACGATTGTCAGTGTTTTCTCTGAGGATGCTGAGGTGATTGCCATGGCGGCAGATTTTTTGAGCGTTATGGCGTTCTGGTGCTTTACCAACGGTGTGTACAATTCCACCTCCGGCCTGTTTCAGGGAACAGGTCATACGGAAGTGACTATGGCGGTAGATGCCACAAGGCTGTGGGTTTTCCGCTTTCTGACCTTATGGTTCTGTGAAACTATTTTACATATGGGTGTGCGAAGCATCTGGTATTCTGTGGTTATCAGTAACGGTATTTCTTCCGTTATCCTATTTATACTATATCGCAGTGGTCTTTGGAAAAAACCCAGAATTAAAGTGGGAACAGGAAATACACAACAGGAAAAGGAAGCTGCGCAAAAATAATAAAAAAATTTTTCGGAAATGCTTGACAATTGTTTTCTTGCAATGTAAAATAACCAATGTTGTGACGTAAAAGTCGTCGTGCTTGTGTCACGTAGGATATTATGTTGCAGGCCCAGATAGCTCAGTTGGTAGAGCAGAGGACTGAAAATCCTCGTGTCGCTGGTTCGATTCCGGCTCTGGGCATTTCGCAGGAGGCCATTTTATATGGCTGACTGCTTAACATATATATAAACATGCGGGTGTAGTTCAATGGTAGAACACTAGCCTTCCAAGCTAGATACGTGGGTTCGATTCCCATCACCCGCTTTCTTCATGCCCATTTTAATGGGCATGAAGCATTTGCGGAGCAAATGAGCGGCGAAGCCGCAAAAGCGGGGGATTGCACCCAATGTCATTTAGTTAAGGATGACATGGATGCCAATTTAACAGAAAAAATGAGTATTTTTTCAACTACAAAAAGACAGATTCACATCTGCCTAAATTTGGTGTATTATAGTTTTATAGAATTAAGCTGCTACTCGATATACAAAACTGACAGCTGGTTGATTTTTTATG
>SVFK01000006.1 GCA_015056915.1 Lachnospiraceae bacterium
GACTGCGTCGCTTATACATCCGTTAAAAAGATAGTTAAGTAACGCGTATATTCCTCCTTAGCTCAGTCGGTAGAGCACCTGACTGTTAATCAGGGCGTCGTTGGTTCAAGTCCAACAGGGGGAGTTTTCATAGTAATACTTCTATGAAAGGTAACGCCAGAACGGCGACAACTAACGGCTCCATGGTCAAGCGGTTAAGACATCGCCCTTTCACGGCGGTAACACGGGTTCGATTCCCGTTGGAGTCATTTTATATGAATTCGTGCATATAATTTAATATGGCGTCTTAGCCAAGTGGTAAGGCACGGGTCTGCAACACCCTTATCGCCGGTTCAAATCCGGCAGACGCCTTTATGAAATCCCTAAAATTCTATTTTAGGGATTTTTCTTACTTTATTTGAAAGCTCTCTTTATACTAAAGGAAAAACTTCTTTTTTATAAAAGTAAAAAACGCTCCAAGAGTATGTGTATTCGTTTAAGAAGAAATGCTTTTGGCAAGGAGGAATTGGTTATTGTGAAAAAGGAAACCCTATCAAAGGATTTTACAAAAGGAAATGTTGCAAAGCAGTTATTCTGGTTTGCATTACCGTTTATGGCATCTAATGCCTTGCAGGTGCTATATAGCACTATAGATATGATTATTGTTGGTAAATATGTGGGCACAGCAGGTCTTTCTGCGGTGTCTCAAAGTAGTTTAATTCTGAATTTTGCCACTATGGTATGCTTAGGCTTTTCCAATGGTGGTCAGATTCTTGTAGCGCAGGCTCTTGGTGCCGGCAAGAGAAAGGAAATGAGTGAGATCATTGGAACATTGTTCAGTTTGATTTTGATTATTGCGCTGATAATGTCTGCTGGGATTCTGACGGCTCGAACATGGATTATGGAGATTATGAACATTCCTACAGAGTCTTATGGAATGGCTATGAATTATCTTGTGATATGTGGAGCCGGCTTGATTTTTACGGCCGGCTACAACATGGTATCAGCTGTTCTGCGTGGAATGGGTGATTCCAAGCGACCTTTTCTCTTTATCGGTATCGCATCTGCCGTAAATTTGATTTTGGATATTTTGTTTACAGGAATTTTAGGCTGGGGGGTTGCAGGTGCTGCATGGGCAACCATCATTGGTCAGGCTGTTTCTTTCCTATTCTCCTTATACTTCCTTTATCAAAATAGAGAAGCCTTTGGCTTTGACTTTAGATTGGAAAGCTTTCGGATAAAGAAAAAGTACTCCAAAATGATTGTGGAGTTGGGCACTCCAATGGCTATTCAGGCAGGTTGCATTAATCTGTCCATGCTGTATGTGAATTCTATGGTAAATAACGTGGGAGTAGTTGCTTCTGCTACCTTTGGTGTTGGGGTACGAATCGATGATATTATCAATAAGATTTCACTAGGTATTCAGCACGCAGCCATGCCGATGATTGGTCAAAACATTGCTGCCGGAGAACAGAAGAGGACTCGAAAAGTAGTTTGGTATACATGGCTGTTTTCAGGAGTTTTTACAGTTTGTTTTATGGCAATTTATCTTGGGTGCGGTAAAGAATTATTCATGATGTTTTCTGATGATGTACAGGTACATGAGATGTCAGATATTTTCATTAAAGCGATTCTATGGATGTTTCCGGCGATGGCTATTATGCGTGGCAGTAATGCCTTTGTTCAGGGTATTGGTAATGCCAGACTTAGCATGGTGCTTTCCCTTTTGGACGGAGTCGTGCTGCGAATAGGTTTGAGTTGGGCGTTTGGTATTGCATTAAATTGGGGATTCTTTGGATTTGTGCTGGGATATGGACTGGCTCCATATGGATGTGCCATCCCCGGGTTGATTTATTTCCTTTCGGGGAAATGGCAACAGAGAAAGGTTCTTGCAGAGGATATATAACAGGGCTCAATTTGCTGAGTTTCTTCTATTTTACATACTTTTTCAGAGCATGGAAGGTCTCTTCACTGATTACATGCTCAATTTTGCAGGCATCCTCTGCAGCAGTGTCAGGAGATACACCAAGTGTGGTAAGCCACTGAGTTAAAAAGGTGTGCCGTTCATACATTTTTTCGGCGATTTTCTTGCCGGTATCCAAAAGAGTGATATAGCCGTCTTTGTCTACGTCGATGTAGCCGTTGGTTCGCAAATTTTTCATGGCGACACTAACACTGGGTTTGCTAACAGACAGCTCCGTGGCAATATCAATAGAACGGACTTGGCCGTTCCTCTTTCTTAGTATCAATATAGTCTCGAGATAATTCTCCGCTGATTCGTGAATTTGCAATTTAGTACCCCTCTCTTTTGGAAAAACGGTAGTGTTCTGCCATAATCTAATATAAAAATATATGTCATACTTTAGGATAGCAGAAAAGGATAGATATTGCAAGTAATGAAGTTACTGCGTTAGAGTAAGAAAAAAATTCCAAGTAGGGCTTGACATATTACAAACCCAGTGATAGACTCTTAAATGGTTAGTGGTGACTAATTGCCGCCTGAACAATAGGAGGACGACATGAGTTTATTAGATGCGCAAGCAGGAGAAGAATATATTATCAAAGAGATACAGACTGACGATGAAGAGTTAAATGCTTTTCTTTTTTCACTAGGTTGTTATAGCGGGGAGCCTATCACGGTGATTTCCCATTTAAAGGGCGGATGCGTCGTTTCTATAAAGGATGGCAGATACAATATTGATAAACAGCTGGCTTCGGCTATTATAATATAGTGGTGACAATACACCACATATATTTTTGACCCAGGGTTAGTCACAACTACCTTGGTTAGTTATAGCTATCTACGAAGTGCATTTTGTTATATTTGACAATAGTTATGATATGTCTCAAGATTTGTGATTAATGAGGAGGAAATATAATGAGAATTGCTTTAACAGGTAATCCGAACAGTGGTAAGACTACCATGTATAATGCGCTTACAGGTAAGAATGAGCGTGTTGGTAACTGGGCAGGTGTTACTGTTGACAAAAAAGAGGGAAATATCAAAAAAACATACTTTAAAGGCGAAGAGGAATTGCTTGTGGTAGATTTGCCGGGTGCATATTCTATGTCACCTTTTACTTCTGAAGAAAGCATTACAAGCGGTTATGTAAAAAATGAAAATCCGGATGTTATTATTAACATTGTGGATGCAACGAATTTAAGCCGCAGTTTATTCTTTACCACACAGCTGCTTGAAATGGGTATTCCAATGGTTGTAGCTTTGAACAAGAGCGATATCAATGAGAAGAAAGAAACTGAGATTGATGCAAAAGTATTATCTGAAAGGCTTGGCTGTCCGGTAGTAAATACCGTTTCTACCTCGGCAAGCGGTTTGAAAGAGTTGGTTAAGACTGCGGTAGGATTAAAGGGAGCAGCGCAGAAGGCTCCCTATACCCAGGCGAATATTGATCTTACTGACAAGGCCGCTGTCGAAGCCGAGGACAGAAAGCGTTTTGATTTTGTTAATAAGGTGGTTAGAGCTGTTGAAAATCGTAAGGTTCTTACGAAGGACAGAAATATTAATGATAAGATAGATGCGGTGATTACCAATAGATTCATAGGCATCCCGCTCTTTGTGCTGGTAATGTTTCTTGTGTTCCACATTTCTCAGACGACAGTGGGAACATGGATTGCAGACTGGCTGGTAGGCTGGATTGAAACCTTTGGTGAATGGGTATCCGGCATGATTGACGGTACCGATGTACATCCTCTTCTTGCAGCCATTCTGGTGGATGGTATTATCGGTGGTGTGGGTGCTGTTGTAGGCTTTCTTCCCCTGGTTATGGTGATGTATTTCCTTCTTGCGCTTTTGGAGGATTGCGGTTATATGGCGCGTGTGGCAGTGGTACTTGATCCTATTTTCAAGAGGGTAGGTCTGTCCGGTAAGTCAGTGATTCCGTTTGTTATCGGTACCGGTTGTGCAATTCCCGGTGTCATGGCAGCACGTACCATCCGCGACGAAAGAGAACGTAGAGCCACCGCGATGTTGACCCCCTTTATTCCCTGTGGTGCCAAGATTCCTGTTATCTCTTTGTTTGCAGGTGCGTTTTTTCCCGGGACCGGTTGGGTAGCCCCTATGATGTATTTTGGGGGTATATTACTTATTCTGTTCTGGGCGTTGGTTGTAAAATTTATTTCCGGCTATAAGTACAGAAAATCCTTTTTCATCATTGAGCTTCCCGAATATAAGGCTCCCAGTCTCGGGAAGGCTCTTATGTCCATGCTGGACCGTGGCAAGGCATATATTATAAAGGCTGGTACGATTATTCTGGTATGCAATGCTGTGATTACCATCATGGCTTCCTTTAATTGGAGCTTCCGAATGGTAGAGGATCCTGCGGAGTCTATCCTTGCAAGCATCGCTTCTCCTTTTGCAGTGATACTGATTCCCTTAGGATTTGGTGCATGGCAGCTGGCAGCAGCGGCAATTACAGGCTTTATTGCCAAGGAAGAGGTTGTTGGTACTCTTGCGGCAGTATATGCTATGGGTGAGAATATGATAAATGGTGACTTTGAAATCGTTGAGGGCGCAGCAGCATCCGTGGCAGCAGGTATGCATGTAAACGGTGCGGAAATGACAGCAGTGGTGGCATTGGCCTATCTGTGCTTTAACCTTTTTACGCCACCCTGTTTTGCTGCAATAGGTGCCATGAATTCCGAGATTAAGTCTAAGAAGTGGCTGTTTGCAGGTATCGGAATGCAGTTTGCAACAGGTTATGTGGTGGCATTCTTTATTTACCAGATTGGTACACTGATTACCACCGGCGCAATGGGTACAGCATTTGTTCCCGGCCTGATTGCCGTGGCAGCAATTATCGGTGCAGTGGTAGGTATTGTTGTAGGCTCCAGAAGAAAAATCAATAAGGAATATCAGTTAAAGAAGGCAGCATAGCTGTTGTTTTATGATGGTATAAGGAGTTATCTGCATGGGAAATGTAATTGTCTTAGTAATTTTGTTTGTTATTATTGGCGCAGCCGTAGCATACATAGTGAAGGCCAAGAAGCGTGGTGTGAAGTGTATCGGATGCTCTGCGGGTGGCGAATGTTCTCGCCGGGACGGTGCAGTTACAGCCTGCAGTGGTTGCAGTGGCGCCCAAGGAAGTAATTGTGGTTGACATACGAAAGAGGTATCATACAAATGAAAAGACACCATATATTGGATCAAATCAGAGGTCTCACGCTGATTAGCATGATACTTTTTCATGCAGTGTGGGATCTGGTGTACATATTCGATAGAGATTGGACGTGGTTTTATTCGCCTCTGGCATATGTCTGGCAACAAAGTATCTGTTGGCTCTTTATTGCCTTATCAGGCTTTTGCTGGTCCTTGGGAAGGCATAAGCTGCGCAGGGGACTTATTGTATCGGGAGCAGGTTTTCTGGTATCTTTGGTTACGGAGCTGGTAATGCCGGATCAGAGAATCCGTTTTGGTGTATTGACTCTGCTCGGCTTTTGTATGCTGGTTATGATACCCTTGGAAAAGCTGTTATCTAAAATACCTTCATGGGCAGGACTATTCGGAAGCTTTTTGAGCTTTTTGTTAATTAGAAATATTAATGACGGTTATCTGGGATTTGAAGGCTTAAGGTTTGCAAAATTGCCTGATAACCTGTATCACATGGGTGATATTGCTACCTTTGTGGGCTTTACGGATACGCGCTTCTACTCAACGGATTACTTCTCGGTATTCCCGTGGATATTTTTGTTTATAACCGGATACTATGCCTATCGTCTGGCAATGCAGTATGGACTACTTGAAAAACTCTCAGAGTGGAAGCCTAAGGGGAAGTTATTAGGCTTCATGGGAAGAAAGTCACTGATAATATACATGCTTCATCAACCGGTAATTTACCTGATACTATTTGTATGGGATAAAATAAGCTGATTATAACTGGCGGAATACCTCCCCGATAGGTGCGGCAATCAATAAATCGGCAATACTGTCCCTAGGTGTGGAAGACATATTGATAACTACTATTTTGTCTCCTTGGAAATAGTTAATTAAGCCTGCGGCAGGGTATACGGCAAGCGAGGTGCCACCGATAATCAGCACCTGTGCGGTCTGAATGTGATGAATGGCAGCGTTTACAGTCTTGTCATCCAGACCTTCTTCATACAATACTACATCCGGTTTGAGGGGACCACCACATTTGGTGCATTTTGGAATACCTTCGCTTTGTGCGATGAAGTGTGCATCATACATTTCCCCACAATGCTCACAATAATTGCGGTGAATGGAACCGTGAAGCTCTAACACATTTTTGCTGCCGGCTGCCTGATGCAGACCGTCAATATTCTGGGTAATGACAGCTTGCACCTTTCCCTGCTGTTCCAGCTGGGCTAGTTTTCTGTGGGCATCATTGGGGAGGGCACCCAGACACAGCATTTTGTTGCGATAAAATCTGTAAAATTCTTCAGGCTTTGCTCTGTAGAAGCTGTGGCTCAGAATCCTTTCGGGAGGGTAGGCATACTGCTGATTGTACAGACCGTCAACGCTCCGAAAATCAGGAATGCCGCTTTCCGTGGATACACCGGCACCTCCGAAAAATACGATATTATCATACGTTTCAAACATTTTCTTTAATTCCGTAATTACATTTTGTGTGCTGTCCATAGCCTACTCCTTTTTATAATATTGAAATAACAATTTAAACTTCTATTTAAATCTGTCTGAGTATCTATTATTTATTATATCCTTTTGATTTGTTGCAGTAAAGTCCAAGCCTATGCTATACTGGAGGTGTTAAGGAGAGGCGGCAATACATGAAGAAAAATAATTTAATTCCCTTTGAAAAGAGCAAAAGAGTGATACATTTGGAACAGCGTGGCAATGCCAAAAAGAAGGCTCCTGTGTCTGCCAAAATTTTTGCGTTTCTGGGAGTGCTTTGTCTGCTGTACTGCTTATTAATTCTTTTCTTCATGGGATATGGCACGACCTTCTTCCTGATTTGGGGTGCTATAGCGGTAGCCTGCGGAGTCCTTTCCCTACTTCTGGCACATAAAGCTTGGCTGAAGCGTATTCCTAAGTGGTGCAAGGTTAGTTTTGTGAGCTGTTGCGCTATAGGGGGACTATTGTTTGGAATTGTGGAAGCTATGATACTTAGTGAATTTGCGGCGGCGCCACAGCCGGGAGCAG
The DNA here is from genome assembly GCA_015056915.1 of Lachnospiraceae bacterium. Classification (GTDB taxonomy): domain Bacteria; phylum Bacillota; class Clostridia; order Lachnospirales; family Lachnospiraceae; genus Acetatifactor. The sequence goes on from SVFK01000006.1 coordinate 7,118, forward strand.
ATTATGTATTGATACTGGGTGCCCAGTGGAAGGAAAGCGGGCCCAGCTATGTATTGCAAAAGCGTCTTGATGCAGCGTTGGACTATCTGCGGAATAACCCGGAGACTTTAGTGATTGTATCAGGCGGACAGGGTAGTAATGAGCCTATTAGTGAAGCGGCAGGAATGGAGAGCTATTTGCTGGAGGCAGGCATAGCCAAGGAACGGATTCTTTTGGAGGATAAGTCTACCAATACCTGCGAAAATCTTGTGTTCAGTGAAAAGCTATTAGATAAGAGTAATGACCGGGTGGTGCTGATTACCAACAATTTTCATATGTTTCGCGCAAGCCGGATTGCTAAGAAACAAGGCTATGTGTATGTGGAAGGATTGGCAGCAGGGTCTTACCCCGGGATGCTTCCCAATAATTTGTTGAGGGAGTTTTTTGGTGTGGTGAAGGATTTTTGTGTGGGGAATCTATGATGATAAAAGGTAGGTGTCGAAATGGATATTAATGTTGGAGATATTTTGAAATTAAAAAAACAGCATCCCTGCGGCAGCAAAGAATGGGAAGTTTTGCGCGTAGGTGCGGATTTTCGTCTGAAATGTATGGGCTGTGGACATCAGATTATGATTGCAAGGAAATTGCTGGAAAAAAATATAAAAGAAATTCACGAAAAAGCTTGAAAACGCGCGAGGTTTATGGTAATATACTAACTTGTGATATATTAATTTCCTTGCTCACATTTTAGATGTGGGCCAGAGACCAAAAGGAGGTAACAAAGCATGAACAAGTATGAATTAGCCGTTGTTGTTAGCGCTAAAATCGAAGATGATGAGAGAGCAGCAGTTGTTGATAAGTGCAAGGCTCTTGTTGAGAGATTCGGCGGTACAATTACAGAAGTGGACGAGTGGGGCAAGAAGAGACTTGCTTACGAAGTTCAGAAGATGAAAGAAGCTTTCTACTATTTCATCAGATTCGAGGCTGAGAGCACTGCACCTGCAGAGATCGAAAGCCGTATCCGTATCATGGACAACGTGATCAGATATTTATGCGTTAGACAGGACGAGGCATAAATAGAAAGCGAGAAGTAAAGTATGAATAAAGTAATTCTTATGGGACGTTTAACAAGAGACCCCGAGGTGAGATATTCACAGGGTGCCAGCCAGACTGCTATTGCACGTTTTTCTATTGCAGTTGACAGAAGATTTAAGCGTGAGGGTGAGCCCGATGCTGATTTCTTTAATTGTACTGCATTTGGAAAGCAGGCAGAATTCATCGAGAGATATCTGCATAAAGGTGTAAAGGTTGTTGTTTGCGGTAGAATCCAGAATGACAATTATACCAATAAAGAAGGTCAGATGGTATACAGTGTCCGCGTAATGGTGGATGAGATTGAATTCGCAGAAAGCAAGAATGCTTCTAATAATGAAGGTGGCTTTGGCGGCTATAATGGAGGCGGTTATTCAGGCGGCAATAATGCTCCCGCTCCTTCAGGAGCAGGTGATGGTTTCATGAACATCCCTGATGGCATTGACGAAGAATTACCGTTTAACTAAGATTTGACAGGTCATTCGGAGGGCTTTCGAATGATATGATTTGATTCCGATAGGAGGTAATGACATGGCTTACAATAAAGCAGAGAAATCCGATTCTCCAATGAGAAAAAAAGGCGGAATGCGCAGAAGAAAGAAAGTTTGTGTGTTCTGTGGTAAAGATAATGTTATCGATTACAAGGATACCGCTAAGTTAAAGAGATACGTATCTGAGAGAGGTAAGATTCTTCCTCGTCGTATCACCGGTAACTGTGCTAAGCATCAGAGAGCACTGACTGTAGCTATCAAGAGAGCTCGTCACGTTGCATTGATGCCTTACGTTCAGGATTAATTTTAAAGAAAATGTGTATAAGACCGCGTATCTGATAAAGGATACGCGGTCTTATTTGTTTGTTAAGGAATCAAATGGCTTGTGATTCATAATATTGCTCAAGCTGTTTTCTGCATTTGTCAAAATAAATGAATAATTCCGGATCAAAAAGACTGCCAAAAGAGTTTTTGATATAATTGTAGGTGTCATCGTAGGACATTTCATCTTTGTAGCAGCGTTTGGTTACCAAGGCATCATAGCAGTCGGCTATAGCCATAATTCGTGCTTCAAATGGGATGCTTGTTCCGGACAGCTGACAGGGGTATCCGCTTCCATCCCATTTTTCGTGATGATAACGTGCAATATTATATGCGATAGTTATCATTTCAGGTTCTTCCACACCTTCAAGAATATTTGTTACAATAGCAGCGCCCTTGTCTGTATGTGTCTTTATAATGTCAAATTCTTCCGGTGTCAGTTTATCGGGCTTACAAAGAATACTGTCGTCGATAGATATTTTTCCCAAATCATGCAGTGGAGCATATTTTACTACAGCATGGTAGAAGGAAGCGGGCAAGTCGAAGCGGTTATCTGACCGAATGGCATTAACAAGAATTTGGACCACATGGCTGGTACGGTAAATGTGACCGCCTGTGTTGCTGTCCCGATTTTCTATCATGTTACCCATGGCAAACAGTATTTTATCGTGCATGGCCACAATATGAGCAGTCTTTTCTTCTACTGATTGGGCAAGTTCTAAATTATAGTTGTTTAACAGATGAATATATTTCTCGCGGTCTGTGGTGTCTATAATTTCTAATAAATATCCGCACCTAGTTCGATTGTGATAAAGGCTCTTTAAAGTGCAGTCATAATATTTGCCGTTTTCGTGATATTTTTTTATGATTTCGACATCTTCAAATTCATCAATCCATTGAGAAATGGTTTTTAATATCAGCGATTCTTTGTTTTCAATCGGAAAATCAATTTTTAGATTGTATAAGTCGGGAAAGAAATTTGTTGCTATTTTGTTGCAACCCAGGAAATTCTTTTTTAAATCGAATGTAACATATCCATAGGTTTGCTGCAGTTGCAGGGAATTGGAAATGGACATTTCAATATCATACATGCTTATCCGATTGGTTATGTATAAAAATATCCATTCGCACAGGATATAAATCAGAGGCACTATTTCTATGCCTTTAGGTAATAATTTGCCGAAGAGAAACGAGAAAATACTCAAGCAGGAAATGGCGGCAAACAGTAGCATGCTTCTGAAAGAAATGCGTTTGTGTTTAATCCGGGTATGGACAATAAGGCCTAGTACAATCAAGATATAAGCGAAGAGTATAATGTAATATAGTGTATGCATAAAGCCATATTCTTTTTCGATATAGGATATGCCGTAGGCATGCTTTAAAACATTACTCTTATAAAAAATGTTAAGATGTCCTATGCTAAGTACGCTAGCAAACATGATAACATTAACTGTTATAACAAGAAAAGTTAATAATCGCGGAATTGTGTAATTACAAAGCCGTAAAGTGGCAAATAATATATGTGGGAGTAAAAAACAACCGCCAAAATATATGATTTTGTTAGCAAGCAGGGCAGTCTCAATATTGGTTGAGGTTGCAAGCGTCAGATAGCCTACAGTGGATATAAAAGAGATATAGAACACAACTGAAATGTTGGAGTCGGAGCGTCGGTCCTGTTTGGTGATATATATGATGAGATTTATGGCACTCAAAATGACAAGGAGAATGTAATATAAGAGCATATAAGCCTCCTTTCGCATATAGAGAACAAGTTAATAAGCATGCTTTATGATAGCATGTTATAACTAAATATTCAATAATAGAGCACAAGAAATATTAAGCAGAATGGGAGAAAAGTTATGGAATCATTGTGGAAGCAAGGGGTAACACTATCGGAAGGGCAGGTGCTCCAAGGGGAGATTCAAGTTCAAAATCTTATTATCGGAGGCGGGATGACGGGAATCCTGACTGCCTATTTTTTAAAGAAGAGCGGACAACAGGCTATGGTGGTTGAAGCCTCGAGCATTGCATCCGGGCAGACCCAAAATACCACAGCTAAGATTACCAGTCAGCATGGACTGATATATGAGGACATGATTCGAAACAACGGTTTTCACAGGGCGAAGGGCTATGCAGAGGCCAATGAGTGGGCCATCGGTGAATACGAAGAAATCATCAATGAAGAGGGAATTGCGTGTGATTTTGAGAGATTACCGTCATTCTTGTATTCTACAGAGATAAAGGGAAGAGATAAATTGTTAAGAGAAGATGCAGCTGCCCAAAAGCTTGGATTGCCCACACGCTTTTTGGAGGGAAATGTAATAAAGGAGCTTCCCTTTGAGATAACGGGAGCTGTCTGTTTTTACAAGCAGGCACAGTTTCATCCCTTGAAAGTTATAAAGAAATTGTCCGAAGGTCTTGAAATCTACGAACGCACTAATGTGTTGTCGGTAAAAGGACATAAGGTGATTACTGACAATGCTGTCATAATTGCAGAAAATATCATATTTGCAACCCATTATCCTTTTCCTATTGTGCCGGGATTCTATTTCTTGCGTCAGCATCAGGACAGAAGCTACGTGTTGGCACTGGAAGGGAAAGGAGTTCCTAAGAAGCTTTCGGGGATGTATTATGGAATTGACGAGGGGGGACTGTCCTTTCGCAGTGCGGAAGGCAAGCTACTGTTGGGCGGAGGTTCTCATAGAACCGGAAAGGTTAAAAGGCAGTCAAAATATGAAGGCTTTTGCTATCTGAGAGCAATGTCGGAGCGATATTATCCGGAAGGAGCAGAAGTAAGCTGCTGGGCTGCGCAGGATTGCATGCCCCATGACGGAATTCCTTTCATCGGGAAATATTCTATTTTCCGCCCATACTGGTATGTGGCAACAGGATTTCAAAAATGGGGAATGACCTCTGCAATGATTGCGGCGAGACTTATTAGTGACAGCATTTGCGGCAAGGAAAATGCTTATCGTTCGGTATTTGCACCACAGAGGTTGCTATTTAGAGCCGGAATAAGGGATTTATGTGTGGATGTAGGAGAAAGTGTAATAGGGTTGATCAAGGGCTTTTTGGGCAAAAAGAAAAGGCGTTGCAGACACATGGGATGTCATTTGGAGTGGAATGCCGAGGAGCAGAGCTGGGACTGTCCCTGTCATGGCTCCCGATATGACAGAAAAGGTCAACTGAAGGACAATCCGGCGCAGAGAAACATTTCCCTTTTTTGACAAATTAAATTGTGGCATACTGCGGTGATATTTGGTATAATGTTCGGTAAGGGGCGTATTCTGCCCTTTTGACAGACATTATGCCATTTTTTCTTTGTTTCACAACCGAGAGGAAAGTATATATGAAAAAGAGAATTCGCCTGAAGGGAAGAATTAAAACTTACATAAAATTCAGTATTTATCTGGGAATATTAATGCTTGCCATTGATGCTGCTGTTTTTCTGGTGGATATTCATGCAGGTTTACTTGTGTTGGGCTTCGCAATATTTTATTGGGCAGTTACCTTGTACCTCTACTTTTATAATAAACCTGTTATTATGAATGAGCTGATTAGCTTTGCTACGGAGTATGGTCAGATTCAGAAGAAGCTTTTGCGCGATTTGGAGATTCCCTATGCGCTCTTGGACGACAGTGGTAAGGTAATCTGGACGAATACGGCGTTTGAGAATGTAGTACATCAGCCCAAGGGCTATAATAAGTCTATTACATCACTTTTTCCGACTATTACCAGGGACCGTCTGCCGGATGATTCCGGTCTGGATGAAGCACAGTATGAGCTGCAATATGGTGATGGTGATTACGTGATTAAATTCCGCAAGATTTCCTTAAGGGAAATGGCGGAAAACAGTGATATGATTGAAGCAAAGGATTATAACGGTTATTTGATTGCGGTATATCTTTTTGACGAGACTGCTTTGCATATTGCGCTACAGGAGGTTGATGACCAAAGTCTGGCGGTAGGAATGATATACCTGGATAATTATGAGGAAGCACTGGAAAGTGTGGAAGAGGTGCGACGCTCCCTGCTGATTGCGTTGATTGACAGAAAGGTAAATAAGTATATTTCAGCCATTGATGGTATCAGCAAGAAGCTGGAAAAGGATAAATATTTAATTATTTTGAGAAAAAAAGCAGTTTCTCAGTTACAGGAGACAAGATTCGACTTACTTGAGGAAGTAAAAACTGTTAATATAGGAAATGAAATGGCGGTAACCATCAGTATCGGTGTAGGTCTGGATGGCTTGACTTATGCTCAGAATTATGAGTTTGCGCGTACTGCGATTGATCTTGCCTTAGGACGTGGTGGTGACCAGGCGGTTATTAAGACTTCGGAAAGTATTACCTATTATGGTGGCAAGAGTCAGCAGGTAGAGAAAAATACCCGAGTAAAGGCGCGTGTAAAGGCACATGCCTTGAGAGAAATTATTACGGGCAAGGATAAGGTGTTGGTCATGGGACATCGTATGTCCGATGTGGACAGCTTTGGCGCTGCAGTAGGAATTTATCGTATTGCCCAGACCTTAGAGCGAAAGGCACATATCGTGTTAAATGATGTAACTACCTCTGTGCAGCCGCTGGTAGATTTATTTAAGAATAGTCCCGAATATGAAGAGGATATGATTATTAACAATCAGCAGGCCATAGAAGCGGCAGGAAGTAACACTGTGCTGGTAGTGGTGGACGTAAATAAACCTTCCATTACGGAATGTCCCGAATTGTTGAAATATTGTAAATCAGTAGTGGTGTTGGATCATCATAGGCAGGGAACAGAAACGATTGAAAATGCCACATTATCTTATGTGGAGCCCTATGCATCATCCGCCTGCGAAATGGTATCCGAGATTTTGCAATATACCTATGACAACATTAAGATACGTTCTGAGGAAGCGGATTGTATGTATTCCGGTATTATGATTGATACTAATAACTTTATGACTAAGACCGGTGTGCGTACCTTTGAAGCGGCAGCATTTTTGCGCCGCAACGGTGCGGATGTTACCCGTGTGCGGAAGCTGTTCCGTGAGGATGCCTTGGAATACAAGGCTAGGGCAGATGCTGTCAGCCAGGCAGAAATATATAAGCAGGTATTTGCGATATCCGTATGTACGGCAGATGAGTTGCCCAGTCCTACGATTATCGGAGCTCAGGCGGCTAATGAATTATTGAATATTAAAGGGATTAAAGCAAGCTTTGTACTGACAGATTATCAGGGCAAGATTTATGTCAGCGCCCGTTCCATTGACGAGGTAAATGTGCAGATTATTATGGAACGCATGGGTGGCGGCGGACATTTGAATACTGCAGCATGTCAGATGGAGGGAACCGGTCTTGCTGAGGCAATCGGTATTCTGAAAAGGACTATTGACACTATGCTTGAAAACAATGAAATTTAGTCAGGAAAGGAATGACATCGGATGAAGATTATTTTATTACAGGACGAGAAAAAGCTGGGTAAGAAGGGTGATATTATTGAAGCCAGCGAAGGCTATGCAAGAAATTATATTTTGCCCAAGAAGATTGGTGTAGAAGCAACCTCCAAGAATATGAACGACTTAAAGCTGCAGAAGGCAAATGAGCAAAAGATTGCACAGGAGAATCTGGATGCGGCAAAGGCTTTGGCGGCAGAGCTTGAGAATAAGCAGATTGTTGTAAAGATAAAAGGCGGTGAAAACGGTAAGGCATTCGGTTCCGTTTCTACGAAAGAAATTGCAGCAGCCTGCAAGGAACAGCACAATATTGAAATCGATAAGAAGAAGATTCAGTTACCTGAGAGCTTGAAGAATTTCGGTACATATGAGGTGGCGATTAAGCTGCATCCTCAGGTGACCGGACAGTTGACTGTAAAGGTAGTGGAGGCTTAAGATGCCGGCTATGGAAGAAAACGTTATCAAGAGAATATTACCTCATAGTGTGGAAGCGGAGCAGTCTGTAATCGGTTCCATGATTATGGATAGAGAAGCTATTGTAATAGCCTCTGAATTGATTGGCGGCGATGACTTTTACAATAAGCAGTATGGCATTATATTTGAGACCATGGTGGAATTGAACAATGAGGGAAGTCCGGTGGATCTGGTAACCCTGCAGAACAGGCTGCGGGAAAAGGATGTGCCCCCGGAGGTCAGTAGTCTGGAATTTGTGCGAGACTTGATTACAGCAGTGCCCACCTCGGCAAACATTAAGTATTATGCGAATATTGTGGCTGAAAAGTCTACCTTACGTCGATTAATCCGTTTGAATGAAGAAATAGCCAACACTTGTTATGCCGGCAAGGAGAATCTGGAATTTATTTTGGAGGATACCGAAAAGCGGGTGTTCCAGCTGGTACAGAGGCGCAATACAGATGATTTCGTACCAATCAGGCAGGTTGTTATGAATGCCATGGACAAGATTGAGACGGCTGCGAAGAATAAAGGAAGTGTAACAGGTATTCCTACCGGCTTTACAGACCTTGATTACCGCACCGCGGGAATGCAACCCTCTGACCTTGTGCTGATAGCAGCGCGTCCTTCTATGGGTAAAACAGCATTTGTGTTGAATATTGCCCAGTATGTGGCTTTTAAGCAAAATCTGCCCGTAGCCATATTCAGTTTGGAAATGAGTAAGGAGCAGCTGGTAAACCGTATGTTTTCTCTGGAATCCAGTGTGGATGCCCAGAAGCTCCGTACAGGACAGTTGAATGACCAGGAATGGGAAAGATTGATTGAGAGTGCCGGTGTCATTGGACGATCCAATCTGATTATAGATGATACTCCCGGTATCAGTATATCGGAGCTTCGTTCAAAATGTAGAAAGTTTAAACTGGAGAAGGGCTTGTCCATGATTATCATTGACTACCTGCAGTTGATGTCGGGCAGTGGACGAACGGATTCCAGACAGCAGGAGATTTCGGATATCTCTCGTGCGCTAAAGGGTGTGGCGAGAGAGCTTTCTGTGCCGGTACTGGCTTTGTCCCAGTTAAGCCGTGCAGTAGAGCAGAGACCTGATCATCGCCCCATGCTTTCAGACCTGCGTGAATCAGGAGCTATTGAGCAGGATGCGGACGTGGTTATGTTTATTTATCGTGATGACTATTATAATCATGATTCGGAAAAGAAGGGTGTTTCTGAGATTATCATTGCTAAGCAGAGAAACGGCCCTATCGGAACGGTGGAGCTGGCATGGTTGCCCGAATACACTAAATTTGCTAATCTGGAACGTTCCAGACGAGATTAAGACTAACGAAAGAGAACCGGTGCAAAAGATGCACTTGTTCTCTTTTTGTTTTCTATAGATTCAAAATAAAAGGATATTGTGCGAAAGAAATAAGTAAAGCACAAGGAAAGGGGAAAACATGAGTAACTATTTATTGATTTCAGATGCGGCTAAGGAGGTACGAGTGGAGAGCCATGTGTTGCGTTATTGGGAGGAGGAGCTTCATCTTCCTATCAAGCGCAACGAATTGGGACACAGATATTATACGGTAGAGGACGTGGAGCGTTTTAAGCAGATTAAGAATATGAAGGAAAGGGGATTGCAATTGAAGGCAATTAAAATGATTTTGCGTGATGGCAAATTGAATGTACTTCCGCAGGTGGAAGAGAATATCGAAGGTGATGAGGACAGGCCTCATATGGCCATCGATATTGTGGGTAGCTCAACACAAACGGGCGAAATTGTGCAGGAATCCAGAGAAGAAAAGGCTCAGAGACTGCAATGGTTATTGCAGCAGTTAATCCGCGAAACGCTTCGCGAGAATAATCAGGAGCTTTGTCGTGATATTAAAGAAAGTATCGTAAAGGAATTGGATTACCAATTTCGGACGCAGGAGGAGCGTGAGGAGGAGAGAGAGCTCCGTCAGGAACAACGCAATGAAGAGTATTACAGGATGATTGATGAACTTCTACGTAAGAAAAGTACAGGCAATCTATTGCGATTTCATCAGAAGGATGTGAAGCGAGAGAAGAAAAACAAGCGCAAGGCTAAAAGAAACAAAGCAAATGTGTTAAAAGGAAAAATGGAGAAGGTACTGGGGTAAGAGAAGACAAAAAGAAAAGACATTTCACGAATGAAATGTCTTTTCATAAATACCTTTGATTCAAATGAATACAACTTATAGGGCTGCAAATTATTCCTCAGCAATAGCGCCAACAGGACACTGACCTGCGCAAGCACCGCAGCTGATGCAGGTATCTGCATTGATTTCGAATTTGCCATCTCCCATGCTGATAGCGCCAACAGGGCACTGTGCTTCACAAGCACCACAAGCTACACATGCATCGCTAATTACAAATGCCATAATAAAATCCTCCTTATATCTGTGTATCAAGGAATACCATTGATACAAAATTATCAATAACTATAATAATTGTAATACAAAAGAGCATCTATTACAAGAGTTATTTCATACAAATTCTCAATAGCCGAGCACAATTATGAAATAATGAATTTCTCCATAGAGGTATTGAGAATACTGGTTTGTGTGGTTAAAGCATTTGCCTCGTTGGTCAGGTATTCCATCAACTGTGTCTGATTGTTCAGGGTAGCTGTTACTTCCTGAATGGAGGCAGCAGCCTGCTCGGAAACAGCGGCAATGTTGCGAATGGAATCGCTTACCTCATCCTTGCTCAAATCTACCTGCTTCATGTTGGCAACAGTAAGGTTCAATTCGTCGATTAAAGCTTCTGCACAATCCTTGATGGAGGTAAAGACAGCAACGGTCTGGCGGAATTGCTCTACCTGCTCATGAATACGCTGTTCGGCTTCTGCGGCAGACAGAGTAGTACGCTCTGTTGCTTCCGTGATGCGCTGAATAATTTCCTGAATCTGGTTGCTGGATTCTTTGGATTGATCTGCCAGCTTGCGGATTTCTTCAGCTACTACAGCAAAGCCTCTGCCTAAGGTGCCGGCACGGGCAGCTTCAATAGAAGCATTCAGTGACAACAGGTTGGTTTGTCCGGCAATGCCGTCGATAACATTGACAATATTACGGATTTCGATGGAATGATTGTTAACATCCTGAATCTCTCTTGTCAAGGTACGTGTGATTTCTACAGTGGCATCTGCATTTTTGCTGATACCGTCAACAATGGTCTGTCCCTTATCTACAGCATCCATAACCTCATCCGCAAGACTCTCCATTGTCTGTGTCTTGTGGGAAGTTTCTGTAATATTTTCAGAGAGTTCAATCATCTTCTGGTTGCTGGCATCTGTTTCTTCGGCTTGTGTCTGTGTACCATTTGCCACTTCTTCTACGGCACGTAAAATTTCCTGCATGGATTCGTTCATGGAGGAAGTACGCTCTGCCAGTTCAGAAGACATATCATTAACCTGTTCACCGAAGCGTTGCGTATCTTCGAATAATGAGCGGATACCAAGTAAGGTATTATTCAAACTATTAGTAAGAAGCAGGAATTCATCCTTTCGCTTTGTGGTAAAGTGTACGGAGAGATTTCCTTTCTCAGCTTCCTTTAAGCCATTTACCAAATGCTTAACGGTGGAACGAATACCCCTGGCAATCACAATGCCTGTAAACAGAGCAATGGCACCTGCAAACAATACAATGAAGAAGGTGACATATGCGATGGTTCCGGCATCCTTTAATAAGCTGCTTTGAGGAACCAGGACACAGAGAGAAATGCCGGTATTGCCAACGGGCGCATACAAATAAACATATTCTTTGCCCTGCAGACGTACGGTTTTACTTTCGGAAGCATTATTTTCCCGGCTTTGGATGTAATAATCGTTACCTACAAACCAGTGAGTATCTGCATCACCTGTATTATAAAAGCTTTCCTGTCCCTGGATGGTGCCGATTTCTCTTCCATCAGCGGATACCAATGCTTTGATACTGCCATCGCCGGTATCCAGATTGGTAAGCATATTCTCCACAACAGCCATATCAATATCCAGAACTAAAACGGTTCCTGTCTGCATGATTTTCTGGATATATGCAAAAGCGTAATTAGAGGACTTTGTTTTCAGGTTCTCGTCAACAAAGGGGTGGTAACCCATCCATGTAGAAGCTTGCGCCTTATTCTTCTTAAAGAAGCTTCCTTCCGGAGATTCCTCGAACAGCGCATAATAGTCGTCAGGCAGGGTTCCGGTCAAGGAAGTGACAGATTTACCCTGATCCGGAATAATGGAGTAACTGAAAAGATATTCATTCGCAATCTTCATTTGTCCCATGAGAGATTGGATTTCAGTATACATATCTGCATAAGCGCTGTCTGCTCTGTCATAATTCTGGTAATAATTCTTGATTGTGCTGTGGGTTACAAGCTCGGCACCCTTAGAAGAGACTGAGCCGCAGACTACACTGAGGTAATCGGCGGATGCATCTACCGTTGCCATGGCGGAATCCTTACATTGATTCAAGATTGCATTGGCTGCGGTCTGATAAGACACAAAACCAAGTACAATCATCAACAGAACGGGTAGTATGGCAATCAGCATGAGAGATCTCATAATACCTTTGCCGGAAATGTTTTTTAATACTTGTTTGAAATTAACTGCTTTTTGCTTGGGTTTTGCCTTTTTGGGGGCGGCGTTCTTTGGTGTTTTCCCTTTCATACATCGTACCTCACAATTATTTTGTTGCACATTTTTCTAAAAACAGCTTATATATAAAAATATTATGCCATATGTGGTTAATAAATGCGACAATTTATTGGGAATTTTTGCACTAAAAAGAGGGTGTTTTTGAACACCCTCTGTCTTAACAGGAAGTGGCTTCCGCGCGCCTTTTCTTAATGCCCTCAATAATAACCTTTTTCTTTTCCAGAAGAGCATCCTTATCCATGGCAGGAACGCCGTGAAGCTTATATTCCATGCCCAGCTTTTCGTATTTATTTTCACCCATCGTATGATAGGGAAGTGCATCTAATGCTTTCAAATTTTGAAATTGACCAATAAAATATCCCAGCTGGAATAAATATTCATCCTCATCTGTAATTCCGGGCACAACAACATGTCGAATCCACATATCTACGTTCTTGTCGTTGAGATACGCAGCAAATTTAAGAATATTGGTGTTGGACTGCGCGGTGAGCTCAAGATGGTGGGCTTCATCAATGTGTTTAATGTCTAACATGACAAGGTCGGTCAGCTCCATTAAGGAATCGAGCTTTTTCAAATATGCTTCGTTCTCCGGGTTGAAGGTGATTCCGGAGGTGTCAATACAGGTGTGAATCTGATTCTTTTTCGCAAGTGTAAATAAATCAATCAGAAAATCAACCTGCAACAGAGGCTCGCCACCTGTGACAGTAATACCGCCGCCGTTATAAAATGGTTCGTTGCGCTTGTACTGTTCGATGATATATTCGGCATCCATGAGTGTTCCGCCATTTACCTCCCAGGTGTCGGGATTGTGGCAATATGCGCAACGCATGGGACAACCTTGTGTAAAAACGACAAAGCGTGTTCCTGGGCCGTCTACGGTTCCAAAGCTTTCCAGTGAGTGAATTCTGCCTTTCATATAATTCCTTTCTGAATATCCGTTCAATTATTTGCAGGATATGCTTGTCCTCTGTGAGAGGTGTGATGTTAGAAAACCCGGGAAGACATTCCTCCCGGGTTTCAAGCTTTTTCTTTTGTAGGTAGTATGCTTAGATGCTCTCGTGGAAAGTACGAGAAATAACATCAGCCTGCTGTTCAGGAGTTAACTTAATGAAGTTAACAGCGTATCCGGATACGCGGATAGTAAGCTGAGGGTAATTCTCAGGATGTGCCTGAGCGTCTAATAACATATCTCTGTTTAATACATTTACGTTAAGGTGATGACCGCCTTTTACTACGTAGCCATCTAATAAAGATACAAGGTTATCAACCTGTGCTGTATTTGCTGCCATGATTTATTCCTCCTATTATTGATAATCGTCTAAACCCTGTTCAAGGGTGGGTACACTGCAGGCTAACGGTGTTCTGGAACAATCCGTACAGCCCATTGTCTGAACGTTCTTTGATTGTTTTTCTGTGGCATCGAAATCAACATTTACATGTCCGACTCCGTTTGCAATACCGGAATCCAGCATTTTTACAAGATCTTCAATCATTGTTTTTTCGTCCATGGTGTGTCCTTTCTAAACTTACTAGTTATTCAGATCAAGCTCGATATCGCCTGCGAATACTGCATCTTCCTTACCGAGTGCTCCGGGGATGATGGTGAAGGTATTGGAAATACCGTCCTGTGCATCCTTGAAAGGAAGCTTGGATACAGAAGCAAGAGATGCTACTGCACCGTGGGTATCACGACCGTGCATAGGATTAGCACCGGGAGCGAAAGGCTGACCTTTCTTACGTCCATCAGGAGTATTACCGGTAGCCTTACCATAGGTAACGTTAGAGGTAATGGTCAGGATGGAGGTGGTAGGAACACCGTTTCTGTAGGTGTGATGTCTTCTGATAGCGGTCATGAACTTATGAACGATATCCTGAGCGATATCATCTACGCGGTCATCGTCGTTACCATACTTAGGGAAGTCACCGGTGGTCTTGAAGTCAACGATAACGCCGTCTTCATCACGAATAACTTCAACCTTAGCATACTTAATAGCAGATAAGGAGTCAGCTACGATGGACAGACCTGCAACACCTGTTGCGAAGTATCTCTTAACATCTCTGTCATGAAGAGCCATCTCTGCTCTCTCGTAGCAGTACTTGTCATGCATGTAGTGGATGATGTTCAGAGTATTAACATAAACATCTGCCTGCCACTCGATCATATCCATAAACTTGTCATATACATCATTGTATTCAAGAACGTCACCTTCAACAGCGCGGTACTTAGGACCAACCTGCTTCTTGGTTACTTCGTCAACACCACCGTTCAAAGCGTACAGCAAGCACTTAGCAAGGTTTGCACGAGCGCCGAAGAACTGCATTTCCTTACCGATTACCATGGAGGATACACAACAAGCGATACCGTAATCATCACCGTGGGATACTCTCATCAGGTCGTCGTTCTCATACTGGATGGAAGAGGTCAGGATAGACATCTTTGCACAGTATTTCTTCCAAGCTTCAGGAAGTCTGGTGGACCAAAGTACAGTAAGGTTAGGCTCAGGAGATGCACCTAAGTTGGTCAGGGTGTGCAGATAACGGAAGCTCATTCTGGTAACCAGAGGTCTGCCGTCAACGCCAACACCAGCCAGAGACTCGGTTACCCATACAGGGTCACCAGCGAAGATCTGGTTGTACTCAGGTGTACGAGCAAATTTGATAAGACGTAACTTCATGATGAAGTGGTCAACAAATTCCTGAATCTGCTCTTCGGTAAAAGTACCGTTAGCTAAGTCTCTCTCTGCATAAACATCAAGGAAGGTAGAAGTACGTCCAAGGGACATAGCAGCACCGTTCTGCTCCTTAACTGCACACAGATATCCGAAGTAAGTAGCCTGAATGGCTTCCTGTACGTTAGAAGCGGGCTTGGAGATGTCACAGCCATAGGAAGCTGCCATTTCCTTCATCTGCTTCAGAGCAACAATCTGCTCGGAGATTTCTTCACGAAGACGGATAACATCATCAGTCATTACACGACCGGTGGAATCCTTCTGCTCAAGCTTATCCTCAATCAGTCTGTCAATACCATACAGAGCAACACGTCTGTAATCGCCGATGATACGTCCGCGTCCGTAAGCATCAGGAAGACCTGTAATAATGTGAGAAGAACGGCAAGCTCTCATCTCTGCATTATATGCATCGAAACAACCTGCGTTGTGTGTCTTTCTGTGAGTAGAGAAAAATTCGCTGATCTCAGGATCAACTTCATATCCGTTATCGGAGCAAGCTTTCTCAGCCATTCTGATACCGCCGTAAGGCTGTAAGGAACGCTTGAAAGGCTTGTCAGTCTGGAAACCTACGATGGTCTCCTTGCTCTTGTCTAAATAGCCGGGGCCGTGAGATACGATAGTAGAAACAACCTTGGTATCCATATCAAGAACACCGCCTGCTTCTCTTTCCTTCTTCTGTAACTCAAGTACCTGTGCCCACAAATCCTTTGTGTTCTGTGTAGCGTCAGCTAAGAAACTTTCATCACCGTCATAAGGATGATAGTTCTTCTGGATGAAGTCACGAACGTTAACTTCTTTTTCCCATTTGCCGCCTACAAAATCTTTCCATTCTGGTCTCATTTTGAAATAGCCTCCTATAAAATTTGAATTAGTATAATAAGTTTTAAGCGCCGCCTTGGGCAACGCCTTAGTGCCTTCTAATCCTTAGCTTCATTATATGAAAAACAAAGTTTGGAGTCAAGGTCGGTAGTGTACTTTTTTCTATACAAAGTCAGTGTGAATAAGGGTTTTTGGCAAAAAAAACAAGAAATTTATAAAGATTTATGAATTTGGAATGGCTTGTCAGATTTTGGGGAGTATGCTAGTATAAAGAAAGAAGTTTAGAAAGGAGAAAGAACATGGGCAAAATAACAAAGGATATGACAATCGGAGAAATTCTGCGTACCAATCCCAATGTGGCACCTGTTTTGTTAAATGCAGGTATGCATTGTCTGGGATGTCCTTCTGCACAGGGTGAATCCTTAGAAGAAGCGGCTATGGTACATGGTATAGATGTTGATGCGCTTATGGCAGCTATCGAGGCAGTATAAAAAGTGTGAGACTGCATGCAAAAAGCTTCCCTTTATCGGGGAAGCTTTTTTTGATTCCTATTTTATCAAATATCATCAGCCTTGAATCAATTGGCACCGCTTAAAGACTGCAATGCGTTTTCTGCAACTAATGGTTTAAAGTGCTCTTCGAGATATACATGATTCATGGAAGAGGAACGCTGCAAGCTACCGTATTCCGAAAGACAGAAGCAAACACGGTCAAAGGCTGCTTTGTCCGCTGTGCCCTGTGTTAATACCAGTAAATACTTACCACTCTTTTCATCTTTATATAATGCACTTTGTCCTTGGTAATAGTGTCCAACGATGCCGGCAGCATTCATGACCTGTTGCAGAGAATCCATATGGAAAATCCGCATAGGGGAGTTGCTCTCCTCCTTGGCAGGGGTTTCTGCTGCAGCGGTGGCACGACCACTGTGCTTACCGGAGTCCTGAAGCCTACGGAACAGGTCGGCTATTTCATCGGAGCTGCCTTCTTCCTCGTAGTAATCATCTTCATCCTCGGTAACGGAAGGTGCAAAACGTGAAAAACGGGTATCCAGCTCTTCGGGGTCTTCCACCTTGGTAATAATCAGAACAATGCATTCTGAATTGAGCGGCACGGCTTCAATCATTAAGGGAATATCTTCTGCTTCAAATCCAAATTCAAAATTTGCCTGCTGCATCATATCACGAAAAAGATTTTTGGCTTTTTCGGTACCGTATGCTAATTCACTTATTTTTAATTCACGACTTGCCAGATCTTCTCTGGTAAGTGTACAACGAATCTGATTTTCATTTATTTTTTCTATCTTCATACAACAACCCTTCCTTTCTGCATCTGTAGATGCCAAGTGGTGTGTAATCATCAAGGCTGTAGAAAAATTTGATTAAAAGTATCTTATACTTTCACCTCTTTTTAGTCAATAGACACAGAAGCAGTTTAATAAAAAATTATGAAATTTATGCTTCTTTTACAAAGTGCCTTGCCAAAATAAGGTATTTCGATTATAATGCACTTGTAAATGCCTTCGCAACCTAAGTACGGGAAGGAGGCAGACAGTCTTGATTTCTGGTTGATTTGTCGGGAACAGTTCGTTCCGATTCATCCTTTATTTTATGTTATCTTTCTAAAAACATTATATCATATTATATGGCAAATTTGTATCCTATGATATACATTTAAGGATGTCTTACAAGCATATACGTGCTTGTTCATAGTAATTCAACTAATACTTTTCACATTTATAATTCAAATTAAACATGATTCATTTAGGTTTTTTTAACCATTTTAGTACTGTCGAAGGCATTTGCTTTATCCTGAATTTGTTGGCAGAACACAAGCCTTTAGGGAGATTGATATATCACAGATTCTTTTGGTCCGAGGCTTGTGGACGGAGGAAATAACCATGAAAGGAGATTATGCAAAAGAAAGAAAACCGATGCAAACCAGAGCCAGATTGTCATCTTATCTGGAAGGACTGCAGAAATCGGGCGTTGAATTTTTTATTGACGGAGAAGCTGTGCTTCCCCGTGATATTATGCAGCGAACGGTACAAGAGCAGTATGCGTATATGGCAGATTATGTTCTGGGAGAAAACGGAAAAGTGCAGCAGGTCCGCTTTGACAGAGTGGAGCTGTAAGCGGCATGCTTAACCATACACAGGATTGCCTCTTATGCAGGTACATGCCGTACAGTAAAAGCTGGAAATTTGTCAAATTTGGTAATGACGGCACAAGCTTAGTGTGTTAGAATGTAACTGTTCGGTTAATGAACGACTTCGGTCTAATCGAACAGTTACATGACACGATAAAGCGTGCCTTGTGTGCGCGGATGGGAGCTAATAATGAAGAGAATAATACCTGTTGCTGTAGCGTTGCTTTTAATTCTATTGATTGCGGGCGTTACGGTAGGAAGCTATTTGCTCGACAAATACTCTTATAGTAAGGAACGAGCTGATTGGAATGAATATTATCAGGTGTCGGGGAATCAAAGTGCAATTATCTTACAGGATGAGATGATTGCGGAAAAAGCGGTAATAAAAGATGGAATGTACTATTTTGACCTGACAACCGTTCATAAATATTTTAATGAGATTTTCTATGTGGATATGACGGAAAACATTTTGTTGTATACCACAGCAACCGAAATTATACGCTCTAATTTTGGAGAAACCACTTATACTACGCCGGCAGGAACACAGGATGCAGGCTATGTGATAAGCTATGTAGAAAACGATGTGGTATATGTGGCAGCTGATTATGTGAAGCAGTATACGAATTATTCTTATGATGTCTATGATTCTCATATTCAAGTATATACGGAATGGGGGAGAAAGGAGATAGCAGAAATCAGTAAGGATACGGCAGTGCGCTTAAAGGGTGGTATTAAGAGCCCTATATTGAAGGATTTGACAGCAGGCGACACTGTGGAGATTCTGGAGCAGATGGATACCTGGAGTAAAGTAAAAACTGCTGATGCTGTGATTGGATATGTGGAGAATAAGCGGTTAAGCAATCAGACCACAGTACAGGAGACTCCGGTAACGGATTATGTGGCACCGGAATATACTTCGCTGACTATGGAAGGAAAGCTGAGTCTGGGTTGGCATGCAATCGGTGGAGAAGGCGGTAATTCCACACTGGAGGAAATGGCTGCCGGGGCTCAGGGAATGAATGTAATCGCTCCTACATGGTTTAGCTTAAATGATGAAGAGGGAAATTTCAGAAGCTTTGGTTCTGCAGATTATGTAAACCGAGCTCATAATATGGGGCTTCAGGTATGGGGTGTTTTAGATGATTTTAATTACAACAATGAGACCGGTGCCGGCTTA
Source organism: Lachnospiraceae bacterium (assembly GCA_015056915.1). GTDB lineage: Bacteria > Bacillota > Clostridia > Lachnospirales > Lachnospiraceae > Acetatifactor. The sequence goes on from SVFK01000006.1 coordinate 26,415, forward strand.
AGCGTATACAATGTATTGTCATCTACAACAAAGAGACAGAAGCTTGCACAGAATATAACAGATGTGGCCTTAAGTCTGGGGCTGGACGGTATTAATCTTGACTTTGAGCGATTGGGTGCAGACAGCGGAGTCCATTTTGTACAGTTTTTGAGAGAATTGTCGATTTTGTGCCGAAGCAATGGCTTGGTGCTTTCCGTAGACAATTATGTTCCTTTTAACTTTAATGATTACTATCGACTTGATATTCAGGGGCAAGTTGCAGATTATGTGATTATTATGGGTTATGACGAACACTGGCATGGAAGCGGAGACCCAGGAAGTGTGGCAAGTATTGATTATGTAACCGGTGGTATTACCAGAACGCTGGAGGAGGTGCCGGCAGGAAAGGTAATAAATGCATTACCGCTCTATACCATTCTGTGGCGAATTGAAGGTGCTGAGGTTACGGATGAGTATCTGACCTTCAATAATACGGAAGATTTCTTAAACAGATTAAGTGTGGAGCCGGAATGGCAGGAGAGTACCTGTCAGAATTATGCAGAGTGGACCTCCGGTAGTGTGACCTATAAGATATGGCTTGAGGATATGGAATCCTTACGTGTGAAGCTAAGTGTTATGAGTGCAAACGAGATTGGTGGTGTGGCAGTATGGCGCCTGGGCTACGGAACACCGGCTATCTGGGAATTAATTAGCGCCTATGTCAATTCATAGATGAAACAAGGTAAGCAATAAGAATGGGCTGTCGCAAATGCGACAGCCCGATTTGTTTTTAGTGATTTGTTAAAGATTAAACTCTTTTCAAAGCACGCTTGCCTAACAGACATACAACAGCAGTACCTAATAACAGGAAGATAGAATTGTTTTCTCCGGTCTTGGGAACATCATCATATTCATCTGCGGATACAGCCGGCTGAGTGGTTGCAGGGGCAGAAGGAGTAGTTGAGGGAGTGGTGCTGTAGTATGTAGCATCCGTTAAAATGGTTGCATAGCTGATATTGAGTTTACCTTGAGCCACATTGTACATTTCAAAATGTACGCGACCATCATCAGTCTTTCTGATTACATGATCTACAGTACCGTCTGCGGTTGCACTACCGGTGGATTGTGCCATGGTATCAATAAAGGTTAAATCGTTCACATTGCCGTGGAAGCTTGCAGCGGCAAAATCATACAGATAAGCATCGTTTACATCGCCGGTAACAGCAGCACTGGAACCGCTGAGAACATAGCACTGATCCACACCCTTGGTGCTTACAACAGCGGAGGAATTCTGCGCTACAGTCAGATTGCTCAGCTTAACGCCAACTTCTATGTTGAGATGAGGTGCATATCCGTTGTTGTCTACTACGATTACATCGCCGTCCTTAATTAAATCATGCAGATACATAAGGTTGTGGTGGGTTGCGGAATCGTTCCAACCGCCGGTCTGGTATCGCCAGTCCTGAACATCGGTGACATACTTGATATAGTAGGTTACGGGCTCGTCTGCGGAAGCTGTCATCGCATTGACACCGGGAAGTAGTGCGCAGATCGCCGTTGCGGTCAGTAGTGCTACAAATTTTTTCAGTCTGTTCATTTTCATAATGAAACCCTCCTAGTTTGTTGTTTGCAAGTCATCCTGTACGGGCAGGTAGTTGTCACCGCTTTCGACTTCCTTGGCCACCACCACAAATCTTCCCTGCTCTACGTGGTATACACATGTGGACAGGGTGAGGAAGTGATCGCCGAATTCGGCGGTAACACCGGTATCGTATAGGGATAATTTTTTAATATTGTTATAAAAGTCATCAAATTCTTCCTGTGTGTCTGCCTGGAAAAATTTGTAGAACTTAAATACCTGGTCGCTTTTCTTGTATACCTGAGAACGGAATACGGCGATTACCTCGTAATTGCGTTGGCATTCTTCGGTATATAGGACGATTTGTTTGTGATGCTCGTAATAATCCTTGTCTTCATAATCTGTCAGATTGCCAAACATTGCACCGGAACGCATGTTGTGTCCGTGGATAATCAGATTAGTGCTTAACGGTTCTAAGGAGCTGTCAGTATCCAGAATCAGGCAACCGTTTTGATTGTCAGAGCCATCGAAATCCCGATAGAGATAATAGTTTTCATCGCGTGGTGTCCACATAACCGGATAATCGATAGTAGTGTCCGGAATCTGAATCCAGGCGGCCATATCCCCGTTGGCTTCAAAAGCTTCTGTATAAGGGTTGGGCACGCGCATATCCGGTGTGGGTGCGGGTGTTTCGTCAGGCTCCGGTGAAGGAGTAGCCGTATCGTTGTCTGTAAAGATGACCGGCTCCGGTGTGGGAGCAGTGGTCTCTATGTCGTCCTCCGATGTGGGAATCTCAGCCGGGGCGGGCGAAGGCTGTAATGCTTCTATGGTTTCCAGAGTGTGCCTGTTGTCAAGAGATTGGCGAAGCAGTAATATTCCGGCAGCAACCAGACAACCTACGGCAATAATTGTAAGTAAAATTGAAATAAGTTTCTTCTTTTTTTCCATATTCCTATTATACGTCAGAAAAAGAGTCCCATGCAACTGTTTTAGAGGGATAATTTTTAAAAAATTCTTAATTTTTTGGAAAAGATAGAAAGTTATTGCTGTGACTCTTATGCGCATATAATGCTACAAAAAAGAAAAGAAATAAGCTATGAATAAGAAACAACATAAGGTAATGACAATCATTATGGGAATATTGTTGGTGGTTTCCATGCTTTTCATAGGAAAAGAGACTGCCTCCTATGTAGGAAGCGCCAGCATAAAGATACAGCAGCCCTGTGTGGTAATTGATGCGGGGCATGGCGGAGAAGACCCGGGAAAGGTCGGAATCAATGGTGCGCTGGAAAAGGATATTAATCTGCAAATAGCCCTTTTGGTAAAGCAATATCTGGAGCAGAATGATATAAGAGTCGTGATGACCAGAGAGGATGAGAATAGCTTGAATGATGCCAATGCATCCAACAAAAAGGTGCAGGATATGAAACGTAGGATTGCCCTGATTGAAGAGGCGGCACCCTTACTTACAGTGAGTATTCATCAAAACAGCTATCCTGAAGAATATGTACATGGTGCGCAGGTGTTTTACTATGAGGGAAGCACTCAGGGGAAACAACTGGCAGAAGTGATACAGAACCAGTTTGTCAAAAGAGTTGACCCTGAAAACAAGCGCCAGATTAAGGCTAATGACAGCTATTATTTGTTAAAGAAGACTCAGACTCCCATTGTTATTGTGGAAAGTGGGTTTCTTTCCAATCAGGCGGAAGCGGAAAAACTCTGTACAAGAGAGTATCAGGAACGAACTGCATGGGCTATTCATATGGGCATCCTGCAATACTTAAACGGCAGTGATTAATTTCTTTCATTTTTGCGGAAAATGTGATATACTAACTAAAGTATACAGATTGATAGAAGGTGCTGTTAGATGGATACAGAAATTATTAAGATTGCAGACAGTGGTGACTTATCGGAGGCGGACGATGCCAAGCTGCGGGCTGCGGGTGAAATTGTGCGGCAGGGTGGTTTGGTGGCTTTCCCTACGGAGACGGTATATGGCTTGGGCGGAGATGCTTTGAATAAAGAATCCTCTCATAAAATATATGCGGCGAAGGGACGTCCCTCTGACAATCCACTGATTGTTCATATCTGTGAATTTGAAGACATATACCCCATTGTGAGGGAAGTGCCGGAGGATGCAAAGAGGATAGCGCAAGCGTTCTGGCCGGGTCCCCTTACCATGATTTTACCAAAGTCGGATAAGGTTCCTTCCGAGACGACGGGGGGATTGGATACGGTGGCTGTGCGCATGCCGGCGCATCCGGTGGCGCAGAGGTTGATTGCCTATAGCGGCGGTTATGTGGCAGCACCAAGTGCCAATACTTCAGGAAAACCAAGTCCTACGGTTGCCAAATATGTAGTGGAAGATATGCATGGGAAAATAGACGTTATTATTGATGGCGGAGAAGTGGGAATCGGACTGGAATCCACTATTATTGATTTGACGGTATCGCCTCCTATGGTATTGCGCCCCGGCTATATAACCCGAGAAAAGCTGGCAGAGGTGCTTGGACAGGTTGAGAGTGATGTGACAATCTTAAGGGAAGATAGCGGTCAGGCACCCAAAGCCCCCGGTATGAAATACAGACATTATGCACCGAAGGGGGAACTGACTATTGTACAGGGTGAAGCCCGGAAGGTGATGGAATATATTAATGATTGTTCGGCAGAGGATAGAGAAGCCGGACAAAGAGTTGGTGTGATTGCCACGGCAGAAATGAAAGAACACTATTGTGCTGATGTGGTGAAAAGTGTGGGAAGTCGAAAGGATGAAGAGAGCATTGCCAGACACCTTTATACCATATTGAGAGAATTTGATGATGAAGGCGTTACCAGAATTTATTCCGAGGGCTTTGTGGCGGAAGGTTTTGGACAGGCCATCATGAACAGATTATTAAAGGCAGCAGGACATAGTGTTGTAGAGTTGAAATAGTTATTAAAAATAAAAATGATATATAAGGAGGTAGCATTATGATAGCAATCGGAAGTGATCATGGTGGATTTGATTTAAAGGAAAAGGTGGTTGAATATTTAAAAAGCCATAATATTCCTTATAAGGATATGGGTTGCAACAGCAAGGACAGCTGTGACTATCCGGTATTTGGACGCGCGGTGGCACAGGCTGTAGCATCCGGAGAGTGCGAGAAGGGAATTGTAATCTGTACCACCGGAATCGGCATCAGCATTACAGCCAATAAGGTTAAGGGAATTCGCTGCGCATTGTGCGCAGATACCTTGTCTGCAAAGCTGACCCGTCTCCATAATAATGCCAATGTTCTGGCTATGGGAGCCGGTATTGTGGGCGATAATCTGGGAATAGAAATCGTAGACACCTTCCTGAATACAGAATTTTCGGGAGAGGAAAGACATCAGCGCAGAGTGGATTTGATTGAGTAGGAGGAAATCTTATGGCAAAAGTAGTGGTTATGAATCATCCCTTGATTCAGCATAAAATCGGTTTTATTCGGAGAAAGGACACCGGAACCAAGGATTTCAGACAGACCATCAGTGAGATTGCAATGCTGATTTGCTATGAAGCCACCAGAGATTTGAAACTGGATGAGGTTGAGATAGAGACACCTATCTGCACTACAAAGGCAAAGGAATTAAAGGGTAAGAAAATGGCTATTGTTCCTATTCTTAGAGCCGGACTTGGCATGGTGGACGGTGTGTTGAATTTGATTCCGGCAGCAAAGGTGGGGCATATCGGTCTGTACCGTGATCCGGATACCTTAAAGCCGGTAGAATATTATTGCAAATTACCTGCGGATTGCGCAGAAAGAGAAGTGTTTGTGGTGGACCCCATGCTGGCAACAGGCGGTTCCTCTGTGGCTGCTATCCAGATGCTGAAGGACAAGGGGTGTAAGAACATTCACTTTATGTGCATTATTGCGGCGCCGGAAGGTGTAAAGGCTATGGAGGAAGCTCATCCCGATGTGGACATGTATATCGGTGCCATGGATGAGAAGCTGAATGACCATGGTTATATTGTTCCGGGTCTGGGAGATGCCGGTGATCGTATTTTCGGTACGAAGTAGGAGAGGGATAAGCTTATGGATATGAAACCAAAGAGCGCAAAGCGCAGGGACTATATCAGTTGGGATGAGTATTTTATGGGAGTTGCACATTTGGCAGGGATGCGCTCCAAGGACCCCAATACACAGGTGGGTGCCTGTATTGTCAGCGACAATCATAAAATATTATCTATGGGGTATAATGGTTTTCCGCAGGGATGTTCCGATGATGATTTTCCTTGGGATAGAGAAGGAGAAGTACTGGACACCAAATATCCTTTTGTAACGCACAGTGAACTGAATGCTATATTAAATTATCGTGGAGGTTCATTAGAGGGAACCAAGCTGTATGTCTCTTTGTTCCCGTGTAATGAATGCGCAAAGGCAATTATACAGGCCGGCATCAAAACAGTAGTGTATGCCAGTGATAAATACGATGGTACGCCAATGAATATTGCATCCAAGAGAATGTTTGATGCGGCAGGAGTGCAGTATATTTTATACCAGAAATCAGGAAGAGATATACATATTGAGGTGTAACAGGCAATAACAGAAGCTGCAAAGTATCGGCAATAGGAGAGGATTTGTAATTGAAGGTTTTACGTAAGATGGTGGCTGTGTGTATGGTTACGATTATGGTGGGTTTGCTATCGGCGGATTGCATAGTGGCGACAGCAACTTCTACCATGCAACAGATTCAACAGCAGGAACAGCAGAAAAACGAGCTGGAGAATCAGTTGAGCCAGACACAGGAGAACTTAGAGGACCTAAAGGGGGAACACAGTACCCTGAAGGGAGAACTGAATAATCTGAATACACAGCTGACAGAAGTAAGCGAGAATCTTGCCTCCCTTGAACAGCAGATTGCAGATAAGGAGCAGGAGATTTCCGATACGCAGGAAAGTCTGGCGGAGGCGAAGGCTACTGAAAGCTGGCAATACGACAGCATGGTAATACGCGTGCAGTCCATGTATGAGATGAATGAAAGTAGCTATGTCAATGCTATTTTGAGCAAGGGAAGCTTTGATGAGATGCTTAATGCGGCAGACTTTTTTGAACAGATAGCAGCATATGACAAGCTGAAGCTGGAAGAGTTTAAAGAGAACCGTAGGCTGATAGAAGAGCAGGAGGCGTGTCTTCAGAACGAGAAGATAGAATTGGACAACCTGTTGGTGGCTGCGGAGGCTGAAAAGAGCAAGGTATCAGGGCTGATTAGTCAGACCTCCAATACCATGGCACAATATGCGGAACAGATATCTGATGCGGAACAACAGGCATTGGCATATGAGGCTGAGATTAAGAAGGCTGAAGAAAATCTGGATACGCTGAGAAAGAAGCTGGCAGAAGAAATGGCATTGTCCCAGACGGCAGCCAATTCTACCTGGCGGGATATTTCCGAGGTGAGCTTTGCAGAAGGAGACAGATATCTGCTTGCTAATCTCATCTACTGTGAGGCGGGCGGAGAGCCCTATGCCGGGCAGGTGGCTGTAGGTAGCGTGGTAATCAATCGTGTGTTAAGCTCGGTATTCCCGGATACGGTGGTAGGAGTCATCTATCAGAGACGCCAATTCTCGCCTGTAGCCAGTGGAAGACTTGAATTGGCACTTGGAGCCAACAAAGCAACGGAAAGCTGCTATCGGGCTGCGGATGAGGCGATGTCAGGAGTGACCAACGTGGGCAACTGCGTTTTCTTTAGAACGCCCATTGAGGGTCTGACCGGTATTAATATCGGCGGACATGTCTTCTACTAAGAGGTATGGTTGGCTGTTTTATTGTAAAGTTAATTTTTTCACACCTAGGTGGAACGGTCACCTGCACAAAAAATAGAGGCATATGCCTCTATTTTTGTCCCAGCTCATAAAAAGCACGAACGGTCGTAAATTCCAAAGTTACGCACATTTAGAAATTCCATCATTTGTTTCGCAACCAGGTGCATGGGAATTACCTTTACAATAAAACGGTTTGCACCATGCCATTGTGTGGCTACAGTCCCATTTTTTCTAAGTGATCCTGTAAGCGGTCAAATTTATCGCGGTATATCAAGGTGAGTAGGTTATTTAACTGGCGTAGGCATTGACTTAACTGTTCGGCAGTTATCAATTCTTTGTCAAAGGCCTCTGCAAGCTCATCCAAATCCACTACCTGCACGGTGCCATCGGGATAAATGATGACATCTGCCAACAAATCTGTGACGGTTAAGGTGTTTTCGGTCTCATTATAATCATAATCCACCACATCACAATACCAATAAAGAAGCGAATTGTCATGGCGATAAAATTTGCTGATTTTGATGCCTTCCTTCAAAAAATAGCAGGAACAGCCGTGGGAAAAGGTGGTCTTGGGGTTTAAAGTGTTCCATTTGGTGATAATCACTGTGTCGCTCTGCTCCATAATCTGGTCATCCTTAAGAAGGATGCATTCTGCGGGAATCAGGCGCTTTCTGTATAGCTTAAGGGGTTTCATAGTTACTCCTTTCTGCCGGATGGGCATGTAAGCTGTGGGAATGGGATGAAGGGCTGCGGTGGTATGGTGTGGGGGCAAAGCTCCTTTTCCATCCATATCATACCATTTCCCCTGTTTATACCCGGAGGCGTGAAAATGGGCTACCGTTTGATAGTCAAAATGCTCGTGAAAAGCAATGCTTTCAGGGTTGGGATAGGCTATGCAGGCACAGAGATTGCAAATGTGTTGTTGCTTCAGAGTATCCTCCAGAGTGCTGTATAATGCCTTGCCGATGCCGTTTCCATGAATATCCTCCCTGACATAAATGGAGGTTTCCACGGACCAGCTGTAGGCGGCACGTGTTTTGAAATCTGAGGCATAGGTATAACCTAAGATGTCACCCTTTTCTTCTGCCACAAAAAATGGATATTTCTGCAAAGTATTTTGGATGCGTGCAGTAAATTCCTCGAAAGTGGGTACGCTATATTCAAAAGTGACGGCTGTATTTTTTACGTAATATGCATAAATTTTTAAAAGGGCGGAAGCGTCCGCGAGGGTAGCAATTCGGATGTTCATGATAGATTTTGTCCTTGTTCTGATGTCTGATGTTAATTCTTTGTTAAAATACTACAGCGGACGGTGATAGGAGTCAATGAAATTTTTGCGCATATTTGCAAATTTTTACTAATATGGGTGGGGTTTCCCTAGACATTTGCCAAGAATTTCGATATAATCTAACATAGGTTGTTTTGGTTACAATTTGCAGAAAAGAAGGTGTTGTGGTGTCCGGAAATCACAAAAAGCATTATACCAAAAGTGTATATCGTTCCCTTGTGCTGATTACACAATTTGGACTTAATATGCTGGTCCCTATCTGCCTGATGTCAATATTAGGAATATATCTTGATAAAAGGTTTGACACTTCTTTTTTGATGATTCTTGGGTTTTTTATAGGGGCATTGGCAGGAGGACAGAATGTTTTCCGCCTGGCAAGCAAAGTATATGGTAATTCCGAAAAGAGTGACCGCGGTGCGACTGAAAACTCGAGGAAACAGTCCGGAAAGTGAGCTTGAAAGTGAAGATATTAGAAATATTAAAGCAGAAAAACAGGACACTTTTAGAAATGTATCTGGGAATGATTTTTTTCGGACTCATCTTCCAGATAGTAGGAGTATTACTTGTTCAGGACCGGCTTCGCTATTCGGTAAGTCTGTGGTTTGGTATCCTGATGGCAGCAGTCAGTACGATGCATTTGTATCGGACGTTGGACAGAGCACTTGACTTTGAGGAAAAGACAGCTTCCAAGATGATTTTTCGTGGATACCTGATACGCTATGTGGCGGTTGCACTGATTTTGCTGATTGCCATGTTGACTGATACCCTGAATCCGCTAGTGTTGTTTTTGGGGTATATGAGCTTGAAGGTAACGGCGCTCATTCAGCCGATTACTCATAAATTATGTAATAAACTGTTCCATGAGACAGATCCTGTGGCACAGCCGTTGCCGGAGGATGAATCGGAACAGATATCAAATGAATAAGGAGGTGAAATTATGGGACATGGAATTTTGTTATCCGGCACTGAGAGCAATATTGACTTTATGATTCATGGAGTCTGTAAGTATTCCTTTTTTGGTCACGAGGTGTGGATAACAACGACACATGTGTGTATTCTGATTATCATGTTGATTCTCATCGGCTTTGCCATTGCAGCTAATCGTGCAATAGCCAAGGCCAGTGAAGTGCCGACGGGCTTTCAGAACGTTGTTGAGCTGATTGTGGAAAAGCTTGATGGTGTGGTGGATGGACCAATGGGGAAAAGTGCTCCGAAGTTTTATAACTACATTGGTACAATCTTTATCTTCATTCTTGTCAGCAACATATCGGGTCTGTTGGGCTTGAGACCGCCTACAGCCGATTACGGTGTGACACTTCCGCTGGGTATTCTGACCTTTGTGATGATTCATTTTAACAAGTTCAGATACCAGAAGCCAAAGGATATTTGGGCAGGCATGTGTTCGCCACTGCCGCCATGGCTGCCAATCTGGTTGCCCATAAACCTGATCAGTGATATTGCGGTGCCGATTTCCCTTTCCCTGCGTCTTTTTGCCAACATTCTATCCGGTACGGTTATGATGACACTGATTTACGGATTGTTGGGATGGATTGCAACGGCATGGCCGGCGGCATTGCATGTATACTTTGACTTGTTCTCCGGAGCGATTCAAACATACGTATTCTGTATGCTGACAATGACATACATTTCAGACGCGCGTGGTGATAACTAAAAAAGCAGAGGTTATTTTCACGACTCAAAATGGTAATACAATTTAACAATTTTATAAAATAAGGTGTTATACCTAAATAGGAGGAAACAATATGGATTTCAATGAAAACTTTATCTTAGGATGTTCTGCAATTGGTGCTGGTCTGGCAGTTATCGCCGGTATCGGACCTGGTATTGGACAGGGTATCGCAGCAGGTCATGCAGCTGCAGCAGTAGGTCGCAATCCCGGTGCTAAATCTGATGTAACTTCAACCATGTTATTAGGACAGGCGGTAGCAGAGACCACCGGTTTGTACGGTTTGCTTATTGCTTTCCTGTTAATGTTCGTAAAACCTTTACTGCCATAAGATAAGGGACACATCATGTCTTTATTTATGGTAGAAAGGAGGTAAAGAATGATACTTTTAACAGGGGGCGAGTCCATGGAGAGATTGTTTGACCTGGACATGCAGCTGGTAGCTGATTCCTGCCTGACTATTATTGCTGTTACCGTTCTGTTCCTGGTAATGAGCTACTTCCTGTTTAATCCTGCCAGAAAGCTGTTAAATGACCGTAAGGAGAAAATCCGCGGAGAGCTGGAAGAGGCAAAGGAGAATCAGGAAACAGCAGCGAACCTGAAAGCAGAATATGAAAGCAAACTGAAGGAGATTGACAAGGAGGCGGAAAGCATCTTGAGTGATGCCCGTAAGCGTGCCCTTGCCAATGAAAATCAGATTATTGCCCAGGCAAAGGAAGAGGCTAACCGTATTATTGAGAGAGCACGTGTAGAAGCGCAGCTTGAGAAGCAGAAGATGTCCGACGAAGTGAAGAAGGAAATTATCAACGTGGCATCTATGATGGCTGAGAAGGCGGTAAAGGCTTCTATCGATATGACAGTACAGAATCAGTTGATAGATGATACTCTGAAAGAAATGGGTGATGACACATGGCGAAATTAGTTTCCAAGACATATGGTGAAGCTCTGTTTGAAATAGCAATAGAGGAAAACAAAGCCCAGGAGCTAATGGAGGAGATTGGAGCTGTACAAAAGGCGCTGAAGGAAAATGTGGAGCTGGATAAGCTTTTGAAGCATCCCGGAATTCCCAAGCAGGAGAAAATGCAGGTGATGGATAACATTTTCAAGGGACGTGTCAGTGATGAGCTGACAGGCTTTTTGCAGATTGTTATCTCAAAGGAGCGTTACAATGACCTGCAGGCGATTTTCCAGTACTTTATTGATAAGGTAAAGGAAGTAGAGGGAATCGGAGTGGCTTATGTAACCACAGCTGTGGAGCTCACAGAAGACCAGAAGACGGCAGTACAGTCCAAGCTGTTACAGACAACAGCATATCAGACAATGGAAATGCATTACAGTGTAGATTCTTCTCTGATTGGAGGAATGGTCATCCGTATTAATGACAGAGTGGTGGATAGCAGTATCCGAACCAAATTAAATGATATGACAAAACAATTATTAAATATCCAACTGGGTTAACCGGTTGGAAGAAAGGTGCGACAGATCCATGAATTTAAGACCAGAAGAAATAAGTTCCGTAATCAAGGATCAAATTAAGAGATATGCCTCTCAGCTGGAAGTATCCGATGTGGGTACTGTTATCCAGGTAGCAGATGGTATTGCTCGTGTACATGGACTGGAAAATGCCATGCAGGGTGAGCTGTTAGAATTCCCCGGTGAAATATATGGCATGGTGCTTAACCTTGAGGAAGACAATGTCGGTGTTGTATTGCTTGGCAGTGCCAAGAATATTAACGAAGGTGACACCGTTAAGACCACCGGACGAGTAGTAGAGGTGCCTGTTGGCGATGCTTTGCTCGGACGTGTTGTGAATTCCTTAGGACAGCCTATAGATGGCAAGGGACCTATCCAGACCAGTAAATTCCGTAAGATTGAGCGTGTGGCAAGCGGTGTTATTACCAGAAAGAGTGTAGACACTCCTTTGCAGACCGGTATTAAGGCGATTGACTCTATGGTGCCCATCGGAAGAGGACAGCGTGAGTTGATTATCGGTGACCGTCAGACAGGTAAGACTGCAATTGCCATTGACACGATTATTAATCAAAAGGGTCAGAATGTAAAATGTATTTATGTTGCAATCGGTCAGAAGGCTTCTACCGTTGCCAATATCGTGAAAACCTTGGAGGAGTACGGTGCGATGAGCTATACTACAATCGTAGTATCCACCGCAAGTGATTTGGCTCCCCTGCAGTATATTGCTCCCTATTCCGGCTGTGCAATCGGTGAGGAATGGATGGAGAATGGAGAGGATGTATTGGTTATCTATGATGACTTAAGTAAGCATGCTACTGCTTACCGTACACTTTCCCTGCTGCTTCGTCGTCCGCCCGGACGTGAGGCATATCCCGGTGATGTATTCTATCTGCATTCCAGACTTTTAGAGCGTGCAGCAAGAATGAGTGAGGAATACGGCGGTGGCTCCCTGACAGCGCTTCCTATTATTGAAACACAGGCAGGCGACGTATCTGCGTATATTCCTACCAATGTTATTTCTATCACTGACGGACAGATTTATCTGGAAACCGAAATGTTCAATGCGGGCTTCCGCCCTGCGGTAAATGCGGGTCTTTCCGTATCCCGTGTAGGTGGTGCTGCACAGATTAAGGCGATGAAGAAGATCGCGGCTCCTATTCGTACCGAGCTGGCACAGTATCGTGAGCTGGCAGCTTTTGCACAGTTTGGTTCTGAGCTTGATGCGGATACCAAGGAGAAACTGGCTCAGGGTGAGCGTATCAAAGAGGTATTAAAGCAGCCTCAGTATCAGCCCATGCCTGTTCAGTATCAGGTTATCATTATCTATGCGGTAACCAATAAATACCTGCTGGACGTTGCGGTAGAGGATATCACCAGATTTGAAAAGGAATTCTTTGATTTCCTGGATACCAAGTATCCCGAAATTCCTTCCTCCATTGCAGAGCAGAAGGTGATTTCTGAGGAAATCGAGGACACTCTGAAGAAAGCAATCGAGGAATTCAAGCAGGATTTCTTAAAGTAGAAAATGCGAAAGGTGATTCAGGATCTGCCTGATGTGTAGATTGTGAATTACCTGTATCGTTTATGATGGAGGCTTTAAATATGGCATCAATGCGTGATATAAAGCGCCGGAAGAGTAGTATTCAGGGTACTCAGCAGATTACCAAGGCCATGAAGCTCGTCTCTACCGTAAAGCTGCAGCGTGCAAGGGCAAATGCGGAACGCTCCAAATCATATTTTGACTGCATGTTCCGGACGGTGAACAGTATTCTTTCCCGTGTGGGTCATGTGGAGCACAAGTATCTGCTCCCCGGTAATTCGCAGAAAAAAGCGGTGATAGTAATTACCTCCAATCGTGGACTGGCAGGCGGCTACAATTCTAACGTTGTAAAGCTGGTTACCAGACATGAAAGCTGGAACAAAGAGGATATCGTTGTGTACGCTATCGGTAATAAGGGAAGGGAAGCTCTGGCAAGAAACGGCTACGAGATAAAAGAGGTGCTTTCCGAGGTTGTGGAAGAGCCTGCCTATACAGATGCGATGCTGTTGTCGCAGCGTCTGCTGAAGGCCTTTGCGGAGGATGAAATAGGTGAGATTTATCTTGCATACACTTCCTTTAAAAATACGGTGAGTCATGAACCGAAGCTGTTGAAGCTGTTGCCTGTAGAATTTGAGGAGCAGTCCGCGGAGGAAGCTAAGGAACAGAATTCTATTATGAATTTTGAGCCCGAGGACGTAGAGGCTTTGGATATGATTGTTCCGAAATACATTACCAGCTTAATCTACGGAGCATTGACAGAGGCAGTTGCCAGTGAAAACGGTGCACGTATGCAGGCGATGGATAGTGCGACCAGCAATGCTGAGGAAATGATAAGCGATTTGGCGCTGAAATATAACAGAGCAAGACAGGGCTCTATTACACAGGAATTGACCGAGATTATTGCAGGTGCGGAAGCACTTGGCTAGCAATCATTCTTGTGCTTGTATGACAGAAATGTTGATTAAATATGCCCGGTGACGGGCGGAAAGAGGTAGAAATGGCAGGAGAAAATAGAGGTAAGATTACTCAGGTCATCGGTGCGGTACTTGATGTACGCTTCGATGAAGGAAAGCTGCCGGAGATCAATGAAGCAATCAGAATTCCTACCAAAGATGGTGGTGAGCTGGTTGTAGAGGTTTCACAGCATCTGGGTGATGATACAGTAAGATGTATTGCCATGGGTAGTACCGACGGACTGGTAAGAGGAATGGATGCAACTGCAACAGGTGCACCTATTTCAGTGCCGGTTGGCGAGAATACTCTGGGCAGAATCTTTAATGTGTTGGGACAGCCCATTGATAATAAGCCTGCTCCTGAGGCTGTAACCTATGAGCCTATCCACAGAGCAGCACCTGACTTTGAAGAGCAGTCCACAGAGACTGAGCTTTTGGAGACAGGTATCAAGGTCGTTGACCTTCTTTGCCCTTATCAGAAGGGTGGTAAAATCGGTTTGTTCGGTGGTGCAGGTGTAGGTAAGACCGTTTTGATTCAGGAGCTTATCCGTAATATCGCTACAGAGCATGGCGGATATTCCGTATTTACCGGTGTAGGTGAGCGTACCCGTGAGGGTAATGACCTGTACCATGAGATGAAGGAATCAGGCGTTATTGATAAGACCACTATGGTATTCGGTCAGATGAACGAGCCCCCCGGAGCAAGAATGCGCGTGGGATTAACCGGTCTGACTATGGCAGAGTACTTCCGTGACAAGGGCGGTAAGGACGTGCTGCTGTTTATTGATAATATTTTCCGTTTTACGCAGGCAGGTAGTGAGGTATCTGCACTTTTGGGACGTATGCCTTCAGCGGTAGGTTATCAGCCTACATTGCAGACTGAAATGGGTGCGCTTCAGGAGCGTATTACCTCCACCAAGAATGGTTCCATTACTTCTGTTCAGGCAGTTTATGTGCCTGCAGATGACTTGACGGACCCTGCACCTGCAACTACATTTGCACATTTGGATGCAACCACCGTTTTATCACGTTCTATCGTAGAGCTTGGTATTTATCCGGCGGTAGATCCGTTGGAGTCCACATCACGTATTCTGGATCCCAGAATTGTAGGTGAGGAGCATTACAAAACTGCTCGTGGTGTGCAGGAGATTTTGCAGAGATACAAGGAGCTGCAGGATATTATTGCTATCTTAGGTATGGATGAATTGTCAGAGGAAGATAAGCTGGTAGTATCACGTGCACGTAAGGTACAGAGATTCCTGTCCCAGCCTTTCTTCGTTGCAGGTCAGTTTACCGGTCTTGAGGGTAAGTATGTGCCTATCAATGAGACCATCCGTGGCTTTAAGGAGATTCTGGAAGGTAAGCATGATGATATTCCTGAAAGCTATTTCCTGAATGCCGGAAGCATTGATGATGTAATTGCAAAAGTGAAATAGCATAGATGGGCATCTGCGTTGTGTAGATGCGGAAAGGCGTGGAAAGTAATATGGCAGAAAACAAGAGCTTTCAGCTTCGCATTATAACACCGGACAGAGTGTTTTATGAGGGCGAGGTTGATATGGTGGAATTTAATACCACAGAAGGCGAAATCGGTGTTTTGCCGGGACATATTCCACTGACAGTAATTATTAAACCGGGCATTCTGCATATTTATGAAGCAGAAGCAGAGAAACACGCAGCACTTCATTCAGGATTTGCTGAGGTTTTGCCGGAGAGTGTTACCATCTTGGCAGAAATCGTAGAATGGCCGGAAGAAATTGATGAGCATCGTGCGGAAGAAGCACTTCATCGTGCTGAGGAAAGACTTCGCAGCCGTACACCTGAGACAGATATTGCAAGAGCAGAGACAGCACTTCTGCGTGCAATGGCTCGTATTGAGGTGTTGAGGTAAGGCTCCAAGAACAAAATAATAATGTTACATGATAAGTTTCGGATTCACAAGACACGCATAGCGCGCATAGGTTATAGAAAAGTATCTATGAGGCACTGTGTATGGATTGGAATCCGAAACTTATTTCTTCCTATCCGGGAAATGTACCGTTGCCTTTTTTTATGGCACATCCCGGGTATTTGGGAGCAGAGCAGGAAAAGGTGTTGCTTCAGGATTTGGAATATTTACAGCAAACCTATCCTAATGAGGTAAAGCGCTATATGCGCAAGGTGGCTGAAATTTTGGACAAATTCGATTATGAGGGCAGCATGATTTACGATGAATATCCGGACAGATACTGTTTGCAGAGGCTTGCAGGGACAATTGTTCAGATATTGAAGAGAGAAGAAAAGGAGCTACCTGAAGAAAAACGTACAACCGAAGATAAGTGGATGTGGTTGGAGGATATGATGCAGGTGCTTTTGTGCAATGAGATTTACAAGCGCAGACACGGTGGGCGCAGAGGTTTCTTAAAATTTTAGTTGTGAAAATGCGATAAAGTTATTACAATAGAAACAGGCTTAGGCTATGAGTATTGTAATAACTTTTTTTGCGAGGAATTGTAATAAACACATTACAAGAGTGTGAATCAATATGGATGAATTAAAGTGCATTTTACAAGAGACAATAAATCAGGAATTAGTACAGGTTATATTGAGTAATACCAAGGATGCGGAGCGGGCTGCCAAGGTGAAGGTACGTCCGGTCAGGATAAAAGGGGAGCTCCTTTTTCAGGAGACCCTGTATCGGGGAACCCAGGTATTTCACGACAATTTCACTGCAGAGGAAATGATTTTGCGAATATCAGATTATTTGCAGGAGCTGTTTAAGCAGGGCGAAATTAAATGTCAGGAAGAAGAGGCTACCATCCTTGTCAGCAAAAAAGGCAGAATGACAATTAAGCGGAAAAAGAAAAATCAAGAAATGATAAGAAAGGAAGCGCAGGCAGCAGGTCTGGCACTGGAACACAATCGAACCAAGCAGTATATTTTACAGGAGGGAAAGCCTGTTGATTTTCTGGTTGGTTTAGGTGTACAAACACCGGATGGCAAGGTGACCAAAGCAAAATATGATAAATTTCGCCAGATTAACAGATATCTGGAATTTATAGAAGATGTATTGGAGGCGCTACCGAAGGATAGGACAATCCGTATTATTGATTTCGGCTGTGGTAAATCCTATCTGACCTTTGCTATGTATTATTATTTACATGAATTGCAAAAGAGGGACATTGCAGTCACCGGATTGGATTTGAAGGTGGATGTGATTGACCGCTGTAATCAGCTGGCAGAGAGTCTGCATTATGATAAGTTACATTTTGAGAAGGGAGACATCAGTACCTATAAAGGCGCAGATGCGGTGGACATGGTAGTAACCCTTCATGCATGTGACACAGCAACGGATTATGCATTGGAGAAGGCAGTGAAATGGGGAGCAAGTGTTATTATGGCGGTGCCGTGTTGTCAGCATGAGTTGAACAAGCAGATAAAATGTGACACGCTACAGCCTATATTAAAATATGGTTTGCTTAAGGAGCGGATGGCAGCATTGATTACGGATGGTTTGCGCGCCAATTTGCTGGAGCAGCAAGGATATGATGCACAGATATTGGAATTTATTGATATGGAGCATACACCCAAGAATATATTGATTCGTGCAGTGCGCAGAAAAGGAATGCAGCCTAAAGGGAGAAAGAATGATATTACCCCTATTACAGAATTTTTGCAGGTTACCCCTACGCTGGAACATTTGATGAAGGAATAGAAAAGATATATGAAGAAGACGATTATAAAAGTATCGGTTTTTGTGGTGAGCTTTCTTGCTTCACTGCTAATCATCGGAAGTATTATGAATAAGGGACATAATAATTTGACCATGGAGATGGCACCGGCCGGCTTTCCTATTATTACAATGGAGAGAGATGGGATACGGTATAATGAGCTCCACGGTTACAAGGAGCCTATGGAAACGGCTTTTCAGAGGGATACCATAACGGTACTGGGAGAGAATCGTAATACGGATTTTGTGATTGATACCTATGGGCGACAGGTGACAGGCATTTCTGTTCAGGTGCGTAATGTTGACGGAAGCCGATTGATTGAAGATACACCGGTTACTAACTATCGTTCGGAGAAGGGCACTATCTATGGCACTGTGTCTCTAAAGGATCTGATTGAGAAGGATACTGATTACAGTATGACCCTTGTGCTGGAGTTGGATGGCGAGGAGAAGCTTTATTATTACACCAGAGCAATCTGGAGTGATACCATGAACATTGTGGAAAAGCTGGCCTTTGTGGAAGATTTCCATGCTAGATTGTTCGATAAGGTTGCAGCAAAGGAAATAGCAAAATATCTGGAAACAAATTCTAAGCTGGAGGATAACAGCTCCTTTCATAAGGTCAATATTCATAGTAGCTTTAAACAGATTACCTGGGGAGATTTGGCAATAGAAGAGGTAACTGAGCCGGTAATACAACTGACGGAGATTGTGAGCCAGACGGCATCCTGCCTGGTCAGATATTATGTGTGTACCACGGAAGAAGGAAAACATACTTATTATGAGGTCGAGGAGCATTATCGACTGCGCTATACGCCTGACAGAATGTATTTGTTGGACTATGAGAGGACTATGACCCAGATACCCGATGTGGAGCAAATGTATGCTAACGACAAGATTCTTTTAGGTATTACGGATGAAAACGTGTCCATGGTAGAAAGTGCTGATGGTAATATCGTTGTTTTTGAAGTAGCCGGCAGACTCTGTAGCTATAACGTAACAACGAATAAGCTTGTAGTTATTTTTTCCTTTTATGATGCAGAAAACGGTGATGCACGTACTATGTACAGACAGCATGACATCAAGATTTTAGATGTTGATGAGGGCGGCAATGTCAAATTTGCTGTTTATGGATATATGAGTCGCGGCAGACATGAGGGTGAAGTGGGAATTCAGTTGTATTCCTATGACAATACACTGAACACGATTGAGGAGAGTGTCTATATCCCGTATCAGAAGAGCTTTGCTGTCTTAAAGGAAGAGATGGAGCAGCTCCTTTATTTAAACCGTGACCAACAATTATATTTAGCATTAGAAAATTCCGTGTATGGAATTGATTTAGTAGAGAAGACATACGAAAGACTGGTTGATATTACACAAGACGATTGCATTCAGGTATCCGATAATCACAAAATTATTGTTTGGCAGGAAGGAAAAGATATCCATCATTGCAATCAGTTAAATGTGAGAAATTTGAATAGTGACAAACAGAGTGTTATCACAGTGGGCGTCGGGGAAGCAATCCGTCCCCTTGGCTTTATGGGAGAGGATGTTATCTACGGTGTGGCTAAGAATGCTGACATTGTGGAGGAGCATTCCGGAAGCATATTCTTCCCTATGTACAAAATATGCATATGTAATTCCAACGGTGAATTGTTGAAGGAATATCAGCAGGAAGGAATTTATGTAGAAAATTGTAGCGTCATGGGCAATCAGATTACCTTAAATCGTCTGCAGAGAGATGAAAGCGGTATTTATGAAGAAATCGAGGAAGACCACATCATGAATAACGTAGAAGAGGAAGTCGGCAAAAATATTGTCGTGGCTGCCGACATAGACACTTATGAGAGATATGTGCAGATTCAGACAAAGGCTACCATTGATCGTAAGACCATAAAAATCCTGACCCCGAAGGAAGTGGTATTTGAAGGAGGCAGAGAGCTGGAAATCATATCTGACAGAGAGTCTCCAAGGTACTATGTCTACGGACCCTACGGAGTTGATTCTATCTATAATTCTCCCGGCAGGGCGGTCAATCGCGCGTATGAAATTTCAGGTGTAGTAACCAATGACACCGGTAAATGCCTCTGGCTGAAAGGTAACCTTGTAACGCGGAATCAGATAATGGCGATTAAGGAACAGCGCGTTACAGAAGAAAAGAACAGTTTGGCTGTTTGTTTGGATACTATGCTGGATTTTGAAGGAATTATCCGAAATTCTGAATACCTGTTAAATCAGGGACAAAATGTCATCGAGATATTGCAAGACAATCTGCCTGATGCACAGGTGATTGATTTAAGCGGATGTATGCTGGAAGCGACATTGTATTATCTCAATCAAGATATTCCTGTTTTGGCATTGCTGGAAAATGGAGAAGCAGTGCTGATTACCGGCTTTAATGAATACAATGTAGTCATTATGGAACCCTCTGCAGGCACCCTTTACAAGAAAGGAAAGGGCGATGCTACAGAATGGTTCCTTGAAAACGGCAACCACTTTATTACCTATATGCCTGTGGAGTGACGGATTCGTCACAATTCATTTCGTGGCAGGAAAAAGGTGCTTGCGGTATTTAGAGAGGGCACTGTGGAGGAGAAGACCCAGGATACCGCAGGAGATAATTTCTCCAATGCCTACTGTAATCATGAAGTAGGGGATGGAGCCTTCAAATTGATACACATATGACAATATAAAGGGCACAATCAGGGTGTTGGCAATAATGGGAGGCAAAGGTGCAAGCCATTTACTGCGACGGCGCAAAAGGTATGTCCCAAGGGCGCCCAATAATGTGGCGATGCTTCCGAAAATAATATCCCATATCATGCAGCCGGTTAAAAAATTGCTTAGAATACAGCCCAGAAACAGCCCGGGGATAGCAGCAGGGGTAAATAGGGGTAGAATGGTTAAAGCTTCCGAAATGCGGATTTGAATGGCATGGTTAGCCAGTCCTAAAGAGTTGGCTAACAGTGTCAGCACGACATAGAACGCAGCAATTACAGCTGCGTTGACAATAAAAAGTACTCTCTTATTCATTTAAGTCTCCTTTAGTTTTGTTTTTTCTCCGACCTTGGGACGGGTAGGTGAGGAAGGTCTCGAACTCACCGTGATGCTTGCCGCAAAGTGAGTATTAAAAAACGATGCGACTATGTGAGTGTATCATAGCTGCGGGTAGAAAGCAACTACTTCTTATCTTCTGCTGGCAACTGTTATAGCTAAATAAACTAATGTTTTTGAAAGAAAATGTCGATAATAAAATGCCGATAATAAAATGAGAAACAATTTAGTTATAACTGTTGTGGAGTAAAAGGATGAACATTGTTGCGCATAATCTTTCTGCTATGAACACTCAGAGGCAGTTTGGAATAAATACAAGAAATAAAGCAAAGTCAATAGAAAAGTTATCATCAGGCTATAGAATCAATAGAGCTGCTGATGATGCCGCAGGATTGGCCATTTCAGAAAAAATGCGAAGACAGATTCGTGGTTTGTCACAGGGTATAGAGAATACTCAGGATGGGATATCGCTCTGTCAGGTTGCGGATGGAGCGTTGGCCGAAGTGGATGACATGCTTCATCGTATTACAGAGCTTTCCGTAAAGTCAGCCAATGGGACCAATTCTGCAATAGATAGACAATACATACAAAAAGAAATACAGCAGTTGCTGACTGAGATAGACAGAGTCGGAGACACGACTACTTTTAACGAGCAGCCGGTATTTAAAGGTGTGGACAAGGGAATACAAAATGTTGACGGTACGGATGCCAGTTTTGGAGACGTGCCTTTTTCTGATTTCAAGCTGGCAGATGTCGATTTGGGAAGAACTCCTATATCTGCGGGAGAAGGCGCAGATATATTGCGATTGCAGGCTATTGTAGACAATGATGCATCGACATTAAACGGACAAACCTTTAATTTGATTTATGGTAGTGGTAGCACGTCTAATTCCTCGTTTAGAATCACAGATGCGCAGGGGAATCAAACAATAGTGAACATGGAGGAGTTGACAGCCACTAATTTTACTTTTGATGGAAGTGACTCATGGTCCAGAGAATTTGCTTACTCATCGGGAAGCGGATTGGACGTTAATATTAAGCAGACCGTTCAGGTACAAGATAACTCTGATAGTGAGAAAAATTATGTTATTTCTTACGAGTTTGAAAAGTCCGATGATGTAAAAGATTTAGAATTTATGTTCCATGCAGATACCGCATATAACAATAATGACTTATGCGAAGGATATTTTATTGCTGGTAACAGGGTAGAGAAGTACTGTGTATATACTCAAAATGATTCGGCTTTAACAGATGGTTCCAATTCTGACTACATATATAGCGGAATCCCCAATAGTCTGTCTATCATAGATGTAGACAATGCGCTGTCCTTTTCTGAGAAAATTTCTTTTGGAGCAGGAATTACACCTGATAGTGTATCAATCGGTCATTATGCTAATATTGATGATTGGGGTTATTATGAGATGCTTGATAGCAATCTTGGAAGAAATGCCGAGCGTACAGATTTGGGATTTAGCTTATACTATGATTTGAAGGATTGGTCACAGGGAAGCAAGACAATAACCTTCAATTATGGTATTGCGAGCACAGAAAAGGACGACAACTTGAAAGATGTGGCGCTTAAAAAGGATACAAGTGTTGCGGCAGAGCATCTTGATGAGTGGTCAGTGTGGATTCAATCCGGAACAGAAGCTGAAGTTGGCATGTATGTGACAATAGATGAAATGAATACAGATGTTCTTGGTATTAAGGGATTGGATGTATCTACAGTAGAAAGTGCAAAGCGTGCTATTAGTGCAGTAAAAGGTGCATTACAAAAAGTAACAGAGAACCGCAGTAAAATAGGCGCACAGCAGAATCGTTTAGAGCATACCGTAGCTAATGAGGAAAATATTGTAGAAAACACCGCGGCGGCAGAATCTCAGATTAGGGATACTGATATGGCAAAAGAAATGGTTAGGTTATCTAACATCAACATTTTGGAACAGGCAGGTAATGCGATGATGGCACAGGCCAACCAAAGTAACCAAGGTGTACTTAGTCTGTTGAGCTAATAAGAATAAAGCTAAAGCAAGGCCGACCTGTTTAAACGATTGCGCACCTGATAGCCGATTGTCATTGCAAGTGCTAATTTGATAAGGTCACCAAGGATGAATGGAAGTACACCGGTGACTAGAGCGGAAGAAAAAGTCAGCCGGGCTTCGCGAGCCAGCCATATAGTCCCAAATGCATAGCAGACAGCGGTCCCTAATAACATTCCCAAAATACAGATAAAAGGGCGATGATACCATTTATCCACAAAAGCTCCGCAAATCAATGCAATAAACAGATATCCTATGATAAAACCGCCTGTGGGACCAAACAGTTTCCCGGCACCGCCACTAAATCCGGAAAAAACAGGTAATCCGGCAAAGCCTAAGAGCAGGTATAGGGTTACGCTGATAATGCCGCGTTTCATTCCTAAAACAGTTACCACAAAATAAATGGCAAGTGTGCCCAATGAAAGTGGAACAGGGCTAAAGGGCAGGAAGATGGAAATAGGGGCTATTATACAGAGAATGGCAGTCATAAGACCTATAAGAGCCATTTGTCCGGTATTAATTGTAGTATTTGTATTGTGCATTTTGGAATTACAGCTCGCCTCTTTTGTATTTAGCAACAATGCTTTGGATTCGCTCGTTAGGATTCAGTAAATCGCTGATAGAGGAATCGTGATTGAGAGTATCAATAATGTAAGCAATATATTTGCTCAGATCACAGTTGATATACCACTCCCGCTGCAATAATTCGGGAGTCTGATATATCAGATTGGTAGTGAGTACCTTATCGATAATACCGTTTTCATATGCTTTATCAAATTTCTCCAAGCCACTGGTAAACAGACCAAAGGTGGAGAACACAAATATCTTGTTGGCCTTGCGCTCCTTGAGAGCAGCAGCAACTTCTAATACACTTTCACCGGAAGAAATCATATCATCAATGATAATCATGTCCTTACCTTCTACGCTTGTACCAAGAAATTCATGCGCAACAATAGGGTTACGTCCGTTGACGATTCTGGTATAGTCGCGTCTCTTGTAGAACATACCCATATCAAGACCCAACACGTTAGCAACATAGATAGCACGTCCCATACCACCCTCGTCGGGACTGATGACCATCATGTGGTCAGAATCAATTTGCAGATTCTTTTCGTTGTTCAGCAAGCCTTTAATAAACTGATAGGCAGGCTGTACAGTTTCAAAGCCGTGCAGAGGAATTGCATTTTGTACTCTGGGGTCATGTGCATCAAAGGTGATGATATTGTCAACACCCATGCGAACCAATTCCTGCAATGCGATTGCACAGTCAAGAGATTCACGGGAAGTTCTCTTGTGCTGACGACTTTCATATAAAAAGGGCATAATTACAGTGATACGGCGAGCTTTACCGCCTACCGCTGCGATGATACGTTTCAAATCCTGATAGTGGTCATCAGGTGACATATGATTTTCATGTCCACAAAGCGAGTATGTCATGGAATAATTTAAAATATCAACCAGGATGTAAAGATCAGTACCGCGGACGGACTCGAGAATCATGCCCTTGGCTTCACCGGAGCCGAAACGAGGTACTTTGGCATTCAGCAGATAAGAATCTCTCTGATAACCTGAAAAAGCAAGGGAATCCTTGTGTTCACTTTCACGTTCTGCTCTCCACTTTACAAGATATTGGTCAACTTTTTCGCCTATGCGTTTGCAGCCCTCCAGAGAAATAATCCCCAATGAACCCACAGGGATGGTTTCCAAATTTCTTTTTTCTTCGCGGTTGCCCATGAAAAAGTCCTCACTTTCTAAACATTTAACACATCCATTTGTATATAACAGATTAATCGGCTGATAAGTTGGCAGCACGTTTTTTGTGCATGCGAATATCAGGACCTGTCAGCTTACAGATTGTATAATTGCTGGTGATTCTGGAAAATATTCTGTCCGAATATCGGTCACGCAACTCTTCCAAACTGAGATTAGTAGAGATAATGGTAGCCTTCTTGCGCAAGTGTCTCTCGTTCAGACATGCAAACAACTGAGAAGTTACAAAGGTATTTGTCACTTCAGTACCAAGGTCATCAATAATCACCAAATCACAATTGTATAAGTCTTTGTAAAAATTGTAAAGAGTTTCTTTTGCTTTTGCATCAAAAGAATAGCGTGCCAGAGTATCAAATAGTCCTGAAGAACTGAAATAGATAACAGAATGTCTATTTAAAAGAAGCTCATTGGCGATACATCCTGATAAAAAGCTCTTACCAGTTCCTACTGTACCATAAAAGAAGAGATTGTGGTAGTCTTGTTTGAAGTTTTGTACAAAATTCTGGCAGATTTCTACGCACTTCTCAAAGCGTACCAAATCATCCCCCTGATAGTATTCATAGGAGAGAGTAGAAAAATTCTCTTCAGCAATGATTTCCTGAATATTTGATTGTTCGTAAAGGAAAAAAATCTCCTGCTGTTGGAAGCAATGACACTTTTCCTTTAAACCGTCGGCTGTTTCCGTATAACCGGTGTCCTTGCAGGTGGAACAGGTATAAATCGGCTCAAGATAATTCTCCGGCAAGCCTGCGTCGTTTAAAAGCAGCTTCTTCCTTTGGGCAATATGAACCAAGGAAGCATGCAAATCGGAGAGTGCAGCCTCGTCACCATCAAGCATCCGTTTTGCCTTTGCTACGGAAATACTTGCTACAGAGGCATCAAGCTCTTCAAATTCAGGGATTGCTTTGTATACCTGCCGACGACGTTCTTCGACGAGATGACGATTGTAGTCCTGAGTCTGTTCGTATCTTTTTATAATGGTTTTATACTGAGTGTTGTTCAGTGCCACGATAATCTCCTTTTATATCATGAAAAAAGCATATAACGAGCTAATTGCTGAGAAGCTCACGCTCTAATTCATCAAAGTCATAACAATTCTGAGTGAATTGGTTAAATTTGTTGCTTACGGTAGGCTTGGCTGCACTACGCCTCTTTTGATAGAGCGAATCGATTTTATGGATGTCGGCTTTGTGATGTACATTTTCACGCTTCCAGCTGCCGAGAATGCTCTCTGCATATTCAAAACGATGTCTGTCTGTAGCCAGAACTGTGCGCTCGCAGGCCTCCAAAATAATATCTGTACTAAAGCCGTATTCTTTGATCCAGCGGTTGATGAATTCCATCTCCTTTGCGGTAGGAGAACCGTTTTTGCCCAGCTCATTCATAATGGCATAGACGTTCTTATCGTACTTGGTAGCGTATTTCTGTGCCTGCTTGGGAGTGGTAATTCCCTGCTCTGCCCAGCTGATTGCAACCTTTTCTATGTATTTGAAATCCTTTTTGCCGCGGTCTACGCAATATTGAATTAAATAGTCAATCAAATCCTCGGAAAAATGCAGTGTATCCGTAAAGAACAGGATGGTCTTCATCTCGGAAGCGGATAAGGGCTTACCAATATAAGATTCTGCAATAAAAAGAAGCTGTGCGGTGGTCTCGCGTTCTTTAAACTCACGCAGCTGATCCAAGGAATACGACGGCTTGTTAAAAGCAGGCTTGTCTGCTTCCGGCGAAGCAGAGGCAGAATATTCCGCACTCTGTGGGGTATGCAAAGTGGGTGTCAGTGAGCTGATGGCAGCGGGTGCTGATGTCAACGCAACATTATTCCGGGCAATAGGCGTGGTTACCTCTGCAGAAGCTGTTAAGTCACGCAGATGGATGCCTACCAGATTTTTGTCATCATCATAGTCCAGATCTAAAAGCTGGTGCTTCTCCCAATATTTTAAAGCGCGAATAACATCCTTCTCGGTATGATTAAACTTGTCCGCAATTCCGGACACACTAATAGCCTGATTGGCATTTAGCATGCGAATCAGGTAAAAATAGACCTTCAACTGCGCGTCGTTTGCATCCTTCATATACTGATCGATAAAAATGTTGGACACAACAGTAGAGTCTGCATAGTTGTCCTTATAAATTGTTAAGCGTGCCATAGTAACACAATCCTTTCACATCACACATCAACCTTGCCTTTACAAGCATTTCAAAGTATAGCATAAGGTTTCCAAAAAAGAAATAGTAAATTTGCCGGAAAGCCTTGAAAACACTGGGTTTCCGGCAAACTGTGGAAGCTGTGGAAATTGTGGATAACAATATTAGGATTTGTTAAGAATATGCGTAAAATAAGGAAGCGTGTTACAAATTCTGGAAGAGAAAATATCCACAATAAAACAAAAAATATCCACAGCCAAAGAATGAAAAAGGAACATTCTTTTCTGTGGATAATGTGGACAACTAAATTCCAAGAAGGTTTTCCCCGATTTTAAGCACATCCCCTGCCCCCATAGTTATCAACAGGTCGCCGTTTGTGCAATTTTTTAATAAAAAATTTTCTATTTCATCGAAGGAAGGAAAATAGAAGGCTTCGTGCCCCAATGCCTGAATTTCTTCTTGTAAGGTTTCGGAGCTGACCCCCAGCGTATCGGTTTCCCTTGCGGCATAAATATCAGCCAACACAATCTTGTCAGCCAGAGAAAGTGCCCGGGCAAAGTCCTTCATAAAGGCCTTTGTTCTGGTGTAGGTGTGGGGCTGAAATACACACCAGAGGGTATTGTGGGGGTAATCGCGGGCTGCTGTTAAGGTTGCAGTAATTTCGGTGGGGTGATGGGCATAATCATCTATTATGGTAACGCCGCCGATGCAACCTTTGTATTCAAAACGTCTGTCAGTACCGGTAAAAGCATGGAGTCCTTTGATGGTGTCTGCTCTGTCTATGTGCAGCAAATCGGCAAGTGCTATGGCTGACAGCGCATTGCTGATATTATGCTGACCGGGTACCTGCAGGTCAAATTTCTGAGTCGGCCCCTGAGGACTGTGTACCAGAAAGGTGGGATGACCGTATTCGTTACAGCTGATGCCGGAGGTGTGGTAATCTGCCGGAGTGCCGTCGCTGTTTTTGCAGTTACTGCAATAGGTAATAACCTGACAGGAAAGCCCTTCTGTAATCTTACGGAAATCAGGAATTTCACCGTTGATAATCAGACACCCGTCGGCGGGAAGTAATTTGGCAAATTCGCGGAAGGAATGACGGATGTCATCGATGTCCTTGAAGAAATCCAAATGATCTTCTTCTATATTTAATATAATACTGATTTTGGGAGAAAAGCTCAAGAAGCTGTTGGTGTATTCGCAGGCTTCTGTTACGAACAGGTCGGTCTGTCCTACGCGGATATTACCGCCGATGCTTTTCAAAATACCGCCGATGGATAAGGTGGGGTCGGTATCTGCCTGCAACAGAATCTCACTGACCATTGAGGTGGTTGTTGTCTTGCCGTGAGTACCGCTGATGGCAATGGGGGTCTGATAATTCTGCATAAGCTCACCCAACAGCTCGGCTCTGGTCAAAAAAGGAATTTGTTTATTTATAGTTGCAATATACTCAGGATTATCGTGAGAAATTGCGCTGGTAAATACCACACAGTCTATGTCATCGGTAATATTTTCTGCCCGCTGTCCGTAAAATACAGAAATGCCCTTTTGCTCCAGACTTTCTGTCAGTGCACTTTTGGTTCGGTCAGAACCGGATACACGAAAGCCTGCGTTGTGAAGAATCTCTGCAAGACCGCTCATGCTGATACCGCCGATGCCGACAAAATAAATAGATGTGGGATGATTAAAATCAATTTGATACATATTTACACTTCCTTACTCTTTTATATGTAAGATGTATGGTTAACATATGAAAGCAAGAAACACCAGAGCATAAATATATTATATGCCGGTGTTCGCTTTTCGTACTACATTATATTATATACAGATTCATACAAAAAAACAAATAATAAATAAAAATGTTGAAATTGACGGTAATAATGACTGATAGAAATATTTGGAATGGGATAAATTAACAAAATATTATCCAGAAACAGGCTAAATATGTAAAAAATAGACATGAATTGGCTAAAAAAGCAAAATATTTTCGTAATAAATATTCACTTTCGGGGGGCGGTGTGATATAATCAATGTATCATCCTAACGGATAGAATAGCAGTTAAAGTACTAATGAGTAGAAGACTAGATTGAGGTGAGGACATGATCAAGAAAGAAATGATTGCCATGCTTTTAGCTGGCGGACAGGGTAGCCGTCTTGGTGTATTGACATCCAAGGTTGCTAAGCCTGCAGTTGCATTCGGAGGAAAATATCGCATTATCGATTTCCCCCTTTCTAATTGTATTAACTCCGGAGTTGATACAGTGGGTGTATTGACACAGTATCAGCCCTTGCGGTTGAATTCTCATATCGGAATTGGTATTCCGTGGGATCTCGACCGAAATATTGGCGGCGTTGCAGTACTGCCTCCTTATGAGAAGAGCGCAAACAGTGAATGGTATACTGGTACAGCAAATGCTATTTATCAGAACCTAGAGTATATGGATAGCTTCAATCCTGAGTATGTATTGATTCTTTCCGGTGACCATATTTACAAGATGGATTATGAGGTTATGCTCGATTTCCATAAGTCAAATAATGCAGAGGTTACGATTGCAGTTATGCCTGTTCCTATCGAGGAAGCCAGCCGCTTTGGTATTATGATTACTGATGAAAACAGGAGAATAACCGAATTTGAGGAGAAGCCGGCCAATCCCAGAAGCAATCTGGCAAGTATGGGTATTTATATCTTTAACTGGAAGACCTTAAAGGAAGCTTTGATTGCAATGGCTGATCAGCCTGCCCTTGACTTTGGTAAGCATGTAATTCCTTATTGCCATGAGAAGGGTTCACCTCTTTATGCATATGAATTTACGGGTTACTGGAAGGATGTAGGAACCCTGAATTCTTATTGGGAAGCCAATATGGAGCTTATCGATATTGTTCCTGAGTTTAACCTCTATGAAGAGTATTGGAAGATTTATACCAAGACAGAGATTCAGCCGCCTCAGTACATTGCTGATAACAGCATGGTAGAGCGCAGTATTATCGGTGAAGGAACAGACATCTACGGCGAGGTATACAATTCCGTTATCGGTTGCGGTATTACTATCGGTAAAGGAACTGTTGTACGTGATTCCATTATCATGAACCAGACCCAGATTGGTGATGGCTGCGAGTTGAATAAGGCAATCATCGCAGAGAATGTTAAAATCGGTAATAATGTAAAACTGGGCGTAGGTGAGGAAGTTGATAACGACACAGCACCCCATATCTACAATCATGGAATCGTAACTGTAGGCGAGAAGAGCGTAATTCCTGACGGAATCACCGTTGGTAAGAATTCCGTTATCTTCGGAGTTACTTCAGCTGCTGATTATGAAGATTCCCATCTTGCAAGCGGCAGAACATTGATTAAGGCAGGTGAATAGTAGTGAGAGCGATTGGAATTATTTTAGCAGGTGGTAATAACCATAGAATGAAGGAGCTGTCCCAGAAGAGAGCAATCTGTGCAATGCCTATTGCAGGCAGCTACCGTAGTATTGACTTTACCCTGAGTAATATGTCAAATTCCCATATTCAGAAGGTGGCAGTATTTACACAGTACAATGCGAGAAGCCTGAATGAGCATCTGAATTCCTCCAAGTGGTGGGACTTCGGACGTAAACAGGGTGGTTTATATGTATTTACTCCCGCAGTGACCTCAGAAAACACCAACTGGTACAGAGGTACTGCTGATGCGATTTATCAGAATTTACACTTTTTGAAAAATAGCCATGAACCATATGTAGTAATTGCATCCGGTGATGGCGTATACAAGATGGATTTCAATAAGGTATTGGAATATCATATTGAGAAGAAAGCAGATATTACGGTTGTATGCCGTGATATGGAAGCTGGCACCAATGTGGAACGCTTTGGTACTATCCGTATGAACGAGGAGAGCCGTATTGAGGAATTGGAGGAGAAGCCTCTTCAGGCTAAGACCAATACCATTTCCTGCGGTATCTATGTAGTGCGCCGTCGTTTGCTGATTGAAATGATTGAGAAGTGTGCAGAGGAAGACAGATATGATTTCGTAAGAGACATTCTGATTCGTTATAAGGATATTAAGAGAATCTTCGGCTACAAGATTAAAGATTATTGGAGAAATATTGCATCTGTTGATGATTATTTCAATACTAATATGGATTTCCTGAAGCCGGAAGTAAGAGACTATTTCTTCAAGCAGTACCCTGATATTTATTCTAAGGTGGATGATTTGCCGCCTGCAAAATACAATACAGGTGCAAAGATTAAGAATAGCTTAATTTCCAGTGGATGTATTGTGAACGGCACAGTTGAAAATTCCGTAATCTTTAAGAAGAGTTATATCGGAAATAATTGTGTCATCAAGAATTCCATTATCTTAAATGATGTATATATCGGAGATAACACATATATCGAGAACTGTATCGTAGAAAGCCGCGATACCATTCGTGCGAATTCCCACTTTGTAGGAGAAGGCGATATTAAGATTGTGTTAGAGCGTAACGAACGATATGTTATCTAACACATGGGACAAAAAGATAGACTAAAGGGGGCAATGCAGATGCAGATTACAGATGTACGAGTTCGTAAGATTACTAAAGAAGGCAAAATGAAAGCCATTGTTTCCATTACTCTGGATGATGAGTTTGTAGTGCATGATATTAAGGTCATTGAGGGTGAAAAGGGGTTATTTATTGCAATGCCCAGTAAGAAGGCTTCAGATGGCGAATATCGTGATATTGCACATCCGATTAATTCATCCATCCGCGAAATGATTCAAAATACTATTTTGGATTACTATACAAAAGCGTTAGAAGTTCCGGATGATGTAGTATAAGTTTTATGGAGCAAACATAAAAGGGCCACGATGCAATCCTGCATCGTGGCCCTAATTGTTGTCTTTAAATCAATTGCTTACTTTTTATACAATTCTTCCGGTGTGAATAAATGTCTGGGAATACCGTCAACCATAATCGGAGTTACATCGCCCTGAACAAGAGGTTTTACATAAGTGATGAATTCTTCTGTTACATAAGCACCATCTTCTGTAATCCAATTTCTGGGAACACATTTTTCATCGTTTGCAATCTTATGTACGTCACGAACAGCAGTACCACTCTGGTAAGGTTCATCAGAAAATCTCTGAAGAACAACCATCTGACCGGTCTCACCTTCATCAGCCGCTTTTACAGCAGCACCACCTGCCTGGAATGCCTCCAGAAGGTCTACACGAGAAGCCAAGTGGGAACCTGCTCTCTGCAGTGTACTGAATTCAATGGCACGTGTCTTACAGCCCAATTCTGCAGCAATATAGGTTGCAAGATAAGAAGCGGTACCGGATAACTGCTTATGTCCGAATGCATCTACAAAGTTGATGTCATTACCTAACTCACATACATATTTGCCGTCTTCGGTATGAATACCTTCGGATACGGCTACAACAACAGAGGTCTTTTCCTTTAAGAACTTAGCAACTCTTTCTTTGAAGTTATCAAGATCAAAGGTAACCTCAGGCAGATAAATCAAATCAGGACCTTCGCAATCCTCGCCTTTGGAAAGGATGGTAGCACCGGTTAACCAGCCGGCATTACGTCCCATAACCTCAACAATAGTAACCAGACCGGCAGGATATTCCAGACAGAAACCGTCACGAATAATTTCCTTCATAGAGGTGCCGATATATTTTGCAGCACTTCCGAAGCCGGGGGTGTGGTCAGTTAATGCAAGGTCATTATCGATAGTCTTGGGACAACCGATAAAGCGTGTGGTATGTCCTGTCAAAACTGCATAATCAGATAATTTCTTGATGGTATCCATGGAGTCGTTTCCACCGATATAAATGAAAATTTCAATATCGAGCTTGTCCAGAATACTGAAAATCTTCTCATATACAGCTTTATCCTCGTGTATTCCCGGCAGCTTATAGCGGCAAGAGCCTAAGTAAGCAGCAGGAGTTCTCTTTAATAACTCCACATCCAATTCTGTCTTGATGTGATCTGATAAATCAAGATATTTTTCGTTTAATAATCCTTGTATACCGTGAAGCATACCGTATACTTTTTTGGCTCCGCGATCAATAGCTGTGCGGTATACGCCGGCAAGACTGGAATTAATCGCAGCAGTAGGACCACCAGATTGACCTACAATAACATTTCGTGTCATGTTAATACCTCCTGATAAAATGAACATTTTCTCTATTTTAATACATTTTACTGCTTATTTCCACAATTTTTTACTTTTTCTTTAAAATTAGCGGGGAAAAGGTTATTGTGGGTTCGTACTTGAAGCAGGATATGTCTTGTTTGAAAAATAAGGGTATGATAAAATAATAAGCAATATTATCTGAATGAAAGAGAATGCAATTATCAATAGTGATTTGAGACAAGAGAGAAGGAATTGCATATAACCATCAGAATAAGGAGAAGACCATGTACATTATCGTAGGCTTGGGTAATCCCAAAAAGGAATATATAAACACAAGACATAATATCGGTTTTGATGTAATAGACAAATTAGCGGAGCAGGAAAAGATTGCCGTGCTGGAAAAAAAGCACAAGGCTATCATCGGTAAAGGTTATATAGCCGGCCAGAAATGTATTTTGGCCAAGCCTCAGACCTTTATGAATCTCAGTGGGGAGAGTGTCAGGGAAATCATTGATTATTATAAGGTGGATGAGACTGAGGAGCTGATTGTGATTTCTGATGACATCAGTCTGGATGTAGGACAGCTGCGTATTCGTAAAAAGGGAAGTGCGGGCGGACATAATGGCTTGAAAAATATTATTGCACATCTGGGGCATGATACTTTTATGCGTGTGAAAATGGGTGTCGGCGAGAAGCCAAAGGGCTGGGATCTGGCAGATTATGTGCTGGGACATTTCACACCGGATGAACGGAAACAGATGGATGAAGCATCAGAGCGAGCAGCAGATGCGATTCGAATGATGATTACCGGAGACGTAGACAGAGCAATGAACGAATATAATAAAAAGACGGAAGGCGCCGGGAGGTAATACATGCAGGCATTACTTGCACCGCTTAAAAATCTGGCGGAATATGACAGCATTAAGTCTGTTTTGAAAAAGGGAAGAGCAAACGTGGCTCTTTCCGGCTGCGTGGACTCACAAAAACTCCATATGATATATGGACTTAGCGATGGCTTGAAATACAAAGTCATCGTTACTTATAGTGACTTAAAGGCAAAAGAGATATATGAGGAATATAAATTTTATGACAGAAATGTCATGTTTTATCCGGCAAAGGATTTGATTTTTTTTCAGGCAGATATTCACGGTAATCAACTGATAAAAGAACGCATCCGCACGTTGCGCAGGGTGATGGAGCAAAAGCCGATTACGATTATTACTACCTATGCGGCGCTGATGACTCCGCAGGTTATGTGGGAGGAGCAGGATGTTATTGAGGTGCAAAGAGGCGGTAGCTTAGATGAAGTGACACTGGCCAAACGTCTGGTGGCAATGGGCTATGAAAAGAGCTATCAGGTGGAGAGTCCGGGACAATTTTCCATTCGCGGCGGTATCGTGGATGTATTTGACCTGACGGAGGAAAATCCCTATCGAATTGAGCTGTGGGGAGATGAAGTTGAGTCCATACGCAGCTTTGATATTTTGAGTCAGCGTTCCATAGAAAAGCTGGAGAGCATTCGCATTTTTCCTGCATCGGAGTTTGTGCTGGATGAGGAGCGCATCAAGGCAGGACTTGCCAAGCTGGAAAAGGAAGCCGTGAAGCAGGAAAAAATCTTTCGGGAAGCGCATCAGCCCGAGGAAGCGCACAGAATTGTAACGCAGGTGAAGGAATTAAAGGAGCAGCTTCTGGAATTTCAAAGCAAAATGAATCTGGAAGGGTATATCCGCTATTTTTATGATGAGACCGTAACACTTCCGGAATTATTAACCGGTATGGCTGTAGGTTCAGGCGGTACTGCCAATAATCTTGTCTTCTTTATTGATGAGCCTATCCGTGTTAAGGAACAGGCCGATGCCATTGAAGCAGAATTTCGGGAAAGCATGGAGCAGCGTGCCCGTAAGGGCTACATTTTGCCCGGGCAAATGGATATTTTGTACAGTGGGGAGCAGGTGGCTGCAAAGCTTTGCAGAAGTAATATTGTGACATTGGCTACCATGGAGAGTAAAAAGAGCTATTTTAAGTCGGAGCTTAAGGCAGATA
Organism: Lachnospiraceae bacterium; assembly: GCA_015056915.1. GTDB lineage: Bacteria > Bacillota > Clostridia > Lachnospirales > Lachnospiraceae > Acetatifactor. Next base: position 61,568 of record SVFK01000006.1, read on the forward strand.
TTTCTGCCAGAAATCTGGCGCCCTATAACAATAGCTTTGAGGCATTGGTAAAGGATTTGAAACGATATCGCAGGAATGAGTACCGTGTGCTTTTGCTGTCCGGCTCCCGAACCCGAGCCAAGCGCCTGGCGGAGGATTTGCGGGAACAGGAATTGACAGCAGTTTATACGGAAGACCCCATGCGTGAGGTGCAATCAGGCGAAATTCTGACCTATTATGGTCATGTGAAGAAAGGGTTTGAATATCCGTGGCTTAAATTTGTGGTGCTCTCGGAAACAGATATATTTGGTGCCGAAAAGAAGAAAAAGAAGAAGAAAAAGCTCTATCAGGGGCAGAAAATAAATGACTTTAATGATTTAAAGGTGGGTGATTATGTCGTACATGAAACCCACGGACTGGGCATCTACCGCGGTATTGAAAAGGTAGAAATGGAGAAGGTAGTAAAAGACTATCTGAAGATAGAATACCGTGATGGCGGCAATCTGTACATTCTGGCAACGGGACTGGATGTGATTCAGAAATATGCCTCTGCCGATGCCAAGAAACCGAAGCTGAATAAGCTGGGCACCAAGGAGTGGGAACGAACCAAAACCAAGGTACGCAGTGCGGTGAATGAGGTGGCCAAGGATTTGGTGGAGCTGTATGCAATCCGTCAGGCAAGCAACGGCTACCAGTTTGGCCGGGATACAGTATGGCAGCGTGAATTTGAGGAAATGTTTCCTTTCGAGGAAACCGATGATCAGCTGGCGGCTATTGCCGATACCAAGGCAGATATGGAAAGTCATAAGATTATGGATCGTCTTATCTGTGGTGATGTAGGCTACGGTAAGACGGAAATTGCCATTCGTGCCGCATTTAAGGCAGTGCAGGAGGGCAAGCAGGTAGTGTATTTGGTGCCTACCACCATTTTGGCTCAGCAACATTACAACACCTTTGTACAGCGCATGAAGGATTTTCCTATAAGGGTAGATTTGCTGAGTCGTTTCCGCACGGCATCTGAGCAGAAAAAGACGATTACGGATCTGAATAAGGGATTTGTTGACATTGTAATCGGCACCCACAGAGTGCTGTCGGAGGATGTGAAATTCAAGGATCTTGGATTGTTGATTATTGATGAGGAACAGCGCTTTGGTGTGGCTCATAAGGAGAAAATCAAGAAGCTGAAGGAGAATGTTGATGTATTGACATTGACGGCAACACCGATTCCCCGAACTCTTCATATGAGCCTGATTGGAATACGTGATATGAGTGTACTGGAGGAGGCGCCGGGTGACAGACTGCCTATCCAGACCTTTGTATGCGAATATAATGAAGAGATGGTGCGTGAGGCGATTGTACGCGAAATGGCAAGAGGCGGTCAGGTATATTACGTTTACAATCGTGTAAATAATATTGGGGATATTGCGGCGCAGCTTGCCAAATTGATACCGGAGGCAAATGTGGCATACGCTCATGGTCAGATGAAGGAGCATGAGCTGGAGCGGATAATGTTTGATTTTATCAATGGTGATATTGATGTACTGGTGTCCACTACCATTATAGAGACCGGACTGGATATCTCCAACGTTAATACCATGATTATTCATGATTCCGACAATCTCGGCTTATCCCAGCTCTATCAGTTACGTGGGCGCGTAGGACGTTCCAATCGCACAGCCTATGCCTTCCTGATGTATAAGCGAGACAAGATGCTGAAGGAGATAGCGGAGAAGCGCCTTGCTGCCATTAAGGAATTTACGAATCTGGGAAGCGGTTTTAAAATAGCCATGCGAGATTTGGAAATCCGTGGTGCGGGCAATCTGTTAGGAGTGCGCCAACACGGTCATATGGAAGCGGTCGGCTATGATATGTATTGTAAGATGTTGAACGAAGCAGTCAAAAGCCTTAAAGGCATTCCTACCATCACAGATTTTACCACAGTGATAGATTTGGATGTGGATGCTTTTATTCCTGCCACTTATATTGTAAATGAGACCCAAAAGCTTGATATTTATAAACGAATCGCCGGCATTGAGAATCTAAAAGAACGTGATGATATGAAGGATGAGCTGTTAGATCGTTTTGGCGAGATACCCAAATCGGTAGAGAATCTGCTTCGCATAGCCTTGATTCGCGTGGCGGCACACGGTCTGTACATGACGGAAATCAAGGGAAAAAATCAACGGATTACTTTTACCTTCCGAACGGATGCAGCGATTGAACCGGCAGGTATTCCGGGGCTACTCAAGAAATACGGAAATGCTTTAAGCTTCACTGCCTACGGCAATCCGTTTTTCACATATAAATATAAAAAGACCGGGCTGGTAGAAACGGATGCGGAGCTGCTTTTGGATATGACGGAGAAGCTGTTGGAGGAAATGAAAGTGCTACTTGTATAGAATTTGTGAAATAAATTAAAAATTGCTTTATAAATATTGACCTTCCCCTTTGTGGAAGGTTTATATTTTAACCGGGAGGCAGGTGAAAATAATGAAAATCAACGAAGTGGAAGCTCTGGCAGGTATTACAAAAAAGAATATTCGATTCTATGAGGAGCAGGGGCTTTTGAATCCCAGACGAAATTCTGAGAATGGATATCGGGATTATGGAGAGGAGGAAGTACAAATTCTGCAAAGAATTAAAATGCTTAGAAAGCTGGGCGTGCCGATTGAAGAGATTCGTCACATATTGAATGGTACGCACACCGTTGCAGACGGTATGCGCCGTCATCTGATTACTTTGGAAAGAGAGCAGCGCAATCTGGAACAGTCTATTTTATTGTGTCGGGAAATGCAGAATTTGGATATGCCGATAGCTGCACTGAATACGGAGGATATTATGAGCAAAATGGAAGAAATGGAAAAGAACGGTACATTTTTTCAAAATAAACAGACACAGGATGTGCGGGTGCGTTATGTGGCTCCTGTGATTGTGACAGTAGTGATGGTTGCCTTGATGGTGGGCTTGAGTGGGTTAATCCTATGGGCCTATCAGATATCGCCGGAGGATGCACCGCCCATATGGTTTTTGTGGCTGATGATTGGAATGTTTGCAGCCGTGGGCGCCGGGGTTATATTGGCATTATTACAGCGTATTCGTGAGATAGTAAAGGGTGAGATTGATGATGCGAGGCATTATTAAGAAAAGCATAAAAACATTAACGATTAAAGGAGGAGAAGAGAATGCAACTACTTAATATTGATTATGTTCCCGGACGTGAAATCGAGGCATTGGGAATTGTGAAAGGCACTGTGGTGCAATCCAAAAACATTGGTAAGGATTTTATGGCGGGTATGAAAACGCTGGTGGGCGGTGAAATTGCCGGCTACACGGAAATGTTAATAGAAGCTCGTCAGATAGCTACCAAGAGAATGGTGGATGAGGCTAATGCTTTGGGTGCGGATGCCATTGTAAATGTCCGTTACGGCTCCTCAGCCGTGATGCAGGGAGCCGCCGAAGTTATCGCCTATGGTACGGCAGTTAAGTTCCGATAAATAAAAAGATACAATTTTTATTGTAGTCCCGTTGCTTCACTTAAAGTGATTCCGTTACCGGCAGTCCCGAGAGGAATTTCATGGTCAAGTCCTACAAACTTGCCATTTTCCTGCCAAAGAGCTTCTTTTACAAAGGCGTACTTTTCCTCGTCCCATGTGGTAAAGTCGTCCAATACAAGTCCGCCGGTATCTCCGGAGTTGGCGTTGAAGCACCAGAAAGTATGGTGGAGATGATAGTCTTTAATCAAGGTTCTCATATGGGTCATCCATGTCAGATTGGGCTCTCGCATAAATCCGCCCCATTCTCCAATTAACAAAGGTGCTGTGCCATCTTCATATATGTAGAGCCAGTTATCGTGCCAGCAGTCTTCGTAGAGGCTGTTATAATCATAGCCACTATGGAACCAAGGCTGCTGGTAAACAGTAGGACCGTAATCATGAGGAGAATACACTAATTTGTTCTGATATTTTCCCAGATTAATCGGATAATCGGCCACGCCTCTTAAGTTACCGCCCCACCAGTTAAAGTAGTAATCACTATCGTTGGTAGAAGAAAAATCGCCGTTTTTTGTGATATCAACAGGATAGATTTCAGTACCTTCTATCATAATCAACACATTCGGATTTTTTTCTAAAATTTTCAGGGCAGTCTGTTCCGCTATGTATTTCCAATTGCTTTTGTCTTTTGAATCATTCCAGATAGCTCTATCAGTTTCAGAAGGCTTACCGTGAGGCTCATTTTTTAAATCATAAGCAATAATGGTATCGTCCTCAGCATATCTCTCTGCAATCCAAACGAGGGCTTCCTGATACTTTTCTGTTGTAATATCTCCATTATACCACATATTGGCTAAGTGACCGGAAGCATCTGTCTTGGCAGAATGAATATCAATCATGATTTTCAGTCCGTTAGCGCGGCATTGGTCAATAACATAATCAAAAATTTCCAGACTGTTCAGGTTCTCCAAGTAGTAATTGGTAGCATGATTATAGTTGGCAGTAGGATATTCGCCATTTTTCCATTTTAAAAGTAATTCGGCAGAAATCGGAATACGAATCAGATTAAATCCGTGGTTTGCTATGCTCTGGATGGATTGATTCAAATCCGAATTCCAGATGCCGTCAAAAATGTTGGTGCCGGTATTGTAACCAAACCAGTTTACACCGGTGATCCAAACTTCCTTTCCTTCACTGTCGACAATTTTGTTATTCTTTACATAAAGCCAGTCATCTGTGGTGGGTGCCGGAACGCTCAATGCGTCCGCACTTTGTCCATTGCTCTGCGTGTTATGATTACCGCTGTTTGTGCCGGAAGTCTCCACTGTATAGCTCAAATCGCCGCTGATATTTGTAATAATCAGACCGAAGTCGATGGTGCCGCCGGCAGGAATTTGGGCATTGTAATCTTCGTTGGTTACGATAAGTGTCCCCTGCTCCATACTGTATTTACCGCGCCAGCTACTGTCGATTGCGGCATTCTCCCCCACATTTATGCGAAGAGTCCATCCATTTATGGCTTCATCCATATTGTTGGTTAACATCATGTTCATGCGATAATATTTTGTGCTGTCGCCCCAGGTGTCATCCGTGTTAATAGTTAAGGTGAACGCCTCTTCAGGAAGAAGTGCACCCTCCTCAATGGTTTCGGGAATAGGTGTTGCAGCAGCTTCCTCTTTTGAGGAAATGGTTTCTTCCGTGGGCTCCTTCGAGGAATTTGTTTGGTCGGAAGAAGCATTTTCGATATTGGGACTGCTTGTCTGAACGTCATTGTTAGTATCTTCCGGTGCCGATGTTTCTACAGGTTCTTGCACAACTGCATTTTCCTGAGTAGTGTTTGTCGCTGTGTTCTGTCCGATATTGATTCCGAACATGAATGCAAGTATAACTAAAAGAATCACAACCAGTGCAGCAAGGATAATAATAACTATATTTCTTTTGTCTTTCATGGAAACCTCCGAAGGTTAGATTTTTCACATGGGTAAAATCCCTATTAATGATAGAATAAAATGAAAATGACTTTTTTGCAACGCAATTCACCGCAATTCGCCCCTCAATTCAGCGATTGTAACTTCGCAAAATTTTCGAGATTACAAAATGTAAAATATACTTGACAGATATAAAAATATAGATTACAATGCAATTACACAAAGGAAATATGGGTGATGTGTAATACTAATTATTCACAAGGAGGACAATTAAATGGCAGCAAATAAGGAAAGATTTGAAAAGACATATTCACAGGGAGCTATGAATGTAACAGAAATATGGGTTGACAGGGAAACGGGTGTAAATTACCTGTATCATGCCAGTGGATACTCAGGTGGACTGACACCTCTGTTGGACCGAGAAGGTAAGCCTATTATCACTACAGTTTCCAGTAGATAAATTCAGGAGGAAAAGTACATGAAGAAAAAGCCGGTTATTATTTTAAGTACCATAGCCTGTCTGTTGGTGCTGGCAGTATTTATTGTTTATATTGTAATGAGTGAGCAAAAGGTGATTACCCGCTTAGAAATGGCACAGGAAGTTATAGTGACAGAAGGTGTGGCAGAGCCGCAAATGGATTCCCAAAGCTTCATCGTGGAAGAGGATGGGGAGTATGTTTATAGGTTGGTGTGGGAAGCACCACAGCAGGGGCTTATAACAGGTATTAATGTAGTAGATGCAATGGGTGAAAGCATATTTGCCTGTACGGCAGAAAGTGCCAGTATAGAATCGTATGGGATAGAAATGCAGGCGGGTGAATATACAATCGAGACCCACTATATTACCAATCAGGAGGCACTTGAGGTATTTGGAAAGAGTACGGGATTGGAAATCATTGATGAAGGATATCCCTTTGCAGAACAAGGGGAATGGCAAATGGAATATGATTTTGTGCTACATGATGATGGAGGTTATTCCAATGGATGGCAGGCAGGAATTGTATTTGGAGTCATATTAGGGATTTTAATTGTAGTTATTATGCTGGCGGCAACCAAGAAAGGCGAACGTGTAAAATGCGATTATGACGAGCGTCAGGAAATCGTAAAGGGAAAAGGCTTTCAATACGGGTTCTTCACTGTGATAATATGCAATGCAATATTAATCTTTTTAAGTGTTCTTAAAGTAACCTTTTTACGTGAGATGGAGGCAGCTCTGTTTATCAGTGTTGTATTAGGAGTGGCTGTTTACGTATCTTACTGTATTTGGAATGACGGTTATTTTGCACTGAATGAAAATCGTAAAAGCCTGATTATCATTTTCGCAACAATTGGAATCTTGAATATTGCCATCGGAATTAGGAATATCATAAATGGCAGTTTTATCAGAAACGGAAGCCTGACCTTTGAAAGCATTAATTTCTTCTGTGGTTTACTGATGTTAGAAATTTTAATTGTAATACTTCTGAAGAAAATGCGAGACGGAAAGGAAGAGTAAGCATGAAGAATTTGAGATTAAAGTCAGCTCGTGCAGCTCTGGATATGTCTCAGCAGGAGCTTGCCGAGAAGGTTGGTGTGTCAAGACAGACAATCAATGCTATTGAAAAGGGAGACTACAATCCCACCATTAAGCTGTGCCTCACCATCTGCCGTGTTTTGGGTAAAACACTGGATGAATTGTTTTGGGAGGAGATGGAATAGAATCATTTTAGGATTATTTCCTGATATATAAAGGGAGTTTTATAGTACTTTAAAAATGTTACCTTCTTATCAGAGCAAAGCAGTCAACGCAATGTAATAAGGCTGTTGCAGGTAGAAAGTTCTGATAAGGAGGTAATTTTATATGAAAGGATATATAACAGCAATCGGATATATGGGATTGGTGGACGGAAGTTATATTTTATTTGCCAGTGAGGAGGATTACAGAGAATATTTAGAGGGCTGATTGGATATGGTGTAAAGGAGTTGAATGAAAATGCGTATTCAACGATTGATTTGGCGCGCGTCGCAGCGTGCAGATAGGTGTGAGCATGAAAAGAGAATTTGATTTACTGTCCTTGGGAGAGATTATGCTGCGGTTGTCGCCGCCTGACAATGAGCGTATCACAAGAGGTGATACCCTTAGCAAGCAGGCAGGCGGTGCTGAGTTAAATGCGATTACGGGAGCAGCCATGCTGGGGTTGCGTTGCGGCATCATTTCAAAGCTGCCCGCCAATGATTTGGGTATTTTTATTAAGAATCGCGTACGTCTGTGCGGTATCAGTGATGATTATCTGGTATATGACGAGGATAAGGATGCACGTCTTGGTGTCTATTACTATGAAAATGGAGCATATCCCCGGAAGCCTCGTATTGTGTATGATAGAAAAAACACTTCTATTAATAAGCTTAGTGTAAGTGATTATGAGGAAAATATTTTCGAAAGCACTCGTTGCTTTCATACCAGTGGTATTACGTTAGCATTGAGCGAGGGACTGCGTGCAGCTGCTATCGAGATGATTAAGCGGTTTAAGGAACAGGGGACCATTATTTCCTTCGATGTTAATTTTAGAGGGAATCTTTGGACCGGTCCGGAGGCAAAGGAATGTATCGAAGCCATCCTGCCTTATGTGGATATTTTCTTTTGCTCTGAGGATACCGCGCGGTTGACCTTCTTAAAAGAAGGCGATATAAAAAGTATTATGAAGAGCTTTGCGCAGGAATATCCCATTTCTATTGTGGCATCCACGCAACGCATTGTGCATAGTCCGAAACGTCATACCTTTGGCTCTGTTATTTACAGCGCAAAGGAAGATACCTATTATGAGGAGCCGCCTTATACCGACATTGAGGTGGTTGACCGCATCGGAAGCGGAGATGCGTATATTTCCGGGGTTCTGTATGGTTTGCTGGCTCACGAAGGCGAATATCAAAGAGCTTTGGAATGTGGAAATGCTGTCAGTGCGTTAAAAAATACTATTCCCGGAGATTTGATTTTTACGGATTTAAAGGAGATAAACAGTATTATAAAAGAGCATAAGGCAACGGGTCGTATTTCTGAAATGGAACGTTAGATTTTTTGTGTTTTTTTCACTATTTTGCTTTTCTTTTTGAAGATATATGGTATAATATAAACAAATATGTGGCAGTTTTGGTGTGAACGAAAATTAGTGCTGACAGAAGAAACTTATCCAATAGGAGGCGTACCAATGAAAGAGAAAAACCAAAATGTAACGTTAGACAAAAAAATTAAAAGTTCTTTTCTACAAATTAGAATGTCATTTATTATTATGCTGATTTTTTCTATCGGCTGTATTGCGCTGATGACAGTGAACCTGATGAAAAATGATGTGGCTGTTTGGCCCGGTATCGTATGTGCTGTTGTGATAGCAGTTGTAGGAATTTCAGGGATTATATGGACCCATGTCATCGCAAAGTCTGTTGCGGCATCCGTTTTGGAGCCTGTTGGTGAATTTGTGAAGGTAGCACAGAGCCTGAAGGAAGGTCAGCTAAATATTGATATTGCGTATGACAATAATGATGAATTTGGTGAATGTGCACAGAATCTGCGTGAAGCATGTGCACAGATACATACAGTAATTGAAGACGCAGGACATTTGCTCAGTGAAATGGCAGAGGGCAAATTCAATGTTGCTTCACGGGCTGAAGAGCTTTATGTGGGCGATTTTGAGACCTTGGTTGTCAGCATGAACAATTTGAAGCGTGGATTAAACGGAACCTTACAGAAAATTGCAGAATCCTCTGCACAGGTAAAGGTTGGTTCCGAGCAGCTGGCACAGAGTGCTCAGGCTTTGGCTGAAGGTGCTACAGAGCAGGCAGGCGCAGTAGAAGAGCTTACCGCAACGATTGAAAATGTTACCAATATTTCCGAGGAAAGTGCAGATAATGCAACCACAGCTGCAACTACTGCTAAAGCATCCGCAGAAAATGCAAAGAAGAATCGTGAAGAGATCAATGAACTCACAGGAGCTATGGAACGTATTACTGAAACCTCCCAAGAGATTGAGAATATTATTGCTGCAATCGAAGATATTGCATCCCAGACCAACCTGTTGTCCTTAAATGCATCTATCGAGGCTGCCAGAGCCGGTGAAGCAGGAAGAGGCTTTGCGGTTGTTGCAGACCAGATTGGTAAGCTTGCAGCTGATAGTGCACAGTCCGCGGTAACTACCAGAGAGCTGATTAGTAAGTCTCTGATAGAGATTGAAGCCGGTAATAAAATCGTGGAAAATACAATGGAGGCTATCAGCACTGTGCTGGCAGACATGGATGCATTTGCAGGAATGGCATCCGGTGCAGCAGAAGCATCACGTACACAGGCCGATATGTTAAAGCAGATTGTTGCAGGAATCGAACAGATTTCCTTTGTTGTACAGAACAATTCTGCATCCGCACAGGAAACTTCAGCAGTAAGTGAAGAGCTGTCTGCACAGGCAATAAGCTTAGAGGCAATGGTTGCAGAGTTTGAGTTAGAAGAGGAATAGATAATCGCCTGAAATAGGATAACGAGATTAAATATTAAAAAGCCGGGTTAAGTTACCGAATGCCTTTTGATAAAGGTGCAGGATAATTACCCGGCTTTTGTATGTGTTGAGTGTTGAAGGGACCTTAAATAAGAAAATATGCTGTCAGAATGACTTGACACTGATACGTTAAAACACTAAAATGGAAAATGACTATTCATAATTGGAGGAAATACAAATGAATCAAATTCCATATAAAATATATTTAGAAGAGCAGGAGATGCCGAAGCAGTGGTATAATGTGCGTGCAGATATGAAGAAGAAGCCGGCACCGATTTTGAATCCGGTAACTTTGGAACCTATTACTGTAGAAGAGTTGTCGGCAATCTTCTGTGAGGAGCTTGCTAAGCAGGAGCTGGATGATACAACTGCTTACTTTGATATTCCGGAGGAAATTCGTAATTTCTATAAGATGTACAGACCGTCTCCGCTGGTACGTGCATACTGCTTGGAAAAGAAGCTGGATACTCCGGCACATATTTATTATAAATTTGAAGGTAATAATACCTCAGGCAGCCACAAGTTAAATTCTGCGATTGCACAGGCTTATTATGCAAAGCAGCAGGGCTTAAAGGGTGTCACCACTGAGACCGGTGCCGGCCAGTGGGGTACAGCGTTGTCTATGGCATGCGCGTATTTTGATTTGGATTGCCAGGTATATATGGTGAAGTGTTCCTATGAGCAGAAGCCCTTTAGAAGAGAGGTAATGCGTACATACGGAGCAAGGGTAACACCTTCTCCTTCCATGAATACCGTCGTAGGACGTAAGATTAACGAAGAATTCCCCGGTACTACAGGAAGTCTTGGCTGTGCTATTTCGGAAGCGGTGGAAGCAGCAGGAGCACAGGAGGGATATCGTTATGTACTCGGCTCCGTGCTGACACAGGTATTATTACACCAGTCAGTTATCGGTCTGGAGACGAAAGCGGCTCTCGATAAGTATGGCATCAAAGCGGATATGGTTATTGGTTGTGCCGGCGGCGGTTCTAATCTGGGTGGTTTGATTTCTCCTTTTGCCGGTGAAATGTTAAGAGGAGAGGCTGATTATGAGCTGATTGCAGTGGAACCTGCTTCCTGTCCCAGCCTGACAAGAGGAAAATATGCATACGATTATTGTGATACCGGTAAGGTGTGTCCTCTGGCTAAAATGTATACCTTGGGCAGCGGCTACATTCCTTCTGCCAGCCATGCGGGTGGACTTCGTTATCATGGTATGAGCTCCGTTGTATCAGAGCTGTATGAACAGGGGCTGCTTACTGCAAGAAGTGTACAGCAGACAGAGGTGTTTGAGGCGGCACAGACCTTTGCTAAGGTGGAGGGTATTCTGCCTGCACCTGAAAGTAGCCATGCTATCAAGGTGGCCATTGATGAAGCCTTGAAGTGCAAGGAGACCGGAGAGGCTAAGAATATTGTTTTCGGTCTGACCGGTACAGGATACTTTGATATGTTTGCATATCAGAGATATAACGACGGTGAGATGAAGGATTATCTGCCTACTGATGAGGAAATTGCAGCTGCGTTGGCTAAATTACCTGAAGTTAAATAATTACTATAATGGGTGTTGTAAAACAGTGGTTTTACAACACCCTCTTTTGTTTTGTGCAGATGTTGGCAATTGACATTTCCTCTATTAATTAGTATTCTAATTAATAGAGGAAAAACATTTTCGAAGCGGTTATCGTATTATGGGTGATTAAAACAAAAGGGAGGTTTGAATATGCTTAGAATCGTAAACACAAAAAATGGAAAGCTGCAAGGACTTGTGGGGAAAGATCCTCGAATCACGGTGTTCAGAGGCGTACCCTATGCCAAGCCACCGGTGGGGGAACTGCGTTGGAAAGCACCTCAGCCGGCTGAAGATTGGGACGGTATTAAGAAATGCTATGAATATGGGGATATGCCGATGATGCGTATCCATCCGGGGACGGATGATTCCTTTTATAAACGTGAGTTACATCCCACATCAGCTGAGTATGGCATGAGTGAGGATTGTCTGTATTTAAATATTTTTTCTCCTGCTGAAACAGTGGATGATAATCTTCCGGTATTCTGCTATATTCATGGTGGTGGATTACAGGACGGTTATAACTATGAGGTGGAATTTGACGGAGAAAGGGTTGCACGTCGTGGAGTAATCGTTGTCATGATTAGCTATCGACTGGGATTGTTTGGTTTTTTGGCACATCCTGAAATTACGGGTGAGACACCGGAAGGCGAAGTGATATCTAATTTTGGTATGCAGGATCAGTCTCTGGCGCTACATTGGGTACATGAAAATATCAAAAATTTTGGTGGAGATCCCAACCGAATTGTACTTTGCGGACAAAGCGCAGGCGCAGGAAGTGTGCAAACCCAATTATGTAGTAACGCGAATGAAGGTCTTATTGCAGGTGCTATCTGTCAGTCTTCTGTTACAATGGCATTTGGCGATGAGGAGGATTCCTTTGGACGTTATAAGACTTTGGAAGAGGCAGAGCAATTTGGCGCTGATTTCTTCCGCATGGTAGGGATAAACAATCTGGCAGAGGCAAAAGAAATGGATGCCTATGAATTGATGCGTCGTCTGGATAGCGTGACGCCGAAGGATGTTATGTTTGGTATTGCATTCGGTACCTGTATCGATGGTAAGTTTGTCAAGGAACCGGTTCACATGTCCTATTATAACAACCGAATTCCCAATGTACCCATGATTGTAGGATTATGTATGGATGAAACAAAGGGAATGTTTGCCGGAGAACAGCTTACCTTTGAAGAATTTCTGAAAAGAGCAGAGGCTTACGGGGATAAAAAGGAAGCCTTTTTGGAGTGTGCAGGTGTTACCAGTGATGAAGAAGCGGCAGTTTTAAGTCAGGGAGATGCATTCAACATGTTTCTTGCAGGAAGCAGAGGTTTCTGCGAACTGCGTTCTAAGATGGGGCAGAATGTTTATTACTACATATTTGATCATGATATACCGGGTGATGATGCCGGCTCCTTCCATGGTTCCGACCTTTGGTTCATGTTTGATTCTTTAGGTAATAGCTGGCGTCCCTTTGAAGGAAAGCATTACGATCTGGCGCGTCAGGTATGTTCCTATTGGGTAAATTTTGTAAAAACAGGAAATCCCAACGGTCTTGATTATAACGGAAACAATTTGCCGGAATGGAAGCCCTATGAAAAGAAAGAAAAATCTGTTATGAAATTTTATGATAAGGCTACTCTTGAAAGCTTGCCGGAATGTCCGGTTCTTGATTTTCGACTGGCATTTGGAGAAGAGAAATTAAAAGAAAAATAGAATCTTATCTTCGGTATAAAATTCCTCTTTTTACAGATACTAGCTCCATAATACAAGAATTTGTAAAAGGAGAGAAATTTATATATGAAAGCAACAGGCATAGTGCGTAGAATAGATGACCTTGGAAGAATTGTAATCCCCAAAGAAATCCGCAGAACACTGCATATCAGGGAAAGTGACCCGCTGGAAATATTCACAGATCGAGAAGGACAGATTATTTTAAAAAAATATTCTCCCATCGGTGAAATGACTACCTTTGCAAAGCAGTATGCGGAGAGCCTTGCCCAGGTGTCCGGTCATGCGGCATTGATTGCTGACAGAGATCAGTTTATTGCTGCGGCCGGCGGCTACAAGCAGATGGTAAATAAGTCCGTCAGTAGACAACTGGAAGAAAAGGTAAATAACAGGGAAATGTTTCTGGCAACAAAGGGTGATCGGAATTTTATCAGCATCTGTGATGAAGCGGGAGATGAATATGTGCATCAGGCAGTTGCACCGATTATTTGTGAGGGAGATATTATCGGAAGTGTCGTGCTGTTGGAAAACGATAATCGCAGCAGAATGGGTGAAGTGGAGCAAAAGCTTGTGTTATCTGCAGCAGGCTTCTTGGGAAGACAAATGGAGCAATAGCATCCACGCATAAGGAGCAACGGTCGCCGATACGAAACGCGCACATTTGTTACAACGCATTTCGTATTGGCGACCGCTGTTTTTTTATTTCTCACTCATCTGATCCAACAATTCAATTTTAATATCGTACAGCTTCTTGGACAAATCAACATACACCTCGTGCGGATTAACCAGTCGCTTGGTTTCATCCCAGAGAGTATCGAGCTCCTTCTGGCAATATGTGCGGATGTCCATAACCTTGGGAGAAGTGTAGCAGCATTCTCCGTTCTTGAAAATCTGTTCCATAATAGGACGCATGGTATAGGTGCCACCCTTTAGCTTTGTCTTTTTCCAAGGCTCTAGAGGATCAAAGAGAAGTAAATCCTCATCCTCATTAAATATTTCATCCACCAGACAGATTAAATCAGCTTTAATCTTGCCGCTTTCCTTTTCATAGACACGATAAATCATCTTATCACCGGGATTGGTAACCTTCTCGGAATTCTCGGACAATTTGATTTTGGGAATAAACACTCCGTTTTTGTCGCGGATGGCAGCCAGTTTATACACGCCACCGAAGGAGGGGTTGTCCTTTGCGGTAATCAGGTGTGTGCCCACGCCCCAGGAAGTGATAGCGGCTCCCTGTACCTTTAAGCTGTCAATCAGATACTCATCCAAATCATTAGAGGCTGAAATAACTGCATCGGTAAAACCAGCCGCATCCAACATTTTCCTTGCTTTCTTAGATAGATAAGCCAAATCGCCGCTGTCTAAACGGATTCCGTAAAAACTCAAGGGAATACCGGCATTACGCATTTCGGTAAACACACGGATGGCATTGGGAACACCGGATTTTAAGGTGTCGTAGGTATCCACCAGCAGAATACATGCCTTGGGATACATGTCAGCGTAGGTCTTAAAGGCGGTATATTCGTCCGGGAAGCTCATAATCCAGCTGTGAGCGTGAGTGCCCTTCACAGGAACATCAAAAAGCTGACCTGCCAGCACATTACTGGTGCCGATACAGCCGCCAATCATGGCAGCTCTTGCACCGTAGGTGCCTGCATCAGGACCCTGCGCGCGACGCAGACCGAATTCCATAATTCCGTCACCCCTTGCGGCATAGCATACTCTTGCAGCTTTAGTAGCGATTAAGCTTTGATGGTTTATGATATTCAGAATAGCAGTTTCCACTAGCTGCGCCTCCATTATGGGCGCAACCACCTTTATCATAGGTTCCCGGGGAAACATTACAGTGCCTTCGGGAATTGCATAGATATCTCCGGAGAATTTAAAATTACTCAAATATTCCAGAAAATCTGCATCAAAAATACCAAGAGAAGCCAGATAGGCGATATCCTCTTTGCCAAAATGCAGTTCCTTGATGTACTGGATAACCTGCTCTAAGCCGGCGCAGATGGAATAGCCGCCGTCACAGGGATTGTTGCGAAAAAATGCATCAAAGATAACAGTTTCGTTGCGGTCTTTATTTTTAAAATAACCCTGCATCATGGTTAATTCATAAAGATCCGTCAGTAAGGTAAGATTTTGTCTGTCCATAGTTCCTCACATTTCTGCCGGAGTTACCGACAAGTGCGTTTATTCTGTTATGCTGTCTGAAAGGTAAAAACGACTGACAAGACAGCTGTAAATTAACTGTAATCATATACCCTTAGAAGAAAAATTGCAATAGGATTTAGACAATAATCCGGTTGCGTCCTTCCTCTTTTCCTTGATACAACTTCTCATCGGCCGCATGTATCATCTGCTTGATGTCTGTGGAATTGCCCGGGATAAGACCGAAGGTCATCGTTATTTTAATGATTTCGCCCTGATATTCAATAGTAAGGTTGTGAATCTTATTCATCAACTCAGAAAGACTTGCATGCGCGTTTTCTAAGTCTGTGTGATCAAATATTAAGAGAAATTCTTCACCGCCCCATCGAGCAGCAAAACCTTGGGACAGCATATGCTGGCGAAGTATTTGAGCTACGCTTTTTAGCACTAAATCGCCGCAATCATGCCCATAGGTGTCATTAACATGTTTGAAAAAATCAATATCACCAAGAGCGATGCAGAAAGGAACCTGTTGCTTGGTAGATTTATCAATTATCTGAAGGAGCTTGCGATTGGTAGAACGGCGGTTAAATAATTCTGTGAGAGGGTCCTGCTCTACTACTGCGCGCAGGGAGCGTTGCATGGATTGCGCAGAACGTCCGATATCGCCCAATTCATCATTGCGCCGCAAAACGCATGGGTCAAGCTTTACATTCAAATCACCACCGGAAATGTTTAACAAAAATTCATGTATTTTGGATAAAACAATTACGACTTTTCTGGTGTATAGGAAGACACAGACCACGACAATCATCAGTGCCAATAATACCATGATTGCCAAGGGGTAAGTAGAGCTTTGAATGGAGAGGTTAACATTTTCGCTTGGCTTACCTGCAAAAAGCATACCGACAATGCTGCCGTCTTCATTAAAGAGAGGCATATAATAAGCGAAATAGGGATTTCCGTTTATAATGATATTACTATAAAAATGTGATTCGCCGGTCTGAAATACTTCTTCAATAATGGTTTTAGGTGCACCTGTACCGATAATGCGAGTTCCCTCAGAATTGCAGATGGTAGTTAAAATCCGTGTATCCTGATAGAATAAGGTTATCTCAAAGCCGGTATCCTCCTTAACACGATCAATTAAAGAGTAATCGTAGGTGAGGTCGTAGCTACCCTTGAACAGTCTGTAAGCGGAATCGCCTTCTAAAGTATAATCACCGGGATGGGTTATATCCAATAAAGTAACGGTATTGAGAGCAACATTTTTAAGACCGTTTTCCACTTCTGCATACATAATTTTCGTAAACCAGCTAAAGCTTAGAACGGTAATGGTAATACCAAAAAAAAGGAGTGGTAAAATACCAATGGCCTGTATAACATATGAAATTTTTCCGTTGCTTTTTGTGTTCATACGTTTTCCTCGTGTTAGTATTTGCAAGATACATAATGATATACCGTAATTATAAGCTAAAGGACCTGTAAAAGCAAGAAAAGCGCTGTAAATACTTGACAATTCAAAAATTAAAGATATATAATAATTGCAAATCGTAAATGCAATGACGAAGAGAGTACCTGTTTTAAGAAAGGCAAAGCGAGTCGGTGACGGTGAGAGACCGATGCAAGTAGGAAAATAGGGAAAATCACTTCTGAGCAGTCAGGACAAAAGGTTTCCAAGTAGTTCTGAACGGATTTCCGCCGTTATCGGAAACCATATAACTCCTCATTTGATACATAGGAGCGTATGATGTAACAGGTGGTTTGCGAGGTGTTACGCTTCGTCCTTTTACAGGGCGGAGCTTTTTTTGTGCGAATGAGGAAGGTCGACAATTTATCTAAGAAAGGAAGAGTGCTATGTACAAGCAGGTATCTACCAATTTAAACTTTGTAGAGCGTGAGAAGGACGTTGAAAAGTTCTGGAATGACAATGACATTTTCAAAAAGAGTATGGAGCACCGTAAGGAAGGTGAGACCTATACCTTCTATGACGGACCGCCAACTGCAAACGGTAAACCCCACATTGGTCATGTGGAGACCCGTACCATTAAAGATATGATTCCCAGATACCGCACTATGAAGGGGTATATGGTTCCCCGTAAGGCCGGCTGGGATACTCATGGTCTTCCTGTGGAGCTTGAGGTTGAGAAGCTGTTGGGATTGGATGGCAAGGAGCAAATTGAAGAATACGGTCTGGATCCATTCATCACTAAATGTAAGGAAAGTGTTTGGAAATACAAGGGTATGTGGGAGGATTTCTCCGGTACGGTTGGTTTCTGGGCTGATATGGATGATCCTTATGTAACCTATGATGATAACTTTATTGAATCTGAGTGGTGGGCATTAAAGACCATTTGGGATAAGGGCTTGCTTTACAAAGGCTTTAAGATTGTTCCTTACTGCCCTCGTTGCGGAACCCCTCTGTCCAGTCACGAGGTAGCACAGGGCTACAAGGCTGTAAAAGAGCGTTCAGCAGTAGTACGTTTTAAGGTGGTAGGTGAGGATGCTTATTTTCTGGCATGGACGACCACACCCTGGACTCTGCCTTCCAACGTGGGACTTTGTGTAAATCCGGAAGAAACCTATGTGAAGGTAAAGGCTATTGACGGTTATACTTATTATATGGCACAGGCACTGCTTGATAAGGTGCTTGGAGCTCTGGCACAGGAGGAAGGTCAGAAGGCTTATGAGGTGCTTGCGACCTACACCGGTAAGGAGTTGGAGTATAAGGAATATGAGCCTCTGTTTGCGTGTGCCGGTGAGGCGGCTGCAAAGCAGAAAAAGAAAGGTCATTTTGTGACCTGCGATAATTATGTTACGATGACAGATGGTACAGGTATCGTACACATTGCACCTGCTTTCGGTGAGGATGATGCTCAGGTGGGCAGAAAATACGATTTGCCCTTCGTACAGTTTGTAGACGGCAAGGGTGAGATGACTGCAGATACTCCTTATGCCGGTAAATTTGTAAAGGATGCGGACCCGGATATCCTGAAGGATCTGGATGCAGAGAACAAGTTGTTCTCCGCGCCGAAATTTGAGCATGACTATCCGTTCTGTTGGAGATGTGATACACCTTTGATTTATTATGCAAGAGAGTCATGGTTTATCAAGATGACAGCAGTGCGTGATGATTTAATCCGTAATAACAACACCATCAACTGGATTCCACAGTCTATTGGTGAAGGTCGTTTTGGTAACTGGCTTGAAAATATTCAGGACTGGGGTATTTCCCGTAACCGCTACTGGGGTACACCCTTAAATATCTGGGAGTGTGAATGCGGTAAAATGCACTCTATCGGTAGTCGTGAGGAGCTGTATCAGATGAGTGGCAATGAGGCTGCTAAGACGGTTGAATTCCATCGTCCTTATATCGATGAAATTACCATCAGCTGTCCTGAATGTGGCAAGCAGATGAAGCGTGTTCCTGAGGTAATTGACTGCTGGTTTGATTCCGGTGCAATGCCTTTTGCACAGCATCATTATCCTTTTGAAAATAAAGAAGTATTTGAGAAGCAGTTCCCAGCTCAGTTTATTTCTGAGGCGGTTGACCAGACTCGCGGATGGTTCTATTCCCTGCTGGCAGAATCCACATTGCTGTTTAATAAGGCTCCCTTTGAGAACGTTATTGTCTTGGGACATGTACAGGATGAAAATGGACAGAAGATGAGCAAGAGTAAAGGAAATGCAGTAGATCCCTTTGATGCATTGGAAACCTATGGCGCAGATGCTATCAGATGGTATTTCTATACCAGCTCCGCACCGTGGCTTCCTAAGCGTTTCTCCGGTAAGGCAGTAATGGAGGGACAGCGCAAATTTATGGGTACCTTGTGGAATACCTACGCATTCTTTGTACTGTATGCGAATATTGATAATTTTGACGCAACACAATATGCTTTGGAATATGATAAGCTTCCCGTAATGGATAAGTGGTTGCTTTCCAAGCTGAATTCCACTGTGGCTGAAGTGGACAGCAATTTGGATCAGTACCGCATTCCAGAGGCAGGAAAAGCGCTTTTGGATTTTGTGGATGAAATGAGTAACTGGTATGTAAGACGTAGCCGTGAGCGTTTCTGGGCAAAGGGCATGGAGCAGGATAAGATTAATGCTTATATGACTCTGTACACGGCGCTGGTAACAATCAGTAAGGCGGCAGCTCCGATGATTCCTTTCATGACAGAGGACATTTATCAGAATCTCGTAAGAAGCATTGATGCCAATGCTCCAGAAAGTATTCATTTGTGTGACTTCCCTCTTGTGGAGGAGCGCTATATTGACAAGGAGCTTGAAAAGGATATGGAGGAGGTTCTCGGCGCAGTAGTTATGGGACGTGCGTGCCGTAATGAAGCCAATATCAAGAACCGCCAGCCTATCAGCAAAATGTATATTAAGGCTGATTTCACCTTGGGTGATTTCTATACAGCAATTATTGAAGATGAGTTGAATGTGAAAGAGGTAGTATTTACCGATGATGTCAGAGATTTTACCTCTTATACCTTCAAGCCTCAGCTTCGCACCGTTGGACCTAAGTATGGTAAACAGCTGGGTGGTATTCAGAAGACATTGGCTTCTCTGGATGGAAATGCTGCAATGGATGACCTGAATGCAACCGGCAAGCTGGTATTTGATGTGAATGATGTGACCGTAGAATTGACTAAGGAAGATTTGCTCATTGATATGGCACAGAAGGAAGGCTATGTATCTCAGGAGGACAATAAGATGACAGTTGTCCTGGATATGAACCTGACTGAAGAATTGATTGAAGAAGGTTTCGTGTATGAAATTATCAGTAAGATTCAAACCATGCGTAAGGATGCTGATTTTGAGGTAATGGATCATATTAAGGTATCTCTTAACGGCAACGATAAGCTGGCTGCAATCGCTGAGAAGAATCAGGAAGCTATTTCCGGTAAGGTACTGGCATGTGAGTTGACTACAGGGGCAGATTTTGCAGTTGCAAAGGAATGGAATGTCAACGGTGAAAATGTTACTATTGCAATCGAGAGGGTTTAACAAATCATCATATGAGGAAATTCATGTTTAGGATGAAGGGGTATCCAAAAACGACTTTACAAAAGGAAGGAGAACATGATTTGAAGAGCACAACAGTAACAAAAAAGACAAAATTTGATAAAGAACTTTTTAAGAGAAGTGTACTTTACAATGTAAAGACCTTATATCGCAAAACGTTGGAGGAAGCAACACCTCAGCAGATTTTTCAGGCTGTTTCCTACGCTATCAAGGATCAGATAGTGGAGAATTGGATGGAAACACAGAAGACCTATGAGAAAAAGGATTCCAAGACAGTTTACTACATGTCCATGGAATTCCTGATGGGTCGTGCATTAGGTAACAACATAATTAACATGCAGGCCTACAAGCCTGTTAAGGAAGCTATGAAGGAGCTGGGACTGGATTTGAATGTTATCGAGGATCAGGAGCCTGATGCAGCACTTGGCAACGGTGGTCTGGGTCGTCTGGCAGCATGCTTCCTTGACTCTCTGGCTACACTGGGATATCCGGCATACGGCTGTGGTATTCGTTACCGCTACGGTATGTTCAAGCAACAGATTCGTGACGGCTATCAGGTGGAGGTGCCCGATAACTGGTTGGTAGATGGTAATCCCTTTGAACTGCGCAGACCGGAATACGCAAAAATTGTTAAATTTGGTGGTTATGTAGCTGTACATGCGGACGAAAACGGACGTAACGTATTTAAGCAGGAGGGCTATCAGTCAGTAAGAGCGATTCCCTTTGATTTCCCTATCGTGGGTTATGGCAACGGTATTGTAAATACCCTGCGTATCTGGGATGCAGAAGCAGTAGAGTGCTTCCAGCTGGATTCCTTTGATAAGGGTGATTACCAGAAAGCGGTAGAGCAGCAGAATCTGGCAAGAAATATCGTTGAAGTACTTTATCCTAATGATAATCACTACGCAGGCAAGGAGCTTCGTTTAAAACAGCAGTATTTCTTTATCTCTGCATCTGTACAGGAAGCAGTAGATAAGTATATGAGAAGCCATACCGATATTCGCAAATTCCATGAGAAGGTGACCTTCCAGTTAAATGATACCCACCCTACTGTGGCAATCGCTGAGCTTATGAGAGTGCTGATGGATGATTATTATCTTACATGGGATGAGGCATGGGAGGTTACTACCAAGACATGTGCGTATACCAATCATACCATCATGGCAGAGGCTCTGGAAAAATGGCCAATTGAGCTGTTCTCCAGACTGCTTCCCAGAGTGTATCAGATTGTGGAAGAAATTAACCGCCGTTTCATTGCGGAAATCGAGCGTAAGTACAGTAATGAGCCCGGTGTAAATGTGCAGGATAAGATTCGCAGAATGGCAATTATTTATGATGGTCAGGTGAAAATGGCTCATATGGCTATTGTTGCAGGATATTCTGTAAATGGTGTTGCGAGACTTCATACAGAGATTCTGAAAAAGCAGGAGCTTAAGGATTTCTATGAGATGTATCCTGAGCGATTCAACAATAAGACCAACGGTATTACCCAGAGACGTTTCCTGTTACATGGTAATCCGTTGTTGGCAGATTGGGTAACGGATCATATCGGTAACGAATGGATTACCGACCTGCCCCAGATTGGCCGTTTGAAGATTTATGCAGACGACAAAAAGGCACAGCAGCAATTTATGAACATCAAATATCAGAATAAGGTTCGCCTTGCAAAATACATTTTGGAGCACAACGGTATTGAGGTGGATCCTCGTTCCATTTTTGATGTGCAGGTAAAGCGTCTCCATGAGTATAAGAGACAGCTTCTGAATATTCTGCATGTAATGTACTTGTACAATGATTTGAAGGAGCATCCCGAAAAGGACTTCTTCCCCAGAACCTTTATTTTCGGTGCAAAGGCAGCGGCAGGCTATCGCAATGCGAAGCTGACCATTAAGCTGATTAATTCTGTGGCAGATGTCATTAATAATGATGATTCCATCAATGGCAAGATTAAGGTTGTATTTATCGAAAACTATAATGTTTCCAATGCTGAGATTATCTTTGCGGCAGCAGATGTATCTGAGCAGATTTCTACAGCAAGTAAAGAGGCTTCCGGTACAGGTAACATGAAATTTATGTTAAACGGTGCGCTGACTCTGGGTACTATGGATGGTGCAAATGTGGAAATAGTGGAAGAGGTTGGCGAGGAGCATGCATTCATCTTTGGCTTGAGCTCAGACGAGGTTATCAATTATGAAAATCACGGCGGCTATAATCCCATGGAGATTTTCAATAATGATCAGGATATCCGTAAGGTGCTGATGCAGCTCATCAACGGAACCTATGCGCCTCATGATCCGGAGCTGTTCCGTCCTCTGTACAATTCTCTGTTAAATACACAGAACAGTGCAAAAGCTGATACTTACTTTATCTTGAAGGATTTCAAGTCTTATGCGGAAGCACAGACCAGAGTGGAGGCTGCCTACAGAGATGAGGATAACTGGGCAAAGAGTGCTATTTTAAATGTAGCAAGCTCCGGTAAATTCACCTCCGACAGAACGATTCAGCAGTATGTAGATGAAATCTGGCATTTGGATAAGGTTGTATTGAAATAATTAAAAAGCAGATGACAAATAGAAACATACATGGTGTATTTGTGATAAATACCCATGTATGTTTTTTGCTTTGTGAAGATGCGACAGTCTGTGAAAAAAAGGTTGCAAAACGGAACAAATACGGTTGACAAACGGTAGAGAAACGATATACTAAAAGTAGATACACAGCTTTAGTCAGGAATATTTGAAGGGGAGTGAAGTTATGACACTGGAAGAAATGAAGCAGATTAAGCAGGAGCGTGGTTATAGTCTTGCACAGCTGTCGGACTATAGCGGAGTGCCCTTGGGCACATTGCAGAAGATTTTCTCGGGGGAGACGTTGCACCCCAGATATGCCACCCTACAGGCTTTGGAGAGAGTGCTATCATCGCAGTCTGGTTATCCTTTAGGGAATAGACCGGGTCAAGATATGGTGCAGGAGGCAATGAGATACGAGACTTTTCCCAACAGAAAGCAGGGAGAGTATACACTGCAGGATTATTATGCTTTACCGGATGAAAGGCGTGTAGAATTGATTGACGGTGTGATTTATGATATGTGTGCCCCCACCTTTGTACATCAGCACATTTTGGGAGAAGCATATACGGCTATCAGACAGTATATTACTTCCAAGGAAGGGGATTGTCTTCCGATGATGGCTCCTGTGGATGTACGTCTTGATGGTGACGACAAGACTATGGTACAACCTGATATTCTGATTCTTTGCGACAAATCAAAGATTTGTAAGTGGGGCATTAACGGTGCGCCGGATTTCTGTCTGGAGATTATTTCGGAATCAACCGCCCGCAAGGATTACATTAAAAAGCTTCAGAAGTACACGGATGCGGGTGTAAAGGAATACTGGATTATAGACCCGTTTCGCAAGGTGCTTGTATCCTATAACTGGAAGGATAATTACCTTCCCCATATGTGTCCGTTGGAGGGGAGAGCCGGGCTTGCATTATATGACGAGGAATTGCAGATGGATTTGGATATGATTGCATCCCTGATTCAGGATTATCCCGAAGGAGGGCGGGATTAGTCTATTTTCGCAGGCGATCCGAATAAATTTCCGTTGCATCAATATGTACTTTCCTTTATAATATCACTTGATGCATGTTGATGCAGCAGCATTAACATTTGATTATCTAATCATGAGAATGAAGCAGACAAACAGGAGGAGCATTATGATAGAATTACTGCAGGGCGGCGCGTATCTGCTGAACGGAACAGAAATCGTTCCGGACGGTGCAGAAGCAAATGCAGCCATTAAAGCAAAAACAGGAAAAGAAGTTACAAAAGAAGTTGCAGCTCAGAGTACTATGGCTTACGGTATTTTAAAAAGTCACAATACCTCTGACAATATGGATAAGCTGAAAATCAGATTTGATAAGCTGACCAGCCACGATATTACCTTTGTTGGTATTATTCAGACTGCAAGAGCATCAGGTCTTCAGAAATTCCCGATGCCCTATGTACTTACCAACTGCCACAACTCTCTGTGTGCGGTAGGTGGTACGATTAATGAGGATGACCACATGTTTGGTCTTACCTGTGCTAAGAAGTACGGTGGAGTCTATGTACCCCCTCATCAGGCTGTTATCCATCAGTTTGCAAGAGAAATGATGGCCGGTGGCGGCAAGATGATTCTGGGCTCTGATTCCCATACCCGTTATGGTGCACTTGGTACTATGGCAATGGGTGAGGGTGGTCCTGAGCTTGTGAAGCAGCTGTTGAATCAGACCTATGATATTAATATGCCCGGTGTAGTAGGTGTGTACTTAAAGGGTGCTCCTGTAAAAGGTGTAGGTCCTCAGGACGTGGCACTGGCAATTATCGGTGCTGTATTTAAAAATGGTTTTGTAAAGAATAAAGTTATGGAATTTGTAGGTCCCGGTGTGGCTAATCTGAGTGCTGATTTCCGTATCGGAATTGATGTTATGACCACTGAAACCACTTGTCTGTCTTCCATTTGGAAAACAGATGATGAGATTAAGGAATTCTATGAGGTTCATGGTCGTGCCGAGGAGTATGCTGAGTTGAATCCCGGCGAAGTGGCTTATTATGACGGCATGATTGTAGTGGATTTGGATAAGGTTCGTCCCATGATTGCAATGCCTTTCCATCCCAGCAATACTTATACCATCGAGGAGTTGAATGCTAACCTTCTGGATATTCTGGATGAAACCGAGAAGCGTGCTTTGGTAAGTCTGGATGGTGCAGTCGAGTATAGCCTGAGAGACAAGGTAAAGAATGGCAAATTCATGGTGGATCAGGGTATTATTGCCGGATGTGCCGGTGGTGGTTTTGAAAATATTTGTGCTGCAGCTGATATACTGAAGGGCAGCTATATTGGTGCAGACGGATTTACCTTAAGTGTATATCCTGCATCCATGCCTGTATATATGGAGCTTATCAGAAACGGTTGTGCTGCAACCATTATGGAGACCGGTGCTGTTATGAAGACGGCATTCTGTGGTCCCTGCTTTGGTGCGGGAGATACTCCTGCCAACAATGCGTTCAGTATCCGTCACTCTACCAGAAACTTCCCTAACCGTGAAGGCTCTAAGCTTCAGAGTGGTCAGATTGCATCTGTTGCATTGATGGATGCACGTTCTATTGCAGCTACAGCTGCCAATAAGGGTGTGCTGACTCCTGCAACGGAATTTGATGGTGATTTGGGCAAATACAAATATCACTTTGACAGCAATATTTACGCAAACCGCGTGTTTGATTCCAAGGGTGTGGCTGACAGCAGCGTGGATATTCAGTTTGGTCCTAATATCAAGGACTGGCCTGCAATGTGTGAGCTTCCGGAGAACATGATTCTTCGTGTAGTCAGCGAGATTCATGATCCTGTTACTACTACAGACGAGCTGATTCCCTCCGGCGAGACCTCTTCCTATCGTTCCAATCCTTTGGGACTGGCAGAGTTTACCTTAAGCCGCAAGGACCCTAATTATGTAGGTTATGCAAAACAGATTCGCAGTGCACAGGAGGCTGTTATGGCAGGTCAATGTCCTGCAGAAGCTTGTCCTGATTTGAACATTGCTGCAGTCTGCGATGTGATTAAGAAGACCTTCCCTGAGATCGGTAAGGATAATTTAGGCTTTGGTTCTACTATATTTGCCGTAAAGCCCGGCGACGGTTCTGCTCGTGAGCAGGCAGCTTCCTGTCAGAAGGTATTGGGTGGTTGGGCCAATATTGCCAATGAGTATGCTACCAAGCGTTATCGTTCTAACCTGATTAACTGGGGTATGCTTCCTTTCTTGATTGAAGAGGGTGAGTTACCTTTTAAGAATTTAGACTATCTCTTTATTCCCGGCATCAAGGCTGCTGTAGAGAATAAGACAGAGGTAATCAAGGCATATGTGGTTGGTGAAGACTCTATGCAGGAATTTGATTTACGCCTTGGTGAATTGACGGATGAAGAACGTCAGATTATTCTGAAGGGTTGCTTGATTAATTATAACCGTGTTTAAGAAATTATTTTATGAGGATTGTAGTTAACTAATAATGAGGGTGTTGCAAATAACTATTTTGCGGCACCCTAAAATGATATATAAGGAGTAATGTATGGAATTGAATAAGTCTGTATCAAATCCTATGTTAGTGGGAGCAATGGAATTACTGAAGGCAGAGGATACTCCGCAACATAGAAATTTGTTTGTAGAAGAGATGCTCAAGGCTAATTTGATATCACCTGCAGTTATTATACCTGCGCCGGAATGTGACGGTTCGGGAATACAGCAGCTTGTCACCGGAAGCCAAGTGCAGTTTCCTATGATATCCACTCAGGATGGCAAACGCTTTTTTATGGCGTTTACCGATAAGATGGAAATGAAGAAATGGAAGCAAGATGAGAATATTACCACGGTAACACTTTCTTTTAAGGATTATGCAGGTATGCTCCTTGGTAAGGATAAACAGGGAAATACCAGTCCGGCATTAGGTTTTGTTATTAATCCCTTTGGTGCGAACATGATTATTTCAAAGGAAATGGTGGACGCATTGTTGTCACCCTCAAAGCAATAGCTGTTGCAATTGATTTGCCGGTACTAAAGTTTTTTAAAACTGTGTCGATAATTATAATACAGGATAGGTGTTAGGCCGACATCTGTCTAAGTATACGAAGCGACACCACGGATGGTTTTTATGCAGAAGAAAGGAATTTTCTGCGTGAATACCATCCTTTTTTATGAAGAACAGGATGGGCGACATAGAAAGTGTTTTGCATGAAAAATTGAATTTTTGTCAAGGATGATAACAATACGATTTTGATGTAAAATGTGGCGGGCGCAAAGGAGAGAAAGGATTGAGAATTGATTCCAGTACGATAGGAATGGAATCCGCCAGAAGCTATACAGCTTCAAATGTTACAGTCAGACGCTTTGTGATAACGGAATATCAGGCAGGTCTGGCACAGGAAGCGACTGAACAGAATGGCAATACGCTGAATACTGCAGTAAGCGGTGAAGGAGAAGAAACAAAAGAAGAAAGTGCGCAGGCTGCAGAACAAAAAAACACTTCTCTGGAGGAGTGGCAAGGACGTTTGGGTATTTCCACAAACAGATTATCCCTGCGAAGCAGTAGTACGAATACTGTAAATGACATCAGGCAACTAACCCTACGTTATATTTTTGATTTGTTATTTGCTGCCAGAAGACACAGGCTTGATGAGTGGATGGAAGAGAATCATAACAGCCCAATATTGAATGGAGAAAACGGCAGTACGGTAGAAGCTGCCAATTCACAAGCAAACGGCAATCAGGCACTTTTTGTCACAGGAATGAGAGTGCTGAGCTATAGTCAGGAAAGTTGGCAGACAGTAACAGAAGATACCAGCTTTTCTACGGTAGGTACTGTACGCACGAAGGATGGCAGAGAGATTAACTTTAACGTAAATGTAGGAATGAGCAGAGAATTTCAGCAGTATTACAGAGAAGATCTGGAAATGGCTTCTTTTAAGATGTGTGATCCGTTGGTTATTAATCTTGATACGGATGTTGCCGAGTTATCCGACCAGAATTTCTATTTCGACATTGATGCTGACGGGGAGAAGGATGAGATTGCACAGCTTTCCACCGGAAGCGGATATCTTGCCTTGGACCATAACGGTGATGGTAAAATCAATGATGGCAGCGAGTTGTTTGGTACTGCCAGTGGTAATGGTTTTACTGATTTGGCTCAATATGATGAGGATGGAAACGGCTGGATTGATGAAGGTGATGCAGTGTGGTCCAAATTAAAAATCTGGTGTAAGGATGAAAACGGTGAGGATGTATTGTATCGCCTTGCAGATAAAGGCGTGGGTGCAATTTGTCTGCAAAATGTCTCGACGGATTTTACTTTGACAGGTGCGGAGGGCAACACTAAGGGTGCTATCCGAAATACCGGTATTTTCTTATATGAAAACGGCAATGTGGGCACGGTGCAACATGTGGACGTGGCTAAATACCAGAGTCAGGCATAATATTTTATGAATATCAGTTTACAAAAATCGGAGTCTTATAAAATAGGACTCTGATTTTTTGTAAACTTTTTCTTTCTGAATAAAACCCTTTGTTTCGGCAAAAATAGTACAGAAGGTAAATGAAAGCTTCAACAAGTTGGGTTAAAGGAAGGAAAGCAGATATGAGAAGAAATAGAAAAAACAGCATAAAAAAAGAACGCATTATTATGTTAGTTTCCTCTGCATTTGTTTTGACTGCATTAACGATGACGGGGATATATATGAAGAACAATAATAAAGAGGCACAGGATGACGGATACACCTTGGATTTTACTGCTATGGAAGATAACGCAGACAATAAATTTGAGGAAATAGCGCAAAATAAACAGGATACTGAGCAAATCGCACAAAATGAGCAGAATACTAAGCAAATCGCGCAAAACCAGACCGGTAACACTACCTTGGATAATATCGGTGAAGCGATACAGGAGGAAGTGACAGAGGATGATTTGGATTACATGCCTTTGGAAGCAGGTTCTGCACTTGTAGAGATTCCGGGAGTAACCAATCTGGCAGAGGATTTGGTAGAGAATGAAGCTGAATTGGGAGAAAGTGCTGTATCAGAAGAGGTGTTAAGCTTTGCGGAAGGTGATGCTTTGCTTCGTCCCGTTAGTGGAGAGATTTTAATGTCCTATAGCATGGATAAGAGTATTTATTTTGCAACGCTGGATCAATACAAATATAATCCGGCGGTGATTTTTTCAGCAGCAGAAGGAACTGAGGTTGTAGTGTGTGCCGAGGCACAGGTAGCACAAATCTTTGAGGATGAAGAAATTGGAAATGCAGTTACGTTGGATTTGGGAGACGGCTATCAGGTGACCTATGGACAGCTGAGTGAAATTAATGTATCGGAAGGTGAATATGTAGATGCAGGAGATTCTCTTGGTATTGTAGCTGCGCCTACCAAGTACTACAGTATAGAAGGCAGTAACCTTTACTTTGAAATGACAAAGGATGGCGTGTCTGTTAATCCGGAGGGCATGCTTCAATAAAGAAAGCGGATGTAACCAAAAAAGAATAAAGTAGGAAAGAATCATGTATATAATAGGCGGTAAAATTATGACAATGGCAGGGCGGGAGATAGAAGACGGAATCCTTCGCCTGAAAAACGGTAAAATAGCAGAAATCGGTGCGAAAGAAGAAATTGATATTAGCCCGGAGTGTGATGAAAGGGTATTGGTGGTAAAGGATGCGCTGATAATGCCGGGCATTATTGAAGCTCATTGTCATATGGGAATTACAGAGGAAAAGAAAGGCATGGAGGGGGATGATTGCAATGAGACGGTGAATCCTATTACTCCTTACTTGCGTGCCATTGATGCGATTAATCCCATGGATGCCGCGTTTGGGGAAGCGGTCAGAGCCGGTATTACAGCAGCTATGATAGGTCCCGGCAGCTCTAATGTGGTGGGCGGACAGTTCGCTCTGCTGAAAACAAAGGGAAGAAGAGTAGATGACCTGATTGTGAAAGCTCCTGCAGCAATGAAGGTGTCCTTTGGAGAGAATCCCAAGGTCAATTATTCGGGACAGGGTAAAAGCCCTTCCACACGTATGGCTATTGCAGCCATGTTACGTCAGGAGCTGTCAGATGCTAAGGATTATCTACGCAGAAAGGACGAGGCACAAGCCAAAGGTGAGTCCTTTCAGGAGGATTTTACAAAAGAATGCTGGATTCCTGTTTTACGAAAGGAGATTCCACTGAAAGCCCATGTGCATCGTGTGGATGATATTTTTACGGCTATTCGGATTGCAAGAGAATTTGATTTGGACATGACACTGGACCACTGCTCGGAAGGCCATTTGATTGCAGAGGAGATTGCAGAGGAAGGCTTTCCTGCGATTGTGGGACCGGATTTGGCCAGTCGAAACAAAATAGAGGTTCAAAATATGTCCTTTAAGACGGCGGGAGTATTAAATCAGGCAAGAGTTATGACTGCCTTGACCACAGATCATCCGGTTTCTCTGATTCAGTCCCTGCCAATTTGTGCAGGACTGGCAGTGAAAGCAGGACTGCCGCTTGTGGAAGGCTTTAAGGCAATTACGATATATCCGGCTATTATTTGTGGAGTGGAAGAACGCATGGGTAGTCTGGAGATAGGAAAGGATGCAGATATTGCTATCTTTGACGGTAATCCCATGGAGGTGTTTACCCGCACATTGTATACCATTATTGACGGAGAAATTGTGTACGATGCAACGCAGAATGAAAAATAAATTTGTGTCCCCTCGACAGATATGACTGCCGAGGGGAAAACTATGTACAGAGTGGTTTGGAAAAGGGCATTGCTTTATGTCAAAATCATGATAAAATAGTTTCAGGAGTGTTTGAAGGTACGGAGGATAATTTTGAAAAAGTATAGCAAGATTACATGGCCGGTGCTTCTTTGTATGCTTTCCCTTGCATGCTGTGGCTGTGCCAATACAGCTTCGGTGGAAAGGGGACAGAGTAATTATACGGCTGTGACAAGTATGGAGGAAACTCCTATCATTAATTATACATTACCGCAGATGAAACCGAATATACTGGTAAACCAGAGGGGATATCTGGCAGCAAGTGATAAGGAAGTGACTGTGAAAGGGACATCCTTACCCAGACAGTTTCGATTGGTAGATTCCGATACAGATGAAGTGGTATATACAGGCTCTATTGAGAAAGAGAGCTATAGCGAAGAGGCAGGGGTATATACGGGATTAGCTAGATTTAGTGATTATGTGGCAGAAGGGAATTATTACCTTGAGTGTGATGTAATCGGTTGTTCATTGGATTTTACAATCGGTGAAGATATTTATGAGCAACTTTTTCTGGATAACTATTATGCTACGATAACAGCATGCCAAGAGCAGAACGTTGCGGTATCTGAGGTGATTGCGCTGCTTACAACCTATGAGTGGTATCCCGATATTTTTCCGGATGAGGATCAGGATGATACGCCGGATGTGTTGGAAGAAATTGCAGCATGGATAGACCAGAAGGAGCAGACGGAGGACCATTCGGACGAAGGTCCCGTGTATGTGGCAGCTCTTGCCAAATTTAGTTACTTGTATCAGAAATATGACCTTCGGTATGCTACGGAATGCTTGCAGCATGCATCGGCAGTATTTGAACAATTGCAGAAGCCCATTGGAAAGGATGCGGATAATTTTTATGCATTGACAGAGCTGTATCGTGCATCCGGTTTGAGTACATACCGTAATCAGATTGGTGATTATGCGGATTATTTTAAGGACAATACAAGCTTTTGGGAGGAACAGTCCTATCTGTATGGAGCCATGACTTATATTGCCACTCGACAGACGGTAGATGTGGAACTCTGTAATATTTTCATGGAAAGTCTTATGGGCAGGGGCGAGGAAATATCTAATCGATATAGTGAGATGATTAATCCTGTGACTGCCAAGAATAACGGAGCAGATGATTTGCTAAAGAGAGTAAGAGAGCTTTCCTGCTGTAATTACATATTGAATAATTATCAGTATACAGGTATTATGGAAGAATTTATGCACTATCTAATGGGTAAAAATGTGGAATCAGTCTGCTTCTATCCGGAAGAGGGAGAACGGAGCGGTTATCTGTTTTTGTTGGCACAGCTGGCAGCAACAGTGGATAAAAGAGAATAGGCAGAGGTATAGAATATGAAGGTAGTAGTATTAGCAGGCGGAACAAGCACGGAGAGAGATGTCTCTCTTGTTTCAGGTAGCATGATTTACAAGGCATTAAAAAAGAACGGACATCAGGTTATTATGCTGGATGTCTATTTGGGTTATGAAGGTCCTTTGGAGCATATTTTTGAACAGGATGTAGATTGGGCGGCGCAGGTTAGTGGCGTATCCGAAAGTAACCCTGACTTGGAGGTCATCAAGGCAATGAGACCGGATGGGGATAAAAACTTCTTTGGTCCCAATGTATTGGCACTGTGTCAGAGCGCAGATGTTGTATTTATGGCGCTTCATGGGGCCAATGGTGAGGATGGTAAGATTCAGGCGTGCTTTGAATTGATGGGGATTCCCTATACCGGCACAGATGCGGTCAGTTCCGCCATGGCTATGGATAAGGGCATTACAAAGGATATTTTTTATGCGCATAATATTCCGACACCTGCAGGTATCCGTTTGAAAAAGGGAGAACAGGAGGAGCGTAGGGTTCCGTATCCCTGTATTGTAAAGGCTTGCTGTGGAGGCTCCAGTGTGGGTGTATACATTGCGAAGGACGATATGGAATATGAGGCTGCAAAGGCAGAGGCATTCAACTATGATGAAGAGGTGATTGTGGAGCAGTATATCACAGGAAGAGAATTCTCCGTAGGTGTTATGGATGGGGAAGCATTACCTGTGATTGAGATTGCACCCAAGCAGGGCTTTTATGATTATAAGAATAAGTATCAGGCGGGAAGTACAGTGGAGACCTGTCCTGCCGAAATCACTCCTGAGAAAACTATTGAAATGCAGCAAATGGCAGAGAAGGTATATCAGGCACTTCGCTTGAAAAATTATGCACGCATGGATTTTATGATGAGCACAGAGGGGGAGATTTTCTGTCTGGAAGCCAATACTTTACCCGGCATGACCCCCACCTCACTGCTACCGCAGGAGGCGGCTGCCGTTGGTATCAGCTTTGAGGAATTATGTGAGAAAATCCTGCAATATGCATTGCGCTAATTCAAAAGAATATCTTTAGCAATAAAAAGAAATCTTAGGAAGAGGATAGGGATAGTAGAATGAATTTAACCATAGGACAGATTGCAGAGGCATGTGGTGGCAGGCTGGTACTTCAGAGAAGAGCTAATTGCGGAAATGAGGGTAAAGCTGACGGTGTGGCAGCAGGATGTGAGCAAAGCAGGGAAGCATACCGGGTCAGCTCTGTGGTGTTGGACTCCAGACAGGTGACAGAAGACGGTGTATTTGTGGCAACTGTTGGAGAACGTGTAGATGGTCATAAGTTTATTGGCGATGTGTTTGAAAAAGGAGTATGTCTTGTGGTTACCGAGAAGACACCGGATCAGGTAGAGACTGAGCACGGTGTGAGGGCAGACCGCTGGGGCAATTATCTTTTAGTGGAAGATACTTTTCAGGCGCTAAAGGATATTGCTGAGGCTTATCGCAAAACACTGTCTATTCCCATCGTGGGTATTACCGGAAGTGTGGGAAAGACCAGTACCAAGGAATTTATTGCGGGAGTGCTTTCTGAAAAATATAATGTACTGAAAACAGAAGGCAATTTCAACAATGAAGTGGGTGTGCCGCTGACATTGCTTCGTATTCGCAAGACCCATGAGGCGGCAGTGGTGGAAATGGGCATCAGTGACTTTGGAGAGATGCATCGCTTAAGTAAAATGGTGCGACCTAATGTCTGCGTCATTACGAATATCGGACAGTGTCATCTGGAAAACCTCGGAACCAGAGATGGTATTCTGAAAGCGAAAACAGAAATATTTGATTTTATGGCAGATGACGGTGCGATTTGCCTGAACCGCGATGACGATAAGCTGGCTACAGTCAATGAGGTAAAGGGAAGGAAACCGTACTTTTTCGGAGTGGAAGAAGGGAAGGAAAAGTCTGTATATGCTACAGATATTGTAAGTAAAGGCTTGTGGGGCAGTGATGCTGTGTTACATTTTAACGGAGCCTTAGAGGAGAAGGGGCAAGAGCAGCTTCTTGTAAATGTTCCTTTGCCGGGGAGACATATGGTAAGCAATGCTGCAGCTGCAGCCTGTGTGGGAAGTGTTCTGGGATTAACCGGAGAGGAGATAGCACAGGGAGTAAGTAAGGTGGCTGCTATCAGCGGACGAAATCATCTGATGCGTCTGCCATATTATACTCTGATTGATGATTGCTACAATGCCAATCCGGTGTCTATGAAGGCGGCAATCGATTTATTACAGCTGGCAGATACGGAAATGACGGCTATATTAGGGGATATGTTTGAGTTGGGAACAGATTCCGATGCGATGCATGCAGAAGTTGGTGCATATGCGGCGAGAGCAGGCATTCACAGAATCTATTGTGTGGGTGAGAATGCCAAGCATATGTATGAAGCAGCATGTGAGGTGGCAGCACCTTATCAAACCGTTTTATATTTTGCCACAAGGCAACAGTTGGAGCAGATGCTGCAGGAAAAGCGTGATGAAATGATTCCTCACGGCAGTACCATTTTACTGAAGGCTTCTCATGGAATGCATTTTAGTGAGATGATTGAATTAAGAATCTTTGAGTAAATTTAGTGCAAGAGTTCCTTGTTTCTAAAATAAGTCTCGGAAATAATATCTCGTACGTAGGAACCCACATGCTTGTGGGTTTCTTTGTCTAATTCTTTTACGTTAATGGGCTTGCCGTATTCAATGATGACAGTGGTCTTGCGGATGCGGGGAAACTGATCCTCAAAGATGGCAGCGGAATTGACAATGGTTATGGGAATAATAGGGACCCCTCCCTTTTCTGCAATCTTGAAGCTGCCTTCATGGAAGGGCAGGAAGGTGTCAGCAGTTTTGTTGCGAGTGCCTTCCGGGAAAATGCAGATAGAGATACCGCTTTTTACTTTTTCCACAGCAGTGAGGATGGTTTTCAAGCCCTCCTTGATATTTTCGCGATCAAGGAAGAGGCAGTGCAGATATCGCATCCAGATATTCAACAGGGGCCACTTATTCATTTCCTTTTTGGATACATAACCTGTAGGTCGTGGCACGCGCACATAGGTCAACAGGATGTCGAAGAAGCTACGATGATTGCCGACGTACAGAACGGCGGTATCCTTAGGTACATTCTCTTCGCCCAGTACAATGGTTTTGACACCGGTCATTTTCAATATACAGCGGAATGCCCAGTTTACGATAGCCAGAGAGCTTCTGTCCTTGAGCCCGGGATTGAATCGTCCGATAATCCACTCAATCAGCATGAGAGGGGTGGATAGTATTAAAAAGAGTACTACAAAAATTACAATAACGATAAAACGAAACATAGCAACCTCATTTCTTAATTCGTGCATATCATATTAAATCTAAGCAAGTATAGCATATTTTCCAATTTCTGTACATAGGATAGAGCAAAACAAGAGTGGGAAGTTGCGTTTATAGAAGAGCGTGGCGTAAGAAAGTATGCGAAAAACAATATTGATTTTGGTGGGAATGGTAATGACAATAGCGCTGAGTGGTTGTACCATGTTGAGCGATGAGAGAGTAAAGCTGAGAGATTTGGATTTTACTGTACTCAGTGAGGAAAAAATACCGGAAGAGCTAAAAACTATTATAGAGGACAAAAAGGCCGAGCCCTTCAAGCTGACCTATAGTGATAATGAATATCTATACATAAGTATCGGTTATGGGGAGCAAGCCACAGGAGGATACAGTATAGCGGTAAATGAATTATATCTGACTGACAATGCAGTGTATGTGAATACCAATTTGTTGGGACCGGAGGCTTCCGAGAAGAACAACCCTACCCCCTCCTACCCTTATATTGTTATTAAAACAGAATATCTCGATGAAACGGTAATTTTTGAATAGATGGCTACATAAGCTTTCTCTTTCTTTTTTGCGTAAAACATGGTAAACTTGTGAAAAATGCAAGTGTGAAAAAGAGTATTAGGAGGCTTATATGCTGCTGATTCAAAACGGATATATAATAGATCCCCAATCAGGTCGGGAAGGATATTATGACATTCTGATTGACGGAGAAAAGATTGTACAAATTGGGACGGGGCTTACCGGCTCACATGCAGATTGCGAAGTGATTGATGCTAAGGGCATGCTGGTGGCACCGGGGCTTGTTGATGTGCATGTACATTTCAGGGAGCCGGGATTTACTCACAAAGAAGATATTTCCACAGGTGCGGCTGCGGCAGCAAAGGGCGGCTTTACTACAGTGGTATTAATGGCTAATACCAAGCCTGCGGTAGATAATGCGGAAACGCTGGAATATGTTATAACGCGAGGCAGGGAGACAGATATTCATGTAACGACCTGCGCTAACGTAACCATGGGGATGCAGGGCAAAGAACTGACTCCCATGAGAGAGCTGGCTGCGCAGGGAGCGGTAGGCTTTACGGATGATGGAATACCCATTCTGGACGGAGAAATGGTACGTCAGGCAATGCTGCAAGCGGTGGAATTAGATATGCCCATCAGTTTCCATGAAGAGGATGCCAGACTGATTGGAAATAACGGTATTAACAAGGGTAAGGCAAGTGAACATTTTGGAATAGAGGGTTCTCCAAGAGAGGCAGAGATTTCACTGGTAGAGCGGGATTTGGAATTGGCAATAGAGACGGGAGCCTGCATCAATGTTCAACATATCAGCTCCAAGGAGGCCGTGGACCTGGTGCGTCAGGCGAAGCGGAAGAGCGCTAAGGTTCATGCAGAGGCAACCCCTCATCACTTTACATTGACAGAGGAAGCGGCTATTCAGTACGGTACGCTGGCGAAGATGAATCCGCCACTTCGTGAGGAAGCCGACAGACAGGCAATTATTGCCGGTTTGGTGGATGGCACCATTGATATTATTGCTACGGATCATGCACCGCACACGGCGGAAGAGAAGGCAAAGCCGATTACAGAGGCTCCCAGTGGTATCACCGGTCTGGAGACTGCATTATCTCTGGGAATTACCAAGCTGGTACAGGAAGGGCATCTCACCATAAAGCAGCTGCTTGAGAAAATGAGCACCAATCCGGCCCGAATGTACCATCTGGATGCCGGTTATCTGGCAGAGGGCGGTCCGGCAGATTTGATTGTCGTGGATACACAGGCCACATTTATTCCCCGTGAGTATGCATCCAAGGCAACCAACACACCTTTTACAGGCTGGGAGCTGACCGGCGAAGTGGTAAAGACGATTTGTGCAGGTAAGGTGGTCTATCAAAAATAAAATAGTAAAATTTACGAAAGGATATATTGTATGAAACAAAAGCAAAATGCAACAGTGCTTTCTCAGAGAGAAGCAGCACCTCAGATTTTTGATATGTGGATAAGGACAAGCCTTGCAGAGCAGGCAAAGCCGGGTCAGTTTATCTGCATCTACCCAAAGGATAAGAGTACTCTGTTGCCCAGACCTATCAGTATTTGTGAGGTCAATGAGGACAAGACTGCTTTGCGAGTGGTATATCGTATTGCAGGACAGGGAACTGCGGAATTTTCCTCCTATAAGGCGGGGGATGAAGTTGCCGTATTAGGTACTTTGGGTAATGGTTTTCCTCTGGAGGAGGGAAAGGACAAAAAGGTATTCCTGATAGGTGGTGGTATCGGTATTCCGCCTATGCTGCAGCTGGCAAAGGAGCTTACAGCCGACAAACAGGTGATTGTGGGATATCGTGACGATAAGCTGTTTTTGAAGGAAGACTTAGAGCAATACAGTAAGGTATATATTGCCACTGAGGACGGCAGTGTAGGCACCAAAGGAAATGTTTGCGATGCCATTGCTGCCAATGCACTGGAGGCAGATGTGATTTTTGCCTGTGGTCCAATGCCCATGCTTCGCGCTATTAAGAGATTGGCTGCCGAGCGTCAGATAAAGGCTTATATTTCCTTGGAGGAGCATATGGCCTGCGGTGTGGGTGCATGCTTAGGTTGTGTGGTAAAGACTAAAGAGGTAGACCATCATTCTCATGTACACAATGCCCGTATTTGTACGGACGGTCCCGTATTTGAAGCTGAGGAGGTGGATATCTGATGAATATGCAGACAACGATTGCAGGAGTAACCTTAAAGAATCCGGTAATGACCGGCTCCGGGACTTTTGGTTCCGGTATGGAATATTCTGAATTTGTAGACTTAAATCAATTAGGTGCGGTAGTGACCAAGGGCGTAGCCAATGTTCCCTGGCCAGGTAATCCCACACCCAGAGTGGCTGAGGTGTATGGCGGTATGTTGAATGCTATCGGCTTACAGAATCCCGGAATTGATGTGTTTATGGAGAGGGATATTCCCTTCTTAAAGCAATATGACACTAAGATTATTGTAAATGTATGCGGTAAAACGGTTGAAGACTACGTGGCAGTAGTGGAAAAGCTGGGAGACGAGTCGGCAGTGGCTATGCTGGAAATCAATGTATCCTGCCCGAATGTAAAAGAGGGAGCTATTGCTTTCGGACAGAAGGCAGATGCGCTTTACAATATTACGGCAGAATTGAAGAAGCATGCAAAGCAACCGATTATCATGAAGCTAAGTCCGAATGTAACGGATATTACCGAGATGGCAAGAGCTGCAGAGGCAGCAGGTGCAGATGCACTGTCCTTAATCAATACCATTACCGGCATGAAGATTGATATTCATAAGAGAAAATTCGCACTGGCCAATAAGACCGGTGGCATGAGCGGTCCTGCCATCAAGCCGGTGGCGGTACGCATGGTATATCAGGTGGCACAGGCGGTGCAGATTCCCATTATCGGAATGGGCGGTATTGCCAATGCTGAGGATGCTATTGAATTTCTGTTGGCAGGAGCAAGTGCAGTAAGCATCGGTGCCATGAATTTTGTGAATCCCTATACTACGGTAGAGGTTGTAAAGGGCATTGAAGATTATATGAAACGTTATCAGATTGAGAATTTAAGCGAGCTGATTGGAGCTGTGCAGGAATAAGTCAATTCAGACCTTCATATATATACTTATACCAGTATATGTATGGAGGTTTTGTATTGTGGAGCTTTTAAAAAAGAATATACATATGGATCGCATTAAGGCAGAGGCGGTCAGTCAGATAACACTGGAGGACGATTTGAATATTCCGGAAAATAAGCCGGATGTAGATACCATAAATTTAGAAAAAGGCGAAATCATTATTGAAGAGGTAAAAGCAGGCACAGATGCAGTGAATATACGTGGTACGTTGGTATATTGCATTTTGTACCATACCATGGAACAGGGATGTAATCTGGTAGCTTTAGAGGGGCGTATTGATTTTGATGAGAAAATGAATCTGCAGGGTGTTACCCCTATGGACATGGTATCCGTGGAGGGTGAGTTAGAAGATTTGAGTGTGGGTATTATCAATTCCCGCAAGCTGAGCGTTCAATCTCTGATAACCTTGCATGCACAGGCGGATGAGCTTTATGATGTGGAAGCACCTATCGGAATTCACGGTGATGAGCAGGTGGAATATCGTAAGGTGCCCATGAATCTGGCACAGATAGGTATTAGTAAGAATGATATTTTCAGAATGAAGGAGGAAGTATCCTTACCTTCCAATTACCCCAACATGTTTCAAATTCTCTGGAGTACTATTTCTTTGGGAGATATGGAATTTAAAATGCTGGAGGAAAAAATTGCACTGCAGGGAGAGGTCCACCTTTTCTTATTGTATGAGGGGGAGGGGGAGGAACATCCCATCCGCTCCTTTGAGACTACGTTGCCAATAAATGGAATATTGGAGTGTCATGGCTGCCGTGAAGGAATGTTGCCGGATATCCGCTATTCACTGGGACAACAGGAGCTGACCATTCGTCCTGATTTTGACGGAGAAGAACGCAATCTGGGTCTCGAGCTGGTACTGGATATTGTAATCAAAATTTATGAAGAAGAACAGGTGGATATCTTGTCGGATATCTATGGAGTGACCAAGGAGGTTGAAACTGTGACTCAAAAAGCTAATTTGCGCAGGCTATTATCCAAGGTCACAGGTAAAACAAAGGTTACGGACCATGTGCGTGTGGAAAAAGGAAATTCTCCCATTTTGCAACTTCTGCACAGCGAGGGACATGTGGCTCTGGAGCATCAGAGCACCGTGGAAAACGGAATTATGTTGCAGGGAAGCTTGAGCGTTAAGGTGATGTATATTACCGGGGATGATGAGAATCCCTATGTGAGCACGCAGGCAATGATTCCTTATCAATATACCTTGGATGTACCGAATATTGCACCGGGGGATATGGGCAAGGTGCATGCAGAGGTAGAGATGCTACAGGTAAATATGTTAGATGGGGAAGAGGTGGATGTAAAGGCAGTACTTTCTTTCTCTACTACAGTATTTCAGAATATT
This sequence comes from Lachnospiraceae bacterium, assembly GCA_015056915.1. Classification (GTDB taxonomy): domain Bacteria; phylum Bacillota; class Clostridia; order Lachnospirales; family Lachnospiraceae; genus Acetatifactor. Next base: position 101,961 of record SVFK01000006.1, read on the forward strand.
CCCTCGGAGCTTATCAATGAAGTAAAAATAACAGATATTGACAGCTCTAAACTAAGCAGCCTTCCCGGTATGGTGATTTATATGGTGAGAGAGGGAGACAATCTGTGGAATATCGGCAAGAAATATTATGTGCCCGTGGATACGCTGAGAGAGTTAAATGGTCTTGGCAATGACGAATTAAAAATAGGACAGAAGCTACTTATCGTGAAGGAGAGCTGATTAAGAGCAGAGAAGTTGATGCAGGTGCAGGAATGCTATCATAAGGACAGGATGCAGAATCATAAAAAGACAGATGAGGTATGATCCCCATCTGTCTTCTTGCATTTCAAATTATTCTGTGGTCAAGCCTGCTTCAGCAGCTAACTCATCAAACTTCTTCATAACAGCATCATAGGTCTGCTGAGAAATCTCAGGAAGCTTGCCACCCCAGGTTTCTTCAGCCTGCGCATATCCCTTCTTGAAGGCCTCACGCATTTCCTCGATTTTGTCAGGGTCACCACCGGTCAGTGCGGTTGCAAACTGAATAATACGATCAGAGGTCTGATTGACACCCCAATAGCCGTCTTCAGCAATATCAGCCTGTGCCTGTGCTTTCGTAGCCGGATCAACTGTGTAATCTCCGGATCTCAAAAATGACCAAATGTCAGTGGCATTGCCATAAGTGGTAGCCTGCTTGCTCATCAGCTGCTGTACCAGCGAACGAAGCTGCTGAGTTCTTGCATCGGCATCTGCCTTTAATTTGTTGATTAAGTTAATATCAGGAGTGTAAGTCTTTTTGGCAGAAGCAGTTGCCGCTTCCTTGGAAGGCTCGTAAACCACTCCGGTATCATTTGCTGTCTTGACAGCAGTATCCTCGGCAGATGTTTTTTCCTTTACTGCGCTTGAGGAAGTGTAGCTGTAGGCGGAAGCCGCCTGTGTTGATGTAACTCCGTTTACATTCATATTATCCCTCTTTTCTGACGTATTCACGTCCTCTCTACCCTAAAAAAGGGCACATCATCCTTGACTGTATCATATATATCGGTTATTTAAGGAAATTACTTTAGATTAATTATTTTATATTTATATTTACAATGTAGCATATTTGTGTTTGCAGTGCAAGAGAGGAGAAGAGACAGGTGAATTTGGAGAAGAACATTGACGAAACCAGAAGGATTGTATATAATTAAGTACAATCCATGTATACAAAATACATTAATATACATAATGTTATTCATAATCTGTAACAGATTGTAGAGAGGTGTTCAGAATGGGCAAATTAGAAATTAAGGCATATGCCAAGATTAACTTGGGTCTCGACGTGGTAAGGCGTTTGGAAAACGGTTATCATGAGGTGAAAATGGTGATGCAGACGGTGGGCATCTATGACGTTTTGACCTTCGAACAAACGTCAGGCGGAATCGTGATTAGCACAGATTCGGGAGAATTGCCCACGGATGAAAATAATTTGATTTATAAGGCAGCTCGATTGATGATAGAACGCTATAATATCGGCGGCGGTGTGCGTATTCATCTGGAGAAGCATATTCCTATTGCAGCGGGGATGGCCGGAGGAAGTACAGATGCAGCAGCTACGCTAAAGGGCATGAATGAGTTGTATCAATTAGGTTGTACGCAGCAGGAATTAATGGAAATTGGTGTCACAATCGGTGCGGATGTGCCCTATTGTGTCATGGGAGGAACAGCTCTTGCAGAGGGAATTGGTGAAAAGCTGACTGCGCTTGCGCCGGCGCCGGACTGTTACCTGCTGGTAGCAAAGCCCGATATCAATGTTTCCACCAAATATGTCTATGAACATCTGGATGCTGAGGGAGTGAAGCATCACCCGGACATTGACGGTATGGTGGCTGCTATTGAAGCGGGAAGCCTGCATGGTGTGTTGGAGCGCATGGAAAATGTATTAGAGACCGTAACGATACCGGCGCATCCTATTATTGAGCAGATTAAACATCGCATGGAGGAGCTGGGAGCTTTAAACAGTCTTATGAGTGGCAGCGGTCCTACGGTATTTGGTGTTTTTGATGAGAGAGAAAAAGCGCAGGAAGCGTATGAAGTGATAGGTAAGGAGCGATTGGCAAAGCAACTGTTTGTGACACAATTCTGTTAAGCAGACAAAGGGCTTGTGGGGTAAAAGGTGTACAAAAGGTACGCGGAACGGAGGAAACATGCAGGATAGTTTTCAAGTGAAAATGGATGAATTTTTACCGTTGAGAGATGTGGTATTTAATACCTTAAGACAGGCAATTCTTACCGGAGATTTGAAACCCGGTGAACGTCTGATGGAGATTCACCTGGCCAATAAATTGGGAGTAAGCCGTACCCCCATCAGAGAGGCTATACGCAAGCTGGAGTTGGAGGGCTTGGTAACCATGATTCCCAGAAGAGGTGCGGAGGTTGCCCAGATTACCGAAAAGAGCATGAATGATGTGTTGGAGGTAAGACGTGCCATGGATGCCTTGTGTGTTGAGCTTGCCTGTGAGCGTATTTCTGAGGAGGAGCTGGATAAGCTGAAACTGGCCTGCGAGGGCTTTGAACAGGCGGTAAAGACAAAGGACGCCAAGAAAATTGCACAGGCAGATGTAGCGTTACATGACATTATTGTGCAGGCAACCGGTAATCAGCGTTTGATTCAGTTGGTAAATAATCTTTCGGAGCAGATGTACCGCTATCGTTTTGAATATATTAAGGATTTCAGTCAACACGACAGATTGGTGGAGGAGCATAAGATTATCTACGAAAGTATGGTAAGGAAGGATAAGGATACGGCTTCTCAGGCTGCCAAAACTCATATTGATAACCAGAAAAGAGCAATTATTAAGCAGATACGTCTGGAACGTGAGAAGCGTTAGCAAAAGAGTATATTTGGAAAAAATTGGGCAATAATCTATTCAGAGGACATTAAAAATAGCTGTCCCGGAAAGAGGTTATTGCATGAAAAAGAATAAATTTATTATCCCCATTCATATTATATTAAGTGTTTGTGCCGTATTTGGTTGGTGGGGATTATTGTATCCGGAGTTTACCATGACACCTTCTACCTACAACGTTGTCTATGAAGACAATGCTGCACAGGAGCAGGAGGAATGGGAAGGATGGGACTTTGATGATGAGACCTATTGGGAAATATTAGATGAGGACTGTAGCCGGATCCGTTTTAGAAGTAGGTTTTTAGATTATTTTATCTTTTTTAGAGAATAAGGGAGAGACATCCATGATTCAGCAAAGTAGCAGTGTGTTGCAGAAAAATGCACCCATTGGTGTATTTGATTCCGGTGTGGGCGGATTGACCGTGGCGCGGGAGATTATGCGACAGATTCCGAATGAAAAAATTATATATTTCGGAGATACCGCACGAGTTCCGTACGGTAGCAAGTCCAAGGAGACCGTTACACGTTTCTCCAAGCAGATACTGCGATTTTTGCAGAGCTATCAGGTCAAAACGATAGTCGTGGCGTGTAATACCGCCAGTGCATATGCGTTAGAAGAGCTGGAAAAGGAAACGGATATTCCGGTGATTGGTGTACTGAAGCCGGGGGCCAAAACGGCTGCTGAAGTAACCAAGAACGGCAGAATCGGTGTTATCGCAACGGAAGCAACTATTGGTAGTCAGATGTACTCCAAATACATAAAAGAATTAAATAAGCAGGTGACTATCTATGGAAAAGCCTGCCCCCTGTTTGTTCCCTTGGTGGAAGAGGGATTGTGGCAGGATCCGGTAACGGATGAAATCGCCAAGCGTTATCTGACCGAGCTGATAGACATTGATATTGATACATTAATATTGGGCTGTACCCATTATCCCCTGATTCGTTCTACTCTGGGCAGAATCATGGGAGATAATGTGACTTTGGTCAATCCGGCCTACGAGACAGCAAGAGAATTGAAGGAATTGCTGATATCTAAGAATCTTCTGAACGATGAGGTTCCGAAGCTGGGAGAGAATCAGTACCAGTTTTATGTCAGTGACGGTGCTGATAAATTTAAAACCTTTGCCAACTCTATTATTAAATATGGTATTTTGTCAGCAAAGACTATCAATATTGAGCAATATTAATAAGCGACGGGAAATGACTGTGGCTTGAGGAACGGATATGAAACGAGAGGTAAAGCTTGCTATTTCGGGCATGCATTTTGATGCAGGAGAAGAGAATGAATTAGAGACATTTGTCCGGGCAGAGTATTTTTGTAAGAATGGAAGCCATTACGTTATCTATGAGGAGAAGCAGGAGGGGTTTGAAGAGAGCAGTAGAAATCGTATCAAATTCAAACCCGGACTGGTGGAGCTTACCAGACAGGGCATTCTGCGGACACATATGATTTTCGAAGAAAATCAGAAACACATGACGGAGTATGTGACTCCTTACGGAGAGTTATTACTGGGAATCAATACCAAAAGCATCTGCATGCAGGAGGAGGAAAACAGTATTTTGGTAACAGTGGAATATTCTCTGGAGGCAGATGGAGATTTTCTGTCAGATTGTAAGATACGGATATTAATAAAAGAATAAAAATGGGTGTTGTAAAACAGTGGTTTTACAACACCCTTCGATTTTATAATGGTTTATTTGATTGGCTTGGCGCCGGCTTTTTCCTGTGCCATTTCAAGAGTTCTCTTAAAGAAGCCTTTCTTCTTTACGGGTTTAGCTTCAGTCTTGCCGTGGAGACCTTTTACATCCAACACATAGATACCGCTTACTACCGCTTTAACCTCTTTCTTAACAGGGATGGATTCAAAGATTTTCTCATCGCTGATAAGAGACATAATCTGAGGACCAACCTTAGCCTTAATGATAGGCATTTTAGTACCACGCATCATTTTTGGGGTCTGGTCAATTACCATCTGCGGTAAACCGGAATCCTTTATCTTGATACGCTTTTTATCAATAATCAGCATGGAAACCGTCTGCTTGTTGGCTTCCAATACTTCCTGCTGTTCAGCCTGCTTTTTCTGTGCTTTCTTTCCTACAAAATATAAAACAATTGCGGCAATGATCAATACCGCTAAAATGACTAATAATGTAATTGTTACCGGACTCATTATTCCAGAACCTCCTTCATATATTGGGCAAAATCCCATGGTGTATATTTTAACACAGATACATAGGAATAGGCAATAAAACATTTTAAGGAAACACATACTTTTTTTGAGATTTCGGAAAATATGTGGTATACTGTACAACACAAGGAGATAACTGTTTTATGGAAAATCTGTGGGAAATAGTAAAAACAATTGTGATATATTTTTTTGATCATCTGCTCTTTTGGAATCTGCTGTTTGCCTTTGTTATAGTCTTTTTTCAGCGCAGAGACCCAAAAAGTGTATGGGCGTGGCTTTTGCTCTTATACTTTATTCCTGTGTTAGGATTTATTTTTTACCTGTTTTTGGGACAGGATATGAACAAGAGAAAAATGTTCAAAATCAAGGAGCTGGAGGATCATTTGCATGAAGCCGTCAGACAACAGGAGCATCAGCTGCAAACAGCTGAGCTGGGTGGGTCGGATGAAAGCATCATGGGATATACGGATTTGATTCTGTACAATCTGCAGACTACCGGTGCTGTTCTGAGTGATGACAATGATGTGGATTTTTTTACGGATGGTACAGACAAATTCCGTGCACTGGTGGAGGATATGAAGAAAGCGGAGCATTTTATTCATATCCAATACTATATTATTAAGGATGATGTGTTATTTCAGGCGATTAAGGATATTCTGATTGAGAAGGCGGCGCAGGGCGTGGAGGTCCGTGTGTTGTTTGATGCAATGGGCTGTCGCTGGGTCAATCATAAAAGGTGGAAGGAGCTTAGGGAAAAGGGAGTTATGACAGCAGAATTTTTCCCGGCGATTCTTGGAAGACTGCAGCTGCGTATTAATTATCGGAATCATCGTAAAATAGTGGTTATTGATAACAAGGTAGGCTATGTGGGTGGTTTTAATATCGGTAAGGAATATGTAGGTCTGGATAAAAAATTCGGGCATTGGAGAGATACGCATATGCGCATTCGGGGAAGCGCGGTATTGGCCTTACAGATACGCTTTATCCTCGACTGGAATTATGCGGCAAGGGAGAATCTGTTGCAAAATGCTAAGCTGTTTGAAGGAGTTAACTCCGGTAATCGTGATTTTTGCAAGATGCAGATTATCAGCAGCGGACCGGATAATACGATTCAACAGATTCGTGATAATTATCTGCGCCTGATTGCCAAAGCCAAGAAAAGCATTTATATTCAGACGCCTTATTTTATTCCGGATGAGTCCATTTATAATGCGCTGATGGTGGCGGTGCGCTCCGGTATTGAAGTAAATATTATGATTCCCTGTATGCCGGATCATCCTTTCGTGTATTGGGCGACATATTCTTATATCGGAGATATGATTATGGCCGGAGCCAAGTGCTACACTTACAATAACGGATTTTTGCACAGTAAAGGTATCATTGTGGATGGAAAGGTATTCTGTTATGGCACGGCGAATATGGACATTCGCAGCTTTGCACTGAATTTCGAAGTGAATGCAGTGGTGTATGACAAGAAAAAGGCCCGGGAGATGGAATTGCTTTTCAAGGAGGATTTAAAGGTCTGCAAGCAGATTACCAAGGATTCCTATGCGAGCAGAAGACTTATCGTCCGCATAAAGGAGCAGATTTGCAGACTGATGTCCCCACTTCTTTAGAAAAAGCTTTTAAATCTCATTCTTTTGTGGTATAAAGGAATAGTATTTGTTAATAGGACTTGGTAAAAAGGAACAAGCTGTAAGGAAGGTCCTATAAGAAAATGAGAGGAAACATTATTATGAAAAAGAAATTAGTGAGTGTATTGGCTGCATTACTGGCGGTAGGCAGTCTTGCCGGATGTGGTTCTGAAGAAACCACAGTACTGAAGGATTTGGATGTGGATAAGTATGTAACTGTAGGAGAATACAAGGGCTTACAGGTAAATGTTACACCTGCTACCGTAGATGAGGCGGAAGTGACTGAATTAATGCACAATGTGTACATGGGTAGTGTCACTGCGGAGAATGGTGGTATTACAGACCGCGCAGTGGAGGTTGGAGATACTGTAAATATCGATTATATGGGTAAAAAGGATGATGTGGCGTTTGAGGGAGGCACTGCTTCCTCACAGAGTCTTACCATTGGCTCGGGTCAGTTTATTGACGGCTTTGAGGATGGTCTGGTGGGTGTAATGCCCGGTGAGACTGTAGACCTGAATCTGACCTTCCCGGAGGTATATCACAGTGCGGAGCTGGCGGGACAGGAGGTTGTATTTACCGTTACCGTAAACTTTATCGTACCGGAGGAAATGAATGATGCTGTAATCGCTACCATGGGCATTCCCAATGTTTCTAATGAAGAAGAGCTTCATCAATATGTGTATGATTTACTCTACCAGAATGAGTTGTATGCCTATGAAGCCAATGTACAGAATGCTGTAATGGATGCTTTTATGCAGAAGTGTGAGTTTGATAAGGTGCCGGAGAAACTGGTGGATAAGTATAAGGCGGTTTCCAAGGAAAGCATTACTGCTACAGCGGCAAGCTACGGTGTAGATGCAGATACCTTTACCAATTACTATTATCAGATGGATATGAATACTTTTATAAATACCTACGCAGAGGAAGCTGTAAAGCAGGATATTGCATTGCAGGCGGTGGCGAATAAAGAGAATCTCAATATTAGTGATGAAGAGCTGGATGCCATGCTATTAGAGTACGCACAGTCTGCAGGCTTCACTACCATCGAGGAATATATCGGTGATGTGTCCAAGGAGGATTACAGAGAATATATTCTGTTTGATAAGGTGATGAGCTTTTTGGCAGAAAACGCAGTGGTAAGTGAATAAAAGCATAATAATAGTATAATAGAAGCAATAACCGGAAAATAAGCGAGCCCGGTTGTAATAGGAAGCACGTCGCAGCGTGCAGATAGGATGAGGGAATATGACATTAACAGACATTAGAGATTTATATCGTGATAAGGAAAAATATCTGGATAAGGAAGTGACTGTAGGCGGTTGGGTCAGAAGTAACCGTGATTCCAAGAATTTTGGCTTTTTGGTAATTAATGACGGTACCTTTTTTGAGCCGCTGCAGGTAGTGTACGGAGATAAGCTTGTAAATTTTGACGAGCTGTGCAAGATGAATGTAGGTGCGGCTGTTATCGTACGTGGTACTATTGTGGCGACACCTCAGGCAAAGCAGGCCTTTGAAATGCAGGCAGAGGAGGTACTGGTAGAAGGACCCTCCACCGCGGATTATCCTTTGCAGAAAAAGCGTCACAGCTTTGAGTATCTGCGTACCATTTCCCATCTGCGTCCCCGAACCAATACCTTTCAGGCAGTGTTCCGCGTACGCTCCCTGATTGCATATGCGATTCACACCTTTTTCATGGAGAGAGGCTTCGTATATGTTCATACGCCCCTGATTACGGGAAGTGACTGTGAGGGTGCAGGCGAAATGTTCCAGGTAACCACCATGGATTTGAATAACATTCCGAAGACTGAGGATGGCAAGGTTGATTTCAGTCAGGATTTCTTCAACAAGCCGACCAATTTGACCGTAAGCGGACAGCTGAATGTAGAGACCTATGCTTTTGCATTTAAAAATGTATATACCTTTGGACCTACCTTCCGTGCTGAGAATTCCAACACGACCAGACATGCGGCAGAATTCTGGATGATTGAGCCGGAGATGGCATTTGCTGATTTGAAGGATGATATGGTATTGGCAGAGAGCATGCTGAAATTCGTTATCCGTTATGTGCTTGAAAACGCACCGGAGGAAATGGCATTCTTTAACCAGTTTGTGGACAAAGGACTCATTGAGAGACTGGAGCATGTGGTTAACTCCGATTTTGGGCATGTGACCTACACGGAGGCTATCAAGATTCTGGAACAGCATAATGATGAATTTGATTATAAGGTGCATTGGGGCTGTGATTTGCAGACAGAGCATGAGAGATACCTGACCGAGAAGGAATTCAAGCGTCCTGTATTTGTAACAGACTATCCTAAGGAAATCAAGGCATTCTACATGAAGCTGAATGAGGACGGTAAGACTGTTGCAGCTATGGACTGTCTGGTGCCCGGAATCGGTGAAATTATCGGTGGTAGCCAGCGTGAGGATAAGCTGGAGCTTCTGGAGCAGAGAATGGATGAGCTGGGACTCAACAAGGAAGATTATGATTTCTACCTTGACCTGCGCAGATATGGTTCCGTAAGACATGCGGGCTTTGGTCTGGGATTTGAAAGATGCGTAATGTATCTGACCGGTATGGGTAATATCCGTGACGTTATCCCCTTCCCCAGAACCGTGAATAACTGTGAATTATAAAATGTGGAAATAAGTGGTGAGGAGGTATTGTAAAATGATATTTTGCAATACCTCCTTTTGTGTTGCTGGTAAATAAAACCTTAAGGATTTTTCTGATGAAAAATGGCAGAAAGTGTGTTATGCTGTAAATATGAAAAGGCGAATGACAAAAACCATTAATTTAATATTAATTGCAGGGATGACCCTGCTGGCAACCAATACCATTGCAGAGCAGGAGTTGGAGGTGCAGGCGACCACTATTTCCGAGCTGGAGAATCAGATAGAAGATACGAAAAATCAGATTAGTGAGATTGATGATGAGATTGACCGCCTCACGGATGAACAGGATTTGGTATTGGAGTTGATTGACGACTTGAATGCAGAGATTGTCAATACCATGACGAGTATCGGCTTGAAGGAGGACGAGATTGCTGTAAAGGAGACCGAACTGGTAGATAAACAGGGAGAGATTGATGTCACACAGGCGGAGTACGAAGCGGCTTTGGACAGAGAAGAGCAGCAATATGCCGATATGCAGGTGCGTTTGCGGCGAATGTACGAAAATAATTCGACTACCTTTCTGGGACATTTTCTGGCAGGGGATGGTTTTGGTGATATGCTGAACCGTATGGATTTCATTGAAGAGGTGTATGAGTACGACAGGCTCAAGCTTCAGGAATATGAGAATACCAGAAAAGAAGTACATGATTTGTGGGATACGTTAGAGCTTGAGAAGACGGAGCTGGAAACGGCCAAGGCACAGTTGGAAGCAGATAGAGCCAATTTACAGACCCAGAAGGATAATTTGGACGGAATGTTGAGCAAGAAGAAACAGGAGTCTGCCAACTTTGAAGCAGAGATTAAGCGGGCGAAGCAGGAGGCGGCTGTTGCCAAGGAACTCTTAAAGCAGGAACAACGGCAGCTCAAAGAACTGCAGGCACAGCAGAACAAGGGTAATACGGCAGCGGCAAACGGCAATTACAAGACCACGGATTATACCTCTACAATAGACAATGCAGCAGGAAGCGACTTGGGCAAAAAGGCGGCAAAATATGCCTGCCAGTACATCGGTAATCCTTACGTGTACGGAGGCACCAGCCTGACAAACGGTGCGGACTGTTCGGGCTTTACCTATCGCGTGTACAAGGATTTTGGTTATAATCTCCCAAGAACCTCTTATGAGCAGAGAAGTGCCGGAACCGGTGTGGATTACAGCAATGCACAGCCGGGTGATTTGATATGCTATGACGGTCACGTGGGTATTTATATAGGCGGAGGCAAAATCGTACACGCCAGCAATGCCAGAACCGGTATTAAGGTCAGCAATGCTAATTACCGAACGATTCTTGCAGTGCGCAGGATTGTATAACAGAAAGGTATCAATAGTAGAATGAGTGAACAAATACTTCGAATTGGATGCCATTTGTCATCCTCCAAGGGATTTTTAAATATGGCAAAGACCGCCAAGAGTATTGGCGCCAATACCTTTCAGTTTTTTACCAGAAATCCCAGAGGAGGAGCGACAAAGGATTGGCAGGAGGCTGATATTTTGGCAATGCTCGCTTTCTTTGAGGAGGAGGGAATTGCAAAGCCACTGGCGCATGCTCCTTATGTGTTAAACTGCTGTGCAAAGGATGAAGGACTGCGGGAATTTGCCTTGCAGACCATGCGGGAGGACTTGCAGAAATTAGAGCGTATTCCTCAAGCTATGTACAATTTTCATCCGGGCAGTCATGTACAGCAGGGCTCTGAGGTTGGAATTGCCCTCATTGCAGAGCAGTTGAACCGTATCCTGACACCGGAGCAGTCCACTATCGTCTTGTTGGAAACCATGGCTGGCAAGGGTAGCGAGGTAGGGCGCAGCTTTGAGGAACTGCGCGCCATTATTGATAAGGTGGAGATGTCTGATAAGTTGGGTATTTGTCTGGATACCTGCCATGTGTGGGATGCAGGCTATGATATTGTGGGACAGCTGGATAGGGTGTTGGAGGAATTGGATGCCTGTATTGGTTTAGAACGACTGAAGGCAATACATCTGAATGATTCCATGAACGGTTGCGGAAGCCACAAGGACAGACATGAGAAGATTGGACAGGGCCACATCGGAATGGATGCGTTCGCTCATATTATCAATCATCCCAAGCTAAAACACCTGCCCTTTTATCTGGAAACGCCTAATGAATTAGAAGGCTATCAGGCCGAGATTTCCTTGCTTCGTGGTGTGTTTGAGGGGTAGGGGTAGACAGATTCTTATAAGTGTGATAATCTTAATGCAAGAGCTCGAGGAATCCCTCTGAGCTCTTGTCTACAAATCATAAGGTCCTTCGACCGGATTTTCCATTTTTATTTTTTGTATATAATTTAACGGTTGTGTTTGTTTTTAGTGTTTTTTATTCTATTATTCTATTTTTTACTTTCTAATATTTATTTTCTATTACTAAATTTTCTATTATTCAATATTCTATTATTTCATTATTTCCCAAAGAGAAGGAGTGGTATTGGTATTATGACTTACGAAGAATTTAAAAGAGAACTCTATCGCAATATTTCATTGTGTCAGGAAGCGATGGGTAAGGAAATCAGGCTGTTTGAGCGGCGAACAATTTGTTCTGACATGCAGGATTTGCGCATTATCAAGGCTGTAAATTTAAGCTGTTATGGGATGTCAGATGTGGTAATTCATGAGGATGTGATATGTGCCTTGTGGGGGTCGGCAAGGAAGCTTAGTATGATGCATTGGAAGGTACGCCCCTTGTATGAGCGTTATAAAAGGGAAGGTTGGCAGGGAGTACTGCCGGAAATCGCCATGAAGCTGGAACAGGCAGGTAAGGAGAGTAAGCTGCTTTTTATGGAAAGCGGAAGCTATGAGGAATGCCGTGAAAGGCTTATTTTACGTCCTGTCAATTTCCCGCGTTCCAGAGAAATGCTTAATAATTGTATATACTGGAAATATGGCGATATTGCGTTGGTATTGTATAGTCTTTTGAGCGATGTGGGAAATGAGAGTATCAGTATGAAAATACAGCGGGAAATCACACAGCGTTGGGATATTTCCCATGACAGAATCAGGACCGATGCCTTGCTAAACAGCTATGCGAAAATGCCGCCGCGACTGTTTCGGGCAGAGGATATGATAAGTGGGCATAACCCGGAGCGAGGAGTGTTTATGCCGGGCGAAAAGGGTGATGTCATCAAAATAAACAGACAGGATCAATGGGAAGGAATCCGTGGATACCGATTGACTACTACAAAACAGTTAAACGGAGCCTTGGCAATATTTTATCCGGGTGTACAGGGACGACTGGCAGAGTTGCTTGGTGGGGACTATCTTGTGGGATTTACCAGTGTTCATGAGGCGGTTATTCATCCGGCTCATTGCAAAAAGCCCGGTGATATGAAAGCGGCCATTCAGCATATCAACGCAGTATTTGATGAGCAGGACATGCTGACCAATCGTGTGTACCTCTATTCCGCCAGACGACGACAGCTAATGGAGATGTAGTATTTATTATGACGTATTTCGTCTTGCCGCGGATTCTTTCAGGCACGAGGGAAAAACATGCAGAGAAGGGTTAAATATGGCTATAAGGAGGCACACTAAGATAAAGATAAGAAGTATATGCGGAGGTATTAGATATGTGTACAGCCATAACCTATCAGACAAAGGACCATTATTTTGGTCGAACCCTTGATTATGAATATTCCTATCAGGAACAGGTGACCATAACCCCTCGAAATTATCCTTTCCATTTTCGTAGGGTCGGCGATATGGAGCAGCACTATGCCATGATTGGAATTGCCTTTATCGTGGGAGACTATCCCTTATATTATGATGCCACCAATGAAAAAGGTCTCAGTATGGCAGGTCTTAATTTTCCGGAAAATGCAGATTACAAGGCGGAAGCTATGGGAAAGGACAATGTGGCACAGTTTGAATTGATACCCTGGATATTGGGACAGTGTGCTAATGTCGCAGAGGCAAAGGTAAAGCTGGCAAGACTGAATCTACTGGACATGAATTTCAGTAAGGAATTACCGGTATCTCCATTACATTGGATGATTGCTGACAAGCATAGCTCCATTACCGTGGAATGTGTAAAAGGCGGATTGCAGGTCTATGACAATCCGGTAGGCGTTCTTACCAACAATCCACCCTTTGAGATACAACTCTTTCACTTAAATAATTATAAAGCTTTGTCCACGGAAGCACCGCCCAACTTATTTGCCAAGGGACTGGAGCTCTCTACCTACAGCCGTGGCATGGGCGCCATGGGACTACCCGGTGATTTGTCCTCCGCATCTCGCTTTGTAAGAGCTGCCTTTACAAAGCTGAATTCTGTGTCAGGCACCTCTGAGTCCGAGAGCCTCAGCCAGTTTTTTCACATCCTGGGCGCTGTGGCGCAGCAGAGAGGCTGCGTGCATATGGGCAACGGACAATATGAAATCACCATATACACCTCCTGCTGCAATACGGATAAAGGAATCTATTACTACACGACCTATGAAAATCATCAGATCACCGGTGTGGACATGCATAAAGAGAATCTGGATGGCAGTGAGTTGGTGGCCTATCCCTTGGTATATGGGCAGCAGGTGCGGATGGAGAATTAGATGAAAAGCATGCATACCCCCGGAATCCTTTACATACAATGTAAAAACGATTCTTGGGGGTTTTCCTTTGAAAGATTATATTGAGGAGCGTGCAGTAGGAATTGCAAGCTATATTATTGACAATAATGCAACGGTTCGCCAGACCGCAAAGGCATTTGGAGTGAGTAAGAGTACGGTACATGCGGTTGTAACAATATGGAACGATGGAAAGGTAAGGTTGTTTGGGTAATTGAATAGAAGAAATGAATATAAAAAAACAGCACTGTAAAATGTAGAATTACAGTGCTGTTTTGCTATATTTGAAAGTGTTATTATTTTTAGCAGAAAAACTTACATATTAAGCATCATCTCATAGAAATCCGGTATTGCCGATGTGATTAGAATCCAAGCTACGGTAAATACATCTATCAAAGCATGACCGATTATGATAGGAAGTGGATTTCTGTGTTTGTGATAATGCATACAGAGTAATATGGTTAGTGGCAAAAAGGATAGAAAACGGTAAACAATGTATCTTACATCAAACAGTGTAGGAATAAAACTGTGTTGCAAAGCAAAAAAGAAAGCGGGAACAAAGATAGCTATGTATTTATTTTTTATCTGGTTTACACCACAACCGAGATAGAGCCCGTCTTCTGCAAGTGCAGTAGATATAGGAAGTATTAAGATATTGATAATTGCTATCCACAGAGGAATTGGTGCAATCATCATAGGTGCGAAATAAGGGATAACCCCATAGCAGAGAAATCCAGCAAGATACATTCCGCCCATTCCTAAAAACAGAATGATAAAAATCATTTTTGTAATCTGTTTCGGCGTAGATTTTCCTTTTTCATAATTAATAAGTTTTTTGTAACCTCCGTTTTTTCTTGTGATAAAAACAAGTAAAAGTATGATTGCAATATTTACGACGCTTGCAACAATAGACCAAATATTGCTGATTTCATCAAGATTTTTCTCTGTAATGAAAGAGGCAATTATAAAGATAAGCAAAAAAATCAAACATCTGATTGGTAATAAATAAGGATAAAATTTAGTTTCCATATACGTCCTCCATAAGTGTTGATACTGTGTCGGATACAAAACGGTCACGTTGCTCTTTGTCCATAAGGTTATATCCGGTGATTGCTTCGGAGTTTTCGCCTGTAAGAAAAGCGGTTTGCATAATTGAAGTTAGTGAAAATGCAATAAGTTTTTTTCTGTTTTCAGGAATATTATTACGTAGTGCAAAACGAAATCCCATTTGTGTAAGCACAGAGTTGCTTTGTGGTTGATAGTTGGCAAAGTCAGATAAAATTGAGATTTTAATAAGGGAATAGTTTGCGTATAAAAAGTCATAGGTTTGCGTGGCAAAGGAAATAAGACGTTCTTTATCGGTAAGACCGTCATCCTTGACGTAATCTACTTTGTCAGGTGCAAAGCTCATTAAAACATTATTGATAATACGTTGAACGCAGAGCGCAATAAGCTTTTCCTTGCTTTCAAAGTGGTAGTTGATTAGCCCGAGGGCAATTCCACTTTTTTCAGCAATCGAGCGAGACGTTATTTTTTTTATGTCGCCATTCGACTGCTCAATCAGCTTAATTGTAGAGTTAATAATGATTTCTTTTACTTCGTTACTGTTTTTCATAACACCTCCTTGAACAATGTTCAAATAAAATATACTGAACGGTGTTCAAAAAGTCAAGGGGTATCGTGGCTAATATATTATAATTTTTCTGTGAGTATTAAGAAATGGTTGAATGGAGGAAAAATGTATTTCGTATTGACAATGTAAATTACTACTGGTAGAATTACAAAAAACAAAGGAAGGACAAGCCCATGATTAATTTTGCAAATGGTATGAACAACATGAACCAGCAACAGCAGCTTATTGTTAAAACTGACAATGGGCTTTTTGTGTTGCGTTCATAACAAGTGTCTTTCGCTAGTTAAGTTGAACCATACGGTCGAAAGCTCAATGTGAGTTTTCGACCGTTTTTTTGTTTTGAAAGGAGGTGTACTATGCCGGAACAGTCAGAGCTTCCCCAGCAGCAAGGAAAACAAGGAAAAATCATAATAAATAGCAGAAAGGAAGAAATAACTATGATATGTAAAAGATTGATTTTAAATGAACTCCCGATATTCCCTAAACGAGCAATTATTACGGCAGGTATGCCTTATGGAAACAAGAATCTACATTTTGGACATGTTGGAGGAATGTTTATTCATGCGGATATTTTTGCCAGATTTTTAAGAGACCGAATTGGAAAAGAGAATGTTATTTTTGTTTCCGGAACAGATTGTTATGGCTCTCCTATTGTGGAAAGTTATCGCAAGTTGCAGGAAGAAGGTTATGAAGGAACTCTTGAAGACTATGTACGTGGTAATCACGAGAGACAGAAAGAAACTTTAAAAAACTATGGTATCAGTTTGGATTTTTTCGGTGCATCTGCTTTGGGTGAGGCGAGAGATATTCATAAGCATGTTTCTGGCAAAGTATTTAGAACCTTATATGAGAATGGATATATCAAAAAATTATCTGTGCCACAGTTCTATGATGAAGAAAAAAAGATGTTTTTAAACGGAAGGCAGGTAATAGGAAAATGTCCGATACCAGGATGCTGTTCAGACAAAGCATATGCTGATGAATGTTCATTAGGGCATCAGTTTTTACCTTCTGAACTAATAAATCCTATTAGTAGTTTGTCGGGCAAAAAACCTGTTCTTAAAGATGTTGAAAACTGGTATTTTGATTTGGAACATTGTATCGATATGATAAAAGATTATAATGAGTTTTTACGTAAGAATACGAACACTCGTAAGTATCAGTTAGAAACAGTAGAGGAGTTTCTGAAGAAACCGCTATTGTATGTACCCAGAAAATATATTGATAATGTGACAGAGTTGGCAACGAAGTTACCGCCACATAAACTGATAGATGAAGAGAAGAAACCTTCTATAGTCTTTGAATTTGAATGTTTAGAGGATAGAGATATCGCGAAAAGTGTATTGGATTCGGAGAACATGCATTACACATCCGGAAAGACATTAGTTCCATTTCGCTTATCCGGTAATGTGGAATGGGGAGTGCCATTGCCGGAATGTGAGGATTTAAAAAATTTAACTTTCTGGGTGTGGCCGGAATCATTATGGGCACCAATTTCCTTTACGATAGCTTATTTGAAAGGGAAGGGAATGGAAGATGATTTGTCAAAATGGTGGTATGATGATGACGCAAAAGTTTATCAGTTTATTGGTGAAGATAATATATATTTCTATGCAATAGCTCAGACCGGATTGTTTGCAGGTTTACAGACTGCGAAAGGCGAAAAGCCTGATGTGGAAAAGATACATTTATCTCATATTGTTGCTAATCGTCATTTGTTGTACATGGATACTAAAGCAAGTAGCAGTTCTGATATTAAACCGCCTACTGCGGATGAGTTGCTTGACTATTACACTAAGGATCAGCTGCGAATGCATTTTATGAGCTTGGGGCTGTCATCAAAAAGTGTAGGGTTTAAACCACAGGTGTTTATGAAAGAAGAGGACCGAGTTGGTGTTGATATGGTTTTGAAAGATGGTAATTTAATTACCAATGTTTACAACCGATTGATTAGGACTTGCTTTTATGCTGTTCAGAATAATTGTGATGGTAAAATACCGGGAGGCGAAGCCTGTGAAGAAATAAAGGCTATGGCAGAAAAGACAGTGCTTGAATATGAGCGTCATATGTATAATCATGATTTCCATAGAATTTCATATGTATTGGACGATTTTATAAGAGCAATCAATAAGCATTGGGTAAATAATGTAAGGGTTGCAGATGCTACAGGTGATATTGAGTTTAGAAGACAGTTAATTATTGATTGTTTTTATGCCTGCAAGATAATGGCGATATTGATTCATCCGATTGCGCCAGAAGGATGCGAAATGTTTAAAGAGTATCTTAATTTGGGTGAGGAACTATGGAATTGGGAATATATTTTTGAACCGATTTCTGCTTATGTTGAAGATATAGAAAAACATGAGTTGAAATATCTTGAGCCAAGAGTAGATTTCTTTAAGAAACATGAGTGTCAGTTAGGAGAAAGCAAGTAATGTGATTAGTTCATATGTTTACAGCAGGGGCTGATGTGCTAGGCTGTTAAAAGAGCGATAGGCTCTGGTTTCTATTGAAAGGTAGAAATCAGGGCCTTTCTTATTTGCCTATCAGCACATCAGCGGGTTCATGCTGTCAACATATATGAATATGTTTGGCGGAGATAAAGAGTCTTTGATGTTAGCGTGAAGAGAGTAGAGGGTGGGTGGAAATGGGACAAAAATTTTGGTATAATGGAATGCAATATATAGGATTAGTACAAAGGATGGAGGTGCGGTATGTTTTTCTTTTTTTTCGATGAAAACTTAAGTGATAATGTGATAGTGCAAGAAGCGTTTCACAGGCAATGCTTTAAAAAGATATTGGAAACGGGATATTGCGATATGAATCCCTTTTTTGGCAAACCGAAAATAAAAAGAGAAAAGATAGCTTACGAATTGGAAATAAGAAAATCGTCTTTGGCAAGTTTATTTAAAAATAACTATCCGCGAAGTGTAGAAGAAGCAACAAAAAAATTAGGAGAAGTATTGGAAAAACTGGTGTGGGCAGAAGAGACCATAGATAATTATATAGAATTTGCTATTGTATATTATGTTTATAAAGCTCTTTCAACGAATGAGAAGAAAGAGGACTTTACCCGTAATATTTTACGAGCATGGATTGAGCAGGAGCAACAAAGTGTTAATGCAGAAATGTATGATATGGATTTGCGTATATCAAATGGAATTATTTTTGATAATAACATTGTTGAACTGCACATAGTTAGTACCATAAATCAGTATATTATGTTATTAGATAAAGTGGCAGAAAGTAAAGATAAATTGTTCTTTAGGGGGCATAGTAATGTATCATATCAGTTGATCCCGTCAGTATTTAGAAGACAGGACTGGATAGAAAACGAGAAGTTGATGTATCAAGAGTTACTGATTAATTGCGCAAATGACTTCAATCAAATAGAAGGTCATCTTGCAACTTTGGCTGAGATGCAGCACTATGGTTTGCCAACAAGATTGCTAGATGTTACCCAAAACCCTCTTGTAGCATTGTACTTTGCTTGCGAAGGAGCGGATAATAATTCGGGTGAAGTTATTGCCTTTAGAGTGCGTAGGGAAGATATTAAATATCCGCAAAGTGATACAGTGACTATTCTTGCTTCTTTGCCGCTGTTTACATACGAAGAGCAAAAGGATTTTTATGAAAAATCTATAAGCTATTATGGGAAAGTGGAAGATTTTAATAAGGATATCGAGAGATTAGTTCATGAAGTTAGAATGGAGAGACCTGGATTTGTAGGAAAAATACAGCAAGAGGACTTAAGAAAGTGTATAGTGGTGATTCCCTCCAAAAATAATAGAAGATTAGAAAAACAGGAAGGAGCATTTATTGTCTGCGGACTTTTAGAAGAACATTATGGGAATAAAAAGAAAAATACGATAGATGAAATGAGAGTTCGTAGTAAAGAAGGAAAGAAATTGGTTTGTATAATTAATGGAAAGGATAAAATACTGAGACAATTGAACTCACTTGGAATTAATAAGAGTAAGGTTTATCCGGAAATAGACGATGTTGCAGATTATATAAAAAATAATATTAACGATCTATAAAAGGGAGATATAATAACATGTATACCGATGGGACCATATAAATGTGTTCTCATCGGTTTTTTGTTTCTAGTTATGATTGGGTGTTAGGGGAACCCTAAAGTGAACGCCCTGAGTGTTCAGCAATTCCGTGGCGTAAAGTTATGCAACTTTAGGCGTATCCTGCTAGGGTTTATTTTTGTGCAGTCTCATTTTGTGAGAATAGTCTCGTTTTGTGGAAAACCTTATATTTACTGGGTTTGTAGCGGTTTCACAAATTGAGACTGGTTAGTTGAGAGTTTTCGCGAGTTCAAAAAGAGAGACTAATTTTTTATCTAAATGTAGACAAAAATTTTTGCGCTTTTTTAGCAATCAGCTTTTTTTGACCCTAAGTACTAAATGTGAGGAAAACAACAGGTATAACCTGAGAATCAATCTCATAGTATTGGAAAGAAGGACAAGCAAGAGAAGGAGGTGGAGATTCCGCTTGAAGCAAAGGAAATTGAATTATCGCTTTCACAATCCGAATTCGGCGGAGGATACCGCTGAATTCTTGTGTAAGCTTTTGATTGAAGCAAACGCAGGGAAGGTGGAACGAGCAATTGAAGAAGTTGCATCGAGGTGTGTAGAAGAGAGTGAATACATAGCAGAGCCGGAGAAGACGGAAATAGTGGAAGAGACGGTGAGTATAAGAAGGAGAAGAGCAAGGTAGAGATGCCTTGCTTTTGGGGTATATAAAGTTGGTTTACAATTAGCATACTTACGGCTTTATGATAAGGCCTATGAATGATGCAGAGACTAAATATTATGATGATAGATTTTAACAAATGTGGTATAATTTTATCTATCCTTATATGAAGTGATTTTATGATGAAAGTACAGAGCGTGTAGAGAAAGCTATAGTTCAAAATAATAAATAGAATGAAGTTAAATTATTAATGTGTATTGCAAAGGAGTGGTTTGATGACAATCGATGAAATTATTAGTAGGTTTAGCACGACCCCATTTTTATTTGTAGGTTCTGGTCTTACCAGAAGATATCTGAATTTACCGGATTGGAAAGGATTGTTGCGTCATTTTGCAGAGTGTGTCCGTGATGATGAGTTTGCGTACAGTTCCTATGAGAACTTAGCGAAGGGCATGGAGTGCAGGGCAGGTATAATGCCAAAAGTGGCTGAACTTATCCAGAAAGACTATGATCAAAAATGGTTTGCGGATGCTACAATAAGAACAGTAGAAGGGGATGCACTCAAGTTAATTCATAATGGTATTTCACCCTTCAAAGTTGAGTTGGCGAATTACTTAAAGAAGGTTGTAGTGCTGAATGAAACCTATCAAAGCGAAATCGAAAAACTGTCAGAGATTTCAGAGAAGAGTATCGCCGGTGTTATTACAACGAATTATGATACATTTTTAGAAGATTATTTTCGGGGATTTCACAAATATGTTGGGCAGTCGGAATTAATCTTTTCACCAATACAGGGTGTTGCAGAGATTTATAAGATACACGGTTCAATAGAGACACCAGATAGTATTGTGATTAATGAGGAAGATTATGTTTTCTTTCAAGAGAAGAGTGCATATTTAGCTGCGAAGTTAATGACGATTTTTATGGAATATCCAATCGTGTTTATAGGATATTCTATAGGTGATAGTAATATTCAGAGTATTATCAAGTCAATTGTGAGTTGCTTGGATATGGAGCAAGTTAAACAATTGGAGGACAGATTTGTATTTATTGAATATAAAGAAGGTATGGTGGGGGCGGAGGCGACTCCATATACCATAATGATTGATGATAAACCATTGACTATGCGTAAAATTGTCTTATCTGATTTTATGCTACTCTTTAATGCCCTTGAAGGGAAAAAGGCAAAATTACCCGTTCGCATTCTACGTCGATTTAAGCAGGAATTGTACGAGTATACAATTACGAATTCACCAACGGATAATTTACGTGTTGCATCCATAGAGGATGAACGTGTGGCAGACGAAGAACTAGTTCTATCGATTGGTAGAGCCTCGGAATTTGGTTTGAAAGGATTAAGCGGATTAGAAAGCAATGAACTATATAGGGATGTTGTGATAAGCGATTTGCTTTATTCTGCAGATGAACTGTTAGAATATGCACTTCCTAAGTTATTGCAGCAAAATTCGGGGAAATTGCCTGTTAACAAATATCTGAAAAACGCAACGAAGGCGTTCCCAGAATATCAGAAGATAGTAGAGAAGCAAGACTTTAATTCGTTTATCTCAAATACGATAAGGAATAATAGAAAACCTTTAGGTACATACACATCAGTTCGACAGATATGGGAGAACGAAAAAAATAATTTAGAAAAAGCAACAAGGTTGATTGCCTATTTGCCAGAAGAACAGATGGATGTAACGGAACTAGAGAGCATATTGGTGGGTTTGTTTGAAGAGGATGTTAATGTTTTGCAAAATGCAAGTCAGTCGGAAAGAACAAATATTAAACGACTGATTAGAATTTATGATTACTTGAAATGGGGAAAGTAAAAGAGCCTCCTAACTAAAGCACTTGTAAACAAGTACCGTTTAGGAAACCCCTTAAATAATCCGTCTCGTACCTATGGGTTATAGCATCTATAAATAGATACCAAACTTGACAGCACATAATATTTTTATGTCTTTACAACATTTATTATACAGAAAAATTGGAAAAAGTAAAGACATAAAGTGAAAAGAACGAGAGACAGACGAAGCAAGAAAGAGTAAGGGTGTGACCTTGCTCTTTCTGTGCAATGTTATATGCTTTTTTAATACTTTGAGGAGGAATATATAAATGAACGAGAATGTTTTATCTGTAGTAGATACAGTTGCTTCAATATTACAAAACGATAAATTCAATTTGATAAGCAATATACTAAAATTGGGAAGGGAATCAAAATCAATATCTGACGGAATAATGTATGCGAAGTTGGCAACTTTTCTTAAATATGCGGGACCTTTGTCGGATAATGTAGAGAATACATTCTATGATAAGGTTCTGTTTGGAGATGAAAAAAAGAGCCAACAATTTTTTCTGGAGTTATTACTTAGATTAGGTAAATTAGACGAAGTAGCAAAGATAAGATACTTTGCGATGCTGTGTGATGCACGGGTGACAAGTAATATAGAGGTGGCGCTATTTGAAAAGATTTATTACACTATTTTATCGTGTACAGTATCAGAATTGGATTATATTAAAAACTATATGGGAAAATCTATTGTTGAAAAAGAGAATACTATTACCATGTTCAGTATGATTCAGATGGGATTGATTCAAAAAAGTTATAATGAAACAACTAAAAGTAATTTGTTCTACTTTACAGAGTATGCAAGAATGGTATATAAATATGCGTTGAATTACAATAGGATACCTGATGAAAAGAATGTAAAAATAAACGAGATTACTATAGAAGAAGATTCTTATGCACTAAAGAAAGTTTTAAAATTGGAAGAAAAGAAAGAGCAGATGCCGATAGAAAAAATAGAACCGTATTTGGTTTTTTCCAATAATACATTTAGGCTAAAGTTTTTTATAAGAAAAGAGGGAATAAAAATAGAACCAGAGCGCTTGTTTTTTGCGTTTAGGTCGAACAGTGATTATTATAGTTGTCAAAATCTTTATGTAAATAAATATTTTGGTGAGTTAAAACAAAATGTATTTGAAATTAATATAGAGTTTACAAAATACGGGTTGAAATCGTGTGCGGAGTATGGGTTTGTCTTTTATTTTAAAGTGAAGGCTGAAGAAGAAAGATATATAAAGATTTTTTGCTATGGTAATGGATATGCAAGTCAAGAAATAGAAAAAACGGTCTATGAGAATGAAGTGGGGCTATGGGATAGCCATTTTAAAAAAATGGATGAATCTGCGCAGAATAATTTTGTTATACGACTTGCAACGCTCATTATGAATTTTGAATATAGTAGATAGGCTATTTAAAAATTATCGAATGAATACGTCAAGGACTTATCAGGAAATGACACATAAAAATCTGTGTTTTAAGATGCTAAGGAGCATTCCTGTTAAGTAACAAATAACGGGTTTGCAAAAAATGAGTGCCTACCATAGAATAATGATTGTTAACTTGGCGGTTAATAAAAATCATTGTTCAGAGGAGACACCCACAAATGAATTA
>SVFK01000007.1 GCA_015056915.1 Lachnospiraceae bacterium
ATTATCTATGATAAGTTTGCCAATACCACTATGGGAATTGCGGCAATTGCTACATTCTTAAACAACAGCGGATACAAGAAAAAGCTTCGCCAGAACAATACCATAGAAGGCTTTTCCACATCCTTTGTAAAAGGTGTTCTAGATAATCCTGTGTACTGTGGCAAGCTTGCTTTTGGAAGAAGAAAGAATGAGAAGATTCCGGGTACAAGAAATGAGTACCACATTGTGAAGCAGGACAAGTATATGCTTAACGATGGTATTCATGAGGCAATTGTATCGGAAGAATTGTGGAATCAGGTGCATAAAAAGAGACAGGAAACCGGTGTTGCCAACATCAAAACTCACAGCTTGGATCACGAGCATATTTTATCCGGTATTATTAAATGTCCCATCTGCGGAAGTGGTATGTATGGCAATGTAAATCGTAAAAAGCATCCGGACGGCGGACATTACAGAGATTATTTTTACTATGCCTGCAAGCACAGAACCTTTGTAAATGGTCATAAATGTACTTACCGCAAGCAGTGGAGTGAGGATAAAATTAATGCAGCGGTGGAAGAAGTTATCCGCAAGCTTGTGAATAATCCAAAATTCAAAACGGAGATTCAGAAGCACATCGGTCAAAGCATTGATACACAGGAACTGGACCGAGAACATACAGGCTTGCAGGAGCGATTAAAGCAGGTAACCGGAGCCAAGAATAAACTGGCGAATCAGATGGATAACTTGTCTGTATCGGACAAGCATTACGACAAGAAGTATGAGGATATGCAGGTGCGCCTAGACAAGCTCTATGATGAGATAGAAGAAATCGAAACTCTGATTGAAGAAGTGGAGACCAGACTGTATAATATTAGGCAGGAGAAAATATCTGGTGACAATGTGTACCAGTTTTTACTATTCTTTGATAAGCTGTATGACAGATTTACGGATATTGAGAAGAAAACATTTATGAAGAGCTTCCTTGCAGATGTAAATATTTACGAGGAAGAGCAGGCGGACGGAAGAATCCTTCGTAGTCTCAAGTTTAGATTCCCTGTATTTTTTAATGGGAAAGAGATATACGAATTGGATTGGGACAACGAAAGTACCGTTGAGGTCTGTGTCAAATTGTGTATAAAAGGAGGTGGGTCATGAAGAAGATATGTTTTACGATACTGATTTTATTCAGTTCTATGATGATGGGGTGTGCTTCTCTGAATACTTCGATAAACGCATCGGAAGATGAGTCGGAAGCATTTGGTGTAATAGAAAATGCAACGGTTGAAGAAAATAGCGAGCAGGAAGAGTCGTCTACAGATGTGGAAAGTCAGCAAGCGGAAACAACGGAGGCGCCTACGGAAGCGGTTTTATCAGAAGAAGATATTACAGAGGTGGTCTTTGAAAAGGAATTAAAGGAAACTGACAATCCCCGTATTGCAGAAATTCTGAATGTTTCGGGAACACATTTCGACGGTTTTAACCGGGACCATTATCACTACCAGATTCCTCAGTTTAATGCGGATTCTGAAAGTGCTAAAGTGGTAAATAAAAGAATCGAAGACGATCTGAGTGAAATCATTGAACAGGAGGCGGCACATATTTCAGGAGGATATTCTCTTGTTACACAATCAGTTACGTATGAAATTTTTGAGTATGGGGCCATTACAGCAATTGTTGTTACTGTGCCTTATCCCAACGACTGTATGGATTATCTAGCCTATACCTATGATTTTCAGAATGATAAGGAGCTGACCAATACAGAGCTTCTTGCGATGAATATGATGACGGAAGAGGATTTCGTGACAGGAGTATGCCGTCTTCAGGCGGATGACTTTATTGAGCTTGCAAAAAACTGGTCGAATCCTATGACCGATCAGGAAATGATTAACGGGTACATAGCGAATGTAAATGCGTATGCAACCGTGGATCTTCCCATGTATTTCGATGGTAAAGGAACACTGCAGGTTTATGTTCCGTTTGCATCCATTGCCGGTGCAGACTGGTATTATCAGTTGTGTCAATTTTAGCTGTTGTTAAGAAAAGTGCGTATTTATCTCTCTCATAGCATTATGAGACAGCTGTAATGATGCAGTAAATCCTAATAACCAGAAAATAGAGAAGGAAACGTAGCGGGTTGACCAATAGATGATAATGGTTAAGAACCGGAAGATAAAAATCATAATGTTGTAATAAGGAGAATTGCGATGAAAACAAAAGATATAACACAAAAGAACAATTCGGGATCATTAATGGTGACTATACTTGTTATAGTTGGTTTGTTTGTGGGATTGTTATATTTCGGTATAGGAACTCAAATAAAGATGGCAAATGCTATCAGTGTTGAAGAATTACTGGATGGAAGAAATGTTGCAGGTTATGGTGTAGAAGGTACAGTGACCCAACCGTCAGTTAAATTTTTACAACTGAACCATAGGCTTAATGGTATTATTCCGACCGGAGCAGACTATTTTTATTTGATTTTTAACGAAGATGAAAGTCGTTGTATTGTATATAAAGGAAGCGGAAAATGGGATAAAGAATTTAATGAGACTACCGGGTATACAAACACAAGTGTAGAAATAGAAGGAACTGTTAAAAAATTGCCTTCTGAGGTTAGGACGTATTTTAATAGTACAGTTTCTGAATTAAATGAAGCCGGCTTATCTTTTGTTGCAGAAGCATATTATATTGATTCATCAGCCGGCATAGACAGCATTGTTTATATAGTAACAGCAATTATAATAATTGGATTAGTTATAATCGGTTTTGCCGTTATTAAGTTCAATGTAAACAGACCGATTGTAAAGAAAATCGGAATGGTATTAATGATTTTGCTTTTAATATGTCTTATATACATATTCATATTTTAATTGACCCCCCTGCCTAAAAGTATTAAAAGCAAATCTTTAGTCTAATAGTAAAGGATAGAAATTATGAGAAAAATATTAGTAGTTGTAGATATGCAGAAGGATTTTGTAGATGGGGCATTAGGCTCTAACGAAGCAGTCGCTATTGTAGACAATGTTGTAAACAAAATCAATGAATTCGATGGAGAAATTATTGTTACATATGACACCCATCAGGATGATTATATGGACACTCGCGAAGGTAAGTATCTTCCGGTTCCGCACTGTATTGAGAATACGGACGGTTGGCAGTTAAATGACCAGGTTGAGAAGGCACTTGTTGGTAAAGGTGCTACAAAACTTAGAAAGCCTACATTTGGTTCTGTAAAGTTAGTTGATTTACTTCGTGATGTTGATGAGAAGGACACGGAAGTTACGCTTATTGGTCTTTGCACAGATATTTGTGTTGTATCCAATGCAATGCTTTTAAAGGCAAATTACCCTGAAATGAATATTGTTGTGGACGCAAGCTGTTGTGCAGGTGTCACTGTTGAGAGCCATAACGCAGCCTTAACTACAATGCAGATGTGCCAGATTGATGTAATTGGAAGGTAGCCCTTGACTAAAATTATTGACAAAATAAATCATAAGGATTATATTAGAAAAAATATTTTGAGAAAGGAAGCAAGATTATGTTTTTATTCGTAGTCGAAAATTCATACAAAATTATTCAGACAACGCAGATTAACGTGCAGGGTCTTAATGTTGTATGTAAATATTCCGGTTACGAAGAAAAATAAGCTTTCAGAAACATAGTATTTTTGCATAGTTGTTTTTGACCACTTATCTTTCGGGTAGGTGGTCTTTTTTATTCATCAGGGCCCGGTGAAGCAACTAAATTCATGAAAAGGAGACAAATATTATGGATTATGCAGTAACATTAGAATTTGACAGAGAAACGGAGTACATGATTCAGGAACTTATTGATGAGGTTGCAAAGGTAACAGGTTGTGATTACATGAAACAGTCAAAGATTCCGCCTCATGTGACTGTTTCTGCTCTTGTTAGTGATAACGAAGAAGCAATGCTTTTGGAAATGGAAAGTATTGTGCAATTAATGAATAAAGATGTTGTTTGGTTTGCGAATATAGGCGTGTTTAATCCACTTGTTATTTATCTTGGTCCGGTAATGAATGAATTCTTACAGAGTACTTGCCGTACAGTAAATGAAAGGTTGTTAAAGTACGCTGAAGTTGGTAATAGAGGACGGTATTTGCCAAATCAGTGGGTTCCTCATGCTGCAATTGCAGTAAAGTTAACTCCAGAGGCATTAAAAGAAGCATTTGTTATTGTACAGGAAAAATTTAGTGCATTTGGCGCGACAGCAGAAAAGCTTGTGTTGGCAAGAGCGGAACCATATGAAGAAATTCGTTCATGGAATTTAAAATAATAGCAGTTAAAAAATGAGAGGAGATCGTTATGGCAAAGCATCAAAAAGAGATGTCGTATGGAGCAGCACGCTAATACCCTTGTCATTCCACCGGAACACCGATATAATAAATATAAGGGATTTATCGAAATAGCTACAAAGGAGGGTTACAATGAAAATTTATGTAAATGCCAATGCAGGACGGGATGGAAACGGTACGAAAGAAATGCCTTTTCGTCATATCAACGATGCGGCAAAAGTAGCTAAAGCCGGTGATAAGGTTTTAGTCTATCCCGGCATATATCGTGAATATGTGAATCCGATTCATGCAGGGACAGAGGATGAGAGAATCGTCTACCGCAGTGTGGAGCCTTTGGGAGCGATTATCACCGGTGCAGAGCAGATAAAGAATTGGGTGCATTACGAAGGTAACGTGTGGGTCTGCCGTGTGAACAACAGCATATTCGGCGATTATAATCCCTATACCACTTATGTATATGGTGACTGGTATTTTGCCAAAGCGGACAAGCATACAGGATGTGTTTATTTGAACGATAAGGCGCTGTATGAGACAGCAACTCTTGAGGAATGTATTAAAGCAGAAGTTTATGAGTGCAGTTGGGTTCCGGAAGAATCCGTGTACAAATGGTATACAGAGCAGGATACAGAGAAGGACGAGACTATTATTTATGCCAATTTTCAAGGCAAGAACCCGAACGAGGAAAAGGTAGAGATTAATGTTCGGCGTATGTGCTTTTTTCCGGCAGAAACAGGCGTAAACTATATCACAGTCAGCGGTTTTAACATTAACAAGGCAGCAACCACATGGGCGCCACCGGCAGCATTCCAGGACGGTATGATTGGACCGCATTGGAGCAAGGGTTGGATTATTGAGGATTGTGAGATTTCCAACAGTAAGTGTTCCGGTATTTCTCTGGGTAAATATATGGACCCGGACAATAATCATTATTTTACATACAAGTATGTAAAGAGTCCGACCCAGATGGAGCGTGATGCTGTATGCCGCGGCCAGTATCATGGTTGGTTAAAGGAGAAGGTGGGCGGACATATTATTCGCCGCAACAATATCCATCACTGTGAGCAGGGTGGCATCATCGGTCGTATGGGCGGTGTGTTCAGTATTATTGAAGATAATCATATTCACCATATCAATAATATGATGGAGCTTGGCGGTGCGGAGATCTCCGGCATCAAGATGCATGCAGCGATTGATGTTATCATGCGCCGTAACCATATTCATCACTGTACCATGGGTATTTGGTGTGATTGGGAGGCACAGGGAACCAGACTGACACAGAATTTACTTCATGATAATCAGCGGCCTAAATTTGCCAGAAGCTTAGAAGGCGGAATGATGTCACAGGATATTTTTGTAGAAGTAAGTCATGGACCGACCCTGATTGATAACAATATTATGCTGTCAGATGTCAGCTTAAGATTTGCAACACAGGGTGTTGCAATGGTACATAATTTGATTTGCGGTTCACTTACGGTTGTTGGGGAGGGTACCACCTGGCGTTACACCCCTTACCATATCCCTCATCGCACGGAAGTCATGGGCTTTATGACTTTTCTACATGGTGATGATAGATTTTATAACAATATTTTCGTGCAGAAATGGCCTGTTCCACAGCCGGGCGAAGATATTGATTCAGATGGCGAGAATCGTATGGTGGGAACCTGGACTTTTGATGAGTATCCCAATTATGATGAGTGGATTGCACAGTTTGATTTCACAAAGCCGGCAGATATGAACAAATTGGAGCCTGCACATTTCGGGCATCTTCCTGTATGGAGTGAGGGCAATGTATATCTTGGTGGCGCAAAGGCGTGGAAAAAGGAGGTAAATGCCCTGACGGTTGAGAATTCTCCTTGTGATGTTAAGGTTGAATTGGTTGAGAGGGACGGAAAGATTTATCTGGATACCAACGTCTATGAGTTTATAGATGGTTTTACCGGAAGAATGATTAATACAGAGGTGTTGGGTCAGGCTTTTGAACCGGAACAGTATTTTGAGAATCCTGACGGAACGAGTATTCAGTTTGACAGTGACTATTTTGGTGAACACCGTGGCAGTAATGTAATTCCGGGACCTTTTGCGAATGCAGCTGCAAGTGTTTTAATGCCTGATGTAAATAATCTTATTTAGGAAAGGAGAAACGTTTCATGAGTAACAAAGCAAAAGTAATCGTACAGCCGGACCGTGTATGCGGTACGGTCAATCCCTTTATTTTCGGTCACTTCACGGAGCATGCCTTCGGTAATATCTAAGGTGGCATCTATGATCCGGGCAATCCCTTGTCTGATGAGGATGGTCAGAGAAAAGATGTGCTTGAGCTGCTGCGGAAGGTGAAAACACCTCTGTTGCGTTATCCCGGCGGTAATTTCGTGTCCAATTATCATTGGGAGGATGGCATTGGTCCTAAGGAAAATCGTAAGAGAGTGTTTGAGTATGCCTGGTTAACAGAAGAAAGTAATCAGTTCGGAACAGTGGATTTCATTCTGGAATGCCGTAAAGTCGGAGCGGAGCCTTATCTGTGTGTAAACATGGGTAGTGGTACTGTGGAAGAAGCCATGCATTGGGTAGAATACTGTAATGGAACAGGTAATACTTATTACGCCAATCTTCGTCGTTCCCATGGCTATGAAGAACCCTTCAAGGTGAAGTACTGGGGATTGGGTAATGAAATGTATGGCGACTGGCAGATGGAGAAGCTCAATGCTGAGGATTATGCCACAAGAGCTTTGGAATTTGCCAAGGCGATGAAATGGGCCGACCCTACAATCAGTCTGGTAGTATGTGGTCTGCAGGATAGCTGTGACTGGAATGTTGCTGCGCTGAAGAAGCTATATAGTATGTCCGATTACATTTCCGCGCATCACTACTCTGTTGGTTGGGGACCTTTTGAACGTGATAATTATCTGGAGAATCTCTATGTTCCGCAATACATGGAGAAGCTTAATAATATGGTAAAGGCCAGCATTATTGTGGCGCAGAATGATGATGAGAATCGGATACAGATAGCATGGGATGAATGGAATCTGTTTGGCTGGCTTGTAGATAAGGTGAATGAGGATACCAGATACGATCTTCATGATGCTATTGTGACTGCGCTGATACTTAATTTCTTTATCAAAAACTGCGATTCTATCGGTATGGCTAATTACTCCACCTTTGTCAACATTAATGGAGCGGTATCTGTTAAGGAGAATGGAGTGGTACTTCGTCCGCAGTATTATGCATTTGAATTGTTGGCTAATAATACCGGTAGCCACCTTGTGGACACGCAGGTGCAATGTGATGCATACAACGTAAAGGTGCCTGTAAATGCTAACAGAAGAGTTGCTCCCGGAACAGATTCCCTGCTTGCAAAGTATGGTGAGGAGTACAAACAGGATATTCCTTATGTTGATGCTGTGACGACGACAGATGATGAATACATTTATATTTCCTTAATCAATAAGCATTTGGAAGATGATATGGAAGTAAATTTGGAATTTCTTGGAGATACCATTCCCACAGGTGAGGCGGAGATTTACACTATTTATGCAGATGATATCAGAGCCTGCAATGAAGAAGGAAAAGAGCCACAGGTTACCATCACGGAAGGTACACCTGTTTTGGCAGGAAGAAATATGTGCATTACGGTGAAAAAGCATTCCATTAATTTACTTCGCATGAAAAAAGGATAAATGTACAGTGTTCGTAAGAAACGCTGATGCAAAGAACCGACCGTTCAATTGTTAGACCGAAATCTAACAGCTGAAAGGTCGGTTCCTTATTATCTATCTTAACTTACATAGGAATCATATAACTGCTTTATAAACAAATCGTCTTTGGCTTCGTTATAAATAACCAGCTCACATAGATTGCCGCAAAATGACGGCTTAAAGGCATCGCCTCCAAGCACAAACTGTTCTACATGTCTGTTGGTCGGGACATTTTCAACGCTTCCAACCGGGATGCCGTTTATGTATGCTTTCATTATTTCAAGCTTCGCATTATAAACTATGGCATAGTTTGTCCAGACCCCTGTTTCTATTCTGGGGGCAGGAACATCATACCAACCACCAACACCGATAGAATTCCAGATTCGGAAATTTGAAGAATTGTCCCATGCCAAAGGAGAAATAGTTGCAAAACCTATATCATGCCTGATGTAAAGTGCACATGCCCAGGGAAGTAACCTTTCAGGCTTCATCCATAAGGAGATGGT
This sequence comes from Lachnospiraceae bacterium, assembly GCA_015056915.1. Taxonomy (GTDB): domain Bacteria; phylum Bacillota; class Clostridia; order Lachnospirales; family Lachnospiraceae; genus Acetatifactor. Next base: position 8,496 of record SVFK01000007.1, read on the forward strand.
ATAACTTTGTCCTACAATAGCCTTTTCCGGAAATGAAAGTACATTGTGTCCCTGTTCCCCTCCCGGGAAATATAGGGATTTTGTATTGGGACTGATTCCATCCTGAAAAATCAATCCCTCACCTACAATGGTTCCTTCCATGCTACCATCCCGTGATTTAAGATCACCATTTAAAGGAAATTCGTAGCAGCTAATAATTGCTTTGTAATATTCTTGAGCAAATATCTCAAATTCTGCAAGAGGCAAAGGCTTAGAATAATAAAAGCCCTGCGCGATTTGGCATCCGCACTGCATAATAAATTCTGCCTGCTCCTTGGTCTCAATGCCTTCGGTTAATACATCTACTTTTAAATCCATGCATAGAGTGATAACATTTCTTATGATACTTTTTCCGCGTGCCGTTTCACCGGAGCCATGTATAAAACCACGGTCAATCTTAATAGTATCCATATAAAGATCCTTAAGTAAATTAAGTGCAGAAAAGCCGGAGCCAAAATCGTCAATAGACACCAAAAAGCCGTGTTCCTTTATTCGGTTTACATTTTCAATCAGTACGTTGTTGTCTTCTTCAAATACACTTTCTGTAACTTCTATCTCCAATTCATTATGAGGGATATTGTATTTATCTGCTATTGTACATAATGCTTCACAAAAATCTCCCTCATGTAAATGTAAGCGAGACATATTTACAGATATCCCCAAGTCTGCATATGCTTTCTTCTGTTCTTTCCAATCAGCTTTGATACGGCATACTTCTTCGAACATGTACATATCCAATTCTAATATAAAGCCTGTCTGTTCAAATACCGGAATAAATAATGAGGGCATACGTATTCCGTCTATGGGGTGAATCCACCGGGCCAAGGCTTCCGCACCGCAAATCTTGGAAGTAACCATATTTACTTTTGGCTGCAAATATACATGAAACTGTCTGTTTCCAATGCGGAATACATATCCTTTTCTATTTGCAAGGCAGTAAGTATATTCTTGCTCACACTTTTCCCTCCCCCGACATTAGTATTATATATTTAATGCTATCACAAAAAGAGTAATAATGCCACAATAACAGGCTTAAAAAATCTTCAGACATAAAATAACCCAATTTAACAATGGCAAATCAATCCAAAAAGTGCTACACTTATTTGAAAGAGTTACTTACAAACACGAAGAATTTCGCAAAAGAAGAAAGGAAGATAGCTATCAGTAAAAAAGAAGCAAACAAAATCGGTTCCTTACGGCCTACACCAAAGGTACTTGTATCCTGCAGAGGATTAAACGGTGAAGAGAATGCCCTTGCGGTAGCATATTGTGGCAATTGCAGTTTTGACCCTCCGATGCTGATGGTTGGTATTGTCCCAAGCAGATATTCTTATCAGATGATAAAGGAATCAGGCTGCTTTGTGGTAAATGTGACAGCAAAAGAGTATGAGGAGACCTTTAACTATCTTGGAAGTGTAAGCAGAAGAGATGAAGATAAGCTTGAGAAAATGAATGTAAAAAGAGCTGACGGAACAGTGGTAAATGCACCAATATTAACAGATTGCCCTGTTAATATCGAATGTACTGTAGTTGATTCTATTATTACCGGCTCTCATGAAATGTTTGTAGGTAAAGTGGAATATGTGCATGCAGACGAGTCCTTGATAAATGAAAATGGTGATATTGACTACTCCAAAATAAATCTTCTTTAATGACAGGCAGAGATATTCATTATGCGATTAGTACCGATTCCCAAAGACAAATATGAGGCATATAGACTTAATCTGATGTTCGACTGCTATAAATGGGATCCGCAGTTTTCAGACTATAATACCATCGCCCGGTATGCGTTGGTGATTACGCAGGAAGAACATGAAGAATTGGCTAACCTGACAGAAAAATTAGATACTGAAACCAGAGCGGCAGAAGTATTTCTAAATAATCATTTTAGGATGACAAAGCCCTTGGCATTGCCCAAAAGTGTAATCAAGGAAATCAAAAAGATGGGAAATTACCGACCGGAAGAGCATGTCCGGCTGATGAGATACGATTTTCATCCTACGACAGAAGGAAAATGGGCCGTAAGTGAAGTCAACAGTGATGTGCCGGGTGGTTTTGCAGAAGCCTCTTTTATGCCTGCACTCGCGCTGGAATTATTGGAAGGAAAAGACTGTTGGTATAGGAATTTTGGCGATATTTTAGTGAATGCCATACAAAAAAAGGTAGTGCCTCAGGGACGTATTATGTTGGTACACTGCACCTCCTACAGTGATGACAGACAGGTTATGCAGTTTTTGGGTGACAGATTGAAGGAGAGAGGGTTTTCTGTAATTTATGCAGCGGCGGATCATCTGAAATTTGAAGCTCAAAAAGCAGTTAGCATTCTGGATGGCAATGAGGGCAGAGTGGATGCAATATTTCGATTTACTCCGCTGGAATGGCTGACGGAAATCAAGCCTAAGCGTTGGCAGGGGTATTTTGATACCACAACCTTATCCTGCAATCATCCTATTGCCATCTATGCGCAAACAAAACGTTTTCCATTGGTATGGGATGCCCTTGAACACAACGGAGTCAGTATGTCCACCTTTAGAGAATTGCTTCCGGAGACGGTAGAGGTAAAGGCAGCTAAGGGTAAGGAAGGATATATCTATAAGCCGGCATGTGGAAGAGTAGGTGAGAATATTTCCATCCGGGAAGCCTGTACAGGCGATGAATATCAGAAGATAATTGCCGATGTCAAAAGACATCCCCAAAAATATCTGGCGCAGAAGCGATTTGACAGTAAGCCGCTAACAGGTGAAGGGCAAGAGCTTTTTCATGTCTGTCTGGGTTCTTATACTGTGGATGGAGAACATGCAGGCTATTATGCCAGAATCAGTAAATCCCCCCGTATCGATTCCCGGGCGGCTGATATCCCTGTTTTGATTGAAGGGAAGGGTGGAAGCCATGACAAATAAAGAGATATTTCAGATTTGGGCGCCTGCAGGCAAAAAGTGGGTGGACTGGGTACGTCCGGTTCCTTTTGTAGCAATGAAGGAATGCTCAAAGCAGTATTGGTTCTCCGATAAGGCAGTGGCTCCAACGGATTATGCAGATGCCACCTATGAAGATGCCGCCATTATTGTGGATTTGCCGGGAGCAGAAAGTGTAAATGAAGGAATCAAGCTGGCCCAAGCAGGCTACAGACCGATACCGATATACAACGGAACTATTGAGCAGCACGGAGCAAGAGCCACTGTTGACAATCAATCGGTGGCAGTGGCTTTAGCATTGGGAGCTGACAGACTACGTGATATTGTAATCCCTGAGGATGCGTTGCCTGCATTTTTGCTGGACAGTAACCGGATGCACCGGTTTAAAATGGAGGTGTCTGTATTTGATAACAGCTGGGATATCTATCCTCAGGATATACCCTCCGCAGATTATTTGCTAAAAAACGGTATCGGCAAAATCATTATTGTGGGAAATGCTGTTTCAAAGGATTTAAGAAAGATTCTTTATGACTATCAGAAGAAACGAATACAGATTTATTTTAGCAATAGATACGAAGCACCCAAGAAGATTACTCTTCGCAAACCGCTTCGAAAAGGTAAGGATTAAAGAGGGATAAGGCGTTGATAAAATTTGAAGGCCGGATAGTACAATTCGGATTTGGCGCAGTCGGAAAAAGCTTTTATGAGAAAGTAGCCAAGGAAATTCAATTTAATGAGAATAAATATTTTGTTGTTACCAGGGAAGCATATGAATTTGATGCCTATGTAAATCTGGGAGGCGTTGTATCCAATTTTATCGTCAGCGAAGTAACAAGGGATAATTTCAAACAGATATTTGAACCGCTTTTAAGCTCCGGAGATTTGCTGATTGATTTTGCAGATACCGTGGGCACAAGAGACATTTGTCAGTGGTGTGCTGAGAATAATATTATGTACATCAATACCGGGGAAGCAGACTGGCCGGATCGTTGGTATTGTATTTTTGAAGAGAATGAGCTCAAAAATGCAATGAAGGAGAAATATTCCCAAAGCGACATTATTAACAAGCATCCCATTGTTTTGCAGCATGGCAACAATCCCGGTCTGGTATCTCACTTTGTAAAAGCTGCTATAGAATATATCGTCCATACCCAGCATAAAAAGAACAGACAACTGAAGGATATGATTAAAGCGGGTAAGTTTAATGAAGCGGCCCGAATCCTTGGTATAAAAATGATTCATGTAAATGATATTGATTTGCAGGAGGTTGCAGATTTGTATCATGACAGTATCCTGTATAGCACATGGTGTACCGATTCCTTTTGGTTCGAAATGCTTAGTGAGGCAACTGTTAATGTGGGAACCCACGAGCAAATTGATTTCGAAACGGAATGTAATTTTATTAATCAGGAAAAAGGTTTTCTGGAATTCAGGCAGATAGCGGCAGATACAAAGTGCCGTACCTATTATCCCGGGGGCGTGTTTGAGGGGTTTTTGGTACCTCATGAAGAAACGGTTAGCATTGCCCAATGTCTGGAGGTTAAGGAGCAGGGGCAGGTAGTATATCGTCCCACTGTGATGTTTGTGTATTCCCCCTGCGTGTATGCAACCGATTATTTTAAGAACGCCAAGGTGAATGAGTATCCGGAGCCTGATTTGAGTAAGCCATTAGACTGTGAGAATGAAAACGGTCAAACCATTATCCGGGGTTATGTATATCCTGAGAATTTTGAGATCGTGTATCAGGAGAAAATAGCATCCGGTACAGAATATGTGGGGGTCCTGCTTATGGGCGATAATTTTGAACCGGTGTGGGTGGGAAACAGAGTGGAGAGCTCTTTCCTTTATAAGCATAAAAAGGATTCTTATTGGCAGACTCCTACGATTACTCCGGTGGCAATGTCTGCACTTGCTGCAGTCTGCTGGATGTTAAAGAATAAAGAAAAAGGTGGAATCTATTTTCCTGATGACATTGAAGATTACCAATCTATTTTGAGGTTGGCGGAAAAATATATTTCCAAGACTCTGTACAAAACATTTAACAGGGAGACTCTGGAGGAAGCATTAAGGATTCGATTTGAGAATCTGCAGATGAAGGATATCTTTGTAGCAAGTCAGAAATAAGTGCATATAATGTGCAATGAATAATATGATAAAAGATTTGCGTAGAGTGTAGTTAGGTGATATAATCGGACTAACTTAGGAAAGAGAGGATAAGAATATGCTTGGATGGATTATAGCAGGTATTATTATCGTAGCTGTTATTCTATTTGTTATCGTTACATACAACGCTTTGGTGCGCTTGAGAAATAAGGTTAAGAATTCCTTTGCACAAATTGATACGCAGCTGCAGAGAAGATTTGATTTAATTCCTAATCTGGTGGAGACTGTTAAAGGTTTTGCATCTCATGAGAAGGAGTTATTGGAAAATGTTACAGCGAGCAGAAGCGGATATCTGAGTGCAGGCTCCAATGAAGAAAAGCTGGCAATGAACCATCAGCTGACATCATCCTTAAAGACCTTGTTTGCTGTTGCAGAAAATTATCCCGAGCTAAAAGCCAATACTAATTTCTTAAAGCTACAGGATGAGCTATCTGAAACCGAAGATAAGATTGCATTTTCAAGACAGTTCTACAATGATGCAGTCACCATTTATAATAATAAACGTCAGATGTTCCCGGGCAACATAGTTGCAGGTATCTTTGGGTTTCAGGAAGAAGCCTTATTTAATACGGATGATGAGGCAAAGGAAGTTCCCAGGGTAGAATTTTAATAAGAAGAGGAAAATACAAAAACCGATTTCCACGGAGATATGCCGGGAAATCGGTTTTGTGTGTACTTGCGTGGTAATTTAAATTAGTGACCGCCACCACCGCCACCGCCGCCTCGGCCGCCGCCACCGTAGCCAAAGCCGCCACCGCCACCGCTGCGGGCGTAATTGGAACCTGTTCGTACGGCGGTTCGGAAGGAGCGACCGGAATGGCGGAAGCCGGAGGACCGATAACAATTATTATTAAGTACCGGACTGGAGTAGGTTTCCGGACATCTGATGCTGATTGCTTCGATTACCTTTTCGGAAAGTCCGAAGGCCGTTGCATAGACCAGGTACCTTTCCCATAAAGGCAACTCTATAACGGTTCGCTCATGTATGAGCGTGTCGCTGTTTAAGAAATTGTACAAGCCTCTCCACTTTACATACTCGTCCTCACCAAGCTGTGTAAGTAAAACATATTTATTAGCTTGCTTCTTAAGATATATCGAGCTGATAATACAGGCACCACCCATGATAAAGAAGGCTCCGAAAGCAAGATCCACTCGTGTCTGATAAAAAATAATATTTACTAGAGTAATTAGTAAAATACCTATTACCATCAGGGAATTGGAGGAAGATTTTATTTGCTTCTTCGGTTGCATATAGTCAGTTTTTTGGAAGTAGCCGTCATTAACGCCGATATTGACGATAGCACTATCCATCTTCTTTACAAAGGAATCCGTATATTCATAATCGGAAGCCACTCTGTTTTGTAAATTACGCATGGTTATGGTGTTATCAGCTGCATGACGGACAATTAAGTTAAAATAGTATTCTTCACAAGGAGTAAGCGGTTCATAGGTTTCCGAGGTTGTTTCCAAACCAATTTCAGTTAAGCCAATCTGCTCCGGTATTTGTGAAGTTACGTTTTGTACAGTAATCTGAATGTTGTTACCCGAATATTCTTCAAGTGTAATGTATTTCTTGCGAGCCAGACTGAGCAATATGGCTGAATAAACGCCGGAATCATCCTTTGGCGGCTTTTGCTTAGAAAATACGAGGGAAGCAGCAAAATGTGGATCCAGATCGCCGGGAATCTCTCTATAAATGTCTATATCCATGGCAGGCTTATAGAAATTGTGCTTTGTCTTCATTCGTTTGCCAATGGTAAAATTATATACGATTACCCAGATACCACCTGCGGATAATAGTAGGAGAATAACAAGCTTAGCTATGCGGTATTTTCCGGGAGCATCTGCGTAACGCTGCTGCTCCTCCATAATCTCATCCAATACATTATCGGAGGAATAATAGTTGGAAGGTGCATATTCCGTAAAAATATGTTTATCCTCACCGTGGGACACCAAATCAAACTCAATATACTCATTGTAGGGTTTAAACTGTAAATCATCCTCATCCAACTCGATTGAGAAAGTATAATAGCCGGGATTTAAGCTATCGGATTTCTCTACAGGAAACTCATTGGCATTGGTGCCATATGTAAAAACATCATAATTTCTTCGGCGGGGCATATCTTCATTGGGGAAGAGTATCTGTGCCTCAAAGGACTCTAAATACTTGATAGTCTCTCCGGAATACATGCACAAATATAAATCGGAGCAATCCCGATAACGCAGGGCTGCGTTGTGCATTTCATATTCTATTTCAAAAACAACCTCCTCGCGGTACAGCCCGTCCACATAGAAGAATACACATTCATATTGTGCATCGTCTTCGTCATAAGGCCCCTCACTATGGTACCATTTTCCGGGACCATATCTGGTATTGAAGCGCACATAATCGTAGTCATCCCAATATAGCTTTGGACTCTCCTCATATATGATTTCCGTGCCGTCATCAAGAATTTGTTTTACGGAGTGGACAGTATAATCAACCTTTACTCCGTCCACATAATCTTCCGGAAGGTCTCGCCATAATTCCCAGAAAGGATTAAAGCGGGAAGCAGCATGAACATCAAAAGTCAGTCGTTCCGTTATAATAACCTTACCTTCGCTGTCCGGCTCATCAACAACAACAGCCTTATATTCTACTTCCGTAATCCTGGCATAGTCGTTGGGATTCAGATTTACGTCCTCCAAGGAAGGCAGGAAAGCACTGAAACAAGGCATTAGGAACATCATTAGGAAGAAGCACCAGAAAATAATATTACCCACTCTGCTTTTCATTTTACACCCCCACATAGCAGCTTATAATAATAACAGTATATATAAAATAAAAATTCGTGTAAAGAAAATTGCAAAAAAATACAACATACAATTTTTTTGTGATTTATATAGGAATTTTTGCTTATTTTTGCTAAACTGTAATAAACAAATAATTCCTTATATTTATGAAAGGAATAAAGCAATGGCTCAATATCAAAGATCGGAATATCTGGTCCTCTCAGATAAAATATATGTTTGCCGGCAGCAAAAGAAAATGCTGGAGGAGCGACTGGAGAAAACAGAATTTCAATACAAATGTGTTCCGCAACAAAAGGATTATTATTCCATGGAAGTAAAGAGCGGCATGTTAAGTGATATTGTTTTCGCAGTTGCAGGAATTGCTGCAGGAATTAGTATGTTCTATTGTTTGGGTATCTTAATCCGTGGCAGCGCAGCCGACAATAAAAGTGCCGGAATTGCAGGAATCGTATTTTTACTGTCCCTTTTAATTTTTTCCTATGCGGGGATTCACTGCATTTCCAATTGGAGCAAGAAATTTCAGTATATGTCAAAAATGCATCATATAGATGAACAACAGGAGAGTATGTATATTCAAATAACTCAGCTCAAGGATAAAATAGAGAAGCTGGATGAAGAAATACAGGAGTATGAAAGGAGATTGTGCCATGAGATTTCTGGAGATTTTAAATGAATTTAATGTAACATCTGTGGTTGTCCGTATTCTGCTGGCAATGCTATTGGGAGGCTGTATTGGAATTGAGCGCGAAAAGAGCAAAAGACCGGCAGGTTTTCGTACACACATTTTAGTGTGTGTGGGCTCCTGCATGACGGCTTTAATCGGGTTGTTTGTATGGAATCAGGTAGGAGCTGTGACAGACCCCTTACGTGTTTCTGCACAGGTGATTTCCGGCATCGGTTTCTTAGGTGTGGGAACCATTCTTGTAAAGGAGCATGACCATATTACCGGTCTCACTACGGCAGCAGGACTGTGGACTACGGCGGCAATCGGCATTGCCTGTGGTTACGGCTTCTATATCGGCGCACTGCTTGCCACCCTGGTGGTTGCAGTTACAGCTGCAATTTTATTTAAATTTGAAGCAAGAGGCCGGAAAAAGAATCGTAAAATTGCTTTATATGCGGAAATAGAGGGAACATCGCTGTTAAATGAATACATAGACTGGTTTACGCAGGAATTGAAAGCGCGCAATGTTATTGTTGTGGCACCACGAACTGCCATGAGCGGCAATGTGGGATTGGAGATTGTGTTACCGCAGGCCGGAAATGAGGATATTAAGACAGTGTTGGAGACCATAAGAGGCAAAGAAGGCATCCTGTTTGCACTGGAGAGTGTAAAGAGGGAGAAAGAGTATGCGGGAAGGTGACAAATGAAAAAGAGAATTGCATATATCGGACTATCCTATCCATTGTTATACGACTACGCGAATCAGGCTTCCCCTTCTCAAAATGATATCAGTGATTCACCCAATCCCATTATCGAAAGTCCCATGGGGCTCATGATTTTGTATGATGAATTGTGGTTTTTGTGTGAAAGCCTGTGTCCTAATAACATGCGTAAATTATGTTATGTAAAGTTTGTGGATAAAGAGTTTCCTGATTTGTATTATGAAGGTGCGGAGGACTTTATTACAGATATTAATTTAAAAATAGAATCGGACAGAGGACTTTCCTATGCGGAAATTCTGAAAAGAATGAATCTGCAACAGCGAAATGGACTAGATGTCCATACCCATTTACTCAGAATCGGTAATTACGAAACAAGTGCAAGGAGTGGGGAGGATAAACTGGCTTTTGATTTATATATACTGGAAGCATTGCAGGAAATAAGTGACTGTGAGATAGAGTTGATTGCAAACAGCCGCTTCTGTCTGAGAGACTTTGAGCCATCCAACAAAGCCCCCCGGTTGGTAGAGAAAATAGTAATTCCTAATATCCCTAATTATCTTCAAGTAGACGGCCCCTATGATCCGTGTATGGAGGTTCTGCGGAATCATGAGTATATTACCGACTTTAGAAAATGGGTAACGGACAATCACAATACTATTCAGCGTAGCGAAATTGATGACATGTGTGAGAGTGTCCAGCGAACGATAGAAGAAACACAGAAGAAGGTTTTTAACAAGTATTTAAAGGATAATGATAAATATGCTTTTTTTGCATCCAGCGGAAAGACGATGCTAAAAACCAACATTGGCCTGTTAAGCGGTGGTTTCTCTGTGGTGGATGCTCTTTTGGGCATTACCGTGCAGGGTAAAAAGACACTGGAAGCCAACAAGCACAGGTGGCAGGGCTTTGTGGTGAATTCCCGGGATATTGCAGAGGCTAGCAAGATATCTCTTTAATGAGGGACTTGGTTAAGAAAAGCCGTCTGTTTTGAAGGAGCACTCTCGTGAGTGAAAGCTTCAAAATAGACGGCTTTAGTATGTAAATAAAGAAATGCAGCATACTACATTGTAATAAAGAGAAAAGGTGTCACTTAAGACACAGAAGGAGAAAAAGTATGCAAAATCATTTAAAAGATCAGACCAGTCCTTATTTGTTGCAGCATGCTCATAATCCGGTGAATTGGTATCCCTGGTGTGATGAAGCCTTTGAACATGCAAGGCAGGAGGATAAGCCGGTGTTCTTAAGTATCGGCTACAGTACCTGTCACTGGTGCCATGTTATGGCTCATGAAAGCTTCGAGGATACAGAGATTGCAGAGCTTCTAAATCAACATTTCATTTCCATAAAGGTGGACAAGGAGGAGCGTCCTGATATCGATAGTATTTACATGTCTGTATGTCAGGCATTTACAGGTAGCGGCGGTTGGCCTACGACCATTTTTATGACACCGGCTCAGAAGCCCTTTTTTGCAGGAACCTATTTCCCTAAGAATGCCCGATATGGGCAGATGGGTTTTCGAGATCTGCTTTTGGCAATCAGTGAAGCGTGGAATACGGATAGAGAGGATTTGCTTTCGGCAGCGGAGGAAATGATTTCCTATTTAAGTAAGAAGGAAAGGGCAACAAATATCACCTCAAGGGAAAAGCTTATCACAACAGCCTATTCCCTTTACAAGCGAAGCTTTGATGAAGAATACGGAGGCTTTGGGCAGGCACCCAAATTCCCTGCGCCCCATAATCTGTTGTTTTTAATGCGCCATTATGAAAAAACGAAGGACGAGACTGCTATGAAAAAGGTGGAGAAAACATTGCAGCAAATGTATCGTGGCGGAATGTTTGACCATATTGGCGGTGGCTTCAGCCGATATTCCACAGACCCATATTTTCTGGTTCCGCATTTTGAGAAAATGCTTTATGACAATGCCCTTTTGATACTTGCCTATTGTAAGGCGTATCAGCTGACCGGAAGTCAGGTATATCGCAGGGTGGCAGAGAAAACGGCTGCTTATATTCTGCGGGAAATGACGGATTCGGAAGGGGGCTTTTATTGCGCGCAGGATGCAGACAGTGAAGGGGTAGAGGGCAAATACTATCTGTTTGAACCCGAAGAAATCATTAAACTCCTGGGAGAAGAGGCAGGGAAAGAGTTTAATCAATATTTTGATATTACTGAAAGGGGTAACTTTGAAGGAATGAGCATTCCGAATCTATTCAAGACCCACCAGGAATGCGGTATTGCAGACGATACACTACAGCGTATCTATAATTATCGAAAAAGCAGGTATCAACTGCACTTAGATGACAAGATTCTGACCTCCTGGAATGCGCTTATGATTGCTGCCATGTGCCATCTATATCGCATTACCGAAAAGGAAGCTTATCTTGATGCGGCAGTAAAAGCTCAGAATTTTATTGAAAGTAAGCTTTGTGAGGGTGATATCCTATATGTCAGCTATCGGGAAGGCAAACGTGGCGGAAGAGGTTTTTTGGATGACTATGCTAATGAAATATTTGCGTTACTTGCGCTGTACGAGGCAACCTTAGAAATGTCTTATTTGGAGAAAGCACAATATGTGTGTCAGAAGGCGCTTGCTGATTTCTATGATGATGAGCAGGGCGGATTCTACTTGTACGGAAGTGAAAATGAGCAGTTGATTTTGCAACCCAAGGAAACCTATGACGGTGCCGTTCCCAGCGGCAATTCCATGATGGCATATAATCTGGTGAGGCTCTATCTGCTGACGGACCAAGCATGGTTGAAAGAAAAGGCAGAGCAGCAGCTTTCGTTTATGAGCAGAGAGGCCGGTCACTATCCTCCGGGCTTTGCTATGTTTCTGGTAGCATTGTGGGATTATATTGATTCACCTGACAAGACAACGGTGGTAAGCAAGGACCGCGCGGAGCTTACAAATCTGGCTTGCAGAATTCCACTGGATACTGTGGTACGTGTAATGGAGAGTCCCACCAAGGACTATCCGCTATTAAATGACAGAACCACCTATTATGTGTGTACAGGTCGCAGTTGTCAGCCACCGACTAACGAATATTAGTTCAAAAGGAATATTCCGAGATTTAAGTATCCGGCAAAGGTTACCCATATCAGATAGGGTATCAAAAGGTATGCTGCCGGTTTTGAAATGCGGAAGAATAAAATAATCGTATCAAGGATAAGTACCCACAGAAGTATCAGCCAAAAAAAGGAAAAGAGATACCATCTGAGGTTGAAGAAAAATATTGACCAGAAAAAATTAACAGCAAGCTGTAAAGCGTAAACCGTGAGGGCATTATTAATATCCTCGCGGTTTGCATTTGCAGAGAATATTAAGTAGGAAGCAATACCCATCAGCGTATATAATATGGTCCAAACGATGGGAAATAGGAACCCCGGTGGCGACAGGGGTGGCTTATTAAGCTGTTCAAACAGCATCATGTTTCTTTATTTATATGATGAATGTTTCCGAAATATGAGGTAAATACTGATATATATAATATTTTGTAAAGAGAGGTATATCATTATGGAGATGAAGGATACGGTAAAACTATTGAAGGAATGTGATGCGGGAACCAAAATGGCGGTGTCTTCTATTGATGAAGTCCTGGAACAGGTAAAGGGAACAGAGATGAAGCAGCTGTTGCAGGAGAGCAAAAATCATCATGAAAAGCTCGGAAATGAAATCCACGCCTTGCTAAATAGTCATAATTCGGAAGAGAAGGACCCCAATCCTATGGCAAAGGGTATGTCCTGGATGAAAACAAACATGAAGCTGTCCATGGATAACAGCGATGCCACAGTAGCGGATTTGATTACGGATGGTTGCAATATGGGTGTGAAATCTCTGAACCGGTATCTGAATCAGTATAAGGCGGCGGATGACACTTCAAAGGAAATCTGCGGCAGACTCATATCTATTGAGGAACAGCTGTGTAAGGATTTGCGGGAATATTTATAATCAATCATAAGGCAGCTGCAGAGGTCAAAGTATGTTATAATAGACTATAACTATAAGAGAAAAAATGTCAGTTGTACGGATAAGGAGAAAAGGATGCTAAAAGCTTTTATCCCACGGCATGTTTCCAATGGAGTATTTCTGTGGGTATGGAATATCATAAGCAGGGTATATAGAATTACCAATCGGAGAGTTCAACAGAACCGAATAAGCAATGAGGCGGTTTTGTTGAACAATCCTGATTCCGGCGAGGTAAGGAATTTTTTTATTCCCAATACCTACATTGAAAATCAAAGCCAGTGGAACCGGATATGCTTTGGAAGGAAATATCAAATATCATACTGCGGCTGTGAGGTGATAGCCGTATACAACGCGCTTTTATCTCTGGGGGAGCAGATGTCCGGTGAGAGAATGGTGGAATTAATTAGCTTCTTTGAGAAGAAGGGTGCTACGTTAGGAGGGAAATTAGGCATATCACCTAAGGCGGCATATGATTATTTTCGATTATGTGGCTATAAAGTGACAATGCTTCATCAAATAAATGAGGAAACGATAAATGCAATCGGTGTGAGCAGTGACACGGTGATTGTAACAGCATATAACAATAAACGTAATATCTTGAAAGGGCTACATACAGTAAATATTTCCAAAGATGACGACCACAGGTACTATATTCATAACGGCTATCGGGTTAAAACAGATAGTGATAATAATAAGATATACACGGCATCCTCTCCATACAGAAATCTGGCGGAGGCAGTGGCCAATATTTCCGGAAAAAGGTCGGCATCTATTTGCATAATTGCAATAAATAGGCTATGATAAAGAAAGCAGAATTAGGAGGACAAAAGAGTATGAAAAAGGCAAATTACAAAGCACTTCTTCCCATAGGGGTGTTTTTGGTATTGTATCTGGGACTGGGTATTCTGTTTGAATACATTTTAAAGATTTCCATGGGATTTTACAGTATTCCCATTGTGGTAATTTTTCTGGTGGCGCTATTGGTGGCCTGCCTTCAGAATCCCAAGCTGAAATTCGACGACAAGCTTGCCATTATGGCAAAGGGCGTGGGTGATAAAAACATTATTACCATGGTACTTATTTTTATGGTAGCAGGCATCTTTGTAGGTGTGGTAGGAAGGAGTAGTGCCGAGAGTGTGGCGTATTTTGTACTCTCCTTTATTCCCGCAAGATTTGCTGTTCTGGTGCTTTTTGTGGTGAGTGCATTTGTATCTCTTGCCATGGGAACCTCTGTGGGAACGATTACTCTGATTGCTCCCATTGCCATAGCGGTAGCAGACAGTTCAGGCTTTGGTGTACCCTTGTGTATCGGTTCCGTAGTGGGCGGCGCCATGTTTGGTGACAACCTCTCCTTCATATCGGATACCACAATTGCGGCTTGTAACGGACAAGGCTGTGCCATGAAGGACAAATTCCGTGAAAACTTCTGGATTGCAATGCCTGCAGCTATCGCGACTTTGATTGTAATATTAGTGCAATCCCTTGGTGCTGATGTGGGAGAAGCTGTTATCGGCGAGTATAACTTAATACAGGTGATTCCGTATTTATTGGTATTAGTGGGTGGTATTATCGGAATCAATGTATTTGTGGTATTGATAATCGGTATCGTCTGCGGCGCGGTAATTATGCTTGCCACAGGTGCCACTGCCGCAACGGAGCTACTTGCCAATATGGGCTCCGGCGTATCGGGAATGTTTGAAACAGCCATGGTAGCCATTCTGGTAGCTGCGATTTGTGCTTTGATAGGAGAATACGGTGGATTTACCGCTTTGCTTCAGCTGATTAAGAAGGTCTTTAAAGGTACGAAGGGCGGTAAATTAGGTATGGGTCTCTTGGTAGGAGCCATGGATATCGCAACTGCCAATAACACGGTAGCAATCGTTATGGCCAACCCCATTGCCAGAGAAATGTCGGAGGACTATGGAATCTCCCCCAGAAAAGCGGCATCCGTTCTGGACACCTTCTCCTGTATTTTTCAGGGAATTATTCCCTATGGTGCCCAGATGCTGGTGGCGGTGTCGGTAGCCGCCGAGTTAGGACATGCCGTATCCGCATTCCAGATTATTCCCAACTTAATATATCCCTTTATGCTCTTGCTCAGTTCCCTTGTATTCGTATTCCTGATACCTGAGAAAAAAGGAGATAAATAACTTGCAAGTGCTGCCGGCTGGAGCCTCCGCGCATGGGTGTATATGGTTTGCGGCTGCGGAGCAAACCATATACACCCATGTGCGGAGGCTCCAGCCGGCAGCACTTGAAACTTGGAGCCCCATTACAAATGAAACAGGACTATATAACGAGGAGGAAGTATCATGTACAGAATTGATAGTGAACGGGTAATTGGAGAGAGAAGTAATTTGTTGTACGGACACTTTATGGAGCACTTTCATCGTCAGATATATGATGGGATATATGATGTGAAGCATCCCCTGGCGGACAAGGACGGATTTCGCAAGGACGTAGTGGATGCCATGAAGAAGATTAAGGTGCCCATTATCCGATGGCCGGGCGGCTGTTTTGTGTCCTCCTACCATTGGAAAAAAGCCGTGGGGGAGAAGCGGACTCCTTTCTTTGACAAGGCATGGCGCGTTGAGGACCCCAATTCCTTTGGCACCGATGAATTTATCAAAATGTGTAAAGCTATCGGGTGCGAACCCTATATTTGTACCAACGCCGGAACAGGCACTGCGGAAGAAATGAGTGACTGGGTAGAATACTGTAATCTGGAGACAGAAGGTGAATACGCTAAATGGCGTATTGCAAACGGTTATGAGGAGCCTCATAAGGTACGTTATTGGAGCATCGGTAATGAGAATTATGGTGGCTGGGAAATCGGTGCAAAGGATGCCAAGGAGTGGGGCAGACTGGTGCTGGAGTCAGCAAAAATGATGAAGCATGTGGACCCTACGATAGAATTGTCGGCAGCAGCTATTGCAGACGTGGACTGGAATATGAACCTCCTGCAAAACTGCGGCACGCGTCTGGATTGGATTTCCTTACATAAATATTGGAATTTGATGCCGGAAGAAAATGATTTTGCAACCTACGAGGAAAGCATGGCTTATACTAATGATTTGGATACTGAGATTCGCAAGGTAAGAGGCTTACTCTCCGCGCTGGGTCTGGAAAAGGATATCAAGATTGCTTATGATGAATGGAATCTCCGCGGCTGGCATCATCCGGGGGTACATTCCGTGAAGCAGGCTGTAAATAAAGAAGACTACATCCTTCCCAGAGACAAGAATGACCGTAATCAGGATTATACAATGGCAGATGCTGTGTTTACTGCCTGCTTCCTAAATACGCTGAACCGCAACTGCGATATTGTCAAAATGGCTAATTTTGCCCCCATAGTAAATACCAGAGGCTGTATTTATACATGGGAAGGTGGAATTGTACTGAGAAGTACTTATCATGTATTTGACCTTTACGTGAATTATCTGGGAGAAGAGATTTTGGATATGTGGAATCCTGAGTCACCGAAGCAGATGGCGGTAAAGCATAAGGCGGGACACATGGAGACGGTTGATGTGTTGGATGTACTTGCCACCAGAAAAAGAGATGAGAACATCATTGCCGTGGCGGCAATCAATAAGAGTGCCATGGAAGAGGTATCACTGGAAATGTCATTTACCAACGATGACAGAATCGGGGAATACCGTATTTGTACGGTAAACGGTCCTGACGTCAATTCCTACAATGATGTGAATCTCAATCAGGTTCAGCTTACAGAGGGAACGTGGCAGAGAATGGATGAAAAGGACATTTCCATTCCGTTACAGCCACATTCCGTTAATGTCATACAGTTTAAGTACAATTAAATTAAGAAATAAGACAAGCATTATGGCTTGCATACAATGGCTTCCGCTACCTGGCGTTCACGAATCTGTGTCACCTTAATGATAAGACCGGAGACTTCCAGCTCCACGCTGGTGCCATCCTCCGGGAAAGTGCCCAGTGCCCCGAAAATCAAACCGTTAAAGGTATCATATTGGTCATAGGGTAGGGAGAGGTTCATGATTTCCGATGCCTCCTCTAAAGAGGCGCTACCGTGAACCCGCCAGGTGGCGGAATCAATTTGTTCTATTGTAGTTGTCGGAGCGGCGGCTTCATTGTCACCCAAATCACCTACCAGCTGCTGCACCAGATCATTCATCGTAACGATTCCGCTCATGCCCAGATATTCGTCCAGTACCACAGCAAGATTGTTGCGAGTTTGCTTCATGTTGCGGAACAGTACATCTGCCTTTACGCTTTCGGGCACAAAGTAGGCGGGCGAGACGGCATGTGCCATTACATTTTCCCGATATCGGTTATCCAGACGAAAATAATCCTTGGCGTTAAGGATACCTACGATGTTGTCGGGAGAATCATTACATATGGGATACAGGGTATGCCGACTGTTATGTATGGTTTGCTCCCAAGCCGCCATATCCTCCTCCATCCATAGTAGAGCAACCTCTGTCCGGTGGGTAGCAATTTCCCCGGCAGTTATATCATCAAATTCAAAAACGTTCTGAATAAATTCTTTTTCTTCGTGATCAATAACACCCTTTTCGCTTCCTACATCCACCATCATGCGGATTTCTTCTTCACTGACCTCTTCCTCCTCAGCATTGGGATCAATGCCTATCAGGCGAAGCACACCATTGGTGGAGACTGTCAGGAACCAGACAATGGGAGAAAAGAGCTTTGCAATGGCACTGATAAGGTTAGAAATGCCAAGTGCCAGTGATTCTGCCTTGCGCATGGCCACTCTTTTCGGTACCAGTTCACCAAATATCAGCGTGACATAGGACAAAACAAGTGTGATAAATACCACGGACAGGGTATCCAGTGTTTTGACAGGTATGGGAACGCCAAGCTTTACCAGCTGGTTGACCAGACCGTCCGAGAAATTGTCGGCGGCAAAGGCACTGCCCAGAAAACCGGACAAGGTAATGGCTACCTGAATAGTTGCAAGAAAACGAGCAGGCTGATTCGTTAACTTCGCAAGGCGCACAGCGCGTTTGTCTCCGTCAGCTGCCAATTTTGCAAGTTTGCTGTCATTCATGGAAATAACCGCGATCTCTGCGCAGGCAAAGACTGCATTTAAGGCAATGAGCAGCACCTGCAACAGCAGCATAAAAACATAATTGGTGGGAGGTTCATCTCCGGTGTTACTGTCTCCGTCGTCCATAGATTTGAATGTTTCCTTTCTTAAAACAATGGTGTTTGGTTGTCTGTAGCTTGAATGGTTATTATCCAATCAATATTGCTATTTTATGTAAAAGGCAAAGTACTCGTCAATTATGCAGGCTATTTCTTGACGCTTTCTTTATATAAAGGTAAAAAGTGTTTTTTTCTGCATATAAATATAATAGGAAGACTTTGAAAATGGTACTTGATTATTATTTATGAGAGATGCTCAAAAAGAATGATTACTTATTGCAATAAAAGAATTTCTTGATATACTTGACATTGTAGAAACAATTCTAATTTACTTAGAGTTGATTAGTGTAATGTAAACGAGGAGGATTTGTAATGAAACTAAGAAAATTAGCAAGTATTGTGTTAGTGGGGGCAATGACCCTTATGCTTGCGGGATGTGGTGAGACGGAAACAGGAGTGTCTGTGGAAGAAATCAATGTGGGTAATCAGGCAATGAAGGTGTCTGTTCATGACCCTTCCATTGTGAAGGCGGACGGAAAATATTATATTTTCGGTTCTCATATGGCAGCAGCCGTATCTGAGGATTTGACAAGCTTTAAGTCCTTTGCCAATGGCGTTACCCCGGGTAATAAGCTTTTTGACAATCTGCTTAACGGCGAAAAGGAGGCATTTGCTTTTACCGGTCAGCATGTAGACGGCTATTATGCAGTATGGGCTCCTGATGTGATATACAATCCTAATTTGGAGAAATGGGTAATGTATTTCTCTACCAGTCATGATTATCGTACGTCCAATATCTGTATGGCTACGGCAGATACCATAGAGGGACCCTATAGCTATCAGGAAACGCTGCTTTATTCCGGTATTACACGTATGAATGTGGAAAACACCAATTTCTATGAGATATTAGGCGAGGATGCCGATGTATCAGAGTATGTGAATGGCAGCGATTATAATAATCTGGTGTATCCCAACTGTATCGACCCTACCATTGTCTATGATGAGGATGGCAGAATGTGGATGGTATACGGTTCCTGGTCAGGAGGTATGTGGCTGTTAGAGCTGGATCAGAATACCGGATTGCCGATTCATCCTGAGGCAGATGAGGAGAAGCATGTGGATGCTTACTATGGCCAATATTTGATGGGTGGTTTACATAATTCATGTGAAGGCCCTTACCTCATCTACGATAAAGAGAGCGGCTATTACTATTTATTTGTATCCTACGGCGGACTTACCAGAACCGGCGGTTATCAGATCAGACAGTATCGTGCCGAAAATATAACCGGTCCCTATGTGGACACCACCAATGAGACCTTCGGCTTTGTGGCAAACCATGAAAAATACGGCTTAAAGGTTATGGGTAATTATGACCTGCCCAGCTTGAAAACAGCATATATGGCACCGGGACATTGCTCTGTATTACAGGAGGATGACGGCAGACTTTATCTGGTATATCATACGCGCTTTGACAGCGGTTCCGAATATCATGAGCCCCGCGTTCATCAGCTGTTTAGAAATGAAGAAGGTTGGCTGGTAGCAGCTCCCTTTGCCACAATGGGTGAGACCTTATCCGAGACCGGCTATGCTAATGAAAAGGCTGTTAGCGGTGTATATCACTTTGTAAATCACGGAACAGACATTTCTGCTGATATTCACTCCACCACAGAATGGGAGCTTAAGAGCAACGGCAAGATCGAGGGAGCAGACGGAACCACAGGAAGCTATAAAGTGACTGCCAACACCAATTATATTACCATCACATTAGGCGAAGTGGTATATAAGGGCGTTATCGTTGAGATGCAGGACGAGGCCGGCAATGCTGTCAGATGCATTACTGCTGCAGGAAATAACAACGAAAGCATATGGGGAGTATTTTATCAACAGTAAAAGTTTACAAATTTTTACGCGATATTTTAGTAATTATAGAGAATGATTAGATTATTTTAGAAAAATTTAAAACGAATCATTGACATAGTAATTGGGTCAGTATACAATAAGTCTAACAAAAGGGAAATAAATACAGATTTTAGTATCCAACTTGTACAAAAACTTTGCTGGCCAGAAAGTTTTTGTATGAGTTATCTATACGAAAATCTAATTATTTTACTTTTTGAGAAAGTCTTTTTCCAAATTAAAGGAGGTTAATATGAAAAAGAAAGTATTAAGTTTATTACTTACCACCGTTATGGCAATTAGCATGTTAGCTGGTTGTGGTGGCGAAGAAGCAGCTGTTGAAGATTCTGCAGCAGTTGAAGAAGGCTCTTCTGAAGTAGTTGGTGCATCCATCGAAGTTCAGGAAGAAGCTCTTGCAGACGTTTCTGTTGAAGCAGATTACTCTGACGCTGATTTAACTGTTTTCATCTTTGCTCAGGAGCATGAGAAAACTGTATACCAGTCTCTGATCGACAAGTTCACAGAGTCTACTGGTGCAACTGTTACCTTTGAAGTTACCACTTCTGACGAGTATGGCCAGAAGCTTCTTGCTTACAAGTCTGCTGATGACATGCCTGACATCTTCTATGTTGGACCTGAAGCAGTAGCAAGCAACGTTGACGATGGTTATCTGTTACCTTTGGATGATTATCTTGATGCAGAAACTGTTAACAATCTCTGGGGTGCTGTAGGAAGCGCTTATAGATATGACGGTGTTACCGCTGGTACCGGTGAAGGTTCTCTTTACTGCTTACCTAAGGATTTCTCCACCTTCGCATTTGCTTACAACAAGGATCTCTTTGATGAAGCAGATCTTCCTTATCCTGATCCTGCAAATCCTTATACTTGGGATGAGTTCTTAGAGGTATGTAAGCAGCTGACCAAGGATACCGATGGTGATGGCGAAGTTGATCAGTGGGGTACCGCTAATGCACTTCAGTGGGCATTCGATGCATTCGTTTACACCAACGGCGCTCACTTCTTAAATGAAGATTACACCAAGGTTGTTATCGATGGTCAGGAAGAGTTCATCGAGGCATTCCAGTACTTTGCAGACTTAACCTGCAAGCATGGCGTAACTCCTACCGTTGAGCAGGATACCGCTCTTGGCGGATACCAGAGATGGTTAGACGGCCAGATTGGTTTCTATGCATGTGGTACTTGGGACGTAGGTGCTTTCATGAATAAGGATACCTTCCCTTATGAGTGGGGTATCTGCGGATGGCCTACCGGTAAGACTGGCGTTTCTATGACACGTAACGGTTCTGTAGGTTTCGCAGTATCTGCTGATACTGAGTATCCTGAAGCAGCAGCTGATTTGATCGCTCTGTTCTCTACCGACCTTGAGGGTCAGAGAGTACTTTCCGGCGAGACCACTGGTGTATCTTTACAGATTCCTAACATCATGGACTACGCTAAGGGCGACTACAAGGCTAAGGTAGAAGATGGTTCTATCCCTTACGGCGAGAACATCGACGTTATCTACAACTACTTCGAGGGAACCGACAAGTATGAAGGTATCTTCGTTGAGACTACTTATACATATAATGCTGACTGGTGGACCGCATTCTTACAGGGTGGTTACGAGTACGTATTAAATGGTGAGAAGACAGCAGCTGAGTACTGTGCAGAAGTACAGCCCGCAATGCAGGCAGCACTGGACGCAGCTAACGAATTAAAGGCTCAGGCTGCAGCTAACTAAACCATAAAGGTTACTGAGTAAATTAGTAAATACCCTGCGGCAGGTAACTGCTGCAGGGTAATTTATACAGTAAGCATATTTAATATACAAGAGATATACATTAGAAATATTAAGATGACCTATGTGTATTAAGAGGCGGAATTAGTTAGAGAAAGGAAGATATTATGGGTCGTAAGAATGGCAAAATTAAAGTAAAACTGTCAGCTATGGCAAAGAGAGAGGAAAGATGGGCGTTGCTGTTTGTAGCAGCTCCGGCAATCGGATTCCTGCTTTTCATGTTGTGGCCGATTATCTTTGCATTCCTTACAAGTTTGACAACATGGACTGGTGCTAAGGGCTTTGCAGGAATGTTAGACCGCTTCTGTGGCTTTGATAACTATGTAAAGTTAATGACTGATACAAAATTCTGGAAGACGGTGCTCACAACCGTTATTTACTTGATTGGTATTCCTGTTGGTATGATTCTTGGTCTTACACTGGCAATGGGAATGAACAAAAAGATCCCCGGTGTGCGTGTGCTGCGTACCATGTATTACATACCGGTTATTTCTTCACTGGTAGCTGTATCCATACTGTGGGCTTGGGTTTACAATTATGATTATGGTTTATTAAATGTGATTATTAAGACCTTAACAGGTATGCATGGACCCAACTGGTTAGGCGACGAGGTATTGATAAAGGTTTCCATGATAATCTTCATGGTGTGGAAAGGACTGGGTACCTCCATCATTCTGTACCTGGCAGGTCTTCAAAATATACCGCGTAGCTATTATGAGGCCGCAATGGTTGACGGCGCAAACGGTTGGCAGCAGTTCAGAAATATTACACTGCCATTACTTTCCCCTGTTACCTTCTATATCGTAATCACCACATTAATCGGTGGTTTCCAGGTATTCGTAGAAGTACAGGTTATGGTGGCAAATGGTGGTATCGGCTACAGCGCAGCAACTATCGTATTCTATCTGTATGAGAAGGCATTTGAGAGTTATCAGTTAGGCTATGCAAGTGCTATTGCTATTATCCTTGCAATTATTATCTTTATCATTACCCTGATAAACTTTAAGATGCAGGATAAATGGGTTAAGACAATTGACTAGGAGGTGATACTGTGGCTAAAGTAGATAAAGATAATGCGAATTCTGGAGTAGTATCCAAAAAAGAAAGAATAATTAATGCTTTGGTATTTATTGGTCTGTGCTTAGGTGCAGTTGTCATGGTATTCCCTTTGATTTATATGGTGGCGACATCTTTCATGACCAAGAATCAGATATTATCCGGTCAGCTCAGTATTATTCCTGATCCCTGGGTAAACGGAAAATATGCTGAAGTATTAAATAAAGCTAACTTTATATCTGGTGTATTGAACACCATTAAGGTTGAGATCCCCGTTTTGCTCATCGGTGGATTTACTTCCTCACTGGCAGCGTTTGGCTTTGCCAAGATGCGCTTCCGTGCAAAAGGAGCTCTCTTCATGGGCTTGCTTGCAACGATTATGATTCCCTTTGCGGTTATCATGATTCCCCAGTATGTAATGTTTACCAAGCTGGGTTGGACGGATAGTCTTTTACCGCTGATTGTTCCTGCTTGCTTCGGTAATGTCAGCATGATTTTCTTCTTAAGACAGAATCTGAGCAGTATTCCTAATGATTTGATGGATGCTGCAAAGCTGGACGGTTGTGGATATTTCAGAACCTTTGCACAGATTTTCTTCCCTCTGATGAAGGGTGCTGTAGGAACTCAGTTGACATTGTGGTTCATGGGTATCTGGAATGATTATCTTGCACCGGTTATCTTCCTTCGTAGTGAAGCAAACTGGACTCTGCAGGTAGTAATTCGTTCCTTTAACGCATATTATGCTATTCAGAGTGATTATGCTTTGATTATGGCAGCATCCGTAATTGCAATGATTCCTACAATAACATTATTCTTCTGTTTCCAGAGAGTAATTATCGAATCGGTTGCTATTAGTGGTATTAAATAAAGTATTGTAGGTTTTGGGCGGAAGCCGCACCGCGGCTTCCGCAGAACGGAGAGAAGTTTATGTCCGATTCACCTGTAATGGCATTTTTTAACAAATTAGCCGATTTGATTTTACTGAACATTATATTTATTATATGCTGTATTCCCATTGTCACGATAGGTGCAGCAGTTACAGCCATGTATTATGTCTGCATTATATCTATCAGACAAGGTGACGGATATGTAGTGAAGCGCTTTTTTGAGAGCTTCAAGCGCAACTTCAAGCAGGCAACGTTAATATGGGTGCCCATGCTTATAATTGCTATCATTATGGGATTTGACTTATTTTTCTGGTATCAGATGGGTACCGGTTTTTCCAAAATTATGTTTGTTCTCAGTATGATAGTTGAATTCATGTTAGTGACTATAAGCTTGTACATATTCCCGGTACTTGCCAAATTGGAGGGTAATATACGAACCACTATCAAGAATGCGGCTGCATTTTCTATAGGGTATTTTCAGTATACGGTTATTTTGATTTTGTTTACAGGAGGATTTCTATATGCGAATTATGTTTCTTTGGTAATGAATGCAATCACTTCCTTTATTGGTTTTGCGTTGCTGGCATATATGAAATCATTCTTTATTTATAAGGTGATGATGAATCACATTGATGAAAGGTACGATGATTTTACAAAGGATGAATAATTCGTATCTATCAAAATTTTAGGCGAGGGAGGCTAAGGAAATTGGAACAGAATAAGAACGCATTAAAGTACAACGAGGTATGGATAGCTCAGAGAGCAGATCCATATGTATATCGCCATTCAGACGGAAAATATTATTTTACAGCTAGTCTTCCGGAATATGATGGTATTGCTTTGAGATGTGCCGATTCTCTGGAGAGTCTTCCGTCAGCTGAAGAGAAAATGGTTTGGAGAAAGCACGAAAGTGGTCCCATGAGCTTTCATATTTGGGCTCCTGAGTTACATTATTTGTTTGGCAAATGGTATATTTATTTTGCCGCAGGAGAGAGGGATGATGTTTGGAAAATCAGACCTTATGTACTGGAGTGTCAGGGAGATGACCCGATGCAGGGCGAATGGATAGAAAAAGGTATGATGCAGTGTGCAGACGAAGATGAGTTTTCCTTCCGTGCATTTTCTTTAGACGCTACTATTTTTGAAAATAAGGGTAAATATTATTATATATGGGCTGAAAAAGTAGGTGTAGGCAGACAAATTTCCAATCTTTATATTGGTGAGATGGAAGCTGCCAACAAGCTGAAGACTGTACAAGTGCTTTTGTGTACACCTGATTATGATTGGGAGCGCAAAGGCTTTTGGGTAAATGAAGGACCTGCTGTTATTAAGAGAAACGGCAAGATTTTTGTAACTTACTCGGCAAGTGATACAGGTATAAACTATTGTATGGGAATGCTTACCGCTGATGAAGATGCAGACCTTTTGGATCCTAAGATGTGGTCGAAAAAGCGTTATCCTGTACTGTGTTCCGATGAGGACTTAGGAATATACGGTCCCGGTCATAATTCCTTTACAAAGGATAATGACGGAAACGATATTCTGGTGTTCCATGCGAGAACGGAGCGTGAGATAGTGGGTAACCCGCTATATAATCCGAACCGACATGCGATGCTCATGAAGTTCGATTGGAATGACGAAGGAGAACCTGTATTTCATTTTTAAACTTGTAGAAGGAGGTACCAATGAATAAAGATTTCAATTTACCATCCAATGAAGACAAAAAAGAAGGAGATGCGCATTTCATCGGGGCAGCGAAAGCGGCTGTGACAGATTTGTTTGCTAAAAAAGAAAAATCTCCTAAGGCAGAAAAGCCCCCTAAGGCAGAGAAGCCTCCCAAAGCGGAAAAGCCCCCTAAGGCGGAGAAGCCTCCCAAGGCGGAGAAGCCCCCTAAGGCGGAGAAGCCTCCCAAAAAAGAGAAAGCTCCCAAGGCAGAGAAGCCTCCTAAGGCAGAGAAAACTCCCAAAAAAGAGAAGGCCCCGAAGGACACAAAAGCTTCCAAAGAGATTTCAGCTAAGTTTAAAAAGATAATAGAAGTAATTAAAAGGGTAACAAAAGTAATTGTTGCAAATATTGCAAAATTATTCGATGGTAACCCGAACAAAGAGAAAAAGATTGCGGTTACCTTGATGCAATTCTTTGGTGTTTCGGTAATATTAATTATTATTTTAGGTGTTGCCTGCTATTCCATGGCATCCAACGCGATTGAAGAGAGATACGAAAATGCAGTAAAGAGCTCCAGTTCATCTATGGAAACGACAATGGACTTGCTTTTCAATTCCATTTCCTCTGAGATGATTGGATTGTATCTGAGCGATACCTTTGACACCTACTATAATGATAAATTTAATGCTTCCGGTGCAGAGGCTGCAACTTACGCATCTGATGTTACGGATATGCTCATTGATATCAAAGCAAACATAAGCTATTTGGAAGCATATTACGTTGTTCCTAAGCAAGGAAGAAATATTGCATCTTCAGTTAAAGTCATTTCGGAAGGACTTTATGATGAGTATGCAAAGAATGAAAAAGCTGCTGAATTAATTGCAAAGAGAACTAAGAATTCCTGGATGGGCTATCATGAGGTGCTTGATCAGGATCTCAGCAAGAGCGGCGATGATTATGCACTGTCCTTCGTAATGCACTTTGTTTTGTTAAACAACAGTGGATTTGTGGTAGCAGATATCAGCAATAACTACATGGAAGAGCTGTTTAGTACAATGCAGTTTGGTACAGGAAGTATTACCGGTTATGTAACAGAAGACGGTAAGGAATTCCTTCTTCAGGAAAAGACTGATAAGAAGAAGGGCACTGTAATGCAACGTTACAAGGGTGACCCGATGTTCGTAGGTCATGAATTCTATGAAGAGACCAAGAAGGCCAAAGAAGGTGGCAGTGAATACGTTAAGGTAAATGGCAAGAAATACTTATATGTATATCAGCCGGTTGGTAAAGATGGTATTATGATTACTACCCTCGTTCCCAATTCTACCATATCAGCACAGGTATCCTCTATTCGTATGGTAACAGTACTGATTGTATTGTTGGCATGTGCAGTTGCATTATTTGCCGGATTACATCTGGCTAGGACCATCAGTGGTGCCTTGAAGCAGACCTGTGATGCACTGGAAGTTGCAGCAGAAGGTGATTTGTCACAGCATCTGACTACTAAGAGACGTGATGAATTTGGTAAGCTGACTGCAGCGACCAATAAGATGCTTGGCGGTATTCGAGGCTTGATTTCGGACAATCAGAAGTTCGGTCAGCGCGTAGTTACTTTGTCCAATGATGTTGCGGTATCTTCTTCTGATATTGAAGAGTCCATGAAGCAGGTTGTAGACTCCATGCATATGGTTGCACAGGACGTTGATAATCAGGCAGCACAGACAGAGCAAGGCGTTGCACGTATTAATGAATTCTCAGATAAGATTAATTCTATTTACACTGAATCTGAGAATATGGTATCCAAGACCGAAGAAACATTGAACGTGGTTGAGAAGGGTAAGGTTATCGTAGGTAATCTTCATGAGAAATCTCAGGATACCGTAGTTGTTACCAGTGTTCTGATTGAAGATATCGCACAGGTTGAACAACAGTCTCATAGTATTGAAAAGATTATGAAGACTATCGAAGAAATTGCAGAGCAGACTAACTTGCTTTCACTGAATGCATACATCGAGGCTGCAAGAGCAGGAGATAGCGGACGTGGTTTCTCTGTTGTGGCGGATGAAATCCGTAAGCTGGCAGAACAATCCTTAAATGCAGGTGTAACGGTTCGTGCCATCGTAAATGACATTAAGAGTATTACTACAAAGACCGGCGAGTCTGCAAAGAAGACCGAGTTGTTCTTGAAGGAGCAGGCTACAGCACTTAATGATACGATTGATATGTTTGCATCCATTAGTGAGCAGGTAGTCGGTCTTGTAGCAGCAATTCGTGTAATGCAGGATAGCATGACCGGAATGGTTGCCAATAAGGAAGATATTGTTGTGGCAATGCAGAGTATTTCCGATATTGCAGAAAAGATTGTTAAGAGCGTAGATAATGTATCTGAGGTTGTTAACGAGAAGATGATTCAGATTGATCAATTGGTTGACAACGCAGGCAGCTTGAATAAAGAAGCAGAAGAGTTATCCGGTTCCATGGATAAATTCATCATCTAAAATTCATAAGCTAATAAGATGTAATCTTAACGAGCAAAACCCCCGGATTCGTAAGAATTCGGGGGGTTTTATATATTTTATAAAATTTAAAGAAATATTAAGCAGTTATTTCGTGACGTTATAATAAAGATGTGGTATTCTATATGGCAGCAGTATCGGTACTTATAGAAAGGAATGGATATTATGAGCAGAAATTCCAACACCGGACATACGAGCGAAATGGAAAAGATACAGAGAGGCCTGGAAGCTTTTTTAGAACAGGAAATGAAGGAAATGAGAGGAAAAGAAACAGGACCACAGCTCTATGATTTGAGAAAAGAAAATGTGGAAATTGAAGATAGAGATACAGAGGATTGGGATGCCCCGGAGCATCGTCGTCGCCTGAAAGCACAACGGATAGAGCAAAAGAGGCTGAAAGCACAGCGAGTAGACCGAAAGAGCGCGAAGGTACAGCGAGTAGAGCAAAGAAATATGAAGAACAGTGATGAGAATAAGAAGCATAAAAAATTGAAAAGAAAGAGAAACAGGAAAAAGTCAGGATTTAAGCGATTTCTGCTTACGGTATTGATTCTTCTTGCACTGTTGGCGGGCGGATTGTATTATTTAGTAGGAAATATTTATGACAAGTTAAATTATGACGAGATAGAATTGCTGGCATCAGAGCCTCTCAAGGATGAAGGAATTGTTAATGTGCTATTGATTGGAAATGATTCGCGAAGCAACGGCGAGGACGGTCGCTCAGATGCGATGATTCTGGTGTCTATCAATAATCGGACTAAGACAATCCACATGACTTCGTTGCTACGCGATATGTATGTGGAGATTCCCGGTTATAAAAACAATCGACTAAATGCAGCATATTCCTTTGGCGGTGCACAACTACTGTTGGAGACAATAGAGCAAAATCTTGATATTGATGTCAATCGCTATGTACAGGTGAATTTTGAGGCATTTGCCAATCTCGTGGATGCAGTAAATGGTATTGAGCTGGAGCTTACGGGTGAGGAAATCGAATATGTGAATGCCTATTTGGTGGAATATAACATTCTGACCGGGCGAGCAGAGGGAACGGACTATATGGATACAACCTCAGCCGGTGTGGTGCATTTAAATGGTCCTCAGGCCTTAGCATATAGCAGAAATCGATACTTGGGCACTGATTTCGGAAGAACAGAACGCCAGCGAAAGGTATTGGAGGCGGTTATTAAGAAGCTTCCCGCAGCTTTGTTGACGAATCCGGGGGAATTGTTTGATGGACTGTTACCTAATCTGACCACCAATTTGACAAAGGGCGAATGTTATGGCTTAAGCCTTACGGCAGCTAAATATCTGGGCTATGACATCATTCAAAGCAGTATACCGCAGGAGGGTACTTTTTCAAATGCAACAATAAGGGATATGGCGGTATTAGAGGTGGACTTCGAAGCCAATAAGCAATATCTGCGTGATACGGTATATGCAGAAGAGTAGTGAAATATTCCATAAGGCTGCCTGCATCAGCAGGAAATGCCTTATGGTAAATGATAAAAGTACTGACAATGCGCAGACAGAGGATAATCATTGAGGCAGAGAACTAAAATGAGACAAAATATTACAAGGAAGAATCTACACAGAAATGGTATTATATTGGTTGTTGAAATCATACTTGTACTGAGTCTTTGCGGTTGCAAAAGTGACACGGCTGTCACGTTACAGTCCATGGACATTCCTGAGTCAGCCAAGACTACGGAAGCAATCTATGATCCCATAGAAGATGCCATGGCACAGACAGAAACCAATATAGATGAGCAACAGGAGACGGTGTCTGTTACGATTTCGGCAGTTGGGGATGTAACGCTGGGCAATTACCTGACACAGGACTACTCATGGTCCTTTGCCGAGATGTATCATATTCAGCAAAACAGCGCTTATTTCTTTGAAAATGTGGTTGATATTTTTGCAGAGGATGATATGACTATTGTGAATCTGGAAGGTCCTCTTACTACCTCAGAGGACATGCGAGAGGGAGAGTATGTCATTAAGGGCAATCCGGAGTATGTGAATATACTGGTTGACGGAAGTGTTGAAGCAGTCAGTATGGCAAATAATCATCGACTGGATTATAAAGCACAGGGCACAAGGGATACGGTGGATGCCTTGGAGGGAGCAGGAATCCAATATGCCTATGATGAGTATGTGGGCATATATGAGACGAAGGGTATTCGCATTGGGTACGTGTCTGTGAATGAAATTGCATGGGAGACCGGAGTAGAGCGCTTTCTTCAGGAGGGCATTGCTCTTTTGCAGGAGCAGGATACAGATATAATATTGGCGTGCTGTCATTGGGGAATTGAGAGAGAGAATTACCCCGAGGATTACCAAAGAGAATTGGGCAGAAAATGTATCGACTGGGGTGCAGATCTGGTGATAGGACACCATCCCCATGTATTGCAAGGGATTGAAGAATACCAAGGTAAGTACATCGTATACAGCCTGGGTAATTTCTGCTTTGGAGCCAATCGTAATCCGGCCGATAAGGACACCATGATTTTCCAACAGACCTTTACCTTTGTGGAGGGAGAAAAGAGTGACGACACCATAGTGAAGGTAATCCCCTGCTCCGTCAGCTCTGTTACCAATCGGAATGATTACAGACCCACACCTGCGACCGGTGAGGAGGCAATACGCATCATTGATAGAATCAATGAATACAGCAAGGATTTTGGTGTGGAATTTGATGAAAACGGTGACAGATTATAAGAGACATTTTAAGCGTTTCGTGATAAAATAGAGGCAGAGTGTAAGAGAATTTCAAAGACACATAGTAGTTGAAGAGAAATCATTTGGGAAACAAAGGAGAAAGTGATTATGACGAAGAGAACCTTGGATAAATTGGGAATTGAAACCTCTTTGCTGGGATTTGGCTGCATGAGATTTCCGGTGACTGCAGATGGCAAAATCGATCGTCCTGAGGCAACTAAAATGCTTGATAAGGCAATCGCTGCCGGAGTCAATTATATTGACACCGCATATCCCTATCATGAGGAGGAAAGCGAGCCTTTCATGGGAGAATATTTGAAAAAATATGACAGATCCTCCTTCTATCTTGCCACCAAGCTTCCTGTATGGATGGTGGAAACAGTGGCAGATGTAGACCGTATTTTTGAGGAGCAGCTTACTCGTCTACAGACCGATTATATTGACTTTTATCTGTTGCATGCCATGGATAAGGGACGTTGGGATAAGATGCTTGAAATCGGCTGTGTAGAACGTTTGCTGGAAATGAAGGCAGAAGGAAAGATTAAGTATCTGGGATTTTCCTTCCATGACAAATATGAAACCTTTGAAGAAATGATAAATTATATGGACTGGGATTTCTGCCAGATTCAGCTCAATTATATGGATGCCAATGAACAGGCAGGTCTGAAGGGCTATGCTCTTACCGAAGAAAAGCAGATTCCGCTTGTAATTATGGAGCCTATTAAGGGAGGTTCTCTGGCAACCTTTGCGGATGATGTGACAGATATATTTAAGGCTGTGAAGCCGGATGCTTCCGTAGCTTCCTTCGCTTTGCGCTGGGTGGGAAGTCTGCCCAATGTAAAGGTGATTCTGAGTGGTATGTCTACCATGGAACAGGTTGAAGACAATCTGAAGACCTTTGCTGATTTTGAGCCGCTGTCTCAGGCAGAACAAGATGCGGTTGCAGAGGTAGTAGAGATTCTGAATAGTCGTGTGCAAAACGGCTGTACCGGCTGCCGTTATTGTATGCCTTGTCCTGCAGGGGTCAATATTCCCAGAAGCTTCAGACTTTGGAATACCTATCACATGTATCAGAATTACAATATGGTAAAGCATGCATGGGAAAATGAAATGGGTGATGCACAGCAGCCCAAGAATTGTATCCAATGCGGAAAATGTGAGCGTGAGTGTCCTCAGAAAATTTCCATTCGTGAGGATTTGAAGAAAGCACAGGCTGATTTGGACAAAAAGGAAATGATGCTGTAAAGGACATACCGGATGCAAAGATATGTGATGGAGAAGTAACCGTTATGAAGGAAATCATCTTAAGCAAATTTGCAGAAATATTCGGAAGTGCGGAAGGGGCAAAGGCGTATTTTGCTCCGGGACGCGTGAATTTGATTGGAGAGCATACTGACTATAACGGAGGTCATGTTTTTCCTTGTGCATTGACTCTGGGTACATATGGCGTAGCTCGTAAGCGTAAGGATAATAAATTACGATTCTATTCTATGAATTTCGGCCATTTGGGAATAATCGAATCTTCTCTGGAGGATTTGATCCCCAGTAAGGAAGCCGATTGGACCAATTACCCCAAGGGAGTCATGTGGGCATTTGAACAGAGAGGCATGAAGCTGCCCTGTGGCATGGACCTATTGCTATATGGTAATATTCCCAACGGTGCCGGACTTTCCTCCTCAGCATCCGTTGAAGTACTGACAGGTTTTATCCTAAGGGATTTTTTTGACTTTGACTTAAGTAATCAGGATTTGGCACTGATAGGTCAGTATGCAGAGAATCATTTTAACAAGGTAAATTGCGGGATTATGGATCAATTTGCCATTGCCATGGGCAAGAAGAATCATGCTATTTTCCTTGATACAGCAGATTTATCTTATGAGTATGCGCCCATTAAACTGGAGCAGGCCAAAATAGTGATTGCCTGCAGTAACAAGAAGCGTGGACTGGGTGACTCGAAATATAATGAGCGCCGCAGTCAAAGCGAGATGGCACTTGCGCAGCTACAGCAGATAACGCCCATTGCTACGCTGGGAGATCTGGATGAGGAAGCCTTTGAAAGGCTGAAAGACCACATTCAGGATGATATTTGCAGAAGGCGTGCCAAGCATGCTGTTTATGAGAACCGGCGTACTATGCGTGCGGTGGAGGCGTTGAGAAGTAATAAACTGGAGCTCTTTGGTCAGCTGATGAATGAGTCCCATGTTTCTCTGCGTGATGATTATGAGGTTACAGGTGTGGAACTGGATACCTTGGTAGAGGAAGCATGGAAGGTGGAAGGAGTCCTTGGCTCCCGTATGACAGGTGCAGGCTTTGGAGGCTGTACTGTCAGCATTGTGAGGGATGAAGTGATTGACACCTTTATTCAACAGGTGGGTGAGGCTTACATGGTCAGAATCGGCTATGAGGCTGATTTCTATGTTGTAGACATTGGGGAAGGACCGATTATTCTGTAAGGATAAGAAAAACGGTGAAGGACCTACACTACTATGCAGATATGGACATCTATGTTGGAGTGGTTTGCACGCAAACCGCTCCTTTTGCATACTATAAAGCAACATTATCTTGGAGCAAGACATTTATGGATTTTTGCAGAACCACTTATCATGTAGTGCAGCAGGGAGATACCTTTTATCGACTGGCACAGAGATATCAGACAACAGTACCTGATATTATCAGACGTAACCCGGGGATAAATCCTTACAATTTACAGGTTGGAACGAGACTTAGAATTTGTAACGGTCATGAGAATCATAACAACAGCAAGGAGGAAATGGACTTAAATAATGATATGCGTATGGCATGGAGTCGACATAATTTCTGGGATGCCATGTCTAAAATCAGTCAACTCTATAATTTGGCAAATACAGATGCTGTAATGGAAAGGTTGATGCAGACCCCGGAAGAAATTGCTTCGATATTTGCTAAATTTTATCCGCAATCTACAGTTAATCAGTTACAACAGCTGCTTACGGAGCATGTGCGACTTGCGGGCGAATTGATAGCAGCACATAAAAACGATAGTGCAGACAGAATGGAACAGGTTGAAAATCAGCTGAACCAAAATGCAGACCAGACAGCAAGAATGCTCGCTAATGCAAATGCCAATTACGAGTATGATGATTTGCGCCGTATGCTGAGAAAACATTTGGAATTGATGAGAAACTCCATGATGGCGACTACAAATGGTGAACATACAGAAGCTGTTCGCATGATGGATGAAAATGATGCTCTTCTTATGGAGCTTGCAGACGCATTGACTAATGGATTAGTGGAACAATTTTATCAAAGATAAGCGAAGGGGGCAGAATATTAGGTATTCTGCTCCTTTTTGTGTTATACTTGTGTTAGTGGGTTATCGTAATGGAGTCTAACAGATTCCTATTGCAATAATTCGATAGTATAAGGAAGGCATAAATTATGAAATTTCTATTAGTAGCAATCAATGCAAAATACATACATTCCAATCCTGCCATATACAGCTTGCGTGCGTATGCCGGTGAAGTCTTACAGAAGCATATAGAGCTTGCAGAATATACGATTAATCAGCACATGCAACACATATTGGCAGATATCTATAAGAGAAAACCGGATGCCATCGGTTTCTCCTGTTATATTTGGAATTGGCGGGTGGTGCAGGAGTTAATCGGAGAATTACATAAGCTACTGCCGGACACGGATATCTGGTTGGGAGGTCCTGAGGTTACCTATGATGCACCGGAGATTCTGGAAGCATATCCTTCCTTGAAGGGTATTATGGTGGGGGAAGGTGAGGAAACCTTCCGTGAATTGCTGAAATGTTATGTAAACCAAGAAAAGCTCGTTGTTCCCGGTCTATGCCTTCACACCGGTTATACACCTGCCCGCGATCTGTTAGATATGAATACGCTTCCATTTCTTTATGAGAATTTAGAGCCCTTTACCAACAAAATTATTTATTATGAATCCAGCAGAGGCTGTCCCTACCGCTGTAGCTATTGCTTATCCTCAGTGGATAAACATGTCAGGCTACGTGACATTAGTGTCGTAAAAAGAGAGCTGCAGTTTTTCCTTGATAATCGCGTAAAACAGGTAAAATTTGTGGATAGAACTTTTAACTGCAACCACAAGCATGCCATGGAAATATGGCAGTATCTTTGTGAAAATGACAATGGTGTCACCAATTTTCACTTCGAAATTTCCGGGGATATTTTGCGGGAGGATGAGATTGCGCTGTTAAATAAGCTTCGTCCCGGTCTCGTACAACTGGAAATCGGAGTACAATCTACCAATCCCCAGACCTTGAAGGCAATCCACCGGGTGATGAATGTGGAGCGGTTGGAGCAGATTGTAGCAGACATTCGAACAGGACAGAATGTGCATCTGCATCTGGATTTGATAGCCGGACTTCCCTTTGAGGATTATGATAGCTTCCGGCATTCCTTTAACCGCGTGTACAAAATGAAGCCGGAGCAGCTGCAGTTAGGTTTCTTAAAGGTATTGAAGGGTTCACCCATGCACCAAAGGGCTGAGGAATGTGGGATTTGCTATTTGGATTTGCCACCCTATGAGGTGCTTGCTACCAACTGGCTTTCCTATGAGGAGATTTTGAGATTAAAGGCTATTGAGGAAATGGTGGAGCTGTACTACAACAGCAATCAATTTACGCATACGCTTCCTCTTTTGGAGACTGTATTTGCTACCCCCTTTGATATGTACGAGAAGATGGTACAATTTTATGAGGAAAAGGGATATCTGATAAACAGTCCCGCCAGGGCATACCGCTATGAGATTCTCTTTGAATTTGCCTGTAGATGGGATTCGGAAAAGGCGGATATGTATCGCGAACTGCTTACCTACGATATGTATTTGCGGGAGAATCTGAAGAGTCGTCCTGCCTTTCTGGCTGAAATAGTATCTGCCGATAAGGAGTATATCCGCAAGGTGTATCGGGAAGAGGAGCAAGAGCGTCGTCTGTTGCCCTCCTATGAGCAATATGAATGGAAGCAGCTCAGTAAAATGACACACATGGAGCCTTTTCATTATCCGGTGTGGGATGTGGAAGCAATAAAGAAGTGTGATGTGCTACAGCAGAGAGTGCAATATGTACTTTTTGATTATGCCAAGCGCAATCCTCTGAATTATGAGGCATCCACGCAAATCATAACAGGGTAACACAAGGGTAATACATAAAACATGAACCTGTAAGGTCAAATAGAATCACAGCAATGCCAATGCTACAAGGAGCCATATGATAACAAACACATATACAGACACATACATAAGTATAGATTTGGAAACCACCGGGTTAAATCCCAAGCTTGATAAGATTATTGAAATCGGAGCTGTAAAGGTGGTAGAGGGTAAGATTGTCGATACCTTTTCCGCCCTTGTGAATCCCGGGCGTAAGCTGGAGCAAAGGATTGTAGAACTGACAGGAATTACAGACAGCGATTTGGAAAATGCACCGTATATTGATGAGGTACTTCCGTTGCTGATAACATTTCTGGAGGATTATATCCTGTTGGGACATAGCATATTATTTGATTATTCCTTTTTGAAAAAGGCGGCAGTGGATAAGAAATTGACATTTGAAAAGCAAGCCATTGATACTCTGAAAATAGCCAGAAAATATCTGGCAGATCTGGAGCATAGAAGTCTGGATTATCTTTGTGAGTATTATCAGATACCGCACAGGGCACACAGAGCCTTGGCTGATGCGGAAGCGACCAGCATGCTTTATCAAAGGCTGACGGAAGCCTTTTACCAAGAGCAGGAGCCTCTTTTTATGCCGACACAGCTTAGTTTTAAGATAAAAAGAGATACGCCGGCCACAAAAGCGCAAAAAGAGAGGTTATATCGTCTGCTGGAGCAGCATAGAATAACCCCGGAGGTAGATGTGGAAAAGCTCACCCGAAGCGAAGCAAGCCGGTTTACCGATAAGCTTCTTGCAAAGTACGGACGATAGTATTCCTATTGGCGGTGCGCAGCTTACCGGCGCTTTCCAGCAACTGCTGAATTTGGAAGGAATCCCCTCTTGAAGAATAAATCTCAGCCAGTTTATAATAGGTCTTGCTGATATCCGTACCCGTACTGACGGCAAATTCCATAAGGACACCTGCCTCATATACATACCCGGCATCCATAAGGATGTCTGCCCATTGTTGAAGAGTGCGGACTAACAGGGTGTAATTCTGGTCGTATTCGGACAAAGCGGTGATATTGGCAGTGCCATATTCCAATTTTAAATCGGTATTAGTATAGCCGGTCAGGTTTACAATCTTTTGAGAGGATAAGGTCTGAATCAACTCCCGACATTCGGCTACATCTGCATTATCAGGCAGAATAGCTACGGGGAGCTTGTCCAGAGGTATTTGAATGTACTCAAGAGTGTCCAGAGATTTGCGGCGCACAGAGTTGGCCTGCTGTTCTCGGTCCCAAAAGCCTTGTTCGTTGGATATCCTTTTTTGTTCCTGACGTTTCAGGATACGTGAAAGAAGCAGTATAAATATGATAAAACTTGCCAAAAAGAAGAAATTCATATATAATATCCTTTCAGAGTTTTGTAGTTTAGTAGTTGTATATCTGTTTACAGATAGAAGGAGTTACCATGTTTAATATGAATAGCAAAAAAACAAAACAGCGAATATCCGCTGTGATTATTATTTTTCTTGTACTTGCTATGATATTACCAACTTTATCATACTTTTTTTATTAATTCAATGTTGGAAGGGAAAGGTATGCTATGAAAAAATACATTATAAAAGGATGCTTAGGAGCTTGGTTGGCGGTGATGACACTGATGCTTGGCATGACGGTGCAGGCGAAGGGTGAAGCCACCATTAAGACAGGCGTTTATGCAAATACGGTTGATTTATCCGGTAAGACCGGCACAGAGGCGACGGCGGCCATTGAAGCATATGTGGAGGGGCTGAAATCCGTTGAAATTACGTTGCTGGCAGCGGACAATCAGGAGGTCAAGACTACGGCAGGTGATTTGGGAATTACCTGGGTCAACAGGGAGCTGGTAACAGAAGCTCTTGAATTGGGCACATATGGTAATGTGATTCAAAGATATAAGATGCTGAAGGATCTGGAGCATGATAATTATACCTTGGAAGTACAATTTGACTTTGATATCCAGGCAATAAACAGTATTCTGGCGGAGGAATGTACCCAATTTGACCAGGAAGCCATCGACGTTTCTTTAAAGAGAGAGAATGATACTTTCCAAGTGGTAGAGGGACAGACCGGTTATTTGTTGGACGTAGAGACTTCTATTGATCTTGTGTACGAATATCTGACAGAGGGCTGGGATTATCAGGCATGCAGCATTGCTTTGGATATTCTGATTGATGAGCCCAAAGGAAGTGCAGAAGAATTGGCTGCGGTTACGGATGTGTTGGGCACTTTTACCACCTCTTATTCTACCTCCGGTGCTTCTAGAAGTGCTAATGTAGAAAACGGATGCAGACTGATTAACGGCACCACTTTATATCCCGGTGATGAATTTTCTACCTATGAAAATGTGGCACCCTTTACGGAAAAGAACGGTTATTATATGGCCGGTTCCTATTTGAATGGCAAAGTTGTGGACAGTCTGGGCGGCGGTATCTGTCAGGTATCCACCACCTTATACAATGCGGTACTCCTTTCCGAGCTGGAAGTTACAGAGCGACATAATCATTCCATGATTGTTGCTTATGTAGACCCTTCTGCAGATGCGGCCATTGCGGAGAGCTCAGGTAAAGATTTCTGCTTTAAGAACAATACAGACTATCCGATTTACATAGAGGGCTTTGTCCAGAATAAAAAGATTACCTTTAATATTTACGGTAAAGAGACCCGTGATGAAGGTCGTAAGGTTCGGTATGAAAGTGAAGTCCTTGAGATTATCAATCCTACCACAGATGCGATTTATGCGGATCCTGGTCAGCCTATCGGCTATATTGTGACCGAAAGCGCACATATTGGCTATAAGGCAAAGCTGTGGAAAATCGTCACAGAGGATGGTGTGGAAGTAAGTCGTGAGCAGATTAACAGTAGTAGTTACAAGATGACACCCAGAAGTGCCACTGTAGGTACGGCTACGGCAGACCCTCAGGCATATGAGGAGATTATGGCGGCCATCGGAACTGCCAATATCGACCATGTTAAAAATGTAATTGCGTTACTGACAGCACCACCGGCGGAGGTGCCACAGTAAAATATTAATGAGGAATAGCAAAGCATGAACATCGGCAAGGTATCGGAAAGTGTTTTAAAGCGATCCGTATTAAAACAGCTGAAAACAAGAAGAGAAGAAATTATAAGTGGCGCAGGCGTAGGGGACGACTGCGCCATTTTTTCGGTAAAAGAAGGGGAAAAAGTAGTGAGCTGTGTGCAGGAAGGGGTTGTAGGACCTGCACAGACAGTAATCTGTGAGCAGGATATCCAAAGAGATTTTGTGATGACGATGCAGCAGCTTGTGCAGAAATGTGCGAACAATCTGGTCGCGGGTGGCGCAGAGCCTATAGCGATTATGCTCGCACTATTATTGCCGGAGACGGCTGAGGAAGCTGACCTTAGACAGATAATGAAAGAGGCTGAGGATGCCTGTCATGCTCTGTCCATGCAGATTATGGGAGGTCAGACTCGCGTGCTTGGGGCAGTGAAGGAGCCGGTGGCTGTGATAACCGGTTACGGCAAGGTGACAGATGACTATTATCGTACAGCTAAGTCAGCTAAACCGGGACAGGACATTGTGATTAGTAAATGGATTGGCCTGGAGGGAACGGCAGCATTAGCAAGACACCACGAGCAGGGATTATTGTCGAGATACCCCGCGTATCTGGTGGAGGAGGCAGCAGGCTTTGACAGATATTTATCTGTGTTGCCTGAGGCAGCCGTCGCCCTGCAAGCCGGCGTATGCGCCATGCATGATGCCTCCGAGGGCGGTATTTTTGCCGCGCTTTGGGAGCTTGCTGAAGGAGCAGGCTTGGGACTTACCATCGATTTGAAAAAGCTTCCCCTGCGGCAGGAGACCGTGGAGGTATGTGAATACTGTAATGTAAACCCATATGAGTTACAATCAGGCGGTAGTCTGGTAATGACAGCTGAGGACGGTGCTACCCTTGTGGCAGCATTGGAGGCGGAAGGGATTCCTGCCGTAGTGGTAGGAAAGCTCACCTCCGGCAAGGACAGACTTATCCTCAACGAAGACGAAGTCAGATATGTGGACCGCCCCAGAACCAAGCAGCGCGGCACCTAAGTGCACAAGGAATGCTTGCATTCCGGAGCGCACTTAGATGCCGGGCTATTTGGCGAAGCCAAACAACGAGGAAATGCGAAGCATTTTCGAGTTTGGTTCTGGGGCGGTGAAGCCTAGGTTCCGGGGCAATGAAGAATAGAAGAAAGGTAAGGTGACTATTTATGAGAGAAGAATTATTGGCCGTAATTGAGAAAAACAGCCGGATTGATTTAAAGGAATTAGCTGTTATCCTCGGTGTGGAAGAAATTGACGTGGTAAACGAGCTTGCCGCCTTGGAAGCAGAAGGTGTGATTTGCGGCTACCACACATTGATTAACTGGGAGAAAACCTCTATTGAAAAGGTGAGTGCCCTTATTGAGGTGCGCGTGACACCCCAGAGAGGACAGGGCTTTGACAGCATTGCAGAGCGGATTTACAAATATCCTGAGGTGCGCAGCGTATACCTGATGTCCGGTGGATATGATTTGATGGTGATTCTGGAGGGCAAGAGTCTTCGTGAGGTGTCCAGCTTTGTCTCCGACAAGCTGTCTACCCTTGATACCGTATTGAGTACAGCTACTCATTTCATTCTGAAGAAATACAAGGATCACGGAACAGCCTTTTCCCAGCAAAAAGAAGATGAAAGAGAGATAATCACCCCATGAGAAATCCGTTAGCAGATAAAGTAGTAGAAATTAAGCCCTCCGGTATCCGTAAGTTTTTCGATATTGTCAGTGAGATGCAGGATGCTATTTCCCTGGGTGTAGGCGAGCCTGATTTTGATACGCCCTGGCATATTCGCGACGAGGGTATCTATTCTCTGGAAAAGGGAAGAACCTTTTATACCTCCAACGCAGGCTTAAAGGAATTACGTCAGGAAATCTGTAATTACATGCTAAGGAAGCAGAATATTACTTATAATCCTCTTACAGAGGTATTGATTACCGTAGGTGGTTCCGAGGCAATCGATATTGGTTTGCGCGCCATGATTAATCCCGGAGATGAGGTGCTGATTCCTCAGCCCAGCTATGTGTCCTACGAGCCCTGTGCGGTACTTGCAGGAGCAACACCTGTGATTATTGATTTGAAAGCGGAAAATGAGTTTCGTCTGACAGCGCAGGAGTTGGAGGAGGCTATTACAGACAAGACCAAGGTGCTCATTTTACCCTTCCCCAACAATCCTACCGGCGCCATTATGGAAAAGAAAGATTTAGAGGCGATTGCAGAGGTGATTTTAAAACATGACATCTTTGTCATGTCAGATGAAATATACGCGGAGCTTACATATAAGGATAAGCATGTGTCCATAGCAAGTCTGCCAGGCATGCAGGAAAGAACTATTGTAATCAACGGTTTTTCTAAGGCATATGCCATGACCGGCTGGCGCTTGGGCTATGCGTGCGGTCCTGCCAATATTATTCAGCAGATGACTAAGATTCACCAGTTTGCCATTATGTGCGCGCCTACCACCAGCCAATACGCAGCAGTGGAGGCATTGAAGAATGGTGATGACGATATTGCGGAGATGCGCACCGCCTACAATCAGCGCAGACGTTTTCTGATGAACGCTTTTCGTGAAATGGGTCTGGAGTGTTTTGAGCCCTACGGTGCCTTTTATGTGTTCCCCTGCATTAAGGAATTCGGCATGACCAGTGATGAGTTTGCCACCAGATTCCTGGAGGAGGAAAAGGTGGCAGCAGTACCCGGTACAGCATTCGGTGACTGCGGGGAAGGATACTTGCGTATTTCTTATGCATATTCTCTGGAAAAGCTGAAAATTGCCATGGAAAGAATGCAGAGATTTGTGGAGAAGCTGAGAGCGGAGCGAACAGTATGAATATCATTTTACATCAGCCGGAGATTCCGGCAAACACAGGAAATATCGGGCGTACCTGCGTGGCGACAGGCACAAGTCTTCATCTGATTGAGCCCTTGGGATTCAGCCTAAGTGAGAAGCAGATTAAGCGTGCAGGTATGGATTATTGGGAGCATTTAGATGTGAACCGATATATGAATTTTGAGGAGTTTAAAGAGAAGCATCCCGATGCCAAGATTTGGATGGCAACCACCAAGGCAAAGCATGTATATACAGACGTGCAATTTGGTTCGGATGATTATATTATGTTTGGCAAGGAAAGTGCCGGAATACCGGAAGAGATTCTGGTGGATTACGAGGAGACCTGTATCCGTATTCCCATGCTTCCGGCCATCCGCTCTTTAAATTTGTCTAACTCGGTAGCAGTTGTGCTTTATGAGGCATTGAGACAAATTGGCTTCACTGATATGCAGCTGGAGGGAGAGCTGCATAGATTACAGTGGAAAGAGCAGGAGCAGCATTGAAAAGCATGCAGGAGTAGAGTATAATAGTAATAGATAAGGGCATGTTGGACGATACCATTTGAATCCTAGTGAAAATACCTTTGGTGAATAGTATGAAGAGTAAAAAGAAAAATATATTTATTGCTATTTCCTACGTGATATTAGTAGCAGCAATACCTGCTACTCTGTTATTTTCAAAATTTATTGGTAACAAGCTGACAGAACATATTCGGCATACGATAAAGAATGCTGCCGACTTGTGTGCGGAATTGATTGAGCAACAGTATGAAAATGATATGCTGCTGTTGGAGAGCCTTGCTGTGCGCATGTCGGCTACATTGGAGAGTGATCCGCAACAGGGAATTGATAGGATGGTCTCCACAGCTGAGCGTTACGGAATGAAAAGAATTGCCTTTTCCACACCGGATGGTTATACCATTACAACGGATGGCATAGAAATGAACCTTGCCGGTGTTGAGAATTTTGAGAAGGCAATGAGTGGACAGGCGCATCTTACTTCTGTGATATCGGATATAGTGGATAATGAAGATGTAAATATTTATTCCTTCCCCGTGTATGCAGAGGATAATCAGACTATTTTAGGTGTGTTATCAGCGGTATACCACGGTGACATGTTTAAGGAAATGTTGTCTGCCACAGCTTTTGACGGAGAAGGCTACACTTACATAGTTGACAGAAACGGCGACGTGATAATCAACACAAAGCACCATAATGCAATTACCGATTTGGACAATGTGTTTGCTTATATGACAAGGCAGCAGCAAAGCGAGGAAGAGATTGCACTTCTTAGGAGTAATCTGAAAAACAGTGAGCAGGGTTTTTTGGAAATATACAATGAAAAAGGTAGTCGTTATACCTATTATCTGCCCCTTAGTGTAAATGACTGGTATGTGTTTAGTGTCGTGCCGAAACGTGTAGCGGAAGAGACCAAGAAGGGCGTTATGCTCAGTATAACCATCTATTGTATTTGTATTTCTTTGATTGCCATTTATTTAGTGCTGAGTATCAGACAATCACAGAGGGAAAAGAACAGGCTGCTGAAAAAGGCATTATATGAGGATACTATTACAGGAGGCAGAAGCTACGAGAAATTCAAGCTGGATTGCCAGGAGCGGTTAAAGACGAAATCGAAGCAGAATGCCATATGCGCCTTTCTTGTTATTGATAATTTTAATCTGGTAGCAACACTCTACGGAAATGAGGAAAGTAATGCCGCCTTATGCCGTATTTATGACATTGTGAACACTTGTGTAGGCGAGAATGGTATTGTTTGCAGAAATGGCTCCAATCATTTCTGTATCATGTATTTTTATAATGAATTGTCGGAGATAGAAACCAATATAGCACAATTCAATAAAATGCTACATGAAAGCGACATTTTTGAAAATATGCTTCATCCTTCCATAGGAATATATGTGGTGGAAAATTACGAAGAAAGCGTAGATGATATGGTGAGCAAAGCAAGGATTGCCCATGAAACCATAAAGCAGGGTCGCAGCACCATTGCATATTATGATGTAAGCTTCCGTAATGCTATGTATGAGGACAAGCA
The DNA here is from genome assembly GCA_015056915.1 of Lachnospiraceae bacterium. Taxonomy (GTDB): domain Bacteria; phylum Bacillota; class Clostridia; order Lachnospirales; family Lachnospiraceae; genus Acetatifactor. The sequence goes on from SVFK01000007.1 coordinate 52,546, forward strand.
TCTTGAGGATGAAATGGAGTATGCTTTAGAGAGGCACGAATTTGTGCCGTATCTGCAACCCAAGTATCATGCGGAAAGTGGTGAAATCTGCGGAGCGGAGGCGCTGATTCGTTGGATTACGCGAGAGGGAGATATTATACCTCCGGGTAAATTTATACCTCTGGCTGAGAATAATGGTTTTGTGCGTATGCTGGATCGAGAGATGTTTTCTATGGTCTGCCGCCTGCAGAAGCATTTGATTGAAAAGGGTATTGAGCCGCTTCCGGTGTCTGTTAATATCTCAAGACAGCTTATGTATGACAAGAGCTTTGTGGACGATTATTATCAGATGATGCAGGAGATGGAGCTGCCTGTGGAATTAGTACAGCTTGAGATTACAGAGACGGTTCTCTTTGAAGACTTTGGTTTGTTCCGTTCTACCCTGGAGAGACTCAGGGAGTATGGATTCCGTATTCTGATGGACGATTTTGGAACGGGTTACTCTTCCTTGATGATGTTAAAATCCGTACCGATTGATGAGATTAAGCTGGATAAGAGCTTTATTGACGATTATAGTGACCAAAAGGCAGGAAGTATTATTTATTGTGTGCTGGAGCTTGCTAAGAAGCTGGGATTGCCGGTTGTCGCAGAGGGTGTTGAAACGGAGAACCAGTACCATTATTTGAAGCAATTGGGTTGTGATTTCATACAGGGTTACTATTTCGCCAAACCCATGGCGGCTTCGGATTATATTGGAAAATTAATATAAATATAAAAAGAGTATGAAAAAGGTCTGCATAATTCCCTCTTCCATGGGAGACAGTAAGCTTAGTACTTACTACTTTTGTGGTGGATTGGAGGAAGTTATGCGGCCTTTTGGCATTCGGGATAAAATAGGTTATTTATTTGGTGATTTCGGTAATGATTTTACTTTTATTTTTGCCAGCAGTTATCTGATGGTATTCTATACTAAGGTACTGGGTATTTCCGGTTTTGCTGTGGGTATCTTGTTTCTGGCGGCAAGAGTGGTAGATGCCTTTACGGATATTACCATGGGCAGAATAGTGGACAATCTGCGTCCGGCGAGGGATGGACGTTTTCGCCCATGGATACGTCGTATGTGTGTGCCTGTAGCGGTAGCCAGTACCATTATGTATCTTTATTTTGTGAAGGATTGGCCTTATGGTGCCAAAATGATTTATGTGGTGATTACCTATCTTCTGTGGAGCAGCTTTTGCTATACGGCAATCAACATCCCTTACGGTTCCATGGCATCTGTTATCAGCCCGGAGGCAGGAGAGAGAGCATCACTCTCCACCTATCGAAGTGTAGGCGCCAGTCTTGCCAGTCTTGTCATCGGTATAGTAGTGCCTCTTGTGGTATATGAGACGGATGCTCAGGGGAATCAGCTTGTGGTGCCGGAGCGATTTACCATTACTGCAGTGGTGTTGGGGGTAGGTGCAGTGATTTGCTATCTCCTCTGCTATTTTCTGTGTACGGAGCGAGTGTCCTTTGATAAGAAGGCAGAGCGGCAGCGGGAAAGTGTAGGAGATATGCTGAAAAGTCTTGGCAGAAACAGGCCGCTTCTGGCACTGGTATGCGGTGCGTTAGTGCTTCTGCTTGCTTCCATGCTTGCTCAGACCATGAATAATTATTTGTTTCTGGATTACTTCCGTAATGCCAGAGCCATAGCGATTCTCAATGTTATTACGGTGGCGGCAATGCTTTTGGTAGCACCCTTTATGTCCAAAATAGCCATACGTTTCGGCAAGAAGGAGGCAGGAGCGGTAGGCATGCTGATTGCGGCAGCTACTTATCTGACCCTGTTCTTTCTGCGTATAGAAAGTATTCCGGTATTTATGGCGTTGCTTTTTGTCGGCACGATTGGTATAGGACTCTTTAACATGATTATATGGGCGTTTATCACGGATATCATTGACTATCAGGAGGTAGTGACCGGCAAGCGAGAGGACGGCACTGTATATGCCATATATTCCTTTGCACGTAAGTTGGGACAGGCACTGGCAGGAGGTTTGGGAGGTTTTGCCCTGACTGCCATCGGCTATATTTCTGATGCGCCCATGCAGACGGTGGAGGTGTCGGAACGTATTTATACAGTGGCAACTTTGATACCGGGTATCTGCTACTTGTTTGTTTTTCTGATTATGCAGTTTTGGTATCCTTTGAATAAGCATGAGGTAGAGAAAAACACCAGACTCTTGCAGGAGAGAAGGGATAAGCTATGATGCGCTTTGACAGGGCTGCACCCGGAGAGGGCATGATTATATACAGTCGTGTGGAAAACGGTAAGGCATATTTGGAGTTTCAGTTTTTTCTAAAGGAAAATAGAGGTCAGGCAGATACGGCAGAAGTAGCTATGGAAATGGAAAACTATTTTGCCCATATTTGTGTCTATGATATGTTGTGCAGACTTGTGTTGGAGATTATTTATCCTTTGAAGGAGGAAGAATTAGCCAAGGGCATGCTTCTGCACCCCCATGTGTGGAGAGGGGTATCCGATTCTTATCTGTATCATGTGGAGGTGCAGCTGATAGACAAGAGAAAAGGTGAGCTTCCGGTGGATGTATTGGAAAGGTCGTTTCCGCTATGCTCCTTTCAAGAGATTCCCGGAAAAGGATATTTTCTAAATGATGAAGGCTTCTCTTTGCAGGCGGTACTTTTTCATCCGCTCATACAGCCTAAGGAAGCAGTATCGGAACAGGAAAATCAAGAGATTGCCAAACAGGAGTATCTGCAAAAAGCGCTTCAGTTACTGAAAGATATGGGAGCCAATACTATATGTGTGACGGAACCTGTGTGGGAGGAAGAAATGTTCAAGGTCTGTGATGAAATGGGACTGGTGGTATGGTATGGAAGGCCGGATAAGGACATCCCTGTAGTGTCAGAGCTATTAGCTGTCCAGAACACTCTGCCTACGGAAAAGTACTATTACTATAAAGCCTGTTGGAGCAGTGAGCCTTTTGTATATATATTGAACAATAGCTTGAAGCGACAGGAGAACGGTAACTATTCTCTGACGGTGTACAGCAACCAAAAGAAAGTAGCACTGTATGCGGAAGGGGTATTGTTTGAATTTCAGATGAGCGCGCCGGAATTTGTTTTTCAGGAAATCCCTGCAAAAAAATATCCCCTGCAGCTTACTGTAGAGGCAGGGGAATGTAGTGTGTCCGTTACTTTTTATGATTTCTAAATATTCAACGCATTCAACGCATGCATTTACAATAGAATTTGCAGATTCTTAAGCTCGTTCAGTATCAGCTCCAAAGCCTTTTGAGAAGGAGCCGTAATGGTGTGATAATGACAATCCTCCGTAAGAACCTTGAGAGGCTTTGAGGTACTGTTCCGCATTTTCTCACAAAATTCTTCCGCATCCTTGATATCATTGATAAGCAGATCCACGCGAATCTGTCCGTAAAGGTCATGGTCGATAAAAACATCCAGCATGCATCCGCCGTAATCTACAATAGAACGCATTTCATCCAAGGTCTGGTTTGCGGTATGTTTTACCATAATAACCGCAGTACAGCCGCTTCTTTTCTCCTGAGGATGAAACAGAACATAACCCTTGTTGGTGGAAAGGATGTTGCGGTTTTCAGCACGGAGCAGAGCGATGTCCTGCACAATAATCTGGCGGCTCACTCCAAAATGCTTTGCAAGCTCAGTACCACTCACAGGGTGTGTCTTGTTATTCAGATAATCTACAATAGCTTCGCGACGTGTATATCCGTCCAGATTCATTATTTTCCTCCGTGAGTCTTTTTCAAACGTAATCGCTCTTTTTTCATGATATAAGCGTCCAGCTGTGGAGAGGTATTGTTCAGACGACATCCATATAAGAATTTTCCGTTTTCCAGCTGTTGTGTACGAGCCACATGTCCATACAATTCATAAATAAAGTTTTCGGACAATTCCTCCAGATAATCCTTTAAAAGTACATGAATAACGCGATCCGGCTCTATTTCGAATTCCTTGTCGCATACGATGGCAAAACCGGAGATGCTGATATCCCGGATAATAGTTGGCAATGCAGCGTGGTTAGGTCCCAGCTGAACTGAGGAAGGGATTCCAACAAAGCATCGATAGCTTTCACGACGATTGTGAGGCATGCTTTCGGTGGTTGCAGAGAGGCTATAGCAAAAAGAGCCGGTACTTTTTTTAAGGTATGTACGGTTACATTTTTAAAAATTTGCAACTTCTCATCAATTCCCCATTAACTTCAACCTGTAGGGTAATCGGCATTCCGGGAATAAGCTCTTCAATTTTCATATTCTTGTCCTACTAATAGCAGAGTGTACAACCTATAAATCTTATCATAACATAAGTTATCAGAAAAAGCAAAAAAGTATAGAAAATTCATGCGTATGGTTAACAATTTTTTTATATTTTATGCAGTAGAATTTGCTAGGATTTCATGCTATTATTAAATACACATGACAGAAATATAATAGTATAGTAATACACGGAATAGAGGAAGATGTATTATGAAGATAGAACGAGTGGATGATAAAACAATAAAATGCTTCCTGTCTAACGAAGAGCTGGAAGAGTATGAGATTGATTATAAGGACTTTGTGATGCGCAGTGAGAAGGCGAAGGAATTGGTGCAGGAGATTGTTGTACTGGCTGAAGAACAGGTGGGATATAAGCCCCCTCGCTTTGCCTTTGATTTACAGATTATGGTGGTGCCGGAGCAGGGGCTGGTGTTAACCTTTTCGGAAAAGGACCCCTTGGAGAATCTTAATAGTAAGGATGGGGAGCAGCTGGTAGAGTGTCTGAAGGAAATGAAAAAGATTCTGCAAAGAACCAGAGAGAAGCAGATCGGTGAAGGGCAGAGTGCAGTAAGTCCCCAGCCTGATGAAGCAGGCAAGACAAAAGAACCGGCAGAGAATCCCGCACGACCTGAAATTGCCATATTTGCTTTTTCCGGCTTGAATCGAATTACAGAGTATGCCCGTGTGCTTCCTGCCAATTTACGCGTTAAAAGTGCCCTGTATGCGATGAACGACAGATATTATTTATACATGGAAAAGGGAAATGCTTCTTATGCCCGTTACAGCAGGGCCTGCATACAGGCACTTGAATTTGCAAGTCTCTATTCAGCAGAACAGGAAAAGGCTGAGTATTTGAAAGAATACGGCGAATGCATCATTGAAGAAAAGGCATTGAAAAAAATGCGATTAGATTAATCCAAAAACTCATATACTTTGTATATGGGTTTTTATTTTTTGCCTTATTTTGTTTGATAAGAGAGAGGTGCAGTGGATAGATGAAGGAATATTTACAAAGCTATGAAGAGGTGCTTAGCGCACAAAGTAGTACCTTAGAGGGTCTTAGCAGTGTGGAGGCGGCACAAAGAGAAGCAAAGTACGGCAGGAATAAGCTTGCCGAGCCAAAGCAGGTGTCCGTAGTACAGAGATTTTTACAGCAGCTTGCAGATCCCATGATTATTATATTAATCATAGCAGCAGCTATTTCCGGTATCACGGCTGTCTATGAGGGAGAAGCTTTTACAGATGTAATTATTATTTTGGCAGTAGTTATTATTAACGCAGTACTGGGTGTGGTGCAGGAAAGTAAAGCAGAGAAAGCCATAGCAGCACTACAGGAAATTGCGGCAGCCACTTCCAAGGTATTGCGTGACGGACATCAGATTACCCTTCGCAGCGAGGAGCTGGTGCCCGGTGATATTGTTATATTGGAGGCAGGAGATTCGGTGCCCGCGGATGGACGTATTTTGGAATGCGCCAGCATGAAAATAGAAGAGGCAGCGCTCACAGGAGAATCCTTGCCGGTTACCAAGACGGATGAGACACTACAAAGCCAAGGAGGCAGGGATGTTCCTCTTGGTGACCGTAAGAATATGGTCTATATGGGTAGTACCGTAGTATACGGACGTGGTAAAGCCGTTATTACAGGCACCGGCATGAATACCGAGATGGGCAAAATCGCGGATGCACTGGCCAAGGCAGAGGATGAGAGTACCCCTTTACAGAAAAAGCTGAATCAGTTAAGTAAAATTCTAAGTATATTGGTATTGGCTATCTGTGTCGTGATATTTGTGATAGATGTAATACGGATTTATCCCAATGTGACCGGTGAAGCAATGCTGGATACCTTTATGGTAGCGGTGAGCCTTGCGGTGGCTGCCATTCCCGAGGGGCTGGCAGCAGTGGTTACCATAGTGTTATCCATCGGTGTTACCAATATGTCCAAAAGAAGTGCGGTTATTCGCAAGCTGACAGCAGTGGAGACTCTTGGCTGTGCCCAGATAATCTGTTCTGACAAGACGGGAACATTAACACAGAACAAAATGACGGTAGTGGAGAGCACCGGAGATGATGAAAGGCTGTTAGCACGGGCTATGGCTTTATGCTCCGATGCAGAATTAGATGAAGACAATAATGCTGTGGGAGAGCCTACGGAATGTGCCCTTGTAAATTATGCATATCGTCTGAAGCTGTCCAAGAATACGCTGAAAAAGGAAGAAGAGCGTATCGGAGAGGCGCCCTTTGATTCCGTGCGTAAGATGATGTCGACGGTACATCGGAGAGAGGATGGTAGCCTGATTCAGTACACGAAGGGTGCGCCGGATGAAATTTTAAAATGCTGTGAGTATGCTTTTGTAAATGGTAAGGAAGTGGAGTTGACAGTAGAACTTCGAAGTAAAATCATGGCAGAGAATAAAGGAATGGCAGACAGGGCGCTCCGCGTGCTGGGAGCAGCTTATCGACGTCGGAATCAGTCGCCTGAGAGCTATGAGCCGGAGCATTTGGAACAAAAACTGGTATTCGTAGGCTTGACCGGTATGATTGACCCGGTTCGACCGGAGGTGGGACCTGCTATTAATCAGTGTCGTGATGCCGGCATCAAGCCTATTATGATAACAGGTGACCATAGGGACACAGCGGTAGCTATTGCCATGCAGCTGGGAATTATTTCAAAACCTGAACAGGCAATTACCGGAGCTGATCTAGATGAAATATCTGACGAAAAATTATCAGAGAACATTGAGCAATACGGAGTGTATGCCCGTGTACAGCCGGAGCACAAGGTACGTATCGTTAATGCATGGAAAACCAAAGGAAGGATTACGGCTATGACAGGTGACGGTGTCAATGATGCCCCTTCTATCAAAAATGCGGATATCGGTGTGGGAATGGGAATTACCGGTACAGATGTTACCAAGAATGTGGCAGATATGGTACTTGCAGATGATAATTTTGCGACCATCGTGACGGCAGTGGGCGAAGGAAGGCGGATTTATGATAATATCAGAAAGGCCATTCAATTTCTGCTGGCATCCAATTTGTCAGAGGTGTTGGCGATCTTTATTGCGACCATGCTGGGATTCACTATTTTGAAGCCGGTGCATTTGCTTTGGATTAATTTAATTACAGACTGTTTTCCTGCGTTGGCGCTTGGTATGGAGGAGGCAGAGAAGGATGTTATGCGCAGACCGCCAAGGCATGCCAATGACGGCATCTTTGCAGGAGGACTGGGGGTAAATGTATTGATTCAGGGTACTATTGTCATGGTGATAACACTGGCGGCTTACTTTATCGGACATTTTATGGAATCCGGTCGTTGGGAAATCGCAGACAGTCCTGCAGGCATGACAATGGCTTTTCTGACACTTTCTCTGACAGAAATATGCCATTCCTACAACATGCGTTCATTAGACCAATCCATCTTTACTATAAAAGGCCAGAATAAGGTGCTATTAGGTGCAATGCTCCTCTCTCTGATTTGTACGACTGTGGTAATATTTGTTCCGTTTTTGGCAGAGGCATTTCAGTTTGCACCGATTACTGTTTCAGAATATCTGGTATCTCTTTTGTTGGCAGTACTGATTATTCCGATTGTGGAAGTGACCAAGGCGATTGGGCGCAAGCTACGTTCCTCATATCGCAAGGGAGAGGAGCAGTAAAATCCATGACCTTGCGGGTAATGGGATGTATGAAATGTAACCGGTAGGAGTGTAGTGCCTGACGGTTAATGTATTCCATATCAGGATTGTATAGATAATCACCGATAAGCGGATAACCTAAATATTTCATGTGAACACGAATCTGATGGGTGCGACCTGTCTCCAGTATAAGGGATACAAGGCTGTGCCCATTTTGCTCATCAATAGTGCGATAGTGGGTGACTGCATGCTCGCCCTGCGCAAAATCCACCTGACGTTCCAGAATAGAACCGGGCTTTCGGGCAATGGGGGCAGTTATAGTGCCCTTGGAGGGATGGATGCTTCCCCGCACAATGGCCAGATATTCCCGGGTGATACCGTAGGAGACCGTTTCAGAGGATTGGTTATCCCCCTTGCGCGCTACCATGGAAGACAGCATACCTGCACTTACCATATGCTTGGCTACAATGGTAAGTCCCGATGTATCCCTGTCCAGACGATTGATACAGCGAAAGACAAAGGGTTTATTCTGCTTTGCAAAATAATACGCAAGGGCATTGCCCAGTGAATTATCATAGTTGTTCATGGAGGGGTGGATGGGCATTCCGGCAGGCTTATTCACTATCAATAAATCCTCGTCCTCGTAAATGATGTCCAGAGGCAATTCAACGGGAGGAATCTTTTCGGAAGAAGCCTCCTCACGAATGTGAATCGTTAATACGTCACCTGTATGCAAACGCTGATTCATATATGTCCAAGTATTGTTTATCAGAACGCTTTCCGGCATTTTTTTCAACTCCACCAGATTTTGGGACGAGTAGCCCTGAGCTTTCAGAAAGCTGCTGATTAATTGCTGATTCGATTCTTCCGTAATGTGATACGTGAGGATACGTTCCATATTTTGTCGGCTCCTTTTATATGTTGGAGATTAAGTCGTGTGGAGAAGTTGAGGATAGGGGGTTCCACCGCCCGGAAGGGTTGTATTTGTTTGCGGCTGCGAAGCCAAGTTGCACTAAGAATTGTCAAATCTGCTAAGTGCGTTACCCAAAATTTGAAAACTCGCTACGCTCAAACAGACGAATTTTGGGCAACAACGCATCTTTGTCAATCCTAAGAGCAACTAAGGCTTCTGTAGATGACAAACAAATATAACCCTTCCGGGCGGTGGCCCTATCCTCAGCATTGTATGATAACTTAATATGATTATAAAGAGATACCTACAATTATGGCAAGGGACAGTTTGAAACGAATTGTAAAAAAGATTTATGGTACAAATGAAGGATAAACAGGTAGGGAAATAAAAATGGAAGAAAGAACAGGAAACAAAAAGGTTAAGCAGATTTTATGGAAGACGCAGCTAATGAAAAGCTTAAAGATTGCAGTGGCAGCTGTATTGGCTATCGGTATTGCCGGAGAATTGGGTTTGCAGTATTCTGCAACGGCAGGTATCATTACGGTGCTCAGCATCCAGAACACAAAGCGTGAAACCCTTCAGAGAGCGCGCAATCGTGGGTTGGCATTTCTGTGTGCATTGATACTGGCAGCCGGATGTTTTTGGGCATTAGATTTTACGCTGTGGGCATTTGTAGTGTACTTATTTTTGTTTGCGTTATTGTGTATGCAGGCAGGCTGGCTGGAAGCCATTTCCATGGACTCTGTGTTGATTACGCATTTTTTAACGGAGCAAAGCATGGCACCGGAACATATCTTGAATGAAGTATTATTGTTTGTGATAGGTACAGGTCTTGGTTTTCTGGTTAATCTGCATCTACACAGAGAGGAAGCGAAGTTTGAGCGACTGGCGGCTGTGGTAGATGAACTGATAAAAGAGATTCTTCATCGGATGTCCCTGTGGCTGCTCATGGAAGATAAGACTGCTTACGGAGAGGATTGTTTTAAGCGGCTTGCCGAGGCCATGGAGGAGGCAAAGCTATGTGCTGCGGCAAATTACAATAATGCCTTGCGAACGCAGGACACCTATGAAATAGATTATATACGCATGCGGGAGCAACAGAGCGTTGTGTTGAAGGAAATATATACTAATATCAAGCAGATTGCCTATCTTCCCAAGCAGGCCAAGGAGGTGGCGGCATTGCTTGGACTAATCGAGAAGGATTACCACAAGGATAATACGGTGGAAGGCTTGCTTGCTGAGCTAGAGATGCTTTTCGCAGACATGAGAAAGCAGAAATTACCGGAAAGCAGAGAGGAATTTGAAGCCAGAGCCCTCCTTTTTTACATTCTGATGCAGCTAAAGAATTTACTGCAGATAAAGAGGGATTTTATTTTATCTTATGCGGGAAAGGGATTGCGAAATATCTCGGAAATATTGTATGATGATAAATAGGATAAAATATTTAATCAACCAATGACCACAAAGCGATCTGTAGGAAAGGGTCGGGAGAGTGTATACGAATGGAAAAGATGAAGAGTAAGAAACTAATTTGCAATTTCTGCGGAGGCGAGTTTGAGGATATGCTTCCTCAATGTCCTTATTGCGGAAGCTTCAATTACAAAGGGGCGGAAGCGGAGTACTTGGACAAGCTGGAGGATATCCGAGAGGATGTGGAGCAGCTGGGAGAAGTGCTGGAGGCGGAGACCAGAAAGGAATTTTATAAGCAGGGCAAATTCTTAAAAAGACTTTTTATTGTGTTGGGATGCATTGTTGCGTTTTTTCTTCTCTTTGCTTTTTGGGTAAATCATGGGGAAAAGAGAGACGCACAGGCAGATTACCTGTGGAAAAAAGAAAACTTTCCGATTATGGATGAGTTGTATGCGCAGGAGAAATATGAGGAACTGACAGCTTTTTATTGGGAGGCTACAGTAGAGGATTATCCGGTTTATGAGTGGGAGCATTCAGAATTTTGCTGGACAATGATGGATGTGGACTCTGTATATTTTATATTGGAAGATGAACAAAAGGGCGCAGAGCTTTCGGAGACAAACTATGTTTCTCTTTTATATTACGGTTGGAAAATAAAAGGATTGAAAGCAGACAGTTTTCTATCCGAGGAGGATTTAGAGCGCCTGCAGCCATATATTCAGCCAATACTGGAAGATTTTGAGACACGTTGGGAATTTACGGAAGAAGAGTTGAATGCTTTTGAAAAGGATAAGGCGGACAATTATGGCCATGTTTCTTTCGATCTCTGTGAAAAATACATTAAAAAGTGGATGAAAGGAAGAGAAAAGTAATGAAATGTCAGTATTGTGGAGGTAATCTGTCTCTGGAGGCAGAAAGGTGTCCCCATTGCGGTGAGTTAAATATCCATGCGCAGCAACATATTAAGGATATGCACCGTTATCAAGGTGCTTTTGAAAGTACACAGAGTCACATATACAAGGTGGCGCGAAATTATTCGGGAATCACGGCGCGCGCAGTTATTATATCTGCTTTGCTGATATTGATTGTTATATTTGCAATTATCAGTGCGGAAATGTATTCCATCAAATATGGTATGCGTGAGCGAGAAGCCGGCAGAAAGGCAAAGCAATTCAGAGAGCAGTTGGATGAATACCTCGCCGAAGAAAATTATCTGGCATTCTCGACTTTTTGTGATTCATATAATATCAGCGGTTACAGCGATGCTTTTGAGGAATATCGCCCTATTATTAATGCGTCCAAGCAGTATACTTATTTATACAGGGATATCATGCAGTTATATACCGCAGATGAAGATTATATTTTTGAATCCAGATTGGACTCTGTAGGAAGAGGTCTGGAGTATTTTTATAAATATATGGACGATGAGGAATATTCCTTTGGAGAGGCTGCCGATACAGAGGAAACCAGACAAATTCTTGCGCAAATGGAAGAAAGCATGAGAGCTTTGTTGATAGTTTATTGCAATATTACCGAGGAGGAAGCCTTGCAGCTGAAAGAAATGTCTCCTGCAAAGAGAATGGTGTTATTAGAGGAGAGTATACAGTATGAAGAATAAGGAGCGGACATTCCGTCAGGAAATCATCAAATACATAATGAATGCAGTGATTGTTATTTTGTGTATCATTTTATTGATTGTGATTTATCAGACAGTGGATGAATATAATTACTATTTTACGATGCCCAATAAAGAGCGGAGCTTTGCCAATGATGTTTATGCGGAAGATTATGCCTCCATGGTATACGCATATTATGACAATACGGCAGAAGGATTTAAGGGGAATGCCAAAATGAAGGAGTATTACGGTGTTGCCAAATACTTTGAAGCGGCTTCCTTTTATAAGGTCTATCTGGAGACAGGTGACATGACTCGTGTAGAAAAGCAGGAGAAGAAGATGGAAGAGGCCTATGAAGAGATGGGTGAATGGTCCATCCTGCAGGAGGAGATTGACGCCAGGCTGGGGATTCAGTAAACAGTCCGGACTTTTCTGAAATTTAGTTGATTAGTATGGTTGGCACAACGAGATGATAGTTCTCATAAGGACCCTTGAAAGACGTCGGGACTTGGCGAGGTATTTTCGAGCCTAGTACCGCTACGTCTTTCACGGAGCGAGAGCGCGTCTGTATGAGAATTATCATCTTGTTGCGCCGGAGTGCCAGTCACTAAATTTCAGGGAAGACCGGACTGTTGTGAATTTCTATGGAAAAATCCAGTATTTGCTTGACAAAACGTGCTGCAATGCACTACAATCACATACATAAATATTGGCTTTCGGTGTGGAATACCGTGAGCACAATAGGAATAGCAGAATGATGACGTGGAAAAGGATTAGTACAGATGGGAAGCATCCCAGAGAGAGGGCGTGGCATGATGATACATGCGGCTGCGAGGCCCTTATGCAGAGCATTTGGAACCTACCTTGGAGTCCTGTATGAAAATACAGCGTAGTACCGGCGTTAACGGTGATAGAGACGGATGCAGCTGCATCAATTAGGGTGGTACCGCCGAGCCTTCGGTCCCTTTTGGGATTGGAAGGCTCTTTTTGTTACACAATAAAAGGTTAGAAAAGGAGATTAACAATGGCAGATAAGAAAATGGTTGAAGCAATTACTTCTATGGACGTGGATTTCGCCCAGTGGTACACAGATGTTGTAAAGAAGGCAGAGCTGATAGATTACACCAGCGTAAAGGGTTGTATGGTTATCAAGCCTGCAGGTTATGCAATCTGGGAGCTGATTCAGCAACATCTGGATGCAAGATTTAAGGAAACAGGTGTGGAGAATGTGTATTTGCCCATGTTTATCCCGGAATCTCTGTTGCAGAAGGAAAAGGATCATGTTGAGGGCTTTGCGCCTGAGGTGGCATGGGTTACTCATGGCGGACTAAATCCGTTGCAGGAGAGACTTTGTGTACGTCCTACTTCAGAGACTTTATTCTGTGATTTTTATAAAAATGATATTCAGTCCTACAGAGATTTGCCTAAGGTATATAATCAGTGGTGTTCGGTTGTTCGTTGGGAGAAGGAGACCAGACCTTTCCTGCGTTCCAGAGAATTCTTATGGCAGGAAGGACATACAGCTCATGCTACGGCGGAGGATGCTGAGGCAAGAACCATTCAGATGTTAAATGTATATGCAGATTTTCTTGAAGAGGTACTGGCAATTCCTGTAGTTAAGGGTCAGAAGACCGATAAGGAGAAATTTGCCGGTGCAGTAGCGACATATACAATTGAAGCGCTGATGCATGATGGTAAGGCATTGCAGTCCGGTACCAGTCACAACTTTGGCGACGGCTTTGCTAAGGCCTTCGGTATTCAGTTTGCCGATAAAGATAATACATTAAAATATGTGCATCAGACCTCATGGGGTATGACTACCCGCTTGATTGGAGCAATCATCATGGTACACGGAGACAATGAAGGTCTGGTACTTCCTCCTAAGGTGGCACCGGTACAGGTATGTATTATTCCGATTCAGCAGAAGAAGGAAGGTGTGTTGGATAAGGCATATGAGCTTCGTGACAGATTGAAGGGTAATTTCCGCGTGAAGGTGGACGATACAGATAAGAGTCCCGGCTGGAAATTCTCAGAGGCAGAGATGAGAGGTTATTCTATTCGTGTGGAAATCGGTCCCAAGGATATGGAAGCAGGCAAATGTGTAATCTGCCGTCGTGACACCAGAGAGAAAATTGAGGTAGCATTGGATGAGCTTGAGAGCAAGGTTGCTGAGGTGCTTGATACCATGCAGAAGGAAATGCTGGAAAGAGCACGTGCCCACAGAGAGGAACACACCTATACAGCAACCAATATGGAAGAATTCCAGGATATTTTTAATAATAAAACCGGTTTTGTAAAAGCGATGTGGTGTGGTTGTCAGGAATGTGAGGATCAAATCAAAGAGAAGCTCAGCGTAACCAGCCGTTGCATGCCTTTTGAGCAGGAGGACATTGCCGCTGATTGTGTATGTTGCGGAAAGCCTGCTAAGAAGATGGTATATTGGGGCAGAGCATACTAAGAGGAAAAAGAACAACTAGGCCGATAATGGATATCGGTTTAGTTGTTTTTTGTATTTTCCGTTTATTTATGAAAAGAGGAGAAGGATATGATTCATCAAGTTTACACAATACAGGTAAAGGGTTCTCTTCCCGATGCAAGATTAATTACATATATTCAGGAATATACGGATGCATTGGCAATTAACAAACGCCCGCTGATTTTACTATGTCCGGGGGGTGGATATTCCCGAACCTCAGACAGAGAAGCAGAGAGTATGGCATTACAGTTTCTTGCCATGGGATACCATGCGGCAATACTGCGCTATTCCTGCGCACCGGCAACCTTCCCCACAGCACTTATGGAGCTGGCTACATCTATGAAGCTGATACGTGACAATGCGGAAGAATGGCATGTGCATGCAGATAAAATAATTGTACAGGGCTGCTCAGCAGGAGGACATCTGGCTGCATCTTTAGGAATGTTCTGGGATGAGGATTTTCTCGCAGAAGGAATCGGAGTGGAGGATCATAGGCTTCTTCGCCCCGATGGTATGATTTTGTGTTATCCGGTTATTACCTCCGGAGAGTATGCTCATAGAGGTTCATTTGAAAATCTGTTGGGATGTGCAGAGGGGACAAGTGAATATGCGAATCAAAAGGAACTGTTGGAAAAGGTTTCTCTGGAAAAGCAGGTAAGCAGCAAGACCCCTAAGACATTTATCTGGCATACCTTTGAGGATCAGTCTGTACCGGTGGAAAATTCCTTATTACTGGTAAGTGCGCTGAGAAAGCAGGGTGTCTCTACGGAATTCCACATGTATCCCAAGGGAGGACATGGTCTTGCTCTGGCGAATCAATTGACTGCCACCGCAGACGGAGGAGCTATACAAGAGGAATGTACTTCCTGGATTGAATTGGCACACACCTGGGTAGAAAGTATATTTGGAGAATAAATGCAAAACAGGAGAGAACCGAGAATGAGAAATGTGAGAGGAAATAGCGGCGAAAAGCCTCAAATAATAGAAATTCCCCGATTCTACGGAAGTCTGCAGGGAATGCTGCGCAAATTTGATAAATATGCCGGACAGGATGCTTTCAAGGGACATACCAGAGAAGAATTTGAGTGTTGGAGAAAAGAGTCCAGAGCAACCATTAAGGAGCTGCTCGGGTGGAAATACATGGAGACCTGTTCGTTAAATCCTGTGATTGAAGAACGGATTACCTTGGATAATGGTATCGTTCGGGAGAAGGTGATTATTCAGGTGGAGCCGGATACTTTTATGCCCATGTATATTTTGATTCCGCCTCATGAGAGTACACAAAAACAGGAGTGCTTTATTGCATTACCCGGTCATCAGGGGGGCGGTAAATATAGTGTTGCAGGCTGTTATGACATTCCTGCGGTGATGAAGAAAATAGAGTTTTTCAACTATGATTATGGTATGCAGTTAGCCAAAAGAGGCTATGTTGCTGTCTGTCCGGATTGTCGCGGATTTGGAGAACGCAGGGATGAAGCATTACAAAGAAATGGAGATGAAAAGGCTTTTTTGACAAGCACATGTTTTCATTTGTCCCATATGGCTGAGGCCTTGGGGGAAACCGTTGCAGGTATGTGTACCTGGGATGCTGCGCGATTAATTGATTATATTTATGAAAGAAATGAGTGGAATTTGGATAACCTGGGAGTAGTAGGCTTTTCCGGCGGAGGTATGCAGGCTATGTGGCTGGCATCCTTAGACGAGCGTGTAAGACAGGTGATTATCAGCGGATATTTCTATGGTTACAAGGATTCCCTGCTCATATTAAACGGTAACTGTAATTGTAATTATGTCCCTCATCTGTGGGAGCATTTTGACATGGGAGATATTGTGTCACTGATTGCGCCCAGACCGCTTGCAATACAATCCTGCAGGGAGGATCATCTAAATGGTCCCAGAGGGCTTGACAATGTACTGGAGCAGCTGGAAACGGTACAGGCGGCTTATCGACTATGTGAAGCAGAGGAGCATCTGCTTCATGATGTACGGGAAGGCGGTCATTGCTGGCATGAGGAGGTGCTGGATAAAGCACTACCCATGTTTGGTCATAATATTACGGGCAGATAAGTACAATTATAGGATAAGGGTAGAAATGGAATAGAGATGGAATGGCAAGAGTTAAGTTGTCCCGAGTAGATTTGATTAATGGAAGCATAGGCAGTTCTCTGTTTCTATTTGCACTTCCTATGCTCATCGGTAATTTGTTTCAACAATTATATAATATGGCAGATTCCATTATTGTAGGGCGTTTTGTGGGAGAGAATGCTTTGGCAGCAGTGGGCGCATCCTATGCATTGACGACTGTATTTATATCTGTTGCCATAGGAGGCTCCATCGGAGCTTCTGTACTTACCAGCCGTTTTCTTGGTGCAGAAGATTATGGGAAT
Source organism: Lachnospiraceae bacterium (assembly GCA_015056915.1). Classification (GTDB taxonomy): domain Bacteria; phylum Bacillota; class Clostridia; order Lachnospirales; family Lachnospiraceae; genus Acetatifactor. The sequence continues at coordinate 69,254 of SVFK01000007.1, forward strand.
CTGCACCTTTCAATCAATACGGCCCTTTGCTTTTTCGTGGCATTCAGTATCGTTTTGGGTGTCCTGGGCTTCTTGTTTAGTCCCCATATTTTAGAGGCATTAAATACGCCTGAGGCGATTCGTCCGCAGGCAATCGAATATCTCAGAATCTATTTTGCAGGACTTCCCTTTCTGTTTATGTACAATGTTATTGCTGCGATTTTTAATGCCTTGGGGCGTTCCCGGATTCCCTTGTATTTTCTTATATTTTCCTCCGTGCTGAATGTGGTGCTGGACCTATTTATGGTAACGGTTTTGCAAATGGGGGTTGCAGGTGTTGCTATTGCGACAGTGTTGGCGCAGGGACTTTCAGCAGTATTATCCTTTGTAGTACTTCGACGATTGATAAAGGTTTATCCCGGCGTAAAGGGAGTGCCTCTTTTTAATAGAAAGTATTTGGCGAAAATGTTGCGGGTTGCGATACCTTCTACGCTGCAGCAATCCATTGTATCCATCGGTATGATGCTGGTGCAGTCTGTAGTCAATGGCTTCGGAGAAGCTGCATTGGCCGGGTTTTCTGCAGGAATGCGAATAGAGAGTATCTGCGTAGTGCCACTGTCTGCCATGGGAAATGCAGTGTCTACCTTTGTGGCACAGAATATTGGTGCCAGAAAATGGGAACGGGTAGCAAAGGGCTACTATGCAAGCTATGGCTTTCTGCTTGCTTTTGCATTCGTGATTTTGATTGTATTAGAGTTCTTCAATGAGTCGATTATTGAAAGCTTTCTTCCTCAGGAAAGCTCTGCGGAGGCATTGCAGACAGGTGTGGCGTACTTGCGGTTTATGGGCTTTTTCTTTATCCTGCTGGGATTAAAAATGGCTACGGATGGAGTGCTTCGCGGGGCAGGAGATATGTCCGTTTTTACTCTGGCTAATTTGCTAAATCTTACCATACGCGTGCTGTTTTCTTACGGATTTGCGCCAATTATAGGAATACAGGCAGTGTGGATTGCAGTTCCGGTAGGCTGGGCAGTAAACTATTTGGTATCTTTGGTAAGGTATTGTACGGGTAAGTGGAAAAGGATTGAAATATAGCACATTTATGGTACACTAAAAGGGTAGCGATAAAAACACAAAATCGTGTTTGAGGATGAACGGATGAATTATATTGTTTTAGATTTAGAGTGGAATCAGAGCAATACCGGTTTGGAGAAGGAAAGAGCAACACTTCCCTTTGAAATCATAGAGGTTGGCGCCATTAAATTAGATGACACAGGTGTCATGATAAGCGAATTCAGTGAAATCGTGAAGCCACAGGTATATCGTGAAATGCATCATATTACCAGCAAGCTGATTCATATGCAGATGCAGGAATTGGAGCGTGGAAGGGCCTTTGTGGATGTGATGCAGGAGTTTCTGGAATGGTGCGGAGAAGAGGACTATGTTTTCTGTACATGGGGTTCTTCGGACTTGACGGAATTGCAGAGGAATATGAAATTTCATAATATGACACCATTGTCAGAAGGGCCTATTTCTTTTTTAGATGCGCAGAAGCTCTTCAGTATTGCTTACGAGGACCGCAAGCTGCGCAGAACTCTGGAATATGCTATTGATTATTTGCGTATTGAGAAGGATATTCCTTTTCACAGAGCCTTCAGTGATGCCTATTACACAGCTAAGATTCTAAGTATTCTGATGGAAAAGCATTATGATGTCTTGAAGAATGTATCCTATGATGTCTTTGTACCGCCCCAGGATAGAACGAGTGAAATCAAGGTGCAGTTTGACACATATACGAAATATATTTCCAGAGTTTTTGACAGTAAAGCGGAGGCTTTTGCGGACAAGGAGGTCATATCCAGCAAATGTTATTTCTGCCATCGGAATTTACGCAAGAAGCTGAAATGGTTTTCCATAAACGGCAGACATTATTATTGTGTGGCATACTGCGAAAAGCATGGCTTTTTGAAGGGTAAAATCAGAGTGCGGAAAACAGAAGACCAGAAGTATTTTGTAGTGAAAACTACAAAGTTTATTTCTGAGGAGGAGGTAAAAGAGATAGTAGCCCGCAAAGAGCATGTAAAAGAAATGCGCAAAAGGCGCAGGCGTAAAAGAGACCATTCATAAGAGATAGAAGGCAGAGCCGTAAAATGTAAGCAGGGATTATGATTTAATCATAATCCCTGTATTTATGCTGTCGCCTGTGACGTTGTCGTTGTTTTGCCCGTCTGATTTGTTCTTTTCGACGGTAACGAAGGGAATCATCACCGTACAGATAATGGTGTGGTCTTCTTCGGCGTTGTCTTTTCCAGGTGCGACGGGTGTTTCTTTGAGAAAACTGAAAATTCTTTAAGAAAGCACGTGCGAGGAATACGATAAAGATGATTACAATAACAATGACAATGCCTATCAGTATTTTTACAATATTGATAAAGATAAATGAGGGCTCTTCCTCCGTTGTATCCTCCGGCTGCGGTGTTTCCATAATACTTTCAAAAACGTAAGCATCCTCTTGTGTTACTGCCAGATCTACAGAAGCTGAACCGACATAGACATCCTGATAGGTATAGCTAATGATTGCTGCCTGATTCTCGTTTTGCGTATCGTAAGATATGGTGGAAACAGTATCCTCAAAGCTTGCGGTTTTCGGCAAAATAATACTATCATCCTGATTCAGTGAGAGAATCGGCTTGGAGCTTCCAAAGATGTCGTTCTCGCTGTAAAAGGAGCCGGTATGGTCAATGTTATATTTGGTTTCTGTTTGCGACACATTAATCTTTTCAAAATTATTGAAACCATATTCAAATAAAGCGATGGTGTCTTCATAATGATAAGGGCTTTCATCCTTTAAGACTACACAAATCAGCTTTATGCCATCCTTTTCGGCACAGGCCACAAGGGTACTTCTGGCGTCATCCGTATAGCCGGTTTTACAGCCGACCAAATATTCATAGGCATATTCACCACCGGGAATCAGCTCCATTTTGTTGACTTCCATTTTTTCGTGAGGCTGATATTCCGTAGGAAGAATATGCAGCATACGAGACAGTGTTATCTGACACAAAGCCTCGTTAGCAAAAAAGGCTTTTCCTATCATAGCCAAATCGTAAGCAGTGGTATAGTGCTCCTCGTTGGGCAGACCGTTGGGATTGACAAAATTGGAATTCAGGCAGCCCAATTCCTTGGCACGTGCATTCATAATGGCGCCAAAATCTTCCCAATCGCTACCGCAAATATGCTCAGCAACCGCAAGTGACACCTCATTGGCAGAGCGAATCAGAATAGCGTTCAGACAGTCTTCCATGGTCAGTTTTTGACCTACATCAATAGCGATATGATTACTGCCTCTGTCGATGTCAAATACAGCATCCTGAGAAAATGTAACCCATTCGTCCAGACCACATTGCTCGGAGGCGATTAAGGTCGTCAGAATCTTGGTAGTACTGGCAGGATATTGCTTTTGATGAATATTCTTTTCATAGAGAATCGTACCGGTTTCGGCCTCCATCAAAATGGCCGATTCCGCAGCTACAACAGGACCGGTAGGCCAGTTTTCTACCTCGTTGGATTGAATTGGCATTGCCTGATGAGCAGCAATACGCTCTTCCTTGGAGGGTTCTGCGTAAGCCGTAAGTATTTGAGAGAAGAACAAGCATCCGGCAGTCATACTGATTATGCTTCCGGAAAGTACTCTATATAAAAAACGCTTTTTAATATGCATGAAATACAACCTTTCTGCTTCAAAAAATCTTAAAGACTAATTTGAATGAAGAATTACTATCCTATATCATACACTATTTTCAACAAAAACAATAGTAAAATTATGTATGTAAACAAGAAAAGTGTAAGATAAGTTACAATTGACAAGAATCTGTAGATACAGTACATTGAAATATGAAAGACAAGAAAGAGCAGAGAGGCAAAGCTTTATGAGATTGAGAAATATTACCGGCTCACGGGAAGTGATTGCAGATAGTCCATATGTAGTACAGGAGGCAATACTTGAACAGTGTCCGGGAACCTGGCATACAATATTTGGGAATAATCATCCTGTTCATATCGAAATCGGTATGGGAAAGGGTAAATTTATTCATGCTATGGCAAAAGAGCACCCTGAGATTAACTATGTTGGTATTGAGAAGTATTCCAGCGTGTTGCTTCGTGCCATTCAGAAAATGGAAGAGGAAGAATTACCTAATTTGAAATTTATCAGAATGGATGCTGAGGATATTGCAAAGGTGTTCGGCAAAGGTGAAGTGGATAAGATTTATTTGAACTTTTCCGATCCGTGGCCTAAGGACCGCCATGCAAAGCGCAGATTGCCATCCGGACAATTTTTGGCGCGATATGATGTCATCCTGAAGAAGGACGGATTCTTGGAATTCAAGACAGATAACCGTGATTTGTTTGATTTTGCTGTTGAGGAGCTGGAGCCTGCAGGATGGAAAGCAGAAGTCATTTCCTATGACCTGCACGCAGATGAGAAGTTGATGGTGGGCAATATTATGACAGAGTATGAGGAAAAGTTTTCTTCTATGGGGAATCCTATCTGTAAGTACATTATCTATAGATAGCAATAGGTGTCAGTAATTATTATCTGCAAGGTTACTGAGGAAAAAACAGGGAATTCCTGTATGAGCGGATGTGAAAATTATATAAGGATACAATAAATATAAAATCATGTGTATGGAATTACACAGAACGGAGGCAGCTATGGAATACAAATTTACAACAGCTAATTTTGAGGAGGAAGTTTTAAATTCAGATGTCCCTGTGTTGGTAGACTTCTATGCGGATTGGTGTAATCCTTGTAAAATGATGGCACCGGTAGTTGAGAAGCTTGCTGAGGAATTGGCGGGAAGCTGTAAGGTCGGCAAATGCAATGTAGACGAAAACATGGCAGTTGCCCAGAAATACAGAGTGGTCAATATCCCGACCTTTATCGTGTTTAAGAGCGGTCAGCCCGTCAGCACCTTCCGTGGTGCCATGTCAGCGCAGGAGCTGCGTAGCAATGTGGAGGCGGCGATAAAATAACATGTCTATACACGCGATGTCAGGATGCGGCAGAGCCACATGCCCGGAATCCTGGTAAACAGCATAGTTTTCTATAAATATCAAACACCACGGCATATGCCGTGGTGTTTTTATGTAATTTCGTATGTCTGAAATCTGTCTACTTCTGAGATGCAATCGCACGCATTTTCTCAAAATCACCAAGCAGTACTTTGGAAGCTTCTTCTGCTTCCTTATAATATTTTTCTGCCTGACGGTAATCTTCGTTGATGATAGCTTCTAAAACATGCTTGCCGTATTCATGGAATTTTTTGTGCTTATCAGCAAGTGGAATCCAGATTTCCTGAATTTCAGGAGTTCTGGGAATAAAGGAATAATAAAAATGTCCGAAGCCGCACTTTTTGGAGCTAAACTGTAACGGGAAGGTATGGTGCTCGTCCACCATTCTCTTTAAGTTACCAAGCCATGTTTCGTGAGCAACAATTGCTCTGTCCATATATTTGATAAATTCTGAGTACTGCATGTAGAAGAATGCATCCCCTGTCATATCGCCCAACAGCTTTGCAGATTCGTCGAGCAATTGTTCGATAGTAGCAACAGGCGCTGTTTCTTCTTTGAATTCTGCACTGAGTCTGTTTAATTCCTTGGTATTGGTTTCCAGATGAGCACACTGTTCTTTGATATTAACAGCCTGTTCTTCCATTTCTACCATGGAGCTGCTGATTTCTTCACTTACAGCTGCGAGAGAGCTAATGGAATCATTAATCTGTGCAACATGTTGCTGGTTCTCATGGTTGAGCTCCCATACATTTTCGATTTTTTCGGTTACGGTGCCCAGGGAATCAATGGTACTGGTAACACTGTCAGCACTCTTCTGGGAAGCAAGCTTAATCTTTTCTACAAACTCACCCATATTGGCTGTCATAGCCTGTGTTTCCTCTGCAAGCTTACGGATTTCATCTGCAACTACAGCAAAGCCCTTTCCGGCTTCTCCGGCTCTGGCTGCTTCGATAGAAGCATTAAGTGCCAACAGATTGGTCTGGGAGGAAATGGAATTGATGCCTGCAATAACCTCATTCATATGGTTGATGACATCCAGCAATGCATCCATATCCTTCTGCATTTCTTTGGATTCTTCAATCATGGTGGTAGAGAGATCCTTAATCAGAGACAATTCATTCTGTCCGGCCTCAATCTTCTTATTAACGTTGCTGGTGTCCTCTGCAGCCTGTACTATAGTCCTTGTAAGGTCTTCATGCTGTTCGTTTACCATGCCGGCAACAAGAGATGAGTCCGTAGCAGATTCGAGAATTTTGGTAGTGGCATTGGCGACATCGGAAGAGATGTCAAGCAAGCCATCTGTATTTTGTGTCAATGCAAGGTCGAGAGAACTGATTTGCATTACTGCAGCAATTGTCTTTTCTCTGACATGCTCAACCTGATCGCGGTTATTCAGTAATCGCTTATAAATAGCATCCAACTGTGAATCTTTGGAATAATCAACGTCTTTTAATTCTGCAACAGCTTTAATTAATTCAGATTTCTTTTTCATTAATGCCATATTGTAAACCTCGCTTTCTTTTGTGTCTGATAAAGTATGTATAATTATCATACCACATTTAAAAAAAATCTCAATATTTTTTTGATAAAATGCGCAACAATTTAATGATTTTCAGGGTATTATCTGTACATTCAAGAGCGACTAAAATGGCAGGTCGAGAAAAAAGAAAAATTTTTTAGAAAAAATTGATATTTGTTCACTTCTTTTTTATGGAATAATTAGAAGGGTTGTGCTACAATTAAACTTGTTATGTAAAAATGACAAGGAATCTGTGAAAAGGATGCGAATGGGCTATATGAGAGTAGGATTTGATAACGACAAGTATTTGAAGATGCAATCAGAGCACATTGAGGAGCGAATTAACAAATTCGGAGACAAGCTTTATCTGGAATTTGGTGGAAAGCTGTTTGACGATTTTCATGCATCCAGAGTCCTGCCGGGTTTTGAACCTGACAGTAAGCTGCGCATGCTGATGAAGCTTTCTGACAGAGCAGAGATTGTTATAGTTATCAATGCCGCAGATATTGAAAAAAATAAAATCCGTGGTGACTTGGGAATCACTTATGATGAGGATGTGCAGCGACTGATTAATGAGTTTGAGAGTCATGGACTGTATGTGGGAAGTGTTGTATTGACTCATTATGCAGGTCAGGTAGGGGCAGCAGCTTTTAAAGAAAAGTTGGAAAAGAAAAACGTAAAGGTGTATTTGCATTATACAATCGAGGGTTATCCGTCCAACATTCCGTTGATTGTCAGTGATGACGGATTTGGCAAAAACGAATATATCGAAACCACGAGACCGTTAGTGGTAATCACAGCGCCCGGTCCCGGAAGCGGAAAGATGGCAACCTGTCTTTCTCAGCTTTATCATGATAATAAGAGAGGCATCAAAGCAGGATATGCCAAATATGAAACCTTCCCCATTTGGAATATTCCTTTGAAGCATCCCATTAACCTTGCATATGAGGCTGCAACCGCAGATTTGAATGATATTAATATGATTGACCCCTTCCATTTGGAGGCATATGGTGAGACTGCGGTTAATTACAACAGGGATATTGAAATATTCCCGGTACTGAATGCTATTTTTGAAGGAATATACGGAGAGAATCCTTACAAATCTCCTACCGATATGGGAGTCAACATGGTGGGCAACTGTATTGTGGATGATGATGCCTGCAAAGAGGCTTCACATATGGAGATTATTCGCCGCTATTATACAACTCTGAACAATGTAATCAAGGGCAAGGCGAAGGATAACGAAATCTACAAAATTGAATTGCTGATGAAGCAGGCCAAAATCACAACGGATGACAGAAAGGTTACTGTGGCTGCCAAGGAGCGTGCAGATAAGCTGGGAGTGCCTACTGCTGCTATTGAGCTTGCCGACGGTACGATAATCACCTCCAAAACCACGGACCTGTTGGGAGCCTCCGCTGCATTGTTACTAAATGCATTAAAGTATCTGGGTGGTGTGGGACATGACACTCATCTGATATCTCCGGAAGCAATCGGTCCTATACAGGAGCTGAAAACCAAATATCTGGGCGGTAAGAATCCAAGACTTCATACAGATGAGGTATTGATTGCACTTTCGGTTTCTGCATTAAACGATACTAACGCCAGGAAAGCATTGGAACAGCTTCCTAAGCTGAAGGGGTGTCAGGTTCATACAAGTGTGATGCTTGCAGAGGTTGACCTGAAAACCTTTAAGCGTCTGGGAGTGAATTTGACCAGTGAACCAATTGTTAAAGGAAAGAGTAATTAAATGGATAACAGAAATACGAACCAACAAGGAAGCGGCGGGAACCAGCCCCCCAGAAAACCGAATATGTTTATGACGATACTGTCATTTTTGGGCATGGGATTATTCTTCATGATGTTCTTTAGCCTTATTTTTGGCGGAAGCAACTCAAATGAAGTCAGTTATACCACCTTCCTTGATGATTTGGAGGCAGGTAAGGTTGAGTCTGTGGTGCTGATAGACACCGGAGAGCTTCACGTTACATTAAAGCCTGAAGAAACGCCGGATACGTCTGCAGTGCCGGATATTAAAATTTTTGGACAGAGTCTCATCAATAGACAAAGACAGGTAAAAGAGACCTATATTACCAGATTGATGGAAAGCTCAGACACCCTGACCCAGCGTGTGAGGGAGTATGGGGTAAAAGCAGATTTAGAGCCCAGCAACAGCGGGATGTGGAGTCTGATTTTGACAACAGTACTGCCTCTTTTGTTGATTGGTGGCATTATGTTTTTTACCTATCGGAAGATGAGCGGAAGCTCAGGTCCCATGAGTGTGGGCAAGAGTAATGCCAAGGTTTACGGACAGAAGGAAACAGGAGTTACCTTTAAGGATGTGGCCGGTGCAGATGAAGCAAAAGAGTCTCTTGTAGAGGTGGTTGATTTCCTTCACAATCCCGGCAAGTATTCCAAAATCGGTGCCAAGCTGCCCAAGGGAGCGTTGCTGGTAGGTCCTCCCGGAACAGGTAAGACCCTGCTTGCAAAGGCAGTTGCGGGAGAGGCAAAAGTACCCTTCTTCTCCATGACGGGTTCTGATTTTGTGGAACTGTATGTTGGCGTGGGTGCAAGCCGTGTACGTGACTTATTTAAGGAAGCTACCAAGAATGCACCGTGTATTATATTTATTGATGAAATTGATGCTATCGGTCGTAGCCGTGACGGCAGATTTGGCGGCGGTGGTGACAGTGAGCGTGAGCAGACACTGAACCAGCTGCTTTCTGAGATGGATGGCTTTGACACCTCTAAGGGTATTTTGATTCTGGCGGCAACGAACCGACCGGAGATTTTGGATAAGGCGCTGTTACGTCCGGGTCGTTTTGACCGTCGTATTATCGTAGATAAGCCTGATTTGAAGGGTCGTGTAGAGATCCTGAAGGTGCATGCAAAGGATGTAAAGCTGGATGAAACAGTGGATTTGGATGCTATAGCGCTGGCAACAAGCGGTGCGGTAGGTTCTGATTTGGCCAACATGATTAACGAGGCGGCCATTAATGCAGTAAAAGAGGGTCGGGAATTCGTAAATCAGCAGGATTTATTTACGGCTGTAGAGCAAGTGCTTGTTGGTAAGGAAAAGAAGGACCGCATTATGAGCAAGGAGGAGCGTAAGATTGTCTCCTATCATGAGGTGGGTCATGCACTTGTCAGTGCGCTTCAGAAAAATTCAGAGCCCGTACAGAAGATTACTATTGTGCCACGTACCATGGGTGCATTGGGATATGTAATGCATGTTCCTGAAGAAGAGAAATATTTGAACACGGAAGCGGAGCTGCGTGATATGCTGGTAAGCCTGGTGGCAGGACGTGCTGCTGAGGAGATTGTATTTGAAACGGTGACTACGGGTGCGGCCAATGATATTGAGAAGGCAACGCAGATTGCCCGCTCTATGGTGACCCGATACGGTATGAGCAAGCGCTTTGGTCTGGTAGGTCTGGCTACCATCCAAAGCCAATATCTGGACGGTAGCGCCAGAATGGATTGTAGTGATGAAACGGCAGCAGCTGTTGATGAAGAAGTGGTTGCTATTATCAAGGAAAGCTACGACAAGGCTTTGGAATTGCTTCGTGACAACCGCGAGCTGATGGATAAGCTGGCAGAATTCCTCATTGAGAAGGAGACCATTACTGGTAAAGAATTTATGGCTATCTTCCGCAAGGAAAAAGGTCTGCCGGAGCCGGAAGAAAAGAAAGACAGCAAAGAGGAAAGCGAAGAATTACCGGTGAAGGAAGAAGCGGCTGACCAAGCGGCAGATACCCGGATTGAGCCGGAGGATGAGGATAAGGATTCCTCTGATAAGCTGGATAATGACGGACCGGTGGGACTGTTTTCTCACGGCAGAATAGAGTAAAGTAAAGCAATGTAATGATCTGATAAGATAAAGAAAAGGTGTATGTCTGTAGGGATGTACACCTTTTGTGAAAATAGGAAAGAAGTAAGAGCTTGAAGGTGGTATTGAGATGTTCAATTTTGAAGAAGAATTGAAAAAGCTTCCCAGTAAGCCGGGAGTATATATGATGCGAGATGTGTCGGATACGATTCTCTATGTAGGAAAAGCCATTAATCTCCGCAGTCGCGTGCGCTCTTACTTTCGGGAAAATATTGGAAGGGGACCGGCAATTGATAAAATGGTAACCCTGATAGCACGGTTCGAATATATTGTTACGGATTCCGAGCTGGAAGCATTGGTGTTGGAAAATAATTTGATAAAGGAGCATTCCCCCAAGTATAATACCTTGCTGAAGGACGACAAGACATATCCGTACATTAAAGTAACGGTGGGTGAGGATTACCCGAGAATCCTTTTCTCTCGAACTATGAAAAAGGATAAGTCCAAATATTTTGGACCCTATACCAGTGCGGCAGCAGTAAAGGATACTATCGAACTATTGAACAAGCTGTATCAGCTACGGACCTGCAACCGCAGTCTGCCCAGAGATATCGGGAATGAACGCCCCTGTTTAAACTATCACATTAAGCAATGCCTGGCACCCTGTCAGGCCTATGTGAGCAAGGAGCAGTACAGGGAGCAGGTGGCAGGAGCACTGGAATTTTTAAGCGGAAATTACAATCCGATTCTCAAGGATTTGGAAGAAAAAATGAAGAATGCAGCCACATCCTTGGAGTTTGAAGAGGCGGCAAAATACCGCGATTTGTATCAGAGTGTTAAGCAGGTATCCCAGAAGCAGAAAATCACAGACAGTGTAGGAGAAGATAAGGATGTAATTGCTCTTTATCAGGATGAAACAGAAGCAGTGGTGCAGGTCTTTTTTGTCCGTGACGGCAAGCTGATTGGCAGGGAACATTATTATATGACAAATGTGTCAGAAAATAGCAAGCCGGAGATACTGGAGGATTTTATCAAACAGTTTTACGCAGGAACCCCTTTTATTCCCAAGGAATTGATGCTTCAATACGAAATTCAGGATGCATCATTGATAGAAAAGTGGCTCAGTCAGCGTAAGGGGAACCGTGTCTATGTGCATGTGCCGAAAATCGGAAGCAAGGAAAAGCTTGTGGAAATGGCGGCACAGAATGCCAAGCTGGTGCTGAGTCAGGACAGAGAAAAATTAAAGCGCGAGGAAGGCAGAACGATAGGTGCCGTAAAGGAGATTGCGACACTTTTGGGGCTTGAACATATCAATCGTATGGAGGCCTTTGATATTTCTAATATTAACGGTTTTGAAAATGTAGGCTCCATGGTAGTGTATGAAAAGGGAAAGCCCAAGCGTAGCGATTATCGCAAATTTAAAATCAAGAGTGTATCCGGACCGGATGATTATGCATGCATGAGAGAGGTTTTGAGCCGTCGTTTTCAGCACGGTCTGGAGGAGAGCAAGGAACTGGCGGAAAAGGACATGGAGCAGGAGTACGGAAGCTTTACGAAATTCCCGGATTTGCTTCTGATGGACGGTGGTCGCGGACAGGTCAATATTGCTTTATCCGTGTTAGAGGAATTGCACATTCACATTCCGGTGTGTGGCATGGTAAAGGATGATAATCACCGCACCCGAGGATTGTATTTTAATAATATCGAACTGCCGATTGATACGCATTCGGAAGGCTTTAAACTGATTACCCGTATTCAGGACGAGGCGCATCGATTTGCTATTGAATATCATCGCTCCCTGCGCAGCAAAACGCAGGTCAAATCCGTATTGGACGATATTCCCGGAGTGGGACCGGCAAGGCGTAAGGCATTGATGCGCCATTTCAAATCTTTGGAGGACATCAAGAATGCTACGGTAGAGCAGCTGCTGCAGCTTTCGGAGATGAATGAAAGGGTAGCGCAGGATATTTATGATTTCTTCAGACATTAGGAAGGGAAATCCAGCTGAATCGCTCTTCACAGAAAACATCCTATGTGGTAAAATGTTCGCAAAGGGAAGAATGAATGCCCGATGAAATGATATAACAGACACTATAATGGAGGGAAGACATGGCAAGTGTAAGCTTAAACCGCATTATTGAAAAAATGAAACTGGAGAACCTGACTCCTGAAATTGATGTAAACCATATCCGTATCAATCAGCCCGATGTAAATCGTCCTGCATTGCAGATTTCAGGATATTTTGAACATTTTGATGCAACACGTTTGCAGATTATCGGATTTGTGGAATATACTTATATGGAAAGTCTGACGGATGAACAGCGTAACGAAAAATACGAGAAGCTGATGTCATATGAAATTCCCTGTATTGTATTCAGTCGTGATTTGAGACCTGATCCGATTTTCATGGAGAAGGCTATTAAACACAAGATTCCCATCCTTTCCACCAAGAAGTCAACCTCTGCATTTATGGCTGAGATTATTCGTTGGCTGAATGTGAAGCTGGCACCTTGTATCTCCGTACACGGTGTATTGGTGGATGTTTACGGTGAAGGTGTATTGATTACCGGAGAGAGCGGAATCGGTAAATCTGAAGCAGCATTGGAGCTGGTGAAGCGTGGTCATCGTCTGGTTACGGATGACGTGGTAGAGCTGCGCAAGGTGAGTGATGATACCTTGATAGGTACTGCGCCGGATATTACCAAGCACTTTATCGAATTACGTGGTATCGGCATTGTGGATATCAAAGCACTTTTCGGTGCGTCCTCAGTAAAGGATACCCAGCAGATAGACCTTGTTATCCGCCTGGAGGATTGGGATAAGGATAAAGAATATGACAGACTTGGTCTTGAAGAGAATTATACAGAATATCTTGGAAATAAGATTGTATGCCACAATATACCGATTCGTCCCGGTCGTAATCTGGCTATTATCTGTGAGTCCGCTGCGGTAAATCACCGTCAGAAGAAGATGGGTTATAACGCGGCACAGGAATTGTATGCCCGCGTACAGAATTCTCTGGCAAAGAGACGAGAAGAGGATGAGGATTAAAGGATGGGCAGATATGCATTTGGAGTTGATGTGGGCGGCACAACAGTAAAACTGGGTCTTTTTGATAAGGACGGCTGTGTGCTGGATAAATGGGAGATTCCTACCGTTAAGGATAACGATGGTGCGGCTGTATTGCCCGATGTGGCTGAAAGTATTCTTGCCAAAATGAAGGAAAAGAATATTGATACCGATGATATTAAAGGTATCGGTATCGGTGTCCCCGGTGCTGTGAACAATGAGGGCGTTATGGTAGGCGGAGCCGTCAATATCGGCTGGGGTGTTTTTAATGTGGAAAAGGTACTGAACGGTTACCTGAATATGCCTGTAAAAGCTGCGAATGATGCCAATGTGGCTGCCTTTGGCGAAATGTGGCAGGGTGGCGGAAAGGGCTATTCCAATATAGTGGCAGTGACACTGGGAACCGGTGTCGGCGGTGGTATTATTGTCGGCGGTAATATTCTGACAGGTAGTACGGGAGCAGGCGGAGAAATCGGTCATATCCATATAGAAGATGCAGAAACAGAGGAATGCAACTGTAAAAACAAAGGATGTCTGGAGCAATATGCATCGGCTACCGGTATTGTACGCCTGGCTAAAAGAAGGTTGGAAAAGGATGATGCACCCAGCAGACTCCGCAGTGAAGCGCTGACAGCAAAGGCTGTATTTGATGCTGTTAAGGATGGTGATGCTGTGGCAATTGAGATTGCGCAGCAATTCGGCGAATATCTGGGAAAGGGTCTGGCTACAGTGGCGGCAGTAGTCAATCCGGAGGTATTCGTAATCGGAGGCGGCGTATCCAAAGCAGGAGAGATTTTGTTAAAGTATATTGAGCCGGCTTTTTACAAATATGCATTTGAACCCTGCAGAAAGGCGACATTTACTTTGGCAACTTTAGGTAATGATGCAGGTATTTTTGGTGCGGCAGGACTGATTCTGCGCTAAGAAAATAATATTATATAAAAGGAAACAGATTTCATGATTAGTGGAGCAGTAATAGAGGCATTAAAAGGGTTTATACCGGCAGAAGATATCCACTTAGAGGAACCGATGAAAAATCATACGACCTTTCGAGTAGGAGGTCCTGCAGATTGTCTGGTGACACTGGAAAATGAAGAGCAATTAAAAAAGATACAGCACTATTTATATTTGGTGGGCGTGCCCTTTGTAGTATTGGGTAACGGAAGTAATGTGCTTGTCAGTGATGACGGCTATCGTGGTGTGGTTTTGCAGATTGGCAGCAAAATGAGCGATATCCGTGTGGAGGGTAATCGCATTATAGCTCAGGCCGGTGCGTTACTGTCAAAGGTAGCTCATGTGGCACAGGAGCATGGACTTACGGGAATGGAGTTTGCCTCCGGCATCCCGGGAACCGTAGGTGGCGGTGTGGTGATGAATGCCGGTGCATATGGCGGTGAAATGCGCCAGGTAGTGACGAAGGTGAATGTGGTAAATCAAAGTGGCGAGATTATGGAATTAGATAACAGTACCATGGAATTTGGTTACCGATACAGCACCATTAAAAACCAGCCTTTTGTAGTAACGGAGGTCACCTTTAGCCTGAAGCAGGGAGCGTGTGACGAGATTAAAGCGACTATGGATGAGCTGGCTCAAAAGAGGAGAGAAAAGCAACCGTTGGAATTCCCTAGTGCGGGCAGTACCTTTAAGCGCCCCGATGGTTATTTTGCAGGAGAATTAATTATGAATGCCGGGCTGCGTGGATTTCGCGTGGGCGGAGCGCAGGTGTCGGAGAAGCATTGTGGATTTGTCATCAATATCGGTAGTGCCACAGCCATGGATATCATGGATGTGATACGTGAGGTACAGGATCGCGTGAAAGATAAATTCGGCGTCACCTTAGAGCCGGAGGTTGTGTTTTTAGGTAAATTTTCATAAGATTTTTAAGAGAACCGGATGGGACAGAAATGTCCGTCCGGGTTTGTATTGAGAGGGTAAAGAAGCTATGAGATTTGTGGTGGTAACGGGAATGAGCGGTGGAGGAAAGAGTACCGCCTTAAAAATGTTGGAGGATGCGGGATTCTACTGTGTAGACAATCTGCCGGTTTCTTTGATTGAGAAATTTATGGAGCTGATATCCATGCCGGCCAGTGAGGTCAGTAAGGTGGCACTGGGGCTGGATGTGAGAGCCGACCAATCCTTTGAAGATGCAACCCGTATTTTGACCCAGTTAAAGGATAAAGGGCATAGCTTTGAAATTCTGTTTATGGAAGCTGATGAAAACACCTTAATCAAGCGTTACAAAGAAACCAGACGAGTGCATCCCCTTGCTGTGGACGGCAGAGTAGAGGAAGGAGTCCGCAGGGAACGTCAGGTTCTGGAGACCATTCGTAAGGCAGCAGACTATGTGATGGACAGTTCCCATTTACTTACAAGGGAATTAAAGGAAGAGCTTGACCGCATTTTTGTAAACAATGAGGAATATAATAGTCTCATGGTTACAGTCATGTCCTTTGGTTTTAAACATGGTATACCGGTAGATGCGGATTTGGTATTTGATGTTCGCTTTTTGCCCAATCCCTATTATATTGAGGGGCTGAAGGTGCAGACCGGAAATGATAAGGCAGTGCAGGATTATGTTATGGGTTTTGCCGAATCACAGCAATTTATGGACAAGCTGGTGGATATGGTACAGTTTCTGCTGCCGAATTATGTGAAGGAAGGCAAATATAGTCTGGTAATTGCAATCGGCTGTACAGGTGGTAAACATAGAAGTGTCACCTTGGCCAATGAGCTATACCACAGACTGGTAAATAAGGGACATTATGGCATTAAGATTCACCACAGAGATGTAAAGGGATAGGAAATACAGAGGGATAAGAGATGTCATTTTCAAGTAAAGTAAAAGAAGAATTGGCAAAACATTATAGCGCGGCAAGGCATTGTCAGCTCGCTGAATTAGCGGCCATAATGAATTTTTGCGGACAGTACGGAATAGACAAAGAGGGTAATTATATTGTCGGTTTTCAGACAGAAAATGAAGTCGCTCGAAGAAAAGGCTTTACATTATTGAAAAAAACATATAATATAGATACTGATGTCGCCATAAGCGAGGAACAGATGAGAGCAGTTTTCCAGAAGATAGGCAATCTGGAGGAGCCGGTCAGCAACTTGCTTATAAAAAATTCCTGTTGTCAAAGGGCATTTTTGCGAGGAGCGTTCTTGTGCATTGGTTCCATGAGCGATCCGCAGAAGAGTTATCATTTAGAATTTGTATGTACTGATGAGAACAAAGCGAGACAATTACAGAGTGTGATACAGGGATTTGAGATAGATGCAAAAATAGTGCTTCGAAAGAAGTATTACGTCGTTTATCTGAAGGAGGGCTCCGGGATTGTGGACCTTCTGAATGTTTGTGAGGCTCATGTGGCATTAATGGAGCTGGAGAATCTGCGTATTTTGAAAGAGATGCGCAATTCCATTAATCGTCGTGTGAATTGTGAGGCGGCGAATATCACCAAAACGGTGAATGCCGCTACCCGACAAATTGAGGATATTGAATATATCCGCGATTATTACGGTTTTCAGAATCTGCCGGAGAATCTGCGGCAGATGGCAGAGGTGCGATTGGAGAATCCGGATGCACCGCTGAAGGAGCTGGGAGAGCATTTGAGTCCTCCGGTAGGAAAATCGGGTGTTAACCACAGATTGAGAAAGCTTAGTGAGCTTGCAGACAGAATAAGAACGTAAAAAGAGGAGGAAAGTATGACAAAGAGAAATATCCAGGTAAAATTGGAAAGTGGTCTTGAGGCAAGACCTGTGGCACTGTTAGTTCAGGAAGCCAGCAAATACGAGAGTAGCATTTATATTGAATGTGAAGGCAAGAGAGTAAATGCAAAAAGTATTATGGGTATGATGAGTCTGGGACTTGATACGGGTGAAGAGCTTGTGGTAGTTGCAGAAGGTACGGATGAGCAGACAGCCGTGAATAATATTGAAAGATTTTTAAGCGGAGAAGTAGCTTAAGAAAAATGTCCATAAAAGGGAGGATGCCAAGGAACTGTGTTCCTTGGCATTTATTATGAAAAAGTTATTATTAAAACAATTAACTGTAATAGGCGTTTCATCTATCTCTATGGTTATAGTATAGGATACAGAAATGTCTAAAGCGTGATGTGAAATTAAAAAAATCTTGAATGAATTGTAAACAAAATATGAATGAGACGGTACTTTTGTACCTGTCTCGTTCGTTAATTGTAAAAAAATTCTTGATTAGATGAGAAATTGTTTGATTTTGATGTTTTTTGTGTCGTTATCTGTCGGCGAGCTTTTCAGGCTCGGGATAGGTCTCGCCAAAGGTGTCAACAGTAACACTTTCCATAATCTGATCTTCTAAAGGACGATCGCTGTAATCGGTAGGGCTTTCAGCAATTTTATTTACAACCTCCATACCTTCGATTACTTTACCGAATGCAGCATAGCTTCCGTCAAGGTGAGGAGAATTTTTGTGCATGATAAAGAACTGAGAGCCTGCGGAATCGGGATGCATTGCTCTTGCCATGGAGAGGACTCCCTCGGTATGCTTTAAGGTGTTGTTTACACCGTTCTGCGCAAATTCACCTTTGATACTGTAGCCGGGACCACCCATACCTGTACCGTTAGGACAGCCACCCTGAATCATAAAGCCGCGGATAACACGATGGAAAATCAAGCCATTATAATAGCCTTTGTTAATCAGACTGATAAAATTGTTTACGGAAATGGGAGCTATATCGGGATAGAGCTCTAGCTTGATGATATCGCCGCTTTTCATAGTAATTGTAACAACTGGATTTTTAGCCATAATATATTCCTTTCTGTTTATAAAATGTTATACTATATTTAGCTGTCATAGCCGTGGGAATTTGTGGAAGGACAGCTAAGCTTTATTGTAACGTAAGTCGGTAAGAACGTAAAGAGGAGAAATGATACAGAAATGATTTATCTGCAAAAGGTAATTGCACTTGTGGAAAAGGAAAGCTGCATAGATTCATTGAAAATGCTGGGGCAGACCCTACTGGGAGATGGGGTTGGTTTTCGGTGTTTTCTGGGAGAAGATGTGATGAACTGCCGATTGGTTATTGATTGCAGTCCTGAAGCAGCTGATGAATATCGCGATGATGAAAGGCGTCTCTGGATAACTGACAGTGCCGGGCAGGCAAGTAATCTTACCAGACAGGGAGAGGCGGTACTGGCATTGCTCCATGTGGACAATAGAGAACAGGACTTTTCCGGTATTTTGTATGCCTGTGAGAGTCCTGAGGAATTGGATGCAGAATATATGGATAGAGTGTACAGGCGATGTGCCGATATACCCTGGGATATTATAGAGACGGACAGATGTATGGTTCGTGAAACCACGGAGGCAGATGTGGAGGCCTTCTTCGAAATATATGCACATTCAGAAATTAGCCATTACACAGAAGGACTTTACCCCACAGTGGAAAAGGAAAAGGAGTACATAAGGGAATATATTGAAAAGGTTTACGGGTTCTTAGGTTTTGGAGTGTGGAGCATTTTAAAAAAGGACACCGGCGAAATCATCGGCAGAGCCGGTTTTTCCTACCGGGAAGGTTATGAGGAGCCGGAAATCGGTTTTGTGATAGGCGTGCCCTGGCAGGGTCAGGGATATGCATGGGAGGTATGTAGCGCACTGCTTACCATGGGGGAGAAAAATTTTGGATTTACAATAGTAAATGCATTTGTACGACCAGAGAATAAAGCTTCTGTTGCGTTATGTAAGAAGCTGGGATTCAAGGAACTGACAACAGTTAGGAAAGGTGGGGAGAAACACCTGTATATGCAAAGATATAAGGGGTGATGTAAACAATTGGTTTACATCACCCCTTATTTTGCTGTAATTTACTGTCCGTAGAAAATCTGGGCAATGGGTGAATCAGGAGACAGGATGACAGTCTTATTATCCCCTGACATGGAAACCTTTAATGCATCAAGACTTCTTACAAAGGAGTAAAAATCCTGCTTGGATTCATCTGCGTAAGCTTCTGACAGAATGCGCATGTATTCTGCTTCGCCCTCTGCAATGAGAATTTCAGCATTTTTCTCGGCCTCGGACAATAATACAGTTACTTCCTTGTCCGTGGTGTTTTTGATTTTCTGTGCTTCGGAGCTACCCTCTGCAGTGTAGGTTGCTGCAATATTGTCACGCTCGGATATCATACGCTCATATACGGCAGCCTTGTTGTCACTGGGCAGGTCAAGCTGCTTGGTCTCAAATGCTAACAGCTCAATGCCATACTGATCCATAACGTTACCGATATTAGCGATGATAGCAGCGGACAGCACGCCGTCACGTCCGGAGATTACCTCATCCTGGGTGGTACTACTGATTACATTCTTGGTGGAGTTATATACAATGGTGTCCAGACGATTCTCTGCATTTGTAATGGAGGAATTTAATGTCTGTGCAAATTTTAAAGGGTCTACAATGTGCCACAGAATATAACTGTCGCAAATCATGGTCTTCTTGTCGCTGGTAATAACATCTGAAGGCGACAGGTCGTACAGTAAAACCTGCTTGGGCAGAGTATCAACGCTCTGGATAAAAGGAATCTTGAAGCTGATACCTGCCGTATCTACTACATGGTCAACCTTACCGAACTGACGAATCAGGCTGTATTCATTTTCATTTGTAATTACAATACTGGAGGCGCCGATTATCAGAGCCACAAACAGTACGGCAATTAATATAACTTTTTTAATAGTTTTCATAAATCAATCTGTGCCTCCTTATTATTCTGCTTTATTATTGTCTGTAGTACCGGAGTTAACACTGCCGGTAGTATCTAAGCTTACGAAGGACTCGATGGGATAGAAGGTCTGCATGTCGCCGCTAGGACTTTCGATAAGAACTTTCAAATCGGGCAGAACCTCTTCCATGGTCTCATAGAACATACGCTGCTTGGTAATGGTAGGGTTCTTGATATACTCCTCATACATAGCGTTAAAACGAGCTACCTGAGCGGTTGCCTCATTGATACGTTCTGTTTTCTGTGCTTCTGCATCCTTGATAATACCATCGGCCTTTGCCTGTGCATTAGGCATCTGTTCATTGCGGTATTTATTGGCATTGTTCAAAGCGGTTTCCTTGCCCTGCTTTGCGGTTTCTACCGCCTTAAAGGCTTCCATTACCTCTGTGGTGGGCGGTTCGGAGTCCTGAATAGTGATATTTACCAGCTGAATACCAATATTGTGCTGCTCCAGACGTGCCATAATCATTTCCTTAATTGCTGCCTGAATTTCATTTTTTCCAGTGGTCAGTACATCATCTACCGGGTAGCTGCCGATAACGGTACGAATGCAGCTCTGACTAATGTTGCGCAAAATATTTACGGGATCGGCGGAAGCATACACTGCCTTTACAGGGTCACTGTAACGATATTCTACGAAGAAATCCACATTTACAAAATTATAATCAGAGGTAATCATTAGGGATTCCTCAGATAGGACTTCGTTAGAGTTGATATTGTAGCCGATTGCAAAGCCTTGAATGGTGGTATTGACCTTCTTTACCTTCTGTACAAAAGGAATTTTGAAATGCAGACCGGGCTCGGTAACTGCCTGTGCCTTACCAAAGGTAATCAATACTGCCTGCTCCTGTTCACGAATTTGATAGGTACTGTTGAAAACTAAAATAATCAAAACCACAACTGCAACTGCAATTCCAACTATTTTGCCCCAACCGGAATTGTTGTTTTTATCCTTGGTGAAACCTTCATCTACGGTTTCAAAACCGTTTCTTCGGTTACGAAAGGATTCATTTGCCATAACTATTACTCCCTTCTTTTGTGTAAAAATAATGTTAATTTAAAGTTGATATTGTTATATTACAGGAAAAAAATATTTTCTGCAATGGTAAGAAGTGCACGATAGTGTGGATTAACGTGGCGAATAAGGAAGCTCCGTTGTCCTGACAAAGAAACGGTTGCGGGGAATTGGGAAACGTTATAAAATTGTATAGTAAAGATGTGATGCTGCAAAAGCAGTATTCATAAATGGCGCAAGGCACAGATGGGAGAATCGTATGAAGGCATATATATGTTTTCCGCAAGGTAAGGCAAAGGCACTTACCATGAGCTATGATGACGGTAAGCTGCAGGATGAAAAACTGGTAGCTATTTTTAATAAATATGGAATCAAAGGAACCTTTAATCTTAACTATGGCTTAATGGAGGAGGACCCACTACGCATTAAGAAGGAAAGAATTGCAGAGCTTTACAGAGGACATGAAGTGGCAACACATACTATGACACATCCCACCATTGAGAGATGTCCGTTAACGGAAGTGATTTCAGAAATATTGGAGGACAGAAAGGGCTTGGAGAGCCTTGTCGGTGGTCTGGTGAGAGGTCATGCATATCCCAATGGCTCTTACAGTCAGGAAATCAAGCATCTATTTCGACAGTTGGGGATTGCCTATGGGCGTGTTGTTCCGGCAGTGGCTGACTATGCATTGCCCACAGATCCCCTTGAGTGGCATCCTACCTGTCATCATAACGATCCTGAATTGATGAAAAAAGCAGAAGCTTTTGTAAACTTCCGGAAGAAACAGTATTTGAAGTTAATGTATGTCTGGGGACACAGCTATGAGTTTGATGACAGGGATAACTGGAATGTAATTGAAGAATTTTGCGAATACATAGGTGGCAGAGAGGATATCTGGTATGCTACCAATATTGAAATTATAGATTATATGGAAGCTGCGAGAAACTTAAGATTTTCTGCAAACAACGAGGCAGTCTATAATCCCAATGCCCAGAGTGTATGGATGGAGCTTGATGATACAACCTATGTGGAAATTAAGGGTGGCGAGTACGTGAAATTGGTGTAACAGGGTGAACAGCCAAAGGCTGATGAATTGGTTTGTTGGAGGCGGGTATGAAGCAATATGATGTAATCATTATCGGTGCCGGTGTGTGTGGAGCGGCTATTGCAAGAGAAATGGCAAGGAAGCAGAGGCGGATTGCGGTATTGGAAGCAGCATCCGATGTGTGTGAGGGTACTTCTAAGGCCAATAGTGGAATCGTTCATGCAGGTCATGATGCCCTGCCGGGAACCTTAAAAGCGAAATTGAATGTATTAGGTAATAAGAAGATGGAGGCACTTGCAGAGGAGCTGGATTTTCCCTTTAAGCGCAACGGCTCGTTGGTGCTTTGCTTTCACGAAGAAGATAGAGTGAGATTAGAAGAGCTTTTGGAGCGCGGCAGGAAAAACGGCGTGGAGGGACTTAAGATACTTTCTCCGAAGCAGGTGTGGGAAATGGAACCGGGCATTTCAAAGAATGTTGTGGCAGCTCTTTATGCTCCCACAGGCGGAATCGTGTGTCCCTTCGGATTAAATATCGCATTGGCAGAGAATGCGGCAGAGAACGGTGTGGATTTTTATTTGAATCACAGAGTGACGAAGATAGAAAACAGAAGTGACGAAGAGGATAAGGATAACAGCTGTCGCAGGATGTATTCTGTTTTGACCGGTGAAGAACTGTTTCAGGCACCCATAGTGATTAATGCGGCAGGTGTCTATGCGGATGTGCTACATAATATGGTCAGTAAGCGCAAAATGGAGATTACCCCCAGAAGAGGCGAATATTGTCTGATGGATAAAGCAAGCGGCAATCTGGTAAAAGCGACTGTTTTTCAGCTGCCTTCTCAATATGGTAAAGGGATTCTGGTAACGCCGTCCGTTCATGGCAATCTGCTGGTGGGTCCCACTGCGGAGGATATCCCGGATAAAGAAAATACAGAAACTACGGCAGTCGGTTTGAAAAAGGTTATGGATACAGGTGCCTTAAGTGTGGAAGGATTGGACTCCAGGCAGATTATTACCTCCTTTGCAGGATTACGTGCTCATATAACACAATATGACAGTGGTGTTGCAAATGCATCAGGTGATTTCGTAATAGAAGAGGTATCGGATGCACCGGGCTTTTTTGATGTGGCAGGAATCGAGTCGCCGGGATTATCCTGCGTGCCTGCAATCAGTGAGTACGTGGCAGAGCTTGTAAATGCAGCTTACCCGGCACCGGATAAAACTGATTTTAAAGAAAAACGAAAAGGGCTTCCAAATGTTGCATCTGCCTCAAATGAGGAGCGACAGGCTCTGATTGCGGAGAATCCAGCCTTTGCTAATGTAATATGCCGCTGTGAAATGGTAACGGAGGGAGAAATCGTAGCAGCGATTCACAGACCCTTGGGAGCCACAACACTGGACGGTGTAAAGCGAAGAACCAGAGCCGGTATGGGCAGATGTCAGTCGGGCTTCTGTTCACCGAAGGTGTTGGAGATTCTGGCAAGAGAACGGGGCGTGGATCAGAGTGAGATTACAAAGTCGGGAGCAGCTTCTGCGATTTTGACCGGGCACACAAAAGATGACGCACATGTCACCTTTTCTAAGAACGGAAAGGAGGACACTCATGAATAGACGAGAAGAAGATGTTGTAATCATTGGCGGTGGACCGGCGGGTCTGGCAGCAGCTCTTTCTGCAAGAGAAGCAGGCTGTGAGCGTATTCTGATATTGGAAAGAGATAAGGAACTGGGGGGTATTTTAAATCAGTGTATTCATAATGGTTTTGGATTGCACACCTTTCAGGAAGAATTGACAGGACCGGAATATGCTGACCGATACATCCAAAAGGTGCAGGAGAAGAAGCTTCCTTATCTGCTTCGTACCATGGTGACAGAGGTACAGGTATTGGATGACGGTAGGAAACGGATAACAGCTATGAATAGGGATGACGGTTTGCTGGAAATTACTGCCGATGCAGTGATACTGGCGATGGGCTGCAGAGAACGTCCCAGAGGAGCCTTGAATATTCCCGGCTCTCGTCCGGCGGGCATTTACAGTGCCGGTACGGCCCAGTATTACGTGAATATCGAAGGGCGCATGCCCGGTAAGAATGTGGTGATTCTGGGTTCCGGGGATATCGGACTGATTATGGCGAGAAGAATGGTATTGGAGGGTGCTCGGGTACAGTGTGTGGCAGAGCTAAAGCCTGCCAGCGGCGGACTGAAGCGTAACATTGTACAGTGTCTGGAGGATTTTGATATTCCTCTGTATCTGTGCACTACGGTGGCAGCAGTGCACGGCAAGGAAAGAGTGGAAGGGGTAACCCTTACAAAGGTGGATGAAGGGGGTAAAGCCATACCGGGTTCGGAATGGTTTGTTCCCTGTGATACGTTATTAATCTCCTGCGGATTAATTCCGGAGAATGAATTGACGGCAGGAATGGGAGCATCAATCGACCCAAGGACTAACGGACCTGTGGTAAATGACAGGTTGGAATGCTCTGTGCCGGGTGTGTTTGCCTGCGGCAATGTGCTTCATGTACATGAATTGGTAGATCATGTGTCCGCAGAGGCAGAGAAAGCCGGACAGTTTGCGACTGAGTATGTGAAGAAATGGAAAGTGGAAGGGATGTAGCATATGAAAGAATTAACCTGTATTACCTGTCCGGTGGGCTGCACCTTGAAAGCGCAGCTTCAGCAGGATGGAACAGTAATGATTTCCGGTAACAGGTGTCCCAGAGGGGCAGAGTACGGTCGGAAGGAAATCACCAACCCCACAAGAGTAGTGACCTCTACCGTGCGGGTGGCAGGACATAAAGATATGGTAGTGAGCGTGAAGACCGCTTCAGATATCCCCAAGGGAAAAGTCATGGAGTGTATGAAAGAATTGGCAGCAGTGGAGGTGACACCGCCCATACATGTCGGGGACGTAGTTTTAGAAAATATAGCTGACACGGGTGTCAGTATCGTGGCAACGCGCAGCATTTCGGAATAAATTACAAGTAATT
Source organism: Lachnospiraceae bacterium (assembly GCA_015056915.1). GTDB lineage: Bacteria > Bacillota > Clostridia > Lachnospirales > Lachnospiraceae > Acetatifactor. Next base: position 94,512 of record SVFK01000007.1, read on the forward strand.
GAGAAGGTAGGGAACAATATGCAGAAATATATTATGGCATTGGATCAGGGAACCACAAGCTCCCGCTGTATTCTATTTGATAAAAAGGGCAATATCTGTTCTATGGCACAGAAGGAATTTACACAGATTTATCCCAAGCCGGGTTGGGTAGAGCACAACCCCATGGAAATCTGGTCTTCCCAGTTGGCAGTGGCAATCGAATGTATGGCAATCATGGGAGTAAAAGCAGCGCAGATTGGCGGCATCGGTATTACCAATCAGCGGGAAACCACCATTCTATGGGATAAGCATACCGGTGAACCTGTTTATAATGCCATTGTGTGGCAGTGCCGTCGTACGTCCGATATGATTGAGGAATTGAAGGCAGACGGTTTTGACCGAAAAATCCGTGAAAAGACAGGTTTGATTCCCGATGCTTATTTCAGTGCCTCCAAGATTGCATGGATCTTGGAAAATGTGCCCGGTGCGAGAGAAAAGGCGGAGAGAGGCGATTTGCTTTTTGGCACGGTGGACAGCTGGCTGATATGGAATCTGACAAAGGGTGCAGTACATGTAACGGATTATACTAATGCTTCCCGTACCATGCTTTATGATATTCATAATCTCTGTTGGGATACAGAAATTATGGAGCGTTTTCACATCCCGGCGGCGATTTTGCCCAAGGTATGTGCATCAAGTTATGTCTATGGATATACAGATGCTTCTGTGCTGGGTGGAGAGATTCCCATTGCCGGTATCGCCGGTGACCAGCAGGCGGCACTGTTCGGTCAATGCTGCTTTGAGCAGGGAGATGCCAAAAATACATATGGCACAGGATGCTTTCTGTTGATGAATACAGGACAGGAGGCCATTGTGTCCAAGTCCGGTCTGTTGACTACCATAGCGGCAAGTACCTCTGAACAGGTGGAATATGCTCTGGAGGGCAGTGTGTTTGTAGCAGGAGCAGGTATTCAGTGGCTGAGGGACAGTATGCGCATGATTAAAACAGCACCCCAGTCTCAGGAATATGCTGAAAACGTAGAGGATACAGCAGGGGTATATATCGTGCCTGCTTTTGCGGGAATGGGTGCGCCCTACTGGAATCAATATGCCAGAGGTACTGTGGTGGGAATTACCAGAGGCTGTACCAAGGAACATTTTATCCGTGCTACCTTGGAATCCATTGCCTATCAGACAGCTGATGTGTTGCGGGCTATGGAGCAGGACAGCGGATTAAGCTTGAAGAGCTTGAAGGTGGACGGCGGAGCCAGTGCCAATGATTTTCTGATGCAGTTTCAGTCAGATATCGTGGACACTCCGGTACATCGCCCCAGCTGTATTGAAACCACGGCTCTTGGTGCGGCTTATCTTGCGGGATTGGCAACCGGCTATTGGAAGGACAAAACAGAAATTTGTGACAACTGGCAGCTGGGTGCAAGGTTTGAGCCTAATATGCCGGAGGAAAAGCGTAAGCTTCTGTTAAAGGGCTGGAATAAGGCGGTAAGGTGTGCTCTTGTGTGGGCAGAGGATTAGTGCTACAATCATAAGAGTGCAATGCTGCGAAACGCAGACAGAAAATAGATAGAAAAGAGGAAAATGTATGTTAGTTCAAAAGTATAAAGATATGCTGTCCGGCAAATCCGTAATTCGACAGCTTTCAGAATTTGCTACGGCAAGAGGACAGGAGATTGGTTACGAGAATGTATTCGATTACAGTCTGGGTAATCCGTCAGTGCCTGTTCCACAGGAATTTACGGACAGAATGATTCATATGCTGGCTACCAGAGAGCCTTCTTTTCTCCACGGTTACAGCCCCAGTCTGGGTATTACCGCTGTAAGAGAAGCCATAGCGGCATCTTTGGAGAAGAGATTTGGTATTCCTTATCGTAAGGAGCATATTTTTATGGCATCAGGTGCAGCAGGTGCATTGGCACATGCCTTTCGTCTGGTGACAGAGCCGGGAGATGAGATTCTGACCTTTGCTCCCTTTTTCCCGGAATACAATCCCTATGTGAATCTCACAGGTGCGCAGCTTAAAATTGTACCTCCCGATACAGAGAGCTTTCAGATTAATTTTGAGGCCTTTGAGGAGATGCTTAGCCACAAGGTAATGGCAATTCTCATCAATACACCCAACAATCCCTCCGGTATTGTATATTCTACGGAGACATTGCAGAAACTGGCTAATATCCTACGTACCAAATCAGCAGAATACGGTCATGATATTTATCTGATTTCCGACGAGCCCTATCGTGAGATTGTATTTGAAGGGGTGGATGCACCTTGCGTGTCAAGCTTCTATGAGAACACCATTATGTGCTATTCCTTTTCCAAATCACTGTCCTTGCCGGGAGAGCGTATCGGCTATGTGGCTATTAATCCGGCTTGCAGGGATGCAGAGGATATGGTCAATATGTGCGGACAGATTTCCAGAGGTATCGGTCACAATTGCCCGCCCTCCATTATTCAGCTGGCAGTGGCAGAGGTGTTGGAAAGCACTGCGGATTTGAGTGTTTATGAGACCAATATGAATTTGATTTATAACGAATTGATTGATTTGGGCTTCACCTGCGTAAAGCCCGGCGGAACCTTTTACATATTCCCTAAGGCTTTGGAGGAGGATGCCAAGGTATTTTGTCAGAAGGCATTAAAATACGATCTAGTGCTTGTGCCCGGTGACAGCTTTGGTGCTCCCGGATATTTCCGAATGGCATATTGTATCGAAACGGAAAAGGTGGAGCGTTCTCTGACTGCACTTCGCAAGTTTGTAGAAGAGGAATATGGAAACGCTTAGGATCTTCAAGTTGGATTCTAAGTCGTTACGGCGCAGATTTTGAGAAAGGGCGTGAAAAGTATGATTCAGGCAGGACTTGTGCTTGAAGGCGGTGGCATGAAGGGAATCTATACCGCCGGTGTGCTTGATTTTTTTCTTGATAAGGACATGATGTTTTCCCATGTGTACGGAGTATCTGCAGGTGCGTGCCATATGTGCAGTTATTTGTCCGGGCAGAGAGGGCGTGCTCTTGACATCGGTATTGATTATCTTGATACTCGTAAGTATTGTAGCGTGGAAAGTCTGGTGACAACAGGTGATTTATTTAACGTAGATATGTGCTATCACTTGATACCTGATTATCTGTATCCTTATGATCATGAGGCATTTGAACAGTATCAGGGCAAAGCTTACAGTGTGGTGACCAATATTGAAACAGGAAGAGCAGAATATTTACGTCTTCGAGATATGCGAAAGGATATTGTTAAGGTGCGTGCTTCGGCTTCCCTGCCGCTGGTGTCCAGAAATGTAAAGATAAACGGCAAATACTATCTGGATGGCGGTATCAGCGATGCGATACCGTTGCAGAAATCTATCATAGACGGTAACCGCAAAAACGTAGTCATTATGACTAAGGAAATAGGTTATGTGCGTAAGCCATCCTCCCAGTTGGGACTCATAAAATTACGTTATCTGAAATATCCTAAGGTATATGACTTAATGCAGAACCGTCATATCTCTTATAATAACACACTGGAGTATATTGACAGACAACAGGAAAATGGGCAAGCCTTTGTCATTCGTCCCAAGAAGCTCAGTGATGTGGGACGGATTGAAAAGGATAAGGATAAGCTGAGAGCTCTCTATGAAGAAGGTTATCAGGATGCGGCCGATTGTTACGAGGAATTAAAGGCATATTTATCAAAGAACGGAGATAGGAAATGATAGAAATATTAAAAGCGATTATTTACGGTATTGTAGAGGGTATTACGGAATGGCTCCCCATCAGTAGTACCGGACATTTGATTCTGGTGGAACAGTTGATTCCTTTTACCGGCACCAGTGAAGATTTCTTTGGAATGTTTGATGTGGTAATTCAGCTGGGTGCTATTCTGGCAGTGGTGGTGTTGTTCTGGAAGCAGATATGGCCCTTTGCCCTGACAGCCAAAGAGCGCGCAGGAAAAACAGGTGCGGTTTCCTTTATCAAAATGGACATTATGACCCTGTGGTTTAAGATTCTGGTGTCCTGTGTACCGGCAGCAATTATCGGTATTTTATTTGATGAGGTGTTTGAAGCACTCTTTTACAATTCCGTATGTATTGCCATTGCATTGATTGTATTCGGTGTGGCATTTATTATAATTGAGAATTGGAATAAGGGAAGGAATGCCAAGGTCAATTCCTTATCGGAAATCACTTATCAGACTGCACTTTTAATCGGTGTTTTCCAGTTGATTGCTGCAATTTTCCCCGGAACCTCTCGCTCCGGTGCAACGATTGTTGGAGCACTTTTGATTGGCGTATCCCGAACGGTGGCGGCAGAATACACCTTTTTCCTGGCGATTCCAGTTATGTTTGGTGCCAGCTTGTTGAAGGTATTTAAATTCGGGCTTAACTTTTCAGCCTTGGAATTGACATTGTTAATAATCGGTACTGTAGTGTCCTTTGTGGTGTCCATAGTGGTGCTTCGTTTCCTTATGAGCTACATCAAAAAGCATGATTTCAAGGTGTTCGGTTGGTATCGTATTGTGCTGGGTATTATCGTTTTATTGTACTTCGGAGTACTGGCATAAGTATTACGAAATAGGGAAAAATGCCATAATAGTTGACAATTTCGCGATAATAGACTAAACTAACGATTAGCAAACGCAAAAAGTGTTTGTTGAGGAGTTTGAAAACAATTGTTGTACGTTAAGAAGGGAGATGTCAAAATGGCAGCAACAAAGAAGACTGTGGCTACTACCGTGGCTACAAAGGTTGAAGAGCCTAAGGCAGAATCTGTAAAAGCTACTGAAGCTGTAAAAGCAGAAAAGAAAGAGGCTGTTAAAAAGGAAACCGTTAAGAAGGCAGCAGAGAAGAAAGAGACCGCAAAGAAGGAAACTGTAAAGAAGGCACCTGCTAAGAAAGCACCCGCTAAGAAGGCAGCTGCAAAGAAGACCGACCTTAAGAGCGAAGTACATATTCAGTTCGAAGGTAAGTCTTATTCTCAGGAAGATCTTGTAAAGATGGCTAAGGATGTATGGAAATACGACCTGAAGCAGAAGGTAAGTGACCTTACCAGTGTAGAGCTTTACATTAAGCCTGAGGAGAACATGGCATACTATGTAATGAACAAGGATGTAGCAGGAAGTTTCTACATCTAATAAGTATTTGACACGAGTGTCAGATATGTAAGTGATATGTAAATTAAGACCCCAAAGTGGTGTATCCGCCTTGGGGTTTTAAATAATTAAGAAGGAAAAAGAGAATGCAACATAAAACTGATAAGCCTATATTTATCATATATCTTTTGGGATTTCTGGTGCTGGCCCTATCTATAGCATGGAATCAGCCATTGGCAAACACACCACCGATTTACGGCAATCCTCCTGATGAGCATGCGAGGTATCTCATTCCAAAGTTTATTTGCGAGAATGGTGTAATACCTACCGGATTTGAAGAAGAGGTCCGCATTCCTGCATATGGTTTTTCTTATGCATTATATAATGTATTTCCTTATATAGTGCAGGGATATGTAATGCGCTTTGTGGATTTATTTACGGATTCCGAGGTGATTTTGCTGTGTTCTGCCCGTACTGTGAATGTGGTGTTTGGTGCTTTGATGGCTGTAGTTGTATATCTTTTAAGTAAAAGGATTTTCGAGGACAGGCGATTCCGTTGGCTGTTTTGCTTTGTTATTATGTATATGCCTCAAAGCCTGTTTATGCATACCTATGTCAATACGGATTCCTGCTGTATGCTGTCCGCTGCCATGATGGTGTATGCATTGGTTAAGAGCTATCAGGAAGGCTTTAGCAGAGCAGGTAATCTGTGGATGAGTGGTGGTATTATCCTGTGTGCGCTATCCTATTACAATGCATATGGGTATATATTGAGTTGTATTCTATTGTTGATAGCGTACTTTTTTGTTAAGAAGGATGGACGTATCTCCTACGATTATAAAGCGATGCTGAAAAATGGGTTGTTTATCAGCGTGATAGTTCTGTTGGGAATCGGCTGGTGGTTTATCAGAAGCTATGTTGTGTTGGATGGAGATATTCTGGGACTTGCCACCAGAGAAGAAATGGCTATCCAATATGCCATACCGGAGGTCAATCCTTTATATATGCAAACCTATAGTGACAGAGGTTATTCCGTATGGGAAATGATGCAGGAAAATCATACCCTGGACGGTGCGTTTACCAGCTTTGTAGCCGCCTATGGCTCTATGTCCTTATACAGTAATATATGGTTCTACAGGGTATATAAGCTGTTATTTGGTGCCGGTCTGGTGGGATGTCTGTATTATCTTTTCAATAGAAAGGAAAGGGATAAATTAACAGGTAAGAAGCTCTTTTTCCATAGTAACATGATTTTTTGTATTATTATGCCAATCTTTCTGATGCTGTACTATGCTTACACAATGGACTATCAGCATCAGGGTCGTTATATACTTCCTGCCATTGTGCCATTGATGTATTATGTGGTAAAAGGAATAGAGCATTTGGCAAAGATACACTGGAAACAATACAAGCTTCCGAGATGGCTTGTAAACATCGGCGTAGTTTTTTGTTTTGCGCTTATAATCATCGGAACATTGCACATGATATACTTTGTGGCAATGCCGGTCTACCGGGAATTGGGGATGGTGCTTTAGGCACCATCCTTATTTATTGTAACACACAGATGCCGGGGGCATAAGACTCCATCCTCTACAGGGGCTATTATTGTTTGCGGCTGCGGAGTCAAGTTGCACTAAGAATTGTCAAATCTGCTAAGTGCGTTACCCAAAATTCGAAAACTCGCTACGCTCAAACAGACGAATTTTGGGCAACAACGCATCTTTGTCAATCCTAAGGGCAACTAAGACTCCTGTAGATGACAAACAATAATAGCCCCTGTAGAGGGTGGAGTCTTATGTCCCCGGCATCATAAAAATTTGTTTAGAATTAATTTAGAATTATTTTCGAGAAAACTTATTGACAATAGATAGGGTAAGTGATAATTTATGGTAAGAAGATGTTAGCACTCCTCGTTAACGAGTGCTAATAACACAAAATCAGGTAGAAAGGATGGTGCGTATGCAGTTAGATGAGAGAAAAACTAAAATATTGCAGGCCATTATCCGGAATTACTTAGAAACAGGTGAGCCGGTAGGCAGCAGAACAATCTCTAAGTACACTGATTTGAATCTCAGCTCAGCAACCATTCGTAATGAGATGGCGGATTTGGAGGAGATGGGATATATTTTACAGCCTCATACCTCAGCCGGAAGAATTCCTTCCGACAAAGGCTATCGCTTCTATGTGGACACCATGATGGAAGCCAAGGAGCGAGAGGTCGTGGAAATGAAGGAGATGCTGCTGGAGCGTCAGGACAAGATGGAGACCTTGCTTAAGCAGGTTGCCAAGGTGCTGGCACAGAATACCCAGTATGCGACCATGATTTCTGCACCACAGACACATCGCAACAAGGTGAAATTTATCCAGCTTTCTCGTGTAGATGCTGATCAGATACTGGCGGTTATCGTTGTGGAGGGAAATGTAATCAAAAACAATATCCTGTCCGTAACACAGGAGTTGACTGATGAGACCTTGTTGAAATTAAATATTTTGTTAAATACGCATTTGAACGGTCTGTCCATGGAGGAAATTAATCTGGGAATGATAGCGGCATTAAAGCAGCAGGCAGGTATTCACAGTGACATCGTCAGTGAGGTGATCGATGCTGTAGCAGAGGCAATCAAAGCAGATGAGGATTTACAGATTTACACCAGCGGAACGAATAACATCTTCCGGTATCCGGAGCTTGCAGACCAGCAAAAGGCAAGTGAGCTGATTAATACCTTTGAGGAAAAGCAGCTGTTGAGTGGCTTGGTGCAGAATATGAATGATGAAGAAAGCACAGGTATTCAGGTATATATCGGTGATGAAACCCCGGTTCAGACCATGAAGGATTGCAGTGTGGTAACAGCGACCTATGAATTGGGAGAGGGCATGAAGGGTACGATAGGAATTATCGGACCTAAGAGAATGGATTACGATAAGGTAATCGGAACACTGCGAACCCTGCAGAATCAATTGGACGAATTATATCATAAGGATAAAAGTTGAGAAAGGGAAAGTGGAGCATGACAGAGCAGGAAAAGGAAATTTTAGAGGAAGTAAGCGAGGAGACGGCTGAGACCTCACAGGACACATCAGAGGAAAAGCAAGCCTCCGGTGAAGTGCCGGAAGCTGCGGAGAATGAGGAAGCCGAAGAGCAAGCTACAGAGGATGACAGCTCAATGAGCCGTGCAGAAAAGAAGGCTGCCAAGAAGGCTGCAAAGCAGGATAAAAAGGAAGAGGCATACAAGGAAAAAATCGAACAGCTTGAGGACAGAGTAAAACGTCAGATGGCGGAATTCGAAAATTTCCGTAAGAGAACAGAGCGCGAGAAGCAGGCAATGTTTGAGACCGGAGCCAAGAGTGTTCTTGAGAAGATTTTACCGGTCATTGACAATTTTGAAAGAGGCTTTGCTACTGTTGATCCTGAGGATGAGAATGATGCATTTGTAGGCGGTATGAAAATGGTCTACAAGCAGATGATGAAAGAGCTTGACAATATCGGTGTGAAGCCTATAGAGGCAGTGGGCTGCGAATTTGATCCGAATTTCCACAATGCAGTAATGCAGGTAGAGAGTGAGGAATATGAATCAGGAGTAGTAGCGCAGGAAATGTTAAAGGGTTATACCTATCGTGACACAGTCATCAGACACTCAATGGTGGCAGTCACAATGTAAAAAAGCAAACTAAAACAATTCAAATAGGAGGAGACAAAAATGAGCAAAATTATTGGTATTGATTTAGGTACTACAAATAGCTGTGTAGCTGTTATGGAGGGTGGAAAGCCCACCGTTATCGCTAACGCAGAAGGCGCAAGAACCACACCTTCCGTTGTTGCATTTACTAAGAACGGAGAAAGACTGGTAGGTGAGCCTGCAAAACGTCAGGCAGTAACCAATGCAGAGAAGACTATCGCATCCATCAAGAGAGATATGGGTACTGACAACGGTCGTACCATCGACGACAAGAAGTACTCTCCTCAGCAGATTTCTGCTATGATTCTTCAGAAGCTGAAGGCAGATGCAGAGAGCTACTTAGGTGAGAAGGTTACCGAAGCAGTTATCACTGTTCCTGCATATTTCAATGACGCACAGCGCCAGGCTACCAAGGACGCAGGTAAGATTGCAGGTCTTGATGTAAAGCGTATTATCAACGAGCCTACCGCAGCAGCGCTGGCTTATGGTCTTGACAACGAAAAAGAGCAGAAAATCATGGTATACGACCTTGGCGGCGGTACTTTTGATGTGTCCATTATTGAAATCGGTGACGGTGTTATCGAGGTTCTTTCCACCAACGGTGATACCCGTCTGGGTGGCGATGACTTTGACAACAAGATTATCCAGTGGATGCTTGCTGAATTCAAGAAGGCAGAAGGCGTAGACTTATCCGGCGATAAGATGGCTATGCAGAGATTGAAGGAAGCTGCTGAGAAGGCAAAGAAAGAGTTGTCCAGTGCAATGACTACCAACATCAACCTTCCTTTCATCACAGCAACTGCTGAAGGTCCTAAGCACTTTGATATGAATTTAACTCGTGCACAGTTCGATGAGCTGACACATGATTTAGTAGAGAGAACCGCAATCCCCGTACAGAATGCTATGAAGGATGCAGGACTTACCAATGCTGACTTAGGTCAGGTACTCTTGGTTGGTGGTTCTACACGTATTCCTGCAGTACAGGATAAGGTAAGACAGTTAACCGGTAAGGATCCCAGCAAATCCCTGAATCCTGATGAGTGTGTAGCAATCGGTGCATCCGTTCAGGGTGGTAAGCTTGCAGGTGATGCAGGTGCAGGCGATATTCTCCTTCTGGATGTTACTCCTCTTTCCCTGTCCATTGAGACCATGGGCGGCGTGGCAACCAGACTGATTGAAAGAAATACTACCATTCCTACCAAGAAGAGCCAGATTTTCTCTACTGCAGCAGACAATCAGACCGCTGTTGACATCAACGTTGTACAGGGTGAAAGACAGTTTGCAAGAGATAATAAGTCTCTGGGACAGTTCCGTCTTGACGGTATTCCTCCTGCACGTAGAGGTATTCCTCAGATTGAAGTTACCTTTGACATTGATGCAAACGGTATTGTAAATGTATCTGCAAAGGATCTCGGAACCGGTAAGGAACAGCACATTACCATTACCGCAGGCTCCAACATGTCAGATGATGATATTGAGAGAGCTGTTAAGGAAGCACAGGAGTTTGAAGCACAGGATAAGAAGAGAAAAGAAGCTGTTGAAGCAAGAAATGATGCAGACTCCTTCGTATTCCAGACCGAAAAGGCATTAGAGGAGGTTGGCGATAAGATTGCTGAGTCTGACAAGTCACAGGTTCAGGCTGATTTGGATGCTGTTAAGGCTATTCTGGAAAGAACCAAGGATCAGGAAATGAGTGACAGTGATGTGGATGAGCTGAGAGCTGCAAAAGAGAAGCTCACAAACAGTGCACAGTCTCTGTTTACCAAGATGTATGAAAATATGCAGCAGGCACAGGGTGGTGCAGCAGGTGCCGGTCCTGACATGAGTGGTGCAGCAGACTCTGCTCCTGAAGATGATGTGATTGACGGAGATTTCCGTGAGGTATAAGAGTAAAATATGATATGTTTTACAGGTAGCACAGGGCAGGGCATGTCCTGTGCGAACCATGTTATGCGCAAGTATTGCGATTAGATAAGATATGAGGTGCGAATCATGGCAGAACAGAAGCGAGACTATTACGAGGTCCTCGGTGTTGAAAAAAATGCAGATGAAGCGGCTATTAAGAAGGCATACCGCGTATTGGCCAAAAAGTATCATCCGGATATGAATCCCGGAGATGCAGAGGCAGAAAAGAAGTTTAAAGAAGCTTCCGAGGCATATGCGGTATTAAGTGATCCGGAAAAGAAACGCCAGTATGATCAATACGGTCATGCTGCCTTTGATGGTGGTATGGGTGGTGCCGGTGGATTTGATTTCAGCGGTGCTGATTTCAGCGATATCTTCGGTGATATTTTTGGAGATTTCTTTGGCGGCGGCAGAAGAAGCTCTCGCAATAACGGACCTATGAAGGGCGCTAATTTGCGTACCAGTGTGCGTATTGCTTTTGAAGAGGCTGTATTCGGCTGTAAGAAGGAAATTGAATTAACGGTGAAAGAGACCTGTAAGACCTGTAATGGCAATGGTGCCAAGCCCGGTACTACTCCGGAGACCTGTACGAAGTGTGGCGGTAAGGGTCAGGTAGTCTTTACCCAGCAATCCTTCTTTGGAACAGTCCGCAATGTGCAGACCTGTCCCGATTGTCAGGGTAGCGGTAAGGTCATCAAAGAAAAATGCGTTGATTGCCGCGGTACAGGATACATCCCCATGAAGAAACGTTACTCTGTGGACATTCCGGCAGGTATTGATAATGGTCAGCCGGTGCGTATGCCCGGATTGGGAGAGCCCGGCACTAATGGTGGTCCCAGAGGAGACGTAATTATTGAAGTGATTGTTAGTCGTCATCCTATTTTCCAGCGACAGGATGTTAATATTTATTCTACGGTTCCTGTGTCCTTTGCAGTGGCAGCATTGGGTGGAGAGATTATGATTGATACTGTAGACGGTAAAGTGATTTATGACGTGAAGCCCGGTACTCCTACGGACTCCAAAGTACGTCTCCGTGGCAAGGGTGTTCCTTCCCTGCGCAATAGAGAGGTGCGCGGCGACCATTATGTAACTCTGGTAGTACAAGTGCCTGATAAGCTGAGTCATGAAGCAAAGGAGCTGTTAAAGCAATTCGATGCGGCTTCCGGTGACAGCCTGAATGCGGTGAAGAATGCTACGGAACAAAAGGATACCGATGATAACAAGGACCCTAAGGATAGTAAGAAGAAAAAATTCTGGAAGTAAGAGATTATTTCCGGCTATTGACAAAAATGACCACATGTTGCAGTCTAAAGGTAAGGCTACAACATGTGGTTTTTGCATAGGAGGAAGGAATAGATGGAATTACGCAAAGCTTGTACTATTCAGATGAAGAAATATTTTATTGTCAGCTTATGTAGAAACGGTATATTAGGTGGCGTAATTATTGCGGACAATCAGAAAATCACTTATAAAACAGGCAAGCTTACTGTACCGGATACATTCAGAAACTTAGAAATGAGGTATGAAGATATCGCAGGTATTACTATGGGTTGGTTACTGTTTTTCCCAACTGTCACCATAATAATGAAAGATTCCGAAGGCTATAAATTTATTGTATTTGCAAGGAAGAAGTTTCTGAAAATGATAAAAGAGATGGGAGTTTTGATAGCTGGATAAGCGTTGCGTTGTGGAGAAAAGAAGGATGCCTTCTACTGGAAAAGCAAGTAGAAGTAGAATTTACATCATGCGAATAAGACCTAAAATCAGCATGTGTACCGGGTAAAATGCGTAATAGGTAGTTTTCACAATCTTATTATAAGGTCCTTGCTTGCCGCGATACAGCCAAATAGGTATCAGTGCAAGTAGGGCAAAGCTCTGACGTACAAAATAGTATGTATTGTCAAGGAATTGGATTTCGTAGGAATATCCACTCAAAATCTCAATATTAATATATGCTAATAATACAAATTGACCGCATAAATGCCACCATTTTCGCCCTCTGAAGAAATAGAAGACAAGAACGGTAAATATACCGGCATGGTAATAGTCAACCATTGTTATGAGACCTAAAATAAAAGCGGCAATCACACTTCCGCAAGCAACAAGTAAGCGTAACAAAAGTCGCCCCTTTTGTTTCGCTTTTTCATTCCAATGAATGAGTAATACTGCAATTAGAAAAGTCCATAACACATTTTGATGGATAGGATAAAAGATGCGGCTTCCCATCATCAAATTAAAAGGAATTTCAGAAAGAAATGCCAGTAGGAGTAAGCGCCCTAAATATTTCTTCACACTACGAGTATGAAAATATCCCTCAACAATCATAAATGCAAATATCGGAAAGGCGATTCGTCCCACACAGGTTAGCCAATCATTGCCCGGAATGATTGTTGCCCAAAGATGGTCACATAGCATAAACAACATTGCCATAATGTGTAATGTAAAAGAAGTCATTTCAAATACTCCTTTATCTGCTCATACTCAGCCTGCAGAGTCTTGAAGGTGTTTTCGTCGCCACCCTCTGCATCAGGGTGGTATGCTTTACAAAGAGATTTATAACGTTTTTCCACTTTCTCTAAGGTATCACAGCCGGAGAAAAAGGTTGCATTTTTGAGGGGGCTGGCAGCTGCCTTCTTTTGACGGGCACACATTTTCTTGATGCTTTCACATTGCATGTCCAGTCGCTTGATTTCGGGAATCAACTTTTTAAAGTCAGCGAGAGGGATTTTGCCGTTGTAGGAATTGCAGATTCTTGTCAGCTCGGTCAGGCTTCGCAGATAGTCACTCCAGGAGCTGCGCAGCATCGGGTTGTCCTCCGTGGAAAGAGCCTGATTTACTGCTGCTTCCAGCGTGTCAATCTGCCCCAAATGTTGTCCCAGCTTCTCGAGATATTTATTGTCGGCATCCACTGCGGACTGCTCTACCTGCAATTCATTTTCACGCATTTCATGAATGTATGCAGAATATTCTGCACCTGTCATCTTCAATTCCTGTGCCCATTCATACCATTCGATTCCCAAAGAGACAAGAAATACAATCAGGGAGCCTATGATAGTCAGATACATTGCCACACTGTATACGATGGAGAAGGTATCAAATTTGGATATAAAATCCATAAGATTAATTCCAAGGACTGCCTTGACATTCAGGTTCATACTTATGAGAGAAGCAATCACAATGATGATACTGGCAGCGATGGACAGATACAACGATACAGATACAAGAATAACCACCAGTCTGCTACAAATATTCAATACGGAATAGAAAAGGCATGCAAAGCTGTAGCCTTTTGCTTCCGGCTGTCCGGGCAGTGATCTGTAATCATTGGTACAGATTTCGTAGAGCTTTAAATATCCCAGATAAGTGTAGCCGTATATGGTATTAAAAACCAGTATCAGAAATTTCCAGGCAGCAGTGATGACTGCAAAGCCAAAGTATACAATCAGTATCACAAGCGCAACAGACAGTATAAATAGAAACATGAATGCAATAATTAACAGAATGCTGTCAGGCTTTTTAAGAATCTCAAAAAAGAAATAAACAGCAAGTGTCAAAAAGCCCATTCCCGCGATTACAGCAAGCTTTTCCAGTGCTTTGGCAATCAATTTGCTGGCAGTTGCAAGCAGTAAAATGGGCAATGCAACGATGGACAGCAGATTTATTTTTAAGATCTTAAGTACCTTTCCCATGGTGCCCCTCCTTATTCAAAGCATGCAAGCTCATAGCTGATAGCACTGACGTAGGTGCCGTCAGGACTCAGCGATATGGTGATTTTATTGCCGGTTGCCAGATCATTATATAAGAATTGCGTGTCGTCAAGCTGCCAACCAAAAAGAAGGGAACCGGTACAGGCATCAGGTTCACCGTAAAGGCCGCTTTGCTTATCCAAGACCTTATCTGCCGCCATGCCAAGGGTAACTCCTTCGGGAAATACGACGGTATTTTTGGAGGCACGGATAGCAATGACATCACAGTCCTCCCATGGTGCATCCTTTTTGGAATTATTCAGCACGGTAACGGTAATGCCGTAATGATTATCGGTCAGCTCCATCTTTTCATAAGGTTCTACATCTTCTTCTGCCTCCGGTGTCAGCTCTAATTCCGCCATAATGTCGGTGATGGAGATTATCTTTCGGTTGATTTGAATCTGACCGGAGAATTTGTCTGCAAGAAGTATTTCGGGCTGAGGCTGTGTCGCCATCCAGCTTTGTGAAAATTCCTCCGGATTGTCTATGGTAATGGAAATCTCACCTGTGGTTTCTGCTGACAATTCTATGCTTTCAACACTGGCGCCCAACGAAATGTTGTTGTATTTTGACATGTTGTTGGAGGCTGTATTTATTTTATAGGTGCCGGGATGGAGGCTTACCTGTGTAAAATAGTCATTCTCCTGATTGAGATAAACATAGTAGAGTGTCTCGTTAACGGTATTCTCAAGAACGACCTTAATTTCAAAGGAATCCAGAAGATTTTCCTCCAGCATGGTAAATTCCTTGGGAATATCAGAAAAGGAAATATTACATTTGCAATCACCCTCATCAAGCTTGCCGGTCTTCTGGCAGCCTGCAAGTGTTAATGACAGTAGCAGACAGCTGAGTAATATCAGCGTTTTTGGTATTTGTCTGATAAGCTTCATAACTTTATCCTCCTGTGACAGCTCTTATCTATTAATATAACGATTACAGAGCCAAAAAGCAAGAAACACACAGCAATTCATTTGACAGAAAATCCCCCGCGGTTTACAATTACATATATTTATATCATTCCCGGTAGCAGAGCCCCATGCCCTGACATCACGACATACAAAAAGCGCAATTTGGGAGGAATTAATAGATGAAGTGGGTAAAATTTCGCATTAAAACAATAACGGACGCAGAAGATATTATTATCAGTACGCTCTACGATATTGGATTGGAGGGAGCACAGATTGAGGATAAGATTCCGCTCACTTCATTGGAAAAAGAGCAGATGTTTGTGGATATTCTGCCGGAAGGACCCGAGGATGACGGAATTGCTTATCTGAGCTTTTTTGTGGAGAAAAAGGAGGATGGCACACTGGAATTGCAGGGTGAGCCTTCTACGGTGGAAGAGATCCTTACCAATGTGGAGCGTGAGCTGGAAGATTTGCGACAGTTTATGGATATCGGAGAAGGCACTATTACCGTTGGTGAGACGGAGGATATTGACTGGATTAATAATTGGAAGCAGTATTTCCACCAATTTTATATTGATGATATTCTGGTGATTCCCTCTTGGGAGGATGTAAAGCCGGAGGATACGGACAAGCTGGTGCTTCATATTGATCCGGGTACTGCCTTTGGTACAGGTATGCATGAGACCACGCAGCTTTGTATCAGACAGCTGAGAAAATATATTACCCCCGAAACAGAACTTCTGGATGTGGGAACAGGAAGCGGTATTCTGGCGATTTTGTCCCTGATGTTCGGTGCCATGCATGCGGTGGGAACGGATTTGGATGTCTGCGCTGTGGAAGCAGTGGCACAGAATTGTGAGGTAAACGGAATTGCTCCCGAGCAGTTTGACATGATGATTGGCAACATTATTACCGACAAGGAAGTACAGGACAAGGTGGGTTACGAGTGCTACGACATTGTAGTTGCCAATATTCTGGCAGATGTGCTGGTGCCCCTGACTCCGGTAATTGTTAATCAGTTAAAAAAGGGAGGAATCTATATTACCTCCGGTATTATTGATGACAAGGAAGAGACTGTTGTAGAGGCTGTAAAGGCGGCAGGCTTGGAGGTGCTTGAGGTAACGTATCAGGGCGAATGGGTAAGTGTCACAAGTCGTAAGGCGTAACTGAGCTGTAAAGGGAATGATAAGTATGTATCAATTTTTTGTGGAACCGCATCAGGTGAATATAAATGACAATAGTGTCATAATACTGGGCAATGATGTAAATCACATCAAGAATGTGCTTCGTATGAAAACCGGTGAGAGAATTGTTGTCAGTAACGGGCAGGATGGCAAGGCATATGAATGTGAAATTGCTGCCCTTGAGGAGGATTGTGTTCGTTGCCGATTGGATTCGGTGAAAGAGGACGAAGCGGAGCTGCCTGTCAAAGTGTACCTTTTTCAGGGACTTCCAAAGGCAGACAAAATGGAACTGATTATACAGAAGGCGGTGGAGCTGGGAGTGTATCAGGTGATTCCCGTATCCACAAAACGTTGTGTAGTAAAACTGGATGATAAAAAAGCCAAGAGTAAAATTGCCAGATGGCAGGGAATTGCAGAGGCGGCGGCCAAGCAGAGCAAGCGGGGGATGATTCCTCAGGTTGCGGATGTGTGCAGCTTTGCCCAGGCAGTGAAGCGGGCAGCAGATATGGAGGTACGCCTGATTCCCTATGAACTGGCAGAGGGTATGGATACCACACGGGAGATTATGAATAGCTTAAAACCCGGTCAAGAGGTGGCTGTTTTTATCGGACCGGAGGGCGGTTTTGAAGAGGCTGAGATTCAGCTGGCGTTGGAGCATCAGATTCAGCCGATTACATTGGGCAGAAGGATTCTGCGCACGGAGACAGCGGGATTTACGGTAT
Organism: Lachnospiraceae bacterium; assembly: GCA_015056915.1. Taxonomy (GTDB): domain Bacteria; phylum Bacillota; class Clostridia; order Lachnospirales; family Lachnospiraceae; genus Acetatifactor. Next base: position 111,727 of record SVFK01000007.1, read on the forward strand.
TATCATGGATAATGTATCAGATGGGATAGAGGGGATTGAGTATAATAACTTTCTACCGATATCAAAATTAAATTTGGCTCTGTTTTCGGTGCGTATGTTGATACAAGACCGGACAGTAAGACTTTCGGTGCTGTTCAGACTGTACATATTACACCCGGTGTTCAAGTATTTGTTCCTCAGGGCGTATGTAATGGTTTTCAGGCACTGGAAGATACAGAATATTTATATTTCTTTGACAATGAATGGGCTCCCGGAATGCCCGGTACGGCACTTTGTCCGCTGGATCCTGAACTTGGTATCAAGTGGTCAATCTCTATTGATACCGGTAATCTTAATCAGATTTCTGAGAAGGATTCTAAGGCTCCAACTTTTAAGGAGCTATGTAAGCTTCTGGGGAAAACAACATAAAATATCTCCCTTTTCGGAATTGTGTGTCTGATGGATAGGCATGAATAATTCTACATTCTGGATGTATAATCTACATCCAAGCAATTTCAAAAGCGGTTAGGTTTATAGCTACTCCAAGTCAATATAAAATATGATAAATATATTTAGGCTCGTTCCAAATATGGAATGAGCCTAATTTTCTACATGGAAGTATATAATAATAAATATTTTTATTTAAAATTTTATTATATCATTGACTAGTATATTGTATTAAGGTATGATTATTCATACAAATCATACTGAGGAGGTTAAGTTATGAATGTTCAAAATGGAAAATATGCCTGGATGGTTAAAATCGGTGAAAAAGGTCAGTTCGTTATTCCGAAAGAAGCAAGAGATTTATTTGACCTTAAACCTGGAAATGAGATTTTAGTACTCGGTGATGAAAAAAGAGGGCTTGCTATTCTTCCTAAAGAAATGCAGAAAGACTATATTACAAGAATTTTTTTAGAAATAGAGGAATGAAAGTAGGTGGAACTTTATGAGTAAAATAGTTTTCTTTTGTATTCCTGCACATGGACATACAAATCCCACGCTGGGTGTTGTTAGGGAACTGGTTTCTCGCGGACATCAGGTTTGGTACTATTCCTATAATATGATGCGTGAAAAAATTGAGTCGGCAGGAGCAACATTTGTATCATGCGATAATTATGATATGGAGCAAAGATTATTACCGAAAGATGCTGTTCGTGTGGGAAAGGACTTGGCATTCTCTACAAAGATTCTGGTAGATACAACGTTGGCACTTGATGACAAGGTTTGCCAAGAGATGTCGGAGCTTAAACCTGATTGTATTGTTGCAGATTCTATGGCACTATGGGGAAAAGCGGTTGCACGGAAGCTTGGTATTCCCTTTGTTTCTTCAACAACAACTTTTGCTTTTAATCAGTACTCAGCGAAGGTTATGAAACAAGGCATCGGAGATTTGGTTAAAATGATTTTTTCAATACCCAAAACCACTAAGCAAATTAAAAGGTTACAAAGCAAAGGTTATCCTGTCAAAAATATTCTTGATATTATCGGTAATGATGATAACACCCACACTATTGTCTATACATCTACTGAGTTTCAGCCTTGTTCAGAGACTTTCTCTGACAAATATGCTTTTGTCGGACCCTTGGTTCGACCTGCGACTATTAAAGTTGAAAAAAAGAGGGACAAACTGATTTATATATCAATGGGAACTGTCAATAACGACATGATGGCTTTGTACAAGCGATGCCTGTCCGCTTTGGCAGATAGAGATTACCAAGTGATTATGTCTGTTGGTAATTTAGTATCCATTGAGGAATTTGGAGTGTTGCCAGAAAACATATCGGTATTCACACACGTTGACCAAATTGCCGTCCTTCAACAGGCAGATGTCTTTGTGTCCCACTGTGGAATGAATAGTGTCAGTGAAAGTTTATATTTTGGTGTTCCACTTATTATGCTACCACAGACAGCAGAAGAAGACGGTGTTGCAGAACGTGTTTATCAACTTGGTGCAGGAATAAAGCTCGATAAGTCAGATGCGTCTTCTATTTTGGGTGCAATAAATAAAATATTTGCAAACGATACCTATAGGCAGAAGGCGATTAAACTTGCGGATGGGTTTAAGCGTTGCTCTGGGGCAAAAGGTGCAGCAGATAAAATTATGCAAGTATGTGAAAGTGCTTTAGAATGTTGAAATTGCCGAACCATAATTTGCATGTGGAATTATGCAATAGTAAATTGAAAAGGCTACCCAGTCCAAAAGATTGGATAGCCTTTTTTTATGCTTTGAAAAAATGGTTGAATTTGTATCTAGGAGAATAGCTGGGTGCGGTATGATTTAGTAACCCGGCAAATCGCTCCAAGTGCGTATTCGGTTATGAAATGAATAAATATTCACTAAATTCTCTGATAATACATATAGACACACTTTTCAGAAAAGAGAGTAAAATATTTATACGATATGAATCTGTTGCACGAAGTGCATTAATATTAGGACTGACCAAAAGGTCCTGGACCACCGGCTGGCCAGTGTTTTCCGTTGGTGCCGTAGTGTTTGTGTAGAGAAGTTTATTTCATTTTCTCTAACGCCTTGTTAAGATCATCGTCCGCTTTTTTGTTCTTGTGAAGTGTAATAGCAACACTGATTCCAAAGCATATCAGAAAGCTTACCATGAATAGAATCCATGGAAGGGGAGCTCCGGCAGGAAACCAATCAAAGAAATAAATAGTGATTCCTAAACACAGAATAATGGATACGGGCATTAGTATCAGTCTGGTTGTTAATGATAAAAATCGTATCATATAGGCTGATGTAAATAGAAATACTAAAATTGATGTAATGAAAGAGAGCAGTAAAAACTGCAACAAAATTGTAATGGAAATTGCGTTATTACCGAAGATAAACATACTGGTTATCTCAATCATTTCAGCATTTGCCATCATAGTGAGCACTAATAAAAAACAAATGCAGATACCGAAGGTTCTCATTACAAAGCTCATAAAATCTAAAAGAGTTCTTTTATTTTCCATTCTTTTTCACCCCTAACTGTTCTTTAATATCTTCTGCATACTGTCTGGAAACAATGATGGCTTCTTTGTTTTTTAGTGTTAAACGGAGCCTGTGGTTCATTTCTGTTTTAATAGAAGAAATGAATTTGAGGTTTACCAGACAGGATTTGCTTATTCTGCAGAATTTCATGCCGGAGAAGAAGGCTTCCAGTTCATATAACTTGTAGGATGTTTCGAATACATTATTTTCCGTATAAACGAAACATTTTCGGTCTATGGCTTCGGCGTATGCGATATCTTTGGCATCAAGAATAACATCCTCGCCTAATTGCGTGTTTTTGACTACCAGTTGTTTTGAAATCATTCGGATTGCTGCAATAATACGTTCCACATCTTCTGTTAATTCGCCACAGTTAATATTTACTTCAATATCCGAGAGTTGTTCGTCCACATTGATGTTTATCTTCATTGGCATTATACCTTTCGTAAATTTCTATATGCTAGTGCAAATAGTACCAATGCTATTATAGCATTAATCAGAATAATTAACAAAGAAGATATCATACTTTCATTACCCTCAATGTTCCCGATCAGATAATCAATTTGACCAGAATACAGAACCTTACTTACCTTCTGTACTTGTTTATTAAAGCCGCCTATCATAGGAATAAAAGCGAACACCATCATAAGAGGTGTCATGATAGAAGTGGCTACCATTTGGTTTTTGCTGAAAGCACCAATGGCAGCTCCTATTAGGATGGAGGTAAGAATACCTAAAGCTAAAATAATTAAGAATTTTAGTGCATCAAAACCGGTATATCCTCCTGCCAGACACATCATTCCTGCTCCTGCCATACTAAGTAAAAAGACATAACTGCCAATTGCAAAAAGGTATTCCCCAGATTTTACATTACTCATAAACAGTACGCGAAGCGTTCCCTGATCTTTTTCCTCGGATAGAATAGAGCTGGTAGCAACCAGTGGTGACATACCAACGAACATGCCAGCAAACATTTTTATAAAATAAGTTGGAGATAAGTCTGGTATCGCGACAAAATTAGCCATAATAACTGACATAATGGGAAAGATGATAAATTGTATCAGAACAGGCTTATTTTTTAGAGTATCCTTCCATTGTTTCTTCATGATTGCTAAAATATTTCGCATGATATCAACCTCCTTATTTATCTAATTTTCTTCCGGTCAGCTTTAAGAATACATCTTCCAAAGTTGGTTCAGAGGAATGAATAGATTTTACATTTTTGTTTTTTATCAGATTTCCGATTTTCTCGCCGGATTCGGGTGCATTAGGTAGGACAATTGTCTCATCATTCTGCAACACAATAGTAAATTGATCTTGTTTATTGTGCCTTCTGCATATATCCTCCGGATTTCCGTATTCAATGATTTCGCCTTGATTTAAAAGAGCAATGTTGTCGCAGAGCTTAGAGGCTTCGTACATGTTGTGGGTGGTAAGGAAAATTGTAATTCCCTCATTTTTCATTTCCAGTAACATTTCATGGATAAAATCCGTAGTCGCAGGATCAAGTCCTGAAGTTGGCTCATCCAAGAAGAGAAGCGAGGACTCTCGTAAAATAGCCCTTGCCATATTCAAACGATTCCTCATACCTTTGGAAAGATTGGATACAGTATTGTTTCTTGCATTATAGAGACCGACTTTCTTTAGTGTTTCTTCTATCTTCTTTTTGTCTACTTTATAGATTCCGGCAAAAAGCTGCATATTGTCATAAACGGTAAGCCTTTGATACAAACCAAAGCTGTCCATCATAATACCTATTTGTGTCTTGGTTTTATCTGAGATATGTTTTGTGTCGTCGCCCAATACACGCCCTATTCCTGCAGTTTGTGATAGCTGTCCTGTTAGAATGTTTACTAAAGTGGTTTTACCTGCTCCACTTGGACCGAGTAATCCAATGATCTCTCCTTTTTTTACTGTAAGAGATATTCCTTTCAGAACTTTCTTTTCATTGTAACTGTGATAAATGTCTTTTAATTCGATAATATTATTCATTTTTTTGCCTCCGTGAGACATAGATTACAAGAGAAAAATGATGACTACAATAGCACTTGATGCAAGTTGCCAATAGGGAAACATGAGTTGCCTGATTTACAGAAAACAGTAATTAATGCAGTATCGTTACATAGTCACGCCGGCGTGACTTAGGTTCGATGCAATCGTGAAATACTCATCGCACAAATCAAAGATTTGCGCGATTGGTGTATTTTGCTCTGCGCGGCTGAAAATGATTTTGTTTTGATGGAATATCTAGAGATGATGTGATAAAATAGAAAAAAATTAAGGTTTATGAACTGAAAGGAAAAGAAGAAAATGATACTTTGTATTGTAGTAGCTCCATGCAGAGTCTGGGGAGACTGCATGGAGGAACAGCACTAGGCTGATATCCTCAGGCTTTGCTTCTGTTTTAAGAAATAGTTAATACGAAAAGGAGCAAAGAAATGAACAATATAAAGAAAAATGAATTATATGAGTTGAAGGATTTTTTGATTCTCTGGAGTACCCAGAGTGTATCTCAACTTGGTAGCAGTATCACAGCATTTGCACTTACTTTATGGTTGTATGAGAAGACAGGTTCTTCTTTATGCACAGCAGTACTTACTATATGCTCTTATGCACCATATGTATTAATGAGTATATTTGCTGGAGCATTGACAGACAGATTTGATAAAAAGAAGACAATGCTTGTTTGTGATGTGTTTGCAGTGATTTGTACCATAGTAGTATTTGTGTTATTTAGTACAAATTGTTTGATGATATGGCATTTGTATGCTTTAAATGCGATTTCAGGGTTAATGAATACAGTACAGCAACCAGCATCAGAAGTTGCTATGACACTTATTATTCCTGAAAAGTATTATCAGAAGACAAGTGGTCTTCGTTCTTTGTCAAGATCGTTGAGATCCATATTAAATCCTCTGATTGCTACAGCATTGTACTCTTTTGTAGGACTTAATGGTGTGATAGTAGTAGATATCGGAAGCTTTATAGTTGCATTTATAGCATTGCAGTTTTTTATCAAAATTCCAGAAAGCAAGAGTGAAAGAAAAGAAGGTGTATTTGTTCTTGCGAAAGAAGGAATTGGATATTTGAAAGACAATCCAATGATTATGACGCTGATATTATTTATGGCAGGTGTTAATTTGGTGGCTTCCGCTTTTGATGCAACGTTACCGGGTTATGTACTTCCGAATCCCAAAGGTAATCAGGCTGTTCTGGGAATTGTTACTTCTTGTTCCGGTGTGGCTATGATTATTGGTAGTCTGATTGTTTCTGTTTTACCGAAGCCAAAGGATAGGGTTAAAGTTGTTTATGTGACAATGCTGTTTTCGTTAGGGACCGAAAACTTTTTATTGGCATTTTCCAGAGAACCGTTTGTTTGGTGTGTTGGACAGATTATTGGATGGATTCTTGTACCTATTATGAGTGCTAATTTGGATGTGATTCTTAGGAGTACCATTCCGGTGGAATTACAAGGGCGTGTTTATGCGTGTCGTAATACACTTCAGTTTTTTACTATCCCAATAGGACTGTTTTTGGGCGGTTTTATGGTGGATAATGTATGTGAACCGTTTATGGAAACATATGATTATTTATCTGTTCTTAAATTACTTTTTGGTTCAGATAAGGGTTCAGGTGCTGCACTCATGATGTTTATACTGGGTGTAAGCGGAAGTTTAATTTGTATCATTACAGGTAAGAAATTAAAAAAGTATCAATATAATGAATTGTAGTGGAGTTTCGCTTTGCGAGGCTAAAAATAATCTTTTGTGGCAGAATATATAAAAAGGTTATGAATTTTTAGAAATTCGTTGACAAAAGAAATGCATTTGGTACAATAATATTAAAGGAGAGTCCTGCCGATAAGTGGACGTTCAAAAAGCGTTAGGGTCGCTACGGTGACACTACATTCAAGGACTATGGAAACATAGTCCTTGAAATATTTTAAAGGAGAAATGAATGATTTAAGCACCATTAGACGTATATCGTATTGATATGAAATACATCAGAAATTTACATAATATAGATGACAGAGTTTTGTCAGTATCTCCCCAGATTGGTAAGGACGAGCGACCTTTTCTTGGAGTTATTATTATTTGTAATGAACACAAATACTGCGTTCCTTAAATGTCCTATACTCAAAATATGTATTAGGTGAGAAAATCGCAGCAAAAGAGCAATGCTTGGATTTTAAAAGAATGGAAATAGAATGTAAAAAATTTGCCGAAAGGAGAAAGTAGAATTTCCATTATCTGTTTCTCGTAAGGGAAAAGTGAAAATTACATAGATGTTGATGGGCTGGAAAGCCTGTAAATACTGGAAAGTTGAGAAAATACACGAATTAATTTGAATTTGTAGGTGAATATATGAATAGCGTAAACAAAACATTATACATCCCTTTATATGGTAAGTCCTATGTGAGTAAAAAGGGATTGTTTCTTGAAGATAAAAAAGCCGAAGAAATATGGGAAACGGAAGGTTTTTCACTTAAAGGAAAATCTAAATCTAAATGGCTTGCATACTATATGGGAGTTCGCTCTGCCGTATTTGACAAATGGTTAAAGCAACAAATGGCAGATGCCCCGAATACGGTGGTTATTCATATCGGTTGCGGAATGGATAGCCGCGTCATAAGAGTCGGAAATGAAAATCATAAGTGGTATGACATGGATTTTTCAGAAGTTATTGAAGAAAGAAAACGATACTATGCCGAATCAGATAACTACAAAATGATTGCAGGCGACGCAAGAGAAAGCAAGTGGCTCTCAAGTATCAAGGAAACTCAATATGCCATTGTTGTTATGGAAGGCGTAAGTATGTACTTGACTGTTGATGAAATGCGAAATTTGGCAGATAGTCTGTGTAAACATTTTGAAAACCTTATGCTTTTGGTGGATTGCTATACTTCTTTTGCGGCAAAAATGTCAAAGCGAAGAAACCCTATCAATGATGTAGGCGTAACCGAGGTTTATGGCATAGATAATCCGCAGACTTATCAAAGCGGAGCGTTTGCTTTCGTAAAAGAACACACAATGATACCTCAAAAATACATAGATGAGTTAAATGGATTTGAAAGGTTCGTTTTCGCAAAGCTTTATGCAGGTAGTTTCTCAAAAAAACTGTATCGCTTATTTGAATACAAAAAGAAATAAATGTCAAATTCCAATATGTATAACAGTTAGAATTCCAATTTGGAGGTTAGAAAAGTGAAGAAAATATATGCGTGGGAACCATGGTTCTTTATGTTCTTCGGACTATTTCACTTACATAGAATATGGGGATTGATTGACAGAACATCCTATGCTGATTTTTGGATTGGAATATTGGAGAGCAAAGGTATATTCTATTTTGTGCTAATGGGAATTTTGGCATTTCTTTGTGTTTGTGGAATAGTAACATTTTGTAAGAATATAAAGAATAATTATTGGTGGCGCTGGATATACATTTTCGGCGGAAGCTATGTATTGTTCGACTTATTTGCAATAGCAATTGAGTTGAAAGTGTGGAATAATTTATTATTGTTTATGTTTGATGTAAATAGTTCTTACTGGAATATAGTGTGGGGATTTTTTATTGCATTAGGTGCATTTGTATTTTGTTTGGGTATGAAATTGCTAAAACAAAGTAAAACGCAAATTTGAATTTATCGAACAACAAATCAAAAAGGAGTGAGCAAAAATGGCCTTGACCGATTATGAGAAATTTTGGGATGAAATTTCCCAAGTAGAAGAAGTCGACTATGACGACGAGATGATAAACCGCCGCTTGAGGTTCAAAGCGATTCAATGCCATTTATCGGGCGTTCGCAAAATATTGGATGTAGGCGCAGCGACAGGTGCGTTTTCTATCCCGTTGGCGCGAATGGGCTTTAATGTTGTTCATTTGGATTTGTCCGATGAAATGATAAAAGTTGCGAAAGACAAAGCCGCCGACCTCTCCAATATTTCCTTTGTTAGACGGGATGCAGCCTGTCTTGATATATTTGAGGACAATGAATTTGATCTGGTCTTGTGCTTTGATGGCGCAATCTCTTTCTCTGGATGCAAGGCAGGCAATGTGATTTCTGAAATTTGTCGAGTTGGCAAAAAGGTAATGCTTTCTGTTTCCAGTAAAAGCTGTATGACTGCCACATGGTTGAACTACGGTCTTACCAAGCTGAATCGAATCCATCCGTCCATAAAGGATATGATGGAAACTGGTTATTTTAACAAAGATAACTATGACGATGCCGAAGAACTGACTTCTATTGCCGAGTTGAAAGCCTATGATGTTGGCGAACTGCGGGATGTTTTGGAGAAAAACGGAATGAATGTACTGGAATGTCGTAGCATCGGCAGTTTGACACACCTATATTTGATGCACCTTTATCGGCAGAATACCGCCGATGGTGTTCACGAGAAAATCAACGCAATTAGCACAAACAAAGATTTTCTTGAGATTTGCGATTATTACGATAACTTCGTTATGCCTAATGGCATGGGTAGCTTTAGACGAGCAGGAATATTTGCAGTAGTTGAAAAACCGTAGTACAAATTTCAGTCTTGTGGAGAGATTGAAAGCATGCAAGAATTTGAAGTTGTAGGTGATAATAAAATGGAAATAATAGCGTATGAAATGAGATTTCAAAAAGATATTATTGAACAGAGTAATATATCATGTGTTTCATTTGAAGAAAAATACTTTTCGACATATATG